>CAVTSO010000025.1:0-300807 GCA_963737445.1 uncultured Actinomycetes bacterium | reverse complement strand
CAGCACCCGCCGCGCCTCGGCCAGCGCCGCCGGCAGCTGCTGCTTGGGCAGGTGCAGCAGCGATGCGCATGCCCAAGCCAGGTGCTGTGAGCCGGTGTCCAGCGGCAGCTGTCGGAGGTCGCCTGCGACCAGTCGTCCGTGCACGTGCGACCGAGCCGCCTCAAGCATGGCCGCGGACGCATCGATGCCGACCGTGACGGCGCTCGGCTGCTCCCGCTCGAAGAACGCGAGGTCGCGACCGGCGCCGCAGCCGAGGTCGGCGATCGCGATCGGGTCGGCGCCCGACCGGCGCACGATCGCAAGTGCTCGCTGCGCCAGCTGCACCAGCCGCGGGGGCATCTCCGCCCGGCGGCCGGCGTAGGACGTGGCGATCGCGTCGTAGACGGCGACCGTCGACGCCGTCACGTCGGCTGGCTGATCGGGAGCCGCTGTGTCGTGGACGGTGCTAATCGTCGGCGGTGACATCGTCGAGCAGCCGGCCGAAGTCCGCGCCGTCGAACTCGAGCACGGCCCTGTCGTACTTCTCGAGGCCCCATTCCGAGAAGTCGAAATCGATGTCGGAGACGCCGTCCTGGATGGAGGCCCACAGCGTCCAGCCGTACTTGGACATCAGCCCCCACAGCCGCGCCCGGGCCACCTTGTTGCGCAGCGGCCGGCCGTAGTAGGCGGCCACCAGCTGGTCGAGCTGGTCGAGCGACAGGTTCGACTCGCTCCAGACGTTGCCGAGCTCGAAGCAGGCGTCGTTGTTGCCGGAGTACTCGTAGTCGATCAGCCGGAACTCGCCGCCGGTGTCGATGAAGTTCTCGGCCAGCAGGTCGTTGTTGCAGGGGACGGTACCCTCGTCGCGGACGGCCATCGCACGCTCGATCTCGCGCACGGCCGGCTCGAACTCGAGGTAGCGGTCGGGCAGCTTGAACCCGCGCTCCTGCACGAGCGCCAGGTATCGGCGCTGGATGTCGAACATGTTGAAGTCATCGCGGAAGCGGGCGGCCGCGTGCAGCCGCCGGCACGCGTGCGCCACCATCTCGATCTTGTCCCCGCGGCGCAGGTCCTCGGCGCCCTGCGTCTGGCCCTCGATGAACTCCAGCACCATCAGCGAGTGCTCCGGGATGTAGCCGATGACGGCCGGGCCGACGCCCTCCTCGGCGGCGGCGACCGTGTTCAGGTACTCGTTCTCGCGGTCGATCGCGAGCATGCTCGAGTCCTTGGCCGAGATGCGCACGACGAAGGTGCCCTGGTCGGTCTCGACCTTGTAGTTGGTGTTCGTGAGACCGCCTGCGAGCTCGGTCACGACGCGCTCTCCGCGCAGCTCGGGGACGACGTCGATCAGCTCGTCGATGGCTTTGTCGACCGGCATGGCGACCACTATAGTCAGTCCCGAAACGTGGTACAGACCAGTTTCCCCGACCGCGCGCAGGTCGTCGTCATCGGTGGCGGAGTCACCGGATGCAGCGTCGCCTACCACCTGGCGCTGGCGGGCTGGCGAGACGTGGTGCTGGTCGAGAAGGCTCAGCTCACCAGCGGGTCGACCTGCCACGCGGCCGGTCTGGTGACCCAGTTCAACCCCTCGCCGGCGATGATGCGGTTCCGCCGCTACAGCGTGGAGCTCTACGAGCGGCTGGGGGTGTTCGACCGGCTCGGCAGCCTCCGGATCGCCTCCAGCCCCGAGAGCCTGGTGGAGCTGGAGCGGGGCGCGAGCCGGGCCCGCGGCATCGGGCTTGACGTGCACGTGCTGTCGCCCGACGAGGCGCTGGAGCGGATGCCACAGGCCAGCCGGGACGAGCTGTACGGCGCGATCTGGGTCGAGCAGGACGGCTGCGTCGACCCGCACACTGCCACGCACGCGCTGGCCGACGCCGCCCGCGAGCTGGGGACGGCGGTGCTGCAGAACACGCGCGTGACGGCGATCGAGCTCGATCACCGGCGGGCGGTGCGGGCGGTGCTGACCAGCGGCGGGCGGATCGAGGCCGACCATGTGGTCAACGCCTGCGGGATCTGGGCGCCGCAGGTGTCGGCTATGGTGGGGGCGTTCACGCCGTCGGTGCCGGTCGACCACCAGCACATCGCGCTGCAGGCGGTGGACGGGCACGAGCTGCCGCGCGACATGCCCTGCTTCCGAGACACCGACAACCTCGTCTACGGGCGCTCCGAGGCGGGCGGGGTGCTGTTCGGCGGCTACGAGCCGAACCCGGTCTCGCGCTGGCTGGACGGGGTGCCGTGGGATCACGCGGCGAGGAACCTGCCGGCCGACGAGCAGCGGTTCGCCCAGCTCTGGAGCGGCGCGGCGCGGCGGTTTCCGTTCCTGGAGGACGCCGGCATGGTCACGCTGGAGTGCCATCCGGACGCGATGACGCCGGACGGGAATCCGCTGCTGGGTCCGGTGCCGGGGGTGCCCGGGTTCTGGATGGCGGCCGGGCTGTCGCTGAACGGCTTCGGCGGGGCGGGTGGGATCGGAAAGACGATCGCGGAGTGGATGACCGACGACGAGACCGAGCTGGACGTGCACGGGATGCGGGCCTGGCGGTTCGGCGATGCGTATCGGCCGCCGGCCCAGGTGGACGCGGCCGGCCGCGAGGTCTACCGCTACTACTACCGGCTGCGGTACCCGGATGACCACGATGAGTGGGGCCGGCCGAACCGGCTGAGCGCGCTGCACGGGCGGCTGCAGGACGCAGGTGCGGTGTTCGGCTCCAAGAACGGCTGGGAGCGGGCCGACCATCTGCGACCCGGGCAGCCGTGGCGGCGGGCCGGTGCCGACCAGCGCGGGTACGGCTGGGCGCGGCCGCTCTGGTTCGAGGCGGTGGGCGGGGAGCACCGGGCGGTTCGGGAGCGGGCCGGGATGATCGACATGTCGTCCTTCGGCAAGATCGAGCTGGAGGGGCCCGGCGCGCTTCCGCTGCTGGACAGGGTCTGCGACAACCGCATCGACCGGCCGGCCGGCACCGTCGTCTACACCCAGTTCCTGAACGCGCGTGGCGGGATCGTCGCCGACGTGACCGTAACGCGGCTGAGCGAGCAGCTGTTCCGGGTGGTGACGGGGGCCGGCGTCGTCGAGTCGGACATGGGCTGGCTGCGGTTGCACATGCGAGACGAGGACGGGCCGGTGGAGATGCGCGAGGTGACGGAGCGGCTGTCGGTGATCGGGATCTGGGGGCCGCGGGCGCGGGACGTGGTGGCGGCGTGCAGCGACGACGATGTCTCGGCAGCGGCCCTCCCGTTCCGCACGGCGCGCGAGATCCGCATCTGCGAGCCGGTGCTGGCGCAGCGCATCACCTACGTCGGCGAGCTCGGATTCGAGCTGTATGCCGAGGCGCCCGACGCGGTGCAGGTGTGGGACCGGCTGGCGGCCGCGGGGCGCGAGCATGGCCTCGTGATCGCGGGGTACCGGTCGCTGGAGGGCCTGCGGCTGGAGAAGGGCTACCGCTACATGGGCAGCGACCTGACGGGCGGGGACACGCCGTATGAGGCCGGGCTCGGTTTCTGCGTGGCGCTGGACAAGGGCGAGTTCATCGGCCGCGAAGCGCTGCGGGCGGCCGGGACCGAGCCCTCGCGCCGGATCCGCACGCTGCTGGTGGGCGGCGAGGACTACCTGCCGGCATACGGCGGCGAGGCGGTGCTGGTGGACGGGAATACCGCCGGCCGTGTGCGCAGCGTTGGCTACGGGCACACCGTGGGGCGGACGATCGCGTTCGCGTACCTGCCGGCCGACCTGGCCGGCGACGCCAGGGTCGAGGTCGAGGTGCTGGGCCGGCCGGTCGCCGCCGAGCTGGCCGCCGACGTGCTGGTCGACCCCGAGCACGCCCGCGTCCGCGCGTGACGCCGCCGCGACCGGGGCGTGACAGCCACAAGCGCAACGAACCCGACGCCGCCGCAACGATCCCGGCACTATCCGAAACGTTTCGCACCGCCGGGGCGCCACGAACATCACGGCCGTCGGCCGCCCACCGCTCAACCACGCGGCCGCCCATCACGGCGGCGCAACGACCCGCCACGATCCCGTGCGGACCCCCTCACGCCGCCCGAGTTGGGGTTTGACACCCTGAAACGCGCAACCGGCGTTGCACCCCCGTGACCGGCGCGTGACCACCAAGAGCGCGACGTTCCGCACGCCGCGGCAACGATCCCGGGGCGATCCGCAACGATTCGCACCGCCGGGCGGCACGAACATCACGTCCCCCGGCCGGCCGCCACTCAACCACGCGGTCGCGTATCAACGCCTTGAAACGACCCGACCCGACCCGAGCCGGTGCCGGACCGCTCACGCCGGGCGAGTCCCGGCTCAGACCCTGTCGGGCGTTGAGTACGAGCATGCCGCCCGGGCCGACAGAGACCGGCACCGTGGTCGCTGTGCTACGTGCGGCGCTCGTCATCAGCACCGCTCCCACGCCCACGCAGCATGCCCCTGCGATTACCGCCGTCAGCATCCTGGGAGTCCCCGTCTCGGTCCCCCGTCACACGGTTCGCCGACGACCGAGCCGGCCCTACCGCGGATACGCCGCCGGGCGGCGATCAGATTTGCGACTACGGTCCCCGAGTGGCCGAGAAGCAGCATCCGGCGCTCTCGTTTCCCAGCAAGCAGGCCTGGCGTGACTGGCTCGCTGCCCAGCCGGAGAGCAGCGAAGGCATCTGGCTGAAGATCGCCCGCAAGGGCAGCGGCATCGAGTCCGTGACCCACGCGGAGGCGCTGGAGGAGGCGATCTGCTTCGGCTGGATCGACGGCCGCAAGCAGTCCTTCGACGAACACCACTGGGTGCAGCGCTTCGCTCCCCGCGCTCGTCGCAGCAGGTGGTCGCAGGTCAACCGCGCCAAGGCCGAGCTCCTGATCGAGCGCGGCGAGATGCAGCCGTCCGGGCTGCGCGAGGTCGAGCGCGCCCGTGCGGACGGTCGCTGGGACGCCGCGTATGAGCCGCAGAGCGCCGCCCAGGTGCCCGACGACCTCGCCCGCGAGCTCGACCGCGATCCCGCCGCCCGCGCCTTCTTCGAGTCGCTCGACAGCCGCAACCGCTACGCCATCCTCTACCGCATCCAGGATGCCAGCGACCCGCGACCCGCGCCAGGCGAATCGAGACGTTCGTCGCCATGCTCGCCCGCGGCGAGCGCATCCACAACTGACGCTCAAGCCTCCGACGACGCGGCGGGCAGCTGCTCGTGCCACAGGATCCACGCCACCGGCGACACGCCACCACCGCCGCACCCACGGCCAGCGCGCCCACGCCGGAGGTCTCCAGCCCGTAGCCGCCGACCAGCGCCATCGATGCGCCCAGCAGCGACGCGATCAGGTCGTTGAAGCCGAGCAGCTTGCCTCGCTCGAGCGCGCTGCTCAGATCCGCCAGCTGTGCCGTCGCCGCGACGAACGAGATGTTCCAGCCGATGCCGAGCCCGAACAGCAGCACCGCGGTCGCCGGCACGCCCTGCACCCACTGCAGCGACAGCACCGACGCACCCATCACCAGCAGGCCGATGGCCAGCGCGGGCGTCCGCCCGATTCGGTCGATCAGCGTCCCGACCACCATCACCAGCGCATACATGCCCAGCACGTGCGCGCCGATGATCGGGAACACCGCGTCCTGCGCATGGTGGTGCACCTGCACGACGACGTATCCGGACAGGTTCATCACGGACACCATCACGGCGAAGCTGGCCAGGCTCGCGGCCATCGCCGGCAGCACCCCGGGCCGGCGCAGGATCTCGGCCAGCGGCGCGGCCGCGCCGGGTGGCGGTGCGCCCTGCTCGGCGCCGATCTGGATCGCGATCTCTCGCGTGTCCGGCCGCACCAGCATCACGATCGCCATCGCCACCAGGGCGATCGCCGGCGGCCGCCAGCCACGGCACCGTCAGCACGTCCGGGTCGACGCTGCTTGCCGGCGAACATCGGGCTGAACACCGCCGGGCCCAGGATCGCCCCGAACACCGACCCGAAGAGGACGTAGGAGATGCCGCGAGCGCGGCGCTCCGGCGCGTACATGTCACCGGCCGCCGTCCGGATCAGGAGCGACGTGGCCATGCCCACGCCGATCAGCACCAACCCGGCCAGCAGCGCCGGCACCGATGATGTGCGTGTTGCCAGCGCGTTCAACGCGCACCCGCTCGACAGCGCCACGAACCCGACCGCCAGCACCGGCCGGCGCCCGTGCCTGTCCATCGTACGCCCGGCGATCACCGCCGTCACGCCCGACGACGTCAGGAAGATCGCAGGGCCGAGACCCAGCAGCCCGGCATGGCCCGTCACCAGTACGAACGTCAGCGTCGATACGGCCGCGGCCAGCTGCAGCACCACCGAGTTGACCGCGCTCGACGGTGGACAGGAGCAGCGTGTTTCGGCGAATCACCGGTGCCAGGTCGGTCGTCATCTGCACGAACCCTCGCACAGGGCGGCGTATCATCGCCAGCGAACGCATGCCCGACAAAGCCTCAGCAGAGATCGCGGCGGCCGGCCGCACGCTCGCCCTCTCGAATCCGGCGAAGACGTTCTTCCCGGAACGGGGCGAGACCAAGCTCGATCTCGCCAACTACTACCTGGCGATCGAGCAGCCGCTGATGCGCGCCCTCGGTGGCCGCCCCGTGCTGATGGAGCGCTACCCGGATGGCGCCGGCGGGTCGTCCTTCTTCCAGAAGCGCGTGCCCAAGAACGCGCCCGACTGGCTGCAGACCACCACCGTGCAGACGCCCAACGGCACGCCCTCGCAGGCGCTGGTCGCGGCCGACGTCGCCCACATCGTATGGGCCGTGAACCTCGGCTGCATCGGCCTGCACGTGTGGCCCTACCTCGCGGCCGACCCCGACCACACCGATGAGCTTCGGATCGATCTCGACCCCTCGCCCGGCGTCGATCTGGCCATGGTCAAGGAGGCGGCCACCGAGACGCGGGCGCTGCTCGATGAGCTCGGCATCGAGGGCCACCCCAAGACCACCGGCCGCAACGGCATCCACGTCTACGTGCGGCTGCGGCCCGAGCAGGACTCGTTCGTGGTGCGCGAGGCGGCGGTGGCCCTGGCCCGCGAGCTGGAGCGCCGCCGGCCCGACCTGACCACCGCCGCCTGGTGGAAGGAGGAGCGGGGCGAGCGCGTGTTCGTCGATTTCAACCAGAACGCGCCCCACAAGACCGTGATCGGGGCCTGGACGGTGCGGCCGCGGCCTGGCGCCCAGGTCTCGATGCCGTTCGCCTGGGACGAGCTCGACAGCATCGATCCGCAGGCACTGACCCTGGCCACAGTGCCCGCGCGCGTTGCCGAAAAGCGGCGACGCCTGGGAGGGATGCCGGAGCGGCCGCAGTCCTTGGAGCCGCTGATGGAGATGCACCGCCGCGACATGGCGGCAGGCCTGATGGATGCTCCCTGGCCGCCGGTCTACCCGAAGATGCCGAACGAGCCGGCGCGCGTCGCCCCCAGCCGTGCCCGCAAGCCGGACAAGTAGCTCGATGCTCAGCCCGCGCTCGCTGTAACCTCCGGCGACCATGGGATCGCACGCCTTCAAGGGCGGTGTTTGTCAGCCTTTTCGGCCGTCACGGTCGTCGCGGGCGCGACGGTCGCCTTGCTCGCGAGCGGCGGCCAGTCCGTCGTGGGCCGCCCGGTGCCACCCCGGATCGTCGCGACCCCAGACGCCGGCAGCGCCGAATCCGGCGACCGGCACGATCGCCTTTGCGCGACACGCCGCCGGGGGGATGTTCGGCGATGCCAGCGGGCCGGTCGTCGAGGTGACGCCCGACGGTGCCGTGGTCGGGCATCTGCCGTTGCACCGCACCTGCTGCCTGACTCCGTCGACGGCAACGAGCCGGTTCGCGGTGCTGGTGGCCGGCGCCGGGCCACTGCAGCTGGTGTCGACCGGCGGCGGCTTCACGTCCCCGATCCCGCTGCCCACCGGCCACACGCGCTGCGCCTGACCCCGGTGCCTGGTCTCCGAACGGCAAGGTGCTGGCCTTGGCGGGCGTCGACGCCGCGCGCCCGGCCCGGGACGGCGTTGTACTCGATGTCGGTCAGCGCCCGCAACCTTCGCCGCCTGACGACCGCCCCGCGCGGGCGGCCGCAACGCCCGCTCGCATACTCCCCCGATGGCCGGTCGCTGCTGCTCTTCCAGCGCGACCACGGCGGCCGCTTCGGGACGCTGTATGTGACTCGAGGGACGGCCGGCGTGGCGAGGGTCGGCGGCCCGGGGGTGGTGGCCTGCTGCTACTTCGGATCGCCGGCCAGCTGGTCTCCCGGATGGCCGTAGCATCGCGTTCTCGGTCCTCACGAGGCGACGGGGCGTCCCGCCCGGGCTGAGCGCGGTGTTCGTCGCGTCGGCCAACGGCAGCGATGTGCACCGCATTACCGACTGGGGCCAGTGGACGACGAGCGCCCGGTGGTCACCCTCGGGCGACTGGATCGCCTTCGACAAGGTCGCCTCGGGCGTGTTCCACAGCGTCTTCCTGATGCACCCGGACGGATCGGATCTGCACATGGTCGACCCCGACCCGGCGGCCACGGGCTCATGCTGCGCACAGTGGTCGCCGGATGGGAGATATCTCGTGTACGAGCATGCCGAGCAGAGCTCGAACGCCCACATCGCCCTGTACGTCGTCAACGTCGACGGCCCCGCTCACCGGCGTCGCATCACCGGCGCGGATGGCAGCTACATGTCCTTCGGCTGGGTGCCGTAGCCGTGGACGGCTAGAGCCCGTTCCGCCGTGCCCACAGGCCGGCCTGCATGCGGTCGTCGACGCCGATCGTGCGAAACGCGCTGGTCAGGTGTGCCTTCACCGTCTTTTCGCTGATCTCCAGCCGCCGCGCGATCTGCTTGTTGGGCAGGCCCTCGGCCACCAGCGCCAGCACCTCTCGCTCGCGCGCCGTCAGGGCGTCCAGCCGGTCGGGGGTGCGCTGTGCCGCCAGCATCGCGCGTGCGGCGCGCGGGTCGAGCGGCGACTCGCCTCGGGCGGCCGCGTGGATCGCGTGCAGCAGCTGCCCGGGCTCCGCGTCCTTCAGCAGGTAGCCGATCGCGCCCGCATCCAGGGCCTCGGTGACCCGCTCGCGGTCCATGAACGACGTCAGCACGATCACCTGCACCCCGGGAGCGCGCTCGCCGATCAGCCGCGTGGCCTCGACCCCGCCCACCCCCGGCATCGAGAGGTCCATCAGGGCGACGTCGGGGCCGAGCTCGGCGCAGATCGCCACCGCGGCGCCGCCGTCGCCGCCCGATCCCACCACCTCCAGCTCCGGATCGGAGCCGATCAGCCGCATGAGCCCGTCCCGGACGATCGGATGGTCGTCGATCACCACCACCCGGATCACGAGGCCGGCACCTCCAGCTGGACGGTGGTGCCCTCGCCCCGCGCCGACGTCACCTGCAGGGTGCCACCGGCCGACGTGGCCAGGTCCCGCAGCATGTCCAGGCCGAGGTGGCCGTCCGCCCGCCGCTCGGCCAGGTCGGCCTGCTCGAAGCCGCGGCCGTCATCGCTGACCCGCAGCCGCACCAGGCCGTTGCTGCGCTGGATGCCGATCCGGACGTGGCCTGCGGCCGCGTGTGCGCCGGCGTTTCTGACCGCTTCCTGAGCGGTGCGGAATACAAGCTCCTCGACCTCGCTGGGCAGTGCCAGATCGCCTTGCATGTCCATGCTGACCTCAATGCCTCGCGCCGTCAGCGGCGCCACCAGGTCGGGCAGCGCCGCCACCAGACCCTGGTCGCGCAGCGCCGGCGGGTAGATCTCCAACAGCAGTGACCGCAGCTGGCGGATCGCATTGCGGGTGCCGGCCGCGCCCTCCGTCAGCACCGCGCGCAGCTCCTCCGGCGGCCGGTCCTGTTCGGCTGCTGCCGCCATCTGGAACGATTGGCCCGCCAGCTCCTGGACGACGCCGTCGTGCAGCCCGGCGGCGATCAGCTGCCGCTCCCTGTCCGACGCGTCCACCGCGTGCTGCAGCAGCTGCTCGCGGTCGCGCTGCGCGTTTCGGATGCGCCGGGCCATGCGCCACGCCAGCGGGATCTGCAGCGCGGCCAGCACCAGCAGCGCCACGATCCCGACCGGCGCGAACAGCCGGGCGACGCTGCGGCTGCTGCCGGCGATCGCGCTCGAGCGCAGGTACTCCTCGAACAGCACCGGCGTGCCGTCCCGGGCGCGCAGACCCAGGTAGACCGACGTCAGGTTGCCGAGATGGCGCTCGTACGCGTTCTCGGGTGCCGACAGGTCGGAGACATCGGCGGTGGCGGTCTTGCTGCGCAGCGCCTGCAGTTCGTCCGGCGCGAGCACGAACCGCCGACCGATCAACCGCGGCTCGTCGGAGTAGAGGATCTTGCCCTCGGCGTTCCAGATCTTGACGCGGGCCACGCTGGGCGAGAGCACGCGGGTGCGCACGATGTGGTCGAGCCGCGCGATCGCCCGCGGATCGCCGCGCACGACGTTGGTGGTGAGCGCCGGCTCGACGATGCCGTGGCCGGTCACGGTGGTCACCTGCTTGGCCTGACGGAGTGCCTCGGACGTAGCCAGGCTGCGCAGCGCCAGGGCGCCGGCGACCCCGACCAGCAGCAGCACCAGCAGGCCGGAGAGCGCGAACACCGCCACCGGCCGCAGGATTCCGCCGCGGCTCATCTGGGTGAAACCCGCGTCTGCATGGCACCAGGATGCCCGTTGCGACCGACCGGCGCCACGGTCCCAGGACCAATGTCCCATTGCGACCGCGACCGGCCGGCGAGCAATCTGCCTTCCGAAGTCACCAACCGACGGAGGAACAGTATGCGACGTACATCTCTCATCTCGGCCCTGATCGGCTGCTTCGCGGTGCTGGCCGTGATCGCCCCGATGGCGGCCGCCAGGGGCGGCGGCGGCGTCACCCGCACGATCGGCCTGCACGGAAGCGTGTCCTTCCCTGGCGCGACCGGCCATGCGACCTCGAAGACCTCCTCCGAGGAGCGTGAGCTCGAGGTCGAGGTGCAGCACATCCGCGCCCTGGCCGGCAAGCGCGTGAACGTGTTCGTGAACGGCATCAAGTGGGCGAGCCCGCGCGTGTCCAGCCTGGGAGCGTTCGACGTCGACCACAGCACCCAGCGCGGGCAGAGCGTGCCGCGCATCACGAACAGCTCGACCGTGCGCGTCCGTACGCTGGGCGGCACTCTGATCGCGAGCGGCAGCTTCTAGCCGCGCGAGGTTCCTGCGGGGTGGGTGGGCCGCGCCCCACCCACCCCGCTCACCGGCTTCAGCCGCCGCTGATGGCGGCGATCACGTCCACCCGCGAGCCGTCCTCGATCTTTGTGTCGAGCCCGGCTCGCTCGCGGTTGACGTAGACGTTGATGTGGCGGCGCAGCTGCGGTCCGGGCTCGCACAGCCGGTCGCGCATCCCGGGCCAGCGCTGGTCGAGCCGTTCGATCGCCTCGTTCACCGTTCCGGCTTCCACCTCGAGCGTGCGCGGCAGGTCCTCGAACAGCGACGGCAGTGTGGCGGGGAGGTGCAGTTCCGCCACGGCTATTCCACCACCGCCACCTCGACCGATGCGATCGCCGGCAGGTAGCTGGCGATCTCTGACCAGCTCTCGCCCTCGTCCGCGCTGGCGAACACCTGGCCGGTGCTGGTGCCGAAGTAGAGCCCCGGCACGTCCAGGTCGTCGATGGCCATGCCTTCCCGCAGCACGCCCAGGTACGCGTCCTGCTTCGGCAGACCGCTGTCGAGGCGGCGCCAGCTCGAGCCGGCATCGCTCGTCCGCCAAACCGACGCGTGCCCGTCGGGCATGAAGCGGCCGTGGCCGGGATCGAGCGGGATCACGTAGAAGCTGTCGCGGTCGTGCGGGTGCGTGGCCGCGGCGAACCCGAACTCGGTGGGCAGGCCGTCGGTCACCTCCACCCATGAGTGACCGCCGTCGTCGCTGCGGTGCATGCCGACGTGGTTCTGCTGGTACATGCGATCCGTGTCGAGCGGCGACATCACCAGCTTGTGCACGCAGAACCCGACGTCCTCGTGCTCGCGCGGCCACGCGGCCCGCAGGCCGTTATTGCGTGGCGTCCACGTGGCCGCGTCGTCGGTCGTCTCGAAGATGCCCATTCCCTGGATCACCACCCAGAAGTGCTCGGGTTCGGTCGGGTGCGGCATGATCGCCGGCATGCCCAGGTGTCCCGGCGGCTGGTTCTCGGGGATGTTCCACAGCTCGCGGCCGGGCTGGCCGTCGAGCGTGCTCTTGAGCGACCAGGTGGTGCCGCCGTCGCGGCTCTCGAACACGCCCGCCGCCTCGGCGCCCGCGAGCACGCGGCCGTGTGCGGCCGACAATCCCGACACCTTCGAGATCTTCAGCTCGGCGTTCTCGCCGTAGCCGAGGCCTTCGCTGGAAAGCTGCCAGGTCTCGCCCAGGTCACCGCTGCGCCAGATGCCGGTGCCGTGCCACTCGCTGGCGGCAGCGGCGTAGATCGCGCCCGACTCGCCGTCGTAGATCGCGTGGTAGACCGGCCAGCCGTCGCAGTACGGCCCTCGGATCCGCCAGTCCCGGCGGTCGAGGTCGCTCTCCATCACGAAGCATCCCTTACGCGTACCCACCAGCAGCACGACTCGTCGCGGCATCCGCAGTCCTTCCTCGAGAGGTCGTCGGCAGCAGTCTTGCCCCTTCCGGCGCGGGCCGCAAACCGCCCTTGCAGTCCGCATTGGCAGTACATAGGCGGCGCCCAGCACGGTGCCCGTTCGCAGGTGCCCGCAGCGTGTACGGTGCCGCCATGCAGCGCGTCACCGGCATCGGCGGCTTCTTCTTCCGCGCCAAGGACCCGGCCGGCCTGGCGGCCTGGTATGAGGCCAACCTCGGCATCCCCAGCATGGAGACGAAGTGGTCGTGGACGCAGCAGGCCGGCCCCACCGTGTTCGCGCCGTTCCCGACCGACACCGAGTACTTCGGCGGACTGGAGCAGCAGACCATGCTGAACTTCCGGGTCGACGACCTCGACGCCATGCTTGAGCAGCTGCGGGCGGCCGGCGCCACCGTTGACGACGAGGTGTCCGAGGCCAGCTACGGCCGATTCGGGCATGCGGTTGACCCGGAGGGGAACCGCTTCGAGCTGTGGCAGCCGGGCGAGGTGCCGGAACCCTGAGCGGCGGCACGCCGCTCCGCCACGCGCCAGAATGTCGGCTCCCATCCCAGGAGCAAGGAGACCCGGCATGATCGATCCCCAGCGACGCTGGTCACGCCACGCGGACGGCAAACCCGACTACGCCGGGCTACTGACGTTCGCCGGCTTGCCTTACACCGAGGATCTGGCCGACCTTGCCGGCGTCGACGCCGCCATCATCGGCGCGCCCATGGACGAGCTCGTCACCGACCGCCCCGGCACCCGGTTCGGTCCGCGCGCGATCCGCGCCGCCGGCGCGCCCCACGGCGTACACCTCGAGGCCGGCATCGACGCGTTCGAGGAGCTGCGCGTTGTCGACTACGGCGACGCCGCCTGTGTCCCAGCTGACCCGGAGTCGTCGCACGCCGCCATCACGGCGCTGGTGGCCGAGGTCGCCTCGGCAGGCGTGATGCCGGTGCTGCTGGGCGGCGACCACTCGATCACCCAGCCCGAGGCGGAGGCGCTGGCCTCGGTGCACGGCCCCATCGGCCTCGTCCACTTCGACACCCACACCGATACCGGCGCCCTCCAGTGGGAACGCGTGCTCTCACACGGGACGCCCATGTACAACGCCGTCGACCGCGGCCACGTCGACCCTTCACGCTACGTGCAGATCGGCCTGCGCGGCTACTGGCCGGGCGAGCAGGAGTTCGCCTGGCAGCGCGAGCGCGGGATCACATCGTTCTTCGCCCACGACGTGCGCGACCGTGGCATCAAGGAGATCGTCGAGCGGACCGTCGCCATCGTCGGCCCCGGTCCGGTGCTGCTGACCGTCGACGTGGACGTGCTCGACCCCGCCTTCGCCCCGGGCACCGGCACCCCCGAGCCGGGCGGCATGACGCCCACTGAGCTGCTGTGGGCCTGCCGGTCGCTGGCCAGCCGGCTCGACCTGGTCGGCTCGGACGTTGTCGAGGTGTTGCCCACGATGGTCGGCGGAGCCGACATCACGGCGCTGGTGGCCGACCGCGTCATCCGCGAGTCGCTGACCGGCGTGGCGCTGCGACGCCGGGCGGCCCGCGAGGCCTAGGAGGCCTCGCGGTGGGCCGGCTGCACCGGGCCACGCCGGATGCTGACGGTGTCACCCAGCTCGCGGGCTCGCCGCTCCACGAACTCGACCAGCTCCGCCTCGACGGCGTCGTCCAGCGGCGGCTGCTCGTAGCTCTCCACAAGTGCCCGCCAGCGGTCTTCGGAGCGGCTGGCGTAATCCCGCGACCCGTTCTTGCGCCAGCGGTCGATGTTGTCGGTCGACCCGATCGTGGGCCGCCAGAAGCAGTCGCGGAAGTGCGCGAGCGTGTGCTCGGTGCCGAAGAAGTGCCCGCCCTGGCCGACCTCGACGTGCGCGTCGTAGGCGAGGCTGGCCTCGTCGATCCTGGCCGGCGCGAACTGCTGCTGCAGCAGCTCGATCAGCTCGACGTCGGCGACGAACTTCTCGAAGCAGGTGACCAGGCCCCCCTCCAGCCATCCGGCCGACTGCCAGCACACGTTTGCGCCTGATAGGAAGGCCGCGCTGAGGGTGTTGAAGGCCTCGTAGCCCGCCTGGAAGTCGACGGTCTGGCTGGCGGTCAGCGTGCCGCCGCCCGATCGCCAAGGCAGGCCGAACCGGCGCGCCAGCTGGCCGGATGCATACAGGCCGAACGCCGACTCGGGCCCGCCGAACGACGGCGCGCCCGATTTCATGTCGGTCGCCGAGAGGAACGAGCCCATCACGCAGGGCGCGCCCGGGCGCACCAGCTGCACCAGCGCCAGCCCGGCCAGCACCTCGGCCGTCTGCTGGACCAACGCCGCCGGAACGGTCACCGGCGCCATCGCTCCCATCAAAAGGAAGGGCGTCACGATCACGGGCTGGCCGGCGTCTGCGTAGGCGAACAGCCCCTCCAGCATGCGCACGTCGTAGTGCAGCGGCGAGTTGACGTTGATGTTGCAGAACACGGCCGGCCGTTCCAGCAGCGCCTCGGCTCCGCCCATCACGATCCCGGCCATCTCCAGGCAGTCCTCGGCCGAGCGCTGCGGCGACGGCTCGCCGGACCAGACCCGGTCGGTCAGCCGGATCGCCTCCAGGGCCCGCACCAGGTGACGCACGTCGAGCGGCACGTCGTTGGGCTCGACGATGCTGCGGCCGGGTGTGTCCAGCACGTCGGTCATCTGCGTCATCATCAGGAACCGCTCGAGGTCGGCCATGGTGCCGTCGCGGCGTTCGCCGCCGGCCCGCACGAAGGGCGGGCCGTTGGTGGCCGCGAAGATCATCCGGTCACCGCCCACACCGAGGTTGCGGGCGGGATTGCGCGCGTGCAGGTGAAAGGTCGCCGGGGCCAGCGCCACCTGCACACGCAGAAAGCCCGGGTCGAAGTGCACGACCTCGCCGTCCACCGTCTGGCCGGCCGCCTCGAACAGCTCCAGCGCGCGAGGGTGGTCGAACCGCACGCCCACCTCGGCCGCCAGCCGCTCCCAGCCAGCGTCGAGCGTCGCCAGGTCGTCGTCGCTCAGCACGTTCAGGCGCGGCATCGAGTTCAGGAACATGGGACCGATCTCGGTGCCGCGGGGTACATCGCGTCCAACTCTACCCCGGCCAGGCGGCGCTCATGTACTGCCGCCTCGCGTCCGATACCTCTCAGGCGGCGTCAAGCGCCGGCGCCGCCAATTGATCGTTTACGAAGGAGCCCAGAACCCATGGCATCTCCCGATTCGCCCACCTGCCCAACCTGCCAGGCCGTGCTCGCGCTCGGCGCAAACGGTTATGACACGTTCTGGTCGTGCCCGAACGGCCACGGCGCCGCCTGCACCATGACGGCCGCCTACGGGCACGTGCAGGAGGACGAGATCAAGGCGATCTGGCAGGGCTCGAAGGATGCCGCCGCGGGCGAGCGTTCCTGCCCGATGTGCGGGACGCCGATGGTCGATGTCAGCGTCAAGGTGGACGCCGACGAGGCCGAGGTCGGCCAGCCCGGAGACGGCGCCGGCGCCGTGACGGCCAGCATCGCCGTCTGCCGGGAGGACGAGCTGTTCTGGCTGGACGCGACCGTGATCGGCCAGCTGCCCAAGGACATCCCCAACCCCGAGCCGCCGCCAATCGACGAGCACGCGCTGGAGGCGGTGCGCGCCACCTTCGTTGCCGGCCTCGAGGCCAGCGAGGAGCACGCCGGTGTGTTGTCGCGGATGGCATCGGCCGTGACTGGGCGGCGGACGCCGCTGCCGGTCGAGCCGATCCCGGCGTCCGCCCTGCCGCCGCTCCCGCCGACCGCCGCGCCGGCGCCCGCGCCGGAGGCCCCGCCTGCAGCGCCGGCCGCACCCGCGGCGGCCGAGCCGGAGACCGACGAGCCGAGTGATCGGGTGGCTTGAACACTGGTGGGCGGGTGATCCCGGCACCGCCTTCTCGGATTTCGCAGGTCTGGCCGGCCTGCTGCTCACGACGCTCGCGCTGCTGTGGGCGTGGTGGCACACCCGCTGTCGGGTGATCTGGTGCTACCGCCCGGGACGGCATCCGGTCAGAGGCACGACCTGGAAGGTCTGCCCGAACCACCACACGCTGGACCACCACGCGGCCCTGCACCGCAAGCACGACGCGAAGCACCCCAACCGGCTGGGCCACGGCGAGTCGTGGACGACCGCACCCGGCCCGGACGACGCGCCGTCGGTCAGTCCGGCAGCAGCGGCGGTGGCGATCGCTGATCGCGGCCCAGCGACGCAGCCCTGATCACGGCCGCCGATCCGTACCGGTCGCGCACCTGATCGAGCGCGGCGTCCAGCTCGTCCCGGCTGCGGCGATTGAACGGCAGCTCCAGCTGCAGCGCTGAGCCGTCCTCGAGGCCGGTGACGGCGATGCCCACCAGCGTCAGGCCACGGCGCTCGATCATGGGTCGAGCGGTCGCCAGCAGCGCGCGTGCGGTCAGCAGGATCGCCTGCGTCTGGGCGGTCGGGTAGGGCATCGTGTGCGACCGCGTGACGCGGGCGAAGTCGTCGAAGCGCAGCCGTAGCACCACCGTGCGGCCGGCCCGCCCGGCCGCGCGCATGCGGCGGGTGACCCGCTCCACCAGCGCCGCCAGGCTGGCCTCGATCTGGTGCCACGACTTCGGCCGCCGTCCCATGGCGTGCTGGGCGCCGATCGAACGGCGCCGGCTCCGCGGCCGCACCCGCCGCGGGTCGCGGTTGTGCGCGAGCGCGTGCAGCTGGCGGCCCACGCCTCGCCCCAGCATCGAGACGAGGTCGGCCTCCGTCAGCTCCGCCACCTGCCGCACGGTTGCGATGCCCAGCAGGTGGAGCTTGGCCGAAGTGGCCGGGCCGACCCCCCACAGCCGCTGGATCGGCAGGGGATGCAGGAACGCAAGCTCCGCCTCGGGCGGCACCACCAGCAGCCCGTCCGGCTTTGCCACTCCGCTCGCCACCTTGGCCAGAAACTTGGTGCGCGCCACGCCGACCGTGATCGGCAGCCCCACCCGCTCCAGCACCTCGCGCTTCAGCCGGACGGCGATCTCGGCCGGCGCCCCGGTGATGTGCTCGAGCCCGCGCACGTCCAGGAAGGCCTCGTCGATGGACAGGCCCTCGACCACCGGCGCCATGTCCTCGAACACGCGGTAGACGGCCTTGCTGGCCTCCGAGTAGGCCGACATCCGCGGCGGCACCACGATCGCGTCCGGGCACAGCGTGCGCGCCCGCCCGCCGCCCATGGCCGTGCGGACGCCGCGCGCCTTGGCCTCGTAGCTGGCGGCCAGCACCACGCCTCCGCCGACGATCACGGGGCGGCCTCGCAGCCGCGGATCGTCGCGCTGCTCGACCGACGCGAAGAAGGCATCGAGGTCGGCGTGGAGGATGTTCGCCTCGTCCGGCACGAACATATGTTCGCACGAATGGCGCCCGGCGTCGACCGACGTACACTGCCCCGCGATGCCGCACGAGACCGATCAGGCGCCGGAGTCGGAGGCGGGTGGCTGGAAGAGCTGGGTGCCCGAATCCGTGCGGCACCTTCTGCCCACCGCCTCGCCGGTGGACGACTGGACGCAGTTCGTGCCGGCAGAGTGGCGTCGGTGGCTGACCGACTCGCCGGCACCGCGCCCGCAGACCCGGACCCTGCGGTTCATCGGCGTCGACGAGGACCTGCCGGGCCCGCGCTGGAGCGCGCTTCACCACGAGACGTGGGACGCCTACCGAGCCTGGTGGCTGGGAGCCGACGGCGGCCGGGAGCGGCCCGGCCGTGCGGACGCCGAGGCCGCGCTTCATCATCACATGCCGGAGCTGGCCGAGGTCCAGGCGCAGCTGGTGGCGCTGGCCGGAGGCGACGACACGGCCGCAGCCATGCTGACTCTGTGGAACCCGCCACCGTTCATCGTGGCCTGCTCCCAGGTGGTCGTCCCTGATCGCGAGGGCGGCGAGCCGGTGCTGCTTCGCAACTACGACTACGACCCGCGCCTGTTCGAGGCGACGATCTACCGCTCGCGCTGGTCGGCTCGGCGCGTGCTCGGCACGGGTGACTGCCTGTGGGGCCTGGTGGACGGCGTGAACGATGACGGCCTGGCCGTGTCGCTGACGTTCGGCGGGCGCCGCCAGGTGGGCGAGGGCTTCGGCATCCCGCTCGTGATCCGCTACCTGCTGGAGGTGGCCGCCGACGTCGGGGAGGGCATCGAGGTGCTGCAGCGGCTGCCCCACCAGATCTCGTACAACGTCACGCTCTGCGACCGATCCGGGCGGGTCGCCACCGTCATGATCTCCCCCGACCGGCCGGCACTGGTGACGGACCGGGGGGCGGTCACCAACCATCCCGAGACGGTCGAGTGGCCGGAGCACTCGGCCTGGGTTGGCAGCGTCGAGCGGCTCGACCTGCTCCAGGCGATGTCGTCTGCGGGTGCGGATGACGTCACGATGACGGAGGCGCTGCTGCAGCCGCCGCTGCTGGCGCGGGAATGGGACGCCGGCTTCGCCACGCTGTTCACCGCCGCCTACCGGCCCCTGTCAGGCCGCCTCGACTACCACTGGCCGCACCAGCGGCTGCCACTCGCACTCGATGCCGCCCTGCCGGAGCAGTTCCAGGTCGAGCTGGGCGGTCCCTGAGCGGCTACCCCTGGTCGGATGGGCCGCTCTTGAGCACGGTCGTGGCCACCCGGACGCCGTAGCGGCCCGGGATCAGCGCGAAGTCGATCACCTGTCCCACCACGCTGCCGCCGGGCACGCTCTCGACCACGTCGTCGAGCAGCTCCTCGGATGCCTGCAGCACGTCCTCGCCGGTCTCGAGCATCCCGTCCGCCGAAGGCACCATGGCCGACGCCATCCGCGCCTGGGCCTCGTCGGCCAGGCCCGCAGCCAGCTGCTCCAGCGACCCGCGCACCAGCTGCGCGGCGTCGTCGCGGGCCCGCTCGCGCTCCTCGATGGAGGGGCTAGGGCGGCTCAGCAGGTGACGGACCCGGGATAGCGGCAGCAAGGCCACCGCGACTCCCACCACCAGCCACACGGCCGCAAGCAACAGCGGCGCGCGCCAGCCCGAGAGTGATCCCGACAGCCCGCGCACGGCTGCCCAGTTCGCGAGCAGGAACGCGGTTCCGAGAGCGACCGCGGCGATCGCGGCGGCGGTGGCGTCGCGGCCGGCACGGCGAACATCCGTCTCGTGCCGTGCCCCGGCCAACTCCGCCTCGCGCAGCACCAGCACGCTCGAGTCGCGCCCGAACCGCTCGACCAGCTCCATCAGCGACTGCCGGTCGTCGCCCTTCTCGGCGGCCGGGATCTCGTCCGCCTCCACCGGCTCATCCGTCATGGTCACCCCCTTGTCGATCGTGCCGCCGGACACAAGCTGCCCGATGAGTCTACCGGCCGGTTTCGAACCTCGTTAGGATCCCGAAACCTCCGTGACAGATCGCCTGCCTACGGTCACCGCATGCGGCGCGTCCATGCGCGGCAGACATCGACTCGCAGGAGGTAGGTCATGCACAAACGGAGGATTCTGGCGCTGGCGTTCGCGCTGGCTGTGGTGTCCGCAGTGGCGGGGACGGCGCGGGCTCAGGCGGCTCAGGCGCACACGGCCTTCACCCTTTCGAACGAGGCCTCGGGGAACCGAGTGATCGTGTTCGACAGAGGATCGGGCGGGCGCGTGCACCGGGTCGGCTCGGTCGGAACCGGCGGGCACGGCACCGGCGTGAACCTCGGCTCCCAGGGCGCGCTCGCGCTCAGCCCGGACGGCGGCCACCTGTATGCCGTCAACGCCGGCAGCAACACGCTGTCGGTGCTGGGCGTGTCCGGCGACCACGTCTGGCGCGAGCAGGTGATCGGGAGCGGAGGCAGCGAGCCGATCAGCGTGACCGCCAGCTGGAACCGGGTCTACCTGCTGAACGCCGGCGACGGCTCGGTCACCGGCTTCCGCGTCACGTCGCACGGTCTCGCGCGGATCGCCAACGGGCATCGCGCCCTGGCCGCATCCGGCTCCGGCCCGGCGCAGGTGGCTCTCACCCCGTCCGGCGCGGCGCTGGTCGTGACCAACAAGACCACGAACACGGTCGACACCCTGCGTGTGCGTGCCAACGGCTCGCTGGGCCATGCCGTCGCCCATGCGTCGGCCGGCGCGACCCCGTTCGGCTTCGCCTTCACCAGCCGTGGGGTGCTGGTGGTATCCGACGCGGGTGAGGCGCCGAGCAGCGCCGCCACCGCCTACCGGGTGGGGCCGTTCGGCGGCCTGCACCTGCGGTCGGGCCCCGTTCAGACCAACCAGCTGGCAGCGTGCTGGGTGGCGACCGCGCCGAACGGCCGCTTCGCCTTCGTGTCGGACGCTCATAGCGGCACCATCTCCGCCATGCGCGTGTCGGCCCATGGGCAGCTGTCGCTGGTCGACCCGAGCGGCATCAGCGGCTCCGGCGGCAGCGGCAGTACGACGCTGGACTCGTCGGTCACCGGGGACGGCCGCTACCTGTCAGTGCTCGTGTTCAACGCGAAGCCCGGCGTCAACTCGATCGTGACCTTCCGGATCGGCTCCGGCGGCACGCTGACCTGGCTGAACGCGGCCGGATCGGTGCCCGGATCCACCACCGGCCTGGTCACCGGCTGATCGCATCACCCGGTGCGGGGCGTCCATGAGCCGCCCTCGCACCGGGTACGCGACCTTACTAGAAGCTGAATTCGTGCTGGAGAATCCCCCAGCCGTTGGTACCCTGGCGGTGATGCCCGCCGCAGCCGCTCCCCACGTGCTCGTTGTCGATGACGAGCCGATCGTGCGCGACGTGCTGACCCGCTACCTGACCCGCGCCGGCTACCAGGTCAGCGACGCCGGTGACGGCGAGCAGGCGCTGGAGGCGATCAGCGCCGGTCATCCCGACGTGGTGCTGCTCGACCTGATGCTGCCCAGGGTCAACGGCCTCGACGTGCTTCGCACCGTTCGCCGCGACAGCGATGTGCCGGTGATCGTGCTTTCGGCCCGCTCCAGCGAGCGGGAGCGGATCGACGGCCTGCGGCAGGGCGCCGACGACTACGTCGTCAAGCCTTACTCCCCGGCGAGGTGGTGGCCCGGGTGGAGGCGGTCCTGCGCCGCGCCGGTGCGACCGGGACGGCGCTCACGTGCGGCGTCGCGACCATCGATCCCGCGGCGCGCGAGGTGAGGCGCGACGGCCAGGTGGTGCACACCACCCGCAAGGAGTTCGAGCTGCTGCATCTGCTGGTGCGCCATCCCGGCCAGGTGTTCAGTCGCCGGCAGCTGCTCGAGCGGATCTGGGAGGACTCGTGGGCCGGCGCCACCGACACCGTCACCGTCCACATCCGGCGGCTCCGAGCCAAGGTCGAGGCGGAGCCGTCTGCGCCTCGCCACCTGGTCACGGTGCACGGCGTCGGCTACCGGTTCGATCCGTGAGCGAGTCCCTGCGGCTGCTGGCGCTGCTGGCCCCGGTCACGGTCGCGACCGTGCTCTCGTCGGTGGCGGCCCGCACGCTCGTGCGCCGGGCGCCGCTCTCCTACACGCTGGTGGCGATCGCCGTCGTGGCCAGCTCGGTGACGGTGGTCGACATGGTGCTCCTGAACCACTTCATGCTGCTGAATCCCGACCACTGGGCGGAGATCACGCTGGTCGCCCTCTACTCGCTGACGGCGGCGGTGGCCGCGGCGCTGATCGTTGGGCGCACGACTGACGACGCCATCCGCCGGCTCGCCGCCACCGCCCAATCGCTGGGCAACAACGACCTCGAGGTCCGCACCGGCTCGCTGAACGCGAGCCCCGAGCTCCAGCTGCTGGGGGCGACGCTGGACAGGGCCGCGGAACGACTCGAGTTCGCGATCGACACCGAGCGCCGGATCGAGGGGCAGCGCCGCGACCTGATGACGTCGATCTCCCACGACCTGCGCACGCCGCTGGCGAGCATCCGGGCCACCGTCGAAGCCATCAACGACGGTGTGGTGGATGACCCTCAGACCGTCCGCCGCTACGCCGCCGAGATGCTGAGGTCGATTTCGGCGCTGGTGGATCTGGTCGACGACCTCTACGAGCTGTCGCAGCTCGACGCCCGGTCGGTCGCAGCGGACTCGAGGCGGCTGCCGTTCGGCGAGGCGATCCACCGCGCGGCCGATCTCTGCGCGCACGATGCGACGCTGCGCGACGTCCGCGTGGAGGTGGCCGTGAAGGACGCGGGCAACGCCACCTGTTCGCCCAAGCTGATACGCGTCGTGCAGTCGCTGATCGACAACGCGGTCAGATACACGCCCCGTGGCGGGCGCGTCCGGGTGTACGCGGGCGCCGATCCGTCCAGCCTGCGCGTCTCGGTCGAGGACACCGGCCGTGGCATCGACCCGGCTCAGCTGCACCGGGTGTTCGAGCCGTTCTGGCGCGCGGACGAGGCCCGGTCGACCCGCGGCTCCGGCCTGGGACTGGCGCTCGCCCAGCGGATCGTGGAGGCGCTGGGCGGCCGCATCGAGGCGACCAGCACGCCGGAGGTGGGCTCGCGGTTCGTCGTCGTACTGCCATCCTGACCGCGGCGCACGCCACGGCTGCGGCGGCGCTGAAGCCGTCACTACACCATCCCGCCCGGGCGGTATAGGGTTGTGGGAGCGTCAGGACTCTTGGGGGGTCAGGGCACGTGAAATCTGTCACGAACGATCGCGGATCTGAAGCGGCCGACCGCCGTGCGGTCGTTCGTGCGCCTCGCCCGGGGCGCGCACCGCCCTGACCTGATCCAGGCCAAGCTCGACCGCCCGCACCCCAGAGGGCTGGTTCCGCGTCCATGGCTTGTGCGGACGCTGATGGCGTCTGACGCTCGGTGATCGCGATCGCCGCGCCGGCCGGCTACGGCAAGTCCGCGCTGCTGGCCGAGTGGTCGGCCGCCGACCCGCGGCCGTTCGCCTGGGTGTCGGTCGACGCGGCCGACAACGACCCGGGCGCCCTGCTCCGGTACATCGCGGCGGCGTTTGCGGAAGTGGCGGCGATCGACGCCGGCGTGCTGGACGTCGTCGCCGAGGCGACGGCGCAGCCCTGGCCGCAGGGCTCAGCGATCCTCGGCGACGCCCTGTCACGTATGCATGAGCCGGTTGTCCTGGTGCTCGACGGCGGCGGCGATCTCGTCTCCTCCGGCTCGGTGGCCGTGCTCGAGCGGTTGATCGACCACCTCGGCCCCGGCTCTGTGTTGGTTGTGTCCGGCCGCGAGCCATCGGCTCTGCCGTTGCCGAGACTGCGCCTCCAGCGGCAGCTGCTGGAGCTGGGCCCCGGCGAGCTCGCTCTTGGCCCGGCTGACGCCCGGGTGCTCCTGGCCGACGCCGGCGTGCGGCTGGCCGATGATGACTTCGAGCGGCTGCATAACCTCACCGAGGGCTGGCCGGCAGGTCTGATGATGGCTGCGATGTCCCTCCGCCGCGCCGGGCAGCGCAGGGTGCTGCCGCCGGGCGCCGGCATCCGCGGCGACGACCGGCTGCTGATCGACTACGTGCGCGCCGAGGTGCTGTCTCACCTATCCCACAGCGACGTGCGCTTCCTGACCCGTTCCGCCGTGCTGGATGTGATGAGCGCGCAGCTCTGCGACGCGGCCCTGGGGCTCCCCAACACGCCCCAGCGGCTGCACGTCAATGTGATCCGCAACCTGTTCGCGATCCCCAACGACAACGGCTATCAGTCGTACCGGTACCACCGGCTCTACCGGGACACCCTGCTGGCGGAGCTGGCCATGCGCGAGCCGGAGGCAGAGGCCGACGTCTGCCGGCGGGCGGCGAGCTGGCTCGTTGGCCGCGGTGAGAGGCAACTTGCCGCCGGCTACGCGCTGCGGGCCGGTGAGACCGACCTGCTGGCCCGTCTCGTGGGCGAGGTGGCACTGGAGGCGTACGGGCGCGGCCAGGTCGAGCAGGTCGAGAGCTGGCTGCAACCGTTCGAGGGGGAGCGGCTGCTCGTCCGCCATCCGGCGGTCGGCGTGATCGGAACCTGGCGTGCACGCCGCCCGTGGCCGGGCGGAGCGGGCGGATCGCTGGAGCCGCGCCGTCCAGCGTGCCGGCGAGGCTGGCCCGATGCCTGACGACAGCTCGTTCGAAGCATGGGCGGCGGTGCTGCGCGCGGTCGCATGCCGCCGCGGCCTGGGAGAGATGCAGGCCGACGCCGAGCTGGCGCTGTCCGAGCTGTCACCGTTCAGCCCGTGGCGCGCAACGGCGCTCGTCGCGCTCGGCGTGTCCCATCAGCTGGCCGGCCGGGCGGCGCAGGCGGATGCGATGCTGGCAGAGGGCGCCGAGACCGCGGCAGCCGGCGGCGCGGCGGACGTGCACGCCCTGGCGCTGGCCGAGCGGGCGCTGGTGGCGCTGGACGACCGCAACATCGCGCGGGCGCGCGCCTTCGTCGACGAGACGTCGCGCCTCGTTGGCGGCGCACTCGGCCTCGGCCTTCGCGCCCGTGCTCGAGGCGGTGGCGGCTCGCCTGTCGATCGCGCAGGGCGATCCCGCCCGTGCACGGCTGCACCTGGCCCGCGCGCAGGAGACGGCGCCGCTGCTGACCTACGCGCTGCCGTGGCTCGCGGTGCAGTGCAGGCTCCAGCTCGGCCTCGCGCATCTGGCGCTGGCCGACGCGGCCGAGGTGCGGACGCTGCTGCTCGAGATCGACGACATCCTGCACCGGCGGCCGCAGATGGGCTCGCTGCTGGTCGAGGTCGATCGCCTCCGCCAGCAGGTGCGAGGGCTGGCGATGGGCTCTCAGGACGGCTGGGCGGCGACGCTGACGACCGCCGAGCTGCGGCTGCTGCCGCTGCTGGCCAGCCACTGGTCGTTCCGCGAGATCGGCGACCAGATGTTCCTGTCGCGAAACACGATCAAGACGCAAGCCATCTCGATCTACCGCAAGCTGGGCGTGTCGTCGCGCACGCAGGCGCTCGAGAAGGCCGCGGAGCTGGGGCTGCTGTCTGAGCTGAGCCCGCTGGCGACGCGCATCGGCAGCCACTAGATGCAGCTGCGCCGGACGGGAGACGCAGTACGCGCTCTCCCGTCCGGCACTCAGCGGGTGACGCTAGGCGTTCACCGGCGCGCCGTGCAGCGCTTCCTGCAGCTTCGCCGTGTCCTCCTCGGATAGCGACGTCTTCAGCACGGTGCCGCCGAACTTGCTCATGGCCGCGACGGCCTTGTCCGGCGTGGCCTTCTCGATCACCAGGAACAGCGCCGAGGTGCCGGGCTGCACCATGTCACGCACCTGCTGCTGGAACTCCTTGTCGATCGTGGACTTCTCGAGGTGCCCGAACAGGGCGCCCAGTCCGGCGCCGACGGCCATCCCGAACACCGGGATGAAGAACAGCAAGCCGAACAGCAGGCCCCAGAACATGCCCCAGGTGGCACCGCCGCCGGCCGTGGGGCCGTGCTTGGTGGTGACCTGGTACTTGCCGTCGGCGTGACGGACGATGGCTGCCGCGGCGTCGGTCTCGATGATCAGATCCGCAGCCAGGTTCTGCGCCTCGTCCAGCGCCTGAAGTGCGGTGGTCTCGTCCGGGTAGCCAATCGCGATCAGCTCAGCCATGCGGTCTTCTCCTCGTCGTGGTGGATCGTCGACCTGGAGACTCGCCGACAACCCTCGCCGGCCCGTCGCCCCAACAGGGTGAACCGCGTTTCATCCGCCTTGGACTAGGCCTGTCGGCTGCCAGCATGCACAATCAAGGGCGTCGGAGCCGCCAATGGCCGCGGACGCCCGAGAGGAGCACCATGACACCTGTCGAGAGCGCCGCAGAACCCGAGAGCACCGACAACCCGCGGCCAGGCAGGCCGGGGCGCCATGCGCGGCAGGTCGAGCATCTCAGCGTCGCGGAACGGGTTGCGCTTGGGAAGGCCGCCCGCGCCAGCACGCCCCGTGCCGACCACGCCAGGTTCGATCCCGCGGCCAACCGGCCGACCCGGTCAGCCTGCTGGAACGATCAGGCCGAGAGCCGCGTGCCCGAGCTGGTGCCGATCCGCTACGGACGGATGGGCGTGTCGCCGTTCACCTTCTACCGCGGTGCCGCGCTGCTCCAGGCAGCCGATCTCGCGCACACGCCGTCGTCGGGGCTGCGAGTGCAACTCTGCGGCGACGCGCACCTTTCGAACTTCGGCGTGTTCGCATCGCCGGAGCGGCGGCTGGTGTTCGACATCAATGATTTCGACGAGACGCTGCCAGGCCCGTGGGAGTGGGACGTGAAGCGGCTGGCGGCCAGCCTCTCGGTAGCAGGCCGTGAAAACGGCTATCCGGAGGCCCAGCGCAACGACGATCGTGCTAGGCGCCGTCGGCGCCTACCGCGAGACGATGCGAGAGCTCGCCGGCAAGACCAACCTCGAGGTCTGGTACTCGCACCTGGACGTCGAGGACCTGATGGCCACGATGCGCCAGCTGGCGCCGAAGGCGATGCTCAAACGCACCGAGAAGGCGCTCGATAAGGCCAAGACCAAGGACAGCATGCAGGTCTTCAAGAAGCTCACCCGGGTGGTGGACGGTGAGCCCCGGATCGTCGGCGATCCGCCGCTGATCGAGCCGATCGACCAGATCTTCCAGGGTATCCGCCGCGACCAGATCTACGAGGAGCTGCACAAGATCGTGCGCAGCTACCGCTCGACGCTGCAGTACGACCGCAGGCTGCTGCTGGAGGAGTTCCGGCTGGTCGATGTCGCCCGCAAGGTCGTCGGCGTGGGCAGCGTCGGCACGCGCGCCTGGATCGCGCTGCTGCTCGGCCGTGACGGGGAGGATCCGCTGTTCCTGCAGCTGAAGGAAGCCCAGCCCTCCGTGCTCGAGGAGTTCACCCAGAAGAGCACGGTCAAGAGCAACGGCGAGCGGGTCGTGAACGGCCAGCACCTGATGCAGGCCGCCAGCGACATCTTCCTCGGCTGGACCCCCGTCACCGGGATCGACGGGGTGCAGCGACACTTCTACGGGCGCCAGCTGAAGGACTGGAAGGGGTCGGCCGAGATAGAGCTGATGGTGCCGCAGGGCATGCAGCTGTACGCGCGCATGTGCGGCTGGACGCTGGCACGCGCCCATGCCCGCTCGGGCGACCGGATCGCGATCGGCGCCTACCTGGGCTCCGGTGACACTTTCGACCGGGCCGTCGCCGATTTCGCCGAGGCGTACGCCGACCAGAACGAACGGGACTACAAGGCGCTCACCGACGCAGTCGCCAGCGGCAGGATCGAGGCGAAGACCGGACTCTGATCACCCGAAGCGGATGAGGGCGCAGGCGAGATGCCTGGTTGAATGTGAAGAGGCATGGATCATCACCACGCGCTGCGAATGCTGTCCGTGCGAGACAGGGCGTTCTTCACGCTGGTCGATCAGGATGAGCAGGACAACCTGTACATCTCGGGGCTGACCGCCCAGCAGGCGGCGCTCGCCCGGCTGGCGGCGCTGGTTGCGCTGGACGGCGCCCAGGTCTCATACCTGCATGTCGTCGAGGACGCCCTGTCTGCCGGCGTCAGCGTGGACGATCTGGTGGGCACGCTGATCGCGGTGATGCCGTCGACCGGCGCAGACCGCGTGGTCTCGGCCGCCCCCAAGCTGGCACTGGCGCTGGGCTACGACATCGACGCGGCGCTCGAGGCGTAGGCGGTCTCCGCCGCGGGGGCGCTATCGGTGCGCAGCAGCAGCGCCGCCCCGACGAGGAAGCAGACCGCGCCCCAGAAGGTGCCCGAGGTGTCGAGGGCGGCGTCCAGCAGATCGCCGGTGGACGGCTGCACCCATCCTGCGATCGCCGAGATGCCGAAGAAGATCGAGCCCAGCATGTTCAGCGCCGCGATCCGCCAGCCGGCGTCCGACGGGCGCCACGACAGCCAGGCGTGGCCCGCCTCGGCGTAGGCCAGCTGGCTTGCCACCAGGAAGCAGATCGAGCCCAGCGCATCCGGCGTCCACACGACCAGGTCGCTCTGCTTTGCGGTCAGGTGTGCGTCGAGCGCCGTGAACGTGGTCACGTTGAAGAACAGCGTGCCGAGCAGCTGCACGACGGTCGCCCACCAGTCGATGCGGCGCACCTCGATCGCGAGCAGCCGCCGACGCCGAACCGGCCTCGGGCAGCGGCTCGCGGTCGGCGCTGATGCACTCGACGTACTGCAGGTAGGCGGCGCTCGTGAAGAAGATCGAGCCCACGAAGTAGGTGACGGCGTCCGCTCTGGCGCCGACCAGCGTCGGAGTAACCGGCCATCGAGCCGACCATGAAGCAAGCCGAGCCGATCATGAACAGCACCGCGATCCAGCGGCCGAGCGCGCCCGGCCGCTTGCGGTGGCGTCGCGACGCCCAGTCCAGCAGGCGGCCGTCGGCCAGCCGGTAGCGGACGTGGGTGACGAACGGGCGCGGGCCGTCGGCTGCTCACCACCTGCGCCTGTGCCGGCGTCTCGACGTACGCCGGCGACCCGCTCACTGCTCGGTGGTCGCCGGGTGCAGGTAGGTGACGTCCATCGTGATGGCCGGCCGCGCGTCCAGCACGATCTGCGATGTCACGGTCAGGTCGCCGACGACGTGCAGCAGCTCGCCGACCCCGAGCAGCCGCCAGTCGGGGTGCTCGTCCAGCGGCTCGCTGGCGACCAGCACGGCCGGATGCCGCGACAGGTGCTCGGAGTGCACGCGCATGGTCTCGCTGCTGCCGTGCAGCGGGCGCGACCCGTGGGTGCCGCCCGCCTCGCGCTCCAGCACGTACAGCTCGTGGGTCTCCGGGTAGCGCAGCGCCCACAGCCCGTCGGGCGTGGTCAGGATCAGGTTGATCGCGTAGATCGGGATGTTCGCCGCCAACCATGCCGCCGCCTCGGCGATGCCGGCGGACACGTCGCCGTCGTGCCGCTCGCTGCAACTCGTGATCAGCGCGAACATCCGCTCCGAGTCGGTGTCGCCCTGCACGAGTCGCCAGATGGTCGCCGAGCTCCTGCTCCAGCTTCGGCAGGTCGCCGATGGCGCCGTTGTGGGCCATGATCCGGCCCTCCATCGCGAACGGATGCGTGTTCTTCGGCGCCGAGGCGCCGGTCGACGCCTTCCGCACGTGGCCGGTGAACGTCGTCGAGGTCAGGTGCCGGGCCTCACCGGCGAATGCCCTGTCCTCGTAGGCGGCGATCGGCTGCTTGTCCAGCACCGGCTCGCCTTCGGGCTGAGAAGATGCCAAGGCCGGTGCCGTCGGCGTTCTGGCGGCTCTGCTGGAACAGGCTGTCCGGCGCCTCCAGCAGCCAGAAGCGGGCGTGGACGCGATGCGGTGCTGCGGTCAGTCCGAACAGGCGGCACATGGCGAACCAGCTTAGTGGTGGAATGCTTGTTCGGAGGCGTCGTGCTGCGGCTCGGGCTGCTTCTGCAGCCGCGGCAGCTGCCGCTTCATGTCGTCGATGAGCAGGTCGGCCAGGTCGTGGGTGAAGCCACGGCGCACCACCACCCGCAGCGCCGCCAGGTCGGTGCGGTTCTTGGGGAACGTGTAGGCCGGAAGCTGCCAGCCGCGTTCGCGCATGGCGCTGGACACGTCGAAGGCCGTGAAGTTGTCGATCTCGTCCTTGACCTTGAACGCGAACACCGGCAGCTGGTCGCCGCGCGTGATCAGCTCGAACGGCCCCAGTTCGGCGACTGCGGCCGAGAGGCGCGTGGCCACCTCGCGGCTGTACTGCTGGACGGTCTGGTAGCCCTCGAAGCCGAGGCGCAGGAAGTTGTAGTACTGCGCCACCACCTGGGCACCGGGTCGTGAGAAGTTGAGCGCGAACGTGGGCATGTTGTCGCCCAGGTAGTTGACCCAGAAGATCAGGTCCTCGGGCAGCGCCCTCGCGTCGCGCCACACGATCCAGCCTACGCCCGGATAGACGAGGCCGTACTTGTGGCCGGAGGCGTTGATGGAGGCCACCCGCTCCAGCCGGAAATCCCACGACAGGCCGGTGTCGATGAAGGGAGCGATGAACGCCCCCGACGCGCCGTCGACGTGCACGGGAATGTCCAGGCCGGTGCGCTCCTGCAGGTCGTCCAGCGCCTTGCAGATCTCCTCGATCGGCTCGTAGGAGCCGTCGAAGGTCGAGCCCAGAATGGCGACGACGCCGATCGTGTTCTCGTCGCATAGCTTGACGGCCTCCTCGGGGGAGAGCGTGAAGCGGTTGCCCTCCATCGGCACCAGCCGCATCTCGACGTCCCAGTAGTTGGCGAGCTTCTCCCAGCAGATCTGGACGTTGATGCCCATCACCAGGTTGGGCTTGTCGGCCGGCTTCCCCTCGGCCTGCCGGCGCTGCTGCCAGAGCCGCTTCAGCGCGAGGCCGCCCAGCATGGCGGCCTCGCTGGAGCCGGTCGTGGAGCAGCCGGTGGCGGCGGCCGCGGGCGGGGCGTGCCAGAGGTCGCTGAGGATGCTCACACACCGCATCTCGAGCTCCGCCGTCTGCGGGTACTCGTCCTTGTCGATCATGTTCTTGTCGAGGCAGGCACCCATCAGCTCTTGCGCCTGGGGCTCCATCCATGTCGTCACGAAGGTGGCCAGGTTGAGGCGGGCGTTGCCGTCCAGCATCAGCTCATCGCTGATCACCTGGCGCGCGACGTCCGGCGGAAGCTGCCCGGCGGGCAGCGTGTGGCGGGGGATGTTGTCGCCCTCGAGCGTGAACAGCGGGGGCGGTGACAGATCTCGCGATCGGGGCGGCGGGCCCTTCGGGTGCGTCAACGGCATGGCCTGGTCTCCTCTGGGGACGGTGCCACAGCCTCGCGCACCTGCGGCGGCGCCCGTCATCCCGTCCGGGTGAACGTCCACCCTGTTGCGGTGGCCGCAACAGTGAAAGGATTGCCCGGACTGTGAACAACTGGAGACGCCGATAGGCGCGGCAGCGAAAGCGCGACGGTTCCCCGATTCCCGTCTTCGAGGGCATCACGCCGCTCGACCGCGCGCGCATTCCCGCCGATGTGCTGGCCGGGGTGACGCTGGCTGCGCTGGCCATCCCCGAGACGAACGAGGCGGTGCTGTCGACGGTGGTGTTCCTGATCGGGATCGAGCTGATCGCGGTCAAGAGCATGAAGCAGATCTACCGGCTGCGGCCCGACGAGTTCATCGTGGCCTCGATCACCGCGCTGGTGGTGGTGGTCGTCGGGGTCGAGCAGGGCATCCTGCTCGCGATCGTGCTCTCGATCCTCGACCACCTGCGCTTCAGCTACAAGCCCAACGATGCGGTGCTGGTGCGCGGCGCCGACGGCTCGTGGAAGGAGCGGCCGGCCTGACCTACCCTTGGGCCGCGTGCGCGTGCAGCTCGGCCACCAGCGAGTCGTCCACCTCGCTCTTGGTGACCCGCCCGCTGTCGCGGAGCACGCGGTCGAGCGCGTCGATCTGGTCGGTCGGAGCGATCGCGATCACGCCGTAAGACCCGGGCGGAAGCGTGTTTTGGATGGCGTCCGAGAGCTGCTTGGTGCGGCGGTTTCGCTTCGACCGCACGCCCAGCCCCACGCCGCCGCCGACCAGGGCGCCGGCCAGCAGCGAGGGCGGGAACAGGATGCCCACCGTCACCCCCGCCAGCGCACCCCATCCCACCGGTGTCTTGCCGGACTCCTCGGGCCCGCCGTCGACGCTGATCTTGCCGTCGTGGTGGCGGCGCACGACCGTCGCGCCGTGCACCTGGGCGGACTCGTTGTCGACCAGCGACTGGATCCCAGCCAGCGCCTCAGCCGCCCCGCTGTCGTGGTCGTATGAGCCGACGATCAGGATCGTGCCGGCGCGTCGTTCAGCGGTGTTCATGGCTTCCCTTCAGGTTCAACGTCAAGCACCAGGTCCGAGCGGGCGATCACCCGCACCGTCTGGCCGGGAGCGGCGCCGGTCGCGCAGTGGGCCGCCCAGATCGTTCCCAGCAGCTTGATCTGCCCGTCCGGCCGGCACTCCGAGATGACGGTGCCGGTCTTGCCGATCAGCGTCTCCGCTCCCACCCGGGCGCGGCGGCCCTTGACGGTGCTGTTCCAGTACGCGATCTCGCCGATGAACAGCGCCAGCGCCACCACGAATCCGACCACGTTCCACGGCCCTGGCAGGAACAGCAGCAGCACGAAGGCGAGCAGGAGAAGCATGTCCACCTCCGACCATAGCGGCTGGCGGTCGTCGCCCCCTCATCCAGATCGGAGGAGGCACGCGCGCGCGATTCGTGGAAACATCCGGGGTCTCACACCCCGAAAGGCGGATTCGATGGCGGTGCTGTCGCTCGCAAACTTGCTCTGGTCGTTGCTGATCCTGTTCTTCATGATCGTCTACTTCATCATGCTGTACCAGGTGATCGTCGACCTCTACCACCGCCACGACGTCTCGGGCCCGAAGAAGGCGGTCTGGTTCGTGTTCTGGCTGGTGGTTCCGATCATCAGCCTGATCAGCTACCTGTACGTCCACGGCGACGGCATCGCCCAGCGTACGTTCGACCGCAGCTCGAAGGGCCAGGCGGCGCTTGACACCGACGATCGGCCCACCGATTACAACCGCAGCGCGGCCGCCCAGATCGAGCACAGCAAGCGGCTGCTGGACTCCGGCGTGATCGGGCCGGAGGAGTACGACAAGCTGAAGGGTCACGCGCTGGAGTACGGCGCGTAGGTGAGCTGATCGCGTGGCCCGCCCAGGCCGCAAAGACGTTTAGAGTCCCGGCTATGGGCTCGCAATGGTCACTGGGGTCGCGTGACTCGATCCTGTCGATCGCGAGCGATGGCTCGGTCCTGTCGATCGGCTCGGTCGGATCCGTCGGCTCGATCGGTTCCATCGGCTCGGCCGGATCGATGCTCTCGATCGGATCGGCGGCTTCGGCCGGATCGGTGCTGTCGTTCGCCTCCAAACGCTCGCTGCTCTCGGCGCGCTCGACCGACAGCGTGCGCGGTCGCCGGGCCGACGCGCGGGAGCGGCGGATCCTGCATGTCGTGGTGGTCGCTGTGCTGGCGGCGGTCTGCGTCAGGCGCCTCGTGTGACGGTCGCGGCCCGGCTGGCGGAGCGGGTGCTGGTCGGCGACGGCGGCATGGGCTCGCTGCTCTCGCTCGAGCTCCCCGACCTGCGCTTCCCGGAGGAGGCGAACCTGGCGGCGCCGGAGGCGGTGCTGGCCGCGCACGTGGGCTTCATCCGGGCCGGCGCCGACGTGATTCAGACCAACACGTACGGCGCCAACCCGGTCAAGCTGGGTGCGCACCGGTGCGAGCATCAGGTCGACGAGATCAACGCGGCCGGCGCGAAGATCGCCCGCGACGCGCGTGAGGTGGCCGGCCGCGACGTGCTGATCGCCGGCTCGATCGGGCCGTTGGGGACGTCGGTCGAGGTGGTCGGCGGCACCAGCTCCAGCGGAGCCGGGCTGTACGGACGCCAGGCGGCCGTGCTGGAGGGCCGCGGGGTCGACCTGATCGTGCTGGAGACGTTCACCTCGCTGGAGGAGCTGACGGTCGCGCTGGATGCGGTGCGGGCGCAGACGCACCTGCCCGTGATCGCGCAGATCACGGTCCAGGACGACGGCGAGACCGTCACCGGCACCGGCGGCGAGGAGGCCGCCCGGGTGCTGGGAGATCTGGGCGCTGCCGCCGTCGGGATCAACTGCAGCCTGGGACCGCAGTCGGCGCTGGCCGGCCTGCGCGAGATGTGCCGCTCGGCGGCGACGCCGCTGACCGTGCAGCCCAACGTCGGCCTGCCGATGTACCGGGACGGCCGGGTGCTCTACCCGGACGCATCGGAGGCCTACGCCGCCGAGTTCGCCGCCCAGGCCGTGGCGCTCGGTGCACGGCTGGTCGGCGGCTGCTGCGGCACCCAGCCCCACCACGTCGCGGCCATCCGGCGCGCCGTCGACGAGCATATTCCCGCCCGCTACACGTTCGCGCGCCGCGAGCCACCGCCACCCCCACCGGCCGCTTCCGAGGCCGATGCGAGCCGCCTGGCACGGCGGCTGGCGGCCGGGGAGTGGGTCGTCTCAGTCGAGCTGGATCCGCCCAAGGGCGGCAGCCTCGAACGGCTGCTGGGCACGGCGGCCGAGATCCATGCCGCGGGCTCCGTCGAGTTCTTCGACATCAACGACAACCCGATGGCGCGGGCGCGGATGAGCTCCCTGATGAGCTCGACGCTGGTGCAGCAGCATCTGGGCGTGGAGACGATCCCGCACCTGACGCCGCGCGACACCACCGCCCGTGGCCTCGAGTCGCAGCTGCTGGGGGCGCACGCCGGCGGGATCCGAAACCTGCTGGCGGTGACCGGTGACTACCCGCCGCCGGGCGATCACGGCGGCTCCGACGCCGCCTACCAGGTTGATGCGATCGGCCTCGTCGAGATCGTATCGGCGCTGAACGGAGGCACCGACCGTGCTGGGAAGACCCTGGACGCGCCCACCGGCTTCTTCACCGGCGTCGCGGTCAATCCGACGGCCGACGACATCGAAGTTGAGCTGGATCGGTTCCGGCGCAAGGTGGAGGCCGGTGCGCGGTTCGCGATGACCCAGGTGCTGTTCGACCTGGAGCCGCTGCGGGCGATGCTGGACATGCTGGGCGGGACGTCGCCGATCCCGCTCCTGGTCGGGCTGTGGCCGATCACCAGCCACGCGCTGGCGCTGCGCCTGCACAACGAGGTGCCCGGCATCACACTGCCGGACGCGGTGCTGGCACGGTTCGCGGCCGCCGAGGCGCAGGCGGCGCGCGAGGGCGTGGCGGTGGCGCGGCAGCTGCTGGCCGAGGCCCGCGAGCTCGTCGCCGGCGCCTACCTGGTGGCCCCGTTCGGGCAGCCGGAGCGCGTCCTCGACGTACTCGGCTAGGTGAAGCCGGCCGGGGATTCCGTCGAATCCCTGTGCTAGACTCGGATCGTGGCACCCGATCTCCTCACCTGACTGGCACGCGGCCGCGTGCCGCCTGTTATCCGCCGTCCTGTTCGCCTGGAGATCCGTTCGTGACCACTGCACCCACCATCGCAATTCGCCGTCTCGCCGTCAGCCGCGCCGTCGCGGTCACCGGCTACGAGGCCGGATGGATCGCGCTCATGGTCGCGATCTACGCGCGCACCCACTCGACGGTGTGGATGTCGGCGGCGCTGTTCGCGGCGATCGCCAGCTCCAGCCTGGTCGCGCCCCTCGCGGGTGCTCTGGGCGACCGCTACGACCGCCGCCGGGTGATGATTGTCTCCGAGCTGGCTGCGGCCGCGTTCGCCGCGGCGATGGTGGTCGCGCACGCGCCGTGGCTGCTGGTCGGCCTGGCCGCCCTGGTGGGGCTGGCTGAGGCGCCGTTCATGCCTGCGTCCAGCGCCGCGGTGCCCAACCTGGTCGCCGACGACCGCCTGGAGTGGGCGAACTCGACATTGGCCGTCGGCCGCAACGTCGGCCAGCTGCTGGGACCGCTGGTCGGCGGCGTGGCGGCCGCGGCCGTCGGCTCGGCGGCGGTGTTCGGCATCTCCGCCATCGGGTTCCTGATCTCGGGCGCGCTGGTGGCGTCGGTGTCGGGACGGTTCTCGGGCAAGCGCGCCGAGCACCACGATCGCCAGCTGCGGGCCGGGTTCGTGTTCGTCTGGAACTCACCGGTGCTGCGCGGCATGACGGTGGCCTGGATGGTGCTGCTGTTCCTGCTCGGACCGGTGCTCGTGGCGGAGCTGCCGCTGGCGCACGAGTTCGGCCAGGGCGCGGCCGGGTACGGCATGATCGCCGCCTGCTGGGGCGGCGGAGCGATCGCGGGCTCCTTCCTGGGCCGCGTGACAGGGCGCAGGTGGGAGAGCAGGACGATGATCTGGGGCTGCCTGCTGATCGGCGCCGGGTTCGCGGTGGTCAGCGGCGCGCCGGTGTTCGTGGTGGCGATGGCCGGCATGATCCTGGCCGGCGTCGCCGAGGGTGCGGTCAGCGTCGCCGAGCAGACCATCATCCAGCGCTGCACGCCGGACAGCGTCCGGTCGCGGGTGAACTCGGCCGGCGAAGCGGCCGCGATGGGCGCGTTCTCGCTGTCGTTCCCGGCCGCCGGGTTCGTCATCAACCTGCTCGGCGTGCGCGGCGCATACCTGATGGCCGCGTTCGGCTGTGTGCTCGCAGCCGCGATTCTGGTGCCGGCCATGCGGGCTGCCCGCGCCACGGTCGTCACCGACGATGGCCTGGTCGAGGAGCCGGTCGCGGCCTGAGCGGTCGCCGCGCGCGGTAGGCTCTTGCCATGCCACGCTCGGCCGTTCGGCAAGGTGATGAGACGATCACCCCTCGCCAGTGGGTGGCTCGCCTGAACGGCCGCGACCTGGCACCGCCCGCGTCCGGCCCGTCGTCGGGTGTGGGGGTGGCGATGTTCCGGTTCCCGGGGCTGCCGGAGCGGCTGGTGCTGCCGCCGCTGGACGCCCACTACATATCGTTCACGCTGGCCGGCTCGCTGGTGATCGAGCGCGATCTGGGGCGCGAGCTGGAGCGAGCCGGGTTCCGCCCCGGCATGTCGCTGATCCTTCCCGCCGGCCGCGAGAACGCCTGGCGCTGGAACCATGGCACCGACGAGCTGCACCTGTACATCGCCCCAGCCTGGCTGGGCGACGTCGCGCTCGCTGCCGGGGTCGCCGCACCGCAGCTGATCGAGCGGTTCGCGTTCCAGGATCCGGTGCTCAGCTCGCTGGCGCGAGCGCTGCTCGAGGAGCGGCGGCAGGCGGGCATCGGCGGCGCCCTCTACCGCCATGCGCTCGAGGAGGCGATCGGGCTGCGGCTGCTGCGGGAGCACTGCTCGGTCGCGCCGATACCACCGCGCGCCGGCCTGGCGCCTTCCCGGCTGCGGCGCGTGCGCGAGCTGGTCGACCAGCACCTGGACCGCGATCTCACGATCGAGGACATGGCTGATGCGGCCGGCCTCAGCCGCGCCCACTTCGCGCGCTCGTTCCGGACCGCCACCGGGCAGACGCCGTACGCCTACCTGCGGGCCGAGCGGATCGCGCGGGTGCGGGCGCTGCTCACCGGCTCGTCGCACCCGGTCGGAGAGATCGCCGTCCTCACCGGCTTCCGGTCGCAGAGCCACCTGGCCCGGGTGTTCCGGAATGCGACCGGCCTGACGCCGGCCGAGTACCGGCGTCTGCGATAGCACGGATCGGACAATCGCAGCACGTGCGTGCCAGCGCGCGGCAAACCCGGGCACGAGGATCCAGGGATGGACGCCCACCCCGTCAAGATGTGGGGAGACGAGGAGTACTTCGGGCTCGGGTACGAGTTCGACCCGGTCTGGTTCCTGTCCGACGAGGACAGGGCCTTGGAGCGGGAGATCATCGCTGCGTGCCACGACGTGATCCGGCCGCTGGCGATCGAGTGTGACAGGAGCGGTGCCTACCCGCGGGCGAGCGTCGACGAGATGGCCCGGTTGCGGCTGCTGGCGATGATCGCCCCGGAGCAGTACGGCTGCCGGGCGTCGAGCCACACCAGCGTCCTGATGGCCACCGAGGCGATCGCCCGCTACGGCTGCCCGTCGACGGCCATCATCTTCATGATGCACCTGGTGGCCGTGGCCGGCCTGGCCTTCCGCGCGCATGGCAACGCCGAGATCGAGTCGCTGCTTCGGCGGATGGACCCCGAGGCCCTGATCGGCACTGCGTCCTACACCGATCCCGAGACCGGCGGCCACTTCTGGTATCCGAAGACCTCCAGCGCGGAGCGCGTGGCCGAAGGCTGGAAGGTGCGAAAGACCGGCGCGTTCACCACCTCCAGCGGCTACGCCGACTGGTACTCTGACCCAGACCACCAGCCCCGACTTCGACGGCGACTACGCCGACCTCAGCGTGTTCCTGCTCTACCCGGACGAGGTGCAGGGCAGCCCGGGGCGGTGGGACGCGATGGGCATGCACGCGAACAACTCGGGGCCGGTCGAGATCGACGCCGTGATCCCCGAGAACCGGATGGTGGGCTGGCCGGGCGACGGGGCGCGCTCCAACGACGAGGCGATCGACCCGCTGGCGTTCCTGATGTACGCCGGCGCCTACAACGGCATCGCGTTGGCCTGCCTGGACGTCGCCCGGCGCCACGCCCTGCGAACGACGCACGCGCAGTACGGCCGTCGCATCGCCGACTACGCGACCTCGCAGGACAGCTACGGGCGCGCGCTCTGCGAGGCTCAGGCCTCGCGCCTGTTCGCCTACGGGCTGGCGCGTGCGCTTGACGATGCGACGAACGGCGGCGACTGGACGATGTACGCCGAGCACCCGGAAGCGGCGCCCCGAGCGGCGTTCACGTCGTGGGGCCTCGAGGCGAAGGTGCTGGCCGCCGGGCTGGCGGCGCGGGTCTCGGACTCGATGCTGCAGCTCTGCGGAGGCCGCGGCTATACCCGCGCGGCCGAGATCGAGCGGCTCGTGCGCGATGCCAAGGCGGGGTGGGTGATGGCGCCCTCGAACGAGGTCTCGCAGCAGATCGTGGGGCGCTGGGCGCTGTTCGGCGCCGACTCGGTCGACTGGTGGAACCAGCAGGTGGACGAGCGCGCGCTCCACAACGAGCTGGGCAAGATGGACGACGAACAGAAGCGGCGGCTGGTCGAGGAGCTCGGCGCCGAGCTCGCGCAGACCGGCGCCTGACGAGAGGAGAGGACGCTGTGGACACGATCCTGCCGCCCCGGTCAGAGGACGTGACCTTCGATCCGCCGGTGCTCGGCCACCTGGGAATGAAGCCGGAGCTGGTCGTGCGCGAGCCGACCGACGAGCGGGTCTGGATCGAGATCGAGCCGAGCGTCTGGTTCCGGCCGCTCTTCTTCGACATGAACAACGGCTCGCACGGCGAGGTGCTGCGCGTGCGCAAGGGCGGGGTGCTCAGCCGCCACCGCCACCCATCGCCCGTCCACGGCTTCGTGCTGAAGGGCAGCTGGCGATATCGCGAGCACACCTGGACGGCGACGGCCGGCTGCTACGTGTTCGAGCCGCCCGGCGAGGTTCACACGCTGACGGTCGCCGACGACTGTCCCGAGATGCAGACCATGTTCGTGATCTGCGGGGCGGTGCTCTACATCGACGACGACGACAGGGTCGTCCACGTCGAGGACAACATCGGCCTGATCGAGCTGTGCCGAACGACGTATGAGACGTCCGGGCTGGGCGCCGACTACGTCGATCAGTTCGTCCGCTGAGGGGCGGCCGAGGGCCGATCCCGGCCGGAGCTCACGAGCCTGCCTTCCGGTCGGCATGCACCTGCACCGGCCGGGCACTATTCTCACGGCTACGAGACCGATGTCTACCCGGGTGTGCAACCCGGAAGAAGGGGGGCGGCTGTGAGTACTTTGACTGGAGGAGGACAAATGACCGACTACGCGGTGATCAATCCGGCCACGGGGGAGCAGGTCAAGACATTCCCGACCATCACGGACGAGGAGCTTGCCGCCGCCATCAAGCTGGCGCACGAGACCCATCAGCGGTGGGCCCGCACGACCAGCGTGGAGGAGCGCGCCGCGCTGGTGCGGCGCGTCGGCGAGCTGCACAGCGAGCGGCGTGAGGAGCTGGCCGCCATCACCGTCCGCGAGATGGGCAAGCCCACCGAGCAGGCGCTGGGCGAGATCGATTTCTGTGCCGACATCTACGGTTACTACGCAGACAACGGACCCGACTTGATGAAGGACGAGCCGATCAAGCTGCTGGCCGGAGAGGGCTCGGCGATCATCCGGCGCAGCTCGCTGGGCGTGGTCCTCGGGATCATGCCGTGGAACTTCCCGACCTACCAGGTGGCGCGGTTCGGCGGCCCCAACATGATCATCGGCAACACGGTGCTCCTGAAGCACGCGCCGCAGTGCCCCGAGACGGCGGCGGCGCTGCAGGCGATCTACCTCGACGCCGGCTTCCCCGAGGGCGCCTACGTCAACGTCTACGCCACCAACGATCAGATCGCAGACGTGATCGCCGATCCGCGCGTGCAGGGCGTGTCCGTGACCGGCTCGGAGCGGGCCGGTGCGGCCGTGGCCGAGATCGCCGGCCGCAACCTGAAGAAGGTCGTGCTGGAGCTGGGCGGATCCGATCCGTTCATCCTGCTCAGCACCGATGACCTCGACGCCACCGTCGAGTCGGCGGTGAACGCCCGGCTCGACAACGCCGGCCAGTCGTGCAACGCGGCCAAGCGGTTCGTGGTGATCGACGAGCTGTACGAGCCGTTCCTGGAGAAGTTCACCGCCGCCATGTCGGAGTGGAAGCCGGGCGACCCGTCCGCCGACGGCACCGCGCTCGGCCCGCTGTCGTCGAGCACGGCGGCCGATCGGCTGCAGGATCAGCTCGACCGGGCGATCAAGGGTGGCGCGAAGGTCGTCGTCGGCGAGCAGCGTGACGGGAACTTCTTCGCGCCGATGGTGCTGACCGACGTCACCCCCGACAACGACGCCTACCGCGAGGAGCTGTTCGGGCCGGTCGCGGTCGTGTACAAGGTCGGCTCGGAGGAGGAGGCTGTCAAGCTCGCCAACGACACGCCGTTCGGGCTGGGCTCCTACCTCTTCACGACCGACCCCGAGCAGGCCGATCGTGTGGCGAACGAGATCGACGCCGGGATGGTGTACGTCAACATCGTCGGCGCGGACGGCGCGGAGCTGCCGTTCGGCGGCGTCAAGCGCTCCGGCTCGGGCCGCGAGCTGGGCAAGTACGGCGCGGACGAGTTCGTCAACAAGAAGCTGATCCGGGTCGGCTGACCCGAACGGCGTGCCGCTGGGCGGGGAAGGCGCTTCCCCGCCCAGCACGGTGCGCTGCTGTCAGATCCCCTCGGTGGCTTCGATCTCCCCGGCAGCGACGGCTTCCCTCAGCCGGCGGTGGTCGCGCTCGTTCTGGTCGGCGTAGAGGGAGGAGAACCGCGCGATCGCCCGGTCGAAGCTGCGGCCCTTCCCAAGGTAGGCGGCGATCGCCAGCCGGTCGCCCGACCGGGCGTGCGAGCGGGCCAGTGACCAGGCGCAGGCCCGGGTGTAGGTGAGCAGGCCGTGCTCCGTCATGCGTGACAGGTCGGCCGAGGCCTTCCAGTCCCACAGCTGGCGCACGTAGAAGTCGCGCTCGACGCCCCGCAGGTCGGGGCTACGCTGCCAGCTCAGGAAGATGTCGGTCGCCGCCTGCATCATCCGCTGGCCGCGCACTACCCGCTCGCCGTGCGTGGCGTGTTCGCTCCGGCCCAGGTGCGGCTCGAGCACCGACGCCTGGGCCTCCTTGGCCTGGAGCATCACGGCGTCCTGGCCGCCGCGGCCGACCAGCAGGATCACCCATGCCCGGGTGCCGACGCTGCCGATGCCCACCACCTTGCGGGCCATGTCGGCCACCTCATAGGAGCGGACGAGGTGCTGGCGATCCGCGTGGAGGCCGTCGATGTACTGCTCCAGCAGCCCCCGTACGTAGGCTCGGCGTTCGTTCGGGCCCGCGCGGTAGAGCTCGTGCAGAGGCGTCAGGAGCGGCGGGACGCTCACGAATCGCAGCTTCCCGTCGAACACCTCGGTCAGCTTCTGGACGGCCCGGGCGCTGGTCTTTCGCCGCCCCTTCTGGAAGGTGCGGATGAAGAGCTGGTGGCCGTCGGCGTCGAGCTTCGTGCCGAACCGGGCGGTCAGCTCGTCGGCGTCGAGGCGCTCGTACCAGGCGTCGAGGAAGCTCTCGCGGGCGAACTCGCGCATTCCCTCCCTGTACTCGCGCACGGCTCGCTCGACGATCAGCCGTCGCTTGCGGGCCGGTAGGTCGATGTCGCGGCCGGCGATCTCAATGCTGGCGGCCATCCGCTTCACGTCCCACTCCCAGGGGCCGGGCAGCGTCTCGTCGAAGTCGTTGGGGCCGAACACGAGTCGGCGGTCGGGCGCTGCGAACCCGCCGAAGTTCGAGATGTGCGCGTCGCCGCAGACCTGCACCACGAGGCCGGAGCTGGGGGTGTCGGCCAGGTCGGCCGCCATCACCGCGGCCGCGCCGCGGAAGAACGTGAACGGCGTGGCAAGCATCCGACCGTACCGGATCGGCACCAGCTCGGCCAGCCGCGACTCCGTCTGGAGGTGCAGCGTTTGCACGGGGTCCGGCCGCGTCCGTGCCGGCGCCCAGTCGGCGTGGCCTGATCGTGGCGCGCCGGCTCGCGCCTCGCGGCCGCGCTCGGCATCCTCGCCGTTTTCGAGGCGGGAGACCCGGTCTGCTGGGATGGTCACAGGTGGGACGGTAGACGGTTCTCCCGTGAGCTCTGACTGTGACTGCGGTCACCTGTCCGAAACCGGTCTCGCCCATATCCGATGGATACACGCAGCCGATCGCGGTGAGCCGCCCGACCACGGGCGGCGTGCAGTTCGCCGCACGGCTTTGGGGGGATATCCGTACCGTCCGGCGCCCCCGGCCATCTACAATTCAGGTCATGAATACCGCCACCAACAGGCAGCGGCTCGCCAACTTCATCGACGTGGCTCTGACGCCCCGCAAGCTGTATGGACGTCGGATCACGGCGGTGCCCATTCCCCGTAGCGTGCTCGCCACCTGCGGCGAGGAAATGCACGCCCTGGCGGACGCCCTGCGCGACGAGCGTCGTGCCGTGGATGCCGGGACGCTGCGCGAGCTCCGGCACGTGCTCACGCATGGAGCGACGTCTCCGCTGTACGACGGCAGCCACCCGATCCGGGCGCTGCACAGGCTGGTCGCGATCGAGTCGCGGTTCGGCGAGCCCACGGCGTGCGCGGCGTAGCTGCAGAAGGCGGGAACCGGTCAAGCGGCCGGATTGAAACGGCCCCTTCCGATCGGTAAGGTTGTGCGATTCGGTACGAGAGGGGAACCGTGTCGCACTGGCAGGATGGCTTCACGAAGCAGGGCTTGGCCGAAGCACTCGTTCATTCACGTGCTGCCCCCGGCTCTGGGGTTCGAGATGTCGAACATCACCGACTTTCGGGGAAGGATCGCCGCCGGCGAGACGCAGGCACCGCACGTGGCAGCGACGGCAGCACGTACTCGTTCGACACCGACATGCGCTTCATGGAGGGCACGTACGTCGGTCGGGACGTGCGCAGGCGTGCCGGGTCGTTCGGCTTCGTCTGAATCGATCTATTCACGGGCGCCGTGGGCGACCTGACGACACAGGTTCATGATTTCGAGCCGGGCATCAAGGCATCGGGCCTGTTCTGGACGATCGCGATGTCACGCGACGCGATGGAAGGTCACGTGCGAACCGGGCGGGCTCGGTTCCACCGGCGGCATCTGGCGGTGCCGGACTTCCACGACTTCCTGAATGCGGTCTCGCCGTCACCGAAATCGCAGCCGGGTCACGTCAGCTTTGACGTGCACTGGCACAGAGACCCGCACGACAAACAGTGGATTCGTGACAGGACGTTCGGGTTCGAGGGGGAGTTCGTGCCCTGCGAGGTGACCATCGATTTCCGTGTCAAGGACGACCACAGCAACGTCGTCTACACCTCGGTCGGGCACGGCCAGACCACCGTCGGCGGTGCGATCGGGTTCGAGCGAAACGGCGTCTTCGCGCGCGGCTAGGTCGGGATCCCGCGAGGGTGCGTCATCCTCGACGGGCACGCGTGGGCCGATCTAGGATGCGAGCCTGATGCTGGAAAGCATGGCTCATACGATTCTGCGCCATCGCAAGCTGGTGGTGGCGGTCTGGGTCGTCCTGACCGCGATCGGCGGATTCGCAGCCCCGAAGGCCGCCGACCGGCTGCTGACGACCTTCTCGATCCCCAGCTCGCAGTCCTACCAGCACAACCAGCGGATCGTCCAGACGTTCGGCAACGGCGACCAGAACCCGATGGTGCTGGTGTTCCACGACCCGACCGGCGACGTCACGCAGGCCCCCGGCATCCAGAGTGCCCTCGATGCCGCGCTGGAGCAGAACCCCGGCGCCCGGATCAGCTCCTACTTCAACACCGGCGCCGACTCCCACGTGTACGTGTCCAGGGACGGGCACACCATGTTCGCGGCCATCTACCCGGTGGGTGCCAACGGCTTCGGCTCGGGCGGCACCATCGCAGCCACCCAGCAGGCGATCACCGCGAACGCCCCATCCGGGGTGCAGGCATCGGTCAGCGGTCTGGACGCGCTGGAGCAGGCGGCCGGCAACGGCGCCAGCGGCGGCCCCAGCATCCTGGTCGAGGTCGCGATCGGCGCGCTCGGCGCCCTCATCATCCTGCTGTTCGTGTTCGGCACCCTGCCGGCGGTGGCGATGCCGCTGATCGTCGCGATGGCGTCGATCCTGAACACCTTCACCCTGATCCTGCTGCTCACCTACGTCACCGACGTGTCGGTGATCGTGGAGTTCCTGGTGGCGCTGGTCGGCCTCGGCGTCGCCATCGACTACTCGCTGCTGTTCATCTTCCGCTTCCGCGAGGAGCTGGCCGCCGGCCGCTCCTCGGAGCACGCGCTGATCGAGACGATGATCCACGCCGGCAAGTCGGTGGTGGTGTCGGGCTCCACGGTCGGCATCGGGCTGCTGAGCATGGTGATCCTGCCGATCCCCTTCATCCGCTCGATCGGCGTGGCAGGGCTGCTGATCCCGATCGTCTCGGTGATCGCCGCCTGCACGCTGCTGCCGGCCATGCTGGCGATCATCGGCACCGGCATCAACCGGGTGCGCGTGATGCCGCGCCGCTTCATCTCGCAGGCCGACCCGGACGTCGGCCCGTGGGCGCGCTGGGCGCGCCTGGTCTCCCACCATGCGGGCGTGATGGCCACGCTCGGCATCGCCATCGTGGTGGTCGTGATGATCCCCGCGATCTCGCTGAACCCCGGCGACGCGCTGGCCAAGAACATGCCAGGAAGCGGGCCGGCGATCACCGGGCGCGACCAGCTCGCCGCCGCCGGCATCTCCGCGGGTGCGCTCTCCCCGATCGCGATCACGGTGCAGGGTGCCACTCCGGCACAGATCCCGGCGATCGTCGCGGCGGTCGGGAAGTCGGAGGGCATCGCCGGCGCCTCGGCGCCTCAGGGATGGAGCCGCAACGGCCTCACCGTGATCGAGGCCGTGCCCGCGACCGACTCCGCCAGCTCGGACGCCTACGACGCGATCGCCACGCTCGAGAACAGCACGCTGCCGGGGCTGGAACGGCAGCTCGGTGGTGGCGTCAGCCTCGGTACCGCCGGCGGGCCGCCGCAGTCGCGTGACTTCGAGCATACCGTCTACGACAACTTCCCGTACCTGCTGCTGTTCGTGGTGGTGCTCACCTACCTGCTGCTCGCGCGCGCGTTCCGCTCGCTGGTGCTGGCGCTGAAGGCCGTGATCCTGAACCTGATCTCTTTGACGGCGGCCTACGGGATCATCGTGTTCATCTTCCAGCAGGGTCACGGCAGCAAGCCGATCTGGAACATCGACGCCACCGGCGTGATCATCTCGTGGATCCCGCTGATGATCTTCGCGTTCCTGTACGGCATCTCGATGGACTACGAGGTGTTCATGCTGACGCGCATGCGCGAGATCTACGACGACGTCGGCAACACCAATCGCGCCATCGAGCTCGGCCTCGCCCGCACCGGCAAGCTGGTGACCAGCGCCGCCCTGATCCTGATGTTCTCGTTCCTGGTGCTGTCCAGCAGCCCCGGCGTGGACGTGAAGCAGTTCGGCATCGGCCTGGCGGCCGGCATCATCTTCGACGCGACCGTGATCCGCGCGCTGCTGGTGCCATCGCTGATGCGGTTGATGGGCGAGTGGAACTGGTGGATGCCGCGACCGGCCGCACGGTTGCTGTTTCTGCGTCCCGACGAGCCGGCCGCCGCCACCGAGTCCTGACCGGGTGAGCAGCGGGCGCTAAACGCGACGTCGCCCCGCGCCGACAGACTTACGCACATGGCGGTGATCGCACCCAAGCCCTTCTACCACCCGGCCCGCTATCTGCCGCGGTTCCACTGGGAGCTGCTGGCCTGCGGCGCCCGCGGCCACGTGCTGGTCGGCACCGACGTTCGCGAGGTGACCGAGCAGGACGGCGTGATCGTGCGCGAGATCGACGGGGTGCGCTGGCACCGCTGCCTGCGCTGCGACGCCTGGGTGCCGCTGGCGCCTCCGGCGGCGCCAGAGCGCGACCGGGTGCCTGCGCACGCCGAGATCGAACTGCCGCCGCGGGGCCGGGCGATGCGCGATCTGATCGTGCTGCGGCTGATCGCGATCGACCGCTTCATCCACTTCGTCGTGCTGGCGGCGCTGGCGGGGGCGGTGTTCGTGTTCGCGAACGACCAGGCCCACCTGCGCCGCCTCTACGACACGGCGCTGCGGGCGATCGAGGGCGTCAACAACGGGCCGCTGCCCCGGCATCACGGCTTGCTGGGAGAGGTCGACAGGCTGTTTCACGCCGATTCGAACACGCTCTATCTGATCGCCGGCGGCCTCGGCCTGTACGCGCTGGTGGAGGGGGTGGAGGCGGTCGGGCTGTGGCTGATGAAGCGCTGGGCCGAGTACCTGACGTTCATCGCCACCGGCGCCTTTCTGCCCTACGAGCTGAGCGAGCTTGTGAGCGGCCCCAGTCTGCTCAAGGTGGGAGCGACCGTGATCAACCTGGCCGTGCTCGGCTACCTGTTGTTTTCGAAGCGGCTATTCGGCGTCCGCGGCGGCGCCGCGGAGGAGGAGCGGATCCGCTACTCGGAGTGCGGGTGGGACGCGCTCGAGCGCTCCACTCCGGAGCTGATCGCGGGCGGCGCCGGCGGCGGCCGGCTGCGGCCTCATCGGTAGATCTGAGATGATTGATCGGTATCTCTCCCGAGCCTGGCCGCTGCGGTCGTTCTGGGTTAGCGGTGGTTGGGGTGGCTACGGCTGCGAACTGTCGTCTCCGTCCGCGATCTGCGTGATCGCAGATCGCTCCCGACCGGCGCAAGGCGATGCCTTGCGCCTTGGACATCACGAGATACCGATCAATCATCTATGCCGCCGCGGCGGACAGGCGGTGTCGCGTCTCGTCCCCTGCCAGCACCGCCAGGATCGCGAGCACGCAGGCGGCGAGCGCCAGGGATGTGAGCGTGCTGCCGAGCAGCGCCAGCGCGAGGATGGCGAGCGTGGCGACCACGCGCTTGCGGCTGACGTTGTGGATCATGCGCAGCCGAAACAGGGTGTGGCCGACCAGGTACAGCACCGGCCCGCCCAGGATCACGGCCAGCTCCACGCCCGACGGGGACGCGCCGGGATGTGCGATCACGAGCTCGTCCCCTACGGCGACGACGATGATGCCCGCCACGATCGGGATGTGCAGGTAGGTGTAGGCGTCGCGCGCGAGCCTGCCGCTGTCATGGGCCCGCGACAGGGTCCGCTGCGCGCGCCATCCGACCTCGTCGAAGTACAGCCACCACAGCGCCGCGGACGTCCCGAATGCCACCATCAGCGCCGTCCCGTTCGCGAAGTCCAGCACCAGCGACGAGGCGGTGGCGCCGGTGACGACGATCGACTCGCCCAGCGCGATGATGATGAACAGCTGGAACCGCTCCGCGAAGTGCGCTGTCTCGATCTCCCAGTCAGTGGTCGCCGAGCGGCCCAGCCGGGGCGTCCAGTAGCCCACGGACGGTGCCACGTAGTCGACCACCAGCGCCGCGATCCACAGCCACGTGCGGGCGCCCGACGGCGCGAACCCGCCGGCCAGCCACAGCACGCCCGAGACCAGGCTCCAGGCCAGGATCCGGCGGAAGATGATGTAGAAGGGGTTGTCGCGCGGCGTGGCGTAGACGTTGAAGGCGTTCCGAATCACCTGCAGCAGGACGTAGGAGCAGGCGAACAGCGGCGCCAGCCTGCCGAAGGCCTCGGGGATGGCGACCGCCATCAGCAGGCTGGATGCCATCACCACCAGCAGCACCAGTCGCACCAGCACCGACTCGGGATCGAACCAGTTGGTCATCCAGGTCGTGTAGATCCAGGCCCACCACACGACCAGCAGCAGGAACAGCGTCTGCAGCGCGCCGTGCAGCGTCAGGTTATGCAGCAGCAGGTGGCTGAGCTGCGTCACCGCGAACACGAAGACCAGGTCGAAGAACAGCTCCAGCCAGGTCGCCCGTTGCTCCTCGCCGGTCTTCTGGCGGAAGTGGCGTGAGCTGCTCACCCGCCGGACCATAGCCATCACTGGGGCCGGCGGGCTCGAGTCCGCGGCGTGTACCGTCCCTTCGGAGATGTGGCGCAGCCTGGTGTTGACGGTGACTCTGGCGGCGATGGCGGCGGGATGCGGCCTGGGCGGCGGCAGCGAGGCGGGCTCGACCGGCGGCGCAGCGACCGTCGGGAGCGCCTCCGCCGGCCCTCCCTACCACTCGGTCGTGGTTCGCGGCACCCGCACGTTCTCGACCGACGACCTGGCTGTGCCGCTGACGGTGCACTGCCCGCAGGCCGGGCCGGGTGGCTTCACGCAGGTGCTGAACGAGCCGTGGAGGGCCGGCATGAACGGGATCTACCACGGCACCAACGGCAGCGGGATGGTGTTCGCCGTGGATGACTCCGGCACGGTTCGGATCAGCTGTTGATTCAGCTGATCGGGGCTCCCTTCGACGGCTTCGGCCGTGTCGGGCACCAGGCCTGCGCGGCCGAGGCGCTGCGCGACGCCGGCCTCGAAGGCGCCTTCGGCAAGCGTGAGGTAGGGCGGACCGATTTCGTGTTGCCGACCCCCGACCCGGGTCGTGCCGCCGGCTCGGGATTGATGAACGAGGCGGCCTTGCTGGCCCTGGTCGAGGAGCTTCGCGAGCAGGTGGGTGCGGCGCTGGCCGCCGGTCGCTTCCCGATCGTCTATGGCGGTGAGTGCTCGGTGCTGCTGGGCGCGGTGACCTGCCTGCGCGACCACCACGGCCGGGCCGGCCTGGTGTTCGTCGATGGTCATCAGGATACGACGCCGCTGGACGTGTCGCCCGACGGCGAGGCGGCGAACATGGAGGTGGGCCTGCTCCTGGGCATCACCGGGCAGCTCGCGCCCGCGCCGCTGCGCCGCCACCTGCCGGCGCTCGAGCCGGCGGCGCTGGCCATGCTCGGTCCGCGCGACCGTGCGCTACGCCGAACGCTCAACCTCGCAAGTCTGGCCGACCGTGGCGTGTTTTTCCGGGGCTACGAGGCGATCCCGGCCGATCCCGCCCAGGTCGCGCGCAAGGCCGTCGCGCATGTCCGTGACTCGGCGCCAGCATGGTGGCTGCACACCGATCTCGACGTGCTCGCGCAGGACATCTTCACCGCCGGCCGGGTGCCCGACGACGAGGACGAGCCGGGTGGTCTCGACTGGCCACAACTCACCGAGCTCACGGCTGCCGCGCTCGCCTGTGGCGGTTGTGCCGGCTGGAGCATCGCGATCTATGACCCGGAGCAGGATCCCGACGGCACGGAGGCGAGACGCATCGTCCAGTACGTGGCCGACGTTGCGGGGTCGCTCTCCGATCGAGCCTGAGCCGGCGCGAAAGGTTCCGAAGGTTTCCGCCCCCGGGTATCTGCCGGGGGCGCGGCGAGCTACCTGCCGCCGCTGTTCATCTTCGCGACGTAACTGCCTTCGGACTGAGAGTGCGTGGGATCCATGTTCGGCTGGCGATACTCCGTTTCGAGCGAGCCACGGTTCCCGGGCGGCTGCAACCTGCGTCCGATTCGGCGCAACAGCGCCACGACGTTCATGACCACAGTGTAGGACGTCGCTTGCGGCACCACAAGGAGTCGAGGCCCGGTCATCGCTGCACCTTCTCCTGGTGTCGTTGGTTAGTTGCCGCCCGTAGCTCGGCCTGTTGCGCAGTCACGCTGTGGAACAACCGCTCGTGGGGCAACGACAAGGCCTGTCCCGCCGACGACGAGGGCGCACCGCCCCTGTCGGGCATCGGCATGCTGCTGGTGGGCGCTCGCCGGACGCGGGTCACGCACAACTGGATCACCGGCAACAAGCCGGGCGGCGATTCGTTCATCTCCGCTGGGCTGGTGCTGGTTTCGGCCAAGATCGGTGGCGGTAGCGGCTTCAACCCGCGCCACGACACCATCTCCAACAACACCATCACCGGTAACTCGCCGCTGGACATCTTCTATGACGGGTCCGGCAGCGACAATCACTTCCCAGGCAACACCTGCAACACGTCGCAGCCGTCCTGGATCTGCAACTGAGCTGAGCTGAAACGGCTGGGGCGCCGGGCGAGCCCGGCACCCCAGCCGCGCGCGTTTAGGGATACTCATACGCGATGCCTCGCCTTGTTAGGTCTTTGGTTTGACGTCGGCCCTGGTCCCGCGCGAGGAATACGCGGCGCTGGAGCGCTGCGTGTACCTGAACCAGGCGTCGCTGGGGCTGGTTCCGCGGCGGTCGACGGAGGCGATGGTCGATTTCCTCGTCGACGTGGCCCAGTACGGCAACGCGCGGCTCTCGGACGTCGCCGAAGAGCGGATTCTGGATCATCTCCGACAGGCCGCGGCCGGGTTGTTGGACGCGCCGCTGCGGTCGGTAGCGGTGGTAGGAGGAGCCAGTGAGGCGCTCGGTCAGCTCGCGATCCTGGCAGGGAAGGCCGGAGGCGAGGTGCTGCTCGTGGCGACCGATTTTCCCAGCGTCACGTACCCGTGGCTCGTGGCGCGCGAGCGGTTCGGCACGGTTATCAGGTGGGTCGAGGACAGTCCAAAACAGGATCTCACGACCGCACTTGTCGACGGCATGCAGAGCGGCACCACTGCGGTCTGCTTCAGTGCGGTTCAGTTCGCCACCGGTTCGCTGGTCGATGTCGGCGAGGTCGTTCGGCGTGCGCACGCGGTGGGGGCGCGTGTCATCGTCGACGTCACGCAGATGGCTGGAGCGATGGAAGTGAGCCAGCGTTCGTGGTCTGCTGACGCGCTCGTTTGCAGCGGGTACAAATGGCTGTCGACGCATGGCGGCGTCGCGCTGCTGGTGGCCGCCGACGAGTTGCTGCAGGCCGTGCCGCCGATCGTCGGCTGGAAGAGCACCGAGCATCCCTTCCAGTTCGACCCCACGACGCTGGCGCTCGCAACCGGCGCGCGACGGTTCGAACTCTCAACGATCGCCTACAGCTCGGCCGCCGGGCTGAGCACCTCGATCCAGCTGTTGACCGGAGTCGGCTTTCCGGCGCTCACCCGACATGCCGATGCACTCGCGCACGAACTCGTAGCCGCGACGGTATCTCACGGCTGGACGCCATTCCGAGATCTCGACGCGCCCGCGGCGAGCCATCACATCGTCTCGCTGCGTCATCCCACGCTCGCGGCACCGGCGATCCAGGCTTGCCTCGCTGAAGAGCATCAGATCGTGGTCAGCTCGAGAGGGGGCGGCATCCGCGTGTCCCTTCACGCCTACAACGACAGCTCCGACATCGACGAGCTCGCCGGCGCACTGGGCAAGGCCAGCAGATAACGCTCCGTGTACGCGTCCACACGCCGGATTCGGTTTGACAGAACGTTTGGGGGTTTATACGTTATGCGCCGCCATCCCACGATAAGGAGCCTCCGGTGTCGGGATCCACGTTTCGCGTTGGCATGACCGTTTGTGCGGCATTTGCGGTGACCGTGATCGCGTTGACGGTGGGAGTGGCGGGAGTACGCGCCGCGCCAATTACCTGGCAGGGGGAGTCGATCATCTCCTCGCCGGCGACGGGTGACGGGTGGGAGCCGGCGATCGCCGCCGATCCGTCGGCGCCGTACGTCTATGCCGCCTGGATGCAGTACTCGGGCCCCAGCATCACCATCAGCACGCGGACGTCAACCGACGGCGGATCGACGTGGGGCGCGGTCGAGCCACTTTGCCCGAATTGCGGGAAGGGGGAGTACGACATCACGCTGGCGACGTCGAGCACCGGCGCCGTGTACGCGACCTTCATGCAGGGAAACCACATCTCATTCACCCGGTCGACCGACCACGCGGCCACCTGGTCGACGCCGATCAAGATCTCCGTCGGCACCTGGGGTGACAAGCCGTGGATGACCACCAGCGCCAACGGACAGGACATCTACGTGATGTGGGCGTCGCACGGCAACATCGACGCCACCTCGTCGCACGACGCAGGTCTCACCTTCTCGACGCCGGTACGGATCACGAACGAGTCGAACATCTACTACTACCCGAACGGCGGCACGGTGCTCCCGAACGGGACGGCCGTGATGGTCGGGTCGGAGTATCCCGAGAAGGGCAACAGCACAAAGCTCACTGGGCCTATCAACATCGTCGCGTTCCGCTCCACGAACGGCGGGGGCACATGGCAGCGAACGGTGGCGGATACGCTCAACACCGGGGCAACGTTCGCGACCTCGTCGGTGACCACGGTCGCTTCTGATGCTGCCGGTACGCTGGTGCTCCTATACAGCGGGTCGATCAGCGTGGGCGCGAACGGCAAGGTGTACGTGCGCCGCTCGGCCGATTCGGGTGCCACCTGGAGCGCCCGGGTCGAGATGACGACCTCAGCGGGCGGGGCGGACGCCACCCAGGTTGCCGCCGCAGGCAAGGCAGCGGGCCAGTTCGTGATCACCTGGATGGACAACCGCGGTGGTGGCTGGAACGTTTGGGAGCGCCAATCCGCCGACGGCGGTGCCACCTGGACCGCCGATGCAAAGGTGTCGGACGCGACCTCCGGTGCGTCCTACAAGACACCAGCCGGCTTCGGCTCGCCGTATGGCGACTACGACACGGTCGCCATCAACTCCGCCGGCAAGGCCGTGGCGGTGATGGGCGAAGGCGACACCGGCCAGGTGCACGGAGACATCTGGGCGAACCGACAGAACTGAGTCCCTCAACCGGTCTGGGGAGGCAAGGCAAGATGCTGCAGAGACGATTGTTGCTGGTGGGGATCGTGGTCGTGGTGGTGGTCGTGGTGGCGGCTCTGATCGTCGGGTTGGGGCGCAGCAGTGAGGAGCACGACGGCAAGGGAGATCCGGACAAGGACGTGGCGGGGGCGCGGATCGCAGCCTTCCATGGCACGGTTCGTCAGCTGAAGGTGCAGGCCGCGGCGGCGCCGACGGGATTCGACTCGGAGCGTCTGTGGAGCACCGGTGATGACTGGGAGCCCGCGATCGGGGTCGATCCCAGTTCGTCGTACGTCTACCAGGCGACCACGCGCTACGGCGGGCCAAAGGCCTGCGCCTCGTGTTCGGATCCAGCAATCATCGTGCGCGCCTCGAGCGACGGCGGGGCCACTTGGGGCCCAGACACGTACATCTGTGCGTGCAAGAGCGTGAAGGCGCAGAACGATCCGCAGCTGGCCGTGGCCAGCGACGGCACCTTGTATGCGGCGTGGCTGAACGACTACCAGCCGGGCGTGGTGTTCTCGAAGTCGACCAATCACGGGGCGACCTGGTCAAAGCCAAAGTCGGTTGAGGGCAAGTCCCTCAGCTTCAGCGACAAGCCGATCCTCGCGATATCGCCGACCGGCAAGGACGTCTACATCGCCTTCAACTCGAGCGACAGCTATGTGGTCGCCTCGCACGACTTCGGCGCGACCTGGGGCACCCGGGTCAAGACCAACAGCGACTCCCTCTACTGGTTCGCCGAGGGCGGCACCGTTGCTCCCAACGGCTCGATCTACTTCTCCGAGAGCGCCGAGAACCAGAGCGCCACCGGCCAGGTGAAGCTGGCGGTGCTCCGCTCCACCAACGGCGGAACGTCGTGGACGACGACCTTCATCGACACATCCGAGCAGCAGCCGGCCTGCACGTCCAACGGCTGCACGAACGACTTCCTGGGACCGCAGGCGATGCTCTCGGTCGACTCGGCCGGCAAGGTGCTGGTCGCCTACACGCTCAACACCACGGCGGGAGCGCCGAAGGGGTTGTACGTACGCACATCCACCGACGGTGCAACCTGGAGCGCGCGGCAGCAGCTGAACGGTCTCGGAGATAGCGGGTTCCCCGTCGTCTCCCATGGGCCGACCGCCGGCGACTTCCGCGTTGCGTGGCAAGACAACAGGAACGGCTCGAGCGCATACAACACTTGGTACACACGCACCACCAACGGCGGCGGAGCCTGGTCGACCGCGGTGCGGCTGTCAGACCTCGGGTCGGGCGCGCCGTACAAGACGGCCGCCGGTTACGCGTTCCCGTACGGTGACTACTTCGAGATGGAGACGGCACCGTCCGGCGTCAACTACGTGATCTGGAGCGAAGGTACGAGCTACGTCGGCCCCGGCGGCAGCTGGTACACCAGGGGGCAATAACGGGACTCAGACGTCACGTCGCTTGAGCGTCCATCCGGCGGCGATCGCGACCAGCGATCAAGCCGTTTGAAACCACTAATCAGCGGTGGATCAGAGACGTGAACGTGAGGTGGCGTGCCGTTCGGGTCCGTCCGCCACCGATCGGCAACCGGCGCCGTCGCTGATTTTGCCGTCTCAGTACGAGGGGTGTGCCAACCCCGGTCGGCGCCCTGCCACGGCCGCGCCGGAGTGTCAAGTTGTTAGGGATGTATTGGTTTGCCGCGCGGGAAACCCGGGCTGCTCGCATCCCAGTCGTGAAGCCGCATACCGGCGACTGGTCTGGACCGCCGGATCCGATTGGAGCGCGATCAACGTTTACCTCGGACGTCGTGGTCCACGCCCTGGCGACGCACGGTCACGCCGCCGGGGCGCACCGTCGCTCAGGCGAAGGCGATCTGGCCGGGGGTGTGATGGAACGTGAGCTGCCGGCGGCCGCCGGGGTTGCCCGGTGCGTACCAGTAGTCGACCACTCCGTTCAGCTTCTCCTTCATGCGGAAGGTGCTTGCAAGCCGGGCGCGTCCCTGGTGTGAGATCGCGGTGAGATGATGCACGCCCGGATCGAGCTGGAATCGGTACTGCCGCCAGTTGTGCTCGTTGCCGACGGCAAAGCGATCACTGACCGCGACCTTGCCGTCGATCCGGATGGTGATGTCGACGTGGCCGAGCTCGAAGCTCTGATCGCTGACGTAGAGGACGAAGTTCCCGGTTGGCGTGGCCTCGAGCTGGGTGCCATTTGGAGCGAACGCGGTTCCAGAACCGCACCCTGCGATCAGCGCGAACGTAACTACCAGTATCCACGCGCTGTTCTTGGTGGGGCGTGGTCGCAGCGCCATAACGGTTTGTCGATTGCGGGGACTTGAAAGTTCCCGCCCTGCGAGCCTACCCGGTGAGCTGCGGGACGTACGCCGGCGGCAGGGTGTTGCCGAGGCTGGGATCGGTCTGCGCCGGGCCCACGTAGACGGCGTCGACGACCTTGCCGCCGTTGGTGTAGTCCTTCAGGATCCACCACGAGAAGCTGACGACCTTGACCTGGCCGGCTCCCTGGCCGGGCCAGTTGTTCGACCCGTCCTGGTTGTTGATGACGACGGGCAGCAGCACCAGCTGGCAGCTGTTGGGTTGAAGGAGGGTGACGCTGCTGCCGAACGTGGCGATCGTGCTTGGCGCCTGCAGCGGGCTGCAGCGAGCGTCGATGCCGGCCGAGGTGGGGCCGGTGTTGTTGCCGGTTTTGGTGTCGATCACCTGGTTGACCGATGATCGCGCAGGTGGTGACGACGCCGCCGGTGATCTGCGCCTGGTACAGCGACGCACCGCCGAGGCCGTTGACGTTTCCGGTCGTGCATGCTGATGTGGCCGTATCCCAGGCCGGCAGCCGCACCGCCCCGTTGTTGGGACCGCTGTTATCGGTGTAGATCTGGTAGGTGTTCCCTGGCACGTACGGGTTGTTCATCACCGCCCACGGCAATGCCCCGCCGCCGTTTTGCACCATCGTCGCCTTGGCGGTCGCGGCGAGGTTGACGCTGGTCTTGCCGAAGATCTTGGCGAAGAAGGTCTGGGCCTGACGGTTCACCGTCACCTGGATCGTGTCGCCGGGGATGTACGTCGTGCCCTGCGTGTACGTCGCGGTATCGCCGCTCGCCATGTTCTTCGTGAACTCCGATGACGCGTTCGTCTGCGCGGTCGACCAGTTGACTCCCAGAAACGCCGCACCGGCAAGCGCGGACGCATCGGCCGAGTTCTGAGCCGCGCGCTTGCCCTGCGCCCAGAACCCCACATCGATCGCGAGCGCGCACATCCCCAGCAGGACGACCAGGAACACCACGAACAACGGCAGCGTCTGGCCGGCCTGGCCGTCGCGGCGACCCGACACGCGCGGGCGCACCCGCGCGGCGCCTGCGGTTGCCTCGAGGGATGTGTGGTGGGGGGCCATGATCCTTGGGTCGATCTGAGAGGTGTCCTGTATGTGACAAGACCCTCAAACCGACCACATCCTGCGCTGCCAGCGGCAAGATCCCCCCTTCAGGTGAGCCCGCCGACGTGGCCGCCCCGCAGCGTCGTTCCAGGCCCACCCCCGGCGCGCCCCCCTGCCGCGACCGGGGATGGGCCCGTCCTGGCTAGCGAGCGGCCTGCTGGCTTCCGGCGTTGCCGGAACCAGCGCTGCTGTGACCGTCGCTGGCGGCTTGTGCCGTCGACGATCCGTGGCTGTCGTGTCCACCGCTGGCGCCGTCGGCCGTACCGGTTCCGCCCTGATCGGAGGTACCCGCCGACTGGTGGGCGCTCGTCTGGCCGGCAGGATTCCCGGCGTGGCTCTTCCCGCCGCTGGCAGCGGTTGAGATGATCGCGCCCTTATCACGGCCGGTCGCGGTCGTTGTCCGCGCCAGGTTCGGGATAGTGGCTCCCTTGCCCTTGCGAGAGCCGGTGTCACCGGTTGCGTCCGTACCGGTGCCGGCGGTCGCGGCGTGGCCGGGTGCGGCGGCGGAGTGTCCGCGGGTGTCGGGATGCGTCCCGGCATGCTGGTTGGGTCCGGGCACGGTCACACCGAGGCCGGCCAGCACCCCCTTGGCGGTGTCCTGTGCGGCGCCGGGCAGCGCGCCGGCGTAGGCCAGGCCGCTGGTTGCGACCAGTGCGGCGCCGGACAGCGCCAGGCTCAGAGCGAAACGGGAACGACGAGATCTCACGGGACCCCTCCTCGGGCGATCAACAGTGTCAGCAGCGCCGAGCGCCGCTGTGAATGCCGCCACCGACTGCGCCTGATCCCAGAGCTCGTGATCCAGGCCGGATACCCGTAACGCGTCCATCAGAGACGCGAGCGACTCGGCACCGCCGCCGACCGCGAGGCCGTCGAGGACACGATCGCTTCTCATATCACGCGGTGAGTGGCTCATCCACACCGAAGATCGCCGCTCCCGTCTGCCGTGTTACACCCTCCGCCGCAAGGTCGTTCGCCAACCGCCGCAAGGCCCGATGCTGCAGCACGCGCACGGCGCCCGCACGCTTCCCCACGATCTCGCCGACTTGCTCGGCACTGAGCCCGGCCAGCACCCGCAACGCCACCACCTCGGCCTGATCGCGTGGTAGCCGCGCGACACGCCTGAGCGCGGCATCCAGGGCCAGCCGTGCCTCAAGTTCGCCGGGCGCGTCGTCGCAGCCGCGATCGATCTGCTGTGGCGACATCGGATCCGTTCGGCGGCGCTGGACCTTCGCCCCGCATCGATCACGCGTCGCCGCGCGATCGTGAACACCCAGGCCCTGAACGCGGACGCATCTCCGTCGAAGCGTCCCAGCCCCCGCCCCACCTCCAGCCACACATCCGAGGCGAGATCCTCCGCATCGGAGTCGCCGACGGCAACACGCAGGTACCGCAGGATCCGCGGATGCAGGTCACGCCACAGCGACGCCACCGCCCACTCCTCACCCAGCCGGGCAGCCGCCAGCGCTGCCTGGAACGCCAACTCATCCAACCTGACCCGACGGTCATCCAATCAGTTGCCCACCCCGAGTCGTGTTGATCGCGCCGCACCGGCTACCGCGCCGGCTCGGGTGGTCATGTTACTTGGTGAGCTCGACGGAGGTGGCGCCGCCCGGTAGCCCGGTGTAGGCGCCGAGCGTGGCGTTGCCGTCGGAGGACGCGATGCTGACGAACTCGCCGGTCACGGTGACCTTCTGGCCGTTGCCGGTGACGCTGGTGATCACGAACCAGGCGAACCCGACGACGCGTACGTGCATCGACCCGCCCGTCCAGTTGGTGGTGCCGTCGGTGTTCTCGATGATCGGGATCAGCACCAGCTGCTTGGAGTTGCTGTTCAGGATGGTGGCGGTGCCGTTGGCGCCGACCGTGACGATCTGGTCGGGGGACTGGAAGTTGGGGATGCGGTCGGTGATGCCCTGCGAGGTGGGGCCGGGGATCGAGCCTGACTGCAGGCCAAGCGTCTCGCCGACGGTGAGTGGGCACGCGATCTCGCTGCCGTTGATCAGCTGGCGGTAGTCGTTGCTGCCGCTGGAGCCGCTGCAGCCGCCCTCGTAGGGGATGTCGAGCGCGCCCGACTGCGATGAGCCGTCGTTCGCGATTTTCATGGAGTACGACGATCCGACCGTGTAGGAGCCACGCATGATGCCCCACGGCATCACGTTACCGGTCGACGCGTAGCCGACCACGCTTTCGATCGTCGCGGTGGCGCTGCCCGAGACGGTGACGCCGGACAGTCCGAACACGCGCGTCAGGTAGCCCGGCGCGACCCGCGATGCGCTGACCGTGACCGAGTCGTTGGCGGCCAGGTCGGTGGTGTTGGTGATGGAGGAGCTGTCGCCGGCCTTGCCGTTGTTCGTGTACTCGGTCTGGGCCGTCGACTGGGCCGTCGACCAGCCGACCGGCAGCTGGTTGGCGCCGGCCAGGGCGCTCGCGTCGGCAGACGCCTGCACCTGCCGCTTCTGCAGGTACCAGCCACCCACGTCGATCACCAACCCGGCCACGCCCAGCAGGGAGACCATGAAGAACATCATCATCGGCAGCGTCTGGCCCGCCTGACCGCGGCGCCTGCGCGCCGGGTTCGGCACGACGGTGTCGGCGGCTGGCTGTGGGAGATCTCTGTGGTGAGCCATGGGCAGGCAACGCTCCATCTGGAGACAGGGTCGACATATGGACACCCCGACCCGAGCGGAACCTGCGGTTTCTGAGCAGAAACCCCCAAACGGGTGAGGGCACCTCACCGGTGGCGGAACCTTTGCCCTGGGCTCGCTTCTTGCTACGGTGGCAACATTGGGGATCCACGAGGTTGGGTGGGAGGCGAGTCGTGTGTCGCGATCGGTCTGGTCGAGTCGTACCTGCGTGCTGCTGCTGGCAGCGGTGACCCTGCTCGGCGGGACAGCCGCGTCCGATGCCGCCACGCCACCAGGGACGCTGGTGCCGATCGGCGGCGACTACAGCCCGGACTCACTACAGGGGTTCGCGCGAGTTGCAGCGGAGCACGCGTCCGGTCCCACGGTGGACATCCTCGTTCTTCCCCCGGCGTACGGCACGACGCCCTCGATCGGCGCGAACGTCTCGCTTGCCCAGAAGCGCACGGATCAGATCACCGCAGCCTGTCGGGCGGTGGTGTCCGATTACCCCGGATTGAGCGACTGCTCGGCGACGCTGCTGCCGGTCTTCACCCGCGCCGACGCCGAGAACCCCGCCTACGCGGCACGGTTCGACGACCCCGCCGTCGACGGGGGTTTCATCCTCGGCGGTGATCAGGATCTGGCGATGGAGGCGCTCGCCGGCACGCCGCTCGAGACGGCGATGGCGGCCGCATACCGCCGTGGTGTGGTGTTCGGCGGCACCAGCGCGGGGGATGCCGTCGAGTCGCGCAGCATGATCTTCGGGTTCACCGACGCCGGCACTCCGGAGAACGAGCTCGACCAGGGGTCGGTGCTGGTCTGGTGGGGGGACGACCGCGATCTCGAGCGTGGGCTCAGCTTCGGGTCGACAGCCACCATCCTCGACCAGCACTTCTACCAGATGGGCAGGTTCGGACGGCTGCTGAACGTGGTGGCGCAATCGGACGACCGCTTCGGCGGTTCCAGCGCGCTGGGAGTCGGAGTGGATCTGGCAACGGGCGTGCGCCTGATCGGCGACAGCAGCCTCTCGGGCGTGTTCGGTGATTCGTCGGTGGCGGTCGTTGACGGCGAGACCGCCGGTGCGACGCATTCGTGGCGCGGCCCGAACGACACGCTGTCGGCCCGGAACCTGCTGACGCACCTGATCCCTGCGGGACCGTTTTCCTACGACGTGTCGGCTCGGATGCCCTTCGACCACGGTCAGGCTCGGACGTACCGATCGCCCGGGCCGTGGCCGGCCGGTGTGCTGCACGCACCCGGCCCGGGCGTCCTGTTGCTGGGCGGCGGCGTCGGCGACGGCCCCACCGGCGCCGTGATGCGCGAGTTCGTCCAGCGCGCCGTGGCCGGCGGCGGCTCGCGGATCGTCGAGGTGTTCGCGGGCTATCCGAGCACCGGCGCGTCCAACCACGACGCCCAGCTCTACGCGAAGGCCGCGGCCGCGGCCGGCTGGAGCGGCCAGATCGACCAGATCGTCTACGGACAGCACGACCTCACCAGGTCCGACCTGGCGGCGGCCGCCGGCGTGCTGTTCGTCGGTGGCGACCAGACGGCGCTGGCGGCGCCGGTGGGCGACAGCGCGTTTCGCTCGTTCGTGCGGACGGCGATCGCGCAGGCTGCGGTGGTGATGACCGATCGCGCGATGACCGCGGCCCTCGGCCGGTGGTACACCGCCGTCCCGGAGCCCGTGAAGTCGACGCTCGAGGGGCAGGCGGTTGCCGAGTTCCGGGCGGGCTTCGTGAAGGTGCGTCCCGGCCTCGCGATCCTGCCCGGCGTGGCGCTCGAACCGCGGCTGACCGTGGACTACCGGTGGGGCCGGCTGTATAGCCTCACGCGTGCGCATCCGGACACGATCGCCCTCGGCGTCAGCGGCAACACCGCGATCGAGCTCCGCGGCGCGGCGGCGACCGTGATCGGCGGGCTGTCGGTGGTGTCCGCGGACGGCCGGACGGCGCGGTTCGCGACGGGGGCCAACGGCGCTCTGGCCGCGTTCAACGTGCTGCTGAACGCCTACGCACCGGGGGACGCTGTCACGGGCTGAGCGACGTGCCGGTTGTTCTCGAAAGATTCACCGGCCCTTCGCCAGATCGCGGCTGCGGAACTGGTAGCGTCTGGCAGTTCGCTTCGTACCAGGGATTGGGGGATTGTCGTGCGATCTGTCCGGATGCTGCTCGGGTGTGTCGGGGTCTTTGGGTTTCTCGTGGTGCCGGGCGCGATCGCGCAGGCGCAGGTCACAACGTCGTCGGGAGTGGTCTCCGAGGGTGTGCCCCAGTTCGGCCACGTGTTCGTGATCGTGGGCGAAAACACCAAGCTGAACCAGCTGACCGCCAAGCACACGCCCTGGCTGGTGAAGACGTTCAAGCCGGATGCCGCATGGCTGACCGGCTACCGTGCCACCGGCCACTACTCCACCGGCAACTACATCGCCATGACGTCCGGCCAGTTCACCCGCTGCGAGCAGCTCGACAACCCGCCGTCCGAATGCCACCAGGGCGTCGACAACGTGTTCCACCAGCTCGACGTCGCCGGCCGGCCCTGGCAGGAGTGGAACGAGTCGATGCCGTCGCCGTGCTATCTGACCGACGTCGGCGACAGCGCGACCTTCAACAGCTACCGCGTCAAGCACAATCCCGCTGTCTATTACGACAACATCGAGGGACCCGGCGGCGTCTTCGATGCGGCCAACCCGTCGGCGGAGTGCACGTCGAACGTGATCGCCACGGGCGGCACCGGGCCAAACGACACCTCCGCCCTGGACGCGGCGCTGGCAAGCGGTGCCGTCGGCCGCTTCGACTACATCGTGCCCAACCAGTGCGAGGACGCGCACGACAACTGCACAGGCCCGGGCAGCCGGCTGCTGCAGTTCGACGCGTTCCTCAAGCGCGAGGTGCCGAAGATCGAAGCCTCGCCGGCATTCGGGTCGAACGGCCTGGTCGTGATCGTCTTCGACGAGGCGACGGCGAGCACGCTCTACCACGACGGCGGTCCCGTGCTGTGGGCCGCGCAGGGTCCGCAAGTGCAGCCGGGTGTCTACGGCGGTGCGTTCACCCACTACAGCTTCCTGCGCACGCTCGAGGACGGGTACCGGTTGGACGGCTACCTCGGCTTCGCGGCCGGGGCGCAGCCGATCAACACGATCTGGAAGTGACGACGTCGAAGGCGAGCCCGGTGTCGGTCGACGACACCGTCGCGCGCATCACGCAGCTGCTTGAGTCGCAGGGCGTCAAGCTGTTCGCGGTGATCGACCACAGCGGCGAGGCCCGGTCGGCCGGCCTCGAGCTGCGCGATACCAAGGTCGTGATCTTCGGCAATCCGGTCGCGGGCACGCCGGTGATGGCGGCTGCGCCGCTGGCCGCGCTCGACCTGCCGTTGAAGGTGCTGGTCTGGGACGACGGCGGCCAGACCAGGCTCAGCTACACGGGGCCGGATGAGCTGGCCGCCCGCTACGGGCTCAGCGACGAGCTGGCGGCCCGGCTCGCTGCCGTCGACGCCGTCACGGACGCGGTGATACAGCAGTGAGCAGCGGCGACCGTGTCGTGGCGGCGGTCGCTATTTCGCCTCCGGGTCGGCGCCCGTGCGTGCGTGGATGGCCTTGGTCAGGTCGAGGATCTGGTTCGAGAGGTCGAGCAGCTCTCGGTTCTGCTTGTCCTCCTCCTGCACGGTCATCCACTGCTGGTTGGCGATCACCTGCCGCTTGGCGTCCGCTCGGTTCTGGCTGATCATCACGAAGGTGGAGAGGAAGATCGCCTCCAGCGACACGATCATCGTCAGCAGCCCGTACGGATAGTCCTCGACGCCGAAGCCGATCCAGCATCCGAACCAGATCAGGTGGATGTACACGAACAACATCGACCCTGCGAACGTCGTGATCTTGTCGGCGATCCGGTTCTGCGCGCTATCGGCTCGCTGCCTCGCATGCTCGACCAGTAGCGGGTTCGGCTCGATCGGCAGGTGTATCGCACGCTCGGGGTGGATGGCGTTCCTGATGGTTGCGTTCGTCATGGTCAGGCCCCCTGGGAAGAGGTCCGTGATCCGCCGCGATGCACGGCTGGATCCTGCGGCCCAACACTACATTCGAACATGACCCGGCTCACGCCCGGCTAGGCTCTGGCGCACACACCCGAGCCGAGGTCGCCATGGTCAAGCCAGTCGAATTCGCCGAGTACTTCGCACCGACGCCGATCCCGTTCTGGACCACGCTTCAGCAGGTCGGCGTCACCAAGGTGATCTCGGAGCTGAACCGCGCTCCCGACGGGATGCACGACGACACCGGCGATCGCCCCTGGGACCTGACTCCGCTGGCCCGCATGCAGCAACTCTACGCCGATGCCGGTCTCGAGCTGGTCGGCATCGAGGACTACCCGCCGCTCGATCGTGCCCGCACCGGCGCCCCGGGGGCCGACGAGGAGACCGAGTGGTTCTGCGAGGAGATCCGCAACATGGGGACGCTGGGCATTACCATGCTCTGTTACAACTGGATGCCGGGAGCGAACTGGGTCCGCACGAGCACGATCGCGCGCGGCCGCGGCGGCGCACTGGTGACGGCCTTCCGCGCCGACGCCCTGCCGGCCGACCAGCCGATGAAAGTCGGGCTCGCCCGATGACGAGCAGCTATGGCGCGCGTTCGAGCGCTTCATCCGGGCCGTGGTGCCCGTGGCCGAGAGGCCGGGGTGCGCCTCGCGTTGCATCCCGACGACCCTCCGATCCCGCGGTACCGCGGTGCCTCCCGGATCATGATCTCGGTCGAGGCCTTCGAGCGCGCGCTCGCGCTCGCCGATTCCGAGGCCAACGCGATGTGTCTCTGCCAGGGCAACATGACGCTCGTCACCGATGACGTGCCCGCGGCGATCCGCCACTTCGGCGACGAGGGCCGGATCGCGTTCGGGCACTTCCGCGACGTCCGCGGCGTCCCCGAGAGCTTCGAGGAGACGTTCCACGACGAGGGCCAGACCGACATGCGAGCCTGCATGGACGCGTGGCACCAGATCGGCTTCGACGGCGTGCTGCGGCCCGACCACGTGCCGACGCTCAACGGCGAGGCCATGGACTCCCCGTCCTACGCGCTGCTCGGTCGCCTGCACGCGATCGGCTACATGCAGGGCCTGCGCGAGGCCAGCGTGCACCACGTCGCGGCCGCCGACCGGGCGGAGGCGGCCAACCCGGTGTAGCGCCCATGCCCAAGGCGCTCAGGACCGTCGTCGACCGCGAGCTGCCGCCCCTGCAGGTGGCCGAGCGGCGGCTGGCCGATCTCAGCCGCCAGCGGCGAAAGCGGCTGGTCGCGGCAGCTGCCCTGGCCCTGCTGGCGTTCGCCGCGGGGCTGGCATACCCGCAGATCGGGATCGCGCTGGCGGTGGGGGCGATCGCCGCGGTGGTGGCCGCGGCCGCGGCGGTCAGCCAGCGGCGGGCATTGCTGGCCAACCTGATCCCGGTGCGCGAGGCCTACCGGATCGAGTCCGTGTCGCGGGCGGGCCGGCGATTCGCCAGCCCGGCCCGGCGGCAGCGTCTGGCGGAGTCGCTGCGCGCCGCCGTCCGTGATGCCGAGGACGGGAGGCCGCACACCGCCTACACAGTGGCGCCGCTCGGGGAGCGCGTGCTGGAACGGCGGGGACGGCTGTTGGCGCTCGGCGTTGCGCTCGACGGCGACGCGGACGACCTGCACCCCGCCGGCGTGGTGATCGTCCACCGGCTGCTGACGAGACCCGGCCACTCGCCGCTCTACAACCCGGACCTGGAACAGTCACGGCTGGACGATCTGCTGCACCGGGCCGAGGCCTGCCGAGGTGGTCAGATCACGCCGTAGGTGCGGAACGCCTCCCACACCGGCATGCCCTCGGCAAGCTTGCTGCGGACGAGGTTCTCGCCGGCCGACCTTCTCCTCGGCCCTGGTGATCACCTCGTCGGCCACCGCCGCCGGTATCACGACCACGCCGTCGAAGTCGGCCAGCAGCAGGTCGCCTTGCTCGACGCGGACGCCGCCGCACTCGATCGGGCCGCCCACGCCCTCGACGTCGATCCGCCCCAGCGAGTCGTGGGCGTTGATGCCCGCAACGAACGTGGGAAACTGCATCTCGATCAGCTGCAGCGTGTCGCGGGTGTAGCCGTCGACCACGATGCCGCGCGCGCCCCGGTAGCGAGACGCGGTGGCGAGCAGCTCGCCCCAGTACGACCCCTCCACCGTCGAGACGACCATGATGTCGCCTTCGCGGAGGGCGTCGACGGCCTGCAGTTCGCCGCGGTAGTAGTCGTCCGGATCGGCCGGCGGGGAGCTCACCTGGACGGCGCTGACGGTGGACGCGAACCCGGCCATGCGGGCCTCCTGGTAGAGCGGGCGGATCCGCGGATGCATCACGTTCGAGCGTACGCCGACCCTGTCGAGACAGTCGGCCACGACCGCGGGATAGAGCCGGTCGAGCCGGTCGAGCAGCGCCGCGCGCCGTGTAGCGTCCAGTGGTTGATCGTTCAAGGGGCAGTCAGTGTACCGATGACCGCGGCAGGGGTCAAGGCGGGGTTTCCGACCCTTGACACCGCCGGGAGCGTCGGAGAGACTACGCCGTACTTGAACGATCAAGCCAGCAGTGGAAAGGGGTAACGCATGGCAACGGATCACGCCGCGGCGTCGCAGACCCACTTCGCCCGCCGCGCCACCGGCTTCGTTCGGGACGTAAAGGTGAGTGACGCCGTCATCTTCAACGTCCTGCCGGCCTGTCCAGGTCTGGTCATGGCCGTTTCGATCTTCTGGGTGCTGACCGCGTTCTCCGGCGTCAACGTCTACGCGTGCATCGTGATCACGGCAATCTGTTCGTTCCTCATCTCCGGCGCCTTCGGGCTGCTGTCCCAGATCATGCCGCGCTCGGGTGCCGACTACATCCTGATCTCTCGATCGCTTCATCCCGCACTCGCGGTCGGATCCAGCATCCTCATCGGTGCGTCGTCGATGCTGGCAATGGGGTACTGGGGCGTGTTTACGGCCAAGATCTGTATCGGCCCGATGCTGACCATGGTCGGCGTCGCCGCCGACTCGAGCACGTTGCAGTCCTGGGGCGGCAGCATCGCTTCAAAGCCCTGGGACATGCTGGTCGGCTTCGGCGAGATCGCGCTGCTGGCCCTGATCATGGCCTACGGCATGCGCTTCATGATGCGCGTGCAGTTCTGGCTGTTCACGCTGGGCATGGTCGGGTTCGTGGTGGCCGCGCTGACGCTCTTGACGACCTCGCGGTCGAGCTTCATCAGCCACTACAACAACTACGCGCAGCCCTTCACGCACCGGCCCGACAGCTACCACTATTTCATCGACCAGGCGAACAAGGTCGGCACCAACCTGAGCACGACCACGGACTGGCACAACACGATCGTGGCGTCGGGGGCGTTCATCGCATTCGGTGTGTGGGTCTGGTTCTCGACCAACCTGGCGGGTGAGATCCGTCAGGCCGGTACCCGCAAGAACTGGTACTCGATGCTGGGCGGCCTGGCCATCACCTTCGGCTCGATCCTGATCATGATCGCGCTGCTCTACCACACGATCGGCCAGCAGTTCCTGACCGCCGTCACCGCCGTCAGCGGTGACCCGTCCGTCTACACGCTGCCCAACTCGCCATGGTGGATCACCCTGGTGGCGGCGATCCACACGAACACGCTGTTCGTTGCCTTCCTAGGCATCACGTTCGTATGCTGGGCGCCGCTGATCGTGTACATCCAGATAGTCCAGCCGGTGCGAGCGCTGTTCGCCTGGGCATTCGACCAGGTGATCCCGGAGCAGATCGCGCAGATCAACGAGCGCACGCACACGCCGGTGCTGCTGCTGGGCGTGATCGCGGTGGCCTCACTGCCGTTCCTGTACGCGGCGGCGTACACCACCAGCTTCTTCAAGTACATCGCGCTGTCCACGATCGTGGGCTTCCCGACGTTCGTGCTGGTCGGGATCGGCGCGATCCTGTTCCCATACAAGAAGAAGGCGGCCTACGAGGCGTCCGTCTCGAACGTCAGCTTCCTGGGCGTGCCGCTGATGGTGTTCTTCGGCATCGGCTCGATCGCGGCCGGGCTGTTCGGCGCCTGGCTGTGGCTGGAGTACCCGCAGCTGGGGCTGCCCGGCGCCGGCAAGAGCCTGGCGGATCAGTTGTTCACGACCCCCGGCAGCGGCGGCCTGGCCCTGATCGCGACCTGCCTGATCGCGGGCGCCATCATCTTCTACCTGGGCAAGGCCTGGCGGAAGAGCCAGGGGATCGACCTGTCACTCAACTACCTCGAGATCCCACCCGAGTAGCACCGATTGGGATTGTTCAAGCGCAAAAAGGAGGCGGAGGGCGATGATGCCCTCCGCCTCTACTACGCCTCCGACATCCACGGCACCGAGGTGCTGTGGAAGAAGTTCCTGAACGCGCCGAAGGTGTACGACGCGCGGGTGCTGGTGATGGGCGGCGACATCACCGGCAAGGTCGTGATCCCGATCGTGCTGGAGGACGATGGCACCTGGTCGGCGCGCCTGTTCGGCGGCCGCCAGCAGGCCCGCGATGACGCCGAGCTGGACGGGCTGGAACGCCGTGTGCGCGGGAACGGCATGTATCCGTACCGCACCACCCACGCCGAGGTCGACCGCATCGCCGGCCTGCCCGAGCAGGAGCGGGAGCAGTGGTTTGAGTCGGTCATGCTTCACACGTTCGGCGAGTGGATCAAGCTGGCCGACGAGCGGCTTGCCGGCACCGGCATCCGCTGCTTTGTCATGCCCGGCAACGACGATCCGCAGGCGCTGGAGGACTGCATCCGCCAGGGCGTCAACGTCGAGAGCTGCGACGAGGCGGTGGTGGAGTTCGACGGATACACGATGCTGTCGCTGGGATACTCGAACCGCACACCCTGGGACTCGCCACGCGAGCTGGACGAGGATCAGCTGTACCAGCGGATCCACGATCTGTCGGAGCAGGTGCCGGACATGAGCCGCTGCGTGTTCAACCTGCACGTGCCGCCCTACGACTCGCGGCTCGACACGGCCGCCGAGCTGGACGAGAACTTCAAGATGGTGCTGATCGGGAAGGAGCCGCACATGATCCCGGTCGGATCGACCGCGGTGCGGCAGGCGATCGAGGAGTACCAGCCGCTCGCCTCGCTGCACGGCCACATCCACGAGTCGCCCGCGGCCAACCGGATCGGCCGCACGCTCTGCATCAACCCGGGCAGCGACTACCACACGGGCCGTATCGCCGGCTGCCTGGTAACGCTGCGCGGCGACCGCGTCGTGCACCAGTTCGTCACGGGGTAGCGCGTTCGTCAGCGGTCGGCGACGACCGGGATGTCCAGGAGCATGCAGAGCCGCTCGAGGTCGTCCGCGTGGTCGCCGGGCACGGCCGCGAAGTGCTGGGACTGCACGTGGTTGAGGATCGACCGAACGTCGCCGTCGGGGATGAACCGGAGGCTGGGCAGCGGCCCCGGGACGCTCATCTCCTCCCACGCCGGCGGCTCGACGCCCTCGCCGGTGACGACGTGCATGCGGTAGCCGTCCGCCGTGTCGGCCTCGGCCAGGCACGCCAGCGTCAGCCGGCCGGGCCGCATGCGGGAGCACTGGGCGACCCCGACGGGCGCGCCGGTGGCAACGCTGCTGACCGGCTTCACGCGCGGTCGCCCCTCCACCCAGTCGTCGGGCACGTACCCGTCGACGCCGAGCAGGATCCAGTCGGGATGGTGCTCGTAGTGTTCGAGGAACGACGGCGTCGACCCGGCCAGCGACCGCAGCATCAGCTGCGCCGTCAGGTTCAGCATGTCGTTCTCGTCGATGTAGGGCACGCCCGCCGACGCAACCAGCGACGACGCCAGGTTGTGCGTCGTGTCCAGCAGCAGCGAGACGCCCTCGACGCTCTTGTAGGAGAACGCGTCGAAGCCGCGTTCGCTGCAGATCCGGAGCGTCGCCAGAGCGAGCCGCACCGACCGGCGTAGCACGTCCGGCGGGATCGTCCCGAACGGCTCGTCCCACGAAGCCGATAGCCGAGCCGCCTCGTCCTCGACGGTGCCGGGTTTGAGCTCGTCCTCGGCCTGCCGCAACTGCAGCAGGTCGACCGACTCGACCTCGGGGCCGATCCGGCCGCGCAGGCGGGTGACGTCGAACGGCGTCGTGTAGAGGCCCATGTCGTGCGCGCCCACCATGCCCAGCCGTGCGGTCTGCAGCTGCCGCCGGGCGCGCGCGGCGCGGGCCATCGACACCACGCCGGCCGTGTCCATGGCTGTGTCGGGCGCATTGAACAGGTAGTCGAAGCGGATGCCGAACCGCTCCAGCGGGTAGCGCAGCCCGGTCGAGCCGGCGCCCGCGGCGGGGGAGATGAGGACGTCTCCCTCGGTGCGGCCGCCGTAGCTGTAGAGCAGGGCCGGGCGCTCGCGGAAGGCGAGTGCCACCCGCGCCGCCGCCCGCACATCGATCCAGTTGATCACGTTCAGGATCAGCAGGTCCCAGTCGGCGGCCGACAGCTCGGCGACCGCCCGGTCGACGTCGTCCGGCTGCGTCACCGGGTCGGTGCGCACCAGCGTGATGCCGGCGCCGCGCAGCTCGTCCTCGGCGCGGCGGGCGATCCCGTCGAGCCGGTCGCGTTCGTACATGCTGGAGCCGAGCGGCACGTGGGCGGCGGTCAGCCCGCCTGGGTCGCTCACCAGTCCGCCACCGAGCCGTCGGGATGGAAGTAGCGCATCAGCGGCTCCTGCTGGAACGGATGCTTCGCGGCCTCCTTCTCGTCGACCTCGATGCCGAGGCCGGGCGCGGTGGGGAGCTGTGCCGTGGATCCCTCGAACGGCAGCGTCTGTGAGAGCACGTCGAAGCGCCACGGCACGTCCGCCCGCCAGGTCTCTTGGATCAGGAAGTTCGGCGTCGCGAACGCGACGTGCATCGAGGCGGCGTGGCCGATCGGCCCGGTCGACGAGTGCGGGGCGAGCGCGGCGTGGTAGGCCTCGCCCATGGCCGCGATCCGGCGCAGCTCGGAGATGCCGCCGCAGTGCACCGCGTCCGGCTGCAGCACCGAGCACGCGCCCAGCTCGAGCAGCTCGCGGAACGGGTGACGCGTGCAGAGCCGCTCGCCGGTCGCGATCGGCACGGTCGTGCGGCGTGCCAGGTCGGCCATCGAACGGGGATGCTCGGGCGGGCACGGCTCCTCGAAGAACCAGGGCCGGTACGGCTCCAGCACCGTGAAGTACTGCACCGCCATCATCGGCGAGCAGCGGCCGTGCATGTCGACCATCAGCTCGACCCCGTCCCCGGCCTCCTCGCGCACGGCCGCCATCACGCTGTCCGCGTGGCGCAGCGCCTCGATGCCGTCGACGCGGCCGGTGCGAGGGATCACGACCTCCAGCTTGATCGCGTCGAATCCGAGCTCGAGCGATTCGCGGATCTTCTCCCGGGCCTCCTCCGCCGAGAGGGTGTGGTACACGGAGACCATCTCGCCGCCGCCGAGGTGGTCGTACAGCCGCACCGTGTCGCGCACGGCGCCGCCGAGCAGCTGGTGCACCGGAGCGCCCAGCGCCTTGCCGGCGATGTCCCAGCAGGCGTGCTCGATCCCGCTCATCGCCGAGCACTCGACCATTCCCGGGCGGAAGAAGTGCTGGCGGTACATCATCTGCCAGATGTGCTCGACCCGCCGGGGATCCTCGCCGACCAGCAGCGTGCGGTAGTCCTCGATGCACCCGACCACCGCGCGCGTCTTCCACTCGACAGTCGACTCGCCCCATCCGACCAGCCCCTCGTCGGTGCTCAGCTTGACGAACACCCAGTTGCGCATCTCCGCGTGCACGACCACCGTGTCGATCGCTGTGATCTTCATGGCAGCAGGTACCTCGGAGGGCGCTCGCCGGCGCGCACGATGGAGGCACGGCCGCCTCGCAGCAGCCGCTGCACGTGGCCGTACACCGCGAACATGAGGTTGACCGGATCGGCGCCGAATGGGCCCAGCCGTTGGTCGGCGTGCACGCACAGCTGCTCGAGCGTCGCCGGCGTCTCCAGCCGCTCGAGCAGGGCGCCGTCCATCCGCTCCACGAACTCGCGGCTCTCGCGCAGGAAGGCCCCGATCTCGGGCCCGGTGCGGGCCGGCCAGTGCCCGGAGTGCATCTCCCGGGCGTTGGAGCGTCTCGATCATGTCGATCGTCTCCAGGTAGGGGTCGACGTCCTCGTAGGTCGGGGGCAGGGCGGGGGAGCCGTCGGCGGCCGGGCACATGCTCCCATGCACCGCATCCGAGGTCAGCAGCAGGCCGGTGGCCGGCTCGTGGGCGATCAAGTGCCCGGCGGAGTGCCCGGGGGCGTGGCGGACCACCAGCCGGCGGTCGCCGACCACGAGCGTCTCGCCCCCTGCCAGGCCGACCTCGACCGGGGCGGGCGCGCCGTAGTTGGCGCGCATCCACAGCTCGCCGGCGGGGCCGTAGCCGAGTCCGTGCTCGGACTGGTAGGCGCCGTAGCGGTCGGTGACCAGCCGCTCCGGCTCCGACACCATCATGCGGTCGGCGAACCCGCACGCCGCGATCGCGTTCGGCAGCTGCTCGCGCAGGCCGGCCAGCCCGCCCTGATGATCGAGGTCGGGGTGGGTGACCACGACCAGCGTGACCTGCTCCGGCGCGATGCCGAGCGACCACAGCCCGGGCATGATCACGTCACGAGGCGTCGTGGCGTCGCCGGTGTCGACGATCAGCGCTTCGTCACCGTCCAGGACCACGTACTGATAGACGAACCGCGTGCCGAACAGCGACTCCAGCCGCCAGGTTCCGGCGGCGATCTCAGTTACCGTCATCGGTCCCCATTTCCCCGCACCAGTCGATTGCAAGCCGCACGAACGCCTCGCTGAGCGCGTACAGGTCGTCGATCAGCACCCACTCGTCGGGTGCGTGGGCGTTGCCGCCGCGCGGCCCGCAGATCACGACCGGTGTCGAGTCGACCGCGAAGATGAACGCATCGCAGGCGAACGGCGCCATCGCAGGGGCGGCGTCCGGCGTCCCCAGCGCGGCGCGCATGCGCTGCACCATCGCGCTTTCGGGGCCGGCGTCGGCCGCCTCCAGGAACCGCGTGCGCTGCTCCCAGTGCACGTCGATGCCTTCGGGGACAACGGCGTCGACCGCGGCCCGCAGCTCGGCGTCCACGGCCGCGCGATCGGTGCCCGGGTGATCTCGGCCCAGAACTCGAGCACCCCGTCGCCGGGCAGGCCCTCGGCCGTGCCCCACGGCAGCTCCTCGCCCGAGCGCAGCAGGTACTGGAGCAGGGGCGCGTCACGCGGCAGGTCGTCGAGCGCTGCCGAGATGCGGGCCAGCGTGGTCAGGGCACCGGGCCCGCCGCCGCCCTCGAATCCGCATCCCCAGCGCACCGCCCGACACGTTCAGCCGGTACTGGATGCCGCCACGGGTGGCGTGGCAGATGGTCATCCCGGTGGGCTCCGAGAGCACGGCGCCGTCGGCGTGGTAACCGCGCAGCCGCGCCGCCAGCGTGCCGTTGGCGCCGCCGAACTCCTCGTCCACCACCGACTCGATGATCACGTCGCCGGCCAGGGCAACGTCACACTCGGCGAGGCAGCGGGCGGCGTGCAGCGCACAGGCTACGCCGGCCTTCATGTCCCACGCGCCGCGGCCGTAGAGCCGGCCGTCCTCGACGTCCCCGTCCCAGAACCCGTGCGTGCCCTCGCCCAGCGCGGGCACGACGTCGACGTGGCCGGACAGGAGCAGGGAGCGGCCGCCGCCGGCGCCGCTGCGGCGGCCGACCACGCACGGCCGGCCCTCGTAGCTGCGCCCTGGCCACCACAGCGGGTGGGCCACCGCGGCCTCGACCTCGTCCGGCCGGAACACGTCGACCTCGGCGCCGGCCTCGTGCAGGCGCGCCGCAACCAGCTGCTGGCAGGGGCCTTCGTTCCCGCCCGGCGGGCGGTTCTCGCTGGCGAACGCGACCAGCTCGCGGGTCAGCTCGACCAGGTCCTGACGGTGGCTGCGGAGCCACTCGTCGGTGCGTTCGGCGCTCCACATTGAACGATCAAGTAAACCACACTAGACTGGTCCGGTGGATAGCGAGCGGCTGTCAGCGATGCTGGCTGAGGTGGGCCTGAGGCCGCCGGCCCGGGACTGCCCGGAATCGAGTGGGCGGTTCGAGGACGGCCGCCGCCACCGCATCGAGATCGCCAGCGTCGAGGGCCCCGGCGTGCTGCGGGCAGTGCTGGACGAGGCCGACCGGCAGGGCGTCGCCGTGCAACGAGTCTCGCAGGGCTCCGGTGTGATGATGCTGTCCGACGGCGAGCTGGACGAGATGGCGGCACTGGGCCGCGACCGTGGCCTCGAGGTGTGCTTGTTCCTGGGGCCGCGCGGCGGCTGGGACACCGGCGGCCAGGCGCTGGTGACCGAGGCGGCGGCCGGCGTGGCGCGCGGGGCGGAGGCGGTCGAGGCCTGCCTGGCCGAGGCCGACCGCGCCTGCGCGCACGGCATCCGCAGCCTGCTGGTGGGAGACATCGGCGTGCTGGACGTGCTCGCGCGGTTGCGGGCCTCGGGATCGCTGCCGCCCGACCTGCGGTTCAAGACCTCGGCGGTGCTGTGCGCCGCCAACCCCGCCACCGCGGCGCTCTATGACCGGCTCGGCGCCGACACCATCAACGTCGCCACCGACCTCAGCATCGGCATGCTGGCGGCGATGCGGCGGGTGACAGAGCTGCCGCTCGACCTCTACATCGAGTCGCCCGACGACCTGGGCGGCTTCGTGCGCAGCTACGAGGTGCCCGACATCGTGCGGGTCGCCGCGCCCGTGCACCTCAAGTTCGGCCTGCGCAACGCGCGCTCCGTGTATCCCAGCGGCATCCACCTTGAGGAGGTGGCGATCGCCCAGGCCCGCGAGAAGGTGCGCCGCGCGGCGTTGGCGGAGCGACTGCTGCACGAGCACTCGCCCGACCTCGGATAAGTCGTCAGGTCATTGGGACGCCTGCGCTGAGCCCGCCGTCGGCGATGAAGGGGGCCGCGGTGCAGAAGCTGGACTCGTCCGAGCAGAGGAACAGCGCCACCGCCGCGACCTCCTCGGGCCCTCCGATCCGGCCCAGCGCGTGCATGCGGCCGGCCTCGGCGCGGGCGGCGTCGGGGTCGTCCTGGATCTCGAAATACCGCTGCGCCATGCCGGTATCGATGTAGCCGGGGCAGATGCAGTTGCAGCGGATGCCGTAACGCCCGTTCTCGAGAGCGATCGACCGCGTCAGGTTGATCACGGCGCCCTTGGCAGCGCAGTACGCGCCCAGCGCGGGCTCGACCCAGAACCCGTTCACCGACGCCATGTTAACGATCGAGCCGCCGCCCAGCGCCCGCATCCGGGGAATTGCGGCGCGGGCGCACAAGTACACGCCCTTCAGGTTCACGCCCAGCACCATGTCCCAGTCGTCGGGAGGCGTGTCCTCGACCGTGCGCTCGTACTGGACGGCGGCGTTCGACACGATCGCGTGCGGGCCGCCGTGCCGCTCGGCGGCCGCCATCACGGCCTCCACCTGCTCGGCGTCGGAGACGTCGCAGACGTGCGCCTCGGCCCGCCCGTCCGCGGCCTCGATGCCGGCGGCGGTCGCCTGCGCGCCGCCGGCGTCGATGTCCGCGCACAGCGTGAGCGCCCCCTCGCTCGCCAGGCGCTCGGCGATCGCCCTGCCGATGCCCGTCCCCGCGCCGGTGACGACGCAGACCTTGTCCTGCATGCGCACGTGTCCATTCCTTTCGATGTGGGAGCGCTCATCCTCTCCCTCTTTGACGATCAAGTAAAGTGGGTGGATGACGGGCACGATTCGCAGACGGCCCACGATGCGCGACGTGGCCGAGCACTCAGGCGTATCGGTGCAGACCGTTTCCAATCTGGTCAACAATCGCCTACGGCAGATGTCCGAGGTGACGCGGCTGCGGATCGAGGAGGCGATGGCCGAGCTCGGCTATCACCCCAACCTGACCGCCCGCGGGTTGCGCTCGGCCCGCACCGCCACGATCGGATTCCTGCTGCTGGACGAGGGCGCGCGCTACCTCGCCGACCCGATGACCGATCAGGTGATCGCGGGCGTCGGCGACGTCGCGCGCGACCGCGGCTACAGCGTGCTGATCCATGCCGGCCGGCCGGGGCCACCCGACAGCGGCCTGCTCAAGCCCGTGCTGGAGTCGCGCGTGGACGGCGCGCTCCTGTTTCTGTCCGGCCCCCGCGAGCAACGGGCTTGGTATCCGGCGCGGGCGGCCGAGCTGCACGTGCCGGTGGTGCTGCTCGAGGAGCCACGGGGCGGGGGCGCGGTAACGATGTCGGTGCGGGCCGACAACCGCGCCGGCGCGCGGCGGCTGGCCGAGCACCTGATCGAGCGCGGGCACCGCCGGATCGCATTCATCGCCGCGCACCAGCCCTGGCCGATGCTCGAGCAGCGCCACCGCGGCTACCACGATGCGCTGGCCGCCGCCGGCATCGCCGTCGACCGCGAGCTCGAGCTGTTCGAGGGCACCTGGGACACCGCCGTGGCCGCGACCATGGTCGACCGCCTGCTGTCCATGCCCGACCCGCCCACCGCGATCATGGGAGGCAACGACCTGCTCGCGATCGGCGCCATGCGGCAGGCCCGCGCGCGTGGCCTGCGCGTCCCCCAGGACCTCGCCGTCACCGGGTTCAACGACTTCGCGTTCGCCGAGTTCGTCGAGCCGCCGCTCACGACCGTGCACGTGCCGGGCTACGAGATGGGCTGTGAGGCGGCGCAACTGCTGATCGACCACCTCGACGGTGTTGCGATCAAGCGGCGCCACGTGATGCTGCCGGTCGAGCTGCGCATCCGGGGATCGGCGTGAGCGTCAACGGCTCCCGGATCCTGCCGGACGTGATCGAGGAGAGCCGGCGGCTGTCGGGCGTTCTCGACGCACAGGGCATTCCGGTGCGATTGCTGGGCGGGCTCGGGATCCGGCTGGTGGCCGCGGCCGCCTATCCGCCAGAGCTGGCCCGCGAGTACAACGACATCGACCTGGTCACCGACTCGCGCCACGGCCGCCAGTTAGCGCAGAGCCTGGCCGAGCAGGGCTATGAGCCCAACCAGATGTTCAACCGCATGCACGGCGCACGCCGGCTGCTGTTCTACGACGAGCCGAACAAGCGCCAGCTGGACGTGTTCGTCGGCACTTTCGAGATGTGCCACACGCTGCCGATCGCCGACCGGCTGGACGTCGTGCCGCTGACCTTGCCCGCCGCCGACCTGCTCCTGACGAAGCTCCAGATCGTGCGGCTGAACAAGAAGGACCGAAACGATGCCTACGCGCTGCTCCTGGCCCTGGATGTCGGGACGCACGACGACGGGGCCATCAACGCGGCCTGGGTGGCACGCCTGTGCGCGCGCGACTGGGGGCTCTACCGGACCCTGCAGCTGAACCTCGAGAAGCTGCGCGAGGGGGTCGGCGACGCCCCGCTGAGCGACGGCGAGCGCGACCTGATCATCCAGCGGCTGGCCGCGATCGAGCGCGCCATGGAGGACGAGCCGAAGGGCTCGAAGTGGAAGCTGCGCGCGCGGGTCGGCGACAAGGTTCGATGGTACGAGGATCCCGAGGAGGTGGAACGGCATGGCTACTGAGATGCGGCCGCGATCCCTGGAGGGGCGCAGCGCGGTGGTGACGGGCGTTGGCTCGGGCCTGGGCCAGGCGATCGCCCGCGAGTTCGCCGCCGAGGGCGCGCTGGTGCTGGGCTGCGACGTCGACGACGCGGCCGGCGCGGCGACGATGTCGGGGATCGGCGAGTACCTGCACGCCGACGTCTCCCGCGAGGCGGAGGTGGAGGCGCTGGTGGCGCGCGCCGTCGAGCTTCACGGACGCCTGCACGTGATGGTCAACAACGCGGCGGTGCAGATCGAGCAGGAGCTGGCCGAGACCACCGAGGAGCAGCTCGACCGCATCCTCGCCGTCAACCTGAAGGGTGTGTTCTTCGGCTGCAAGCACGCGGTGCGCGTGATGCGCCCGGCCGGCGGCGGCTCGATCGTCAACATCGCCTCCATCCTGGGCCTGGTCGGCGACGGCATCCTGGCGGCGTACTGCGCCGCCAAGGGCGGCGTGCTCGGCATCACCCGCGCTACGGCCGTCCAGTACGGCCGCGACGGCATCCGCTGCAACGCCATCTGCCCCGGCGACATCGACACCCCGCTGGTGCAGGCCTACTTCGACACGGCCGACGATCCGGCCGCGCTGCGCGCGCAGGTCAGCGCCGAGTATCCACTGGAACGGATCGCGGCACCGCGCGAGATCGCCCGCACGGCCGTGTTCCTGGCCGGTGACGACGCGTCGTTCATGAGCGGCCAGCCCCTTGTCGTCGACGGCGGCCTGCTGGCCACGTGCTACTGATGGGCGCCCGTATCGACGACCGGTGGCAGTACCACGGCCTGCGCACCGTGCGGCTCGAGAACGCCCGGCTGGCAGTGGACGTCCTGCCGGAGCTGGGCGGCAAGATCCTGCGCCTGATCGACAAGCGCGGCGACCGCGACCTGCTGTGGCACTCGCCCCGCGTCGAGCCGCACCGGGCCGAGCTGCACGCGAACTTCGACGACCACTGGCCGGGAGGATGGGACGAGGCGTTCCCGGGCGGCGCGCCGTCGCCGAACCGCTACGGCGACCAGCTGCCCTACATGGGCGAGCTGTGGACGACGGCCGCGTCGTACCGGATCGCCCGCAACGACCCCGCCGGCGTCGAGCTCGAGCTGGACCTGACCACGCCGATCACGCCCGCCCGCTGGACACGCCGGCTCACCCTGTCTGACGACGATCCGGTGCTGCGGATCGCATACCGGCTGGAGAACGTCGGCACGATGCCGTTCGACTACAACTGGGGCTTGCACCCGGTCGCTGCGATCTCGCCCGCGCACCGGTTCGACGTGCCGGCTCAGAAGGCGGAGGTGGACGAGAACGGCGGTGGCACGCTCGGCGTCAAGGGCGACCGCTACGACTGGCCGCAGTTCAACGACCTGGACGTGCGCCGTGCGCTCGGGCCGGACGCGAACTGCTTCGCGCTGCACTACCTGACCGAGCTGCGGGAGGGCTGGGTGGCGACCACCGACACGGCCGAGCGGCGCGGGTTCGGGCTGGTGTTCGACCAGACGCTGTTTTCCGTCGTCTGGCTGTGGATGGTCTACGGCGGTTGGCGCGGGTACTACCACGCCATCGTCGAGCCGTGGACGGGCTATCCCAGCCCGCTGGCGGAGGCGGTGGAGGCCGGACGGGCACGCGTGCTCGATGCCGGCGGCGTGCTCGAGACCGAGGTCGCCACCGTCGTCTACGAGGGTGTCGACAGCGTCTCGCGTCTGTCGGCGGACGGCGGAGTGGAGGCGTGAAACCGGTCATCGGCCGCGGGCTTCGCACCGTCGCAGGCGGGCTCGACCATCCCGAGGGCGTCTGCTGGTCGCCCGACGAGGGGGCCGTCTATGCCGGCGGGGAGGCGGGGCAGCTCTACCGGTTCGCGCTCGATGGAGGCGCCGTCGACACGGTCGCCACCGTGCCCGGGGGCTTCCTGCTGGGGATGGCCCTGGACGCCGACCGCAACGTCTACGCCTGCGACCCGAACAGCGGCTACGTGATGCGGATCTCGCCGGACGGTGACGTGCGGCGCCACGGCGAGCGGGTCGGGTATCCGAACTATCCCGTGTTCGATGGCGACGGGAACCTCTGGGTGACCGACTCGGGCGCCTGGGACGAGGTCACCGGCGGCCTGGTGCGGATCGCCCCCGACGGTGCCACCGAGCGGGTTGACGTGCCGGCCCTGCGGTTCGCCAACGGCTGCGCGATCAGCGGCGACCACCTCTACCTGGTGGAATCGCAGATGCCGGGCGTCGTGCGGATGCCACTGGCGGGGGGTGAGCTGGAGCCGGTGGTCGAGCTGCCCCGCACCGTCCCCGACGGGCTGGCGGTCGACGCCGAGGGCGGCGTCTGGATCGGCTGCTACCAGCCCAACCGCATCTACCGGCTCGACGCCGGCGGCGCGCTGGACATGGTCGTCGACGACTGGACCGGGGAGTACGTGATGTCGCCGACCAACCTCGCCTTCGCCGGAGATCAGCTCGACGTGCTGGTGCTGGCGTCGCTGTGTGGCTGGGCCGTGAAGGCGATCGACCCCGGGGTGGCCGGGGCGCCGCTGGTGCGGCCTAAGGTGGCAGCCGATGGCTGATGTGGCCGTGGTGGGCGGTGGCATCCTGGGCGCGACGGCGGCCCTGCACCTGTCCCGCGCGGGCGCTGACGTGATCCTGCTCGAGCGCCGGCCCGCGCTCGGCACCCAGACCACGGCCGCCGGGGCGGGCTTCGTCGGCTACTGGGCGGGCGAGCTGGAGGCGGAGCTGGCCGGGTACGGCATGCGCTTCTACGCCGACCTCCAGGAGCGCTCGGGCGGCGACCTGGGCGTGCGGCGAGTGGGCCTGCTGTTCCCGGCGCTGTCCGAGCCAGGCGTGGAGATGCTGCGCCAGGAGTACGAGCGCGAGCTCCACTTCGCGCCGGACGTGGTCATGCTGGACGAGGCCGAGACGCTGCGGGCGGCGCCGATCCTGGCGCCGGGGTCGGTGCACGGTGCGCTGTTCCAGCCGGACGCGTACCAGGTCGACACGGGCCGGGTGATGTGCGCGCTCGACGGCGAGCTGCGGGCGGTGGGCGTCGACGTCCGCACCGGCACCGCCGTCACGGGCGCCGTCGTCGAGGGCGGCCGCGTCACCGGCGTGCGCACGTCCGCCGGCACCGTCGCCGCCGGTGCCATGGTGAACGCGGCGGGGGCGGGCGCGCGGGCGCTGGGCGCGCGCGACGGCGTCGACATCGGCGCGATCCCGCTGCTCGAGTCGCGCTTCACCACCGAGCCGATCACCGCCGTCACCCCCGAGCTGCCGATGATGCTGTTCTTCGAGCGCGACCTGCTCTACCTGCGCGAGCAGGACGGCGGCCTGCTGGTTGGGGCGATCGAGCGCACCATCGAGGATCGGTCGCGGGTCGATGTGGCCGATCCGCCGTCCACGGCCGACCTCCCCGACCATGCCGTGCGGGAGCACGAGCGCCTGGCCCGGGAGCTGGCCGGTGTGATCCCCGCGCTGGCCGACGCCCCCATCCGCGGCCATGCCAGCGGCCTGCCCACCTGGACGCCTGACGGCCGCCACATCGTCGGCCCGGCGCCGGGGGTGGAGGGCTACGTGGTGCTGGCCGGCTGCAACGAGTGCTGTGTCACGCACGGGCCGGGCCTGTCGCGGATCGTGGCCGAGCTCGTCACCAGCGGCGCCACCGACGCCGACATCTCGCCCTACCGGGTCGACCGTTTTGCGAGACTGACAGGCGACGAGGTCCAGACGGCCGCCGAGCAGCAGTATCTGCTGCGGCATCCACCCGCGGAGGGCGTGGCAGCGACGCCGTTTGGGATCGAGCTGCCATGAGCGGGACGCTGCGCAGCGCCCGGTGGTTTGGGACGCACGACGTGGCCGGCCTCATCCACCGCTCGTACCTGCGATCTGAGGGGATCACCCAGGAGGCGATCGAGGGCCGGCCGGTGATCGGCGTCTGCAACTCGTGGAGCGAGCTGGTCAACTGCAACATCCACTTCCGCGGCGCTGGCCGCCGCCGTCAAGCGCGGCGTGCTGCAGGCCGGCGGGCTGCCGCTCGAGTTCCCGACGATCTCGCTGGGCGAGCCGTTGATGAAGCCGACGACCATGATGTTCCGCAACCTGATGGCGATGGACGTGGAGGAGACGATCCGCGCCAATCCGATCGATGCCGTGGTGCTGATCGGCGGCTGCGACAAGACCGTCCCCGCGCAGCTGATGGGCGCCGCCAGCGTCGACGTCCCGGCGATCATGATCACCGGCGGGCCAGCCCAGCCGGCCGTGTTCCGCGGTGAGCAGATCTCCATCGGCACCGACCTGTGGGGGTACACCGACGACCTGCGGGCCGGGCGGATCTCGGCGCGCGGAGTACGACGAGCTGGAGGCCGCGTTGGTGCCCTCGGCCGGCCACTGCCAGGAGATGGGCACCGCGTCGACGATGACCTCGCTGGTCGAGGGGCTGGGGATGGCCCTGCCGGGCAACGGCGGCGATTCCGGCGGTGGATGCGCGGCGCGCGGCCGCCGCGGAGGCGAGCGGCCGCCGGGCGGTCGAGCTGGCGCTGGAGGGAGGACCGCGGCCGTCGCAGATCCTGACGGCGGCCGCCTTCGACAACGCGATCACGCTGCTGATGGCGCTCGGCGGGTCGACCAACGCCGTGATCCACCTGCTCGCCCTGGCCGGCCGCGGCGGGATCGACCTCGAGCTCGACCGCTTCGACGAGATCTCCCGGCGCACGCCGGTGCTGACCAACGTCCGGCCCGCGGTGAGCATCTGGTCGAGCATCTGTTCCACGCCGGCGGCGTGCCGGCGTGCTGCAGCGAGCTGGTGCCGCTGCTCGACCCCGAAGCGCTGAGCGTGAGCGGTCGCAGCCTGGCCGAGAACCTCGCCGGGGGCGTCGAGCCGCCCGACCGCTCGGTCGTCGCCTCGCTGGAAGAGCCGCTGGCGGCCGAGGGCGGGATCGCCGTGCTGCGCGGCTCGCTGGCACCCGCCGGTGCGCTGATCAAGCGCAGCGCCGCCTCACCCGACGCTGCTCCGCCATCGCGGCCCGGCGGTCGTGTTCGAGGACGTGGACGACCTGGCCGAGCGCATTGACGACCCGCACCTCGAGGTCACCCCCGACTCGGTGCTGGTGCTGCGAAACAGCGGGCCGATGGGTGCGCCCGGGATGCCCGAGTGGGGGCAGCTGCCGATCCCGGCCGAAGCTGCTCGCGCCGGGCGTCTCCGACATGGTGCGGATCTCGGACGCGCGCATGAGCGGCACCTCGTTCGGAACGGTGGTGCTGCATGTGGCGCCCGAATCGTTCGCGGGGGACCGCTCGGGATCGTGCGCAACGGGGATCCGATCGCGCTTGACGTCGACGCGCGCACGATCGAGCTGGAGCTCGATGCTGCCGAGGTCGAACGGCGCCGCGCCGATCTGCCCGACCCCATCCCCCGCTACGCGCGCGGCTACGGCCGGCTGTACATCGACCGCGTGATGCAGGCCGACGCCGGCTGCGACTTCGATTTCCTGCGCGCGCGCCCGGGTGAGGCCGCGGAGTCGGAGCCGCTGGGGCTGGTCGGCGGCCCGATCGGGGGCTGGTAGGTCAGGCGGCCACTCGGCCGTCGGCGAGCAGGCGGCGGAAGCGGTCGACCGATTCGGCGACGCCCTCCCGGAACGGCAGCTCCTCGACCGGTCCGATCAGCTCGGTCAGCGACGCCGCGTCCACCGCCTCGGGGAAGGGCAGCGTGACGTCGTCGTAGCTGATCAGGCCGCCCGCCTCGGGCGCGGCCGCCTCGATCGCCGCGACCACGCCCTCCATCGAGACCGCCTGCCCGGCCAGGTTGTGGACGCTGGCGCCGTCGTAGTCGGCCAGCGCGGCCTGGACGAATGCGCGGGCCACGTCAGGGGCGTACTGGAACTGGCTGGTGCCGCCGTAGGGGATCTTGAACTCGCGGCCTGCTGCGGCCGCCAGCATCGCGCTGGTCGGCGCCGAGGTCAGGCCCTGGTCGCGGCCGGGGCCGTAGACGGTGTGTGGCCGCAGGCCGATGCTGGCCACGCCGCGCTCCTCGTGGTACACCCAGGCGCTGCCTTCGTTGGCTCGTTTGTACACACCGTAGATCGTTCCCGGAGTGCCCGACATGGCGGGGCCGTCGCCCGCGTCGATCGCGTCGTAGGCGGCGATCGACGATGCGTACACCACTGGCCCGATCCGGTCCAGCCGGCGCCCAACCGCTTCGAGCACGTTGACCGTGCCGACGACGTTGACACGCGCTCCCAGCGGCGGGTCGGCACGGCAGAACGGCACCTGGAGCGCGGCGAGGTGGATGATGTTCGTGATCCGCTCGCCGTCGATCACCGCCTCCAGCGCCTCCAGGTCGGTGATGTCGCCGCGCACGTGCGCGACTCGCGCCAGCTCGGGCTCGTCCATGATCAGCGCCATCCGCCGTGGGTCGTCCCCGATGTCGTAGGCGATCACATCGATCCCCCGCCCGACCAGGTCCCTCGCCACCCAGGAGCCGATGCAGCCGTACGCGCCGGTGACCAGCACGCGGGTCAGCCGAGGCTCCGACCGTCCGAGATGCGAGCCGCGGTTGCGGCCGGGACGACGTCCGGCTGCGGCTCGTCGGCCTTCTCGTGGGCGACGCCGGCGGCTGCGTACGCCTCGTCCTCGTCGAGCGTCTCGTGCTCGAGCAGCGCGCCGGCCAGCGAGTCGAGCTTGCCGCGCTCGCTGGTGAGCAGTCGTACGACCCGCTCGTGCGCGTCGTCGACGATCCGCCGCACCTCGGAGTCGACCAGCTGCTGCGTCTGCTCGCTGACCTCGGACACCCCGGGGAACAGCGGCCCCGCGGCGCCGTCGCGAGCGATCACCGCCAGCGGTCCGATCGCCTCGGACATGCCCCAGCGGCCGACCATGTGGCGCGTGATCTCCGTCAGCTGCTGGATGTCCGACTCCGCGCCCGTGGTGATGTCGCCGAACACGACCTCCTCGGCGACGCGCCCGCCGAGTGCGACGTTGATGCGAGCGAGCAGCTCCCGGTACTCGTAGTTGAAGCGGTCCGCGTCCGGCGCCGAGAAGGTCACGCCGAGCGCCACCCCGCGCGGGATGATCGAGATCTTTCGGACCGGATCGGCGCCCTTTGTGAGCATGCCGACGATCGCGTGGCCGGCCTCGTGGTAGGCGGTGCGGCGGCGGTCCGCCTCGCTCATCATGACCTTGCGCTCGGCGCCGAGCACGATCCGCTCGAGCGCATCGGTGAAGTCCGCCTCCTCGACCTGCTGGTGCTCGCGGCGAGCCGCCAGCAGCGCGGCCTCGTTGACGAGGTTGGCGAGGTCGGCGCCGACCATCCCGGGCGTCGTCGCCGCGATCCGGCCCAGATCGACGCTCGGGGCGACCGGCACGCCGCGCGTGTGCACCTCGAGGATCTCGCGACGCCCGTTTCGGTCGGGTGGCTGCACCGCCACGCGGCGGTCGAACCGGCCCGGCCGCAGCAGTGCCTGATCGAGCACCTCGGGACGGTTCGTCGCCGCGATCACGATCACGCCCGTCGACGAGTCGAACCCGTCCATCTCGGTCAGGATCTGGTTCAGCGTCTGCTCGCGCTCGTCGTTGCCGCCGCTGTAGCCGGCGATGCCCGCGGTGCGTGAGCGGCCGATCGCGTCGAGCTCGTCGATGAACACGATCGAGGGCGACGACTGCTTGGCCTGGACGAACAGGTCGCGCACCCGCGCGGCTCCGACGCCGACGATCGCCTCGACGAACTCCGAGGCCGCCATCGAGAAGAACGGCACGTCCGCCTCGCCGGCGACCGCGCGGGCGAGCAGCGTCTTGCCGGTACCGGGCGGCCCGGCCAGCAGCACGCCGTGGGGAATGCGCCCTCCCAGGCGTCCGTACTTCTCGGGGTGGCGCAAGAAGTCGACCACCTCGGTCAGCTCGGCCTTGGCCTCCTCGATGCCGGCCACGTCGGCGAAGGTGACGCGGTCACCGGTCGGCGCGTACCGCCGCGCGCGCGACCGCCCGAAGCTGCTGAGCGCGTTCTGCATGCCGCCCGCGCGGCGCAGCAACAGGAACAGCAGGCCGAGGAACAGCAGGGTCGGGCCGAACCCGACCAGCACCGTCTGCCACCAGGGGGCGCTGGTGGAGAGCGGCTTGGCGTTCACGACGACGCCGTTGGTCTCGAGCAGCTGGGAGAGCGAGACCGTGTCGGCGAACGCGGGCACCTCGGTTTCGAACCCCGTCGTCGGCTTCTCGCCGCCATACGCCGTGGGTTTCTCGAACGTGCCCTGGATGGCGGTGCCCACCGATGTGATCTCCTTGACATTTCCAGACCGCACCTGGGCGAGGAAGAACGGGCTGTAGGGGATGCGCACGAGCTGCGGCCCCTGCGTCGCGTTGGAGCCTGCCCAGAAGTTGAACGCCAGCAGGACGAGCGCGAGGATCACCCAGGGTGGGCTGATCCGGAAGCGCGGGCGCGCCGGGGGCGGCGTGCCATCGGGCGGCCTCTGCCCGCGCTGCGGGGGCTGGTTGTCGGTTGGGGTCGACACCGTCCGCACAGGCTACCTTGCCGGCTGCAAAGGAGGGTGGTGGAGTTCTCGCCCATCCGTTGCGGGATCCGCGTAGCCGGGATGCGCGGGGAATCTCGCTGCGGAAGATCGAGCAGGCGTCCTACCGGTCCGGATACCAGGGTCTCTACACCGACGGCAAGAAGGACGGCGTCCTGCTCGGAGCATTCACCTACGACAACTCGGCCGCCGCGCTCCAGGTGGCGGATTCATGGTCGGCGCGAAACGCAGCACAGATCGCCCACGCAAGGCTCTTGCACCCGCCGCCCAACGTCGTCGGCGACCAGGTCTCGGCATGGCAGGGACAGACCCATCAGGGGCGAGCGATGGTCCCCGTCTACATGGTCATGTGGTCTCACGGAAACGCCATCGGCGGTGTCTTCCTGTTTGGCTACCAGGCGTCAGCCGCCCAGGCGTACCACATCGCCGCCGCCCAGGACGCACGTCTGACCGCCGCCTAAGCCAGTTCGTTCAGTGCAGTGGCATTTCGCCGGGGTGCTTTTCCACCACCCAGTAATGCTCGTGCTGGTCGGCGACGAACTCGACGTCCGGGTAGATGTGACCGGCCTTGACGACGAACCGGTTCGGCGCTGAATGCGCAGCCTCGTATTCGCTGACCGTGACCATCAAGGCGCCGATGCAATCCGCGCTGCCGCATTCGCATACGAAAGGCACGAGTTCTTCCTCGACGCCATCCAGAGCGACGGCTTGCTGCTCGACCTCCGCCCGCCGGTTGTTGTAATCGCGAAACGCCAGCTCGTTCTTCACGAGCCGGTCACGGCGAATGGCTTCCCGGTCCTCGTTGCTCACTAGCTCTCCAATCCCCGGACAGTACGGCCGTATCGCGAGGAGCATGGTACCGCGTGCCGCGCCCGTACGGTCAGTCCGGAGTCAGATCCAACTTCGCAGCCGAGCGAGGCCGAGCCAGCGTCAGTCAGACTGGTTTCGGCCCGACGCCGGGCGGGTAATCGCCTGTCGGATGATCCTTCTGCTACGCCTGCTCCGCACCACCGTCGGTATGGCAATTCTCCGATTCGCCTGGCGCCGCCGAGCCCGGCTGATCGCCGGCGCCCGCCGTCTCTTCACGGCGACAGTCAGCCGGATCCCATCCACCCGGGTGCGCTAGCCGTCGCCGGCATGGCTGCTGACCGACCTTCGGCCGGGAGAAACGCGCACCCACCAGTCGGGTGATCGACCAGATAACCGACGCGCTGGGAGACCAGAAGGCGTTCGCTGCCGCGTCCGGCGTCGTCTTCGTGGCGCTGATTGTCGGCCTGGTCGTCGGCAAGCTGGCGGCGGTGGCATCCATCGCCACGCTGGTCACGGTCGTGATGGTGTTCGTGGTGCCGCACACCTCGAGTCGCGAGTCGCGCGCGCTGAACGTCAAGCTGGACGAGCTGATCCGGGTGACGAGCGCTCGAAACGAGCTGATCGGCGCAGAGGGCTCACCGTCCTTCAGCTTGCGCTGCTCGCCATTGCGGCGGCTCTCGGCCTCGCGGCGGCTCTCCACGAGGGGTTGAGCCTCTGGCAGATTGCCGTGACCCGGGGTTACGCTCGAACCGGGCAGGCGTCCCACTAGATGATTGGCGGGCGGTGCTCACGCCGCCGGCACCTCATCAAGTGCCCGCAGCAGCCGCAGCTCGGCGTCGTCGCGCCGTGCCGCGAGCTCCTCCACCGTTCCGCCGAAGTTGGCTGCCTGCGCCGTGAGCGTCGCCACGGTTGCCTCGTCGAAGGTCGCGGCGCCCAGCACCTTCCACAGCCCCTCCAGCGCCGGGCCGAGGTGGCTGATGAAGTCGCCGAGTCCGCCGGGGCCGCCGCCCAGATGGAAGCTCTGGAAGGGCCCTCCCACCGCCCAGCGCATCCCGATCGAGCTCGTCACGACGTCGTCCAGCTGCTGCTCGCTGACGACGCCCTGCGCCACCAGGTAGACGGCCTCGCGAAACAGCGCCGCCTGCAGCCGGTTGGCAACGAAGCCGGGTATCCCCTTCGCCAGTACCTGCGGCCGCTTGCCCATGGCCAGATAAAATGCGACAGCGCGGTCGACGACGTCCGCAGGCGTGCTCGACGAGGCCACGATTTCAACCAGCGGAACCAGGTGGGGCGGGTTGAAGGGATGCCCGATGATGAGCCGGCTGGAATCCCTCATCCCCGTGGCCATCGCTGACGCCGGAATGCTGGAGGACGACGACGCGAAGATCGCATCGGCAGGCGCACCCGATTCCACCGCCTGCCGCATCTGCTGCTTGATCTCGAGCCGCTGGGGGCCGTTCTCCTGCACGATGTCTGAGCCGGCCACTGCCGTCGCGATATCCGAGTCGAAGAGCAAGGGCATCGACGGGCTCGAGACGATCGGCAAGCCCAGCTGCTCGAGGTTCGGCGCGATGGCGGCAAGCTCCGTGCGGATCCGCTGCTCGATCCCGGGCGCCGGATCACAGACCGTGACGTCCAGTCCTCGGGCGAGGAACAACGCGGTCCAGGAGGCGCCGATGACGCCCCCGCCGATGACGGTTGCCTTGTGGTAGTGATGCTCCGAGTTCTGCGTCATGGCCGTTCGCCTCCGGGTTGGGTGTACGGATGACTCTGGCCCGGTGCCGGCGCCGCCGCATCAGCGAATGTCTGGAGTACGTGCGCGCTCTCCGCGCCTTACGCCATAGGATCGGCGGGTTCTGCGCAAGGGATCGGTGGTCGCACCGATGTCGGTGAACCGCGAGGTAGCCACGATGGATTCGATGGAGCGATATGACCGATTCGAGTTCCGAGCACTCGAGTTCGCCCAGGCAGGGCGGCGTTCGAGGAGGAGCTCGATGTGCGCTTGAAGCACGGCGCGACCGGCCATCGCACCTCACAGCTGGTCGGGGATGCGGAGAGCTTCGAGGTGGTGATCGGCTTTGTGTCGCTGGGCGGAGCACGTGGGTTCGCGGAGGACGTGTCGCGACTCGAGCTACAGCGGCAGGCAGGGGTTGTCGGAGGCGCTCATCACCACACGCACTGGGATCAGGGGATTCGCAAAGACGCTCGAGTCGGTGTGGTACGACCTCTGAGCCGCGCCGCGTCGGCAGATCCTACGGAGGGACCGAACCTATGAATGGCGAGTCGCCACACTCCACCGATGTCGAGGTCGTTCGCCGCGGAAGGGTCTCGTGGCTGACCCATCCTCCCGCCGGCGTGGCACGCATCGAGGCGGATAGCTTCACGTTCCATGCGATGCCGGTATCACTGCCCGACGGCGATCCGCTTCCCAATGAGGCGACTCCGGGTGAACTGCTGGCGATCACCCACGCCATCTTCCTCGCCACCGCCGTCGCGGAAGCGCTTGTCCTCGCTGGTTCGCCGGCAAACGAGATCGTCGTCAACGGCTCGTGCACCTTCGCAGGGCCGGTCGAGGCACGCCGGGTGATCGCCGTCGACCTTCACGTTCTGGGCCGAGGTCCCCGGCCTCGGCCTGGACAGGTTTCGGGACACGGTGGCCGCGGCGCGGCGGACGTCGCTGCGTGCGGCCGGCTTCCGGGAGGACGTGCCTGGTGAGCTTGAGGTCGAAATCGCACCCTCGAGCTGAACGAGTTGCGTGTTGGAAGCCGCGGTGATGCGCGAGATGGCGTCGCAGTAGCCTCCGATACCCAGTCTCGTGGCAATGCCACCAACGCCGTGGCGGTAAGTTGACGACGTGACCGAGATCCCCTACGTGCGCCAGCCGCTCGATTTCGCGACACCTGTTCGGTATGCGTACGGTCCCGACTCGTTCCCCAGCGAGGCGTTCCCGGGCCCGCGCGGTCGTACTGGGTGTACGTGAGGGCGGAGCTCGACTCGCTTGACGTCGGCGCGCGTTTCTGATTGATTGAGCGTCGAATCGCCAGGAGCGAGCGAGTGGCTCGCTGTCTCGCGATCGCGTGCTGGCTGGTATGCCGCGGCAGGCCAAGCCACTCCGACGCTCAGCGGTGTCGAGGGCGCGGGAGAGTGATGAACAGCGCGCGTGACACAGGCACATACGTTCATCGCTTTGAGGAGGATCGGCATGCGTAAGCCTTCTATTTCCCAGAGTGCCGTCGTCGTGCTCACGCTCATAACCCTTGCGCTGGGCGTGGCGCCGGCATCGGCGGCGTTGCCGGCACCGACACCATGTTCCGGCTGTTGGCAGCCGGCGCTTCAGAGCCGCTGGCAGTATCAGTTGCAGGGTGTAGTGGCGTACGCCTCAACGGGTGGTATCAACACGACGATCTCGGCGCCTCCCAAGGGCGGGGGTGCGGCGGTCAGCCCGCAGGTCTGGGACATCGACCTGTACGTCGACCAGGCCGTGTCCGGCAACGACACCACGCTTAACACCGCGGCGGTGAACGCGATTCATGCCCGCGGCGGCCATGTGATCTGCTATGTCGACGCCGGGACATGGGAGAACTGGCGGGTCGACGCCGGGCAGTTCCCGGCATCGGTGCTGGGCAGCAAGAATGGCTGGCCGGGTGAGAAGTGGCTGGATATCCGGCAGGTCTCGGTGCTCGGTCCGATCATGTCCGCACGCGTGCAGAAGTGTAAGCAGGCTGGGTTTGATGGTGTCGAGTTCGACAACGTCGACGGATACAGCAACCGGACCGGCTTCCCGCTGACCGGTGCCGACCAGCTCAACTACGACACGTATCTGGCCAATCTGGCGCACTCAAACGGGCTCTCCGTGGCGCTGAAGAACGACCTCGGCCAGGCCGCGACCCTGAAGCCGTACTTCGACTACGCCATCAACGAGCAGTGCATGCAGTACAAGGAGTGTGACTACCCGGCGCCGGGGCTCCCCGACTGGACGGCCACGGGAAAGGCCGTGTTCGAGGTCGAGTACAAGCGCTCGTCGCTCAACTGCACGAAGTCGAATGGCTGGAACTTCAATGCGATCCTGAAGACCGTGGACCTGTTCGATACGCCGTGGACGCCCTGCCGATGATGGACTAGGCAACTAGCTGCTGACCGTGTTCGGCGATGTCCTGGGAGGCGTGGCGGTCAGGCGGGCGCCTCAGTGGCGGGGCGCGCGCCGGCATCGCGACCGGCACGTCGGGAGCCGCTCGCACTAGGCTCCGGTGTGAGGAGGTTCCTCTTGCCTGCCAAACGGGTCACGATCCTGTTCGACATCGACGGCACGCTGATCAACTCCGGCGGCGCAGGTGCGGCCTCCTGGCGGTTGGCGTTCGACGAGCTGTATGGCATCCCGGCTGACATCGGCGAGTTCACCGACGCGGGGATGACCGATCCCGACGTGGGACGCAAGACGTTCGAGGCGGTGATGCACCGAGCGCCGGAGCGGGCCGAGTTCGCCCGGCTGCTGGAACGGCGCCTGCACTACATGCATGAGACGGTCGAGGACTCGACCTCCTACCGGGTCCTGCCCGGCGTCGAGGAGATGCTGCCCAGGCTGCTCGACGGCGGCTACCTGCTGGGGATCGTGACCGGAAACGTCGAGGCCGCGGCGCACATCAAGCTGCACCGGGCACGGCTCAACCGGTTCTTCTCGTTCGGCGGGTACGGCACCGACTCGAGCGATCGGGGCGAGATCACCCGCATCGCGCTCAAGCGGGCGGCCCTGGTCTACGGGGAGGACATCAGCGCGAAGCAGGCCATCGTCGTGGGCGACACGCCGCGCGACGTGGAGGGTGCGCACGCCGCCGGCGTCGAGTGCGTCGGCGTGGCGAGCGGCCATTACACCGTCCAGCAGTTGCGCGAGGCGGATGCGGACTACGCGATCGCTTCGCTGGAGGAGCCGTTGCCTGTTTGAGCGCCGTTCCCCCGAGCTCCCCAGGGCAGCTTGCCGACGGAATACTTGACCGCTCAAGTACGTTGTAGTGGTCATGGACCATAAGAAGAAAATTGGCTTCCTCTCGTTCGGCGCATGGCATCCGGGCGGAGGGAGCACGCACTCGGCGGGCGACGCGCTCCGCCAGACGGTCGAGCTTGGGGTCGCGGCCGAGCAGATCGGCATCGACGGGGCATTCGTCCGCGTTCACCACTTCGCACGGCAGCTCTCGTCCCCGTTCCCGCTGCTGACGGCGATCGGCGTCAGCACAAGTCGGATCGAGATCGGCACGGGCGTCATCGACATGCGCTACGAGAACCCGCTGTACATGGCCGAGGAAGCGGCGGCGGCAGACCTGCTGGCGGGCGGTCGGCTCCAGCTCGGCGTCAGCCGTGGCTCGCCCGAGCCCGCCTGGCACGGCGCCGAGGCCTTCGGCTACTCCCTCGATGGTGAGCGGGCACGGGAGAAGACGGCGCTGTTTCGCGCGGCGATCGCCGGCGCAGGCGTCGTCCGCGCCGACGTCGGCGGCCGGCCCGGCGAGGCGATGCTCGCCGTCCAGCCGCAATCGCCGGGGCTCGCCGATCGCATCTGGTGGGGCTCCGGCACGCGCCAGAGCGCCGTCTGGGCGGGCGAGCAGGGCATGAACCTGATGAGCTCGACGCTGCTGCTGGAGGACACGCAGGTGCCGTTCGATCAGCTGCAGGCCGAGCAGATCGCGCTGTTCCGGGGGGCCTGGGCGAACGCCGGCCATCTCGGGGAACCGCGCGTGTCCATCAGCCGCAGCGTGATGCCGATCACCTCCGAGCTCGACCGCCGGTATTTCGGCGGAGATGCAAACGAGGATCAGGTCGGCTGGCTCGACGGCGCGATCAGCCGCTTCGGCCGCAGCTACAGCGGGGAGCCCGACCGGATCGCCGAGGAGCTCGCCCGGGACGCGGCCGTCCAGGCGGCCGACACCGTCCTCCTGACGGTGCCGAGCCAGCTCGGTGTCGACTACAACGCGGCGATGCTCGAAACGATCGCCCGCGACATCGCACCCGCGTTCGGCTGGAGCCCGCACGTCGCGGGCGGCGGGATACTACGATCCTGACCACAGCGAACTGACCACCGGGTTGTTCCAGAAATGACCGCCGACACACCACCTCGAGCGCCGGCAGCGGCAGCCGATCCGAAAGCGCGGGAGTCTCTGCGAAAGGCGGATCCGGTGCTCGCGCGGCTGATCGATGAGCGGCCGGACTTCCGGCCGCGGGCGTGGATGGACGAGCTCCCACCGCTCGACGCCTTCGCGACGCTCATCTTCCAGGTCGTTGGCCAGCAGTTGTCGGTCGCGGCGACGCGCACGATCGTGTCCCGGATCGAGGAGCGCTTCGGTGGACGTCTGCCGACGCCGGCCGAGCTGCTCGCAGCCGATCCGCAGCTGCTTCGCTCGGCGGGACTCTCCGCGCGCAAGGGCGCGACGCTGCGGGCACTTGCGGAGCGATTCGTCGATGGACGCTTGAGTGACGGGGCCCTTGCCGGCATGACCGACGACGAGGTCGAGGCGGCGCTGACCGAGGTGCCGGGGATCGGGCCCTGGTCGGCCCACGGGTTTCTGCTCGCCGCACTCGACCGCCCCGACGTCTTCCTGACCGGCGACATCGCGCTTCGTCGTGCGATCCAGCGGCTCTACGAATTCGACCACGTCCCCACCCAGGGGGAACTGATCGCGCTTTCCGACCGCTGGCGGCCCTACCGCAGCCTGGCTGTCAGCTACCTCTTCGCGTCGGAGTACGCCGGATGATCCTGCCGCTCGACGACACGAGCCTGGTCCGACCGTGACCGAGCGCCTCGCGATCGTCGGCCTTGGTGGATCGCTGGCGCGGACGTCGCGGAGCCTGGCCGCGCTGCGGATCGCGCTCGACGGGGCCGCTCAAGCGGGAGCGGCCACCACGCTCCTGGACCTGCGAGAGCTCGATCTGCCGATGTACAACCCCGACCACGAAGGGGAGCCGCCGCCGGCCGCGTCGACGTTGATGGAAGCCTGCTACGGGGCGAACGGGATGCTGTGGAGCAGCCCGATGTACCAGGGGACGATCTCAGGCGCCTTCAAGAACGCGCTCGACTGGCTGCACGCGCTCGGCTCGCGCGAACCGCCGTTCCTGCACGACCAGATGATCGGCCTGATGAGCGCCGCCGGCGGCACGCAGGGACTGCAGGCCATCAACACGATGGAGTTCTCCGCGTACCGCGTCTTCGACGCCGCAGGCCGGATCACCGACGAGAGCGTCGAACTGCAGCTGCGGACGTTGGGGGCCGAGGTGATGCGGGTCGCCACCCGCTTCGCAGACGACAGCACGGCGCAGCGCGCCCGGGCCTGCGAGGAGTCGGCCGAGCTGGTCGCCGCAGCCGGGTAGCCGGCGGCCCACGAAGTGTTCACGGCGCCTGGGGTGCGGTGATCGTTCGTGCCTCGCTCCAGTCGAGGATGAGTTTGCGCTCGGCGAAGTACCAGCTCCCGTCGATCTTGGCGAACACGTCGAGGTACCGGAGCCAGGCGACCATCATCCTGCGGAGGCCGTCTTCGGTGAAGACGTGGTGGGCGATGGTGTAGCTCTCTCCCGTGGCGCGGTCGCCGTCGAGCGTGACCGTGCTCTGTCCGTTGAAGTGCATCGTTGCCTCGTAGCGGTTCAGGTCGGCGAAGACCGGCGTCAGCGACTCACGCCCTTGCAGGACGTACGTCGCCTCGTTGGCCTCCCCGGCCATGTAGACGGCGAACACCGTGTCGTCGGTGAACAGCGCTTTCTGCCCTTCGGCATCGCGCCGGTCGGCGCAATGCGCGTAGGCGTCGAACAGCTCGCGGATCGCCAGGCGATCGGCGGCCTCGGATGGTGTGAGTTCAGCGTGGGCACTCATCGAAGCTCCTTACGGGTCGGATGGCGGGCGGGACGGACGCAAACCTTTCCGCATTTTGCTGAAGCAGTAAAAATACTAGATTAGTAATGATGCGTCAAGTACGATCTGCCGATGGCTGAGCCGGTCGACCGTCGAACGCGAAAGCGGCAGCGCACGCACCTGGCGATCCAGGACGCTGCGTTTGAGCTGTTCGCCGAGCGCGGCTACCGCGACACCACGATCAGAGCGATCGCGGACAGGGCCGACGTGGCGCCGCGGACGGTCACGGTGCATTTCGCCACCAAGGAGGAGCTGCTGTTCGACGCCGAGCCGTTCCGGCCCGAGAGCCTCGCCGCGGCCCTGAACGCGAGGGGGCCAAAGCAGTCGGCGCTGGACACGCTGCGCGATTGGATGGCCGGCACGATGAACGAACTCGAGTCGCAGGACGGCGAGCTGAGCGGCCGGTTCTGGGAGCGCCGCGCGCAGCGGGCGCACATCATCAACGCCGAGCCCGGGCTGCGTGGACGGGCCCGCGCCGGCTACTACGAGTTCGAGCGCATCCTGGCCGATGCCGTCGGGGTGGATCTCGGCCTGGCCGGAACGGCACTCGTGCCCCGCCTCGCGGCGCTCACCGCCGTCGCGGGGCTGCGAGACCTCTACGAAACCGACGAGCTCCGAGCGCTCCCCTCACCTCCCACGGCCGCCGGCCTGCTCGCTCTCGTCGACCGCGTAATCGCATTCACCCAGGCGGGAATCGGCACCACTGGTCAATGAAACCGCCTCGTCTCTCTGGTCCGTGCTACCAGTCGATCTGGCGCTGCTCCTGCCACAACCGCCCGCTCGGTCCACCATCCGGCAGGCACGCCAGGTAGAGCGCCGTCTCCGCAGCTTCGGCCGGCGACACGGGCGCGCCCGGTCCGCCCATGTCGGTGCGCATCCATCCAGGATGCATGGCGTTGACGAGGATCCCGTCGGCAGCCAACGCGGCGGCGAGGTTGAGGGTGAGCATGTTGACGGCGGCTTTCGACATCCGGTAGGGGAAGGCCACGCCGTCCTTGGCGAAGGAGAAGCGCCCCGAGTCGGAGCTCACGATCACGATCCTGCCCGCGCGGCCGGCCGCCCGCAGTGGCCCCAGCAGGGCCTGCGTCAGGAACAGCGGCGCCGCCGCGTTCACGGCCATCACGCGGTCGAACTGCTCCCGCGAATGCTCCTCGATCGATCCCGGGCTGCCGATCCCGGCGTTGTGCACCAGCACGTGCAGCTTCGGTGCTGCCGCGGCCGCCTGGGCCGCCGTCTCGAGCACGCCCTCCTGGGTCGAGACGTCGCCCCACACCGGCTCACCTCCCACCGTCTCGGCCACGGCCACGGCCGCCTCGCGCGTGCGGGCGTGGCAGAGCACCCGCGCGCCCTCGGCTGCGAACAACCGGGCGATCTCACGGCCGAGACCACGGCTGGTCCCGGTCACCAGCACAGTTCTGCCAGCGAGCAGCCTCACGCAGCGACCCTACCAGCCGTTCGAGGCGCCTGATCCCGACTGCGCTTGCCGTTGAAGCCCGGGCCATGGCGCCGGGGAGCCGCTAGCGTTCCGGACCGGATGCTCGACGTCCCGATTTCCCTGCTCGACGTTGTGCCGGTCACCGGCGACGAGTCCGCCGAGGCCGCGCTGGAGCGCGCAGCCGCGCTTGCGCTGCTCGCCGATGAGCTCGGCTACGTGCGGCTGTGGTACGCCGAGCACCACAACATGCCCGGCATAGGTAGCACGGCGCCGGAAGTCTTGACGGCGCGCACGGCGTCGATCACGGAGCGGATTCGGGTCGGCTCGGGCGGTGTCATGCTGCCCAACCACGCGCCGCTGGTGGTGGCGGAGCGCTGGGCGACGCTGGAGGGTCTCTTCCCCGGCCGGATCGACCTCGGCGTCGGCCGCGCGCCGGGCACCGATCAACGCACTGCCCGCGCGCTTCGCCGCGGGCCGGGCAGTGACGATCTGGACGCCCAGCTGGCCGAACTGTTCGGGCATCTGCACGGCTTCCCGCCCGGCCATCCGCTCGAAGGGCTGACCGCCTATCCGCGCCCGCGCTCGGCGCCACGTGTGTTCGTGCTCGGCTCAAGCGACTACGGGGCTCGCCTGGCGGCGTTGCGTGGACTGCCGTACGCATTCGCCCATCACTTCAGCTCGCGGTATTCGGTGCCGGCCATGCGGCTCTACCGGGACGGGTTCCAGCCGTCGGAGGTGCAGGAGCAGCCACACGCGATCCTGACCGTCACCATCGTCTGCGCTGCCACGGACGAGCGCGCGCACGAACTGGCTTCGGCCTGGGCGCTCTCGTTCGTCCGGCTGCGAAGTGGCCTTCCGCCGCGGCCGTTCCCGTCGCATGAGGAAGTTGCGGCTCACCAGTGGTCGCCATCCGAGCGCGAACTGGCAGATCAGGTGCTGGCGGCGCAGGCGATCGGCTCGTCCGAAACGGTCGCGCGGCGGCTGGCCGAGCTGGTCGAGATGACCGGTGCGGACGAGGTGATGGCGACGACGCCCGTCACGGATCAAGACGCGCGGCATGCATCGCTGCGTGCGCTCGCCCGACTCGCCGCGGCCGCGCCCGAACGTTCGTGATGTGCGTTGAGCCGGGACTGCTTCCCGTACGCCCGCCACATAGGTCGGTCGATGCGTCCGGCACGATTCAAACGTGCGGCCTCGGCGTTGCATGCGCCATTGGATCGCAGCATGCTGTTCAGGAGGGGGCGGTCGTCGGTCTGGTCGCTGGTGTCGCGATCCTGTGTGCCTTCGTGTGGTGAGGCAGAGCAGAGGCAGCGAGCTGGTGCCGGCCGGTGCGAGCAATGGAGGCCGTTGGTGGTCTGCATCGCGATGATTCTGGCGCTCTTCGATGGCATAGTTGCTGCCGCCCGCGCAAGCGGCGACGGTGGGAGTTCCGCAGCCGCGCAAGCGCTTGTGTGTGCGTGTCTGGGGTCTGCTGTGGTGGCGTGGGCTGTGAGTCGGAAAGCTCGTCGTCCGTAAGTGCAGTCTTTGAGCCACGGAGACGCCCCGAGCCTTTTGAACCTGTGCTGTGCGGGCTGCTCGTGACCGGCGAGGAAGAGCGCTACATGCGTAGCGAGTTCGGGGCGGTGCGGGACAGACATCGTCCGTCACGGAGCAGGCGCTGTGGTGGCCACCCGGGAAGCTGGCAGCGCAATATCCGACGCCGTACCTGGCCCGGCTCGCGCAAGACTCAGCCCAGGTTTTCTGAGGTCTCGTGGACCGCCGGCATCCGGCCTGGTGCGCCGGTCCCGGGGTCGACAGACGGGCGCCACCGCTCGGTCATGATGCTCGGGTGTACCGGGTTCCAGCGCGCCCGGGCGGCCGCCCGGGTCTAGTGGCCGCGAAGCTTGTCGATCAGGTGGCGCAGGCGCGACTTGGTGGTCGGGACCATGTGCATCTCGCTGCCCATGCCTTCCCCGTCACGCGGGGAGTAGCTGATCTTGTACTCCGGATCCTCTTCGTGGGGCTCGCGTTTCGTGTGATCCTCAGGTTCCTCTGGCATCCGGCAAGCCTACACCGCTCCGGATGACCGGTACCCGTACCGAGGGCGGGCCCGGCCGGCTTGACCGGTCCGCAAGGAGGCAGAATACGAGGGACGAACGGCGCACTCTTCGGCATTTCGGGCTCTCGAAAGCGACGCTTCTATGTTGTCAAGGCGGGTGGGTGGAGTTCTCGGAGGCGGTGGTAGAAGTGTCGGGCGAGTGCGCGTTTCGGTACGACGCGACGGCGGGAGACAGGTCGATTTCACGGCAGACCGAAACGGCCGCCAGCACGGTTACGGGTCATCCCGCCGCCGCGTCGCACTCTCAACCCCACCCCGGACGGAGCAGGCACCAGCCACGCTACACAGGCTTGATTAAGCCATTGCGCCCGGCACGATTCGAACGTGCGGCCTCTGCCTGTGTAGTAGTCGATCACCGGCTCCCGAGGGTGTGGATATGTTCCCAGTCGGCTTCAGTGAACTGGACGTGGGCGCAGGTCTTGCGAAGAACGGCGACCGACGTGCCGACTTGGCACTCACATCCGGCGTCGTTGGCTGATCTTGAAGTAACCCGTCTTCTGGATAGCCCACACCTCCTGTTCCGGGGTCAGCGAGTCCCAGTACGTCTTCGCCTCCCGCTCCCGCCGCAGGGCCTCTAATCAACAGCTCGCCGCCGACCTCCTCACCACCCCCTACGGGTCGGCTCGGCCCAAGGGATGCCGGACAACCCGGAAACGGTGCGCTGCACTGGGCCCGTGTTGGTGAATGTCCCTCGAGCGGGCTCTGGCTGCTAGGCGGGAGCGGCGGGTGGCCGCGAGCGGCTCCAGGTTGACCACAGCCGTGCGGCGAAGCCGAGCGCGATGATCGCGAGAACCAGGAGCATCCACTCGATGGGGGTGGATGCGCTCGTGGTGTGGACTTGTCCGCCGGCGCCGGGCGGTAGTGGCCCGAGAAGACGAGGTCTGGTTCCCGATGTGGCGAGTGTCAGCTTGGGTTCCCCGGTTAGGAGCAGCGCCGCCGCGACGATGAGGGCGATCGCTGCAGCGCCAGTGAACGCGGTGAGGAAGACGGGTCTGCGGGGAACCGTCGTCTGGGTGGGCTGTTGTTTAAGGACGATCCCTCGCTCGGCCGCCCAGGTGGCGGCGAAGGAAGGCGGATCAAAGGCGCTGCGTCCGAGGAGCTCCTGGGCGGAGACGCCTTCGGCCTCGGCCTCGCTGAGGTCGGACGCCAATTCTGTCGCCATCTCCTCGGCGACCGGATCGGGGACGCCGAGGCGTCTCCACTCGCGACGGCATTGCTCGAAGAAATCACTCATGTAGCCACCTCGATCTTGACAGGGGCAAGCACCGCATCGACAGCATCGCGCGCCGCCCTCCATTCCGATACCCCCAGGCTGAGCGCCAACCTGCCGCTGCTCGAGGGTCGGTAGTACTTGCGCTGCGGCCCGCCGTTGCTCGCGGCCCGGTACGTCTCGACTAGACCCTCACGCTCCAGGCGCCCCAGCAACGGATAGATGGAGCCCTCGCCGACGAACTCGAGACCGCGCTCACGCAACCGCTTGGTCATCTCGTAGCCGTATGCCGGCTCTTGGTCCATCACCGCCAATAGGCACAGGTCGAGAACGCCGCGCAGTAGTTCTGTTCCTCGCTGAGCTCCCAGTGCCATGTCTCGCAAGTTAGCACGTACAACCTTGCCACGCAAGGCTTCTACTCTGCACGCGTCGGGCACGGTCAACTCGAGTTGGGAGAACCGATGAACCGGAAAACCGGCTGCTGCGGCGGCCCCGGGGCGGTTAGCTCAGTTGGGAGAGCGCCAGGTCTCTTCGACCGCGCAGTCGAGTCAGGAAGGGGCTCTGCCAGACCCGTTGGTCACGGCTTCGTCCCTTTCCGTGACCGGTTAGCCGGCGCGGAGGCCCACTGAGCCGGAACGTGACTGGATCGACTCCTGACGATTCAGCGGTGCGGTGCCGAACGGACGGACTCAGAAGCGTGACCGTCCAGAGCCTCCGACGGAGCAAGCAGACCGGTTGCGTAGAGGCCCTATACGGCCGAGGACTTCCATGCGCCGTCGAGTCGAATTCGGCCATGGAATCCAACCCGACCACCTTTCCGCCGGTGCGGTGCGACTGCTCGGTGGCGGCAATCCCCCGCCATGAGCAGCGCCGCTCACCGCTGTTTGCGTCGCTCTGTGCGGTCGATCCACAACGCCTGTGGCACCGCCAGCACTCCGAGGACGGCGAGCACTGCCCAAAGCAAGTCGGCACTTGGGACCAGGAGGTGGCCGCCGATCGCGACGGCGAGCAACACGACCGCGGCGTACAGAATCGGCCGTGTGGGAGACGACTCCGTCGCCTTTCGGGTCACTGTTCTCCTCGCGTCGACGGCATCCAGACTCCGGCCGGGTAAGCCGGTCCGGCTGGCGCAACGGCGAACCCGTCGAACCAGAATGCTCAGCCTACACTGAGCTGTTCGACGCCTGCGCGAGAGCGAGGGAACGGCTCTGGATGAGCGTCACAGGGATCGCTTCAGAGGGGCGATGGGCCGCGATCCGTAGGCAGGCGCCGTAGGGGATGGCCAGGCCAAGCGGCGCCGCAACCAGAGGGCGACGTAGACGAGGCTGACCAGAACGGGCACCTCGATCAGTGGTCCGACGACGCCGGCCAGTGCTTGACCGGAGGTTGCGCCGAAGACGCCGACCGCGACAGCGATTGCGAGCTCGAAATCGTTCGAGGCGACTGTGAAGGAGAGGGCGGCGGTCTGCGGGTATGGGAAACCCATACCCCGGCCGGTGGCGAACCCGGCGATCCACATGACCGCGAAGTAGACGAGCAGTGGCACTGCGATCAGGACGACATCGAGCGGCTGGGATGTGATCTTGTCGCCCTGGATCGCGAACAGCAAGACGATCGTGAACAGCAGCCCGTAGAGAGTGATCGGCGCGATCCGCGGGATGAAGCGCTGTTCATACCAGTCGCGTCCGCGTCGACGAAGCCCGATCCGGCGGGTCAGGTAGCCGGCGGTCAGTGGGATGCCGAGGAAGATCAAGACCGTGCGTGCCACCTCCCAGATCCCGACCTGGAAGCCCTGCGTGTCCAAGCCCAACCAGCCGGGAAGCACGGTCAAGTAGAAGTAGCCCAACAGCGAGTAGGCGACGAGTTGGAAGATCGCGTTGAAGACGACCAGCACCGCCGCGCGCTCGCGGTCACCAAGGGCGATCTCGTTCCAAACAAGCACCATCGCGATACAGCGCGCCAAGCCGACGATGATCACGCCGGTGCGGTAGGCGGGCTGGTCGGCCAAGAAGAGCCAAGCCAATGCGAACATCAGCAGCGGCCCGACCACCCACGAGAGAAACAGCGAGACGCCGAAAAAGCGCGAGTCGCTGACGCCATCGCCCCGCTTCTTCCCAATGTCCTCGTAGCGCACCTTGGCCAGCACCGGATACATCATCAGCAGCAGGCCAACCGCGATCGGCACGCTCACCGTGCCAACCTGCAGATTGTCAAGCCAGTCATTCAGGCGTGGCACGAGCGAGCCCAGCCCGAGCCCCGCGGCCATGGCCAGGGCGATCCAAAGCGGCAGGAATCGATCAAGCCGCGAGAGCCGCGCGAGGACGGCGGCCTCGTCGGCCGCGACTGGTCTCGGCTTCTCGGCGCTCCTCACGGCGCCCCCCACCACGCTCCCGAAATTACAGCGGCCATGTTCACGCCGCCCACACCTTGTTACTGGTCGGGCCGCGAATGAGGTCGCCGAGCTGCTCGAGCGACCCCGCCGCGAGCCGGTAGTAGGCGAACCGCCCGCGCCGCTCGCGTTCCAACAGGCCAGCCTCGACCAGCAGCTTCAGGTGGTAGCTGACGGTCGGCTGAGCAAGCCCGAGCGCCGGCATCAGCTTGCAGACGCACACAGCGTCCCCGGCGCCTGCCAGCAGGTTCAGGATCCGTACCCGGTGGCGGTCGGCAAGCGCTTTGAACAGCCGTTCCAGGTCGGTCGCCTGTGCCGGCGACAGCGTTGAGCGCACCAGTGGGCTGCAACACTCGATCAACGAAGACTTGGACATCCTCTACACCCTAGCAACCAATCGAGAAGTCTGAATGCGTGGTTGCCCGCAGATCGCCGGTGCGGCCGACGGGGCGCCGCAGGCCGGATCCGAAACGTCGCGGAAGGGTGAGCCGCACCCGAGTCGAAGTTCACGAGGTCTTCAGAGGAGGAGAGTCCCGTGACCTATCCGCTTGATCGCAAGCTGGTTGTCGAGTTCATCGGAATGTTCATGTTCATGTTCACTGTCGGCATGGCGACCAACAAGGCGGGTGCTGGCGCGCTGGCGCCGCTGGCGATCGGGTCGGTGCTGATGGTGATGGTCTTCGCCGGCGGTCACGTGTCTGGCGGTCACTTCAACCCGGCGGTGAGCACCGCCGTGTTCGTGCGAAGACGAATGACCTCGACGGAGTGCGGTGCGTACATGGTGACGCAGGTCGTCGCCGCGGCCCTGGCTGGGCTGGCTGTGCGCTGGGTGGGTGGACGGGAGACACACACACATGTGGCCAGCGCCGGCAAGATGCTGATTGCCGAGTTCCTGTTCACCTTCGCGCTCGGGTGGGTCGTCCTGAATGTCGCCACCGCGCGCGGAACGCACGGGAACTCCTTCTACGGCCTCGCGATCGGATTCACGGTACTGACCGGAGCCTTCGCCGTCGGCGGTATTTCCGGCGGCGTCTTCAACCCAGCCATCGCGATCGGCGGGATGGTCTCTGGCCTGTTCGCGTGGAGCGACATCTGGATCTACCTGCTCGCCGAACTCCTCGGCGGTGCCGCCGCCGCAATCGCGTTCCTCTACGTGCTACCGGCCGAGAAGATGGAAGGAGATATTGAGGCTGCCAGCACGGAATGAGCCCGCAATTGGCGCCGCCTTCCGTGGGGCCTTGCCCCCACCGCGGCTGCGTGCGGACAAGCACATCGCAGACCTGGGACAAGAAGGTTCGTCCTAAGAGTGCTGGTCGAAAAGCCCGACGCTGCCGCGGTGGGCGCACAACAGGCTGTGCCGTGAGGGCCGCTTATTTCCGACTATTGCTGCGGATCGGGCGATAGGTGACGTTGTGGCACCGCTCCGACCACGCGGTGTCCTTCCGTCCGTAGATGCCTCCGCCGGTGGGCGGGAGCCATGCCGAGCGAACACTTGAGTCGGAGGCCATGCGGGTGGTGAGCCCCGCCGGCCGCCGCGTGATAGGGCGGTCGAACTGTGGATTGTCCGAAACGTCAGGTCGGGACAGGCGCGGATGCGGCCGGAACGTGCGTCGCGCATACTGGAGGAATCCCAGAGAGAGGGAGGTTCGCCTTGTCGTCCTTGCCGATGGAGTATGAGATCACCGCAGGCACCGTGTCTCGGTGTTTCGGAGGCGCGCTGCGCGGGTGAGACGATCCGGTTTGACAGTTCGGCGATGCCGGCTTCCGAGTTGCCCGGGCCGGCTGAGTTGCTGGCCGCGGCGTTTGCTGCGTGCGTGCTGAAGAACGTCGAACGGTTCGCTGGGATGCTGCCGTTTCGTTATGACAGCGCGTCGATCACCGTCCGCGCGAAGCGCCAGCAGACACCGCCGCGGTTCACCGAGATTCGCTACGAGCTCGCTGTTGTCACCGATGAGCCGCCCGATCGGGTTGACCTTCTGCATCGCAACATCGTCAGGCAGGGAACGGTCTTCAACACGCTAGCGGCAAGCTGCGACGTCTCTGGCAGCATCCAGGCGACGCCCGCGTCGCTGGCAACCTGAGCGAGGCGTGTGCCAGCACCGGCGGTTGTGAGCGAGGCGGCGTCCGGTCGTTGCTCGCAGCGAACTCGGTCGGGACTCGTCGCGTCAGGCCAAGGTTGGCTTGCGCGCTCGGATGATGGCCGAGCTGGCGTGCGCATGGACGCGATGAGTGAGGTGAATCTCGACGTCGACGAGGCCGGCCTCGCTCAGCCCGGCGCGAAACTCGTGCTCGGTCAGTGCGCCGGCGATGCAGCCGGTGTAGGCGGCCATGTCGGCGCGGGTGGCCTCGTCCATGTCGGTGTCGGCGATGACGTCGGAGACGGCGAACCGGCCGCCAGGGCGAAGCACGCGCGCCGCCTCGGCCAGCACTTGGCGCTTGTCGGCAGCGAGGTTGATGACGCAGTTTGAGATAACGACGTCGACGGAAGCGTCGGCTAGCGGGATGGCCTCGATGTAGCCCTTGATGAACTCGACGTTGTCGACGCCCGCCTCACCGGCGTTCGCCCGTGCGAGTGCCAGCATCTCGTCGGTCATGTCAAGGCCGATCGCCTTGCCGGTTGGCGCCACCCGCCGGGCGGAGATGAGCACGTCTGCGCCGGCGCCCGAACCTAGGTCGAGAACGGTCTCGCCCGGGTGCAGATCAGCTACGGCGGTCGGGACACCACAACCGAGTGAGGCCGAGACGGCGGAGGTTGTCGCGTCGTCGGCCTCGTCCGCATAGAGTGATGCGCCGAACACTTCTTGGCCCGCTGAATCCGCCGTCATGTTCGGCGCGCAGCCGCACGAGCCTTTGCCGGGCTCCGTCATGCTGCGTGCAGCTGTGGCGTAGCGGTCGCGCACGAGTTCGCGGATGTCGTCGGTTGCTTTCGAGGTGGGAACGCCGGCGGCGCATCCGCAGCTGCCTTCGCTTGCGGCGGTGCCACAGCACGCGGATTTCTCCGCCGGGTCGCAGCAGGCAACCTGGTCGCCGGGTGCGCAGCAGGTTGAGATTTCGGAGGTCAGCTCAGCCATGTCGAAAGCTCCTTGAGGGCATTGGGAGAGACGGAGTAGTAGGCCCAGCGGTGGCGCCGGTCGATGGTCACCAAGCCCGAGCGGACGAGCTTGCTGACGTGGTGTGAGAGCGTGGGTTGGGGAATGCCGAAAAGGGCCAGCAGCTCGCACTGACACAGCGGCTGTGCGTGTCGGCGAAGCACGTCCAGGATCTGGATGCGGATCGGCTCAGATAGCGCCGATGAGAGTTCGGCCAATCGGTCGGCGTCGAGTGCCGGGTCGAGGTTGGTCGTCGGCGCGCAACACGCGGCTGCCGGAGGGCCCACGGGTACTACGGCTTTCACATCAATGCTCATCGATATGATGCTAGCAGGAACACATCTTGGGCACAAATATCTGATCTGTTCGATATAGTCGCCGATCGATGAAGCCTCCATCCGCGATCAGCTGCTACACCCCGCTTGCTGGTTCCTCCCTCAGCAAGACGGAGGCGTTGGATCTGGAACGGCTGTTCCAGGTTCTGGCCGACCGACACCGGCTCATGATCTTGAACATCCTCCTGCGCGCCGAGGGTGAGGCGGTCTGTGTCTGCGAGTTCACCGATCGCCTCGGCTTGGCTCCGCCCACCGTCAGCTACCACCTCAAACAGCTGCGTGAGGCCGGTTTGCTGGAACGCGAAAAGGGGCGCACGTTCGCGTACTTCTGTATCCGGCCGGGGGCGATGGAGCAACGGCAACGGTTGGTCGAGCCAGCGGTGCTTGCAACGACGCCGTGAGTTGGGGCGAAGCCGCCCCAGCAGCCGTCAGGCCGACCGCAGAGATCGCGCGGGCTCGGGCCGATGCCCAAACGAGCGCTCAAAGCCGGGCATCGGTCAACGCGGGACGGAATCGGGCCCGGTACGTGATCGGCCAGTCCCTTCTTGTTCGGGTCGCCGAAGGTTCGCTAGACGCTCGTCGCGGCGTGGGCGGCCGACGGAACCTCGCGTGGGAGCAGCAGTGACACGGCACCCGCAGCGAGCAAGAGACCGGAACTGGCCCAGAGGCACGCGTCGAGGCCCTGCCATTGGTAGAGGGCGCCGGAGAGGACAGTGCCAGCGAGGCGTCCGCAGGCGTTCGCCATGTAGTAGAAGCCGACATTCATCGCCACCTTGTCGCCTTCGGCGTAGTGGAGGATCAGGAACGAGTGCACTGCGGAGTTGAGTGCGAACATCACGCCGAACAGGATCAACCCCACAACGACGACGGCTGATGGGTCAAGCGACGAGGAGAGGGCGACGGCAATCAGTGCGGGAAAGGCGGCGAGGGCGAACGCGAGCGTGCTGGCCGTGCGGCCGGTCGGTTCGCCGGCGCTTCGCCGCCGGAACAAGTCGGGGGCGGATGCCTGGACGGCGCCATAGCCGATCACCCAGACTGCCAGGAACGAGCCTACCTGCCAGAAGCTCCAGCCCTGCTGGGACTGCAGGTAGACCGGGACGCCGACCACGAACCAGACGTCGCGCGAAGCGAACAGGAACATCCGCGCGGCGGCGAGAATGTTGACTGCCCGGTTGTTCGAGAACATGTGGCTGAACTTGGCCTTGCGGTTCGGCGTTCCGAGTCTGCCGTGCATCAAGGTCAGTACCGCGGCCATCGCGCTCAGAGTTAGCCCGATCAGGATCATCAGCGCGTGTTGGAAGCCAACTACGGTGAGGAGCAAGCCGCCGACGAAGAAGCCGACGCCCTTGATCGCATTCTTGGAGCCGGTGAGGATCGCAACCCAGCGAAAGAGCGTGTCGGATGCCCCCTCGGGGACGATCAGCTTGACCGCGCTCTTGGAGGACATCTTGGTGAGATCCTTCGCAATACCCGAGAGCGCCTGCGCGGTCATCACATATGGCACGACCAGCCATGAGACGGGCGCGAAGGCGAGCATCGAGAGCGCCACGGTCTGCGTGGCGAGGCCGCCCAGGAGCGTCGTGCGAAGGCCGAACCGGGCGGCCAGGAATCCGCCGACGAGGTTGGTGATGATGCCGAACACCTCGTAGAACAGGAACAGCGACGCAATGGCGAACGGCGAGTAGCCCCGCTCGTAGAAGTAGAACAGCACCAGCACCCGGATCGCGCCGTCGGTGATCGTGTCCGACCAGTAGGCACCGGTGACCACCATGTAGTTGCGGAGATCGGCTGATCGCTCGGCGGCTGGCATCCCCGCGACCCCTATCTCGCCGCCATCGCGTCAAGTCGGAGCGGGTCGATACTGCGACCAACGATCGCGGCCAGCTCGACCAGCCGGTTCGCATAGCCCCACTCGTTGTCATACCAGGCATACACCTTCACCTGCGTGCCGGCGAGCACCATCGTCGAGAGGGCGTCCACGATCGACGAGCGCGGATCGTTCACATAGTCGACGGAGACCAGCGGGCGCTCCTCGTAGCCGAGGATCCCCGCAAGCGAGCCCTCCGCCGCGTCGCGCAGAAGGCCGTTCACCTCCTCGACGCTCGTTGCCTGCCGCATCTCAAAGACGCAGTCAGTGAGCGACGCGTTCAGCAGCGGCACCCTCACCGCGTGGCCGTTCAGCTTGCCCTCGAGCTCGGGGAAGATCAGCCCGATCGCCGTCGCCGACCCCGTCGTCGTGGGAATCAATGAGAGGCTGGCCGCGCGTGCCCGCCGCAGGTCCTTGTGCGGCGCATCCACGACAGTCTGGGTGTTGGTGAGGTCATGCAGTGTTGTGATCGACCCGTGAGAGATGCCGACGCCTTCGTGCAGCACCTTCACCACCGGTGCCAGGCAGTTCGTGGTACACGACGCGGCCGTGACGATGTTGTGTGCGTCCGGGTCGTAGCGGTCATCGTTGACGCCGACAACCACATTGAGGGCGCTGCCGTCCTTCACCGGCGCTGCCACGATCAACTTGCGGACACCCTGCTCGAAGAAGGGGGCCAGCGTCTCGCGGGTGCGGAACCTGCCCGTGCACTCAAGCACGATGTCGACCCCCAGATCGCCCCAGGCGACCTCGCCCGGGTCGGCGTGGCCGCTGTAGCCGATCGGCTTCCCGTCGATCAAACTTTCCGCCGCGCCACGCGCATCATGCGGCCAGCGCCCATGTACGGAGTCGAACACGAGCAGGTGTGCGGCGGTGTCCGCGCCGCCGGGAGCTCGTTGATGTGGCAGAAGTCGAGCTCCGGCGATCCCCACGCGGCGCGAAGCGCGAGCCGTCCCATGCGACCGAACCCATTGATTCCGATCCGGGTGCGATCGGTCATACCGCCTCCGCCCGTTCGGCGCCGATCAGCATCGCCAGGTGCTCGAGGGCGCCCGGACGCACCGAGTAAAACGCGAAGTTCCGCTGCTGGCGGCGGTCGACGAGACCCGCTTGGCGCAAAATCCGCAGGTGGTAGCTGACCGTCGGCTGCGACAATCCAAGCGGCGCCGTTAGGTCACACACACAGACTGCGTCCGGCGCGGCCGTTGCCAGGCGATGAAGGATCTTTACCCGCATTGGCTCCGCGACCGCCTTCAACAGGCTGGCCAGCGCGCCCGCCTCCCCGTCGCTGAGAACAGGGCCATCAAGCGGTGTCTCGCACTGGTGGATCAGATCCAATTCCTGCACGGGAACAGCATAGAGCACCGCCAATATGGATGCGTGTCTATGTGGTTCGGATCCTGTGAATGACCGGTGTCCAGGGGCGTTGGGGTTCGCGTACTACCGGCTCGTCGTCAGGCTGCGCTGGCGGTTCCGCAGCGGCCCTCGCGCAGACAGGTGCGTGTGTTGCGATGCGCGATCGTGATGACGAATGAGCGGACTGGCGCGTCGGCGTAGCGGAATAGCTCCCGGTCTGCGCATGTGCGGATCTCGTCGGGCGGGTGGGTCTCGTCAAACTCGTCGCTGAGGAGGCGTAACAGCTGGGCGAGGCGCAAGCGATGGGCGGTTGCGTCTTCGCGTACCGCGTCTAGGCGGGTGTCGATCAAGTCTCTGACCCGGAACTCGACCTCGGCGCGGATGCGGCGCACCTCCTCGATGCTCTTTCCATGGGGGTCGTCGAGCTGCCAGTCCTCAACTCGGGTGGGAACGTAGGGGCAGGCGCCGTCGCAGCCAAGGGTGATCGCCCAGTCGGCCTGCAACTGCATCTCGACCGTCAGCTTCTGCGGGCGACGGCGGCTGATGTCGATGCCGACTTCCTCCATCGCTTGAACGACCTCTGGCCAGGGATGTTTGGCGGGGTTTTGGCCGGCGCTGACGGCCTGGATGTCGGCCGGGCCGTACCTCTCCCAGAAGGCCTGCGCGATCTGTGAACGGCCGGCGTTGTGGGTGCAGACGAACAGCAGGTGCTTCACGGTGTTACCTCCGATGCGTAAAGGCTTGCTCCCAGTTCGCTACGCGGCGGGCGACGGCCGGCACCGGTCCCTGTGCCAGTCTGGACACTCAACCCACGCTCCCACTTCGCCGCTCCAAGAGCACCACGTCACGCCAGACGCCGCCGCGCCTTCCCAGCCGTTCGCGTACGCCAACCGTGCGAAATCCGCAAGCGTGGTGCAAGGCGATACTCGCCTCATTCTCAGGGAAGACGCCCGCCTGAACCGTCCAGATGCCAGCTACCTCAGCCCGCCACACAAGATGGGCCAACAACCGGCGTCCGACGCCGCGCCGCCGCGCCTGCTCGCCAACGTAGACTCTGTCCTCCGCCACGCCACCGTAGACGCATGGCCCGGAAACCGGGCTGAGCACGGCCCAGCCGAGGACGGTGCCTTGGTCGACGGCGACCAACCGATGATCGTCGAGGTGCTCGCGGTCGAAGTCATCCCACAACGGCGGCTGAAGTTCGAAGGTGGCGTCCCCGGTGGCGATGCCCTCGACATAGATCCGCTCGACCGCGGACCAGTGCTCGGCAGCATCTCGACCACCGTCACCTCGGCCTTTGCGGCGATGATGGGTTCGGCGGGGTGGCCGCTTCGCTGACCTTGGCGAGCACGGCGGGCTCAACGAGCGCGTGCAGCCGCTCCATCGCCTCGGGCCGGATCCGGAAGTAGGCGAACGTGCCGCGCTTCTCGCGGTCAAGCAGGCCAGAGTCACGCAAGAGCTTGAGGTGGTAGCTGACCGTCGGCTGGGCGAGGTCGAGTTGGTCGGTGAACTCACAGACACAGACGGCCTGGCCGCCGGCGCGAAGCAGGATGTTCAGGATCTTCACGCGGTTTCGGTCGGCCAGCACCTTGAACAGCCGCTCCAGCTCGGCGGCATCCGCGTCCGACAACGATGCCCCGGCAAGCGGCGTGCAGCAATTGATGGTCGGCCGGCGCTTCTTCATCGTCACGACCGGCACTATATCGATCGACCCGGATATTTGCGAACCTGGATGCAACGTGGTAGAACCCAACCCGAACTGTAGATCAGCAGATCAGGCCCAGCACTCGCCCCAGGTTGCATCCTCGGCCCTCTTCCCTGCCTGCCTGAGTAGGGTCAACGTCGGCACCGTCGACAAGTTCCAGATGCGCGCGTGCGATCGTCTTCTTCTTCTCGACGAACGGCGACCTTGCACGGCGCGGGCAAGTCCCGAAACGTCGACTTCCTCTACTGGCGGCACCGGCTGAACGACGCCCACAGTATTCACCTGACGGGCTGGCGGGCCGACTAAGCCGCACGCTCCGGTGGAGACGGTGCACTCACCACTCATTCAATCGCTGGTCGGTCAAGATTGCCAAGCTCAGCGACGAGCGAAGAGACTTCGCTCGTCGTCACCTCAGCATGTACAGTCATGTCCCACCCCAACGACGGGAGGAACGGGTGGGAGAAACGGAGATGAGCCGGTTCGCCGACAACCTCAGCCGGATGGCGGGCATGGACGCTGTCTCGCATGAACAACTGGCGAAGCTGCTGGGCCTCAGTCCGCAAACCATCAGTATGTGGCGAGCAGGGAAGCGGTCAGCATCGGCCGACGCGCTGCTGGCAGTCGGCAGCTTCTTCGAGATCGACCCAGTAGCACTCAGCAACGACGACTTCGCAGAACTGCTGCCACTGCTCGCTCAACCCGAGCGATTCAACCGAATCGAGGCGAAGATCAAGCGCGGCCAACTGACGATCGTCTAACAGTTGGTAAGGCACATCCAGTACAGCGACATGAAGACTCGGCTCTAGTAGTGGGCGGTGACGGGATCGAACCGCCGACCCCCTGCGTGTAAAGCAGGTGCTCTCCCAGCTGAGCTAACCGCCCGAGGCGGCTTGAACCTTACTCCGGAACCTTCCGCGCGCTGGCAGCGTCGAATCGGCATGCGACTGCTTCCCGCGTGTGCGATCGCCGCGCTGCTGGCGTCCGGCTGCGGACCGGGCGCCGCCGACCAGCCGCCACGGAGTGCCGGCGACGGCAACAGCTTGCCGAACGTGGCCCGGATCGTGTGCACAGCGGCCGGCACACGGCTGCTGACTCCGGCCGTGCGGCCCCAGCCTGATGGGGTGCACGTGATGCTGTCGCAGACGGACGGCCCACCGGCCACCCTCGATAGCGACCAGGGAGGTGGCGACAAGCCCGGGCCAAAACCGCTCGTCATCACGTTTCCGCCGGGCGGCGCGCACCTGGGCTGCATGACCAGGGCCGACTGGAACGCGGATCCCCCACGCCATAGGGGCTGGGTGACACTGAGCGTGATCGACCAGGACAAGCAGTGGGTCGATGACCAACCGGCCGGCGGGACATGCAGCCAGAGCTCCATCGACTACGCACCGACCGTCGCAGGCTATCGGGAATCGCAGCTCGGCCGAGATGCGCGGCGCGCCCTCGAGGCATCCCCCACCGACGTGGTCGAGCGGGCCGGGTACCCCCGCCAGGAACCGATTGAGTACCGGCTGGTGCGCGACGGCAGGGTGGTCGCGCTCGCCACGTACGCCTCCACCGGGCATGGACGCTGGCTGCTCGAAGGCGTCCAGAAGTGTGACTGAGCCGGCCGGCCGCCCCAGCATCTTGCAGTAGCGCGTGCCCTCGCGGCCGCGTTCGGCCCGCTCTGACAGAATCCGAGCGCGATGGACCCATCCCAACCACCGGCTCCGGTCACCGAGATGGAGCAGCTGTTCGAACGGCTGCGGAGCGGCCTCGGTGCCGACTGGGTGGCGCTTGAGCCGGACGACCTGTCGCTCGGCGCCGGGCACGACCCCCGTCTGCTGCGCTCGTCGGTGCCGCTTGCGGACGGACGGCCGGGCGTGCTGATGGCGCAGCGAGGCAACGACGCGCCTGCATTCAACGACGCCGAGCGCGAGCTGTTCGGCCATCTCGCCGCGCTCACCGAGACGGTGCTGCGCGTGGCCGGGGAGGCCTCGCAGCGCTCCCGCCGCCTGGCCGCGGCACAGGCCGTCGCGGCCGGCGTCGCCGATGCCGTGACCGTGGTCGAGGCGCTGGGCGCGACGGTCGACGCCGTCTTCGACAACTCCGGCTACTACGCCGTTACGGCCACCCTGCTCGACCACGAGGCCGACGAGCAGCTGATCGTGGCCGACCGCACCCGCGCACTGCGAAACCACACCGGGATGCGGCGGCCGCTGGCGGCCGGACTGGTCGGCGAGGTGGGGCTGACCGGCGGGCAGCAGCTGCACGGCCAGGCCGGCCGTCATCCCGGGTTCGAGTGGCCGGACGAGGACGCGGTCTACAACTCGCTACTGCTGACACCGGTGATCGTCGACGGACGCTGCGACGCCGTCCTCGAGCTGTGCGACACGCGCGCCAACGCGTTCGATCCACACGACGCCGAGCTGATGGCATCGGTTGCCGGCCTGCTGGGCAGCGCGCTGATGCGCGCAGGCGCGCTCGAGGAGTCACGGCACCGCGCTGCCAGGCTTGCCGTCGGCTCTGCCGTGGCGGCCGCGCTGACCGACTCGCAGTCTCCGGCTGAGGCGCTGAAGAACGCCGCCGCCACCGTGTTCGCCAACTCCAGCTACGACCTCGTGGCGGCAACGATCGTGCTGGAGGACACCCGGGAGCAGCTGCTGGTGAGCGACCTCTCGCGGCTCGGCGCCGAGCCGGTCAGCCAGCGCCGCCCGCTGCAGGCGGGAGTGGTGGGAGCAGCCATCCAGTCGCGCGAGCAGATCCTGCTGGCCGACGCCCAGACCGACCCCAGGTTCGACTGGCCGCACCCGCTGCCACTCAACTCGCTGCTGGTGACCCCGGTGGTGGTCGACGACCGCTGCGTGGCAGCGCTCGAGATCTGGGACGCCCACCCCGACCGGTTCGACCGGTTCGACGCGGCATTGATGCAGCACGTTTCCGACCATCTGGCTGCGGCCTGGCGGAGCATCAACCTGCGCAACGAGTCGGAGCGGCGGGCGGAGCGGCTGGAGTTGACGCTGGAGGTGACCCGCGAGGTGGCGACCGCCACCAGCCAGGAGGGCGCGCTGGCCGCGGCGGTCGCCGCGCTGGCACGCTCGACTGCCTACGAGACGATGGCGGCGGTGCTGGCCGACCGGGTCACCGGCGAGCAGATGTTGGTGGCCTCGCACCACCCGGACGGCGAGCTGCCGGCCGGCCTGCGGCGGCCGCTGGGCGACGGCCTCACCGGCTTCGCACTCGAGCAGGGCCGCCCGTTGCGGATCGACGACGTGACCGAGCGCAGCAACTGGCAGCCCTGGGCCTGGGAGCCGAACTACCGCTCGGCGCTGCTGATGCCGGTGGTGGTGGACGGAACCTGCGTGGCCACGCTCGAGCTGGGTGACCATCGACCCAACCGCTTCAGCGACCAGGACATGGTGCTGATGGCGACCGCGGCCGAGCAGGTTGCCGCCTCGCTGCGGCGCATCGGCCTCGGGCGGGAGTCGTCACGCCGTGCCGACCGACTTGCGCTGGCGGCCGAGCTGGCTCGCGGCATCGCCGCGGCGGCGACGGTGGAGCAGGCCCTCGATCTGGCCGCCCGCACCGTGTTCGAGCGGGTCAACTACACCTCGACGGTGGCGACGCTGGTGCTGCACGAGGCGGGAGAGCAGCTGTTCGTCTCGGACTACAACGCCGACGGGTCAAGCATGGCCGGGGTGCGGCGAGGGCTGATGGAGGGTGTCATCGGCGACGTGATCCTCCACGGCGAGCCGGTGCTGCTGGCGCGGGCCGGCGAGCACCCCAGCTACTCGTGGCCCAGCGACGAGGTGTGGGAGTCGATGGTGGCGGCGCCGGTGATGGACGGCGGGCGCTGCCGTGCGGTGATGTCCGTGCACGAGTACGAGCCTGACAGACTGGACGGCGACGACCTTCGCCTGATGGTGGCGGTGGCCGGGCAGGTGGCGGCATCGCTGCGGGGCGTCGAGCTGCGACACCAGTCGGAGCGACGCGCCCGGCGTCTGGCGCTGACCGCCGAGATCGCGAAGCGCACGGCCTCGGCCGCATCGGAGGACGAGGCCCTGCGGGCGGCCGCAACTGCCCTGTTCGAGGCCACCGAGTACGGGGCGGTGTCGGTCTACCGCTGCCACCATCAGGCGGGCGAGGCGGTGCTGATGGTCAGCCTCGACCGCGCCGAATCGAAGTCGCCCGCGACGCGCTGGCCGATCGGCCACGGCATCACCGGCCGCACGATCCGCAGCGGCCAGGTGGTGCGCCTGGGCCGGGCCACCGACGATCCCGACTACGGCTGGAAGGGAGAGGGAGACTATCCATCGCTGGTGCAGGCACCGGTGATGGTGGACGGACGCTGCGAGGCGGTGCTGGAGCTGGCCGAGGATGTGCCCGACCGCTACACCCAGGACGACGAGGTGCTGATGCGCACCGCCGCAGAGCAGGTGGCGGCCGCCATGCGCGGGGCACGGCTGCGTTCGGAGGCGGAGGCCAACGTGCGGCGGCTGGAGCTGACTCTGGCCGCGGCCCGCGCGGTGGCCGCGGCGGACAGCCAGGACGCCGTGCTGGAGACGTTCGTGCGGACCGTGCACGAGGGCGCCGGTTACGCCACCGTTGAGGCCACCATCGTGTTGCCGGCCACAGGCGAGCAGCTGGTGATCGCCTCGGTCATGCCGGATGGCGAGTCGAGTGCCGGCCTCCGCCGCGAGCTGGCCCAGGGGACGACCGGCCTGGCCTTCACGGAGCGCCGGCAGGTGTACGCATGCGACGCCGCCGACGGTTCGATCCCCGGCCTCCTGCAGCCGGATACCTGGCGCTCACGGCTGGCGACACCGGTGCTGATCAACGATGAGGTGGTGGCGGTGCTGAGCGTGGCCGAGAGGGCGCCGAACCGCTACACGGCCGCCGACGAGCTGTTCATGCAGACGGTCGCAGAGCAGGTGGCCGCCGCGCCTGCTGGGCGCGCAGCTGCGCGACGAGTCGGCGAAGCGCGCCAGCCGGCTGGAGGTGACGGTTGCGGTGGCCGAGGCGGTGGCAAGCGCAACGGGGTCGAGCCGACGCTGCGGGCCGCCGCCAACACCATCTCGCGGCTGATCGCCTGCGGCGCTGTAACCGCGTACGTGGCCGAGCCCGAGACCGGCTGAGCAGGTGGCGCTCGTCGATGTCGACCTGCACGACGGGAGCATCGAGGGCATGCGGAAGCCGCTGTACGCCCACACCACGGGCCAGGTGTTCTCGGATGGCCGGCAGGCTGCGCATCAACCACATCTCCGAGGACCCAGGCTTCCAGCCCTGGGTGCCCACAGACCGCAAGTACGCCTCAGTGCTGATCACGCCCATCATCGTCGACGGCCAGACGGTCGCTCCTGATCGCACTCTACGACCTCTCCCCGGCCGCTTCGACCAGCAGGACTCGCTGCTGATGCAGGCGGTGGCCGAGCAGATCGCCGCGGCGCTGCGCGGAGCGCACATGCAGTCCGAGCTGCGTCAGCGGGCCGACCGGCTGGGGCTGCTCGAGCAGCGGCACCGTGCCCTGCTGGAGCGGCTGGTGCTGGCGCAAGAGGAGGAACGCTCGCGAGTTGCGGCCGACCTGCACGACGACACCGTGCAGGTGTTGTCGGCCTGCGTGATCGCGCTCGACCGCGTGCGGCGGGCGATCGAGCAAGGCGACGTCACCCGTGCCGCAACCGTGCTTGATGAGGTCGCCGAGCTGATGGCGGGCGCCGTCGACCGCACCCGGCGTATGACCTTCGAGCTGCGGCCGGCGGTGCTGTGGCAAAACGGCCTGGAGGCGGCCCTGCGGCAGCTGCTCTCGACCGTGCAGTCGGAGTCGGAGATGGAGGTCAGCTTCGAGGCGCTGGGGGTGGTCGAGCGGCTGGACGAGACGCTGGAGACGATCGCATTTAGGTCGATCGCGGAGCTCACGACGAACGCCCGCAACCACTCGCGGGCGACGCGGCTCTCGATCACGCTGACGACCGAGGGCGGGCTGCTGCATGCCGTGGTCAGCGACGACGGCCGCGGGTTCGACCTCCAGCAGGCGCTGTCGCGGGCGCGGGTCACCAACCACCTGGGGCTGGAGGCGATGATGGAGCGGATCGACGCTGCGGGCGGATCGATCACGATCGAGACCGGCGCCGGCCGCGGTACCACCGCCAGGCTGAGCCTGCCGGTGCGGCCGGCCACATAGACGAAGACGGCGAAAACCGGGTCCCGCAAGGAGCAAGGGGGCACAGTGCTCGGCACGGGCCGACCGCAGCGACACTGCGAGACGACGGTTTGCAGCCGTCTTATCCGAGTTGGGCGTCCAGGTTGACGGCGGCGGATATCAGTGCCAGGTGGGTGAAGGCCTGCGGGAAGTTGCCGAGCGCCTCGCCGGACGGGCCGATCTCCTCGGAGTAGAGGCCGAGATGGTTGGCATAGGTCAGCATCTTCTCGAACGCCAGGCGGGCCTCGTCCAGGTGCCCGGCCCGGGCCATCGCCTCGACGTACCAGAACGAGCAGATCGAGAACGTCCCCTCCTCGCCCTCGAGCCCGTCCGGCGAGGCCTCGATGTTGTAGCGGTAGACGAGGCTGTCGGAGACCAGCTCCTCGCCGATCGCGTCCAGCGTCGAGAGCCAGCGCGGATCGCGGGGCGCGATGAACTTGGTCAGCGGCATCAGCAGCACCGAGGCATCCAGCACGTCGGTGTCGTAGTGCTGGACGAAGGCGTTGCGCTGCGGATGCCAGCCCCGCTCCATGATCTGCTGCGTGATCGCGTCCCGCTGATCGCGCCAGCGGTTGAGGTCGGCGGGCAGGCCGCGCTGCCGGGCCATGCGGATCGCGCGCTCGATCGCGACCCAGCACATCATCCGCGAGTACGTGAAGTTCTGGCGGCCGCCGCGCACCTCCCAGATGCCCTCGTCGGGCCGATCCCAGTTGTCGCAGATCCACTCGACGATCCCGGCCAGCGCCGACCAGTCATCGTAGGAGATGGGCTGGCCGTACTTGTTGTAGAGGTAGACGGAGTCGATCAGCTCGCCGTAGGTGTCGAGCTGCAGCTGGGTGGCGGCGCCGTTTCCGACCCGCACGGGGCTGGAGCCGCGGTAGCCCTCGAGGTGGGCGAGCACCGTCTCCTCCGTGTCGGGGCGGCCGTCGATGCAGTACATGATCTGAAGCGGCCCGTCGCCACGGCCGGCGCTCTCGCGGTAGCGGTCTGACAGCCAGCCCATGAAGGCCTCGGCCTCCTCGGTGAAGCCGAGCCGCAGCAGGCCGTAGAGGGAGAAGGCGGCGTCGCGGATCCAGGTGTAGCGGTAGTCCCAGTTGCGCTGCCCGCCGATGCCCTCGGGCAGGCTGGTGGTCGGGGCCGCGACCAGCGCGCCGGTGGGGCGGTAGGTGAGCAGCTTCAGGGTCAGCGCGGATCGGTGCACCATCTCGCGCCAGCGCCCGCGGTAGGTCGACTTGGCCAGCCAGCCGCGCCAGTAGCGGACGGTGCGGTTGAAGGCCTCACCGGCCTCCTCCTCGTCGATCATGCCCGGCTGCTGGTCGGCGTGGCAGACCTCCAGCAGGAACGTGCAGCTGTCACCCGCATGCAGCGTGTAGGCGGCGCGGACGCCCCGCTCGGTGCGCTCCATCGGCACCTTCGACTCCAGCATCAACGCCAGGGCGGCCGACCGGAAGACCACTCCCAGCTCGGTGATGATCGTCTCGTGCTCGGCCCTGGCGTAGTCGAACCGTGGCTCGCACTCGAGCACGAAGGGCATCTCGCCGCGCACGCAGATCACGCGCCGCACTAGGCGACGGCGGTGGGCAGGGTCGCGGTGGATGGCCATGAAGTCCTGCACCTCGCCCACGCCGTGCGGAGTCAGGAAGCGGGTGATGAGGACGTTGGTGTCGGGGAAGTAGAGCTGCTTGGTGGTGTGGCCGTCGGCTGCCGGCGCGATCCGGTAGTAGCCGCCGTTCTCGGCGTCGAGGATGGCGGCGAACACGCTCGGGGAGTCGAACCGCTCAGGGCAGTACCAGTCGATCGTGCCGTCGGTGCCGACCAGGGCGACCGTGTGCAGGTCGCCGATGATGCCGTGCTGCTCGATCGGAAGGTAGTCAGGCATGCGGGTGGCGCCGGCGGGCCGCGCGGCAACCGACCGCGATTGTACGCGGCTTTCCGGTCAGGCTGGATCGTCACGGCGCGGGCTGTGGCATACTCATCGCGGCGCCCGGCCAGGCGCGCCCGGGGGCGTAGTTCAGCTGGTTAGAACGCCGGCCTGTCACGCCGGAGGTCGCGGGTTCGAGTCCCGTCGCTCCCGCTCACCGTTTGCCGTTTCCCAGAGCCACCCTCGATGTTCAAGGCAGCTCGAGAATGGTCTCCTCGATCTCGGCGGCGCGTCCCGGAGCAAAGGCCACCTCCGTACCAATCGGGTGGAAGCCCGCCTTCTCAAGGACTCGTAACGACCCGGCGTTGTCGCTCGCAGCACGGGCTCGGATCGGCCGAACCGAGATCTCCTCGAGGAGCAGTCTGAGAGCCCGCGTTGCGATCCCTTGCCCCCAGCAGGTGCGGTCTATCCAGTAGGTGACCTCGGTCGCTCCCTCCGAGACGTAGCTCCCGATGGTGCCGACGAGCCGAGAATCGCGGGTGATCGCCCAAAGCCTGTTCTCAGAGGAAGATATGATCTTTGCCATGTGGGCGTCGAAGGCGCTTCGATCGCTCGGGTCTTCAGGCGTGAACGCCGCCATGCGCACTGACTCTGGGTCACGCATCTGCTCGAAGATCGCGTCGAGATCGCCAACTTCTACCGGACGAAGCGCAAACTTTGACATGCGGACGGTCCTCCTGTTCCTGGCGTCCAACTCGCCAGTGGTCGACTGGCCACCCTACGCTTCCCCGCTCGTATCCGCTATGTGGCGGGGAGACGCGGGGCTGGCGCTTCCTCGAGCAGGGTCACTGCTCGGGGCCGACGTGTGTTGGAGCCGTCACGAACCCGCGTCGTGGGCGGAAGCGGTGTTTGACTCCAATAATTTGACGGAGCCGCGGCTTCGGCTCAACCATCCACTTTGCCACCGGTGTTACGAGTAACGGCATGTGTCGATTCGGTGCCGGAATGCCCCGGTTGCCGATTCTGAGTCTGACCCCGAGCGAGTGACCTCAGTCGTGCCGGTGCTCGCCCGGCAGGCCGAGCACGTTCACCGTGTCCGACCCACAGTCGAACTGCACCAGTACCGCTGACTCGTCGCCGTCGACCCAGCCGTCGTGCCCGGGTGCGACGACTACCGCCGCGGGCGCCTGGTAGGTCTCGCGGCAGCCGTCCTGGTACTCGACCACCATCCGGCCCTGCACCAGGAACCCGACGTGCGCGTGCATGCACAGGTCGCCGCCGGTCACCGGCGCCATGTCCCTGTTCCAGCGCCAGCCAGGGGGATAGATCACCCGCTTGACGCGGCCCCGCCCGGCCTCGACCTCATCCACCACCAGGCCGCCGACCTCGCTGCGACGGGCACCTTCCAGCGGCTGTTCCAGCGAGCTCACAGGTACGATTGTCGCACACCGCACCGCCCTCGCGGCCAGATTCCGGGGCGGCAGCAAGGGCGCTACAGTCTCGGACAACGACCGGCGGAGGTGCCACGATGGATGTCAATCCCGAAAAGACCGCGCTCGTCCTGATCGAGTATCAGAACGACTTCACCTCGGAGGGCGGGGCGTTGCACGGCGCCGTCGACGAGGTGATGCAGGAGACCGGCATGCTCGAGAACAGCCGCCGCGTGGCCGACGAGGCGCGGCGCGCCGGCGCCACCGTCGTGCACGCCCCGATCTCGTTCGCGCCCGGCTACGGCGAGCTCGGCAACCCCGACAAGGTGTACGGCATCCTCAAGGGCGTGATCGACTCGAACGCGTTCGTGAAGGGCACCTGGGGCGTCGAGATCTGCGATCAGATGGCGCCGCAGGAGGGCGACATCGTCGTCGAGGGAAAGCGCGGCCTGGACACGTTCGCGACCACCAACCTCGACTTCGTGCTGCGGAGCAACGAGATCGAGACGGTGATCCTGGGCGGCTTTTTGACCAACTGCTGCGTCGAGTCGACCATGCGCACCGCCTACGAGAAGGGCTACGACGTGATCACGTTGACCGACTGCACCGCCGCCACCAGCGGCGAGGAGCAGCGCGTCGCGACCGGCCGCGACTACCCGATGTTCAGCCAGCCGATGACCAGCGGCGAGGTGACGGAGGCGCTGCAGGGCGCGTCGGTCAAGAGCTGATGGACATATTCGAGGTAGAGCAGAAGGAGCGCCTCACGCGCGAGCAGGTAGCCGCGCGACTGCGCACGCTCGCCGACATGCTCGAGCATCACAACGACGTCGAGTTCGAACGCGGCGGGGCGCACTTCACGGTGCACGTACCCGACGAGGTGCAGCTCAAGATCGAGTTGGACATCGAGAGCGACGGGTCGGAACTCGAGATAGAGCTGACCTGGTGAACTGATCGTCGCGGCGGACGCCGGCTGCAGCCGGTATTGATACGCGTATGGCGGCCGCGCGCACCGTGCTCGTGCTCAGCGAGAACTGGACGATGGTGTCGCCGCGCGACCTGCCGGCGCTGGTGCAGCTGGCCTGCGGCGCCGAGCGGGCGGGCGTCGACACGGTGATGCTGAGCGAGCACGTGGTGCTGGGGCCGGACTCGAGCGCCGCCGGCCTGATGGGGAACCCGCGCGACTACGCCGCTCCCGGAAACCAGGACCCCGCCACGCCCTGGCCGGACTCGCTGGTGCTGGCGTCGGCGATCGCCGCCCGCACCAGCACGCTGCGGATCGCGCTGGCAGCGGTGATCGCGCCGCTGCGGCACCCGCTGCTGCTGGCCAAGCAGCTGGCAACGCTCGACCTGCTCGCGCAGGGCCGCCTGGTCGTCCAGCCCACCGTCAGCTGGAGCGCCCACGAGTACGCCGCTCTGGGCGTGCCGTTCACCCGCCGCGGTGCGATCCTGGACGAGCAGCTGGAGGCGATGTCGGCGGCCTGGACGGACACGCCCGCCGGCCACGACGGGGAGCGCTTCTCATTCCGGGACGTCTACGTGGAGCCCAAGCCGCACCGCGCCGGCGGCCCCGCGATGTGGTTCGGCGGCCAGCGGCTGCACGAGCCGCTGCTGCGGCGGATCGTCCGCTACGGCGACGGCTTCCACCCGTTCGGCACGCCCACGCCCGAGGAGCTGGCGACGCTGCGCGAGCGGATGCGGGCCGCCGGGCGCGATCCCGACAGGCTGGAGCTGGTGGGAGGGATCCGCGGCCGCTTCCCCGACGACGACGCCACGGCCTCGATCGACGAGGCGCTCGAGCAGGTGCCGGCCCAGCTGGCCGCCGGGTACACGTCGATCTGCTTCAAGCCCTCGATGTACACCGACGATGCGGCGGCCGTGCCCGACCTGTGCCGCAGGGTGGTCGCGGCGATCGCCGCGATGTGATCAGAAGGCCTGTTCGGCCGCCACGAACTCGCGGTCCAGCCGGAACGGGTTCTCGGTGCGCGTGCCGGCCAGCAGCCCGGCCAGGATCTCGGCGCCGGCCGGGCCGGCCATCACGCCGTGCCCACTGTATCCGGTGTTGACGTGCAGGCCGTCGATCTCGGTCTGGCCGATCAGCGGCCGTTGGTCGGGCGTCATCGTGTACTGCCCGGCCTGCACGAACCAGGCCGATCCGGCCCGCTCCCAGACGTCGCGCCAGAAGGTCGCGGTGCGCGCGATGGCGACCGGGCTGGACGGATCGAGCAGCGCCAGCGCGAAGCCGGGATCCGCGGTCACGTGCTCGACCGGCTCCGATCCCGGCTCGGAGGCGTCGGGGTAGAGCAGGTAGGCGCCGGACGCGACCGGCCGCCAGTGGCTGGTGGTCTCCTCATCGACCGTCATGGGCGCGTCGCGCGGAACCTCCGGCACGTCCCACAGCACCACCCGCTGCCGCCGCACCGCCGAGACCGGCAGCTCCACCCCGGCCGGCCGTGTAAGCAGTTCAGACAACGGCCCGCCGGCGATCACGGCCGCACCGGCTGCAACCGTCCCGTGGTCGGTGACCACGGCCGTCAGCCGGCCGGATGAGACCTGGAAGCCGGTCACGCCGACCCCCGCGATCACGTCCGCCGACGAGCCCTCCAGCAGGCCCATCGCGATCCGCTTCGGCTCGATCAGGCCGTCGCCCTGGCGGAAGCGCGCCTGCACCACGTCGTCGGGCACCCACGCGAAGCGGCTGCGGGCCTCGTCGCCGGTCAGGAGCTCGACGCCGTCCACGCCCCACCCGCGCTGGCGCTCGACCAGCTCGCGCTGGCGGGCGACCGCGGCCCCGGTGCGAGCCAGCCACAGGTAGCCCTGGGCCCGCAGCCCGGGGTCGTGCAGCGTCTGGCCGGTCTCCTCGGCGAACCGCTCGAACAGCCGCACCGACCGGCCCACCAGCTCCAGCTCCTCACGGTGCTCGAGCTGCAGCCGGTACCCGCCCACGGCGATCGCCGTCGTCATCGAACACAGCGCCGGCCGCCGTTCGACCACCAGCACCGAGATACCGGCGCGCGACGCGAAGAAGGCGGTGGCCGCTCCCACGATGCCGCTGCCGATCACCACCAGGTCGGCCCGGGGGGGTAGGTCGATCGTGCGCCGCATGGGTCGCTATGCTCGCACACCGATGCACCACCCACTGCTCGCAGCCGCCGTCACCCCGCTCCGCGACAGCGGCAGCATGCTCGACGTCGACGCGATCGCCCCGCTGGTCGCCCACCTCGAGCAGGGGGGCGTCGACGGCGTGTTCTGCTGTGGCACCACCGGCGAGGGCGTCTTGCTCAGCTACGACGAGCGCATCCGCGCGGCGGCGGCCTACCGGTCGGCCTGCCGCGGCAGCCTGATCGTCCACTGCGGCGCGCAGACAACCGCGGAGACGGCCGCCCTGGCGGCGCACGCGGCGTCGATCGGCGCGGACGGCGCCGCCGTGATCGCGCCGCCCTACTACCCCCTGGGCAGCGATGACCTGGTCGAGCACTTCGTGGCCGCCGCGCATGCCTGCGATCCGCTGCCCTTCTACCTGTACGCCTTCACTGCGCGTAGCGGCTACCCGCTGACGCCCGAGGTGATCCGGGCAGTGGCCGAGCGCACCACCAACGTCGCCGGACTGAAGGTGTCCGAGAGCCCGTACGACAAGGTCGCCCCCTACCTAGCGCTCGGCCTGCGCACCTACATCGGGTCGGAGCCGCTGCTGCCCCAGGCGCTGGCCAACGGCGCCTACGGCTCGGTCTCGGGCCTGGCCAGCGCGTTCCCGGCGGACGTGCGCCGGGTGCTCGACGAGCCCACGCCCGAGCACGCCCAGCATCTGGCCTCGCTGCGCGACACGCTCGGCGTAACGACGTTCATCGCGGGCCTGAAGTGGGTGCTGCGACACCATGGCGTCCCCATCCAGCCGGACGTGCGGGCGCCGCTGCCGCCGGTCAGGGACGCGCTCGCCGCGCAGCTCGCGACGCTCTGACCGCCTCCGGCACCATCCGCAGCCAGCTCTGAGGCAGCTGCCACCGGGCGCGGCGAAGGACGTTGCGCATCGACTCGGCCGCGTCGTGGTCGAGCGGCGGGCCGTGGCCGACCGCGATCACGTCGGGGTCGAGGCCGGCGAACGCGGCTCTCGGCGGCTGCAGCCGGGCGAACGGGTGCATGCCCAGCGGATCGCCGCTGCGGGCGAGGTCGAAGCTGGCCGTGCCGAGCGTCTCGGCACAGACCAGCAGCCGGCGGTTGGGCAGCCACAGCAGCGCCTCTCGCCAGGTGCGGCGCTCGAACACCGACCGCTCCTCGACGCCGTCCACGGCGACCCCGCTGCCGCCGAGGGCGATCGGCGTCAGCCGGGGAGCACCCAGCCGCTCGGCCACCACGGCGGCATCGCGCTGATGGCGGTCGAGCAGCGTGACCACGCCGATCACGGCCGGAAGGCCGGACAACAGCGCATCCAGCCCGTCTCCGTCAACCGGGTCGACCACCAGCGTGCCGGCGTCGACCACGATCGCGGATGACGCGCGCTGCGCGGGATCGCCGGCTCCCAGCAGCCAGGCAACCGAGCCACGATCGTCCAGCGGGTGCACCTCGATGGTGGCAGAGGACATCGGGTCTTAACGGTACCCCCGCTCAGCTTGCGCAGAGCGCGAGGTGGAACGGAGCCGCCAGCCGGTTCGTGGCCGCGAGCTGCGTGCGCAGGGTGGCGGCGTCCGACGCCACCTTCGCGGTGTTGTCCGCATCGGCAGCGGCCACCAGATCCTGCGCGGTGGCGATCCCGGTCTGCAGGCTGTCGAGCAGGTGGCCGAACGCGGCGCGGTCGGCGTCCGGCGGTGTCAGCGCCCGCAGCCGCTTCAGCTCGGCCGCCTCCAGCGCGATCGCCCGGCGCCCTTGCTGGGCCACCTGGGGCAAGGTGGTTGCGCCCTTCAGCAGCGCGATCCGCTTCTGGTAGGTGGCGCAGATCGCCCGCGCCTGGGCGACGAACCGGGCGTGGCTGACGCCGGCGCTGCTGCTGCCGCCGGAGCCGCCGAAGCAGCCGCCCGCCAGCAGCAGCACCGCGGCCAGCGCAGCGCTAGAGCGCGCCGCCCGCAGCATGCGGCGCCGTGGGATCCGCGGCCTCCGCCGCCGACTCGCGAGCCAGGTACTCCTCCGCCAGCAGCGGGTTCTCGCGCGCCCGCTCGACCACCGTCAGCAGGCTGCTCATGCTGGAGACCTCCTCCACCTGCTCCTTGATGAACCACTGGATGAACTGCTCGCCGGCGTAGTCGCCGTTCTCGCGCGCCAGCGTCGCCAGAGCGCCGATCTGCTCCGTCACCCGCTTCTCCTGCGAAAGCGCCAGCGCCACCGGCTCGACCACGTCGCCGAAGCCCGTGCGCGGCGCCTCGATGCCCGGGATCACCACGTCCTCGCCCGCGTCGAGCAGGTACTGCACCATCATCATCGCGTGGTTGCGCTCCTCGATCGCCTGCCGGTAGAAGTGCGCCGCCAGCCGCGGCAACGTCTCGGCGTCGTAGTACACGGATACCGCGATGTACTGCTGGGACGCGCCGAACTCGTAACCGATCTGGCCGTTCAGCGCCTCTGCGAAACGTGACTGGGACATGCGGCTATCTCCTGGTGGGAACGGTGCAGTGCTGGCACAGTAGGCTATCCGACACTCGTGGCACGCGTCCGCGCCATCCACCTCTCTCCCATCAAGTCGCTCGGCCTGATGAGCAGCGAGCGGGCTACCGTGACGCCGGACGGCATCGCCGGTGACCGCGCGTTCGTGCTGCTGGACGGCCGCGGCGAGGTGGCCACCATGCGCAGGTACGGGGCGCTGGCCGGAGCAGGATCGCGGTTCGATCCCGACAGCGGGCGGCTGGTGGTGGTGCTGCCTGACGGCAGCGAGGTGTCGGGCATGGTCGGCGGCGACCGGTGCGAGGCCGTCCTCATGTTCGGCCGCGACGTCCGGGGCACCATCGTCGAGGGGCCGTGGGCGGAGGCGCTCTCCGAGCTGGCCGGATCGCCGATGCGGCTGATGCTCGTCGGCAACGGCCACGCCCAGGATACGTATCCGATGTCGCTGCTCTCCCAGGCGTCGCTGCACGAGCTGGCCGCGCGGTCGGGCAAATCCGCGGTCGCCGATCCGCGACGGTTCCGAAACACGCTGCTGGTCGACGGCATCGCACCGCACGAGGAGGACGAATGGATCGGGCACGAGGTGCGGGCGGGCGAGGTGGTGGTGCGCGTCGCCGAGCGCGATCCACGCTGCTCGATGACCACGCACAACCCGCAGACCGGCGAGCGCGACATGGACACCCTGCGCATGATCGCCGACTACCGCTCGCGGCAGGACGGAAACATCTGCTTCGGCGTCTACGCCGACGTCGTACAGCCGGGTACCGTTGCCGTCGGAGACACCGTCGAACTGCTTTCGAAAGGACCACGATGATCGCCCCGTTTCGCAACCACCTGCCGGTCAGGATCAGGTTCGGCGACGGCGTCGCCTCCCAGCTCGGCGCGGTGCTGGAGGAAGAGGGCGCCGAGCGCCCGTTTCTGATCATGGACAGGGGCCTCGACCAGTTCGTGCCGGGCGTGGCCGCGGCGATCGCGCCGCTGGGCGGTGCCGTGCGGTTCGAGAAGGACGCGGGCGAGCCGACCGTGGCGGTGGTGGAGCAGGCGGCCGAGACGCTGGCGGCATCGGGCTGTGACGCCGTGGTGGCGCTGGGCGGCGGATCGTCGATGGACACCGCCAAGGCGGCGCGGCTGGTGGTCGGACAGGGCGGCCCCTACCTGCGGTTCGCCGCGGGTGGCGTCGCCTACGAGCCCCCGGCGATCCCGCTGGTGTGCGTCCCGACCACGGCCGGAACCGGGTCGGAGGTATCGGGCGGCGCCGTCATCACCGACCAGGAGACCCACATCAAGGCGGGCATCGCCAGCCCCTTCCTGCGCGCGCAGCACGCACTCGTGGACGCGACGCTGACCCACGGACTGCCGCCCAAGCTGACCGCCTACACCGGGATCGACGCGCTGGCGCAGGCGATGGCGGCGCTGGTCGTGACGGCGCGCACGCCGGTCGGCGACGCGATCGGGCTGGAGGGCACGCGGCTGGCCGGCGGGGCGCTGGTGCGGGCCGTCCGCGACGGATCCGACGCCGCCGCTCGCAGCGAGATGATGTGCGCAAGCCTGCTGGGCGGCTTGGCCATGAACATCTCGGACTGCGGCTCGGAGCACTCGATCGCACAGGCCATCGGCGGACTGCTGGGGCTGCCGCACGGGCTCACCATCGGCCTGGTGCTGGCCGAGACAATGGACCGCGACCGCCGGTTCGTCCCGCAGCAGTTCGAGCGGATCGCGGACGCGCTGGGCGAGCCCCAGGACGGCTCCGGCGACGGATCGCGGGCCGTGCGCGCGGTGCGCCGGATCCTGGCCGAGCTCGAGTTCGAGACGCTGCAGTCGGTCGGCCTCGGCGAGGACCACCTCGACGAGCTGGCCGAGAACGCGCTCGCCGACTACTTCATCTCGGTGGCGCCGTCACCGTGGTCTCACGACGAGGTAGTAGCGGCCCTGCGGGCGGGGCTGGCCCTGGGCGAAAGCCGCTAATCCGTCGCGGAAGGGCGCTCAGGCTGCTGCTGGTCCAACTTGTGGCGCTTCTGCAGCTCGTTGCGGGTGGCGAGGATCACCGCCGGTGTCGCCAGGATCGACCAGAACACGCCGTAGAACGCGGCTCGGATGGGCGGCTGGTTGAGCGGACCCAGGTGCAGCAGGAACAGCAGCACCGAGAGGGTCGGAAACGCGATCGCGATTTGCACCGGCACCGACAGCCGCTCCCATGGAGCGACCAGGCGCAGGCCGACCGCGGCCAGCCGCCGCTCGATCGGGCGCCACACCGTCGCCAGCGCGCGCCAGGGTGAGAAGCTTCGAGCCACGTTGACAGGGTAGCGTTGGGCATCGAATCAGGAGGAGCCATGAGCGAACAGGAGCTACCCGGACCTCGCGGTGCCAGCGTCTCGCTCGACGGCGCGGTGTCGGTCGTCACCGGCGCATCGAGCGGCATCGGCCAAGCGATCGCGCACGAGCTGCACGCACGCGGTTCGCGGGTGGTGGTGTCGTCGCGCTCGGCGGAGCGTGTCCAGGGCGTGGCGGACCAGCTGGACGGCCTGGCCGTGGCCTGCGACGTGGGCAGCTACGACCAGGTGCGACGGCTGGTGGCGACGGCCGTGGACTGGGGCGGCAAGCTGACGGTGATGGTGAACAACGCAGGCCTGGGCGCGTTCGGGCTGCTGCACGAGATCGACCCGGGCAAGGTCGAGGTCATGATCCGCACCAACGTGCTGGGCGTGATCTACGGCATGCGCGCCGCCGGCGAGCAGCTGATGAGCCAGCGAAGCGGTGGCGGCATCGTCAACATCTCGTCGATCGTGGGCGAGTTCCCCGACCCCGGCGGCGGCGCCTACGCGGCCAGCAAGGCCGCGGTCGACCTGCTGTCGCGCACCGGGTACCGCGAGCTGCGCGACCACGGCATCCACGTGGTGAACGTGAAACCGGCGCTCACCGACACCGCGTTCTCGGCCACCGCCCGCGGCGTGCAGCGGCGGATGGGCGGCGATCCGCCCGAGAAGGTGGCGCGCTGGGTTGCCGAAGCATTGGAGTCAGGTTCCGCAAACACCGGGTACAGGTAGGATTCACGCATGCCCGCCACAAGCACCGGCCCCGCCCTGCTTCCCTGGACGGAGGACGATCAGGCCAACCGGCTGCTCGCGGAGGACCCGAACGCCCTGCTGATCGGCTTCGCGCTGGACCAGCAGGTGACCGTGCAAAAGGCGTTCTCGGGGCCGCTCGTGCTGAAGCAACGGCTCGGCCACCTCGACCCCGCCCGGATCGCGGCGATGCCGCCCGACGACCTGGAGGCGGTGTTCCGCGACCGTCCCGCCATCCACCGCTTTCCGGGCGCTATGGCCGAGCGGGTGCAGTCGCTGTGCCGGTACCTGGCCGAGAACTACGACGGCGACGGCTCGCGCGTGTGGACCCAGGCCACCAGCGGCCAGGACCTGGCCGAGCGGATCGGCTCGCTGCCCGGCTTCGGCGACATGAAGGTGCGCAGCCTGGTTGCAACCCTGGTCAAGCAGTTCGGCGTCAAACCGCCAGGATGGGAGCAGGTACTGCCGTCCCATCCCACACTCGGAGACGCCGACACCCCCGAGGCCCTGGCCGCCTACCAGGCGGCAAAACGCGAGCACAAGCGACAGGTGCGCGCTCAAAGAGAGCGAAAGGAATAGCACCGTGCAGACAACCACAGCGGCGCCACCAGCAGACCTGATTCCGGATTCCCGGGTCGGGTGGAAGCAGAAGGGCACGATGCTGGCCCTCACCATCATCCCCTTCGTGGCCTTCGTCGCCGCCGTGGCGCTGCTCTGGAACACGGCCGTCGGCTGGACCGACCTGGGCCTGCTGATCGTGCTCTACGTGTTCTGCGGCTTCGGCATCACGATCGGATTCCACCGCATGCTCACCCACAGCGCCTTCGAGGCCGTGAAGCCGCTGAAGGCCGGACTGCTGATCTTCGGGTCGATGGCCGTGCAGGGCTCGGCCATCACCTGGGCCGTCGACCACCGCACCCACCACGCGCACTCCGACAAGGAGGGCGACCCGCACAGCCCCCACCACGGATTCGGCGGCGGCCTGGGCGGCCAGCTGCGCGGCCTGGTGCACGCACACATGGGCTGGATGTTCTCGCACCCCGCGGGGCAGGAGCGGGAGCGCATGGCCCGCGACCTCTCGCAGGACCGGCTGGTGCGGTTCATCGACCGCACGTTCGTGCTCTGGGCGGTGCTCGGATTCGTGCTGCCGTTCGCGCTCGGGTTCGCGCTCACCGGCACCTGGCGGGGGGCGCTCACCGGCCTTTTGTGGGGGGGCCTGGTACGTCTGTTCCTGAACCACCACGTGACCTGGAGCGTCAACTCGATCTGCCACTACTTCGGGCGCAGGCCGTTCCCCGCCTACGACCTGTCCACGAACAACTGGCTGCTGGCGCTCCCGTCTCTGGGCGAGTCGTGGCATCACAACCACCACGTGTTCCCGACCTCGGCCTTCCACGGCCTGGGCAAGATGCAGCTCGACGCCTCCGGCCTCATGATCCGCGCCTGGGAGAAGATGGGCTGGGTGACGCAGGTTCGTCGCCCCACCAGCGACCAGATCCTGCGCAAGCTGGGTCGCGGGGACTGAGAGCCGCCCGCCGCCGGCCCTAAACTGGCGGCGTGGAGGGCGATCAGATCCTGCTCGGCGACAACCTGGGCCTGCTGGCGCGGTTCCCCGACGGGAGCTTCCAGCTGATCTACATCGATCCGCCGTTCAACACCGGCCGCCGCCAGCACCGGCGCCGCCTGCGGACGGTGGCCGACCCGGACGGCGATCGCACCGGATTCGGCGGGCGCCGGTACCGCACACAGCAGGTCGAGACTACGGCCTACGAGGACCGCTTCGACGACTACCTCGCCTTCCTCGAGCCGCGGCTGCGCGAGGCGCGCCGGCTGCTGGACGAGACCGGCACGCTGTATGTGCACCTCGACCCGCGCGAGGCCCACTACGTGAAGCTGCTGCTGGACGACCTGTTCGGCCGCGACTGCTTCCTGAACGAGCTGATCTGGGCCTACGACTACGGCGCCAAGACGCGCCGGCGCTGGCCGACCAAGCACGACACGATCCTGGTCTACGTCAAGCACCCGACCCGCTACCACTTCGACAGCGAGGCGGTCGATCGCGAGCCGTACATGGCCCCCGGCCTGGTCACGCCGGAAAAGCGCGAGCGCGGCAAGCTGCCGACCTCGGTCTGGTGGCACACGATCGTGCCCACCAACGGCTCCGAGAAGACCGGCTACCCGACCCAGAAGCCCGAGGGCGTGCTGCGGCGGATCGTGCAGGCGTCGAGCCGCCCGGGCGACCGCGTGCTCGACTTCTTCGCCGGCTCGGGGACGCTGGGAGCCGTGGCCCAATCACTGGGCCGGCGCTACGTGCTGATCGACTCCAACCCGGAGGCGGTCGCGGTCATGCGGCGCCGCCTTCAGGCGGCGCCGACGCCGGCCTGAAGCGCGCGCACGCCGCCGCTGCAGGCCACGTACGCGGCAGCGGCCATCCCCAGGAACAGGCCGTGCTCGACCACCCCCGGGATCTCGTGCAGGCCGGCCGCCAGCCGGGCCGGATCGCTCCAATCGTCGCGTCGGCAGTCCAGGATCAGATTGCCCTCGTCGGTGACCCAGGGGCCGTCGCCGTCGCCACGCAGCACCGGCCGCCAGCCGACTGCGACCAGCAGGCGCTCGCACAGCGGCCGCGCGAACGGGATCACCTCGACCGGCACCGGCGCCCGCTCCCCCAGCCGCGACACCAGCTTCGTCTCGTCGGCCACCACCACGAACCGCTCGGCGGAACGGGCCACGACCTTCTCGCGCAGGTGAGCGCCGCCGAGGCCCTTGATCAGCGACAGGTCGGGCGCGATCTCATCGGCGCCGTCGATCGCGAGGTCGAGGCTGGGGCACCGCTCGAGGCCGATCAGCGCGATGCCCAGCTCGCGGCAGCGCTGCGCCGTTCGCTCGGACGTGGGGACGCCCGCCATCTCCGACAGGGTGCCGTCGGACAGCCGCCGGGCCAGGCCCTCCAGCACCCAGGCGGCGGTCGAGCCGGTGCCCAGCCCGAGCACCATCCCGCTTCGCACCTCGGCCTCGATCGCGGCCTCGGCCGCCACGCGCTTCAGCGGCTCCAGATCGACGGTCACGCCAGTGCCTCGGCCACGGCCGCCGGGTCGGTCAGCGGCGCTTGACAGGCGAAGTGCTCGCAGATGTAGACGGCCGGCAGCCCGTCCACCAGCGACTTGCCCTCGAGCAGCGGCAGGTCGTCAGGCGACCGCCCGTCGCCGAAGGCGTAAACGGCGTTGGGATGGAAGCCGGAACGTGCGGCCGCCACCAGCAGCGGCGTCTCGGGGTGGTCGTCCGGCCCCACGATTGCGATCTCCTGCGGCGGCGAGAGGTGCATCTCGAGCGCGCACAGCAGCTGGCCCAGGGCCGGAGCGGCACGCTCCAGGTACGGCTCCGCCAGCCGCATCACCGCCGTCGCCTCCTGCTCCATCCGCTCGTCGCCGCGCAGCCGCGCCAGGCGCAACAGCACAGTGGCCATCAGCGACTGGCCGGACGGCGTGGGGTTGTCGTCGAGCTCCTTGTGGCGGGCGATCAGCTGCTCGCCGTCGGCGGCCGTGTAGAAGAACCCGCCCCGCTCGGCATCGGCGAACCGCTCGCGAACGCTCTCCACCAGCCGCTGTGCCGCATCCAGCCAGCGGCGCTCGCCGGTGGCGGTGTACAGCTCCAGCAGCCCCAGAGCGACGGCGCCGTGGTCGTCGAGGAAGGCCGGGATGCGGCCGGCACCGTCGCGGGCGCTCCGCAGCAGCCGCCCCCGGTCGTCGGTCATCGCCTCGAGCAGGAAGGTGGCGCAGCGGCGCGCGGCATCCAGGTAGGCAGGCTGGCCCAGCCGCCAGCCGGCCTCGGCCAGCGCCGCCAGCGCGAACCCGTTCCAGCAGGCGATGGCCTTGTCGTCCCGGGCCGGCTGCGGCCGCTGCTCGCGCGCCCGCAGCAGCGCCAGCCGGATCTGCTCCAGGTCGCCGGGCGGAGGCCCGGACGGGCGCAGGATGTTCGCGCGCTCGAAGTTGCCGGGCTCGCTGACGCCGTAGTAGGCGATCGCGCGCTCGGCCGCCGCCGGTTCCAGCGCGGCCCGGATCTGGGCCGACGTCCAGACGTAGGTGAGACCCTCCTCGCCGTCGGTGTCGGCGTCCAGGGCCGCGGCGAATCCGCCGCCCGGCAGCAGCAGCTCGCGCAGCATGAAGTCGAGCGTGCGCTCGCAGACCTCGCGGTAGCGCGGCTGCTCGGTGACCACCCATGCGTGCAGGTAGGCCGACGCCAGAAGCGCGTTGTCGTAGAGCATCTTCTCGAAGTGCGGCACCAGCCACTGCTCGTCGACGGAGTAGCGCGAGAAGCCGCCGCCGAGCACGTCGTACATGCCGCCCAGCGCCATGCCGTCCAGCGTGGTCGTTGCGATCTCGAGCGGATCGCCCTCACCGGTGCGCCGCCACATCCGCAGCAGGAACTCGATCGAGGGCGCGGGCGGGAACTTGGGCGCCCGGCCAAACCCGCCCCACTCCGGGTCGAAGGCCTTCCGCATCGCCGCCACCGCCGCCGCCAGCTGCGGCTCCGCCGGCTCCGCCTCGCCCGCGGCCAGCTGCGCCGTCTCACGCAGGTGCTCGGCCATGCGCGCGCCCAGCTCGCTTACCTGGTCGGGCCGCTCGCGGTAGGCCAGCTCCACCGCCTCCAGCACCTGGCTGAACGAGGGCATGCCCATCCGCGGCTGCGGCGGGAAGTAGGTGCCGCCGTGGAAGGGCTCGCCGGTGGGCGTCAGGAACATGGTCATCGGCCAGCCGCCGTGCCCCTGCGTGAACTGGACGACGGCGTTCATGTAGACGGCGTCGAGGTCGGGACGCTCCTCGCGGTCGACCTTCACGTTCACGAACAGCCGGTTCATCAGCGCCGCCGTCTCGGGATCCTGAAACGACTCGTGGGCCATCACGTGGCACCAGTGGCAGGCGGCGTAGCCGATGGACAGCAGGATCGGGCGATCCTCCCGCCGCGCCCGCTCCAGCGCCTCCTCGCCCCACGGGTACCAGTCCACCGGGTTGTCCGCGTGCTGCAGCAGGTAGGGGCTGGTCTCGCCCGCGAGCCTGTTCACGCCACGACCTGGCGGATCTGGTGCACCATCACCATCACCGCCGAGGCATCGTCGACCTGGCCGCCGGCGGTGGTGCCCACCAGCGCCGTCAGGCGCTCGTAGGGATCCGAGCGAGCGGCCAGGTACTCGTCCAGCGCGGTCTCGATGCCGGCGGCGCCCGCACCCTCGATCACGTGCGCCACGATCTGGCGGCGCAGCAGCCGCAGGTCGTCCAGCTGCGAGCGCCATGCCAGGCGCTGCCAGCGGGTCGTGGCCGGCTGCCGCGAGACCCGCTGCTCGACCGTATTCAGGTACAGCCGCTCGCCGACAAGGAAGAAGGCGTGGGCCACCTCGGGGATCGTGCGCCCGGTCTCGCGGGCGACGGCGATCACGTCGGGCCCGTAGACCAGGTCCGGCACGGTCGCCCCGAAGCGGGCCGCCTCCGGCGGCACGTGCTGCTCCTCGAGGCCGCCCAGCCGCTCGTCGAACTGCTCCTGCCAGGCTGCCGTGGCGACCTCCTGGAGGTGCGCCAACAGCTCGGCGAAGCCCGGCCGGTCGCGGGCGATGGTGGACGCCAGGCCCAGATCGGGGTCGTTGCGCAGGTACCAGCGCGTGTACTGCTCGACCATGCGATCGACGCCGATCATCAGGTCGGCCGCGATATCGGTGGGCACCTCGCTGGTCAGCGCCTCCACTCGGTCCCAGTGCTTGCGGGCGTTGGTCACGTCGCGGGCGATCAGGAATGCGCGGCAGATCTCGTCGGCCGATGACCCGGTCTCGGCCGCCATCCGCGCCACGAAGGTGCTGCCCATCGAGTTGATCACGTCGTTGACGACGATCGTGGCGATGATCTCCCGGCGCAGCGGGTGCGTCACCAGGTGCGAGCCGAACCGCTCGACGACAGGGCCGGGGAAGTACATCACGAGGTCGTCGTCCAGGTACGGGTCGTCCGGCAGCGAGGAGGGCAGCAGCTGGTCGCGCACCAGCCGCTTGGCGTAGGCCAGCAGCACGCACAGCTCCGGCCGGACCATGCCGGCCCCGGCGGCCTCGCGGTCGGCCATCCGCTCCATCCCCGGCAGGAACTCGAGCGCCCGGTCGAGCAGGCCGGCCTGCTCCAGCTCTTCCATCAGGGCCTCGTACGCCTCCATTCGCTGGGGCGACGCCGCCGACTCCTGCGACAGGATCTGCACCTGCAGGTAGTTGTCGTAGAGGACATGGCTGGTGACGTGGTCTGCGACCGACTCCAGCAGCTCGTTCCTGCCCTCCATCGTCAGCTCGCCGGCCTCGATCGCCTGGGCAAGCAGGATCTTCAGGTTGACCTCGTGATCCGAGCAGTCGACGCCGGCCGAGTTGTCTATCGCGTCGGTGTTGATGCGCCCGCCGGCGACGGCGAACTCGATCCGACCACGCTGCGTGAAGCCGAGGTTGCCGCCCTCGACGACCACCCGGCAGCGCAGGTCGGCGCCGTCGACGCGAAGCACGTCGTTGGCACGGTCGCCGACCTCGGCGTGGGACTCGTCGGAGGCCTTCACGAACGTCCCGATGCCGCCGTTCCAGAACATGTCGACGGGAGCGCACAGGATCGCCTGGCAGAGCTCGGTCGGCGGCAGGCTGTCGGCCTCGATGCCGAGCGCGGCGCGCGCCTGCGGCGACAGCGGCACCCCCTTCGCGGAGCGCGGCCAGACCCCGCCGCCCTCGCTGATCAGCGTCCTGTCGTAGTCGTCCCAGGAGCTGGCCGGCAGGTTGAACAGGCGCTGCCGCTCCGCCAGCGCCCCCGGCGGCGGGTTGGGGTCGATGAACACGTGCCGGTGATCAAACGCCGCCACCAGCCGGATCGCCGGGGAGAGCAGCATGCCGTTGCCGAACACGTCCCCGGACATGTCGCCGATGCCGATCACCGTGAACGGCTCGGTCATCACGTCATGCCCCAGCTCGGCGAAGTGGCGCTTGGCGCTCTCCCACGCGCCCCTGGCGGTGATGCCGAGCGCCTTGTGGTCGTAGCCGGCCGAGCCGCCCGACGCAAAGGCGTCCCCCAGCCAGTGGCCGTACTCGGCGCTGATCTCGTTGGCGGTGTCCGACAGGTGGGCTGTCCCCTTGTCGGCGGCGACCACCAGGTAGGCGTCGGGATCGCGGTCGAGCACCCACACACCCTCCGGACGGCGCATCTCGCCGCCCACGATGTTGTCGGTCAGGTCGAGCATGCCGCGCATCAGCACGATGTACTGCCGGCGCTCCTCCTCCAGCAGCTCGGCACGGCCGGCCGGCGGCTTCTTCAGCACGAACCCGCCCTTGGCCCCGGTCGGGACGATCACGGAGTTCTTGACCATCTGCGCCTTCATCAGCCCCAGGATCTCGGTGCGGTAGTCCTCCAGCCGGTCCGACCAGCGGATGCCGCCGCGGGCGATGAAGCCGCCCCGCAGGTGCACACCCTCCATCTCGGTCGAGTACACGAAGATCTCCCAGCGCGGCACCGGCTTCGGCATCCCCGGCACGTCCTCACAGCGCAGCTTGAATGCCATGTAGGGCAGCGTGCCCTCGTGCTTGAAGACGTTCGTGCGAACCGTGGCCAGGATCATGCCCAGGAAGCTGCGCAGGATGCGATCGTCGTCGAGGCTGGAGATCTCGTCGAGGCGGGCGACGATCTCGGCCTCGAGCCGCTCGGAGGCCGCGTCGCCGTCACGTGACGGGTCGAGCCGGTGCTCGAACAGCGCCACCAGCTGCCCCGCGAGCTCCCAGTTGCGCACGAAAGCGTCGTTCACGTAGCGCTTGGTGAAGCCGCCGCCCAGCAGCTGCCGGTACTGGCGGTACGCGCGCAGCATCACCACCTGGCGCCAGCTCAGCGCCGCAGCCGGCACCAGCCTGTTCAGCGAGTCGCTCTCGGCCCTGCCGTCCCAGACCGCCCGCACCGTGTCGGCCACCAGCTCGCCCACCCGGTCGAGGTCGAGCGGCCAACCGTTGGCGCCGAGCACGCCGAAGTCGTGCAGGTAGCGGCCGCTTCCCTCGAGCTCCTGGAGCCGGGTCGGCACCTCCTCGACCACGGTCAGGCCCAGCGCCTCCAGCACCGGCAGCAGGTCCGATAGGGGCGCCTTGCCGCCTGTCTTGTACAGCTTCAGCCGGGTCAGCGGCTCCGCCGTGCCCTCCTCGTTCTGGAGCGCGACCGTGTAGGGCCGCTCGGCGCCCAGCGACTCGAACTGGTCGACGTCGAACTGGGCCATGCGGATCGGCGTGGCGGACTTGTAGTAGTCGGGGAACAGCCCGGAGTAGCGGCGTGCCAGGGCCTGGCCCTGCAGCTCTCCGTGGCTGTCCACCAGCGCGTCGGTGAGGGCGTCGTCCCAGGTGCGCGTCGCCGCGAGCACCTCGCGCTCGAGCTGGTCGAATGACACGTCCGGGATGCCGCCCTCGGGCACGTGCACCATGAAGTGGAAGCGGGCGGGATCGGTCTCCCCCAGCGACAGGTGGTAGTCGATCGACTCCCCGTGGTAGCGCTCCTCGAGCAGGGTCTGCAGCCGCAGCCGCAGCTCCGTGGAGACACGGTCGCGCGGGAGTGCCACGGTCGCCGTGACGAACCTGCCGAGCAGGTCTGGGCGCACGAACAACTGCACGTGCCGCTTCTCCTGCAGCCCCAGCAGCGCCATCACGGTTTCACGCAGGTCCTCCGTGCCCGACGCGAACAGCTCGTCCTTGGGGAAGCTCTCGAAGATGCTGACGACGGCCTTGAAGTCGTGCGACCCGGGGAACAGGTCCTCCGACTCCATGATGTAGTCGAGCTTGCGGCGGATCAGCGGGATCTCACGGGCCGGCTCCATCAGGGCCTTGCTGGTGAACAGGCCCACGAAGCGCAGCTCACCCACCAGCCGGCCGTCCTCGCCGACCTGTCGCACGCCGATGTAGTCCATCTTCACGCGGCGATGCACGGTGGCCTCGCGGTTGGTCTTGGAGACGATCACCAGGGGGCTGTCCAGCACCCGCTCGCGCACGCCCTCCGGCAGCTCCGACAGCGGCACCGGCTGCGCGAACTGGGAGCCCTCGATCTTGGAGAGGATGCCCAGCCCCGACCCGGGTACGGCCCGCAGCGTGGCGGCGTCACCCTCGCCGGCGGTCGCGTACTCGCGGTATCCGAGGAACACGAAGTTGTCGGCGCGCAGCCAGTGCAGCAGCGCCACGGCCTCGCTGACCTCATCCTTGGGGTAGCGGGTGACTGCGCTCTGGGCGAACTCGACCATGCGGTCGATGCGATCGACCATCGCGTGGAAGTCGCGCACGCACAGCCGCACGTCGCCGAGCACGCGCGTCACCGCCTGGGCGAGGTCGTCCAGCTGGTCGTCCGGCACGCGCCGGTCGACCTCGAAGTGCATCATCGATTCGCGGTGCAGCGCGCCGCGGGCCGGCCCGACCGACCGCAGGCTGCCCGCGTCGGTGCGCTCCACCCCCATCACGGGGTGCACGACGTGACGGACCTCCAGGCCGCGGCCGCGCAGCGCCTCGCTCACGGAGTCGATCAGGAATGGGGCATCGGCGGTGTTGGCCTCGACCACCGTGCCGGGGGTGCGGTAGCCGTCGCGGTCGACGGTCGGGTTGATCGCCCGCACGCCCACCTCGCCGCGACGGGCATCGACGAACCCATACAGACCGCGCACCTGCGCCGCCAGCTCGACCGGGTCGAGCGGCTCCAGACGGTCGAGCCGCACCCGGTGCGCGTAGGACTTGGCGAAGGTGGCCAGCGGGCCGTCGCTGACGTCGAGCTCGGCCAGGAGCGCCGTGATCAACTCGGCGTCAGGGTCGCCGGGAGGGGTCGCAACGGGCGGTGCTGCCTCACTGCTCACGTCCGGTGATGCTACCAGCGTGGGCGCGGGCGCCCGCCGGGGGCGATCAGCCGAAGCCGCCGGTCAAACAGGGCCGGTCACGCACAGCAGGTGGACGCCTCTCCCGTCACCGGAGCGCAGCAGGCTGCGACCGGCTCATGGTGCTCGTGCTGGTCGTCGTGGTCGACGTCTTCCAGCAGCGTGTAAACCTCCCAGCGGTTGCCGGCCGGATCCGCCACCCAGACCTTGTCCTGGCGGGCGTAGCAGCAGCTGGTGTCGCGCTCGTCCAGCGTCACCAGGCCGCTCTGCTTGAGCCGTGTGCTGGCGCCCTCCACCTCGCCGGTGGTGTCGACGCGGATGCCGAGGTGGGACAACGCAGGTCGGCCGGCCTGCTGCAAGGCGAGAGCGACCGGCGGGTCTGCCAGCTCGAACTTGGCGTAGCCCGGCTTGCGCTTGGCCGGCTGCTGACCGAACAGCTCCTCGTAGAAAGCGATCGCGCGATCGAGGTCGGGGACGTCGAGGGAGAGGTGGAAGGTGTTGCTCATAGCGGCTCGCTCCTTTGTCTGCTCGGGACGCGTATTGCGGTTGTTCTAGCAGTATGCATTGACGATGGCAAATATCTACTGATATCGATATATTAGCCCTTATGAGACGGCCTCGTCGGCGATCTCCTGCTGCACACCGCTGGCACCGCCGACGGTCAGCTACCATCTGCGCCTGCTGCGGGAGGCGGGACCGTTGGAGCGGGAGAAGCGCGGGGCACGGCTCGAGGCCATGGAGCGACTGCACTCGCTGGTGCAGCCGCCGGAACTGGCTAGGACCGGGTGATCGAGATCGCGTCAGCCCCCCACCCGACGCCCGATACCAAGCCAGCCGTGGAGCCGATGCGCGTCGAGCACTGGCCGGCCGTCAGGGACATCTATGCAGAGGGGATCGCCACCGGCGACGCCACCTTCGAGACCGAACCGCCGGCAAGCTTCGAACGCTTCATGGCCGGCCATCTGGCCGAGCACATGCTGGTGGCCGATGAAGCCCGAGTAGTCATCGGCTGGGCGGTTCTATCGCCGGTCTCAGATCGCTGCGCCTACCAGGGCGTGGCTGAGGACAGCGTGTACGTCGCAGCCAAGGCGCGTGGTCGCGGCGTCGGCCGAGCGCTTCTTACCCAGCTCGTGTGGCGAGCCGAAGCGGCAGGTATTTGGACGGTACAGGCGGGCACCTTCCCCGAGAACACCGCCAGCATCGCGCTGCACCGGGCCTGTGGATTCCGCACCGTCGGCCTGCGCGAGAGGTTGGGCAGGCGCGACGGCGTGTGGCGGGACGTGCTGCTGCTGGAGCGGCGCAGCGAGACCGTCGGATGACGTCGCTCTGCCGGATATCCGTATACTGATGCGGTGTCGCGGTCGGAGTTTCAGCACGAGCTGGATGAGGTCGAGGCGCTCATTCAGGACGAGGCTCGACTGTGTCGCGACTCGTTGACCACGGTCATCGACGCGTTGCTGCGTCGCGACGACGAGCAGGCCCGGCTCGTGATCGCCTCCGACCGCGGGATCGACAGCATCCACATACGAATCGAGTCGGCGATCGAGTCGCTGCTGGCTAGGCAGTCACCAGTGGCAGTCGATCTGCGGCTCGTGATCAGCATGATTCACGTCAACCTCCACCTGGAGCGGATCGGCGACCAGTGCGTAAACATCGCGAAGCTGTCATTGCTGATGGGCCCCGCGAGCCTGCACGGCGAACTCGCTCTCGACCTGCAGATCATGGCGTCGCAGGCCGACGAGATGATCCAGGTCGCGATGCGCGCGTTCGGCGCACGTGACCTGCCCAGCGCCGAGTCACTCGTCCAGATGGACCAGCTCGTCAACAAGACGAACTACGGACTCGCGCGAAACATCGTCACCAGCGTCGGGGACGCCGAGGTTGGCCTGTTCGTGATCGTGATCGGCCGCTGTCTGGAGCGAGTCGGTGACAACGCCGTGGACATCGGCGAGCGAACGGCCTATCTCATTTCCGGCGAGCTGCGGGAGTTCACCGACGCATCCCAGGACTTCGCGCTCGAGTAACCGGGCAGAAACGGCTAGCCGAATCGGCCGGTGACGTATGCCTCGGTGCGCGGATCTGACGGCCGGATGAAGAGATCCGACGTCGGCCCGGATTCGACCAGCACTCCGCTGCGGTTGCCGGCCTCGTCCGCGTCGACGCTGAAGAAGGCGGTCATGTCCGCGACACGGGCGGCCTGCTGCATGTTATGGGTGACGATCACGATCGTGTAGTCGTTCTTGAGCACGGCGACCAGCTCCTCGATGGCGAGCGTCGCCACCGGATCAAGTGCAGACGCCGGCTCGTCCATCAGGATCACGTCCGGTTCGATGGCCAGCGCCCGAGCGATGCAAAGCCGCTGCTGCTGACCGCCGGAGAGCGACAGCGCGCTGTGCTTGAGGCGGTCCTTGACCTCGTCCCACAGCGCCGCATGGCGCAGGGCTTTCTCGACGCGATCGCTGAGGTCGTCCTTCATCCCGTGAATCCGCAGGCCGAACGCGACGTTGTCGTAGATCGACTTCGGGAAGGGATTCGGCCGCTGGAACACCATCCCGATGCGGCGGCGCACCTCGACGGCATCCACGCCGGAACCGAACAGGTCCTGCCCGTGGTAGGTGATCCTTCCTGCGACCTCGGCGCCCGGGATCAGATCGTTCATCCGGTTCATGCTGCGCAGCAGCGTGGTCTTCCCGCAGCCGGACGGGCCGATGAACGCCGTCGCAAGGTTCTCGTGGATGTCGAATGTCGACGTCGCGGATCGCCACCGTTCCGCTGTAGCTCACGGACACGTCCTCGAGCCCGAACACAACCCGCCGGCCGGACTGGGGCACGTCGCCGTGCTGGCCGGCCATCTCGGCCAGCTTGGCCTGTGACCGTGCAAGTGCCAGGCCCGGCTCGCCGACCACCTCCGACTCTGGGTTCTTGGGCCTCTGGACATCGTCGCTCATGGTGTCAATGATGCCTGACTTATCACTGCTCTGCATCCCTGCATCCGCCTTTGCGGTCGTATCGTTCGTCGAGTTCATCGGTCATCGAGCACGCTCGATCTGGCGTCGCGTCTTCGCCGACAACAGCCGGCCGACGATGCTTCCGATCAGCACCACCGCGATCAGCACGAGCGCGGCCGCCCACGCAACCTGCTGGGCATGAGGGTCAGGTGACTCGGAGCTGCTGAAGATGACGATCGGAAGCGTGGCCATCGCCTGGCGCGGGTCGGTCGTGACCACGGTGCTCACGAAGATCGAGCAGGTGAAGAGCAGCGGAGCCGTCTCGCCGGCGGCACGCGCCACCGCCACGATGGTGGCCGTCACGATCCCGCCAACGGCGGTCGGCAGGATCACCGTCAGCACCGTACGCGTCCGAGAGGCGCCCAACGCCATGCTGCCCTCGCGCAGTGTCGATGGCACGAGCAGCAGCACCTCCTCGGTGGCACGCGCGATCAACGGCAGCATGATGATCGAGAGCCCGAGCGCGCCGGCGAAGCCGCTCTGGCCGCGGCCGACGACGATCAGGCTGAAGATGAACACGCCGATCACGATGGTGGGCACGCCGGCCAGCACGTTCAGCGTCAGCTGGATCGCATCGGCCAGCCGCTGCGGGGCGAACTCGGTGTTGAAGATCGCGAGCAGCACGCCGATCGGGAGTGAGATCGCCGCCGCGATCAGGACGATGATCACCGTGCCGATGATCGCGTTTTCGATGCCGCCGCCTGTCTGGCCGAACGGCGCTGCGTTCTTGGTTAAGAGGTCGAGGTTCAGCGCGGGAAAACCCTTCCTCAGCAACCGAGATCAGCACGATGGCGAGCACGGCCACGGCAAGCAACGCAGCGGCGGTCGCCAGGCCCTCCATGATCTGCCCGGTCAGCCGGCGGCGGCGTGCGCGCGGCGTCTGGGCGGTCAGGCTGACGTCGCCGGCGGCGCTCACCGTGCCCCCAGCCTGCGCCGCATCCGGCGCACGATCAGGTTCGCCACGAGGTTCGTGATTAGGCTGATCACCAGCAGAATGACCGCGAGATACGCAAGCGAAGCCTTCTGCAACGCTGTGGCTGCGCCGCTGTACTGAGCCGCGAGCCTTCCGGCCATCGTGTCAGCCGGTGCATACAGGTTCTGGGGCCGTACAAGCGAGCCACCGATCACCTGGGTGACCGCGATCGCCTCACCGACAGCCCTGGCGAACCCGAGCATGGTGCCGGCCACCAGGCCGGCCCCGACCTGGGGCAGCGCCACGCTGCGAACCATCTCCCACCGCGTCGCACCCAGAGCCATCGCGCCTGACTTGAGTTCGCTGGGAACACTCGCAAGCAGCTCGCGGCTGATCGATGCCACGATCGGGACGATCATGATCGTCAGGATCAAACAGGCCGGGAGCAGCCCCACCGGGGATGGATATCCGTCCAGGAACGGGATGAAGCCCAGGTGAGCGATCATCCACGGTTCGATGTGGTCGTTCAGGAACGGCCCCATCACCACGATCCCCCAGAGGCCGAGCACGACGCTGGGGATAGCCGCGAGCAGCTCGACAAGCATTCCGACCGGCGTCCTCAGCACTCCCGGGGCCAGCTCCGTCAGGAACAACGCGATCGCGATCGCGATCGGCACCGCGATCAGGAGCGCGATCAGCGAGGTCGCCAGGGTACCCCAGATCAGGTCGAGCGCCCCGAACTTGTCGGTGACGGCGTTCCATTCGCTGCCGGTCAGGAATCCGACGCCGAACTCGCTCATGGAGGGCCGCGCCAGGTCGACCACCTCGTACACCAGCAGCACCATGACTGCAGCCAGCGCCAGGGCGGCCAGCGCGGTGATGACACGAAGCGTGCGATCGCCCAGTCGGCGCCGGAAGTTGCCGCTGGTCGAAAGGGATTGGGGTGAAAGTTCGGCTGTCATGAGTGACCGGCAGACGTGAGCGCCGGCACCAACCAAGCGGTGCCGGCGCTCACGTTTTCGTCCATCTTACGAGTGGATCTTTGCGATCAGGCCCTTCGCAGTCGCGGCCACGCTCGAAGGAAGCGCCGGATACGCGGGCGGGCCGAAGGCCTGACCCGTGGGTCCGACTGCCCAGTCGAGGAATGCCTTCAGGACAGATGCCTTCGAGGAGGTCTCCGGCACGATCACGAAGGTGTAGGTGGACACTGGATACGCGTCGGCGGCGGATGCCGGCGGGTTGACCAGCTTGATCGTGCCGTCCGAGCGCGTCGTCCCGACTGCGGCGGCCGCGAGGATCGCTTTCTCGGTCGGCGACTCGTAGTTGCCGGCTGCGTTGGCGATCAGCGCAGCGTTCAGGTGGTCGGCGGCCACGTACGACACCTCGCTGTACGTAATCGCACCGTCGGTCGCCTGCATCGCGGCGACCACTCCCGAGCTGTGCTCGGCGCCGGTGCCGGTGGGGAAGGTGGGCTGGGTTGACGTGCCGACCTTACTCGACCACTCCGGGCTCACCGACGACAGGTAGTCGGTCAGCGCAAAGCTGGTGCCGGAGCCGTCGCTGCGATAGATCGGGGTTATGTGCGTACTGGGCAGGCTCACACCCGGGTTCAGGTTTGCGATTGCCGGGTCGTTCCACGAGCTGATCTTGCCCAGGTAGATATCGGCCAGAACCGGCCCGGTCAACTTGAGATTGTCGGGCACGCCCTTGACGTTGTACTCCACCGACACCGCCCCGAGCGCCCACGGGATCTGCACGCAGCTCTTGCACGCCGTCAGCTGATCCGGTGTCATCGGGGCATCGCTTCCCCCGAAGTCCACCGTTCGCGCCGTGATCTGGTCGATGCCGCCGCCGCTGCCGATCGCACCGTAGGTGATCGTCACGGCGGCCGGGGTCTTGACGTAGGCACCCGCCCAGGTCTGCACCAGCGGCGCCACGAAGGTGCTCCCTGCACCGACCAGGACCTTGCTGTTGCTGCCGCCACCACCCGAACTCGAGCCGCTGCTGCTGCCGGACGATCCGCATGCGGCCGCCAGGGCCACAAGAGCCAGCGCTACACCCAACGCGGCGGACTTCTTCACTGTCTGCATCCCATTCATCTCCATGTCGATTGCCTCTCGCGGCAGGATCGGCCAACGCGCCGCCTGGCGGGGGTCCAGAATGGTGGCTGTTTGGTGAAGATACGGTGAACCGCGCTTGGTTTGGGCCAACTCGGGGCATGGTTCTGGCAGACTCTCGCTGATGCCGAGCACACGACAATCCTTCCAACAGCAGCTCGATCTCGTCGAGGAGGAGCTGCAGAACCACGGCCGCCTGGTGCTGCGGGCGCTCGATCGCTCCGTGCAGGCGCTGATGGCCGGCGATGAGCAGCTGGCCGACATGGTGATCGCTGCGGACGACGAGAACGACGCCTCCTACATTCGCATCGAGGAGGAGGTGGAGCGGATGCTGGCACTGCAGACGCCGGTGGCCACCGACCTGCGCCTGATCCTCGCCGTTCTGCACGTGAACCTGCACCTCGAACGGATGGGCGACCAGTGCGTCAACATCGCCAAGCTGACCAAGCTGACGCTGGGGCTGGTGATCGCATCGGAGCTGCTGGAGTCGTTCCAGAAGATGGGCGAGCAGGCGGAGGCGATGACGACCGAGGCGATGGCGGCCTTTGCCGAGCGCAACGTGGAGCGAGCGGAGCGGCTGGTGATCATGGATTCAGTGATCAACGCGGAAAACCGCGACCTGTCGAGGCGGATCATGGTGCTGGGCGGTGACGAGCGGATGCGCGAGGCGGGCCTGCGCGCGATCCTGATCTCCCGCTGCATGGAGCGGATCGGAGACAACGCGGTCGACATCGGCGAGCGCGTGGCCTACCTGGCGTCGGGCGAGTTCCGCGAGTTCACGGACGCGTCGCATCCTGGCGAATAGCCACGCCTGGTAAGGGTCAGGCTGAAGCCAGACCCGCTGCCGCCGCCTCATCCAGCAGCCACTCCGCGCCCTGCACCATTCCGGCCGGAAGCTGCTCCCCCGCGCTGATACGCCGGATCGCGTCGGCCTTGGCCGCGCCCGCGACCAGGAACACGGTGCGCCTGGCCGCATCCAGCGCCGGCAGCGTCAGCGTCAGCCGCGACATGCCCTGCACCACGTCGGGCGGCGCGATCACCCAGCGCTCCGCCTCCAGCAGCGACACCGACCCGGGGAACAGCGAGGCCGTGTGCCCGTCGTCCCCCATCCCCAGCATCAGCAGGTCGATGCGGGGCGCCTCGCCGAAGAACGCTCGCAGCAGCCCCTCGTACTGATCGGCATCGGTGAGGGGATGGATCTGGCCCGCGGGGATCGGCACGTGGTCGAGCAGCGACTCGCGCGCGTTGAAGTAGTTCGACCGGGGATCATCCAGCGGCACGCGCCGCTCGTCCCCGAAGAACACGTGCCAGCGCGACCAGTCGGCGCGGCCGCGGTACTCATCCGACGCGAGCATCCGGTGCGTCGCCTGCGGCGTGGAGCCACCCGTCAGGCAGATCGCAAATCGCTCTCCGGCAGCGGCCTCGGCCTCCAGCACGAGCTCGGCCGAGGCTCGCGCCAGCGCCTCAGTGTCGGGCAGCACGCGCGCGTTCATGCCGCCTGCGCCTCCGCCAGCGCGTCCTCGAACGACCGCTCGGCGCCGAGGCGGTCGAGCTCGCCCGCCAGCAGCAGCGCAACAGCAGAGCTGGGCAATGCCACCGTCCGCGGCGCCAGCCCCGGGCCGCTGGCAGTGCCGTGCTCGTTTCGGCCGGAGCGCTCGACCAGGAACGACTCGTCGCCACAGATCAGCCGCACCCGGTTGACACGCGCGGCCCGCCGCGTGTCCAGCCCCACCTCCCGGCCCAGCCGCGAGCGCAGCCACCCGGCCAGCAGCGCCGACTGGTTGCGGGGACCGCTCACCTCGACGGCGACCAGATGGTCGAGCAGCTTCCGCTGGCTGCGTCCGTCGAACAGCGCCGCGATCGCCTCCCGCCAGGGGCCCGTGCGCACCCAGGCCAGGTCGACCAGCCCGGTGGCCATCGCGTCCACGCGGGCAACCGCGTCGATGCCGGCCTGGTCGGAGTCGACGATCATCCGCGTCGTCATCTCGATCATCTCCTCCAGCACCGAGTCGCCCTCCGGGGGGAGCTCGCCCTGCCACCACAGGAACACCGGCAGGTCGGCCACCACCAGCGACGTCACCGAGCTGGGCAGCGCGACGCGGTTGCCGCGCAGCTCGACCAGCTCGTTGAACACCCCGTGCCGGTCGTCGCTGCCGCAGTCGCTGGAGACGCGTGCGCGCGGGGTGCCGGTGGCGGGCATCACGATCATCGCGCGCAACGGGCGGCTGGAGCCAATCCGGTCGAGCACACGGTTGGCGATCTTGAGGTGCTCGGCGCCGTCGCAGCGCACCACCAGGTTGAGCGTGGTCGCCCGCACGCTGGGATGCCCCTCGCCGGCACGGAGCGCAGCCAGCGCGCGCTCCACCTCGCTGACCTCGATCCACCCGCTCTGGTACCTGCTCACGGCCGCCTCCACCGCCGCCCGTCGCGTGCCAGCAGCTCGTCGGCGGCGTCCGGCCCCCAGGAGCCCGACGCGTAGGCCTGCGGCTGGCCGGTCTGCCACTGCTCGATCAGCGGATCGCAGATCTCCCACGAACGCTCAACGCTGTCCTGCCGCGTGAACAGGGTGCTGTCGCCGCGGATCGCATCCAAGAGCAGCGTCTCGTAGGCCTCGGGCACGTCAGCCAGAAACGAGGAGCCGTACTGGAAGTCCATGTTCACGCTGCGGATCGAGAGCGTCGGCGTCGGCGCCTTGGCTCCGAACCGCAGCGAGATGCCCTCGTCCGGCTGGATCCGCAGCACCAGCGAGTTAGCCTCGAGATGCTCCGCCGCCTCGCGCGAGAACGGCAGGTGCGGCGGCCGCTTGAACTGCACCGCAACCTCGGTCACGCGCTTGGCCAGGCGCTTTCCCGTGCGGACGTAGAAGGGCGTCCCGGCCCAGCGCCAGTTGTCGATCTCGAGCTTGGCGGCGATGTACGTGGGCGTGTTCGAGTCGGCCGGCAGGTTCGGCTCCTGGTGGTAGTCGAGCACCTCCTCGCCGGCCACGTAGCCACTGCCGTACTGGCCGCGCACCGAATCGGGGAACACCATCGGCCGCGTTGCGCGCAGCGCCTTCGCCTTCTCGTCGCGCACGGACTCCGGCTCGAAGGCGGCGGGCGGCTCCATCGCCACCAGCGCCATCACCTGCAGCAGGTGGTTCTGGACGATGTCGCGGACGACGCCGGTCTCCTCGTAAAAGGCGGCCCGGTGCTCGACGCCCAGCGACTCGGCCACCGTGATCTGCACGTGGTCGACGTACGAGTTGCTCCAGATCGGCTCGAAGATGGCGTTGGCGAACCGGAACGCGTAGATGTTCTGGACGGTCTCCTTCCCCAGGTAGTGGTCGATCCGGTAGACCTGGCGCTCGTGAAACGAACGGTGCACGGTCTCGGCCAGAGCGCGCGCGCTTTGCAGGTCGTGGCCGAACGGCTTCTCGATCACGACCCGGACGAGGTCGGTGGGCCGGTTCAGCTTGGCCGCGCCCAGGCCCTTCACGATCACGGGGAAGAAGCTGGACGGCGTGGACAGGTAGAACACGCGGTGGGCGCCGCCACCGACCTGCTCGTCCAGCCCCTCGATCGTCCGGGCCAGCGCGTGGAAGTGCGATGAATCGTCGAAGCCGCCGGCGTGGTAGTGCAGCATCGAGGCGAACGCCGGCCAGAAGCGCTCGTCGATGGGCGTGCGCGAGTGGGCCTCGATCGCGCCCTTGGCGAAGCGGCGAAAGGCCTCGTCGCCCATGTCGGTGCGCGCGTAGCCGATCACCCCGAAGCGGGGTGGCAGCAGGCCGCGCTTGGCAAGGTTGTAGATGGCCGGCAGCAGCTTTCGCTGAGCCAGGTCGCCGGTCGCCCCAAAGATCGTGAACAGCGCCGGCTCGCTGGCTCCGCCGACCCGCAGGCCCTCACGCAGCGGGTTGTCCTCAGGCCGTGCGCGTGGGCTCACTCGCGCACCACTGCGTGGCCGCCGAACTGGTTGCGCAGCGCCGCGATCGCCTTCATGGCAAACGGATCGGGGTCACGGGACGTGAAGCGCGCCATCAGCGCGATCGCGATGGCGGGGGCGGCCACGCTCTCGTTGATCGCCTCCATCACCGTCCAGCGGCCCTCGCCGGAGTCGTCCACGTAGCCCTTGATGTGCTCCAGCTTGGGATCCTCGGCCAGCGCCCGCGCCAGCAGGTCGAGCAGCCACGACTGGATCACCGAGCTGTGCCGCCAGACCTCGGCGGTGGCCGGCAGGTCGAGATCGAACTCGCTCTTCTCGAGGATCTCGAAACCCTCGCCGTAGGCCTGCATCAGCCCGTACTCGATGCCGTTGTGCACCATCTTCGTGAAGTGCCCGGACCCGACCGGTCCGGTGTGCAGCCATCCGTCGGGCGGCGCCAGCGTCTCGAAGGCGGGCGCCAGCGTGGCCACCGCGGCGTCGCTTCCACCCATCATCAGGCAGTAGCCGTTCGCGTAACCCCAGATGCCACCGGAGGTACCGCAGTCCATGAACTCGATGCCGTGCTCCGCCAGCGTCGCCGCGTGTTGCTGGGAGTCGCGGAAGTTCGAGTTGCCTCCGTCGACAACGATGTCGTCGGCCTCCAGCAGCCCGGTCAGCTGCGTGACCGTGGCCGATGTCGGGGGACCCGCCGGGATCATCAGCCAGACCACGCGCGGGCGCTGCTTGAGGGCGGCCACGGCGCCCTCGAGCGTCCCCGCCCAGCTGATCCCGTACTGCTTCTCCAGCGACTCATCGCCGCTGCGCGTCCAGCCCACCACCGTGTGGCCGGCATCGGAAAGGCGGCGCGCCATGTTCCCGCCCATCCGGCCAAGGCCGATCATTGCCAGTTCCATGTCACCTTCCTTGGTATCGCACGTCGGCGGGCACTCAGGCCGCGCCGCAGGCACCGATCCGGTCGAGCCGCTCCCGCAGCGTCCCCACCAGCGAGTCGAACGAGTCCGAGAACGACCTGACGCCGTCCAGCTCCAGGCGGCGGGTGACGTCGTCGAGATCGATGCCAGCCTCCTGCAGCCGCTCGAGCTCCCGGCGGGCCTGATCGACATCCCTGTCGACCGTGCGCTCCACCACCCCGTGGTCCATGAACGCGGCGATGGTCGGGTCCGGCATCGTGTTCACACACTCGGGCCCGATCAGGTTGTCGATGTAGAGAACATCCGAGTAGGCCGGGTTCTTGGTGCCGGTGGAGGCCCACAGCGGGCGCTGCACGCGGGCGCCGTGTGCCGCCAGCGCCTGCCAGCGGTCGTCCGCCTTGATCTCGAGGTAGCGCTGGTAGGCCAGCTTGGCGTTGGCGATGGCCGCCTTTCCGCGCAGCGGCGATCCCTCGGGCAGGATCGCATCAACCGCCGTGTCCACCCGCGAGACGAAGAAGCTGGCCACCGAGTGCACGTCGTCGATCAGCTGCCCCTGCTGCACCCGTCGCTCCAGCCCGCGGATGAAGGCCCAGTGGATCGCCTCGTAGTTGGCCAGCGAGAACAGCAGCGTCACGTTGACGTTGATGCCCGCGGCGATCGACTCCTCGATGGCGGGCACGCCCTCAGCCGTCCCCGGGATCTTGATGAAGATGTTGGGCCGGTCGATCCGCTCCCAGAACTCCGGCGTGGCCCTGGTCGAGGCAGCCGTGTCATTGGCCATCGACGGCGGCAGCTCGAACGAGACGAAGCCGTCCAGGTGGCCGGTCGCGTCGTACACGCCGCGCAGTTGGTCGGCCGCGTCCTGGACGTCGGCGATCGCCAGCTCGAAGAAGACGTCGCCGGGATCCTTGCCGGGCGCCGCGGCGGCCGCGAGCGCGTCGTCGTAGTCGTCGGAGTCGGCGATCGCCTTCTGGAAGATGGTCGGGTTTGACGTGACCCCCACCACCCCGTCGTCCACCCACTGCCGGAACGTGCCCGAGCCGAGCCAGCTCCGGCGGATGTTGTCGAGCCACGGGCTGGTGCCCGCGGCCGCGAGCTCGTGCAGCCTGGTCATTGCGTGATGCCCCCTTCGCGGATCAGAGAAAGTACGCGCACGCCCTCGTCGGCGACGTGGCGTGGCGTGAAGCCGAGGTGGTCGAGCACCGTCTGGCCTGGCGCGGAGGCGCCGAAGCGGTCGATCGCGACGATCGCGCCCCTCGGGCCGGCGAACCGGTCCCAACCCAGCGACGCCCCGGCCTCGACGCAGACGCGGGCCTCGACAGCGGGCGGCAGCACCTCGTCGCGGTAGGCCTGCGACTGCTCGTCGAACAGCTCCCATGACGGCAGCGACACCACCCGGCTGGTGACACCCTCGGCAGCCAGCAGCGCACGCGCCGCCTGGACGGTGTGCACCTCGGAGCCGGTCGCGATCAGGATCACGTCCGGGTCGTCGTCGCCTTCCAGCACATAGCCACCGCGGGCGGCATCGGACACCGGCAGCGCGGTGGCGTCCAGCACGGGCAGCGCCTGCCTGGTCAGGCACAGGGCGGTCGGGTTGCGGCGCTCCATCGCCACCCGCCATCCGATCGTGGTCTCGTTCGCATCGGCCGGGCGAAAGACGGTCATGTTGGGTGTCGCCCGCAGGGTCGCCAGCTGCTCCACCGGCTGGTGGGTGGGGCCGTCCTCACCGAGGCCGACCGAATCGTGGGTGTAGATCCAGATGGCCGGGATGTTCATCAGCGCGGACAGCCGCACGGCCGGCTTCATGTAATCGAGGAAGTTGAAGAAGGTTCCGCCGTAGGCACGCAGGCGGGACACCACCAACCCGTTGACGATGCCGCCCATACCGTGCTCGCGGACGCCGAAGCGCAGGTAGCGGCCCTCGTGGCTGCCGGGCTGGAAGTCGGTCCAGTCGGGCGGCTTCGTGTTGTTGGACGGCGTCAGGTCGGCCGAGCCGCCAACCAGCTCCGGCACCTGGGCCGCGATCTCGGCGATCACCTTGCCGGATGCGGCGCGGGTCGCCATCGGGCCGTCGCCGGGCGCGAACGAGGAGATGTCGAGCGAGTCCGGGCCGGTGCCGGCAAAGATCCGCTCCAGCTCGGCCCGCTGCGGGTGGACGGCCATGCGCTCGTCCCACTCGCGCTGCAGCCGCGCCCCGGTCTCGAGCGCCTCGCGGTAGCGCGCCAGGGCGGCCTCCGGGATGACGAAGAACTGGTCAGGGTCGAAGCCCAGCGCGCGCTTGGTCTCGGCCTGCTGCTCCGGGCCGCGCGCGTCGGAATGGGCGCGCGAGGTGCCGGCGTCGCGCGAGCCGAAGCCGATGATGGTCTTGACCGAGATCAGGCTGGGCCGGCCGGTCTCGGCGAGCGCGTCGTCGACCGCGGCCTCGATCGCGGCCATGTCGTTTCCGTCTCTGACAACGGAGGTGTGCCAGCCGTACGCCTCGTAGCGTGCGTCCCGGTCCTCGGTGAAGGCGATCTCCGTGTTGCCGTCGATGGTGACGTGGTTGTCGTCGTACAGGAACACCAGGTTGTCCAGGCCGAGATGGCCCGCCAGCGACGATGCCTCGCTGCTGATCCCCTCCATCAGGTCGCCGTCGGTGACGATCGCGTACACCCGGAAGCCGGCGTCGGGCCCGTATACGGCCTCCAGGTGCTTGGCGGCGATGGCCATGCCGATGGCGTTGGCGGTGCCCTGGCCGAGCGGGCCGGTGGTGACCTCCACACCCGGCGTGTGCCCGTATTCGGGGTGGCCGGGCGTGCGGCTGCCCCACTGCCGGAACCGCTTCAGCTCCTCCAGCGGCAGGTCGTAGCCGGTCAGGTGCAGCAGCGAGTAGAGCAGCATGCAGCCGTGACCGCCCGAGAGCACGAACCGGTCGCGGCCAGGCCAGGCCGGATCGGCCGGGTTGTAGCGGAGGTGACGTGTCCAGATCACGTGCGCCATCGGCGCGGCCCCCAGCGGTAGCCCGGGATGGCCGGACTTGGCCTTCTCCACGGCATCCAGCGACAGCGTGCGGACGGTGTTCACGCAAAGCTGGTCGACGTCATCGAACGGTCGTGGCACGCGCACGCTCCTTAGGAGGTCTCAAAAAACCGGCTGGCGGTGAGACGTTATCACCGGCCCCCGCAACGTCTGGGACGGCGAGCGGTCGGCTAGATTGAGGTTCCCCGAAGGGAGCCAGTTCATGCCTCTGCGCGCCGGTGTCGACCTGGGCGGCACCAAGATCCAGTCCGTGGTGACCGACGACCAGCACACGGTGCTGGGACAGGCCCGCCACCCCACTCCCAAGGATGGCGGGCCGCAGGGGGTCGCCGACGGCATCGTTGCGGCGATCCGTGAGGCGCTGGAGGAGGCCGGAGCGGAGGCAAGCAGGCTCGAGGGCATCGGCATCGGCTCACCCGGCGTGGCCGATGACGAGGCCGGCACCGTCACTCAGGCCCGCAACGTCACCCCCGACTGGACGGGCAGCTTCCCGCTGGCGAACGCCGTCGGCGGGCCGCTGGGCGGAGCGCGCGTGCGGCTGGGCAACGATGTGGACGTGGCCACGCTGGCGGAGGCCCGCCTGGGTGCGGGCCGGGGTCACGCATCGCTGCTGGGCGTGTTCTGGGGCACGGGTGTCGGCAGCGGCATCATCCTCAACCACGAGCCTTGGGAGGGACGAGGTGCCGCCGGCGAGTTCGGCCACACGGTCGTGAAGCTGAACGGCGCGCGCTGCACGTGCGGCCGAAACGGCTGCGTCGAGGCCTACGCCGGTCGCAAGGCGATGGAGCTGCACGCCCGGGGGCTGCACGAGAAGGGCCACCACACCGACCTGTTCAAGATCATGGAGAAGCGCGAGCGCGACACGCTCTCGAGCGGCGTCTGGGCCCGTGCGCTGGAGGACGGGGACGCGATGGCCGAGGAGCTGATCGAGCGGGCCATCGCTGCGCTCGCCGCGGGCATCGCCTCCGCCGTCAACCTGATCGACTTCGAGGCCGTTGTGATCGGTGGCGGCCTCGGTTCACGGCTGGGCGAGCCTTACGTGGCGAGGATCCGCGAGCAGATGCTGCCCCACCTGTTCGTTGACCACGACCCGCCGAAGGTGGTCCTCGCCGAGCTGGGCGACCTCGGCGGCGCGATCGGCGCGGCCATGCAGGTTGACGCCGCCGAGACTATGCCGGCGTGATCGACTCGTCCAGGTAGACGTCCTGGACCGCGTTCAGCAGTGCCACGCCATCCGCCAGCGGCCGCTGGAAGGCCTTGCGGCCGACGATCAGCCCCGCGCCGCCGGCGCGTTTGTTGATCACGGCCGTGCGCACCGCCTGGGCCAGGTCGGACGCGCCGGCCGACTCGCCGCCGGAGTTGATCAGCGGCACCCGGCCCATGTAGGTGTTCACAACCTGCCAGCGCGTCATGTCGATCGGGTTGTCGGTGGTGAGCTTGTCGTAGACCAGTGGATCGGTCTTGCCGTAGCCCTTGAAGGCGAGGTAGCCGCCGTTTCGCTCCGGCTGCTTCTGCTTGATGATGTCGGCCTGGATGGTGACGCCCAGGTGGTTGGCCTGGCCGGTGAGATCGGCCGATACGGCGTAGTCGCCATTCTCGGTCTTGAAGGCTGAGTTGCGCAGGTAGCACCAGAGCACCGTGAACATGCCCAGCGCGTGCGCCTCCTCGAAGGCCTCGGAGACCTCGATGATCTGGCGGCTGGATTGCTCCGAGCCGAAGTAGACCGTCGCACCGACCCCGATCGCGCCCAGCTCGTACGCCTGGCGCACCGAGCCGAACATGATCTGGTCGAACTCGTTGGGATAGGTCATCAGCTGGTTGTGGTTGAGCTTGACGATGAACGGGATGCGGTGCGCGTAGCGGCGCGCCTCCATGCCCAGCACGCCGAAGGTGGTGGCGATGGCGTTGCAGCCGCCCTCGATGGCCAGCTCGACCAGGTTACGCGGGTCGAAGTACGCGGGGTTCTTCGCGAAGGAGGCCGCGGCGGAGTGCTCGATGCCCTGGTCGACGGGCAGGATCGACAGGTACCCGCTGCCGCCCAGCCGGCCGGTCGCGAACAGCTGGCCGAGGTTGCGGAGCACCGGCACCGGGCGGTCGGAGTCCATCCACACCCGGTCGATGAAGTCCGGCCCGGGCAGCTGCAGCTGGCCCTTGTCGATGCCGTGCGCCTCGTACGTCAGCAGCGCCTGCGCCTCGTCGCCCAGCAACTGCTCGATCTGCGAACCGCTTGTGACAGCCATCTGCGCACCCCCCGCCTGGTATTCAACCGTTTCTGGTATCACCATTGTAGTCGCGCCGGCCCGGTAGGCTTCTGTTCGTGATCGTCGTGATCGTCACCGTCGTGTTGGTCGTGCTGGTGCTGGGGTGGCTGATGTACACCTACAACCGGCTGGTGCGGCTGCGCAACGAGACCGACCAGGGGTTCTCGGGGATCGACATCCAGCTGAAGCGGCGCGCCGACCTGATCCCCAACCTAGTGGAGTCGGTCAAGGCCTACGCGGCCCACGAGTCGGGCCTGTTCGAGGAGCTGGCACAGGCCCGGGCCAGCACGCTGTCGGCGCAGGGGGTGGCCGGCGCGGCCGATGCGGCCGGCAAGACGGGGGCGGCGCTGGGCCGGCTGTTCGCCGTGGCCGAGGCCTACCCGCAGCTGCGGGCCAGCGAGAACTTCAAGCGGCTGCAGGACGAGCTGACCGACACCGAGGACAAGATCGCGGCCGCGCGCCGGTACTACAACACCGTCGTGCAGGCCTACAACACCGGTCAGCAGACGTTCCCCGCCAGCGTGGTTGCCGGCACCTTCGGTTTCAGCCCGCGCGAGTTCTTCCGGCTCGACGACGACGGCGACCGCGCCCCCGTCGCCGTCTCGGTGTGAGATGACGCTGCAGCAGCAGATCCGCGCGAACCGGGTGCGCACGACGTTCGTGCTGTTCGGGTTCGCGATCCTGGTGGGCATCTTCGCGGCCGCCGTCTACTTCGCCTACCAGCCCGGCGTGGCGGGGTTCATCGGCATCATCGCGATCGTCTACGGCATCGTCTCGTGGTTTGCTGCCGGTGCCATGATCGCCGCAGCATCCGGCGCCCACAAGGTCACCAAGGAGCAGCAGCCGGAGCTGTACCGGGCGCTCGAGAACGTGGGTATCGCGGCCGGCCTGGCCAAGACCCCCGACCTGTACATGATCGACGACCCTTCGCCCAACGCGTTCGCGGCCGGACGAGACCCGGATCATGCGTACGTTGCCGTCACCACCGGCCTGGCCAAGATGATGGACAAGCGCGAGCTGGAGGGCGTGCTGGCGCACGAGGTGTCGCACATCCGAAACCGCGACGTGCGGCTGATGAGCCTGGCCGCGGTGCTGGTGGGCGTGATCGCGCTGGCCTCCGACCTGCTGATGCGGATCACGATCTTCGGCGGCGGCAGCGACAAGCGTGAGGGCGGCCTGGGCGCCATCGGCGTGGTCGCGGGCCTGGTGGCGGCGGTGCTGGCCCCGGTCGGCGCGACGCTGCTGCAGATGTCGCTGTCGCGCCGCCGCGAGTACCTGGCCGACGCCAGCGCTGTCGAGATCACGGGCGATGCCGAGGGCCTGGCGATGGCGCTGGCCACGCTACGCGACGACACGCAGCCGCTGCACACGGTCACGCGCGCCACGGCGCACCTCTACATCGAGTCGCCGCTGCGCGACCACAAGGGGCTGCGCTCCAGCCTGGGCGGGATGTTCGACACACACCCGCCGCTGGAGGACCGGATCGCGGTGCTGGAGAAGCTGGGCGGGTTCACGCTGCCGGCTCCGGCGTCACAGCCGGCCACCGCGCAGTAACCTCGCCGCCAGCTCGGCGCCGGCCGCCTCGAGGTCGCCCTGCTGCAGGGTGCCGGCGCCCAGTTCCGCGAGCGCGGCGGCCGCCTCAGGCTCGACAATGCCGCCCACGGCTAGGCAGGTCACACCGGCGCTGCGGCAGCGCTGCGCCACCGCCGACACCACCTTGCCCCGCAGCGTCTGGCCGTCGATCCTGCCCTCGCCGGTGATGCAGAGCTCGGCCCCGGCCAGGGCTCGGTCGAAGCCCACCTCGTCCAGCACCAGCCCGGCGCCGGGCACCGCCTCGGCTCCCAGCTCCATCAGCATCGCGCCGATCCCACCGCCGGCGCCGGCCCCGGGCCGTCCCGCCGATGCCAGCTGAAGGGCCGCCAGGCGCCGCTCCAGCTCGGCCACCTGCTGCGGGCTCGCGCCCTTCTGCGGACCGTACACCGCCGCTGCGCCGGCCGCGCCCAGCAGCGGGTTGTCCACGTCCAGTGCGGCCACCAGCAACACGCCCTCCGGAACGCTCCCCAGCGCCCGCCGCAGGCCCCCGCCGCCGTCGGTGCTGGCGGTGCCGCCGACGCCGACGACGATCCGCGTGCTGCCATCCGCGATCGCCCGGCCGATCAGCTCGCCCGCCCCCAGCGACGTCGCTTCCAGCGGATCCGGCGCCAGGTCGGCAACCCGCCACATGCCGCAAGCCTCAGCCACGTCAAGCGCCGCCTGGCCCCCGCCCAGATCCGCGTACCGGGCCGTGACCGGGCGGCCGCGCGCGTCGTGCGCCGGGGCCGCGCGCCACGTTCCGCCGCGCGCCGCCAGCAGCGCCGCAGCCGTACCCTCGCCGCCGTCGGCCAACGGCACCAGCCGCAGATCGTCCTGCCTGCGCGACCGCCATCCCCGCGCCAGCGCCTGCGCCGCCTGATCGGCGCTGTAAGTGCCCTTCAGCTTGTCCGGCGCGATCACGACCCGCACCCGGGCGACCCTATCCGGTGGCGAGGATCCTGGTGCTGGTGGCCTTCCACGAGGCGATCACCCGCACCCCCGGCTGGAGCGCCAGCCGCTCCGCCGACTCGGGGGTGATCTCGACGGCGATACCGTCGATGGTAACGCGCACCCGGTTTCCCATCGGCACCACCCGCTCGATCGCGCCGGCGATATGGTTCTGCGCCGAGTCGTCGACCGGGGCCAGCGAGAGCGTGATCTCCCAGGGGGCGACCAGCACCGCAACCCGCCCGGATGCATCGCCGGCGATCCGCACCGAGCCGCCGCGGTCGAGGTGCACCTGGCCGCCGGACGCCATCCCCGGCAGGTAGTTGGTGCCGGCGAACTCCGCGACGAACGAGGTCAGGGGCGCCTCAAGCAGCTCGCGTGGCGTGCCCTCCTGCACCATCCGCCCCTGCTCGATCACGGCCACCCGGCCGGCCAGCGACACCGCCTCGTCGTAGGCATGCGTGACGACGATGGCAGGCACCGCCGCCTCCCGCAGCACCACGGCCAACTCCGCGGCGACCGCACCACGCGTGGCCGGATCGAGCGCCGACAGTGGCTCGTCGAGCAACAGCGCCTGCGGCTGCAGCGCGAGCGCCCGCGCCAGCGCCACCCGCTGCCGCTCGCCGCCGGACAGCCGCGGCGGGCGGGCGGCCGCCAGATGCCCGATCCCGACCCGCTCGAGCAGTGGATCGATGTCCGTGCCGTCGGCGCCGTAGGCGACGTTCTGGCGCACCGTCATGTGCGGGAACAGCGCGTAGTCCTGGAACACGAACCCGCAGCGGCGCCGCTCCGGCGGCAGATCGCGCCCGTCGCCAAACCAGAGGTCGCCGTCGCACTCGATGCGGCCGTGTGAGGGCGCGTCGAGCCCGGCGATCAGGCGTAGCAGCGTCGACTTGCCGGCACCGGAAGGACCGACGACGGCCAGCACGCCGTCGACGTCGAGCTCAACGTGCAGCGTGAAGCTGCGCAGCTCACGTGTCACAGAGGCGTGAAGCGCCGTGCCCTCCCAACGCCGAGCAGCTTGACGGTCAGAAGCACGCCGCCGCTGGCGGCGATCAGCACCGCGGCGGTGGCCAGCCCGGCGTCCAGGTTGTCGGACAGGCCCAGGTAGATCTCGATCGGTGCGGTGCGCGTAACGCCCGTGAGGCTGCCGGCGAAGATGATGGTGGCGCCGAACTCGCCCACGGCCCGTGCCCATCCCAACGCCATGCCGGCGCCCAGCCCGCTGCCCGCGAGCGGCAGCGCAACCCGCCGGAAGGTGCGGCCGCTGCCCGCGCCCAGCGTGCGGGACGCCTCCAACAGCGTGGTGTCGACCGCCTCGAAGGCCGACACGGCCTGGCGGATGTAGAGCGGTGAGGCGACGAAGGTCATCGCCATCACCACCGCCAGCCGCGTGAACGGGATCGAGATGCCGGCCACCGCCAGCTGGTGGCCGAGCAGGCCACGCCGCCCGAACGCCATCAACAGCCCGATCCCGGCCACGGCCGGAGGCAGCACCAGAGGCAGCTCGACCGCGGTCATCACCAGCGAGCGGCTGGGAAAGGAGCGGGTCGCCAGCAGGTAGGCGAGCGGCGTGCCGACCACCACCATCACCGCCAGCGACACCAGGCTCAGCTGCAGCGACAGCCACAGAGCGGCGCGCGCCTCCTGGGAGCGGATGCCGGCCGCGAGGTCGCCGTGCAGGAATATCGCAATCAGCGGCAGCAGCAGGAACGACAGCGTCAGCCCGGCGGCCAGCGCCCCGATCAGCTCGAAGGGGCCGGGCCGAATCCGTCGCGTACCAGTACCTGCTGCCCCTGCGGGCTCATTACCAGGTCGATCCACTGCTGCGCCGCCTTTGCGTTCTTCGAGCCCGTCACGATACCGATCGGATAGGTGGCGATCGCCTGGGCCGAGGCCGGCAGCTGGAAGGTCTTCAGCTTGTCGCCGGCGGCCTTGGCGTCACTCGTGTAAATGAACCCGGCGTCCGCCTCGCCCAGCTCCAGCTTGGTGACGATGTCGGTGACCTTGGCCTCCTGGCTGACGATGTTCAGCGACGAGGGCTTGATGCCCAGGTTGTCGAGCACGGTCAAGGTGTAGGCCCCGATCGGCACGCTCGGATCGCCCACCACCAGCTTGGCGTTGCCGATGTCGTGAACAGAGGTGATCCCGGCCGGGTTGTCGGCGGGCGTGGCCAGCACCAGGGTGTTGGTCGCGAAGTTGGTGGTCTTGCCGATCAGGTTCTCGCCCTGCAGCTGCTCGGGGTACTTGGTGCTGGCCGCAGCGAAGGCGTCGGCCGGATCGCCCTGCTCGATCTGCGCGGCCAGCTGGTCGGATCCGAGGAACTCGAAGTCCACCTTCCAGCCGGGGTGCTGCTGCTGGTAGGTGGTCGCGATCTCGGGGAAGGCGTCGATCAGCGACGAGGCCGCGAACACCACCAGCTTGCCTCGTGAGGGAGCCGTCGAGCCGCCGCCGGACGAGCCCGAGCCGCTCCCGCTGCCACAGCCCGAGGCCACCAGCAGCGCCAGCGCCAGGAGCAGCCGCGACCTCACAGCCGCGCCACCATCACCGAGGTGGCCTTGACCGTGGCCACCGCCCTCACCCCCGGCACGAGACCCAGCTCCTCGACGGCATCACGGGTGATCACCGAGACGATGTGGTTGCCGCCGGACTCCATCTCGACCTGGGCGATCACCCCGGTCACCTCGACGCTGGTGATGACGCCCTCGAACCGGTTTCGCGCCGAGAACGAGGCGTCGACGTGGTGGACGACATGTCCGCCCAGACGCGTGATCTCGTCCTCGTCGACGACGCGCCGGTTGGCCGAATCGCGCTCGGTCGCGATGCGCCCGCTTCGCTCCCAGCGCCGCAGCGTGTCCACGCTGACGCCGAGCGCTCGAGCGGCATCACCGACGGGTAGCATCCGTCCCATAGAACCGCCCACGCTAGCACCTATGTATCACCTATGCAAAATGTGATCTGGACGCCTCCGGCGGAGGTGGTCGATCGCGCCCGGGTGAAGGCATTCATGCGCGAGCAGGGGATCGCCGACTGGCGGGATCTGGGCCGCCGGGCGCACGACGACATCGCCTGGTTCTGGGACGCCGTGGTCGCGCACCTGGGGCTGGAGTTCACGACGCCCTACTCGCAGGTCTATGACCAAAGCGACGGGCCGATGTGGACGCGCTGGTTCGTTGGCGGCCGCATCAACCTGACGCACAACTGCGTCGACCGGCACGCCCGAGACAGCCCCGAGCACACGGCCGTGATCTGGGAGAGCGAGGACGGCCAGGTGCGGACAGTCAGCTACGGCGAGCTCGAGGCCGAGGTCAACCGCATCGGCCACGCGCTGCTGCAGCTGGGCGTGGAGCCGGGCCAGACGGTCGGCCTGTTCCTGCCGATGTCGGTGGAGGTTGTGGCGGGCTTCTACGCGATCTGCAAGATCGGCGCCATCGCCGTGCCCATCTTCTCCGGCTTCGGCGCGGCGGCCGTGGCGGCGCGACTGAGCGACGCGGGTGCGGTGGCGCTGCTGACGGCCGACGCAGTGCCGCGCCGCGGCAAGCCGGTCTCGATGAAGGAGGTCGCCGATGCGGCGCTCGCGCAGGCACCGTCGGTGCGGCACGTCGTGGTTTGGGACCGGCTGGGCACGCGGCCGGCGATGCGCGGTGGGCGCGACCACCACTGGCACGAGCTGGTGGCGAGCCAGCCGGCGGAGCTGCCCGCGCCGCCGCTCGACCCGGAGACGCCGATGATGGTGATCTACACCTCCGGCACCACGGGGCGGCCGAAGGGAGCGGTGCACGTGCACGGCGGGTTCCTGGTCAAGATCGCCGAGGAGTGCGCGTTTCAGACCGACGTCGCCGCTGACGACCGGTTCATGTGGGTGACCGACATGGGCTGGATCATGGGCCCCTGGGAGGTGGTCGGCGCCGGTGCTCTTGGGGCCACGCTGGTGGTGTCGGAGGGCGCGCCCGACCACCCCGGCCCGGGCCGGCTGTGGCAGCTAGTGGAGCGGCACCGGATCTCGGTACTGGGTGTCTCCCCCACCCTGATCCGGGCGCTCCGCGGCCACGGCGACGCGCCGGCGCGGGAGCACGATCTCAGCTCGCTGCGGATCCTGGCCTCGACGGGAGAGCCCTGGAACCCCGACCCCTACCGCTGGCTGTTCGAGGTGGTGGGCGAACGGCGCTGCCCGATCATCAACCTGTCGGGCGGCACCGAGGTGGCGGCTTGCTTCCTGTCGCCGATGCCGGTGATGCCGCTCAAGGAGTGCACGCTGGGCATGCCCTCGCTGGGCATGGCGATGGACGTGCTGGGGCCCGACGGCGAGCCGGTGGCGCCGGGCGAGGTGGGCGAGCTGGTGTGCCGCAAGCCCTGGCCGTCAATGACCCGCGGCATCTGGGGCGATCGCCAGCGGTTCCTGGACGCGTACTGGTCGCGCTGGCCCGGGATCTGGGTGCACGGCGACTGGGCATCGATCGACACGGACGGCTACTGGTACCTGCACGGGCGATCCGACGACACCCTCAACGTCGCGGGCAAGCGGATCGGGCCGGCCGAGTTCGAATCGGCGGCGGTGCGCTGCGCGGGCGTGGCCGAGGCCTGTGCGATCGGCGTACCGCACGACGTGAAGGGTGAGGTGGCATGGCTGTTCTGCGTACCGCAGATCGGGGTCGAGCCGACGGACGCGCTGCGGGCGGCCGTGCGCGAGACGGTCGTTGCCGAGCTGGGCAAGGCCTTCGCCCCCGACCAGATCCGCTTCGTGACGGCGCTGCCGAAGACGCGCAGCGCGAAGATCGTGCGGCGCGCCGTGCGCGCAGCCGTGCTGGGCGAGGATCCGGGTGACCTCTCCTCGCTCGAGGACCCGGATGTGCTGGCGCAGTTCGATCTGGGACGCTAGTCCGGCAAAGGCTTCCACCCGACGGCCGAACCCGTCGCCGCCGTGCTAGCGTCTGCGCGGTTTCCGAACCACGCGAAAGGACCGCTGTGACCGAAGGCATCCTCGACGGCAAGCTGGCTCTCGTCGCCGGCGTCGCCAATAAGCGCTCGATCGCATGGGCCATCGCCCAGGCGCTGCACGGCGCTGGAGCGAGGCTGGCGTTCACGTACCAGGGCGACCGCCTGGAGGATTCGGTGCGCAAGCTGGCGGAAACCGTGGGCTCCGAAGTGGTGGTGCCCTGCGACGTGTCCAGCGACGAGAGCATCGAGGCCGCCTTCGACCAGCTCGGCGAGCGGCTGGGCGGGCTCGACATCCTCGCCCACTCGATCGCCTTCGCCCCGGCCGAGTCGTTCGAGGGCCGCTTCATCGACACCTCCCGGCACGCCTTTGTGACCGCCCTTGACATCTCGGCCTACTCGATGGTCGCGATGGCACGGTCGGCCGAGCCGCTGATGGCGCCGCGCGGCGGCGGCGCGATGGTGACGCTCACCTACATGGCGAGCGAGCGCGCGTTCCCGAAGTACAACGTGATGGCGGCCGCGAAGGCGGCGCTGGAGTGCTCGGTGCGCTACCTGGCCTACGAGCTCGGCCCCGAGCAGATCCGGGTCAACGCTATCTCGGCCGGGCCGGTTCGCACGCTGGCGGCGAAGGGCATCCCCGGCTTCGACCAGATGGAGGCGGTGATCGAGGCCCGGTCGCCGTTGCAGCGCAACATCGAGGCCGGCGACGTCGGCAACGCCGCGCTCTACCTGTGTAGTCCGCTGGCCTCGATGGTCACCGGCACCACGCTCTACGTCGACTCCGGCTACCACGCGATGGGGATGTAGGCGGTGCTGTCGTGGACAGTGCTCGGCGGTAGCCCGGCCTGGCCCAACCCGGGCCAGGCGGCCAGCGGGTACCTGCTCGAGTCCGACGAGCGGCGGATGCTGATCGACTGCGGATCGGGGATCGCGCAGGAGCTGCGCGCGGTCAACCCGCCGCCGCTGACCGACATCCTGATCACGCACTTCCACGCCGACCACTGGTTCGACCTGGTGCCGCTGCACTACGCCTTCCGCTACGGCAGCTGGCGCGACCGGCCCAAGCCGCTGCTGCACCTGCCGCCCGGCGGCCGCGCGGTGCTGGACACGGTCGCCTCGGTCTGGGACGGATCGGTGGAGACGTTCGAGGCAGCATTCGACCTGATCGAGTACGACCCCCACGACGATCTGCGGCTGGGTGACCTGCACATCACGTTCGCGCCGTGCCTGCACTACACCACCTGTTACTCGGTGAAGATCGCGACGCCGTCGGCGGTGATCGTGTTCTCGGCCGACACCGCGCCGACCGAGCGGCTGGCGCGCTTCGCCCACGGCGCCGATCTGTTCGTGTGCGAGGCGGCGCTGGGCGACGCCTCGAACGACTCCAGCGAGCGCGGTCACATGGACGCGGCCGAGGCCGGGCGTGAGGCCCGCCGGGCCGGCGCCAAGCGGCTGCTGCTCACCCACATCCCTGAGGAGATCGGGTACGACTTCGTGCGCGAGCGGGCCGGAGCGGAGTACAAGGGGCCGATCGACCTGGCGATGCCGGGGCTGCGCATCGACGTGTAGCCGCGGGCTCAGGAGGTGAGCGTCACCCGCGACACGCCCATCATGCCCTCGGCCGCCTTCTCAGCGGTGCGCTGCAGGCTCTCCGACATCGACGGGTTCACGGCCGCGGTCTCGGCCAGGGCCTGCACGCCCAGCTTCGCGTGCACGGCCAGCGCCACCGTCGTGATCACCTCGGACGCGCGCAGGCCGACCATCGCCCCGCCCAGGACGGTGCCGTCGTCGGGGTCGGACAGCAGCTTGATGATGCCGTCGGTCTCGTTCTCCATCACCGCCCGCGGGTTGGCACGGATCAGGTGCTTCGTGACGCTGACCGGGATGCCGTCGATGCGTGCCTGCCGCTCCGAGATGCCGGCCTTGGCGATCTCCGGCCGCGTGAACACGCACCAGGCAACGCCGGTGTAGCTGACTGCATCCACCGGCAACCCGAGCGCGTGCATCGCGGCCGTGCGGCCGTGCATGGCCGCCGTGTTGGCGAGCATGATCTGGCCGGTGACGTCGCCGCAGGCGTAGATGTTCTCGACGTTGGTGCGGCAGAACTCGTCGATCGGCAGCGTGCCGCGATCGCCGAACGTGACGCCGGCCGACTCCAGCCCCAGCTCCATCGTGTTCGGACGCATCCCGATGCAGAGCAGCACGTGCGAGCAGTCCAGCTCGCGGCCGTCCTCCAGCACCAGCCGCACGCACTCACCGTCCTCGATGTCGATGGCGGCCGCCCGGCCGTTCTTGATCACGTCCATGCCGCGCTTGAGGAACACCTCCTCCAGCACCTCGGCCAGATCGGGGTCATCGTTGGGCAGGATCTGGTCGCGCGCCGACACCAGCGTGACACGAGAGCCGCAGCGCGAGAAGAAGTCCGCGAACTCGCAGCCGGTCGGCCCCGCCCCCAGCACCACCAGGTGCTCGGGCAGGTGGCGCAGGTCGAACACCTGGCGCGTCGTCAGCACGCGGCGGCCGTCGGGGCGGGCGAACGGCGGCACGAACGGGGAGGCGCCGGTACAGACCAGCAGCGCGTCGAACTGCACCTCGATGTCCTGGTCGTCGACGCGCGTGGTCAGGGTGTCGGCTGACGTGACGACACCGTGGCCGGGAAGGACGCTCACGTTCATGCCGTCCATGCGCTCGCGCACACCACGGCTCTGGTGTAGCGCCACGGCGCGGGCGCGGGCCAGCGTGCGGCGCAGGTTGACCTCGGGGAAGCCGCGCGCGAAGTCGACGCCCTCCTCCTCGGCCTGGCTGATCTTCAGCATCGCGTCGGCCGTCGTCAGCAGCGTCTTGGACGGGATCGCGTCGGTCATGGTGCAGTTGCCGCCCAGCTGGTTGTCCTCGATCAGCGTGACGTCGGCACCGAGGTGGGCGGCGGTGGCTGCGGCGGCGTACCCGGCAGGTCCGCCTCCTAGGATGGCAAGTCGCATGCCGATCATCGTAGACTGTCGGCATCGGCGCCACGGCTGCCACCTTCGACGTCACCGCGATCCGGGCACAGTTCCCGTCGCTGCGGCCAGGGCGCATCTACCTGGACAACCCCGGCGGCACGCAGGTGCACGAGTCCGTGATCGAGGCGGTGTCCGGCTACTACCTGCACTCAAACGCCAACCTGGGCGGCCCGTTCGAAACGTCCCAGGCATCGGACGCGGTGCTGTCCGGCGCGCGCGCCGACCTGGCGGCGATGCTGGGCTGCGATCCCGGCGAGGTCGTCTTCGGCGCCAACATGACCACGCTCACGTTCCACGCCTCGCGGGCGCTGACGCGCGACCTGGGCGAGAGCGACGAGATCCTGGTCACCCGCGTTGACCACGACGGCAACGTGGCGCCATGGCTGCTGGCAGCCAGAGACAGAGGCATCACCGTGCGCCAGGTCGACATCGATCCCGAGGCGTGCCTGATCGATCTCGACGACTTCGCCGCCAAGCTGTCGGACCGCACCCGCATCGCCGCATTCAACTGGGCGTCGAACGGCGCCGGCACCATCTCCGACGCCGCGGCCATGTGCCGGATGGCGCGCGAGGCGGGCGCGCTCAGCTACGTGGACGCCGTCCAGTATGCGCCGCACGGGCCGATGGACGTGCACGCGCTGGGCTGCGACTTCCTGGTCTGCTCCGCCTACAAGTTCTACGGCCCCCACGTGGGCGTGCTGTACGGCCGGGCGGAGCTGCTGGAGCGGATCAAGCCCTACAAGGTGCGGCCGGCCCACGACCAGCCGCCCGGCTCGTGGGAGACCGGGACGGTCAACCTCGAGGGCATCGCCGGGACGGCCGCCGCGGCCCGCTATCTGGTGTCGATCGGCGCCGAGGCGATCACCGGCTACGAGCGCGGGCTGACCGAGCGGCTGATCGAGGGGCTCGACCGGATCGACGGCGTGCACCAGTACGGCACGCGTGATCTCGACCGGCGGGTGCCGACCGTGACGTTCACGGTCGAGGGCCGGGCGCCGGCCGCGGTGGCCGCCGCGCTGGGCGCGCAGGGCATCTTCGTCTGGGACGGCAACTACTACGCGCTCGAGCTGATGGAGCGGCTGGGCCTCGAGCAGAACGGCGGCGCGGTGCGTGTGGGCGCCGCGCACTACTCCACAGCCGAGGAGATTGACCGCTTCCTGGAAGCTGTCGCCGCGCTCTAGGCTCAGTCGAAGAGCGTCAGCTCGGGCGCGACCTCGCCCTTCAGCACGCCAAAGTCGAGTTCGACGAAGCCAAAGCCACGGGCGGTGCACATCACGCGGGCCTGCGGCGCGATCTCGGGCGCGACCAGGATGCCCCGGCAGGGCGCATGCGCCGGGTCGCGGTCGACTCGCTCGCAGTAGCGGGTCAGCTGCTCGACGTGCGCGGCCACTGCGCGGGTGCGCTTCACCTCCACCACCACCGTGCGACCGTCAACGTCGCGGCAGAACAGGTCGATCGGGCCGGTGTCGGTGAAGCGCTCCCGCTCCAGCACCACCAGCCCTGCTTCGATCGCCTCCGGCGCCCGCTCCAGCAGCAGGTGCCACTGGCGCTCGGCGCCGTCGTGCTCGAACACCGCCTCGTCGACCAGCTCGCGGCGCTCATCGGTCAGCACCTCGTGCACCACGATCACCAGCGTCTCGTCGGACGCCGCCCGGTAGACGCGGATCACGTCCCCGTCCTCGGTCACGGAGGTGGGGCCGGCCATGTAGTTGAGCGGTTTGTAGGAGTGGTCGGCGTGGACGCAGAGGCTGCCGTCGGCCTTGAAGATGATCACGCGATCGCCCGCCCCCAGGCGAGTCGTGGCACGGCCGTGGTAGGCGATCTCGCAGCGGGCGACCAGGATTCGCATAGGCCCACCAACGATACCCTCCCCCCTGTCGCGACCGAGCGCCGCCCGGCTAGGCGTTCCAGCTTGCGCGACAAGGCCCGTGGGCAACCACTCGCGGCTTGCCACCTGTAAACGGGATGAGTTCCACGCGGCCGGCTTCCCCGATTGCCTCGCCGCAGCCGATCGACGCCAGAACGGTGCGCCCATCGCGAGAGATCCCATCAGGCGCCAGGTCGCCAACAAACCCGGTCAGATCCCGCGCCGCACCCGAGACAAGGTCGACGGCCCATAGCTTGCCGTTGTTCGGGCAAAGGTACGCGCCGAGCAGTCGGCGTCCATCACTCGAAACCGCGACGGGTGCGATTCCGGCCCCTCCGCTATGGGTGATCTGCCGCGCGTCGGAGCCGTCACCGTCCATCAGCCACACGTCGCCAGTACAGAGTCCGCCTCGCTCGAACGCAATGCCGAGCGCACCCCACGCCGGCGACTCGTTCCAACCGCTGTGCGTGAGGCAAGACGAAGCCCCGCCCCCAGATCCCACGGTGCAGATGTCGGCGCCACTTCGATGCGAGCGCACAAAGGCGAGTTGACTGCCGTCCGGTGAGAAGGTCATGCCGATCCCGGCGGCGCCGCGGACCAGAATGCGCGTGGGAGCGCCGGGGCTTGGCTCCACCACACCGATCGCGCTCTCGTGGCCATTCGACATGACGACAGCGATGCGGTGCGACGTGGGATCCCAGATCGCAGACTCGTAGTTCCACTCGCCGAGCAGGTCGGGCTCGAAGCTGCGGCGACTGCCAACCTCGGCGAAGTGCAGCCGTGAAGGTTCGGCATCGGGGTGCGTGAAGTAGGCCACCCACCGTCCATCCGGCGAGATCGCCGGATCGTGGCCCTGCGCGATGCGCCGCGCTGCCCCACCCTCGCGTCCCGCAACGAACACGTGCCATCCGCGACCGAATGGGAGATCCCGAATCGGCTCGGCGTAGACCATCGCCACGCGCTGGGGTTGCCGGATGGAAACCACCTTCTCGTGCCCGCCGGTGCACGCACCAGCGAGTGCAACGACCGCGGCAAGCGTCCATCGACAAGGGCTCACACTGGTTTGACGACAACCCAGGGCACGAAGTTCCTCACTTCTACGTGTCCACGGACGACATCCACGGACTGGTAGTTACATGATGAAGTCTCTCTTGAGCGGCTTGTAGCCGCGATCGGCATGCACGCACAGCGAGCCATCGTCCTTGAACAGGATCACGCGGTCGCCGAGGGCAAGGCGCGTGGTGGCGCGGCCGTGATATGCGATCTCGCAGCGGGCGACGAGCACTCTCACAAGGCGGGAACGATACGGGCCGGCGCCTAGTACTCGAGAGCGATGCGCCACTCGCTGCGCAGCACGGCTGCGTACACCTCGCCCGGGCCCGGCTCGCCGCCGACCGCGTCCGCGATCGCCTGGGCCCGGGCCTTGCGAGCGGTCAGCCCCGGCCGCCGGGCGGCCTCGCCGATCAGCTGCCAGCGGTCATCGCCGACCCGGCGAAAGACGTAGAACCCGGCCGCTGACGGCGTCGTATCGTCCACCACCGCAGCCTATCCGGGGCGCGCATCGATCGCCGGTAGACTCGCCTCAGTGAGAGAGTCGGTGGTGCTGGGCGGTGTCGTCCGACCGGCGCGTTTGAGTCTCGGGCGGCGACGGTCTGACTCGTAGGCTCGCTGTCGACGCGAGGGTCTGACTTGCATGCGTTGTGTCGACCGTCGCCGCGCGAGGATCACCGGCGTGACTTGATAGGAGCGTGGCATCGCCCCCACTGAGGTGTGTCCGCCGGAGGTCCACTCCCGGATGATCGAGGAAGGGGACGTGCACATGATCGTGATTGGGACGGATGTACACAAGGGGTCGCATACCTGCTCGGCGGTGGATGGCGTGAGCGGTGAGCAGCGCAGCTGCGAGACGGTCAGGTCGGATACCGTCGGCGCCGTGCGGTTGCTGGCGTGGGCGCGTGGGTTGGACGCCGAGCGGGTGTGGGCGCTTGAGGACTGTCGGCATGTGTCGGGTCGCTTGGAGCGATTCCTGATCGCTCGCGGTGAGCGGGTGGTGCGGGTGCCGCCACGCTTGATGGCGGGTGCCCGTCGCGGCGGTCGCGAGCGGGGCAAGTCCGATCCGATCGACGCGGTCGCGGTTGCCCGGGCGGCGTTGCGCGAGGGGGTCTTCTCGTTGCCGTGTGCGCGGCTGGAGGGGGCGGCGTTGGATATCCGCTTGCTGCTTGATCATCATGACGATCTGGTGGTGATGCGCAGCCAGGCGCAGCAGCGGCTGCGCTGGCACTTGCATGACCTGTATGAGGATCTCGAGATTCCGGCGGGTGCGCTTGACCGCGCGGTCTGGCTGGATCGGGTCGGGCGGCGCCTGGCCCGCGCGGAGCAGTCGACGCGCGTCCGGATCGCGCGTCAGCAGGTCGTCTCGATCCGCGCCCAGACAAGCCAGATCCGCCTGCTCGAGCGGGAGATCGCAGCGCTCGTCGACCAGGACGCCGCGTTGTGCCGAGATCGGCTGTGGTCCCCTGACCGCCGCCAAACTGGTCGGTGAAATCGCCGGCGTCGATCGTTTCGCAAGCGACGCGAAGCTCGCTCGCGCAGCAGGAGTAGCGCCGATACCGGTGTCCAGCGGCCGCCGCGATCGGTATCGACTCGACCGCGGCGGAAACCGCCAGCTCAACCTGGCACTGCACCGCTTGGCCGTCAACCGGGCTCGACGCGACCCAGCCACGGCCGCGTATCTTGCCCGAAAACAAGCCGAAGGAAAGACCCGCATGGAAGCACTCCGATGCCTCAAACGCCACCTCGCCAGACACGTCCACAAGCTCCTCACCGACCCCACCCCCGACCCCGTCAGAGCCACCCAACCGGCCCTGACCTTGACATAGGAGCAACGCATGGCGCCTGCAGGGTCTGTCCTGGAGCTCTCCATCTTCCAGATCGCCATCGTGGTGCGCGACCTGGACGCGGCGGCAGCCGGGCACACGGCGCTGGTCGGAAACGGGCCGTGGCGCGTCTACGAGTTCGGCCCGCACACGATGAGCCGCTACGAGATGCGCGGCCGGCCGGCCACGGCACATACGCTGGTGGCGCTGAACGACTCGCGCCCCAGGTCGAGATCCTCCAGCCCCTGTCCGGTCCGTGCATCTACCAGGATCGGCTGGACGAGCGCGGCGAGGGCCTGCACCACATCGCCGCAATCGTGGAGTCGGTCGACGACCTCACCGGCGCAGCAGCGGCCGACGGCATCGAGGTGATCTCGAGCGGCGAGGGGTTCGGCACCGGCGGCAGCGGCAAGTTCGCGTACCTGGACACGCAGGCGCAGCTGGGCACGATCTTGGAGTTGGTGGAACCGCCGGCCGGCCTGGGTGAGCCACTGCGGCGAATCTGAGCTTCCGATGCCGTGGGTGTCGAGAAACAGCCACCCCCTTCGTCTAGACACGACGATCCCACGAAGGAGGACACCTTGAAGTACATGCTCCTGATCCACCAGGGCACCACCCCCACGCCAAACTCGCCGGAGGACTGGGCGCGGCTGTCGCAGGAAGAGCAGCAGGCCGTCTACGCCGCCTACCAGAAGATCAACGAGAACCCGGGCGTGACGGCCGGTCTCGGTCTGGCGCCGCCCGAGACCGCCACCACGGTGCGGGTGCAGGACGGCCGCACGCTGACCACCGACGGCCCGTTCGTCGAGACCAAGGAGGCGCTTGGCGGGTACCTGATCTTCGAAGCGGACGATCTCGACGCCGCCATCGAGCTGGCGGCCAGCATCCCCGCGGCCTCCATGGGCGGTGCCATCGAGGTACGCCCGGTGGTCGAGTGGTAGCACCGCTCGAGCAGGCCTTCCGCGACCAGTGGGGGCGCGTGCTCGCCACGCTGATCGGCTTCCTCGGCGACTTCGACCTCGCCGAGGAAGCCGCGCAGGAGGCGTTCGCGATCGCGGCCAGGCGCTGGCCGGTGGACGGTACGCCGGCCAACCCCGGCGCCTGGCTGATCGCGACCGGCCGAAACCGCGCGATCGACCGGATCCGGCGCGACCGCACGCTGGCCGCAAAGACGCGACGGCTCCAGGCCCCCGAGGCCGCGGAGGTGGAGATGGACGACACGACCATATTTCCGGACGAGCGGCTGGAGCTGCTGTTCACCTGCTGCCATCCCGCCCTTGCCACCGACGCGCAGGTGGCGCTGACCCTGCGCGCGCTGGGCGGACTTACGACGGCGGAGATCGCACGCGCCTTCCTGGTGCCGGAGCCGACCATGGCCCAGCGGCTGGTGCGGGCCAAGCGCAAGATCGCGGCCGCCGGCATCCCGTTCCGGGTGCCGCCCGCCCACCTGCTACCCGAGCGCCTGGACGCGGTGCTCGCGATCGTCTACCTGATCTTCAACGAGGGGTACGGCGGGCCGCGGCGACCTGGCCGCCGAGGCGATCCGGCTGGGCCGTGCGCTGGCCGAACTGATGCCGGACGAGCCCGAGGTGCAGGGGCTGCTGGCGCTGATGCTGCTGCTCGATGCCCGCCGCGAGGCACGGTTCCGGGGCGACGATCTGGTGCTGCTGGACGACCAGGACCACGCGCTCTGGGACGCGGCCCAGATCGAGGACGGCCGCACCGTGCTCGACCGGGCGCTGGCGCTGCGCGGGCACGGGCCCTATGTCGTGCAGGCGGCGATCGCCTCGCTGCACGCCGACCGGCCTCGCGACTGGCCCCAGATCGCCGCGCTCTACGGCGAGCTGTCACGGCTGACCGGTTCGCCGGTGGTAGAGCTGAACCGCGCGGTCGCCGTAGCCGAGGTGGAGGGGCCGTCGGCAGGCCTCGCGATCGTCGATCGCATCGACCTCGACGACTACCGCTACCTGCACTCGACCCGCGGCGAGATGCTGCGGCGACTGGGCCGCACCGACGAGGCCCGCAACGCCTACCGGCGGGCGCTGGAGCTGGTGCACGACGACGCCGAGCGGCGGCTGCTGGAGCGCAAGCTGGCGGAGGTGGAGTAGATGGTTGATTCCACGAGATCCGCGGCTATGGGCGCAGGACGAGGCGTTCCAGACGACGGGATCGACCGCAGGGCAGGCTGAATGAAGCCTGTTCAAGGGCGATCGTGGCGTCTGGGGCGGCTCGCACCAGCCCCAGAGCCACGCAGCCCGTGGAATCAATCATCAGGGCGAAAGCACGCGGCCGAACAGCTCCAGCAGTCGTGACCAGTGCCGCTCGGTGGCGGCCTCGTCGTAGACCTGCGCGTCGGTCTGGGTCCAGCCGTGCAGCGAACCCACGTACAGCTCCGCGGTGTGGCGCACGTGAGCCTCGGCCAGCGCCCGTGTCAGCCGCCCCATCTGCTCCGGGCCCATCCCCCGGTCGTTGTCCGCGTGGCCGATGTAGAGCTCGCCGGTCGCGTGCACGGCGGCCAGGTGCGGGCTGTCAGGCTGGTCGGTGGCCATGCCGGCGCCGTGGAAGCTGGCGGCCGCCGCCACCGCCTCGGGGAACTCTCCCGCCAAGCGGAGGCTGAAGCGTCCGCCCATGCAGTAGCCGACCGTGCCGATCGGGCCGTCGCGCACCTCCGCGCGATCGTCCAGGAACCCCAGCCAGGCGTTGGCATCGGCGTTCGAAGCCTCCGGCGTGACCGCCTGGATCTTGGGGCCGAGCTGCGCGAACAAAGCCGAGCGGTCCTCCGACTGCATCAGTTGTTCGAGGTTCTCGAGCACCGGTGAGCGGCCGTGCCGGTAGAACACGTTTGGCACCAGCACGCAGTAGCCGCCCGCGGCCAGCCGCGCGGCGTGCGCCTCGAGCGCGGGCCGGATTCCGTAGGCATCCATGTACAGCAGCACGCCCGGATGCGGCCCGTCTACCGCCGGTCGCACGAAGATCGCATCCGCAGTGCCGTCAGCCGCCGCGATGTCCACGGACTCAGCTGTCACGTCTGCGCTCATCACCGCGAGTGTCGCACACGACGGGGCGTGATCGGCATCACGGCGCCACCGGGTGTAACACTTTCGGCGTCCAATGACAGGTAGCAGCATGACCCACACCCGCACCCAGGCCGAGAGCGCCGAGGCCCGCTTCGCCGAGGTCTTTCAGAACCTCGGCTCGATCGTGCGATACGCAGCCGCGCGGGGCAGCCGCGACCCGGAGGGCATCGCCGCCGAGGTGATGACCATCGCCTGGCGCAGGCTGCCGTCGCTTCCGGCCGACGACCCCAGGCCGTGGCTGTTCGTCACGGCCCGCAACCTGTTGATGGCCGAGCGCCGCCGCACCGGGCGCCAGGCAGCCCTCGACGAGCAGCACGCCGAGGTGCCCGCGCCAGAGGCCGAGAGCGGCGACCCGGCCGTGACCGCCGCCCTGATGGAGCTCCTCCCCGCCGACCGCGACGCGCTCTTGCTCGTGAGCTGGGACGACCTGACACCGGCCCAGGCGGCCACGGTGGCGGGCATCAGCCCGGTCGCCTTCCGCGTCCGGCTGTACCGCGCGCGGCGGCGCTTCGAGCAGGCGCTCTCGGCGCAGCAGGGCGCGCATCAACGGATCTCACACCGTCGGAATGGAGTCGACATGAGCCGCAGTATGGATCGTCTTGAGCGGGCCCAGCCCGACATCACCGACGCGATCGACCGCGATGCGCTGTTCGCGCGGATCGTGGCGACTCCGCAGGACCACGAGCAGCCGCAGATCAGCCGCTCCGGCAGGCGGCGGCTGCTGATCGGCTGCATCGCCCTGGCCGTCCTGTGCCTGACCGCGGGCACCGCCTTCGCCGTGACGGGGTTCAACCTGTTCGGCTGGCATACGGACACCACCATCGTCAAGAGCCCCCGCGAGTGGCGGCGGCTGTACCGCGACGCCACTCGCCGGCTGACCCTGCCTCCGGGCGAGCGCTGGCCGGACCGCACGCTCCCGCCCGACACCGTCACGTCGCGCAGCCAGCCGGGCGGCACCGCAGTGGCGATCTCGCAGACGGCGTGGGAGTGCTACTGGGTGGACGCGATCCGCTCAGGGAACATGGCCGCCGCTGGGCAGGCACACGCGGCGCTCGACGACCTGCTGACACACCACGTCGTGGTCGCACCCGCCGGCTCACCCGAGAACGTGGCGCCGCCCGCCGGCACGAAGCCACCGTTCGCCATCTTCGCCTCCGACGGCGGCATCCAGTTCACCCGCAAGATGTACCGCGACGCGGCCGACGGCCATCCCGCGACCCTGATCCAGAGCTGCAGGGCGAACGGCCCGGTCGGCACCCGCTGACGCTCACCGGCATCGGCCCGCCGGGCCGTCTACGATAGCGGCCATGTTCACCAAATCCGTGCTTCCCAACGGCCTGCGCGTCGTCACCCACCCCATGACCGGCGCCAAGTCGGTGGCGGTGATGGTGATGCTGGCCGCGGGCAGCCGCTACGAGAGCCGCGAGACAAACGGCATCGCCCACTTCGCCGAGCACATGTTCTTCAAGGGCACGCAGAAGCGACCCACCGCCAAGGACATCTCGGCCGAGGTGGACGGCATCGGCGGTGAGTTCAACGCGTTCACCGGCAAGGAGTACACCGGCTACTACATCAAGTGCGCGGCCGAGCACCGCGCCCTGGCCCTGGACGTGCTGGCCGACCAGCTGCTCTCGTCGCGCTTCGACGCGGAGGAGATCGAGCGCGAGAAGGGCGTGATCATCGAGGAGCTGAACATGTACGTGGACACCCCCCGTGACCGGATCGATTCGGTCTACGAGACGCTCCTGTTCGGCGACCAGCCGCTGGGTTGGGACATCATCGGCACCAAGGAGACGATCCGGGCGGCCAACCGGCAGACGTTCGTCGACTACCTGCACGACTGGTACACGCCGCGGCGGATGGTGGTGGGCGCCGCCGGAGCGGTCGACGGCGACTTCCTGGCCGAGGTGGAGGCCCAGTTCGGCCACCTCGACGACCGGCCCAGCGGCGACTGGAGCCCGGTCGATTTCGTCCAGACCGAGCCGCGGGTGCTGCTCGAGACCCGCGACTCCGACCAGGCCCACCTGCGGCTTGGTGTCCGCGGCGTCCAGACCACCAGCCCCGACCGCTACGCGATGCAGGTGCTGACCGCGGTGCTGGGCGGCGGCATGTCCTCGCGCCTGTTCATCGAGGTGCGCGAGCGGCTCGGGCTCGCCTATTACGTCTTCGGCTACCACCAGAGCTACCACGACACCGGCACCCTGTTCGCCCAGGCCGGCGTCGACACCGAGCGGATCGACCAGGCGGTGGCCACCATCGTGGCCCAGTTCCGGAAGATCGCCGACGAGCCGATCGCCGACGACGAGCTGCGCCGCTGCAAGAACTACCTGAAGGGCCGCATGGTGCTGCAGCTCGAGGATCCCAAGGGACTGCTCATGTTCGGGCTGCGCCGCGAGGTACTCGAGGACCGGGTGGCCGAGATCGACGAGGTGCTGGACGGCGTCGAGGCCGTGACGGTCGAGGACATCCAGCGGGTGGCGCGGCAGGTGGTCGTCGACGACGGACTCAACTTCAGCCTGGTCGGCCCGTTCGAGGACGAGCAGCGGTTCTTCGACATCCTGACGGCCTGAACCGCCTTCGACCAGGATGATTGATTCCACGAGCTACGCGGCGCTGGATCTTGTCTGCAACATCCCGCGCCCCTCATCCACGCATCCCGTGGAATCAATCATCTAGGGACGGATCTCAAGCTCGTAGTCGAACTGCGTCAGCACATCCGGCTCGCCGCCGGTGACGACCACCAGGTCCTCGAGCCGCACGCCGCCGAAGTCCTTGCGGTAGACGCCGGGCTCGACCGTGACCACGTCGCCGGTAGCCAGCGGCTCCTTGCAGCCGAGGCCCATGTACGGCGCCTCGTGCACCTCGATCCCGACCCCGTGCCCGAGGCCGTGGAAGAAGTCCTCGCCCAGGCTCTCGCCTTCGGCCAGCCCCCGCTGGGTGCGGAAGCCGCCCGCTTCGATCGCGTCGCACGCCACCTCCCAGGGGACGGTTCCGGCCACGCCGTCGGTGATCGCCTCGGTGCTGCGCTTCAGCGCGTCGAGCACGGTGGCGTGCATCACCCCCAGACGCTCCGGCGCCTCGCCGAAGCAGAACGTGCGGGTCATGTCGGCGCAGTACCGGCTGGCTGCGTGGCGCGGGAAGATGTCCACGATCACCGGCTCGCCGGCGTGAATCGGTCCCCTGCCGAGATCGTGCACCAGCGCACCGCGGGGGCCGGCGCCGACCAGCGGCGGCTCGCCCTCGCAGCCGTGCTCGCGCAACGTTTCCACGATCGCGTCGCGGACGCGCTCGCACGTTACCTGCTCGCCGCCCGCCATCAGCACGCCCGACTCCTGTGGCGTTGCCGAGCCGAGCAACTCCCGCACCGAGCGAAAGGCCCGCTCGGTTGCACGCTGGGCGACGTTGATCGCGGCCAGCTGGGCCGCGTCCTTGCTGCGCCGCCGTCGCTCGAACACCTCGCGGTCGGGGGTGACCGTGTGGCCCTTTCCGCGCAGGTAGTCGGCCAGGCTGACCGGGAACGAAGGTGGAACGACGACGGCCTGGGCGCCTGCCTTCTCGAGCACCCGCCGCACCACCTCCATCTCGGCGTCGTGGTAGCTCCAGCCCTTTGCCATCAGCTCGCGGCCGCCGAACTCGTCGTCCGTCCAGACATCGCTGGCACGCGAGTCGCGACGGATCACGTCGGCCTCGAGCACGCTCGCCACGATCACGCGCAGCCCGTCCAGCTCGAGGTAGGTGAACGGATCGACCACGGCCACTCCGGTGGCGACGAACATGTCCGCATCGCGATGGGAATCCGCATGAATAAGCAGGTTGTCAGTCATGGCGGCAACCTACCACGCGGGCTACGGTTGGCCCGTGGACGACGAACCCCGCGACACGATCGCCGCCGTGGTGCTGGCCGCGGGCGAGGGCAGGCGCTTCGGCGGCCCCAAGCAGCTGCACCTGATCGAGGGCATCACGATGCTGGAGCGGGTGCTGATCGCGGTGGAGCGGTCCGGGATCGCCACGCGGCTGGTGGTGCTCGGCGCGCGCGTCGATGAGATCACCGCAGAGGTGCCCCTGCACGGTGCCGTCGCCGTAGTGGCACCGCGCTGGGCGGACGGGCAGGCAGCATCGCTGAGAGCAGCTCTGGAGGCGCTGCCGGAGCCGATCGACGAGGCGCTCGTGGTGCTGGGTGACGGCCCGGGGCTCGACCCGCGGGCGATCCAGCGCACGGCGGCGGCCGGGCACGGGGTTCGCGCGGCGGACTACGGCGGCGGACGCTCGCACCCCGTGGTGCTGCCCCGCGCCTGCTGGGCGGCGCTGCCCGAGGCCGGCGACACCCCGGGACGCGACCTCGAGGCGAGGCTGATCGACTGCCGCGGGCTGCCCGAGCCCGGCGACGTCGACTACGCGGCGCCCTGACCGCGGCAGTGCAGCCGCACCCGTTCGACCAGCCCCTCCGGCACGGGATCGCCGCAGCAGACGGTCTTCACGGTGTCGCGCAGCTTGGCCTCGAAGTGGTAGCGCTCGCGGCAGTAGGCGCAGGTGCCGAGGTGCTGCTCGATCATCGATACCTCGTCCGGCGTCAGCTGCCGGTCGAGGTAGGGCTGCAGCTGGCTCTCGACGCCCAGACATGGATCAAGGCTCATGACGCGTCCTCCGATGCTCTGCTTGCCAACGCCTGCTTGAGGGCACGGCGTCCGCGGTGCAGCCGCGACATGACCGTGCCGATCGGAATGCCGAGGATGTCCGCGGCGTCCTGGTAGCTGAAATCCCCGATGTCGACCAGCACCACCACCTCGCGGAACATGGGCGGGATGTCGCCCAGCGATTCGGCGATGGCACCGCCGGAGAGACGGTTCAGCACCGCCTCCTGGGGCTCGGCGCCGGCCTCGGAGAGGTGGTTGTAGAGGTAGTACTCGGACGTGTCCTCGAACGACTCCTGGGCCGGGCGACGGCTCTGCTTGCGGGCCTCGTCGAGGAACACGTTGCGCAGGATGGTCGCCAGCCAGGCCGCGAGGTTGCTGCCCGGCCGGTACCCGCGCCAGCCGCGGAACGCGCGCAGGTAGGTCTCCTGCACCAGCTCCTCGGCGGTCTGCTGCGAGCCGCTCAGCCGCAGGGCGATCCGGTACAGCTGGTCGGCGTGCTCGAGCGCCTCCTCCTCGAAGTGGACGCGATCGCGCGCCTCCGCCGCCCGTTCGGCGGCGGCCGTCGGCTCCGCCTGATCGGAAGGAGGATCGGCCACGAGTCCCACGCTATCAGCAACCAGCAACATCCGAATCGGTCAACGTCGCTGACGCCCGCATATTCCCCACGGCAAGTTTTAGTCACTTGAGCTAATATGCGCTGGCCGTGATCCGAGACGACCATCAGACGGTCGACCTGCTCGTTGCCGGCGCCGGCCTGGCAGGCCTCTACGCGGCTCTGCAGGCGGCCGAGGTGGGTGCACGCGTGACCCTGGTGAGCAAGGGATCGCTGCAGTCGTCGAACTCGTTCTACGCCCAGGGCGGCGTCGCAGCCGCGATCGGGCCGGATGACGACCCGTCACAGCACATGGCCGACACGATGCTGGTCGGACGCGGGCTCTGCGACCCGCGCGCGGTCGAACTACTTGTGTCCGATGCCCCGGACCGGATGGCCGACCTGGAGCGGCATGGGCGTCCCGTTCGACCGCGACGACGAACGGCCACCTGGCGCTGGGTCGCGAGGGCGGCCACGGGCGCCGGCGGATCCTGCACGCGGGCGGCAGCGCCACCGGGCCAGCACATCGCCGAGGTGCTGATCGCCCGTGTCCGCTCCCAGCCGCTGATCAGCGTGCTCGAGCACACGGCGATGCTGGAGCTGATCGCCGACGGCGGCGGCTGTGCCGGGGCGTGGGTGATCGGCCACGACGAGCTGCGGCCGCTGCGATCGCGGATGACGCTGATCGCCACCGGCGGCGCCGGCGCGCTGTACGCCCGCACCACCAACCCGCCCGGAGCGCTCGGCGACGGCATCGCGATCGCACGCCGGGCCGGGGCGACCATCTCGGACATGGAGTTCGTCCAGTTCCACCCCACGGCGCTGGCGGTCGGCGACCGGGCCTTCCTGATCTCCGAGGCAGTGCGCGGCGAGGGCGCCCACCTGGTCGACGAGCGGGGCCGGCGATTCATGCTGGACGTGCACGCCGACGGCGAGCTGGCGCCTCGCGATGTCGTGGCCCGGGAGATCCAGAACCGCCTTGCCGGCGGAGAGGCCAGCTACCTGACGCTGGGTCACCTGGACGCCGCCGCCGTGCGCGACCGGTTCCCGAACCTGGTCGAGGGCGTCGCGCGCGCCGGCCTCGATCTGACCCGCGACCGGCTGCCGGTGTCGCCGGCGGCGCACTACCTGATGGGCGGGATCGCCACCGGCCTGGACGGCGCCAGCGACATCGCCGGCCTCTACGCCGTGCGGCGAGTGCGCGTCCAGCGGCGTGCACGGCGCGAACCGGCTGGCATCGAACTCGCTGCTCGAGTGCTTCGTCTTCTCCCACCGCGCGGTCGCCGCCGGGCTGGACGCCGCCCCGGTTCAGGTGGAGGCGCGACCCGCCACGGCGACCGCTGGCCCGCGCGCCGCTGGCCGCGCTGCGGCGCCGGATGTGGAGCGATGCCGGCCCGCTGCGGGAGGCCGCCGGGCTGGAGCGGATGCTGGAGTGGCTCGCCGACCAGCCGGCCTCCAACCCGCGTGACGTCGCGCAGCTGATCGCACGCCGCCGCGCTCGCAGCGGCACGAGAGCCGTGGCGCCGCACGTGCGGCTCGATTACCCCTCCGAAGACCCCGCCCTCGCCCACAGGATGCCGTGCCCGACCCAGCCCCAGACAGTGTGATCGCCCGCGCCCTGGCCGAGGACGTCGGCAGCGGCGACGTCACCACCGACGCGATCGTGCCCGCCGATCTGCGCGGCAGCGCCGACGTCGTGGTGCGCGAGGCCGGGCGTCATCTGCGGGCTCGACCAGGCGTTCGCCGTGCTCGCTCGAGCTCGACCCCGCAGGCTCGCATGGAGCGGCTCGCCGCGGACGGCGACCGCATCGAAGCCGGCCCAGGTGGTGGCCCGGCTGCACGCGTCGGCGCGGGCGCTGCTGACGGGCGAGCGCACCGCGCTCAACCTGCTGCAGCGCATGTCCGGCATCGCCACGACGACACGGCGCTACGCCGACGCTGGTGGCCGGCACCGGCGTGCAGCTGCTGGACACGCGCAAGACCGCCCCCGGCCTGCGCGCGCTGGACAAGCACGCCGTGGCGCTGCGGCGGCGGCACCAACCACCGCGCCGGGCTGCACGACGCCGTGCTGATCAAGGACAACCACGTGCGCGGTCGCCGGCGGCGTGCCGGCCGCAGTCGAGCGCGTCCGCCTGCGCAATCCCGGCGCGCTCGGTCGAGGTCGAGGTCGACACGCTCGGCCAGCTGCAGCAGGCGCTCGACGCCGGCGCCGACGTGATCCTGCTCGACAACATGCCGCCCGCGCCAGCTGCGCCGGGCGGTGGCAACGACGGCCGGCCGCGCGCGCCTGGAGGCGTCCGGCGGCATCACCATCGACACGATCCGCGAGGTGGCCGAGACCGGGGTCGACGCGATCTCGGTGGGAGCGCTCACACACTCGGTGCGCGCACTCGACATCGCACTGGAGGTACCACCATCAGCATCCTGACCGCACCCGATATCGAGACCATGCAGGACGAGGTGCGCGCGCTGGCGCGCGAGCGCAACGCCGTGATCCTGGCCCACAACTACCAGGTCGCCGAGGTGCAGGACGTGGCCGACTACGTCGGCGACTCGCTGGGCCTGTCGCAACAGGCGGCCGCCACCGACGCCGGCGTGATCGTGTTCTGCCGGCGTGCACTTCATGGCCGAGACGGCCGCCATCCTGGCACCCGAACCGCACCGTGCTGATCCCCGACCTGGAGGCAGGGTGCTCGCTGGCGGCCAGCATCGATGCCGAGGCGCTCGCGCGCTGGAAGCAGGAGAATCCGGGCGCGGTCGTTGTCAGCTACGTCAACACCACGGCCGAGGTGAAGGCGTTGTCCGACTACTGCTGCACGTCGGGGAACGCGCGCGCCATCATCGAAGCGGTGCCCGAGGACCGCGACATCCTGTTTCTGCCGGACATGTTCCTCGGCGCCTACCTGGAGCGGCTGACCGGCCGGCACATGAAGATCTGGCCGGGCGAGTGCCACGTCCACGCCGGCATCCGCACCGCAGGACGTCAGCCGCATGATGGAGGAGCGGCCCGGGACCGACCTGCTGATCCACCCGGAGTGCGGCTGCGCCAGCCAGTGCCTGTACGCGGCCGCGCACGATGCCAAGCTGGCCGAGACCACCCACGTGCTGTCCACCGAGGGCATGGTGCGCCACGCGACATCCTCGCAAGCGCAACGAGTTCGTAGTCGCAACCGAGACCGGCATCCTGCACCGGCTGCACAAGGAGGCGCCCGACAAGCGGTTCTACGCCATGTCGGAGCGGGCGGTGTGCCGCTACATGAAGCAGATCACCCTGCCCAAGCTGCGCGACAGCCTGCGGGAGATGCAGTACCCGGTGACTGTTCCCGACGATGTCGCCGCGCGGGCACGCGGCGCGATCGAGCGGATGGTGGAGATCGTGTGAGCAGAGCGCCCGTCACGCTCGTGCTCGTCCCGACGGAGCTCGAGGCGCGGCGGCTGGCGCTCACGCACGCGCCGCTGGAGCTTTGCGGGTTCGGCCTGGCGCGGGCCGGCGTGGGCGCCATGCACGCGATCGCCCGCCACCGGCCACAGCGGGTGGTGCTGGCCGGGGTGGCCGGAAGCTACGACGCCGAGCTGGCCCCGATCGGCGCGGTGCTGGCCCCCGGGCTGGTTCGCTGCCACGGCGTCGGGGTCGGCGACCAGACGCCGGCCGAGCTGGGGTTCGCCGACAGCGACGAGGCCGCGCTGGACGGACAGGACGGGCTGGCGCTCTCGGTGGCACGCGCATCGGAGTCGCTCGACCAGGCTCGATCGCGCCGCGTGGCGGAGCCGCGGGCGGTGCTCGAGGAGATGGAGGGATACGCTGTTGCCTTAGCGGCAATGACCGCAGCGATCCCGTGCACAATGCTGCGGGCGGTATCGAACATCGCAGGCGACCGCGATCTGGCCGGCTGGTCGCTCGATCCAGCGCTGGATGCGCTGCGCGAGCGGCTGGATAGCATGCTGGCATCGTGAAGCTGCGCGTCGGCATCTCCCCCTGCCCCAACGACACATTCGCCTTTCACGCGATCCTGGAGCGGCGCATCGACATGCGCGGGTTCGAGCTGGACGTGGAGCTGGTGGACGTGCAGCAGCTGAACGACAGGCTGTTCGGCGGGCGCTACGACATCTCCAAGGCCAGCTTCCACGCCGCCCTTCTGCTCTCCGACCGGTTCGGGGTGCTGGCCAGCGGCGCCGCGCTCGGGTTCGGCGTCGGCCCGCTGCTGGTCGCGGCCGCGCCGGAAACGGTGCCGTCACCACAGTCGCGGGTGCTGTGCCCGGGCAAGACCACCACCGCGACGCTGCTCTACCACTGCCTGCACCCGCACCAGGGCACGATCAGCCAGGCGGTGTTCACCGACATCGGGCCGGCGCTCCTGCGCGGCGACGCCGACCTGGGGGTGCTGATCCACGAGGGCCGGCTCACCTACCAGCGCGACGGCCTGACGCTGGTCGAGGACCTGGGCACCTCGTTCGAACGGCTGGCGGATGCGCCCGTGCCGCTGGGCGGGATCCTGGCGGACCGGGCGCTGCCCGACGGCGTGGCCGCGGAGTTCGCGGGCCTGCTGCGGGAGTCGATCGCCTACGGCTGGGCCAACCGCGACGAGGCGCTGGTCACCATCCGCCGCCATGCCCAAGAGATGGACGAGAGCGTGATCTGGCCCTACGTCGAGCTGTACGTCAACGACCACACCGTCGACCTCGGCCCCGAGGGCGCCCGGGCGCTCGCGGTGCTCGAGCGAACCGGACGCGCGGCGGGCCTGTTTGCAGGGGATCTGCCGCCGCTCACCGTAGTCGGTTGATTCCAGGTTTAACAACAAGATCGCCGACAGGATGAGCGTATCCGCCGCAGCCGCGGCGGCGATGGTCAAGAAGCTTGCCGAGCTGGGGCTGATCGAGCATCGCACCTACCACGGTGCGCAGCTGACCGATGCCGGCAACCGGGTGGCCGTCGAGGTGCTGCGGCACCACCGGCTGCTGGAGCTGTACCTGACCGAGGCGCTGGGGCTGCCGTGGGACAGCGTGCACGTGGAAGCGGAACGGCCGGGATGACCTCGCGATCGCTGCAGACCGCCGTCGCCCCGATGCAGGGCCTGCGATCGCCGTTCGCGCGCGTGCGGCGAGTGCTGCCGTTCCTGGGCCCGGCGTTCGTCGCCAGCGTGGCCTACATGGACCCCGGCAACTTCGCGACCAACATCCAGACCGGCGCCGACTACGGCTACATGCTGCTGTGGGTGCTGCTCTTGTCGAACCTAATGGCGATCCTGATCCAGTCGCTGTCGGCGCCGGCGCGACGTGATGGGCGACATGGCCAACGGCCGCATCCTGCACGGCCTGGCCGTGCTGGTGTCGTGCCTGGTGATCGCGATGAACGTGGTGCTGCTGGCCGTGACCGTGCTCGGCTAAGACCATCCACCTACCGCGGGGAGCGGCCGAAGAACCACCGCTCCAGCGGCTCCAGCAGCTCGCGCTCCTGGAACGGCTCCACAGACTGCGGCCGGCCCTCGTCGCGGCTCACGTCCAGATCCGCCTGCAGCGCCTCGTTCGCCGCCTCCACCGCATCGCCCATCTCGAATCCCTCGAACACGTAGTCGTCCGCGTGCACCGCGCCGTCGGCGCGCTCATCCAGGCCGACCGCACGGCCGACGGCCCACACCGCGCCGGCCCGGCGCTCAATCCAGATCGTGATCCGGTCGTCAGCACCGTCGTCGCCGACGCCCTGCACCCGCCGCTCCGCAAACCGTGCCGCGCCGCTCCCATTGCGCTGCATCGGGGGCTCCTTTCTCGAGTACCCCTTAGCAAAGCAGGAGTCGCCCGCAGAGGCAAGCCGCAGCCCTATGATCCGCGGATGACCGCCGCGGAGACGAGCGTCGATCGGGCACGGGCGCTGGTCGACGAGCACGTGCGCTCAGAGGTGCAGAGCTGGGAGCGCAGCGGGCGCTACCCGCGTGAGCTGGCGGCCGCCTCCAGGCTGACCGCTCTGTTCGTGCCGGAGCCTGCCGGCGGCCTGGAGCTGTCCTACCCGGACGGCATGCGGGTATTCGAGCAGCTCGGGCGCGGAGACGCCGCCTTCGCCTTCTCGCTCTCGATGCACAACGCCGTGGCCGCGGCCCTGCACGGCGCCGGATCGCCCGAGCTGATCGCGACATGGGGTGAGCGGCTGCGCACGGGCGACGCGCTGGGCGGCTTCTCGCTGACCGAGCCGCAGGCTGGATCGGATGCCACCGCCATCACGACGGTTGCCCGCCCGGACGGGCAGGGCTGGCGCGTCAGCGGCCGCAAGGCCTGGGTGTCGCTGGCGGGCGAGGCCGACCTGTTCCTGGTCGTGTGTCACACGGGCGACGGAACCGGCCACCGCGACATCGCGATCATGGCGGTCGACGGGCGGGCGCCCGGCGTCTCGTTCCCGCGCATCTACGACAAGGCCGCCTCGGCGTTCCTGCCGATCGGCGAGATGCTGCTGGAGGACGCGCCGGCGCAGGAACTGGTGCCCGCGGGCACGGGCATGCGCGCGGCGCTGGCAGCGATCGACGTCGCCCGCTGTGACATCGCCGCAATCGCGACCGGCCTGCACGCGGAGGCGCTCGATACGGCCCTGCGCTACGCCCGGCACCGGCAGGCATTCGGCGAACGCGTGCTGGACTTCCAGGGCATCCGCTGGATGCTGGCGGATGCCGCCACCGACCTCGCAGCGTCACGCCTGCTGGTTCAGGCAGCCGCGCAACGGCTGGGCACGCCCGAGGGTCCGGTGGCGGTGGCGCACGCGAAGCGGTTCGCGCCGGACGCCGCCCTGCGCGCGGCGATCACCTGCAGCGAGGTGCTGGGCGCCTACGGCTGGCTGAACGACCACCCGCTGGCGCGGTTCATCGCGCTGGCGAAGATGCTGCAGGTGGTGGACGGCACGGCCGAGGTGCAGCGGCTGGTGATCGCGCGCGACCTGGAACGGCGGGCCGCGGACATGTAGCCGACCCGGCGCAACCTGACGAGCGAAAACCGAGCTTCGCAAGGAGCAAGGGAGGCACAGTGCTCTGCACGGTCAGATCGCCGCGACGCCAACTGCAAGATCTTCTTGCAGCGTTCAGTGGGAATCTGCGATCACGCAGATTCCGGCGTGCGACGGTTTGCAGCCGTCAAGTCAGCCGGCGAAGTCGTCGGGGTTAACGTTCTCCAGAAACTTCTTGAACTCGTCGACCACCTCGGCCTCGTCCTCCGGCTCGCCGCCGAACTCGATGGCCGAGTCGTCGATCACCTGGTCGGCCACGAAGATCGGCGCGCTTGTGCGCACCGCCAGCGCCAGCGCATCCGACGGCCGCGAATCGACGTCGATCTCCGAGCCGTTCACCTGCAGCGTGATCACGGCATAGAAGGTGCTCTCGCGCAGCTCGGTGACGGCGATCTTGGTGACCTGGGCATTCATCTCACCGAGCATGTCGGCGACCAGGTCATGCGTCATCGGCCGCGGGGTGGGCGAACCCTGCAGCTTGACCAGGATCGCCGCCGCCTCCGGGTGGCCGATCCAGATCGGCAGGAACTTGTTCCCGTCCAGGGTCTTGAGCAGCACGATCGGCTGCTTCCCGACCATGTCGAACGAGACCCCGTAGATGCTGACTTCCTGCACACCTCGATTATGCCACCGACTTCGGCGGAGATCGGTACGCAGTGTGACCGGGATGGGCGATCCTGGATTCGAACCAGGGACCTCCGCCTTATCAGAGCGGCGCTCTAACCGACTGAGCTAATCGCCCGGGGACGGCAAGTATAACGACGGATCGTCGACGACCGAAAGGCCCCGGTTGGGTTACGAAAAGACCGGGATTAGCCCGAAAAGCAAGCTGGGGAGGAGCAAGGGAGGCACAGTGCTCGGCACGAGCCGACCGCAGCGACAATGCCAGGCGACGCTTTGCAGCCCTAATCGGCCCAGGAGACTCGCTCGGCTCGCAGCTGGTCGATAATCCGACCCAGCTCGGCGGCCGAGCTGAAGCGGATCTCGACGCTGCCACCGCGCGGCCCGGAGCGCACCGCGGCCCGCAGCTTCAGCGACTCCCAGGCGGCGTCCACGGCCAGGTGGGCGAGCTCCTCGTCCACCCAGCTGGCACCCGCCCGCTTGGCCGGCCGCGCTCGTCCCATCCGCTTGGCGGCGGCCTCGACGTCGCGCACCGACAGCCCTCGCGCCACCGCCCGCCGGGCCAGCGCCAGCCGCTCGTCGTGCCCGGGCGTGAGCAGCAGGGCACGGCCGTGACCCTCGCTGAGCTTGCCGCCGGCGATCAGCTCCAGCACATCGTCGGGAAGCTCCAGCAGCCGCATCGTGTTCGCGACGGCCGGGCGGCTCTTGCCGACCCGGCGCGCGATCTCGGTCTGGCTGAGATCGAGCTCGTCGGACAGCACCGCATACCCCCGGGCCTGCTCGACCGGGTTCAGGTCCTCGCGGGCGACGTTCTCGGCCAGCGCCACGATCATGGCGTCGCGGTCGTCCAGCGGACGCACGATCGCCGGGATCGTGGTCACCTCGGCCTTCTGCGCAGCGCGCCAGCGACGCTCGCCGGCCACGATCTCGTAGCCGTCACCGGCATCGCGCACGATGATCGGCTGCACCATGCCCTGGGTCTTGATCGATTCGGCCAGCGCCGCGATCGACTCCGGGTCGAAACGGGTGCGCGGCTGCCGCGGGTTGGGACGCACCTGGGTGATCTCGAGCTCGACCAGCGAGACGTGGCCGGCCGGGAACTCGGCGACCAGCGCCGCAAGCCCGCGTCCCAGTCCTCGATTCTTAGCCACGCTCGACCACCTCCAGCGCCACGCGGTAGTACGCGTCGGCGCCCGCAGAGCGTGAATCGTACCGGGTAATCGGTACACCGTGGCTGGGCGCCTCGGCCAGCCGGATGCTCCTGGGCACCACCGTGTCGAACACCAGCGGCCCGAAGTGCTCGCGCACCTCGCTGGCGACGTCGCGGGCCAGGTGCGTGCGCGCGTCGTACATCGTCAGCAGCACGCCGGTCACGCCCAGCCGCGGGTTCAGCCTGGTGCGCACCAGCTCGACGCTCTGCAGCAGCTGAGCCAGGCCCTCCAGCGCGTAGTACTCGCACTGCACCGGCACGATCAGCCGGTTGGCGGCGGAGAGAGCGTTCACCGTCAGCAACCCCAGCGACGGCGGGCAGTCGACGAACACGTAGGGGTAGCCGTCGCCGATACCGGCCAGCAGGTCCCGCAGCAAGGTGTCGCCGGCCGCCAACTCGACCTGCGCGGCCGCCAGGTCGGGATGTGACGGCGCCAGGTGCAGGTTCGGCACCACGGTCTCGACCACCACGTCGTCCAGCGCGCTTCCGTGCAGCAGGTCGTAGGTGCTGAGCTCCAGCTGGTCGGGCCGGAACCCGAGCCCGGTGGTGGCGTTTGCCTGGGGATCGAGATCGATCAGCAGCACGGGCGTACCGGCCTCGGCGACGCACGCGGCCATGTTGATCGCCGTGGTGGTCTTTCCGACGCCGCCCTTCTGATTCGCCAAGGCGTAGACCCGCGAGTTCATCAGCGCGATGGTAGCGGTGCCAGCGGACGCTTAGCGGCCATTCCGGGGCGTCTCGGGAACCGTTCCGGGGTCGCGCCCAGCTTGGCCACCTCGACCAGCCGACGACCGCCGTAGCGCTCGACGCACGACACCCGCGCGGCCAGCTGCCCGGCCACCTCGTCGATCGCGTCGCCGTCGATCTCGCCCGTCCACAGCACCACCCTGCCGCCGGCCCGAGCCAGCGGCAGGCACAGCTCGAGCGCCACCGGCGGCGGTGCCAGCGCCCGCGCCAGCACCAGGTCGAAGCGATCACGACCGGCCGCCCGCGCGTAGTGCTCCGAGCGCTCGGCGACCACCGGCGCCTCGATCCCCAGCTCCGCCACCACCCGCTGCAGGAAGGCGGCCTTGCGCGATGCCGCCTCGAGCAGCGTCACCGGCCGGCCGTAGTCGATCGCCAGCGGGATACCGGGCGAGCCGTTGCCGCTGCCCACGTCCACGACCAGCTCCGGCAGCGGCTCTCCGATCAGCGGCCGCGCCCGAAGGGCGTCCTCCACCAGCTCCCGCCAGATGGCAGGCTGATCCGGCAACGCCGTCACCGAGAGCGGCGCGTCCGCCACCAGCCGGCTGTATCGCTCGAGCGCCGGCAGTGGGTGTTTCACGTTTTACACCGCGTCCTCGTCGGCCCGCACGACCACGTACCGATTCGGCTCGACGCCCTCGCTGGAGGTGGTGAGCCCGCCCATCGACTGCACCTTCGTGTGGACGATCTTGCGCTCCACCGATGTCATCGGCTCGAGCTCGACCGGCTCGCCCGTGCTGAGCGCATCGGCTGCGGCGCGCTGAGCGACGTCATGCAGGGTGCGCTCGCGGCGCTTGCGATATCCCTCCGCATCGACCACGACCTCCAGCGGCTGCTGCTCGCGCCGGTGCTGGATCGCGTTCGCCAGATACTGGATGGCGTCGATGGTCTGGCCGTGCTTGCCGATCAGCAACCCCAGGTCGGGACCGTGGACGGTCACGGTGACGACGCCGCCGGCCTCCTCGAGGTCGATGTCACCCTCGAGCTCCATCGCGATCAGGATCCGCCCCACCATCTCCCGCACGCGCGCCGCGCCGGGCGAGTCATCGGCGTGGGCCGGTACCGGCTCGTGCTCGACCGGCGGTGCCGGCGCATCCGGGTCGACCGTGACGGAGGCCAGCACCCGCGCCGGCCGGTACCCGACACCGAGCAGGCCCCGCTCGCCCTCGGACACGACCACGAACTCGACGGCGTCACGGTCGAGCGACGGGTAGCGGCGCTCCAGCTCGTGCAGCGCCGCCCAGCGGGCCTCGCCCACCGTCTCGCCGGTCGATTCGACTTCCGCCCGCTGGTCGCTCATCGCCGCTTCTTGCGCGACGAGCCGGCCGGCTTCTTGGCGGCCGGCTTCGCGGCCGGCTTCGCGCCGTCGGCCTTGGCCGCGTCCGTCTTCGGCAGGTTCCGCGAGCTGCGCGGCTGCTGCGCGTGCTTCTGCTTCTCTTCCTTCTGCACCACCGGGAAGTGGTGGCCCATCGTGCGCTTGACGATGCCCTGCTGCCCGATCGTCCACAGGTTGGTGGTGATCCAGTAGATGCCGACGCCCGCCGGCACGCGCAGGATGAAGGGGATGAAGATCACCGACATGCTGGCGAACAGGAACTTCTGCTGGCGGTCCTGGACGAACGAGAACAGTAGCGTCGAGCCCAGCATCGAGAGGCTGTAGGCGAGCACCATCAGCACCTCGGTGGCGCCGCCGATCTGGTTCAGCGGCACGAAGATGTCGGTGATGCCGAGGAAGGCCACGTCGCTGCCCGGGTGGAAGTTGCGCAGCGTCTGGTAGAGGCCGATGAAGACCGGCATCTGAAACACCAGCGGCAGGCAGGACGCGAACGGGTTCACATTGTGTTCCTTGTAGAGCGCCATCAGCTCCGCCTGCTGCTGCTTCTTGGCCGCCGGGTCGGTCTTGCCCTTGTACTTGTTCTGGAGCGCCTTCACCTTCGGCTGGATGCGCTGCATGGCGGCCATCGAGCGAAACTGCTTGATCGTCAGGGGTAGGATCGCGATCCGCACCGTCACCGTCAGCAGCACGATCGACCAGCCCCAGGAGACGCCGAAATGGTCGTGGTAGAACTCGATGACGTGCTGCAGCACCTGCTCGATCTGCTGCAGAACGATGAACAGCTCGATCACGAGGGCACCACCCGCCCCTCGTCACCTGGGACCGGGTCGTACCCGCCCTTCGACCAGGGGTTGCAGCGCAGCAGCCTCCAGCTCGCCAGCATCAGGCCGCGCAGCACGCCGTGGCGGCGGATCGCCTGCTCGGCGTAGTGCGAGCAGGTGGGCTCGTACTTGCAGGTGCGGGGGGTCAGCGACGTCATGGCCTGGAACGGCATCAGCAAGATCCGCAGGCAGCGCAGCATCCAGACCGTGAGCGATCTCACCGCGGGCCCGACCGATCCGCGGACTGGCGCAGCAGCTCCTCGACCTGGGCCACCAGCCAGTCAAAGCCCTGGGCCTCGGCGGCGGCGGCCAGCCCCGGCCGCGCGATCAGCACGTAGTCGGTCGCGGGCGCAAGCAGCCCGTCGCAGCGGGCGATCGCCTCGCGTAGGCGCCGCTTGACCTGGTTGCGGTCGACGGCGCCGCCGACCTTGCGGGGCACCGCATAGCCGACCCGAGGCGCGTCGCCGCCCTCGGCCGCGCGATAGCGAAGCGTCAGGTAGCGGCCGCTGACGGCTCGTCCCAGCTGCGTGACGGCGTCGAACTCGGCGGCACGCGTGAGGCGCCCGCGCTTCGATACGGCGGCAGGGGCGGACGCGTGGTCGCCGGTCATGGGGCTGTCACTCTATGCGGAGAGGCGCTTGCGGCCACGGAGCCGGCGACGTTTCAGCACGGCGCGGCCGGCGCGCGTGCTCATGCGCTTGCGAAAGCCGTGGGTCTTGGCGCGCTTGCGGGTGTTGGGCTGATAGGTGCGCTTCATGCGGTGGGCAGTATAGAGCAGCGATGCCCTCGAGCGCCCCGGCCGGGATACGCGGGCATCACAAAAGATTTCTGCTGTGGATAACGCGCGCAGCCCCCGGCCCCCGCCGTCGCCGGGAACACGCCCACACGCAGGTGTTTTTGCCGGCGCCACCGTTCACAGGTCTGTTTCCACATCTGTGGACGCCTGTGTGGGAAAGGGACGAAACCCCTGCAAATCGTCGCTTTGACGGGTGGACGCGACCGGGCGCTGCTGGTGTTGTACCGGCCCTGGGTGCCGGGTTACACTCGCCGTTCGCATGTCCCTCGATCCCGCCGCCGACACCAGCTGGGAGACCATCTCTCAACGCCTCGCCCAGATGCTGAACGCCGGCACCTTCGCGACATGGTTCGGAAACGCGACGGCGATCGAACAGGATGAGTCGCGCCTGGTGGTGGGCGTTCCCAACGAGTTCACGAAGAGCTGGATCGAGGGCCACTTCGCCAGCCTGCTGGACGCGGCGGCAGCGGAGCACGACCTGGTGGTCGAGCTGCGGGTCGAGGTGGCGCAGGCGGCGGCCCGAGCCCGCGAGGCCGACCTGCCCGACGTGGTCGAGGCGACCGCCGACCCGGAGCCGCCCCCGGCGACCGCGTCCCAGCAGGCTCGCTTCGGAGCGGCCACCGGCATCAATCCAAAGTACACGTTCGACGTGTTCGTGATCGGAGCCAGCAACCGTTTCGCCCACGCTGCGGCGCTGGCCGTGGCCGAATCGCCGGCGCAGTCGTACAACCCACTTTTCATCCACGGCAGCACCGGCCTGGGGAAAACCCACCTGCTGCAGGCGATCGGCCATTACGTGCTGCAGCAGCACCCCCAGCTGAACGTGCGGTACGTCACCACCGAGACGGTATTGAACGAGTTCGTCGATTCCATGCGGGATGGGCGCATGGTCACCTTCAAGCAGCGGTACCGCACGTACGACCTGCTGCTGGTCGACGACATCCAGTTCATCGAGGGCAAGGAGCGGTTGCAGGAGGAGTTTTTCCACACGTTCAACAGCCTGTACGAGGCCGGAAAGCAGATCGTGCTGTCCTCGGACCGCCCACCGCATGAGCTGGCAACGCTCGAAGCTCGGCTGCGCTCGCGTTTTCAGTGGGGACTGATCACCGACGTCACACCGCCTGATCTGGAAACACGCATCGCCATCCTGCGCAAGAGGGTGATGACCGAGCGGTTCCAGATCGACGATTCGCAGGTGCTCACCTACATTGCCGACAGGGTCACGACCAACATCCGCGAGCTCGAGGGTGCGCTCACGCGGGTCGTGGCCTACGCGTCGCTGACCGGCCGGCCGATCTCCACCGAGCTGGCCGAAGAGGTGCTGCGCAACCTGTTTCCGCAGGGGGCAACGCGCTCGCTCACGATCGAGCAGATCCAAGGCGCGACCGCCGAGCTGTTCCACGTCTCGATCGCCGACCTGCGCGGCGACCGCCGCCAGCAGTCGATCGCCTACCCGCGCCACATCGCCATGTACCTGTGCCGCGAGCTGACCGACGCGTCGCTGCCCAAGATCGGCGCCAAGTTCGGCGGCCGCGACCATTCCACGGTGCTGCACGGCGTCAACAAGATCACGCGCCTGCTGAAGGAAGACCGTGAGGCCTTCAACGTCGTGCAAGAACTGACCACGCGCATCAAGCAAGGCCGTTGACGAGCATGTGGGAAGCCTGTGGACGGATGGCAAAGGTCCCACCCCCGTCCACCAAAATCCGCGCCGGCCGTGATCGCCTGGGGAAGACCGGCACAGATCGTCACCAGCCCGTTCCGTGGCCTGATGCGGGATCGTAACGGTTTTCCGCATCCTCCACAGCCCCTACTCCTATAACCTCTTAATCTTAAGACACAGAAGCTGTAGTAGTGAGGAGCACCTCAGCATGAAGATCGTTTGTTCTCAGGATCAGCTCCTGGCAAAACTCCAGATCGCGGCGCGTGGCGTCTCGCAGCGCTCGACGGTGCAGATCCTGTCGGGGATCCTGCTGAATGTTTCCGGTGAGCGCATCGAGCTGTCCTCGACCGACATGGAGATCTCGCTGCGGGTGCCGCTCGAAGCGCGCGTGGAGGAGCCGGGCGACGTGGTGCTGCCCGGGCGCCTGTTGCTCGACATCGTGCGCGCCCTGCCGGCGGCCGACGTGACGATCGCGCAGCCCGGTGGCACCGGCGCCGCGCAGATCGAGTGCGGCCCCAGCCGCTACTCGCTGAACACCCAGAACGCCGAGGACTTCCCGCAGCTTCCGGTTCCCTCCGGGTCATCGTTCTCGGTCGACCGTGCGGCCTTCGTCGACACCGTCAGCCACGTCGGCCGGGCGGCGTCGAAGGATGAGTCGCGGCCGGTGCTAACCGGCGTGCTGGTGGAGCTGGGCGAGGGCACCGTGACCATGGCTGCGACCGACAGCTACCGGCTGTCGGTGAAGGAGTCGGCGCTGCCGGGTGCCACCGGCGACGTGCAGGCGATCGTGCCGGCGCGGGCGCTGGGCGAGGTGGTGCGGATCTCGACCGGCGACTCGCTGGCAATCTCGGTGCAGGAGAACCAGGTGCTGTTCGGGATGGACGGTGTGTGGCTGTCGGCGCGCCGCATCGACGGCCAGTTCCCGAACTACAAGCAGCTGCTGCCCCAGACGTTCGAGCACGAGATCGCGATCTCCAAGGAGGAACTGCTGGACGTGATCCGTCGCACCTCGCTGATGGCGCAGCGCAACCTGCCGGTACGGCTGAGCTTCGAGGAGGGGTCGCTGACCCTGGCCGCTCAGACGCAGGACGTGGGCGAGGCTCGCGAGTCGCTGCCGGTCGATTTCCACGGCGACCGGCTCGAGATCGGCTTCAACCCGGACTTCCTGCGCGACGGGGTGGAGAGCGTGGAGGGTGACACGGTGCGGCTGAAGCTGATCAGCTCGCTGCGCCCGGGGCTGCTGCAGGGCGAGGACGGCTCGTTCTGGTATCTGATCATGCCGATCCGTCTGCCCTCCTAGCGCGGCGCGGGTTGTGCGCGCGGTGGCCGTGCGAGGCAGCGACTTCCGGTGTTATGAGCGAGTCGCCCTCGAGCTGCCGGCCGGCCTGGTGGGAGTGGTCGGTCCCAACGGCGCCGGCAAGACGGCGCTGATCGAGATGATCCACTTCGGCTGCCTCGGCTACTCGCCGCGCACGACCAGCGAGGCGCAGGTGGTGCGGTTCGGCGCCGAGCTGCTGCGCGTCGAGACCAACGTGGCCGTCTCCGGCGGGCCGGTGTCGGTGGAGATCGGCTACCGGCCCGGCGAGCCCAAGCGCATTACCGTGAACGGCGCCGCCGAGCGGTCGGTCGAGCGGTTGCTGGGGAGGTTCCCGGTGCTGGTGTTCACGCCCGACCGGCTGCGGCTGGTGCAGGGCGCCCCGGCGCTGCGGCGTGCCTACTTCGACCGCGTGCTGGCGCGGCTGTGGCCGGCGCTCGCGGCCGCCTCCGCCGAGTACGCGCGCCGGTTGTCACAGCGAAACCACCTGCTGCGCCGGGTGCGCGCCGGCCGCGCAGCGCCAGGCGCGTTGGATCCCTGGGACAGGCTGCTGGCCGAGGCCGGTGAGCAGCTGATCGCGGCACGCGCGCGCCTGTGCACGCGGCTGGCCGGGCCGTTCGCCGGACGTCTCGGTGCGCTGGGCGGCGACCCCGGGGAGGATCCTCTTCGCTACCGGCCCAACGTCGAGCCGGGCCGCTCGCTGGAGGCGGCGCTGATCGAGCGCCGGAGTCGCGACATCGAACGCGCCGTGACCGGCGCCGGCCCCCACCTCGACGATGTCCTCCTGTTCGAGCACGACCGCGACCTGCGGCTGTACGGGTCGCAGGGTGAGCAGCGCCGCGCGCTGCTGGGGCTGATCCTGGCGGAGGCCGATCTGTTGTCGCAGGAGCGGGATGAGCCGCCGCTGCTGCTGCTCGACGACGTCACCGGTGAGCTCGACGGCGAACGGCGGAGACTGTTGCTGGAGGCGGTGGCCGGCTTCGACCAGGCCATCGTCACGACCACCGACCAGGCCGACCTGGGCGGCGCGCATGCCACCGTGCTGAGGGTGTCAGACGGCAGGGTAGCGGCGTGAACGACCTGCGGCCGATCCGCGACGATGTGCGGCGCCTGGGCCGGGTGCCCGAGGTCGACCGCCAGGTGCTCGAGGCCAGGCGGGTATGGCGTGAGGCGGTGGGTGAGCAGGTCGCAGCCAACTCGTTGCCGGTGCGGCGCTCGGGCGACACGTTGATCGTGCACTGCGCCAGCTCCGGCTGGGCCAGCGAGTTGACGCTGCTGGAGCGCCAGATGCGCTCGCGTCTGGAGTCGCTGATGGATCCGCCGCCGGCCCGGCTGCGGTTCGCGGTGGGCGATGTCGATGCCCCGGAAACGGTCGTGTCGGTCGATCGACCGGCGCCCGCGATCGAGCCCAGCGACGACCAGCGGACACGGGCGCGGGAGCTGGCGGCTGACATCAGCGACCCGGATCTGCGGCGGGCCGCGGAGCGGGCGATCGCCGCCGGTCTGGCACGCGATTCGTAACGGCCTTGTGACCGTTTTGGTGGGGGCTCCAGCGGGGCGCTCTGGTAAACTACGTGTAGCTGGTTTTCCTCTATTTCAAGCGGGTTTCTGTTGTCAGAGTTGGGCTATGACGCAAAAGACATCACGGTTCTGGAAGGGCTCGAGGCGGTTCGCCGCCGGCCCGGCATGTACATCGGTTCGACCGGCCTTCGCGGCCTCCACCATCTCGTCCACGAGGTGGTCGACAACAGCGTCGACGAGGCGCTGCAGGGCTACTGCGATCACATCGTCGTAACCCTGCATCCCGACGGTAGCTGCACGGTCGTCGACAATGGCCGCGGCATCCCCGTTGCCGTGATGGACTCGGTCGGCCTGCCCGCCGTCGAGGTGGTGCTGACCAAGCTGCATGCCGGCGGCAAGTTCGGCGGCGAGGGTTACAAGGTATCCGGCGGGCTGCACGGCGTCGGCATCTCGGTGGTGAACGCGCTATCGCAGTACCTGCGGGTGGAGGTGCGCCGCGACGGCTACGTGTGGACGCAGGAGTACGAGCGCGGTGATCCGCTCGGCCCTCTCATCCAGGGCGAGGCCACCGAGCTGACCGGCACCACGATCCTCTTCCGGCCCGACGTCGAGATCTTCGACGAGACCGACTTCGTATTCGACACGCTGGCCCAGCGGCTGCGTGAGATGGCCTTCCTGACCCGCGGCCTGCGGCTCGAGCTGCTGGACGAGCGCGCCGGCGGCCAGCACGCCGACTTCCGCTTCGAGGGAGGCATTCGTGACTTCATCGCCCACGTCAACGAGGGCAAGGAGCGGGTGCACAAGGAGGTCATCTACTTCGAGAACGGGACCGACGAGGGCCAGGTCGAGGTGGCCATGCAGTGGAACGGCAGCTACGTCGAATCCACCTTCTCGTTCGCGAACAACATCAACACCCACGAGGGCGGTACCCACCTGTCCGGCTTCAAGGCGGCCCTGACGCGCACGCTGAACGACTACGCCCGCGCCCAGGGGTTGCTGAAAGAGAAGGAGGAGCCGCTGACCGGCGACGACTGCCGCGAGGGGCTGGCCGCGATCGTCTCCGTGAAGCTGCGCGAGCCCCAGTTCGAGGGCCAGACCAAGACCAAGCTGGGTAACCCCTCGATCCGGGGGCTGGTCGAGACCAGTTGCAACGCCAAGCTGGCCGGCTTCCTCGAGGAGAACCCGAACGAGGCCAGGGCGATCGTGAACAAGCTGATCGCCGCCAGCCGTGCCCGCCAGGCGGCGCGCAAGGCGCGTGACCTGATCCGGCGCAAGTCGGCGCTGGGCGGTGGCGGCCTGCCCGGCAAGCTGGCCGACTGCTCCGTGTCCGATCCCGAGGCGGCCGAGCTGTTCCTGGTCGAGGGCGACAGCGCCGGCGGCTCGGCGGTGGATGCGCGCGACCGCAGCTTCCAGGCGATCCTGCCGCTGCGCGGCAAGATCATCAATGTCGAGAAGGCGCGCATCAACAAGGTGCTCTCCAACAACGAGATCCAGGCCATGATCACGGCCATCGGGTCGGGCATCGGCGAGGAGTTCGACGTGACCGTCGCGCGGTACCACAAGGTGGTGCTGACCTGCGATGCCGACGTCGACGGCGCCCACATCCGCACGCTGATCCTGACCTTCCTGTTCCGGCACATGAAGGAGCTGATCGAGGAGGGCTACGTCTACATCGCCCAGCCGCCGCTGTACCGGCTGAAGCAGGGTAGCGACGCGCGCTACTTCGAGAAGGATCACCAGCTCGAGGAGTGGCTGATCCGCGAGCGGCTCGACAAGATCGAGATGGAGGATCGCGACGGCTCTCCGCTGAAGCTGACCGAGGCCCGCCTGCAGCGGTTCCAGCGCGCGCTCAAGGAGTATGAGGGCTGGGCCGGCAAGCTGAAGGAGCAGTACGGCGCGGCGGTCGTCACCTACGCCAAGGACCACCGCCTGGTGGAGCACGACATCGCCTCGCTCGATCAGCTGTCGACGTATCTGACAACGCTGGTCGGTGAGAGCGAGATGCACCGGGTGGAGGTGGTTGACGCCGAGCCGGACGCGCTCCGGGTCAAGGTTAGCGAGCGTGCCACCGGGTCATCGCAGGTCGTCAAGTTCCCGCTCGGGCTGTTCACCAGCCAGGGCTACCGCAACCTGCGCGCGGCCCACGAGAAGCTGACCGAGGCGATCGGCAAGCCACCCTTTGTTGCTCGGATGGGCAAGCGCACAGTCGAGGTGGGCACGTTCGAGGAGCTGCGGCCCACGATCCTCGATCTGGCAAAGGAGGGGCTCAACCTGCAGCGCTTCAAGGGGCTCGGTGAGATGAACCCCGACCAGCTGTGGGAGACCACCATGAACCCCGAGAACCGGATCCTGCAGCGCGTCTCGATCGAGGACGCGGCCGCCGCCGACGAGATCTTTTCGATGCTGATGGGCGATCGCGTGGAACCGCGACGGGATTTCATTGAGCGCAACGCCAACGCCGTGAAGTTCCTCGACATATGACGCCTGCAAACCGTCGCATCGCTTTGTCGCTTCGGTCGGCCCGTGCCGAGCACTGTGCCTCCCTCGCTCCTCGCGCCGCTTGGTCTTCGGCGTCATGGGCCGGGGTGGTGAGCGCTAGATGAGCATGGAGAGCCTCGGCGACGGTCGCATCGAACAGCGTGACCTGTCAGAGGAGATGCGCAGCAGCTACCTCGATTACGCGATGAGCGTGATCGTGGGCCGCGCGCTGCCCGATGTGCGCGACGGCCTCAAGCCGGTGCACCGGCGCGTGCTGTTCTCGATGAACGAGAGCGGCCTGCAGCCGAACCGCCCCTACTCGAAGTGCGCCGCAGTGGTGGGCGACGTGCTGGGCAAGTACCACCCGCACGGCGACAGCGCCGCCTACGACGCGCTGGTGCGCATGGCCCAGTGGTTCTCGCTGCGCTACCCGCTGGTGGACGGCCAAGGCAACTTCGGCAACCAGGACGGCTATTCGGCCGCGGCCATGCGCTACACGGAGTGCCGGCTGGCGCCGCTGGCGGTCGAGATGCTGCGGGACATCGACGCCGACACCGTCGACTTCATGCCCAACTACGACGAGCGCCGCCGGGAGCCGATCGTGCTGCCGTCACGGTTCCCGAACCTGCTCGTCAACGGCTCCTCGGGGATCGCCGTGGGCATGGCAACGAACATCCCCCCGCACAACCTGGGCGAGACGATCGACGCCACCATCGAGCTGATGGACAACCCGGACGCCACGGTCGACGACCTGATGAAGCACATCAAGGGCCCCGACTTCCCGACCGCCGGCACGATCATGGGCATGGCCGGCATCCGCGAGGCCTACGAGACGGGTCGCGGCCGCGTCGTGATGCGGGCCAAGGTGCACACCGAGGACGTGCGCGGCGGCAAGACTGCGCTGATCGTCACCGAGATGCCCTACATGGTCAAGAAGGGTGGCGACGAGGGCGTCATCCAGAAGATCGCCGAGCTGGTCGAGTCGAAGGTGCTGAACGAGATCTCGGCGCTGAACGACGAGAGCGACCGCACCGGCATGCGCATCTACATCGAGCTGAAGCGCGACGCCATCCCCAAGGTGGTGCTGAACAAGCTCTACAAGCACACCGCCCTGCAGAGCACGTTCGGCGTGAACATGGTCGCGCTCGTGGACGGGGTCAACCCGCGCACGCTGTCGCTGAAGCAGATGCTCTACCACTACATCGAGCACCAGAAGGAGGTCGTCACCCGGCGCACCAAGTTCGAGCTCGACAAGGCCGAGAAGCGCGCCCACGTGCTGGAGGGCTACCTGATCGCGCTCGACCGCCTCGACGAGGTGATCGCGCTGATCCGTGCCGCCGAGGACACTGAGACGGCGCGCAACGGCCTGATGGACACGTTCGGGCTGACCGAGATCCAGGCCCAGGCGATCCTGGAGCTGCGGCTGCGGGCGCTGACCGGCCTCGCCCGCAAGGAGATCAAGGCCGAGCACGACGACCTGATCGAGCGCATCGCCGAGCTGCGCGCGATCCTGGCCGACGAGCAGCGGCTGATGGACGTGATTCGCGAGGAGCTGCTCGAGATCAAGAACCGCTTCGACAATCCTCGCCGCACGGAGATCATCGCGGCCGAGGGCGAGATCGACCTCGAGCAACTCATTGCCGAGGAGGACATGGTCATCTCCATTACGGCAAGTGGCTACATCAAACGGCTTCCGCTGGGCACATATCGCACCCAGGGGCGGGGCGGGATCGGTGTCATGGGCATGGATCTCAAGGAGGGCGACTACATCGAGCACCTGTTCGTCGCCTCCACCCACGACTACCTGCTGTTCTTCACGACCGTCGGCAAGGTCTATCGGGTGAAGGTGCACGAGCTGCCGCTGGGCACGCGCCAGGCCAAGGGCCGGGCGCTCGTGAACGTGCTGCCGCTGCGCCAGGACGAGTACGTCAAGGCCGTGATCGACACGCGCACGTATGCCGAGGGCAAGTACCTGCTGTTCGCGACCCGCAAGGGCATCGTCAAGAAGACCGAGTTCAGGGCCTACGACACGGTGCTCAAAGCCGACGGCATCATCGCGCTCAAGATCCGCGAGGGCGACGAGCTGGTCGGCGTGCGGCTGACCGACGGCGAGGACGACGTGCTGATGGTGTCGCGCAACGCGTCCGCCGTTCGCTTCTCGGAGCGCGACGTGCGGCCGATGGGCCGCGACACCACCGGCGTATCCGGCATGAAGCTGCGGTCCGGCGATGAGGTGATCGCGGTCGAGATCGCCCGCGACGACCAGGATCTGCTGGTGGTGACCGAGAACGGCTTTGGCAAGCGCACGCGGGTGGAGGAGTATCCCGCCAAGGGCCGCGGCACCATGGGCGTCCTGACGATCCGCTACACCGAGGCGCGTGGCCGGCTGGCCGGAGCGATGATCGTCAAGGACGGCTACGACCTGGTGCTGATCAGTCACGACGGCACCGTGATCCGCACCGCGGCCGAGGGCATCTCGCGCATGGGCCGCGCCACGCAGGGTGTGCGGGTCATGAACCTGCGCGAGGGCGATCACGTGTCCGCCATCGCGCGGATCACCGAGCCGCAGGCGGCGGCGGTCGATGACGGCGCCGCGGGCGGCGCACCGGTCGCGGACGACGACGTTCCCGATCCGCCCGAATCGCCAGAACCGCCCGATCCCGCGGAGTGAGTGACGTCACCCGTATCTGATTCCAACCCATGGATTGGAAGGAATCGAGTGCGGGTGATGGAACAAAGCGGTCGATACCACTTTGGTTACCTTCCACTCCGCCCGAAAGGGGTAGCGCACGCGATGAAACAGGTTGATCTGCTCGAACCCGTCGATGTGGCCGATCGGCTTCCACAGCTCGAGCTGTACCTGAGCCAGGTCTGTGCGGTGGCGGGCATCTCCAAGATGCAGCTCGACTACTGGACGACCAAGGCGGACATCCCCACCAAGGGGAACAAGCAGCGGGTTTACGACATCCGGTCGGTCGAGATGGTGATGCTGATCAAGCAGGCCAAGGACAAGGGCCTCAACCTGAGCGCTGCGATCGCGGCCGCGCGCGAGTACCAGGAGCTGCGTGCCGCTCAGCCACGCATGGCAGGTTCGCCGGCCGCCGTCGCCGTTTAGCCGACCGCGGCCACCAGCTCTCCCGCCGCGGCGGCAGGATCGACGACGTTCACCCAGATGCCGGCGCCGAGCTCGATCGAGGCCGCCACCGTCAGCCGGGGCCACAGCTCGATGTGCCAGTGGAACGTCTCATCCCCCGGCGGTCCCTCGTGCAGCAGGGCGTTCCAGGCCAGGTCCGCCCCCAGTGCTCCGCGCAGCCGCGCGACCGCGCCGGTCAGCGCGCGGCCTGTCGCCGCGTCCAGCGGCGCGTGTGACCGGTGATCTTTCGGTGCGATCCAGGTCTCGAACGGCACCCGCGCGAACGGCGGGCAGAAGGCGACCAGGCCCTCCTGCTCGTCCACGACCGCTCCCGGCAGCGGGCACAGCGGGCAGCCGACCCGGAAGGCGGCAGCCTCCTGCACGATCCGCGGCGGGGGATCGGGGAACGGCACTAGCTGCGAGTGCGAGTGGTCGAGCGATGCGCCGGCCGCGGCGCCGTCGTTGACCGCCGCCAGCACGTAGCCCGCGCCGCCCGCGAGCAGCGCGACCCGGCGGCTGCGCCAGGCCTCCATCACCGTCTCCATCACCGCCGGGGGGAGGTCGCCCAGCGAGGTCACGTGGCGAGGCCCGTGCACCACCACCTCGTGGCCGGGAAAGGCCGGGTACTTGTTCGGCACCACCCGTACGATCCAGCCCGGGCCGTTCCCCGGCGCGCCGGCCGGCCGGCCGAAGGCCTCGGTCTCCGGTGGCGTCATCGCCTCGTGGCCCTCGCAGAACGGGCAGTGCTCGGCATCGCCGACGCGAGTGGTGCGGCCGGTGGCTCCCGGCCTGGACGCGCGGCCGGGTACCACCAGCACCGTCTCCCCGGTCAGCGGGTTGGTGCGCAGGTCGAGCGCTATTCCTTCGGCTCCTCGATCTTTGTCTTCGGCATGAACGGCTGCAACAGGTCGATCGGCACCGGGAAGATGGTGGTGCTCGCGTTCGTGCCTGCGATCTCGGTCAGCGTCTGCAGGTAGCGCAGCGTCAGCGCAATCGGGTGCTCGCTGATCACGGCCGCCGCTTCGGTCAGCTTGGCCGACGCCTGGAACTCGCCCTCAGCTGCGATCACCTTTGCGCGGCGCTCGCGCTCCGCCTCCGCCTGCCGTGCCATCGCGCGCTGCATGCCACTGGGGATCTCGACGTCACGCACCTCGACGATGTTCACCTTGATGCCCCAGGGCCCGGTCTGCTCGTCGATGATCCGCTGCAGGATCTGGTTGATCTTGTCGCGCTCCGACAGCAGCTCGTCCAGCATGTGCTGCCCCAGCACGCTGCGCAGCGTGGTCTGCGAGATCTGGGACGTCGCCAGCCCGAAGTCGGCCACCTTCACGATCGAGGCGCTGGGATCGACCGTCTGGAAGTAGGCCACGGCGTTCACGCGCACCGGCACGTTGTCCCTGGTGATCACCTCCTGGGGCGGGATCACCAGGGTCACCACGCGCAGGTCGACCTTGACCATGCGGTCGACGATCGGGATCAGCAGGAACAGGCCCGGCCCCTTGGGGTCGCCCAGCAGGCGTCCCAGGCGGAACACCACGCCCCGCTCGTACTCGCGCAGCACTTTCACCGCGTTGGCCAGGATGACTAGGAAGAAGACGATGATGACGGCTACCACGATCAGGGCGATCACTGGACTGCTCCCTCGGTTGAATGGACTTCGGCCGGTGCCGGCTCGACGTGCAACAACAGGCCGTCCACGCCGCGCACGATCACCGTGTCGCCCACGTCGGCGCGGCCGTGGTCGGCCTGAGCCTGCCACAACGCGCCCTCAACGTACACCTCTCCCAGCGGCGCCAGCGGCGTGCGCACCACCGCCTCACGGCCCAGCATGCCCGCCAGGCCGATCGCGGCGGCAGGTGAATGCCGGGCCGCGACCACCTTGGTTGCCACCGTCGCCAGCGTGGCCCCGAACAGCACGGCGATGGTCAGCACCACGACCGGTGACACGCCGATGTCCGATCCAGGGGTGCGGAACAGCAGCAGGCCGCCCGCACAGAGCGCGACCACACCCGACAGCGCGATCAGCCCGTGGCTGGCGACGAACGCCTCGGCCAGGAGCAGCGCCACCCCCAGCACGATCAGCACCACGCCCGCCCAGTTGATCGGCACCACCGAGAAGCCGAACAGCGCGAGGATCAGGCACACGGCGCCGAGCGTGCCGGGCAGGATCACGCCGGGGTGGAAGACCTCGTAGGCGAGGCCGCCGATGCCGGCCAGGAACAGCAGGAACAGCAGGTTGGGATCGATCAGGATGTTCAGCAGCTCGAGCGTCAGCGGCATGCTCTGGTGGTCGACCTCCGCGTTTGCCGTGTGCATCACCAGGTGCTTGGTGCCGAGGGTCTCCATGCCATTGATCTGGTCAAGCAGCGCCGTCAGGTTGGGGGAGACGCGCTCGACCAGGTTGATGGATGCGGCCTCGTCGGCCGTGTAGCTCGTGGCTTTGCGCACGGTTAGCTGCGCAGCCCGTGCGTTGCGGTCGTGGGTCTTGGCCAGGGACCGGATCTTCGCCTCCGCGTCGTTCAGCACCTTGCGGCGCAGGTCGGAGCCGAGGTTCTGGCCGCTGGAGTCGATTGGCGTGGCCGCGCCGATGTTGGTGTTGGGCGCCATCGCCGCGTAGTCGCTGGCCATCGTCACGAACACCCCTGCGGAGGCGGCTCGGCCGCCCTGGGGCGACACGTACACGATCACCGGCAGCGTCGCTGCCAGCTCGTCCTGGACGATGGCATCCATCGAGTTACTGTCACCGCCGGGCGTGTCCAGCAGGATCACCAGCGCCGCGGCGTGGTCGTCCTCGGCTCGCTTGATGGAGTCGCTGACGAAGCTGGCCGAGACCGGGTTGATCTCGCTGTTGAGTGTGATAGCGATCACGTGCGGGCGGGAGTCGCCGGCGTCGGCGCTGGACGGCGCCATCGCTGCAGCCACCAGCGCCAGCGCCACCATTCCCCAGAGTCGTGGTCTTGCCACTCCCGGTCAATATAGCCCCGGAAGGGCTGCCACATCTGGATACGGGGCTACCCTGGGGCCGTGGGCGGTGAAGTGTGCCAGTCAGTGCGTCGGTGGCGTCTGCTCATCTGCGCAGCGGTGATCGTGTTCGCTGCGGTGCTGGGCGCGGCTCCGGCGATGGCCGCCTCCGGAGGGGTGCGGATCGCCAACGTGACCCGAGACCCGGTGTCTCTGCCGTTGACGGTGCGGGGGCCGTGGCGGTTTCAGATGGTCGGTCTGCGCTGGCGCGGCCCGGGTCAGGTCGAGGTGCGTGCTGCGCTCGGCCGTACCTGGACGCGCTGGCTGCCGGGCTCTCAGGAAGCGCCGGCGTGGGTCGGCGCCGCCGATCGCGTGCAGGTGCGACGGTCCCGGGCCGGGCCGGTGCACCGGCTTCGCGTCAGCTTCATCGACACGCCGCCGCAGCCGTCCCCAGGCCACGAAATGATGCCCGCGACGACGCTACGGCCGGCCATCATCACGCGTGCGGGGTGGGGCGCCAACGCATCGCTGCGCCGCGGGCCGCCCGAGTACGCGCCGGCATTGAAGATGGTGTTCGTGCACCACACCGACACCGCAAGCGTCTATCCGTGTAGCGACTCTGCCCGGATCGTGCGCGGCATCTACGCCTACCACGTGCTCGCAAACGGCTGGAACGACATTGGTTACAACTTCCTGATCGACCGCTGCGGCCAGGTGTTCGAGGGCCGCTACGGCGGCATCACGCGGCCGGTGGTGGGTGCGCACGCGCGCGGCTTCAACACCGGTAGCGCCGGCATCGCGATGATCGGGACGTTCACCTCGACGGCGCCCACCCGGGCCGCCCGCCGGTCGCTGCGGGAGCTGATCGCATGGCGGCTCGACCTCGCTCACGTCGATCCCACCTCGAAGGTGTTGATGACCACCGCGACGGGCAACGAGCGGTTCCCGCCCGGCACCCGCCTGCGGCTGCGGGCCGTCTCCGGGCACCGCGACACGGGCGCCACCTCCTGCCCGGGCGCGGCGCTCTATCGCCTGCTGCCCCGGATCGCCGCCTCGGCGCGCCGCATTGGGCTGCCCAAGATCTTCAACCCGCGGGTGAAGGGATCGCTCAGGCGGCTGGGCCAGGACGGCGTGGCCCCGATCCGCTTCCGCGCGACGCTGTCTGAGACCACCGACTGGACGCTGACCGTGCGCGGCCCGGACGGCGTCGTGGCCACCCACAACGGCAACGGCGACGCTGTCGACTGGACGTGGCCGGGGGCGGTGCCGCTGCTACCGGGAGGTGCGTATCGCTGGACGCTCACGGCCGTGGGCGCGCACCCGGTGCGGCTTGCGCTCGGCGCCTTACCCGATTGGGGCGTGGCCGGCGTGCCGGTGGCCGTGTCCGGGGACATCGCGTCGGGTGGCGTCGCCGACCTGCTCGCGAGCGACGGCGGTGTGCTCGTGACGGGCGGGGCGCCGTCCCAATTCGTGACGACCGATCACGTCGATCTCACGCAAGCCCAGTTCGCGGCGGCGACCATGGTCGGCGCCAGCTTGCGCACCGTGGCGGGCGACCAGGTCGTGACGATCGAGCTGTGGGACTACGCCACCAGCAGCTGGATCGCCGTCGGCAACTGCCGCGCCATCGCCGACAGCCGTTGTGATGTGCTGGTAGGGGCCTCGCAGGGGCAGTTCGGCCGGTGGCTGCCGGGTGCCTCGGCGACCGAGATGCGGGTGCGCTACACCGCGGACGGCCCGATGACGGTCGATCGGGCGCGGTCGACGGCGATGGGCTGACCGTTCAGCGAAGCTCGACCCGCTCGACTTCGGCGGAGCTGTAGGCGCGGCCGTGCAGCAGCAGCCGGCCATCCTCATCAACACCCTCGCTGATGCCGCTCCCTGCGCCCACCAGCGTCACGTGACGCCCGCGCAGCTCGTCGCGCCCGAGGCCGGTGAACCCGTCACGCTCGAACGCGTCGTAGCGGCGCTCGAGCACGGCCAGCAGCGCTACCAGCAGCGCCACCCGGTCGACCGGCCCGCCGGTCGCGATCTGCAGCGAGGTTGCGGGGACGCGCGCATCTGCCGGCAGCTGCGCCTCGCTCATGCCCGCGTTCACGCCCACGCCCAGCACCAGCCTGCCGTCCCGCAGCTCGGGCAACACGCCGGCCAGCTTGCGGCTGTCCAACATCACATCGTTCGGCCAGCGCACCTGTGCGCGGTCATGGCAGGCCTCGGCCACCGCCTCGGCCGCGACCAGCGAGAAGCTCGCCAGGCGCTGTGGCGGCGTTCGCGGCTCGAGCGCCAGCGAGAACAGCAGTCCGGTGCCCGCCTCGGCCTGCCAGGTGCGGCCGCGACGGCCGCGCCCCTGCAGCTGGCGATCACAGGCGGCCACGCCGCCCTCGGGCAGCGGCCGGGCCAGCTCCTGGGTGGACTCGCACTCGTCGGCCCAAAGGTAGGGGCGCCCGAAGCGGCCGCGCAGCCGCGGCTCGACCTGCTCGGGAAGCATGGGCATTCCATAGAATAGGCCGCTGATGTTCCCGCAACCGAAACGTGCGGAGGCCCGTCTGACCCTGCGAGATCGGGTACGAGACGAGTCCGCGTATGCCGCGCTCTCGGATGTCGTGCTCGCCGTGCGGGCCCAGGACGGAGATCGCGCCGCCCTGGCGGCGCTGGTGGAGCGGCACGAGCCGCGGGTGCGGCGGCTGGCCGGGTACCTGCTCAACGACCCGCAGGACGCGGAGGACGCGGCACAGGAGGCGCTTGCAAAGGTGCTCACCAGAATCGATCAGTTCCGTGGAGAGGCGCGTTTCGCGACCTGGCTCTACAGCCTGGTCACCAACACCTGCCGCGACCTTGGCGAGCGCCAGCGGCGGCGGCAGCACCAGGCGCTGGAGACCGCGCCGGAGGTGGCGTCGGCGCTCGGCCCCCACGATCTCGCCTGCCAGCGAGAGCAGCGCGCCGAGCTGGCGCGGGAGCTGGAGGGCCTGTCCAACGACCAGCGGCACGTGATGGTGATGAAGGACGTGCTCGCCCTCTCCTACGAGGAGATCGCGGAGGTGCTGGAGATGCCTGTGGGCACGGTCAAATGCCACGCACACCGCGGCCGCGCGCGCATGCGACGGGCGTTGGTGCCGCCGGCCGAGGCGGTCTCGGCGTGACGGAGGGCCTCGTCCTGCCGCTCGACAGAGCCGGCATCGAGGCGATCATCCCCCACCGCGACCCGTTCCTGCTGGTGGACGAGATCGTCGAGCTGGTGCCGGGCGAGCGCGCCACCGGCCACTACCACGTGCGTGACGATGCCTGGTACCTGCGCGGACACTTCCCGGGCCGGCCGATCATGCCGGGCGTGCTGCAGGTCGAGGCGCTGGCGCAGGTGGGTGCGGTCTGCGGCCTCTCATCGCCCGGCTTTGCCGGCCGGTTGGCGCTGTTCGCGGGCATCGACGACGTCCGCTTCAAGCGGATCGTGGTGCCAGGGGACACCCTCACGCTGCGCTGCCAGATCACGCGCCTGCGCGGCCCCATCGGCAAGGCCGACGCCACCGCGTCGGTGGGAGACGACCTGGCCTGTCGCGCCGCGCTCACGTTCGCGTTGACGGAGCTGGACGCATGATCGCCGCCTGCGGCCAGCGTGTTGCCCTGATCGGCATCGGCTCGCACGTGCCCGACCGGGTGATGAGCAACGAGGAGATCGCGACGATGGTCGAGACCAGCGACGAGTGGATTGCCCAGCGCACCGGCATCCGCGAGCGGCGGATCGCCGCCGCGTCCGACTCCTCGGCCACGCTCGGCGCCGAAGCGGCCCGGCGCGCGCTTTTGAGTGCCGGCATCGATGCGGGTGAGCTCGACCTGATCGTGGCTGCGACCGCCAGCCCCGACTACTACTTTCCGGCCACCGCGTCGTTGATCGGGGAGCGGATCGGCGCGGGCCAGGTGGCCGGCTACGACCTGTCCGCCGCCTGCACGGGCTTCATCTACGCGCTCGCGCAGGCCTACTCGCAGATCGCGGCAGGTCTGGCCGAGACGGTGCTCGTGGTCGGCACCGAGGTGTTTTCACGGCTGCTGGACTGGAGCGATCGCTCCACCTGCATCCTGTTCGGCGACGGCGCCGGTGCCGTGGTGCTGCGCCGGGACGCTGACCGCCACGGGCTGCGCGGCTTCGAGCTGGGTGCCGACGGATCGGGCGCGCTGCTCCTGTCGGTCGCAGCGGCCGGCCACGCCGCCGACCACGACGAGGGGCCCTACGTCCGGATGAACGGGCCGGAGGTGTACAAGTTCGCGACCCGGGTGGTGGTCGACTCGTCCCTGCGCAGCCTGGAGGCCGCCGGCCTCGGCGTCGACGACGTCGACGTGTTCGTGCCGCACCAGGCGAACAGGCGCATCATCGATCACGCCGCACGCCGGCTGGGGCTGGACGATGCCAAGGTGTTCTCGAACGTTGACCGATACGGCAACACCTCCGCCGGATCGATCCCGATCTGCCTGGACGAGGCCTGGCGGCAGGGCCGGATCGGGCCGGGCGACATCGTGCTGATGGTCGGCTTCGGCGGCGGCCTGGCCTGGGGATCGTGCGTGATGGAGTGGACAAAGGAGCGCCCATGAGCAAGATCGCCTTCTGCTTCCCGGGCCAGGGCAGCCAGCGCGTGGGCATGGGCCGCGAGCTGGCCGACGCCTTCCCCGAGGCCGCCGAGGTGTTCGACCGCGCCGGCCGCGCGGCCGGATTCGACGTCCGCGCCGTCAGCTTCGACGGCCCGCTCGATCAGCTGTCGCGCACCGAGATCACCCAGCCGGCGCTGATGGCGGCGTCGCTGGCGGCGCACCGGGCGGTGACGGCCGGCAGTTCGCTGCGCGCCACCGTCGTGGTCGGCCACAGCGTCGGTGAGTACGCGGCGCTGGCGGCTGCGGGTGCCGCCGGCCTCGATCAGCTGTTCGAGCTGGTGAACGAGCGTGGCCGGATCAGCGCCGAGGCCGGTGCCGGTGGCGGCATGGCAGCCGTCCTGAAGCTGGATGACGACCAGGTCGAGCGGCTCTGCGGACAGCGGGACGACGTCTGGCCCGCCAACTACAACTGCCCCGGTCAGGTGGTGATCTCGGGTCGCGACGAGGGCCTCGACGCCATGGACGAGGCTGTCAGCGACGCCGGCGGCAAGCTGATCCGGCTGAAGGTGGCGGGCGCCTTCCACTGCCCGCTGATGGCAGAGGCGGCCGCCCGGTTCGCGCCGTCCGTAGGCGCGGTCGGGTTCGGAGAACTGTCGACGGCGTTCATGAGCACCGTCACCAACGACATCGAGACCGCCGACCGGATCCCGCGGCTGCTGGTGGAACAGCTGACGGCGCCGGTGCGGTTCACCCAGGCCGTCCACGCGCTGATCGCCGACGGCGTCGGCACGTTTGTAGAGCTGGGGCCGGGTGGCGTTCTGACGGGGCTGGTGAAGCGCATCGACCCGTCCGTGCGCGCGCTCTCGATCTCGACCCCCGCCGAGCTGGCGGCGGCACAGGAGGTGACGGCTGATGCCTGAGCTTGATGGCAGGGTGGCGCTGGTGACCGGCGGCTCGCGTGGCATCGGCGCAGCGATTTGCACCGAGCTGGCGTCCGCCGGCGCGGAGGTGGCGGTCAACTACGCCCGCGACGCGTCCGCTGCGAACGCGGTCTGCGATGCCGTGCGCGAGGCCGGCGGCAGCGCCCATGCGGTGCAGGGCGACGTGTCCACCGCCGAGGGCGCGGCGGCGCTGGTGGATGCCGTCGAGGGCGACATCGGCCCGATCGCGATCCTGGTCAACAATGCGGGCATCACCAGGGACGACCTGATCATGCGCCTATCCGACGAGGATTGGCGCTCGGTGATCGATACCAACCTCGGCGGCGCCTTCTTCACGTGCCGTGCGCTGTCGCGGCCGATGCTGAAACGCCGCGCCGGTGTGATCGTCAACATCACGTCGATCGTTGGCGTCCATGGCAACGCGGGCCAGACCAACTATGCGGCCTCCAAGGCAGGTCTGATCGGGCTCACGAAGTCGCTCGCGAAGGAGTTGGGCGGCCGGGGTATACGCGTGAATGCGATCGCGCCCGGCTACATTGCCACCGAGCTGACGGACGCGCTCCCCGATCAGGCACGCGAGGCAATCCTGGGCGGAACGCCGCTGGGACGGCTGGGCGAGCCGGCCGATGTGGCGCGGGCGGTGCGGTTCTTGTGCTCTGACGCAGCCGGTTTCATCACCGGTGACGTCCTGGCAGTGGATGGAGGGCTTGGCATATGAGCGACGGACAGGGACGACGACGGGTGGTCATCACCGGCATGGGCGCGGTCACGCCGTGCGGGCTCGACGCGGAGCAGACGTGGCAGTCGGTGCGCGAGGGCCGCTCCGGTGTGTCCCCAGTCGACGGCTTCCAGGGCCACGTGCGCATCGCCGCGCAGGTCAAGGACTTCGAGCCCGAGCGCTACATGGAGCACCGTTCGGTGCGGAAGACCGACCGCTTCGCGCAGTTCGCGGTGGCCGCCGCCACGATGGCCGTGGAGGATGCCGGCATCGACATCCGTGCCGATGCCGAGCGGATCGGCTGCTCGATCGGCACCGGCATCGGCGGCCTCAAGACCGAGGAGGTCGCCCACCGCAAGCTGTTCGAGTCCGGCCCCGACCGCCTCAATCCGTTCTGGGTGACGGCCCTGATCCCGAACATGGGCGCGGCCGAGATATCGATGGCGCTGGGTACCCGCGGCCCGCTCACCACCGAGTGCACCGCGTGCGCCGCGTCGGCCATGTCCATCGGGAACGGCGTGCTGTTCATCCGCGCCGGCATGGCCGACGCGATGCTAGTGGGCGGCGTGGAGGCGCCGGTGGTGCCGCTCGGCCTCGGCGGGTTCGGCACGATGCGGGCGCTGTCGCGACGCAACGACGACCCGGAGGGCGCCAGCCGGCCGTTCGACCTGGGCCGGGACGGATTCATCCTGGCCGAGGGCGGCGCCGTGCTGGTAATCGAGGAGCTGGAGCGGGCGCGGGCTCGCGGCGCCCGCATCTACGCCGAGATCGTCGGCTACGGCATGTCGTCGGACGCGCACCATGTCACGGAGCCGGATCCGGTCGGTGGCAATCCGGCACGGGCGATGCGCAACGCCATGGTCGACGGCGGGGTGACGCCGGAGATGATCGCCTACGTGAACGCGCACGGCACCTCGACCCCGGCCGGGGATACCGCCGAGACGAAGGCGCTGAAGCTGGCGCTGGGCGAGGAGCGCGCGTACCAGGTCCCGACCTCGTCGACCAAGAGCGAGACGGGGCACCTGCTGGGCGCCGCCGGCGCCCTGGAGACGATCATCACCGCGCTCGCGATGCGCGACTCGTTCGTGCCGCCCACCATCAACCAGACCGACCCCGACCCGGACTGCGACCTCGACTACGTCCCCAACACCGGCCGGGCCGCCGACGTCCCCTATGCGCTGACTAACTCGTTCGGGTTCGGCGGCCACAACGCAGTGATCGTGCTGCGCCGGTGGGACGCGGCCGCGGCCGCCTGACGCCGCGCAACCAATCCCACCTGCTCGCGCGTCACATGTCGGAGGGTCAGTGGCCAAGGAGATCAGCGTCGACATCAGCCGTGTGGGGACGGAGGCCGGGCAGTCCGAGACGGCCGCCAGCCGCACACGCAACACCTGCCCCCGCTGCGACTCGCACTACCGCGAGGAGGAGATGGTCGCGAACCTGCGCGTCTGCGCGCACTGCGGCTACCACTTCCCGGTCACCGCCCGTGAGCGGATCGTGCAGCTGACCGATGAGGGCAGCTGGAGCGAGATCGCGCGCGAGCTGCACTCGGCGGACGCCCTCGAGTTCGTCGACACGCGACCATACCCCGAGCGCCTGCAGGCGGCTGAGCAGGAGACCGGGCTGAACGACGCGATGCTGGTGGGCTCGGCTGACATCGGCGGCCTGCCGGTGGCGCTGGCCGTGATGGACTTCACCTTCCTGGGCGGCAGCATGGGGTCGGTGGTGGGGGAGAAGGTGTTCCGTGCCGCCGAGCTGGCGATCGAGCGGCGCATGCCCCTGGTGACCGTGTCCGCCTCCGGCGGCGCGCGAATGCAGGAGGGCGTGCTGGCACTGATGCAGATGGCGAAGACCGTCGCAGCTGTGGACGAGCTGCGCGAGGCGGGGCGGCCCTACATCTCGGTGTTGGCCCACCCCACGACCGGCGGCGTCGCCGCCAGCTTCGCGGCGCTGGGCGACGTCGTGATCGCCGAGCCGGGGGCCCTGCTCTCATTCTCCGGGCCGCGCGTCGTGCGCCAGACGACGCGTGAGGACGTGCCCGACGACTTCGGCCTGGCGGAGTCGAACTTCCGGCACGGCCACATCGATCTGATCGTGCCGCGTCCGGAGCTGCGGGACATGGTGGCGCGCCTGGCGTGGCTGCTTGCGGGCGGCAATCCCTACCGCCGCCCGACCCTGATCCCCGACCTCGGCGCACAGCGTGCCATGGGCCGCATCCTGGGCGGCGCGCGCCGTCGGATCACCGACATGTTGCCGGACCGTGACGGCGCCTGAGCGGCCGCGCCGCTTCCTGCGGCGACGCGGCGGCGACGGCGATGCCTGGCACGCCGTCGAGCTGGCACGCCACCAGGACCGCCCCTACTCGCTCGACTACCTGGCACGCCTCTGCGACGACTTCGTCGAGCTGCACGGCGACCGGGCCGAGGGCGACGACCCGGCGATCGTCGCCGGCCTGGGGTCCTTCCGCGGCCAGACGGTGGCGTTCGTCGGGCACCAGAAGGGCCGCGACCTGAAGCAGCGGGCATACCGCAACTTCGGGATGCCGCGCCCCGAGGGCTACCGCAAGGCGATGCGCGTATTCGAGCTGGCCGGCCGGCTCGGCTTCCCCGTGGTGACCCTGATCGACACGCCCGGCGCCTACCCCGGCGTGGGCGCCGAGCAACGTGGCCAGTCGGGCGCGATCGCGCGCTCGCAGCTGTTGCTGATGGGGCTGAACGTCCCGGTCGTGGCGTGTGTGATCGGCGAGGGCAGCTCCGGCGGGGCGCTGGCGATCGGCGTCGCCGATCGCGTGCTGATGCAGCAGCACACCATCTACACCGTGATCTCGCCGGAGGGCTGCGCTGCCATCCTCTGGAAGGACGCCGGCGAGGCCAAGCGGGCGGCCGCGGCGCTGCGCCCGACCGCGCCCGCGTGCCTGGCCCTGGGCGTGATCGATCAGATCGTGCCGGAGCCGGGCGGCGGCGCCCACCGCGACCACGCGAAGGCTGCCGACATGCTGGGCGACGCGATCGCCGCCGAGCTCGAGTTCCTGGACACGTTGCCGCCGCTCGAGCGGCGCCGGCTGCGCCGGCAGAAGTTCGAGCGGATGGGCGCGTTCCTCGAGTAGCCGGTGCCGGCCGGGAGCGCCGTGCCGGGCTACCGTGCAGGTATCCGCCCGCGTCTCCTGATCCTGCTCCTGTCCGCGCTGGTGGCCGCCGCTCTGATGTCGGGCGATGCCGCCGCGCAGTCGTTCGGTCACACGCTGCCCGCCGCTGCGCCCGTGCAGCTGACGCTCTCGCTGCAGCCTCGCTATCCGCGGCTGCTCGAGCGGATGGCCATCGCGTCCAGCGGGCGACGCCCCATGCCGCCGCGGCTGGTGCGTGCGCTGTTCCTGCCGTCGCCGCGCGACATCGCGAAGGTGCAGGCGGTGATGGCGGCATCCGGCCTTCGGCTCCAGTCCCACCGCGGCCTTTCGATGTCCTTCATCGGCCCCGCGGCGGCCGCCGAACAAGCCTTCGGCGTGTCGTTGCAGGCGGCCGCCGGCGGCTTCGCCCGGCGCGTTTCCGGGCACCCGCAGGTGCCGGCGTCGATCGCCCCGCTGGTGCAGGACGTTGCGGGTTTGGACACCACGACGCCGCTGCAGCCGCTGGCCGCCGGCGGCCGCCGGGTGCCGTCCGCTCCGCCCTGCTCGGGCGCGGTGCACACCGGCGGCTACCTGCCCTCGCAGCTTGGCTCGGCGGGCGGATACGGGCATTCGGCCCTGGTTGCCGGCGGCAACGATGGCGGCGGTGAGAGCGTGGCGGTGGTGGCCTTCTCCGGGTACCGGCCGTCCGATGTGGCCGCCTACCAGGCCTGTTTCGGCACCTCCGTTCCGGTCAGCGACCGTCTGGTGGGCCGCTCCACCGGTGACCGCAGCGGCTCCGAGGAGGTCGCGCTCGACGTCGAGACGGTGATCTCGGCCGCGCCCGGCCTGGATGCGGTGCACGTCTACATCGACAAGCCGGCCGGCACGATGGCGGAGGTCGTGAACGCGATCGTGGCCGATGCCCCCGTCACGGGCGTGCGGATCATCACCGACAGCTGGGGTCTGTGCGAGCCCGCGGTGACGCCGGCAGCCGCTGCCGCAACCAACTCCGCGCTGCAGCTGGCCGCGGTCTCGGGCATCACCTTCTTGGCTGCATCGGGCGATGCCGGCGCCTACGACTGCGGCGGCTTCCGCCGAGTGGCCGTGGACGACCCGGCCGCACAGCCGTTCGCCACCGGCGTCGGCGGCACGGACCTGCGTCTCAGTGCGTCCGGCAGCCGGCACGAGGTCGTGTGGAACGACATCACCGGCGCCGGGGGCGGCGGTCTCTCACGGTTCTGGCGCCGGCCGGCATGGCAGGCGGGTGCTGGTGTCAGGAACAGGTTCTCGAACGGCCACCGCCAGGTGCCGGACGTCTCCCTGCATGCGTCCCCCGACCAGCATGGCTACCCCGTCTACTGCACGACCGGAGCCTGCGGCCACGTCGGATGGATGACGCTGGGTGGGACGAGTGCCTCCGCGCCGCTTCTGGCCGGCATCGTGGCCGACATGAACAGCTACGCACTGGCCCACGGCGGCGCGCGGCTGGGATTCGGCGACCCGTTCCTGTACGACAGCTTCGCCGCCGACCCGGCTGCGTTCCGCGACGTCACCGTCGGCAGTAACAATCCCGACGACGCCGGGCCCTACCCGGCCACGCCCGGTTACGACCAGGCGAGCGGCGTCGGCGCGCCGCTGGCCGGTGCGCTGGCCGCCGACCTGGCCGCCTACGTGCCCGCTCACCCCTCGTTCGCAGCCACCGACATCTCGGCGCTTCCCGCCGGTGCCCGGACGCTCCGGTACGGGCGCTTCATCACCCTCCACGGCGAGCTCAGCGATGCCCACGGCGGCATCGCCGGGGCTCGCGTACTCGTCCAGGGCGCTTCGGCGATCGGCGTTCGCGAGTGGCGGCGCACCACCGACGCCCACGGCGGCTGGTCGCTGCGGCTGCGCGCGCCGTCGCGCCGGACTCACTGGCGTGCCGTCTACCTCGGGTCGGAGACGAGGCGGCCGGCGCTCTCCCACCGCCATACGATCTACGTGATCCCGCCGCTGTGGGCGCGCACGCCGTCCGGCCCGCTCAGGGCCGGCGTGCCGTTCTCGTTCGCGGGTCGCACGTTGCCCGCGCTGGTCGGCCGCCCGGTGCTCGCACAGATCCGCGTCGCCGGACGCCGCTGGCAACGCATCGGGCCGGCCGGGGTGGGGGAGAGCGGCCGATTCCGGCGGGTGATGTCACTGCCGCGGGCCGGCCGCTACCGCCTGCGCTGGCGGTACCACGGCGACCGCAACGGCCGCTGGCTGAGCGCCGTGTCGGCCTCCCGCCTGATCACGGTGGGCTGATCGCCACCGGGCACTTGGATACGATCGCGCGGTGACCCGCGGCCTCAACCGGTTGGAGACCATCTCCGTGGCCCTGGCCATGATCATCGCGGCCGCGGCCGGCGCGCTGGCGCTGGCATCCGCGGCCAACACGGTCGTGTTCATCGTCTCGGCGGGTGCGCTGGTGGCGCTGGCCTGGATCGTGGGTGTTTCCACCGAGCAGCTGGGAGCGAGCGCCGGGCCAAAGGTCGGGGGCGTGCTGAATGCCACCTTCGGCAACGCCGCTGAGTTGATCATCACCATCTTCGCCATCCGCGCAGGCCAGCTGGAGGTGGCCACCGCGTCGATCACGGGTTCGATCCTGGGCAACACGCTGCTGGTGCTGGGGGCGTCGTTCTTCATCGGTGGCCTCAGAAACGGCCTGCAGTCGTTCAACCAGCGCGTGGCCGGCATGAATGCGTCGATGCTGGCGCTGGCGGTGATCGGCCTCGGCATCCCCACCCTGTTCGGCCACGTGGCCGACCACCCCGACGTGCAGGCCGTCTCCGACGTCACCGCGGGCATCCTGCTCACGCTGTACGTGCTGATGCTGGTGTTCTACTTCCGCACGCCGGAGGTGGCCCACGTCTCCGGCCACGAACCGACCGGCCCGCACTGGCCGGGTCGGCTGGCGATGGTGTTGCTGCTGCTCTCGACGGCGGCCGTGGCCATGATCTCGGACGTGTTCGTGGGTACGCTCGACGCCGTGATCTCCGATGTCGGCATCTCCGCGGTGTTCCTGGGCCTGATCATCGTGCCCTTGGTCGGCAACATCGCTGAGAACATCGTCGGCATCAAGATCGCCTACCAGAACGACATGGACTTCTCGATGCTGGTGTCGCTGGGCTCGTCGCTGCAGATCGCGCTGGGGGTGGCGCCCGCCCTGGTGTTCATCTCGCTGCTGACGCCGCACCACTTCGATCTGCTGTTCCCGGTGATCCAAGTGGTGTCGCTGGCGGCCGCCGTCTTCATCACGGCGCTGATCGCGTCGGACGGCGAGTCGAACTGGCTGGAGGGGGCGCAGCTGATGGCGGTCTACGGGATCATCGCAACCGCGGTGTGGTACCTGTGACGCGGTCGCGGCAGATGGTGTTCGCCGCCGTCTTCGGCGTCGCCGCGCTGTCGCTGGGGATGCAGGCCGCGGGCGTGGAGGGCCAGCTGGTGTTCGTCGTTGCCGGCGTGGGCGTGGCCGGCCTGGCGTGGGCGCTGGGCGAGGCCACCGAGCAGGCCGGCGGCTCCGCGGGGCCGCGCGTCTCAGCCCTGCTCAACGCCAGCTTCGGCAACCTGCCCGAGCTGGTGATCCTGGTGCTGGCGATCAACGCGGGGCTGGCCGACATCGCGCGGGCATCGATCATCGGCTCGGTGATCGGGAACGTGCTTCTGATCCTGGGGCTGGCCCTGCTGCTGGGCGGCTGGCGGCACGGCATCCAGCGGTTCAACGAGCGGATGGCCGGCACGAACGCCTCGATGCTGATCCTGGGGGTGGTCGGGCTGGGCCTGCCCACCCTGTTCCACGCCGTCGACCCCGACATGCAGGCCGAGCTGAGCCTGTCGCGCTTCACCGCCGCCGCGCTGCTGCTCTGCTACGTCGCATACGTCTATTTCTCCTTCACCACGCCCGGCCTGCAGTTCCACGACGAGCCGGGCGAGCTGGCGTGGACGCGCACCGAGGCGGTGGGCATGCTGGTGGCGACGGCGGTGGCCACGGGCGTCGTCTCGGAGGTGCTGGTGCACTCGATCGAGCCCACGATCAAGGCCTGGGGGGTGCCTCGCGAGTTCATCGGGCTGATCGTGGTGCCGTTCGTGGGCAACGTGGCCGAGCACTTCTCGGCCGTCAAGCTCGCGATCAACAACCGCATGGACTTCGCGATGGGGATCACCTTCGGGTCGGGCATCCAGATCTCGCTGCTGGCCAGCGCGGTGGCTGTGTTCGCCAGCATGCTGATCGGCAAGGAGCTGTCGCTGGTGTTCGACCCGCTGCAGCTGGCCGCGCTCGGGGCCGCGGCGATCGGGTCGACGATGGTGGCGCGGTCGGGCGAGACAAACTGGCTGGAGGGGCTGCAGCTGCTGGTCACCTACTTCATCGTGGCGGTGGCGTTCTGGCTGCTGTGACCTGGTGGAGCGGGTCGTGACCTTCAACCGGCGGTACTGGTCGAGTGCGCTCTCGCTCTGGCTCGCTGCCTGGTGCCGGCGGTGGCAGCGGCAGTCCTGTGGTGGACGCTTGCAACCGTGCGAACGCAGCGTGCCGGCGAGCGCGTCTGGTCGATCGAGGCGGCTCTGGAAGAGCAGCTCGCTTAGGGGCGAGATCTCCGCGGAGCAGCAGGAGCGGCTCCTGCGGACGCTGCACGGGAAGTGCCCCGGCGCTAGGGGATCGGGTACGCCTTACCGTTCACCGCCGGCAGCACCTGTGACGTCACCCACGCCGGGGTCTGCACGACGCCCTTGCGGTAGGAGTACATCCCGTTCGAGTGCCTGCGTGCGGCCAGGTAGCTGAGCGCGCGCGTGTTCGACATGTGGCACTTGATGCGTGCCGCAATCGCCCAGCCGGTGGACTGGCTGTCGGAGCCGGCAGATGACGTCAGCGCGTACCCGTGGTCGGAGCCCTGCAGCGAGTGCATGTAGGCGTAGCCGCGGTCCATCACCCGCCATCCGCAGGGCGTGCCGGCGGTTCGCAGCGCCAACAGCGCCGCGGCCGTGTCGTTGGAGTCCGAGCCGGTGCCGGCGGCGTAGCCGAATCCGCCCGAGCTGCTCTGGTGGGCCCTGATGTAGTCGATGGACTTGCGTGGCACCCGTGACCCGGCCACCTTCAGCGCCATCACGCCCCAGTAGGTCGAGCTCAGGAAGCCGCCGATGCGGCCGTTGCGGCCGATCTTCGACCGAAGCGCGCGGACGAGGTTGCGGCCGGCGAAGTTGGCCGGGTTCATGTTCAGCGCAGCCGCGGCCAGGATGCCGCGCTCGAGCGTGAATGCATCCTTCCAGCCGTGCGCCTTCGAGGCCAGGAAGTGGCCGGCGGTGTGGCCGCCGTGGCGGTGCATGGTGGCAGGGTGCCTGCCGGCCGCGGCCAGGCCCATCACCGCCCACTCGGTCAGTGATACCGCGGGCCTCCCGCCCGGTTCGGAGAAGCCGCCGGACACGCCCTGGCGCGATGCCAGGTAGTCGCCGCCGCCGGCGGCGGTCGCGGGACCGGCCAGCGACGCCATCAGCAGGCCGGCCAGGAGAATGGTGATCAGGGTAGGTCGGATCATGTCGGTGTCTCCAGGGGTGCGAAGGTTGCATGCAGGCGCCGCGCGTAGCGGTCGAGCATGCGGAACAGGGTCGGGCCCGCGATCACGGCGATCACGGCGTTGCCGCTGGCGTGGGCGATGTCGAAGGGGATGCCGGTCGCGGCCAGGGTCATGAACGAGTGCAGGTTGGCGCTGGGGCCGAGGGTGCTCCAGGCCCACACGTCCATCAGCCAGTCGAACAGGAACCCGCACACGATGCCGTACGCCGCAAGCGCCCAGCGGTTTCGCAGCGGCCGGCCGATGGCCGCCGCTCCGGTGCCGGCCAGCGCCCAGCCGATCATCTGCCACGGCGTCCACGGGCCCTGGCCGAGGAAGGCGTTCGAGACCAGGGCGGCCGCGCCCCCGGTCGCGATGCCGGCGCGGGCGCCCAAGGTCGCTCCGGTGACCGCGACGATCATTGTCACCGGCTGCACGTTGGGGATGAACGCGAACAGCACCCGCCCGCCGGCCGCTGCGGCTGCCAGCGCCGCCACCAGAGCCAGCTCGCGGCTGCGGTTGGGCCCGGTCTCGACCGCCGAGATGGCCAGCACCACGCAGCCCAGTGCGATCAGCAGCACGATGCTAGACACCGGCCCGCTCCGTCTCCGTGCGCAGCAGCGCCCCGGCCTCGGCGATCGTGGTGCAGCCCAGCGCCAGTCCCACCTGGCAGGCGAAGAACCCGCCGTGGGCCAGCAGGTCGACTGAGCAGCCGTCGGCCAGCACCCGGCCACGGGCCATCGTGGTCACCGCCTCCGCCGCCTCCGCGGCGAAGTCGATGTCGTGCGTCACCACCACCACGCCGCAGCCGTCCCCGGCCAGGCGCCCCACCAGCTCCGCCAGCGCCAGCTTGCGGAGGCCGTCCATCCCGCGGGTGGGCTCGTCCAGGACGAGCAGCTGCGGGCGCATCACCGTCACGGATGCGATCGCCAGCCGCTGCCGCTCCCCGCTGGAAAGGTCACGCGGGTGCCGCCCGGCCAGCTCATCGAGGCCGAACCGCGCCAGCTCGGCGGCAACCCGCCGTGCCCGTTCCGGCCGGGTCACTCCCAGGTTCTCGAGGGCGTAGGCGACTTCGTCGTCGACCCGCTCCCGCACGGCGTGGTGTGCCGGGTTCTGGCTGACGTAGCCGCGCATGCCGTTGCCCTCGACCCGGCCGCCGTCGGGTGGCTCCAGACCGGTCGCGATTCGTGCCAGCGTCGACTTGCCGGCGCCGTTGGGGCCCACCAGCGCGGTCACGGTGCCCGCCCGCAGCGCGGTGGTGGCTCCGCGCAGCGCCGGTATCTCGCCGTAGCGCTTGGTCACCGACGTGAGCTCCACGACCGTTGCCGCGGCGGGCGGCTCGCGGCGGCTCGGTGGCGCCGGGGCGGCCAGCCGTCTGGCGTCGCGCACCGTGAGAGGCAGCTTCGGCCGGTGGGCGGCCACGAATGCCTGTGTGACGGGCGGCAGTAGCCACGGCGCCGAGCCGGCCAGGTGCGCCGCCGCCTCGGCCGGTGACCCGTCGAACACGATCCGCCCGGCCTCCATCACCACCACCCTGTCGGCCTCCGCGAAGATCCGCGAGGTGCGGTGCTCCGCCAGCACCACGGTGATCCCGCGATCGCGGTTGATGCGCGTCACCAGCGCCAGCAGCTCCTCCGCAGCGATCGGATCGAGCTGGCTGGTCGGCTCATCAAGGAGCAGCGTGCTCTGGCCCATGGCCAGCACCGATGCGATCGCCACCCGCTGCTGCTCGCCGCCCGAGAGCTTGCCGGTCTCGCGCTCGGCCAGGTGGCCGGCGGCCACGGCGGTCAGCGCCTGCTCGGCCCGCGGCAGGATCTCCCGCGGGTCGCAGCCGAGGTTCTCGAGGCCGAAGGCGACCTCGTGATCGGCCCGCCCCATCACCAGCTGCGACTCGGGATCCTGGAACACCAGGCCCACGTGCCGCGCCACCTGAGCCGGTGAGTGCTCACGCGTGTCGAGGCCCTCGCTCACCACCCGCCCCGCCAGCTCGCCGCCGTGGAAGCTCGGCACCAGGCCCAGTGCAGCTCGCAGCAAGGTCGACTTGCCGCTGCCGGACTCGCCCAGCACCAGCACCAGCTCGCCTTGCCCGACGTCCAGGCTGACGCCGTCAAGGGCGAGCCTGGCGGCGCCCGGATACCGGTATCGCACGTCGTGCATGCGCAGTGCGTGGCTCATCGCGGCCGCCTCGCCCAGCCCACCGTGACTGCGCCGGCGGCTCCGGCCAGGCTCACCAGCACAGCTGTGGCCAGGCCGACCGTCGTGAACGGATCGCCCAGCAGGTCGTAGTAGCGGTAGTCGTCGAGCGGGATCGCCGTGGCGACCACGATGCAGGTGACGATGCCGATGGCGGTCAGCACGCGCTCGGGGGCGTTCAGGCCGGGCTGCGGGGTGCGGGTGCGGGCGGCGCCGCCGTATCCGCGCGCCTCCATCGCCTCGGCCAGCATCAGGGAGCGCTCCAGCGAGAGCCCCACCAACGGCGCCGCCAGCGCCGCCGCGGGCCGCCGCCGGTGCAGCTGCGCCGCCCGCGACCGCGACGCCATCGCCAGGCCGGTCGCGTCCTGCTCGAGCGTGGGCAGCAGCCGCGAGGCCAGCGCCGCGATCATCGCCGAGCGCGGTGCCACCCGGGCCAGCGCCGCCAGCACGCGGTCGCCGTCGGCCAGCCGCACGAAGGCCGCGACGGCCATCGCCGACCCGACCAGGCGCAACCCGGCGGCGATCCCGAACACCAGCTCCTCCTCGGTGATCTCGGTGTCGAGCAGCGGGATCTGGGGGCCGCTCCAGATCGGCGTCAGCCCCTGCACCGACACGAACGGGTTGACCAGGAACACCAGCAGCGCGCTGGTCGCCGCAAACCAGACGTACATCGCGCGCGGTGGCGGGGAGGCCCAAAGCAGCGCACCGGCCGCCGCGGCGCAGGCCGCGACCGCAAACGGGTTGGACAGCGCCACCGATCCGGCCAGCAGCGCCGCGCACAGCAGGCCCACCGGCAGTGGGCTCATTGTCTGCCTCCCGCCGCCAGCAGCCTGCCGTCTGCGTCAAGCGCCACGGCGTAGGTGTCCCGCACCAGCTGTGGGTCGTCGGCCAGCCGCGCGGCGGCGGCGCAGGCGCTCTGCTGGTCGTCTCCGGCCACCACCACGTCCACCGCCGCGCCGGGCGCTCCCGGCGGCTGGTAGCCGGCGATGAGCGCGTGTGCGGCCGGAAGCCGCTGCAGGCCGTCGCTACCGCGGTAGACCATCACCCCCCCGCCGGTGAGCGACACCGTCAGGCCCTTCCCTCGCCAGTCGGCCAGCTCCTGGCCGGCCTGCGCGAACGTCTCCACGGTGACGCGGTAGGGCGCGGTGCCGGACGTGACGGTTGCGCCGTCCGTTCGCAGCGCGCCCGCGATCCGGGAGGCGCAGCCCAGCCCGTCCACCGACACCGGATGCCGATGGCCGTCGTACCCGTGCACGAACGGCTCTGGCCAGGCCCCGATCGCGACCGGCGTCTGCACCAGGTCGCGCCAGTAGCGGCGGTCCCACCACTCGCGATCGCCGGGGTGCAGTCGCATGTCCGCCGCTCCCACGTCCGGCGCGATCCCGTTCACGAAGTACAGCCAGTCATCGGAGGCTGAGCGGTCGCCGGACAGGCCGTTGACCGATTCGACGAACCTGCCGCCGTAGCTGGTGCCGACGTGGGCGACACGGCGCAGCGCGTTCAGCGCCGACTGTCCGGGTGCTGCCCGCGCCGAGACCAGCTGCGTGCTGCCGTAGTCGCGTGTCACGCTCACCTGAACGGCCGCCGGCCCGGGCGGGACGCTGGCGGTGCCCCGCCCGCAGCCGGCTGCGATCACCGCCAGCGCGGCGGTGGCTATGAGGCGCGCACCCACAGCTTCTGCGAGCGGATGGCCCCTGGCTCGACAGCCCGCACCGATGATGTGCCGCGGGCGAACCGCAGCGTCACGGTACCGCTGGCATTCACGCTGTGGGGAACGCCGTTGACCCGCACCTGGGCGCCGGCGGCGGGCGTGGCCGTCCCCGCATCGTCATAGGAGCTGACCGTGAAGGTGACTCTGCCGTTGGCCGGCGGCGTCCGCGTCGACGCGGTGATGCCGAGCGTGGGCTCGGTCGCGCCCGTCTCCGGGTCGAAGGTCGTGTAGTAGACCAGCACGTGGCTGGCGCGCGTGACCCGTGTCGACCCGAGGCCGGTGCTCGCCAGCTTCTGGTTCAGCTTGAAGGCCCAGTAGGCGTTGCTGGGCGGCGTGACGTGGGCGATCGACAACACGAAGAAGCCGCTCCAGGCGCCGCCGCAGCAGTCGCTCCAGGTCAGGCGAAGCGCGAACGGCTGCTTGCGCGATGCCGTCACGAGCGCGCCCAGCGCCGTCTGCTTGGTGGTCGTGTGGCCCCGCAGCGTGCCGACGAACGGCCTGGCGTTGCCCTGGAAGATCGACTGCGACTTGCCCTCCACGCGGACGTGCGCGGCCAGAGCGGGGCCGGCCAGGGCTGCGGGCACCAGCAGCGCAGCCAGGGTGGCGATGATCAGACGAAGGCGGTGGATTGCCAACGCGTCCTCCTTCCTCGAGAGGCTCGATGAGCGTTTGCGCGGGCGGCAGGTCTTCTGGCTCGGGCGCGCTTCCCGGGTCTCCCGGGTCGACGTGCTGGCCTTCCCGGCCGATCTGGCCAGTGGCTGCCTCGCGGCACGCACGACGAACGCCCTCACAGCGGCGGGACCGCACCGGATTTGCACCGGTTTCCCTTGACCACTCGCGGGGGCGCTACTGTAGCACGGCGATCGAGCGAAGCAGCGCCCGCGCTCCGGCCTTGTCCAGCGGCTCGTTCAGGTTCCCGCACTTGGGCGATTGCACGCACGACGGGCAGCCCTTCTCGCACGGACACTCCTCGAGCAGGGCGGCCGTGCGCGACACCCACGACTCGAACAGCTCGTACCCGCGCCTGGCGATGCCGGCCCCGCCCGGGTGGCCGTCGTAGACGAACACGGTGGGCGCGCCGGTCTGCGGGTGCAGGTCGATCGAGAGGCCGCCGATGTCGCCGCGGTCCGCGATCGCGAGCAGCGGCAGCAGCCCGATCATGGCGTGCTCGGCGGCATGCAGGGAGCCCAGCAGCGTCAGGTCGCGGGGCGGATCGGCGGGGACGAACCAGACCGCCTCCGTGGCGAAGCTGCGGGCGGGCATGTCCAGCGCCACCAGGTCGATCGGGTGATGGTCGGCCAGCCGCTTGCGCTGGTAGGCAACCACCTGCTCGGTGGCCTCGATCTCGCCGAACCAGAGCTGGGCCGCCGGCAGCGTGCGGGTCTCGAGCTCGCGGACGATCCTGGTCGAGGACAGCCGCTTCACCTGCGTGTAGTAGTCGGCGTCGAACGGGGTCACCAACGCCACGTGGGCGGCGTGGTCGAGCGAGCCGACCAGGTACTGCTCCCCCAGATGCAGGTAGACGGCGCCCTCGTGGACGGTCGAGTCGGCGCGGGCGCCGTCCACCGTTCCCAGCAGCGTGCCGGTCTCGCGCTCCACCACCGCCACCGAGTCCGGCGAGGACGAGCGCAGCGACATGCGCGCGGCGGGATGGTCGGTGCCGCGGTAGGCCAGCCCGGCCGGTGTGCGCACGAGATCGGGCATGGACTCGGCCAGCGCCAGCCCGGCGTCGCCGAAGTGGGCGCGGTCGGCATCCGTGAGCGGCAGCTCGGCTGCGGCGCAGCGTAGGTGTCCGGCCAGCACCGCCGGGTTGCCTGGGTTGCTGACGGCCGCCTCGGCCGGCCGCGCCAGCAGCTCGTCGGGGTGGTTCGCCAGGTACTGGTCGAGCTGGTCCTCGCCCGCCACGAGCATCCCCAGCCCCAGGCCGCGCCGCCCGGCGCGGCCCCACTGCTGCCGCAGCGATGCCATACCCCCGGGAAAGCCGACGCTGATGGCGCAGTCCAGCAGACCGATGTCCACGCCCAGCTCGAGCGCGCTGGTGGCGACCACGCCCAGCAGCCGGCCCTCGGTCAGCCCGGTCTCGATCTCGCGGCGCTGCTCGGGGGTGTATCCGGCGCGGTAGGGCGCGATCCGCGGCGCCAGCTCGGGCGCGTTCAGCAGCAGGCCCTGGCGGGCGTAGCGGTGCACCAGCTCACAGGCCTTGCGCGACTTCGCGAACACGATCGTGCGCAGGCCGCGTGCGACCAGCCCCACCATCAGCGTGGCGGCCTCGCCCAGCGTGCTGGCACGGACGCCCAGCTCGACGTCCAGCAGCGGCGGGTTCCAGACGCACACGTCGCGCTCCGGGGTGGGCGATCCGTCCTGGTCGACCACGGCCAGCTCGCGGCCGGCCAGCACCGCACCCGCCTCTCCCGGGTTGGCGATGGTGGCCGATGCCAGCAGGAACCGCGGCTCCGCCCCGTAGGCGGCGGCGATCCGCCGCAGGCGCGCCAGCACGTTCGCCACGTGCGAGCCGAACACGCCTCGGTAGGCGTGGGCCTCGTCGACCACCACGTAGCGCAGGTTGGCGATGGCGTCCGCCCAGCTCGAGTGGCCGGGCAGGATGCCGACGTGCAGCATGTCCGGGTTGGTCAGGATCAGGTTCGCCCACCGCCGCGCCTGCCGCCGCTCCCCGGTCGGGGTGTCCCCGTCGTAGATGGCCGGTCGTGCGCCGGGTGCATGCAGCTGGGCGAGGGCGCGCGCCTGGTCCTGCGCCAGCGCCTTGGTCGGATACAGGTAGAGCGCCCGCGCCGACGGATCGCGCGCGATGGCGTTCAGCACGGGCAGGTTGAAGGCCAGTGACTTGCCGCTGGCGGTGCCGGTCACCACCATCGCGTCGCCCTCGGCGGCGGCCCGCCACATCGCCGCCTGGTGGCCGTACAGCCGCTCGATGCCCGCGGCCGCGAGCGCGGAGGCGAGGCCGGGCTCAACGTCCGCCGGCACCTCCGCCATGGTGGCGCTGCGGGCCGGGGTGCGCACGCGGTGCACCAGCTGGGTGCCCTCGGGAGCGGTGCCGTAGGCCAGCACCGGCTCCCAGTCGGCCATCACCTTCACGGCCGTAGGTGGGCTGGATAGCAGCCCAGGTACGCGATCTGTGCCACCTTGCCCTCCATCTCGCGCAGCGCCTCACCGACCGGGGCGTCCAGCGGGTGGCCCTCCAGGTCGGCGTAGAACTGGTAGTCCCAGGGGCGTCCCGGGATCGGGCGGGACTGCAGCGAGGACATGTTCACGCCGTACCGGCGCAGCGGCTCGATCGCGTCGTGCAGGGCGCCGGGGTGGTGGTGTGTGACGAAGCGGATGGCACAGCGCCAGTCCTCGCCGGGCGCGCGGTCGATGCGGGTGTGTGCGGCCACGGCCACGAACCGGGTGTAGTTCTGGGCGTGGTCGGAGACGTCGTTCAGGAGCACCGTCAGCTCGTAGCGCTCGGCCGCCCACCGCGACGAGATCGCCGCCTGCCGCGCGTCGCCTGACTCGGCAACGCGCCGGGCGGCGCCGGCGGTGCTGGACGCCACCTCCGGCAGCGTGTCCGGCAGCGACGACAGGAAGCGCCGGCACTGCGTCAGCGCCATCGGATGCGAGTGGATGCGCGCCAGGGCGTCGATGTTGGTTCCGGGCAGGCCCACCAGCACGTGCGGCACCGCCAGCACGGTCTCGTCGACGATCGAGAGCGGCGCGTGGGCCAGCACGTCGTAGGTCTCCGGGACGACGCCGGCCAGCGAGTTCTCGATCGGCAGCACGCCGCAGCCGGCGTCGCCGCGGGTGACGGCGCGAACCACATCCGGGATCGAGTGGCAGGCGACCAGCTCGGCCTCGGGGTACAGCCGGCCGGCCGCCTCGGCAGCGTATGCGCCCTCCTCTCCGAAATGTGCGACAGGTAGCGTCATCGATTCCTCCAACAAAAAAGGCCTCCCACGGGGAGGCCCTGATAGCTCGCGGATCTGCTCCGGCGCGCTCAGATGCCTCCCTGCAGGGTGGTAAAGGCGAAGCCGGAGAAGGACAGCCGGTACATTGCCGACCATGCTACCAGAGGACGAGCTGGTCGAACGCATCCGCGCCGTCGCCGGGACGGGCGACGGCCTGGTGGTCGGCATCGGCGACGATGCCGCGGTGCTCGACGGCGGGTTGGTGGTCTGCTGCGACATGCTGGTCGACGGCGTGCACTTCGACTCCTCGCGGCAGTCGCTGCGGCAGATCGGCGCCCGCGCCGCCGCGGTCAACCTGTCCGATCTGGCGGCGATGGGCGCCCAGCCGGTCTGCCTGCTGGCCGCCTTCGGCCTGCCGCCGGACAGCGGTGACGCCGGCGAGCTCGCGGCCGGCGTGGTATCCCACGGCGTGCCGCTGGTGGGCGGGGATCTCTCGCGGGCCGCGTCGCTGACCGTGTCGGTGACGGCGGTCGGCTGTGCCCAGCACCCGGTGCTGCGGTCGGGTGGCCGTGCCGGCGACCGGCTGGTGGTGACCGGCTCGCTGGGCGCTCAGGCGGCCGCCGGCTTCACGGCCGAGGTGTCGCCGAGGCTGGCGGAGGGCCGCGAGCTGGCTGCGATCGCCACCGCCATGATCGACCTGTCCGACGGCATCGCCCGCGATGCCGGGCGCCTGGCGCGCGCCTCCGGTTGCGGTGCCCGCATCGATCTCGAGCGGTTGCCGCTCGCCGCCGGCGCCACCCTCGAGCAGGCCGCAGCCGGAGGCGAGGACTACGAACTGCTGGCGGCGCTGCCGGATACCCAGCCGCAGCCGCCGTTTGTGACCGACGTGGGGGAGCTGACCGGCGACGGGGCCGTACTGCTGCTCGATGCGTCCGGGCCGCGCCACGATCTGGCCGGCTGGGACCACTTTCAGTGACGGGTGTACTGGGGGGCCTGCTGGCCGCGCTGATGTGGGGCACCTCGACCGCGATCGCGTCGCGCTCGACGCGCATGATCGGCTCCCAGCAGGTGCTGGCCTACGTGGTGCTGATGGGCCTCGTGATCATGGTGGTGGCCGCACCGGCGGCCGAGGGCGTGCCGGACGTGACGGGCCGCGGCGCCGCGTGGGCGCTTGCCGCCGGGGCTGCATCGGTGGCCGGCCTTGGCTGCGTGTATGCGGCACTGCGTGTCGGCAAGGTGGGCGTGGTCGCGCCGATCGCGTCCTGCGAGGGGGCGCTGGCGGCGGTGTTCTCGGTGATCTTCCTGGGCGAGCAGCTGAGCCTGGGTGTGGCGCTGGCCCTGGCGGTGGCCGCCTGCGGGGTTGTGCTGGTGACGTTCCACGCGCGGCTGTCCGACGTGCACCTGCGGCCGGCGCTGCTGGCGGGAACGTCGGCGGTCGTGTTCGGCTTCGGGCTCGTGGCCAGCTCGCAGGCGGGCGGTGCGATCGGCCCCTACTGGACGATCCTGGTGTCGCGCGTGGTGGGGGTCGTGTTCGTGGTGGTGCCGATGGTGCTGTCAGGGCAGCTGCGGCTGCCGGGGCGGCCGGCCCTGCCGCTGGTGGTGTACTCGGGCGTCGCCGAGGTGACCGGCTTCGTCGGCTACATCACCGGCTCGCAGCACGGGGTGGCGGTGCCGGCCGTGCTGGCGTCGCAGTTCGCGGCGGTGGCGGCGTTCGTCTCGTTCTTGTTCTTCGGCGAGCGCCTGACGCGGATGCAGGTGTGCGGTGCGGTGCTGATCGGCACCGGCGTGGCGACGGTGGCCGTGCTGCGGGCCTGATGGTTGGTTCCACGGGATGTGTGGATGCTGGGCGCAGGATGGGGTGCGTTGGACGTCGGCAGCGTCTGCAGGGCAGGCTGGGCATGTCCTGGCCAAGGACGATCGTGGCGTCCAGCGCGTCCCAGACAAGATCCAGCGCCGCGCAGCGCGTGGAATCAACCATCTAACGCGGGCGTCAGCCAGCTGCTGAGCTCGTCCTCCAGCCGGCGGCGCGGGACGGCCCCGATCAGCTTCTTTCTGACCTCGCCGCCCTCGAACACCATCAGCGTCGGGATCGACAGCACCTCCAGCCGTCCCGCCGTCTCCTGGTTCTCGTCCACGTTCAGCTTCACGAACGCCACCCGGTCGCCGTGCTGGGAGGCCAGCTCGTCGAGGATCGGCTCCATCACGCGGCAGGGTGTGCACCAGGGCGCCCAGAAGTCCACCACCACGGGCCGGCCGGCCTCCTCGACCTCGCTGCGGAACGTGCTGTCGCTGACGTCGACGATGTGATCGCTCACGTGGTGCTCCTTAACCGCGTACGAGCAGTCACGGTATCAGCGAGACGCGCGGCTCGCCGTCCGGGCGCTCGAGCAGAGCCCCGCGCACGGCGCGTAGCCGCAGCGCCGGCACCTCCCGCACCGCCTCCAGCACGATCGCACGGCTCATCTTCGACTCGCCGTAGGCGCGGTCGGTGAAGGTGATCGGCAGCTCGACGACGCGCCCGCCCATGTGCAGGGTGCGGTATGTCAGCTCGATCTGAAATGCATAGCCGCCGGCGCGCACGTGCGACAAGTCGAGCGACTCGAGCACCCAGCGGCGGAAGCACTTGAAGCCGCCGGTGAGATCGTGGATCGGCACTCCCAGCACCAGCCGTGCGTACGTGCAGCCACCGCGGGAGATGACACGTCGGTGAAGCGGCCAGCCCTCGACGCCGCCGCCGGGCGTGTAGCGCGACCCCAGCACCAGGTCGGCATGCCGTGAGGCCTCCAGCATCGCCGGCAGCGCCGACACCGGGTGCGACAGGTCGCAGTCCATCTCGATGACGTGGCTGAACGGCCGCTGCAGCGCCCACTCGAAGCCCGCCAGGTAGGCGCGGCCAAGCCCCTGCTTGGCAGGACGGTGCAGCACCTGCAGCCAGTCGTGGCGGGCCGCCAGCTGGTCGGCCAGCTGCCCCGTGCCGTCGGGTGAGCCGTCGTCGACGACCAGCACCTCGCCCGGCATCGGAATCTGGTCGCGGATCGCCGCCAGCGCGTCGATCATGCGAGGCAGGTTCTCGCGCTCGTCGTAGGTGGGCAGCACGATCAGGTAGCGGCTCTGCTCCACGGTCTGACCCTATCATTGGCCCATGAGCGCAACGTTGACGAACGACGCAATCGCTGAGCGCTTCGAGCTGATGGCCGATCTGCTGGAGGTGGAGGGCGCGGTGGCCTACCGCGTGCTCGCCTACCGGCGTGCCGCGAAGACGCTGCGCGAGACCCCCGAGTCTGTGGTGCGGCTGTCGCAGCAGGGCCGCCTGACGGAGCTGCCCGGCGTCGGGGACACGATTTCCGACAAGGTGGCCGAGCTGATCAAAAGCGGCCAGATCGCCGCCCTCCAGCGGCTGGTCGATCGCAATCCGCCGGGCGTGGTGCCGCTGATGCGCGTGCCCGGCATCGGGCCTAAGACCGCCAAGCGCGTGTTCTCCGAGCTCGGCGTCACCACCGTCGACGAGGTGCTGGTGGCCGCCCGCGACGGGCGCATCAGCGGCGTGGCCGGCCTCGGCGATCGCACCGAGCAGGCGATCCTGGCCGGCCTGCAGTTTCCGCGCGAGCACAAGCGCGACCGCGTTGCGTCCGGACGCCTGCGGCCGTTCGCCGAGCGGGTCGCGGCCGAGCTGTGGGAGCACGCTGACGTCGAGGAGTGCGAGATCGCCGGCAGCCTGCGCCGGTTCACCGACACGGCGAAGGACATCGACCTGGTGGTGGCCACACGGCGGCCGGCCGCGGTTGGCGACGCATTCGCGGCGTACGACTGGGTGGCCGAGGTCGAGTCCCGCGGTGACGCGAAGCTGACCTGCATCGCGCATGACGGGAGCCGGGTCGAGCTGCGCATGATCGAGCCGGAGGTGTTCGGCAACCTGCTCCAGCACCTGACCGGTTCGAAGCACCACAACGTGGCGCTGCGAGAGGCTGCGGTGCGCGGCGGGCTGAAGGTCAGCGAGTACGGCATCGAGCAGGTCGAGACGGGTGAGGTGCTGCACTGCCGGGATGAGGCCGAGGTTTACGAGCGCCTGGGCATGGACTGGATCCCGCCGGAGCTGCGCGAGAACCGGGGCGAGATCGAGGCCGCCCGCAACCATGCATTGCCTGAACTGGTGACGGTCGACCAGATCCGGGGCGACCTGCACGCGCACACCGACTGGAGCGACGGCAAGTTGACGCTCGAGCAGCTGGTCGAGGGCGCGCGGGCGAAGGGCTACGAGTACCTGAACGTGACCGACCACTCGCCCGCCGTCGGGTTCGGCATGGGCCTGGACGCGGGCCGCATGCGGAAGCAGATCGAGCGCGTGCGCGAGCTGGCGGCGACGCTGGACGGCGGGTTCACGCTGCTGGTGGGAGCGGAGGTGGACATCCTCAAGAACGGCTCGCTGGACTACTCCGACGAGCTGATGGCGGAGCTGGACGTGGTCGTCGCCAGCCTGCACGCCTCCCACAGGCTGAACGAGGCGGACCAGACCAAGCGGCTGTGCGCCGCTATGGAGAACCCGCACGTCGACATCATCGGCCACCCCACCGGCAGGATGCTGGGCAAGCGGCCGGCCTACGCGATGGACATGGAGGCGGTGATCGCCAAGGCGGTCGAGACCGGCACTGTGCTGGAAGTGAGCGGTCAGCCCCACCGGCTCGACCTGACCGACAGCAACGTGCGGATGGCCGTGGCGGCGGGCGCCAAGCTGTCGATCGACACCGACGCCCACAGCCTGGCCGCGCTCGACTACATGCGGTTCGGCGTCATGAACGCCCGGCGGGGCTGGGCATCGCCGAGGGACGTGGTCAACACGCGCACCTGGAAGCAGCTGAAGAAGCTGCTGAAGTAGTCCGTCACAGCGAGGCCAGCAGCGCGACCACCTGCTCCGGCCCGTCCACGCAGGCATCGGCCTGCTCGATCAGCTCCGGCGGCCCCTCGGCCGAGCGGACCGCGATCTTGATCGTGGCCTCGCGGAACGCGTCCAGGTCGGTGCGGTCGTCTCCCACGTACATCAGGTTGGTGATCCGTTTGCGGCCGCGCAGCCGCCGCACCGCCGATCCCTTGTCGATCGCCACCGGCGGGCGCACCTCCAGCACCATCCGGCCGAAGCTCCAGGCCAGCCCGGCGCGATCGAGCTTGGGCACGATCTGGGCCTCGAGGTAGCGCAGCGCATGGTCGGGCCGCGGCGATCCCCGGTAGTGCACCGTGAAGGTGACGCCCTTGTCCTCGACGCGGCAGCCCAGCTCCGGCATCAGGCCGTCGTTCTCCACCACCAGCAGCGCCTCGTGCACAGCGTCGAGGTAGCGCGCGGCCTGCGGCACCACCGTCACGTCGTCCCCGTGCATCACCTCGAGGCCGTGGTTTCCCGATATGGCAACGCCCGGGATCGGGACCATGCGGCGTGCCTGGACCGCCGGCCGTCCGGTCACGCAGGCGACCAGCGTGTAGCGTTCCACCAGCCGTTCCAGCTCAGGCAACGCCCCCGGCAGCACCGTTGCCTGCTCTGGCGTGGGCGCGATCGGAGCAAGCGTGCCGTCGATGTCGCAGACGACGGCACCGTGACGTGGGTCGGCCGCGAGCCTCGCAACCAGGTCGGCCAGGATTCGCCCCATCGCCCTACACTACCCGCCGTGAACGCTCGCATACCCGTGCTGGTCGGGATCGGCCTCGTGGCCGGCTTCTTCTCGGGTCTGTTCGGCGTTGGCGGGGGCATCCTGATCGTGCCCATGCTGATCGCGCTGAGGCGGTATCCGCCCAAGTCGGCCATGGCCACGTCGCTGGCCGCGATCCTGTTCACCTCCGTTGCTGCGGCGGCCTCGCACGCCTTCGCGGGCAACGTGGCGTGGAGGGAGGGCGCGCTGATCGGGCTGCCCGCCGTCGGCGGCGCCGTGGTCGGTGCGTGGCTCCACCAGCGCATCGACACCAGGCGTGTGGTGCTGCTGTTCTCCGTGTTCCTGGCGCTGGTGTCCGTCAGGTTGGCGGTATGACGCACGAGATCGTGGCCGTGCTGTTCGGCTTCCTGGCCGGCACGCTGTCGGCGCTGTTCGGCGTGGGCGGCGGGCTGATCTTCGTGCCCACGCTGATCTTTCTGGGCGAGAACGCCCACGTCGCCGTCGCCACGTCGCTAGCGGCGATGGTGCCGGTGATCCTGATGGGGTCGTGGCGGCAGACCCGCTACGGCAACGTGAACTGGCGCGACGCGATCGTGATCGGCCTGGCATCGGTGCCCACGGCCAAGCTGGGGGAGGTGGTGGCCAACTCGCTCTCCAGCAAGACGCTGCAGCGGTCGTTCGCGGTGCTCTTGATGGTGGTGGCGGTGCAGATGGCCGTCCGCGCGCTGCGCCAGGCCGACGACGAGCAGTCGGCGATCGAGATCTCAGTCGCCGAGTCCGGGCCCTGAGATGGTTGGTCGGTATCTCTCGCGAGCCTGGCCGCTGTTTTCCGTCTGGGTTAGCGGCGGCCGTAGTAGTTACGGCTGCGAACCGTCGTCTCCGTCCGCGATCTGCGTGATCGCAGATCACTCCCGACCGGCGCAAGGCGATGCCTTGCGCCTTGGACATCACGGAGGTACCGACCGACCATCTGGCCTCACCTGCTCGCGGCCAGCACCTCGTCGGCCTTCTGCTTGATCTCCTCGACCACGGCGGGGTCGCGCAGGGTGGTGGTGTCGCCCAGCTCGTGGCCCTCCGCGATGTCCCGCAGCAGCCGTCGCATGATCTTGCCGGAGCGGGTCTTGGGCAGGTCGCTGACGATGATCACGGCTTTGGGCCGGGCGATCTTGCCGATCTTCTCGCCGATCCAGGCCCGCAGCTCGGCCGCCAGCTGGTCGCTGGGCTCGTAGCCGGATCGCAGCAGCACGAAGCAGAGCGGCGTCTGGCCGGTGAGCGGATCGGGTGCGGCTGTCGCCGCCGCCTCGGCCACCGCCGGGTGCTCGACCAGCGCCGACTCCAGTTCGATCGTCGAGAGCCGGTGCCCGGACACGTTCATCACGTCGTCGATCCGACCCAACAGCCAGAAATCACCGTCCTCGTCCACCCGCGCCCCGTCGCCGGCGAAGTACGTGTCCGGGCCGAAGCGCTCGAAGTAGTTGCTGACGTACCGTCCGTCCTCGTCGTACAGCGTCCGGAAGATGCCCGGCCAGGGGCGGCGCAGCACCAGGTAGCCGCCGCGGCCGGCGGCTACGGGGTTGCCCTGGTCGTCCACCACCTCCGCGCGGATGCCCGGCAGCGGCCGGGTCGCCGATCCCGGCTTGGTCGTCGTCACTCCCGGTAGCGGCGCGATCATGATCCCGCCGGTCTCGGTCTGCCACCAGGTGTCGACCACCGGACAGCGCCCGCCGCCGATGGTCTTCCAGTACCAAACCCACGCCTCGGGGTTGATCGGCTCGCCGACGGTGCCCAGCAGCCGCAGGCTGGAGAGGTCATGGGCCCCGGGGTGCTCGCTGCCGGCCTTGATGAAGGCCCGGATCAGCGTGGGCGCCGTGTAGTACTGCGTGACCTTGTAGCGCTCGATGATCTGCCAGTGCCGCGCCGGCGTGGGGTGCATCGGATCGCCCTCGTAGAGCACGCTGGTCGCGCCGTTGTTGAGCGGGCCGTAGACGATGTAGCTGTGACCGGTCACCCAGCCAACGTCGGCCGCGCACCACCAGACGTCGCCGTCCTGGATGTCGAACACCCAGCGGTGCGTGGCGGACGCGTAGGTGAGGTAGCCGCCCGTGGTGTGAACCGCCGCCTTGGGCTTGGCGGTGGTACCGGAGGTGTGCAGGCAAAACAGCGTGTGCTCGGCGTCTAGCGGCTCGGCCGGATGGGTCGCAGGCTGGCGCTCGACCGCGTCGTGCCACCAGTGGTCGCGGCCCTCCCGCATGGTCACGTCCGCTCCCGTGCGCCGCAGCACCAGCATGCCCTGGACGGTGGGCGCCAGCTCGACCGCCTCGTCGGCGATCGCCTTCAGCGGGATCGCCGAGCCCTTGCGCCAGGCCTCATCCTGCGTGATCAGGAGCCGAGCACCGGTGCCCTCCAGCCGCTCGCCCAGCGAGGCCGACGAGAACCCGCCGAACACGACCACGTGCGGCGCCCCGATGCGGGCGCAGGCCAGCATCGCCACCGGCAGCTCCGGCACCATTCCCATGTAGATGCCGACCACATCACCCTTGCCGATCCCCAGCTCGCGCAGCGCGCCGGCGGTGCGGCAGACCCTTTCCAGCAGCTCGGAGTAGCTGATCGCGCGGTGCGGTTCGTCGGGATCCTCCGGCACGAAGTGGTAGGCGATGCGATCGCCGCGGCCGGCCTCGACGTGGCGGTCGAGGCAGGAGTGGGAGGCGTTCAGCCTGCCGTCGCGAAACCACGTGCAGTGCGGCGGCTGCCATTCGAGCGCCGTCTCCGGCTCCTGGAACCACCCCACCAGCCGGCGCGTCTGGTCCAGCCAGAACCCGTCAAAATCGCGCTCGGCATGGTCGTACAGCGATGTGTCGCCGATCAGGGCCCGCTCGCTGAACTCTGGAGGCGGCGGGAACGTCCTGCCCTCGCGGAGCAGGACGTCGATCGACTCATCGCTCACGGCGTGTACTCGAACTCGTCCTCATCCTTCGACAGCGCCTTCTTTGCGACCACCACGGCTCCGACCGCGACCGCGCCCGCGGCTGCGGCCTTGGCCGCCTTCTTCTTCTTGGACGTCTTGGGCTGCGCCGTTGCCTTCGCCATGCCCTTCTTGATCTCCTTGGCGGCGCGCACCACCTCGTCCTGCACCTTCTTGTCGACGGCGGCGGAGCGTGCGCCGTCCTTCTGCACCTTGCCGAGCACCGTCTTGGCCGAGTCGAGCACCGACATCGCGGTTTCGCGCAGCTCCGGATCGTTCGCGACTCTGGTCGCGATCGGCGTGACCGTTTCGGCGATCTTGTCGGTTTTCATCTTGGCGGGCACGGCTTTACCTCCGAGGGAGTGGCTATTTGCTCAAACTTTTCAGTCACACTACCACCCATGGATCTGAAACGAGTCAACGCGCTGATGGAGGAGTGGGGCGAGCCGCGGTACCGGCAGCGGCAGGTCTACGAGGGCGTGATGAAGGGCCTGGCCGGCGACTACGAGCAGCTGACCCCGCTGCCGGCCGCTCTCCGGCGCCGCCTCGCCGACGCGGAGCCGCTGCGCGAGTTGGAAACGGTCGAGTCGCAGCGGTCCGACGACGGCACTATCAAGCTGCGCTTCACCACCCGCGACGGCTTCCCCGTCGAAGCGGTTGCGATGAGCCACCGCAACCGCCGCACCGTGTGCGTCTCGTCGCAGTCGGGCTGCCCGCTGGCATGCACCTTCTGCGCCACCGGCAGCATGGGCCTTGGCCGCAACCTCGCTGCCGGCGAGATCGCGGAGCAGGTGACGGTGCTGGCAGCGATGCTCCGCGATCAGGGCGAGCGGGTGTCCAACGCGGTGATGATGGGCATGGGCGAGCCGTTCCTGAACTACGACGCGGTGCTCGCGGCCTGTCGCACCCTCAACGACCCGGCCGGCTTCGGCCTGGGTGCCCGCCAGATCGCGATCTCGACGGCGGGGTGGGTGCCCGGCATCGAGCGGCTGGCGACGGAGCCGCTGCAGGTCAAGCTGGCGCTGTCGCTGCACGCTCCCAACGATCGGCTGCGCACGGAGCTGATGCCCGTCACGCGCCGGTTCCCGCTGGCCAGGCTGATCGCCGCCTGCCGTAGCTACCGCGCCGTCACCCGGCGACGCATCTTCGTGGAGTACCTGATGCTGGACGGGATCAACGACAGCGACCGGCTGGCCGAAGAGCTGGCCGACCTGCTGGGCCGCGACGGGTTCCACGTCAACCTGATCGCCTACAACCCGACGGGCTCCGGCTACCGGGCATCTCCCTCGACGCGCGTTGCCGGGTTCGCCGCAGTCCTGGAAGGCCGCGGCATCTCGGTCAGCTACCGCCGGTCGCACGGCCAGGACATCGATGCCGCCTGCGGGCAGCTGGCGGTCAACGGTGCGTCCGAGCTGCGTCGCAAACGGGCCCGCGACCGCCACAGTGCTGCGCGTGCCGCCGCGCTGCCCGCTGTTCACCGGTACAATTCCGCGATGGCGGGGACGGCAATGATGCGGGCGTGGGTGATCCGGCCCGAGCGGCTGGGCGATCCCGAGCATGCCATGCAGCTCGAGCAGATTGAGGTGCCGGAGCCGGGGCCGGGCGAGGTGCTGGTGCGCGTGATGGCGGCCGGCGTCAACTACAACGCCGTGTGGGCGTCGATGGGCCTGCCGGTCTCGATCTTCCGCTACACGGGCTACGACTTCCACATCGCCGGCTCCGATGCGTCGGGCATCGTCGAGCGCGTCGGCCCGGGCGTGACCCGCTGGGAGCCGGGCGACGAGGTCGTGATCCACTGCAACCAGAGCTGCGGCGAGTGCGCCGAGTGCAACGGGCTCGACCCGATGGCCTGCACCCAGCAGAAGATCTGGGCCTACGAGAGCAACTGGGGCAGCTTCGCCGAGTACTGCAAGGTGCAGGCCCAGCAGCTGCTGCCCAAGCCGCCGCAGCTGACCTGGGAGGCGGCGGCCAGCTACGGCCTCACCTACTTCACCGCCTATCGGATGTTGATCGACCAGGCCGGCATCAAGGCCGGGGACAACGTGCTGGTGTGGGGCGCCGGGGGCGGGCTGGGCACGTTCGCGGTGCAGCTGTGCGCGCTGGTCGGCGCCAACGCCGTCGCCGTGGTCTCGTCGGACGACAAGGTCGCGCTGGTCAACGAGCTGGGCGCCGCCGCGATCATCGACCGCCGCGAGTTCGCGCTGTCCGACCCGGACACCGGCGAGCGCATCTTCGACGAGGTGAAGCGCTTCGGCAAGGCCGTACGGGCCGCGACCGGCGGGGTCGACCCGGACGTCGTGTTCGAGCATGTCGGCGCCGCCACCTTCTACACCAGCGTGTTCGTGTGCAAGCCGTTCGGCACGATCGTGATCTGCGGCGCCACGTCCGGCTTCAACCTCGACTTCGACGTGCGCTACCTGTGGATGCGCCAGAAGCGCATCATCGGCAGCCACTTCGCCAACGCCTACCAGTGCCACCGGGCCAACCAGCTGATCATCGAGGGCAAGATCAAGCCCGTGCTGTCGCGGGTGTTCCCTTTCGACGAGTGCCCTGCGCCCCATCAGCTGATGAAGGAGAACCAGCACGTCGGCAAGATGGTGGTGCTGGTCGGCGCCGAGGCCGAGGGCCAGGGCGCGAGCACGTGAGCGACCGGCCACGGCCCTTCTCCACCGCCGCCGACGTGCCAGGCGATCTGGAGGCGCGGCTGGGTGAGCCGGGCAGCTACCCCTACACCCGAGGCATCCACCGCGACATGTATGCCGGGCGCCCCTGGTCGATCCGGCAGTACGCAGGCTTCGGCACGGGTGAGGAGACCAACCGCCGGTTCCGGTTCCTGATCGGCCAGGGGCAGGCGGCGCTGTCGGTGGCGTTCGACCTGCCCACGCAGATGGGCCTGGACTCCGACGACGCGCGCGCCGCCGGGGAGGTCGGCCGGGTGGGCGTGTCGATCGACTCTGCGTCCGACGTCGAGGCGATGTTCGACGGGATCCCTTTGGACGAGGTGTCGACGTCGATGACGATCAACGCGCCCGCGGCGGTGCTGGTGGCGATGTACCACGTCGCCTGCGCCCGCCAGGGCCGGGATCCGTCGCAGATCCGTGGCACCGCCCAGAACGACGTGCTGAAGGAGTACGTCAGCCGCGGCACCTACATCTTCCCGCCGCGGCCCTCGCTGCGGCTGGCCGCCGACCTGATCGCCTGGTGCGCCCGCGAGGCGCCGCGCTTCAACGCGATCTCGCTGTCCGGATATCACATGCGCGAGGCCGGCTGCACGGCTGCCCAGGAGATGGCGTTCGCGCTGTCAAACGCGATCGCCTACGTGGAGGCCGTGCTCGAGCGCGGGGTACGACGTGGACAGCTTCGCGCCCCGTCTCAGCTGGATCTTCAACACCCACATGGACTTCTTCGAGGAGATCGCCAAGTACCGGGCGCTGCGGCGGATGTGGGCCTCGATCATGCGCGACCGGTTCGGCGCCACCGACCCGCGCTCCATGATGCTGCGCACCCACACCCAGACTGCGGGCTCCACGCTGACCCTGCAACAGCCCGAGAACAACATCGTGCGGGCCGCGGTGCAGGCGCTGGCGGCGGCGCTGGGCGGCGTGCAGTCGATGGCGCTGTCGTGCTTCGACGAGGCGATCGCGATCCCGACCCAGCGCGCGCAGACGCTGGCCGTCCGCACGCAGCAGATGCTGCAGCACGAGTTCGGCATCACCGGCGTGGCCGACCCGCTCGGCGGCTCATGGTACGTCGAGCAGCTGACCGACCGGCTGGAGGCGGACGCGCGGGCTCTGATGGACGAGATCGAGCAGCTGGGCGGCGCCGTCGCCGCCATCGAGCAGGGCTACTACCAGCAGCTGATCGCCGAGGAGGCCTACCGCAAGCACCAGCGGATCGCGGACGGCGAGGACATCGTGGTCGGCGTCAATGCCTTCCGTGACGAGCACGAGCCAGGCACGGAGCGCTTCGACGTGCCGGCCCAGCTGGAGCCGGCACAGCGCGAGCTGCTGACCGCGCTGCGCGCCAGGCGCGATCAGGCGGCGGTGGACGCCTCACTGGCGGCGCTGGCCGAGACCGCGGCCGGCAACGGCGACCTGATGCCGCCGATCGTGGCCGCGGTCGCCGTCGACGCCACGCTGGGCGAGGTCTGCGGCGCCCTGCGTGACGTGTTCGGCTCCTTCCGGCCCGGTAGCGCGGCCGCGATCTGACGCCGCAGCGGCGCTACTTCACCTGGACGAACAGGTCGGCCGAGGTGTCCTGGCCGCTGCGGCTGCTCCAGGCCAGCACCCCGCCCACGTGGGCGAGGTTTGGATCGACCGAGATCGGGAACAGCTTGAGCGCATCCGACAGGTTCAGGTACAGCGGCACGCTTGCGCCGTCCGGGACTCCAGCCTGGTTCAGCAGGTTGGCGTAGGCCGGAGATGACGCAAGCGGGCTGGACGGGGCGGTGCCGGCCGCGGGGTCGTTGCCGATCGCGATCAGGCCGCCGGCGGTCAGCCGCCAGCTGAGGGTGATGCCGCCGAGGTCGACCTGCTCACCCGTGCCCGATGCAAGCGGTGTCACCCGCGCTCCCCGCTGCCCCTGGGCGACCAGCGCCATGATCTTGTGCATCGTCAGCGCCGCGGCGTGCGGATCGTCCGGCTTCAGCACCAGCGCCGCCCGCACCGGCACGCCGGGAGCGGCGTAGAACAGGCCGTCGCCGGAGAGCAGCGGCAGCAGATCGTGCTGCACCGAGATGCCGGTCTGCTGCTGCAGCAGGTTCAGCTGCTGGCCGAGGCCGGGCGTGCCGCTCTCAAGACCCTGCTTCAGGTAGCTGCCGTAGTCTCCGAACGCCAGAAACGCGAAGGCATCGCCGGGCACCAGGCCGGTGAGGCTGGACGGCGCCATCGCGAGCGGGCTCTGGTCCACCCCCTGCTTCAGCGTCGATCGCATCGTCAGCCGGTAGCCGTTGCCGTTTGCCCATGCCGCGAACGAGAGCGAGTCGATCGAGTCGAGCGTCTTTGCCAGCGCCTGGGTCTGGGCCGCGGTGCTGCTGCCGCCGGCACCGCCGAGCGCGGCCATGCCGGCCAGCTCGGCCAGCTTTTGCGTGCTCACGTAGCCGCGCACGAGGCTGTCGGCGGGCAGCTTGGCCATCGCCGAGGTGAACCCGCCGTCGGACGCCAGGCTGTCGGCCTTCCCGTTGCGGACGTCGATCGCGTCGTGCAGCGTCTGTGTGTCGTTGGACACCAGCACGGCGCCGTCGCCGACCGCAGCCTCGCCCTTGCCGTCCTTGTCGGCGTAGAGGGCGTAGCCGCCGTAGTCGCCGTCGGCCTTCGCATCCTTGGCGACTGCATCCTTGGCCTCGCCGTCGTCGCTGGACGCGACGAACGCGACGTAGTGGGCGCTCCCGCTGGACGCGTCGAGCGATGTCACGCCGATCGCAGCCGATCCGCCCAGCCAGGGCTGGACGTCATCCTTGAACGTGAGCGAACCCGAGGTCTGGCCCGTGCTGTTCAGGCTCTTGACGATCTTGCCGGTCAGCTCCTGCCAAGCGGGGAACCGCTGGCCGACCGCGGTGAACTGCTGCCACGCGGAGCTGCCCTGGTCAAGGTTAACGTCAGCATAAAAAAGCGTGCTCGAGGGCATCGCCGACGCCCCCTGGCTGGGATCGGTCGAGCTCGACGAGGTGTTGCCACAGCCCGCTGCAATCAGCGCTCCGGCGACCATGACAACGACAAAACGGCGGATTCGGCTGGGAGCCAACGAGGACCTCCTTTGGACCTACAGCCTCTATCGGCCGGCGTCCATGGTTCCTGAACCGCATACATGCCGGAGCGTCTGAGATATAGTCATCGCCAGGTGAGCGCGGTTCCCCACAAGAACGGGTCGCTCGAGGCCGCGCTGGCGCAGCTTCGTCGTGGCGGCATGGTGGTCGTTTGTGACGACCCCGACCGCGAGAACGAAGGTGACCTGTGCATGGCGGCCCAGTTCGTGACGGCCGAGAAGATCGCTTTCATGGCCTGCGAGGCTCGCGGTTTGATCTGCCTCTCACTGCCGTCCCAGCGCTGCGATGAGCTGGAGCTGCCGCTGATGGTGCCCGCCAACGACGGCTGCGAGGCCACCGGCTTCACCGTCTCGATCGAGGCCCGCACCGGCGTCACCACCGGCATCTCGGCCGCCGACCGCGCCCGCACCATCCAGGTCGCGATCGACCCAGACAACGGCCCCGACGATCTCGTGCGACCCGGCCACATCTTCCCGCTGCGGGCGCGCCCCAACGGCGTGCTGGAGCGGCGCGGGCAGACCGAGGCCGCGATCGATCTCACGCGCCTGGCCGGGCTACTCCGGGCGGGGTGCTGTGCGAGCTGATGAACGCGGACGGGACGATGGCCCGCGGGGTGCAGCTGCAGGCGCTCTGCCGGCGCCACGACCTGCCGATGGTCACCGTCGAGGAGATCGCGGCGCACCTGAACGCCACGGCCCCCGCGATCACCGCCGTCTAGGTCTGCTGCCTACACACCTGCGACGGCTGACGTTGCAGGGCCTCCAGGGAGCCTTTGGGGTGCTAACGCCCAAGGCGCCCATGGAGGTCCGGAATGATGCACGGTAGTCAGCCGCCGCGACGTATGCGGTATTCGATCGAGTCGCGGCTTCGTGTGGTGAGGTTGATCGAGGCGGGGATGACGCCGGCGGTGGCGGCGGCGGCATCGGGTGCAGTCGCGCTTCGGCGTATCGTTGGTGGGGTCGGTATCGGGCGGCGGCTGGCAGGAGTCGTCGTGATCGCCCGCCGGTGCCGATTCGCCAGCCGCGGCGGTTGGACGCTGCGGCGGAGCAGGAGATTTTGGCCGCTCGCTGCTATGCCAATGCGGGGCCGGCGATCGTGGCGGGGCTGCTTGGTCGGCCGCCCTCGACGGTCCGGAAAGTGCTCGTCGCCACGGCTGCTCGCGGCTTTCGCGCCGCCCGGTCGAGCCGCCTCGACCGCTATGAGCGGGCCAGGCCGGCTGAGTTGGTGCACGTCGACATCAAGCGGCTTGGTCGCTTCCACACGCCGGGCAAGCGCGCGTTTGGCGATGGCGTACCACGCAACCGGTACGCCGGTTGGCAGTACGTGCACCTCGCGATCGACGATCACTAGCTTGCATACGCCGAGATCCTGCCAAGCGAGGCCCTTGCGACTGCGCCCGCCGATGAAGCCGCCGCCGATCACGCCCAGGTGGCCGGATCCGGTGTTGAGCAGCGCGCCCACCCGCTCCGAGTCCTCGATCACGCGGATGGTGGCCGCCTCTCCCAGCGTGCGCGGCGTGGAGCCGGTGGCCAGGGCCAGCCGCCCGTACTCGATGCGCTCGCCGTCGACCAGCTCGACCGTATGCGCCGCCGGATCGATCGCCGCCACCTCGGTGGACAGCCGCAGTTCGACATTCAACTCCTGCCACTCGTCCAGCGAGTGCATGTAGGTGTCCTCGACCGGCTCCTCGCCGCGCAGGAATCCCTTCGTCAGGGGCGGACGGTGGTAGGGGGGATGTGCCTCACGGCCGATCAGCAGCACCGACCCGTCGCCGTCCGCACCGCGGTACTCCTGCGCGACCATGCCGGCGGCGAGCCCGCCACCCACGATCAGATTGTCGAAGCGCGCCATCTGAAAGTCCTCCTCATTCCCAGCGGAACGTGCGCAGCGACACGATCGCCAGCACGGCGGTCACGGCCAACAGTACCCCGATGTCGGGCATCACATACATCAGCCCGCGGTCGCGAACGATGGTGTCTCGGAGGGCGTTGGTCATGTAGTAGAGCGGCAGCACCTTCGCGATCGTCTGGACGAACGCGGGCATCGCGGCCACCGGGTAGAAGGTACCCGACAGGAACATCATCGGATTCGTGATCACATTGGTGACGGCGTCGGCGGTCTCCGGCTCGGCCACCAGCGAGCCGACCGTGAACCCCATCACGAGGAAGCAGAGCGCGCCCACCAGCGCAACCGGGATCGCCGCCCACGCCGTGGGTGAGATCGAGACGCCGAACACCAGCGCGCCGAAGGTGATCAGCACGGCCACCTGCAGCAGCGCCAGCGTCAGCGACGCCGCCACCCGCGCGACCAGGAACTCCCACAGCGGCATCGGCGTCAGCTTCAGGCGGCGCAGCACGCCCTGCTTGCGCCACGTCACGAGCACGGTCGAGAGCCCGATCACCGCCGAGATCATGATCGCCAGCGCCAGGATGCCGGGCAGCAGGAAGTCGATGTAGTTGAGCGAGGCCGAGTCCACCGACTGCTGGCTGAAGACGATCGCCGGGCGGGTGCCGGTGGCCGCCACCGATATCCGCGACGATGCGCCTGACACGATCCCGCGGATGATCCCGGCCTGGGTGGCGGACGCGTTCGAGTAGTAGAGGTGGGCCGCGGGTGGCGCCGGTGGGCGTCTTCGTCAGCACCACCAGCGCGTCGCGGTCCCCGTCCTGCACCTGCTTGCGCGCATGGGCGACGTCGGTCTGATCGGTCTTGACCGTGACGCCCTTGGTGGTGCTGAGCGCGTGCACCATCGCCGCCGATGCCGGCGTGTGCGAGGCGTCGATCACCGTGATCGTGCCGGCGTCGATCGAGCGGCCGAACAGCAGGCCCAGCAGCGCCATCAGGATGATCGGGAACACCAGCGACCAGAACAGCACGATCCGCCGGCGAAACATCATCTTCATCTGCGCCACCGTCGTGGCGCCGATCCGGCTCAGCGTCATTCGCGGAACTCCCGCCCGGTCAGCTTCAGGAACACGTCCTCCAGACTGGGGCCGCGCACCGACAGGCCTTCGATCTGGGCGCCGCGCTGCCGGGCGGCCTCGAGCGTCTCCAGCACGGCGCCCTGGGCGTCGTGTGCGTAGGCCACCCGCTCCTCGCCGCCCTCCGTGTAGGAGATGCGCACCTCGGCGCCCAGCGTGGCGATCAGTCCGGCAGGCGTGTCGAGCGCGATAACGCGGCTCTCGTCCATGATCGCGACCCGGTCGCAGAGCGTCTCGGCCTCCTCCAGGTAGTGCGTGGTGAGCACCACCGTCTTGCCGCCGTCGGCGTGGATGGCCCGGATCACGTCCCACAGGTTGCGCCGGGCCTGCGGGTCGAGGCCGGTCGTGGGCTCGTCCAGGAACACCACGTCGGGGTCGTGCACCAGTGCCAGCGCGATCGCCAGGCGCTGCTGCTGGCCACCCGACATGTCGTCGGCGTAGGCGTCGGCCTTGCTCACCAGGCCGACCTGCTCCAGCACCAGCTGCGCCCGCTCGGTGCCGTCGGTGCGGTTGTAGAAGCGCGCGAACAGCTCCAGCAACTCCCGCGACGTGAGCCTGTCGAACAGGGTCGTGGACTGCAGCTGCACCCCGATCAGCGACTGCACCGAGCGGGGGTCGGGCCAGACCGGCCGGCCGAGCACACGCACCTGCCCGGAATCCGGCTTGCGCAGCCCCTCGATCATCTCCAGGGTGGTGGTCTTGCCGGCGCCGTTGGGGCCGAGAATGCCGAACGCCTCGCCCTGCTCGACCTGGAAGCTGATGCCGTCGACCGCGACGTGTTCGCCGTAGCGCTTGGTGAGGGTGTCGACCTGGATGGCGACCATCGCGGTGCCGGATGATAGACAGGCGGCGCTCGCCTCCCGCCCGGCAGGTGCGGAGCTAGATATACTTTTCTACTCTTCTTATCTTTTTCTTTCCTCCTATTTAACCTTATTATCTTCTACTATTATACCAACTTATCCAACCATCTAACTCTCTAACTCTGTGGTATTAACTAGTGGTAGACGTAGCGGTAGACCCATTCTCGCAGCATAGTTTTGATCAGCGCCTCTACCTTGCCGTTCGTTCTGCGCGTGTAGAGCCTCGTGTAGCGACTTGCGATGCCCAGCTCACGGCACTTGTCTCGCCATAGGTGCGAATGATAAACCTCCGCGTTGTCTGAGAGCACTCTCTCTACAGTGATACCATTGTGCGTACCAGGCGACCTCGCCGCGAAGTAACGCCTCTCACTAGACGCTACCCTAACCAACCAAAACTTCCGTGTAAACCAGCCTCTAGTAGTCTTCTATCTCGACGTGCAGATGCTACCAGCCCTCATGTGAGCTGCTATCGCTACCATCTCCAGGATCCGCTTGCCGACCACATAGAAGCGACCCAGCTTCTTCTTGTCGACATGCTCTATCTCGCCCGGCCGCTCCCGCTCATAGCGCCGCACCGCGTCGCGCTCTGGCCGTCGCAGGCGAGTTCAGCCAAAGCGGCGCAGCACCTTATCGAGTAGATGTCGCAGGACTCGCCGGGCGCCAGCTGCACCACGCGCACGCCGGGCGCCAGCTCGGCGACGTGGGCGGCGAACTCGCGCGCAGGCCCGTCACCGGAGTCAGCCATCCCAACCGGGCTGACCGTCCCCCAGTGGATCGGGATCGCGATCCGCGGTCGCAGCCGCGCCGCAGCCACTGCCGCAGCCCGTGGGTCCATGTGCCCGGGCCCCAGCGTCGGGCCCCAGCCGGCCACCGGCAGCAGCGCCACGTCCAGGCCAAGGTCGCCGATCGCTCGCATGCCCTCGAACAGGTCCGTGTCGCCGGCGAAGTACACGCTGCCGCCCGGCGCGGTCAGCACGTAGCCGAGCGCGTCCGTCTCCTGCCCCAGCGGTGTGCGCCGCGTGGGGTGGTCGGCGGGCACGGCCAGCACCCGGAAGGCGCCCAGGCGCAGCTCGCTGCCCTCCTCGACCGGCAGTGGCTGCAGCCGCGTACGGCGCATCGCCGACACGCCCGATGCCGGTACCACCGCCGGCGTCCCGTCGGCGATCCGCTTCAGCGAGGGCGTGTCCAGATGGTCGCGGTGCAGGTGCGAGATCAGCACGCCGTCGAGCTCCGGGAGCGGGGCGGGCAGCTCTCCCTGCCGGCGCAGGTGCCCCACGCGCCGGCGCAGCAGCGGGTCGGTCACGATCGCGCTGCCCGAATCCTCGATCAGGACTGTGGCGTGCCCGACGTATGTGACGCGCATGGCCGCAACCCTACCGGCCGGGCGGCTACCAGCCGGGCGCGGCGTAGACGGTCTCGCCGGCCGACAGCGTCAGCCGCACCTGCGCCTCGAGGTAGCCGGCCGGCGGCAGCCCGAACAGGTCGCGGTCGAGCACCACCAGGTCAGCCAGCTTGCCGGGCTCGATCGAGCCGGTCGTGTCGTCCAGGAACGAGGCGTGCGCGGCGCCGATCGTCTGCGCGGCGATCGCGCTGCCCAGGTCGAGCCGCTCGTCGGGCAGCAGCGGCTCGTCGGTGCTGGTCTCGGGGTCGGTGCGCGCGACGGCGGTGGCCAGCTGGTGCAGCGGGTCGGGTGTCGAGACCGTCCAGTCGCTGCCGAACGCGAGCGCACCGCCGGCCCTCAGGATGCTGCCGAAGGGATAGATCATGGCCGCTGCGGCCGGCGAGATGAAGGGGATCGTAAGCTCCGTGATGTAGGACTCGAGCCGGGCCCAGAGCGGCGTCACGTTGGCGATCACGCCCAGGCCGCGGAAGCGGGGGATGTCGTCAGGGTGGGCGAACTGGACGTGCGCCAGCTGGTGCCGCGCGTCGCGGCGGCCGTTGGCGGCAGCCGTCTGCTCCAGCACGTCCAGCGACTCGCGCACCGCCCGGTCGCCGATGGCGTGGATGTGGATGCCGAACCCGGCGGCGTCGCAGCGGGCGACGTGGCCGGCCAGGTCGTCCAGCCGGTACTGGTCGATGCCGTACTCATCGGTGGGCGCGCCGACCGCGTCCAGGTAGGGATCGAGCATGGCGGCGGTGCGGTTCTCGACGACGCCGTCGTGGAAGAACTTGACGTTGCCGCAGGTGAGCCGCCCGACGGTGCCGCTGAGCCGGCGCTCGATCAGCTGGTCGAGCTGCTCGTTGCCGAGGGCCGGGTTCCAAGACAGGTTGCCGCGCACCCGCAGGGTCAGCTCGCCGGACCGTGCCAGCCGCTCGTAGGTCTCCTGGTAGTCCGGCTCGACGGTCGCATCCTGGCAGGCGGTGATCCCCAGCCGGTGGTAGTACTCCTGCGCCGCGCGCAGCCCGGCGGCGCGCTGCTCGGCGTCCGGCTTCGGCGCCAGGTCGAGCACCAGCCCCATCGCCGACTCCTGCAGCATGCCCACCGGCTCGCCGAGCTGGTCGCGCTCGATCCGTCCGCCGAACGGGTCGGGCGTGTCGCGGCCGATCCCGGCCAGCTCCAGCGCTCGCGTGTTGGCCCACGCGCCGTGGTAGTCGCTGTTGGGCAGGACCACGGGCCGGTCGGCGACCACCGCGTCCAGCTGCTGGCGGGTGGGGATCCCGCCCGGGAAGTCGCTCATCGACCAGCCGCCGCCCAGGATCCACTCGCGGTCGGGGTTGGCTCCGGCGTACTCGCGGATGCGCCGCAGGTGCTCCTCCGCCCCGCGGCTCTCCGACAGGTCGCAGAGCGTGCGCTCGTAGCCGCCCATCGCCAGGTGGCAGTGCGCATCCTGGAATCCGGGCAGCACCATCCCGCCCTCCACGTCGACGGTGCGCGTCTGCGGGCCGGCCAGCTCCGCGACCTCTGATGCGCTGCCCACCGCGACGATGCGGCCGTCGGTTACCGCCACCGCCTCGTGCACGCTGCGGGCGGCGTCGACCGTGTGGACGACGCCGTTCGTCAGGATCAGGTCGGCCGCCATCAGACGCTGGGGCGCCGTGGCACGAGCACCTTGCGGCGGAACTCGCAGACCACCTCGCCTCGCTGGTTGGTGCCGATCGATTCCACCGTGACCACTCCGCGGTCGGGCTTGCTCTTCGACTCGACCACGTCCAGCACCGTCGTCTGCGCGTAGATCGTGTCGCCGTGGAAGGTCGGCTTCGCGTGCTTCAGCGACTCGACCTCGAGGTTGGCGATGGCCTTGCCGGAGACGTCGGGGACGCTCATGCCCAGCACCAGCGAGTAGACCAGGTTGCCGACCACCACGTTCCTGCCGAACTGCGTCTCGGTCTCGGCGTAGTGGGCGTCGGTGTGCAGCGGATGGTGGTTCATCGTGATCATGCAGAACAGGTGATCGTCGGCCTCGGTGATGGTCTTGCCCGGCCAGTGCTTGTAGACGTCGCCCACCTGGAAGTCTTCCAGGTAGCGGCCGAAGCGGGTCTCGCGGGCGTCGAACTCGCGGCCGCTCACAGCGGGTACCTCGCCAGCATGCCGCGGGCCACGATCAGCTTCTGGATCTCGCTGGTGCCCTCGCCGACCAGCAGCAGCGGCGCGTCGCGGTACAGCCGCTCGATCTCGTACTCCTTCGAGTAGCCGTAGCCGCCGTGGATGCGGAAGCTGTCCTCGACCACCTCGTGGCAGATCTCGGATGCGTACAGCTTGGCCATGCCGGCCTCGACGTCGGAGCGCTCGCCGGCGTCCTTCTTCCGCGCCGCCGACAGCATCAGCAGCCGTGAGGCCTCGATCTTGGTGGCCATCTCGGCCAGCTTGAACTGGATGCCCTGGTGCTTCGCGATCGGCTTTCCGAACGCCTCCCGCTCCTGGGCGTAGCGGATCGCCAGCTCGAAGGCCCGCTGGGCCACGCCCACGCCGCGGGCAGCCACGTTCACGCGGCCCACCTCGATGCCCGACATCATCTGCTGGAAGCCGTGGCCCTCGCCCTCGCCCAGCAGATTGGCCGCCGGCACCCGGTGATCCTGGAACACCAGCTCCGTGGTCTCGACGCCCTTGTAGCCGAGCTTGCCCAGCTGCGGCGGGATCGTCAGGCCGCCGTCCTGTGCGGCGCCGGGCTGCTTCTCCACCAGCAGGCAGCTCATGCCCCTGTGCGCGGGCTTCGCGTCCGGGTCGGTCTTCACCAGCAGCGCCACCAGGCCCGAGCGCAGGCCGTTCGTGACCCACATCTTCTGGCCGTTCACGACGTAGTCGTCGCCGTCGCGGACGGCCCGCGTGCGGATCGCCTGTACGTCGGAGCCGGCCTCGGGCTCCGTCATCGAGAATCCACAGCGCATCTCGCCGCTCGCCATCCGCGGCAGGAACCGCTGCCTTTGCTCCTCCGTGCCGTCGCGCATGATCATGTCGGCCACGATGAAATGCGTGTTGATGATCCCCGACACGCTCATCCACCCGCGCGACAGCTCGATCACGCACAGCGCGTAGGTGGTCAGGTCGAGGCCGAGGCCGCCGTACTGCTCCGGGATCGTAAAGCCGAACAGGCCCAGCTCCTTGAGCCCGGCCACGATCTGGTCGGGGAAGATGTCGTCGCGCTCGAGGTCGGAGGCGACCGGGATGATCTGCTCGTCCGTGAACTGCCGCACCAGCGAGACCACCTCGCGCTGGTCATCGGTCAGCCCTTCCAGCGTGATGCTCATGCTGTCGCCTCTCCGTCGCTCATGCCCGCCGCCACGCCTCGTGCGACGACCGCCTCGGCGATCTTGCGCGAGGCCTCGTCGATCATCTGGCCCTCGTGCATGACCGCCCCCTTCCGCTCCACCTGGGTGGCATGCTCGTATGCCGCCAGCAGCCGGCGGGCGTCGTCGAAGTCGTTCTGGCTGGGCGCGAACACCTCGTTGGCGATGCCCACCTGATCGGGGTGCAGCACCCACTTGCCGTCGTAGCCGACCTGCCGCGCGCGCACGCACAGGCGGCGGTACTCGTCGGTGTTCTTGATGTCGGTGTACGGCCCGTCGATCGCCTGCAGCCCGTAGGCGCGGGCCGCGGTCACGATCAGCGACAGGATGAAGTGCCACTGGTCGCCCGGGTAGTCGGGGTCGATCGATCCGATCACGAGCGAGCCCACGCCCATGCTGGCGGCGTAGTCGCCGGGGCCGAAGATCAGGGTCTCCAGGCGCGGCGAGGCCTGCGCGATCTCGCGGATGTTCATGGCGCCGCGGCCGTTCTCGATCTGGGCCTCGATGCCGATGCGGTGCTCGATGCCGTGCTCGATCTCGAGCTGCGTCAGCGCGTGGTGGACGAAGTGCAGCTGCGCCGCGTCCTCCACCTTGGGCACCATCACGCAGTCCAGGTTCGCGCCGGCGCCGGCCACGACGGCCGTCACGTCGCCCAGGCACCACTGCGTGGCGACCCCGTTCACGCGCACGACGCGGGTCTTGCCGGAGTAGTCATGGCCGTTCAGCGCGTCGATCACGTTCTGACGCGCGGGCACCTTCTCCAGCGGTGACACGGCATCCTCGAGGTCGAGGAAGATCTGGTCGGCAGGCAGCACCCCGGCCTTGGACAGCATCTTCGGGGATGAGCCCGGCACGGCCAGGCAGGATCGGCGCAACCGCAACGTTTCCGCTCCGCGTCGGGGTTTGACTGTGCAGTCAGTCTACCCAGCAGCGGCCGCCGGGGCGGCAACGGCCGGGCGCCCGGGAGGCTACAGCAGGCCGATCCGGTCGAGCGGCCAGTAGCGCACGCGGGCGATGCCGATCATGTCGCCGCGGGGCTCACAGCCCCACATCCGCGAGTCGTCCGACTGGCCGCGGTTGTCGCCCATCATGAAGTAGCACTTCTGCGGTATCACCGTGTGGGGGAAGCCGGCCGTGCGCCGTCCGTGCAGGTAGGGCTCGGACAACCGGTGCGCGCTCTGGCCCGGGATCTTCACCCAGACCGACCCGTGCCTGGCCCAGATCGTTTCGCCGGGAAGCCCGACCACGCGCTTGATGAACGTCTCCGGCGAGGCGCCGGTGCGGAGCGACAGGTCGTTCGTGTCGCAGGCGCCTTCGCCGTTGTGGTCGCCCCGGCAGATTGGTGGATGGAAGACGACGATCTCGCCGCGGGCGGGGTCGCGGAAGTCGAGGCTGAGGCGGTCGGCGATCACCCGGTCGCCGGGCTGGAGCGTCGGGATCATGCTGCCCGTGGGCACGCGATAGGGCTTGACGATGTAGGCCTGCGCGAAGAACGCGATGGCCGCGGCCACGACGAGGGTCAGGACGATCTCGGCGACGGCGCGCAGCGGGGGAGGGAGCAGGGCGATCGGGTTCATGCGTTCCGGCAGGTTATCGACGACACCCCGGGGCGGCTAAAGTGGTGATAGAACACACTTCCGGCGGCACTCGGTTGAGAGTTCGTGGTGCGCTGCCGATGGAACACACCATGATTCGCCGCAGCCTCCTGGTCACCGCCGCCCTGGGCGCTTCGCTGCTCGGCCCGGGCGCCGCCTCCGGCGCGACGCTGTTCACGCTGAACGGCCACGGCTGGGGACACGGCATCGGCATGTCGCAGTACGGCGCGCTCGGCTACGCCCAACACGGCTGGACGTACCAGCAGATCCTCCAGCACTACTTCACCGGCACCACCATCGGCCAGCTGCCGTCCGGCACCAAGGAGCGGGTGCTGCTGATCTCCAGCCGCCCCTCGATCCACCTGTCGTTTGCACAGGCGGCGACGGCGAGCGATCGGGAAGGCACCAGCCGCTCGCTGCCGGCGGGCTCCTACCGCGTTGACCCGGGCGTCGTCGCCGGCCAGCTGCGCCTGTGGAGCAAGGCGGGCGGCAGGTACGTCTGGAAGGGCATCGTCAGCCCGCTTGTGGTGGCGCCGCACGGTGGCCCGCTGCAGCTGGATGATGCCGTGAACGGCTACATCCACGATCACTGGTGGGGCGACTTCCGCATCGACCGCAGCGGCGGGTCGCTGTCGCTGGTCGACGTGGTCGGGATGGAGCGATACGTCAGCGGCGTCGTGCCGTGCGAGATGCCCGCTTCCTGGCTGCCTGAGGCCGTGCAGGCGCAGGCGGTGGCCGCGCGCTCCTACGCCGTTGCAACCGCCGGCGGCGGCACGTTCGACGCCTACGCCGACACCCGTAGCCAGATGTACTGCCCGGTCGAGCGGCAGGTGGCAGCATCCGACGCGGCGGTCGCCGCCACCAAGCACCAGGTCGTGAAGTACGGGAGCCAGGTTGCCACCACCTTCTTCTCGTCCAGCTCGGGTGGTCGTACCTCGTCCATCGGCGCGTCCTGGGGCGGCACCAACCAGCCCTACCTGGTGCCCGTGCGCGATCGCTACGACGGCGCTGGCGGGCTCAACCCGAATCACACCTGGGCACTCCGCGTGTTCTCGCCGTCCGGCCTGGGCTCGGCACTGGGCGTCGGCGGCAGCGTCTCGTCGCTCGACACCGCCATCGACGGCCCCTCTCAGCGGGTGCTGTCGGTGCTCGTCCACGCCGGCGGCAGCGACCACTCGCTGACGGCCGGTGACGTGTTCTCGCGGCTGGGGCTGCGCTCGACCTACTTCCGGATCCTGCAGGTGACGCTGGCGGCACCGAAGTCCTCCATCGCCGGCGATGGGTATCACCTCAAGGGCCGGCTCTGGCCGCGCCCACAGGGAGCCTTCCGGCTGGAATCGAAGATGGGCGCGTCCGGCAGTTGGCAGCAGGTGATGGCGCCGGTGGTGCTGGACTCGACCGGCCGCTTCTCGATCAACCGTCGTCCGGTCGCCGACGCCAGCTACCGCCTGGTGCGCAAGGGCGCATCATCGCCAACGGTGCGCGTGCGCGTGCACGCGGCCCTGACGTTGTCGAAGAAGGGCGGATTCCACGGCACCATGCTGCCGCGGCTGGCCGGCGCCACCGTCACGCTGGGCCGCCTCAGTGGCGGCCGATGGGTCAGCGCCGGCACCGACACTGTCGGCGCGAAGGGCGGCTACCGGTTCTCGACGGCCGTCACGCCGGGCAGCTGGCGCGCCCATTTCCGCCGTGACAGCGATCACAGCTCCGGGGCCTCGCCCACGCTGGTCGTTCCCAGCGCGAGGTACCTTTCGTTCCATGGCGCACATCGCGATCGGTAAGCGAGACGGCAAGTGGTTCTTCACGGCGCAGGGCTGCTGTGACTCCACCTCCGCCCGCGCCCTGTACGAGCGCGCCCATGCCGTGCAGGTGCTGGAAGAGGGTGGACACCTGAACGCGTGGGACGCGGCCGGCTTCGAGCTGGAGGACCGGCGCGGCCGCCTGCACCGCTACCCCCGGTCGTGGCGGCCCTACCCCAGCAGCTCCTCGTCCGGCACCTGACGCAGCACACGGGCGGGGCTTCCCACCACCAGCGCGCGCGGCGCCACGTCTCTGGTCACGACCGCCCCGGCGCCGACGAACGCCTCCTCGCCGATCTCGATCCCCGGCAGCAGCGTGGCGCCGCCGCCGACGCGCGCGCCGCGGCGGATGACCGCGCCCTTGATCAGGGCGTGTCGCCCCTCGGTGCGCCCCATGAAGTTGTCGTTCGTGGTGACCACGCAGGGCGCGATGAACACGTGCTCTTCGAGCAGGCAGTGGGCGGTGATGTAGGCGTTCGACTGGATCTTGGTGAACGACCCGATGGTGGTGTCGTTCTCGACGCACACGCCGCGGCCGATCACGACCTGCTCCCCGATCGAGCAGCGCTCGCGGACGGTGGCCAGGTCGCCGACCACGCATCCCGGGCCGAGCGTCGATCCGGCCGCCAGCACGGCACCGGCGGAGATCGCGCAGCCCGCTCCCAGCGTCAGCGGCCCCGGCTCCTGGCGGCGGGCGGTCGACCGGCTGGACAGCGTCGGGCGCTTGCCCAGCACGGCGTTGTCGCCGATCGTGCAGCCGTCGCCGATCACGGTGCCGGCGTGGACGGTCACGTTGGCGCCGAAGCGCACGTCGCCGCCGATGGCTGAGTCGTCGGCCACGGTCAGGCCGGGGGCCTGGTCGGCCGGCCAGCTCACGCGCGGACGCCTTCGAGGGTGACTGGGGCGCCGCCCTGCTCCAGCGAGCGCTGCATCGCCTCGAGCACCTCGACGACGGCCACGCCCTCGGCGGCGTTCGCGGGGTGCCCGGGATCGCCGGAGCGAACCGCATCGAGGAAGGCCTGGCACTCGATCCGCAGCGGCTCCTCACGGGAGACGGCCGGGCTGGTGATGTCACCGGTGTGCGTCGAGATCTTGCCGGGCGCGGTCAGCACCGGGCCCTTGTCGTAGACGGTCACCTTGCGGTCGGCCTCCATGTCGTCGAACACGGCCATCCGCTTGGAGCCGACCACGGTCATCTTGCGCATCTTGTGGGGGTCGAGCCATGACAGGTGCAGGTGCCCGACCTGCCCGGAGGCCAGCTTCAGGTAGCCGAACACGACGTCCTCGACGCCGGGGCGCAGGTAGCACTCGCCGCGCGCGGACACCTCGACCGGGCGCCCGCCGAGCAGGTACAACACCACCGAGATGTCGTGCACGCCCAGGCTCCAGAGCGCGTTTTCGTCCTCGCGGATCACGCCCAGGTTCTGGCGGTTGCCGTACACGTACAGCACGTCGCCGAGCTCGCCCGATTCGATCAGCTCGCGCAGCTTGACGACGGCCGGATGGAACCGCAGCAGGTGGCCGACCATCACGATCCGCGACCGCTCGGCGGCGAGAGCCTCCAGCTCCCGGGCCTCGGCGACCGTCCAGGCCAGCGGCTTCTCCACGAACACGTGCTTGCCGGCCAGCAGGGCGCGCCTGGCCAGGGCGTGGTGGGTGGGCACCGGCGTCGCCACGACCACCGCGTCCAGCGTCTCGTCCTCGATCAGGTCGTCGAAGCGCCCCGTGATCCGGGTGTCGGGGAACTGCGCCGCGAACCGGGCCTGCCGCTCCTCGTCCGTGTCGCAGCACCAGACCAGCTCGGCGTCGGGCAGCTGCGCGAAGTTGCGGGCCAGGTTCGGGCCCCAGTAGCCGAGGCCGACGACCCCGACGCGGAGGCGATCGCTCACAGCACATGCACCTTTCCGCCGTCGCGCGGGACGGCGTTTCGGAAGTCGAACACCAGCTGGGCGCGGGCGGCCAGGTCGCCGTAGTCGATCCCGGAGTGGGCGGTGACGACGCAGACGATGTCGGCGGCTTCGACGACGCCGTCGGCCAGCTCCACCGAACGCAGGTCGAGCTCCTGCTCGAGCAGGTCGGGCACGAACGCGTCGTGGTAGCTGATGTCGGCGCCGAGTCCGCCCAGGAGCTCGATCAGCTTCAGCGCCGGCGACTCGCGCACGTCACCGACGTCGGGCTTGTACGACACGCCCAGCACCAGCACGCGGCTGCCGTTGACCGGCTTTCGGGCCTGGTTCAGCGCCTGGGAGATGCGCTCGACGCAGAAGTAGGGCATGGTCGTGTTGACCTTGCCGGCCAGCTCGATGAATTCGGTTTGGAAGTCGAACTGGCGGGCGCGCCATGACAGGTAGAAGGGGTCGATCGGGATGCAGTGCCCGCCCAGGCCGGGGCCGGGCGTGAAGCGCATGAACCCGTAGGGCTTGGTGGCGGCCGCGTCGATCACCTCCCACACGTCCAGGTGCATGCGGTCGCAGAGCATCGCCAGCTCGTTGACGAGCGCGATGTTGACGCTGCGAAAGATGTTCTCGAGTAGCTTCACCAGCTCGGCGGCGTCGGGGGAGGAGACCGGGACGAGCGTGTCCACGCAGAGCGCGTAGAGCGCGACGGCGCGCTCGGTGCAGGCGACTGTCAGGCCGCCCACGACCTTGGGGGTGGTACGCACGGTGTGGTCGATGCGGCCGGGGTCGATCCGCTCGGGCGACATGGCCAGGTGGAAGTCCTGCCCGGCGCGCAGGCCGTCTCGCTCGAGTAGGGGTGCCACCAGCTCGCGGGTGGTACCCGGGTAGGTGGTCGACTCCAGCACCACCAGCTGGCCAGGGCGCAGGTGCGGGGCGATCGCCGATGCGGCCGCGGCGACGATGCTGACGTTCGGCTCGCGGTTGTCGGAGAGCGGCGTGGGCACGCAGATCAGGATCGCGCCGGTGTCGGCCACGGCGGCGAAATCGCCGCCGGCCGTCAGCATGCCCGAGGCGGCGAGTGGGCCCAGCACGTCGTCGCCGACGTCGCTGATGTAGCTGCGGCCGGCCGCGATCGCGTCCACCTTGTCTGGGTCGGTGTCGATGCAGTGCACGCGCTGCCCCGCCTGGGCGAAGGCGGCGGCGAGCGGGAGACCGACGTAGCCGGCGCCGATGATCGCGATGTCGGAGGGCATCAGCGCCAGATCGTACCGACCGTCAGCGGACCGGGGCGGCAACCAGCTCGGCGATCCGGTCGGCGGCGTGGCCGTCGCCGTACAGCGGCGGGTGCTCGGCCGGGGTCCGTATCTCCGCGAGCGCCGTTGCCACGGCTGCGGGATCCATCGCCACCAACCGGTTCCAGCCGAGCTCGATCGTCTCCACCCACTCGCTGGTGTCGCGCAGCGTCAGGCACGGTACCGACTGCAGGTAGGCCTCCTTCTGCACGCCCCCGGAGTCGGTCAGGCAGACGCGGGCCGAGGCCAGCAGCGCAGTGAAGTCGAGGTAGCCGAGCGGCGGCGTCACGAGCGCCGCCCGCTCGGCGCGTTCGAGCAGCCCGCGCCGCGACAGCGCGGACTCGGTGCGGGGGTGCAGCGGGAACACCAGCGGCCCCTCGATCGACTCCAGCACCTCGACCAGCGCTCCCAGCGCGGCCGCCTCGGTGTTCGACTGCCGGTGCACCGTGATCAGCGCGTAGCCTTGCGGCTCGATGCTGAGCCGCTCCAGGATGGTCGAGCGGCGCCTGGCAATCGGGCCGAACTGGGCGGCGACGTCCACCATCACGTCGCCGACGAGGTGGACGCCGCTGGGTGATGCCCTCGGCCGCCAGGTTGTCGACCGCCACCTGGCTGGGGCAAAAGCGCAGGTCGCTGATGACGTCGGTTACGACCCGGTTCACCTCCTCGGGCATCGCCCGGTCGAACGAGCGCAGTCCCGATTCGACGTGTCCGATCCGGTAGCCGGACTTGACCGCGACGAGCGCCCCGGCCAGCGTCGAGTTGGTGTCTCCGTAGACCAGGACGACGTCCGGCTGCTCGGATGCCAGCACCGGCTCCAAGCCGACCAGCATCGAGCCGGTCTGCTGGGCGTGGCTGCCGGAGCCGGTCTCGATGCGGTGATCGGGCGGCTGCAGCCCCAGCTCGTCGAAGAACACGGCGGACAGCTCCTCGTCGTAGTGCTGGCCTGTGTGCACCAGCACGTGGTCGCAGAGCGGGGCCAGGACCCGTGCCAGCGGAGCGGCCTTGATGAACTGGGGGCGGTTGCCGACGACCGAGACGACCTTCACGGCGGCCAGCCTAGATGATCGACCGCCCCTGACACCGGCGACACCTCGTCGACGACGCTGACACCTCTGTGACTTCTGTCACGGGGCGGTCACGGGCCGCACCGCCGCCCGCGCCCAGATTGGAGTCAAACACCGCTCCCGCCCCCGCCACGGGTTCGTGACCGCGCCGTGACGCGTGTCACGGCTGCGGTGACAGGGGATTCGCACGGTTGCGCAGATCGCACCCGAACCGGGCTCAAAGCCCGCTTCGGGGTGCGTTGCAGGTCGCTGCCGGGTGCGTGAACGGGACGTGACCGCGCCGTGCGGAAACGGGGGATTTCGCAAGCAACATCGCCGTGACGGGGAAATCACGGCGGCTGTGACGTCGCTCAGCCGGCCAGGCGTGCGGTCAGGTCGGTCAGCCTGCCGCTGGCCAGCAGCACGCCGGCCACTATCAGCACCGCACCCGAGATCCTGGTGACCACGCCCCAGTGGTCACGCAGCGTGCGGGTGGCGCCGATCACGACCGGCAGCCAGATGCCGGCGGCGATGAACGGGACGCCCAGGCCCAGGCCGTACACCATCAGGAGCAGCGCGCCCTGGCCGGCGTGTCCGCGGCTGCCGGCAATGGCCAGGATCGCCGCCAGCTGCGCGCCGATGCACGGCGTCCAGCCGACGCCGAAGGCTGCGCCGGCCGCCGCGGCGCTGATCGGGCCGTGCGGCCGTGCCGGCGCCGGCAGCTTCCAGCTGCTGCGCATCACGCTGGCGGTCGGCACCAGCATCACCACGCCCATCGCGATTACCAGTCGCGCCGGCCACCAGCTCCAGGCCGCGCTGATGGTCGAGGAACTGCGCCCCCAGCACGCCGGTGCCCGCCCCCACCAGCGTGAAGACGGCGGTGAAGCCCGCCACGAACCAGCACGCGGCCACCGTCACCCGCCGCCGGTGGTCGGTCAGGTCGGCCCCCGCAACGCCGCTCACGAACGACAGGTACCCGGGGATCAGCGGCCACACGCAGGGCGACACGAACGACACGAACCCGGCCGCGAACGCAACCGAGAGCGCGGTCGCCGACACGCTCATGCCAGCAGCCGGTCGAGCACGCCGCCCACACGCTGCTCGGTGGTCTGTCCGATGATGCGGTACACGACGCGGCCCTGCGCGTCGATGATGTAGGTGATCGGCTGGCCCAGCACGTGGTAGGGGTCGATCAGGTTCCCGTGCTCGTCCCACACGACCGGCCACGACATATCGTGATCGTGGACGAACCCGCGCACGCTGGACAGCTGCGGCGTGCGCACGGCCACGCTCAGCAGGTTGACGCGGCCGGCGAAGCGATGGTCGAGCTGTACGAACGCCGCCGCCTCGCGCCGGCACGGATCGCACCAGGCGGCGAAGAAGTTGATCACCAGCGGCTTGCCGCGGTAACTGCTGAGGCCGACCTTGTCGCCGTTGATGGTGGTGGCGGTGAATGCTGCGGCCGGCGTGCGACTGGCCGGCGCGGGCAGCGTCAGCTGGGCCGGCTGCTTGATCGCATCGGAGTGGGCGCGGCCGAACAGCACCACCACCAACAGCAGCACGGCCGCAATCGTCCCGAGGGCCACGGTCAGCATGCGGCGCATGCCGGTATGCTACCGCCGGTTAGTCGGCTGTTGGTGCGTCCGCCAGCCGCCGCGCGTACGCTGCCACCAGCACCGCGCAGGCCTCGAGGTCGGCCGGGTCGAGCAGCTCGTTGGGCGAGTGCATGTGACGCAGCGGGATGCTGACGACGCCGCCGGGGACGCCGCCTCGCGTCACCTTGACGGCGTCCAGGTCGGTCCCGGTGTCACCGCCGGACGGCTCCACCTGGTAGGGGATGCCTTCCGCCTCCGCCGTCTCCATCAGACCCTCGAACACCTTCGGATGCACGCCGCCGCCGCGCAGCAGGGCCGGGCCCTTGCCCAGCTCGACGTGCCCGTACTGCTGCTTGCTGGTGCTCGGATAGTCGGTGGCGTTGGTCACGTCGACCGCGATCGCGACGTCGGGAGCCGACGCGTAGCCGGACGTGTAGGCGCCCAGGAAGCTGGTCTCCTCGCCGACCGTGGCCACGCCGGTCAGCGAGGCGGAGCCCGGCTGCTCGGCGTACAGCCGAACGGCCTCGGCGGCCACGAATGCTCCGCAGCGGTTGTCGGCGGCGCGCGTGGCGATGCGCCCGTTGGCCAGCCGCACCAGCGGCTGCTCCAGCACCGCCAGGTCGCCGACCCCGATCAGCTTGGCGGCGTCCTTCGCGTCCGCGGCGCCGACGTCGATCCACAGGTCGCGCAGCTTCGACGGCTTCTCGCGATCGGCCGCGTCCTGGTGGTGGCGCGACTTCTTGCCGACGACCCCGGCGACGGGGCCGCCTTTGCCCAGGATCCGCACGCGCTGGCCGACCAGCACCTCCGGGTCCCACCCGCCCAGCGGGCCGAACCACAGGTAGCCCTCGTCGTCGACGTGGTTGACGACCAGTCCGATTTCGTCGATGTGCCCGAAGACCGCCACCTTCGGGTCGCCGTCGGGAACCGCCTCCGCGAAGCTTGAGCCGAGCGTGTCGTGGCGCGTATCGGCGAAGGCGGCGGTGTACTCGCGCCAGACGCGGGCCGGCAGCCGCTCGTCGCCGCTGGGGCCGGCGGCGTCGACCAGGCGCTCGAAGAACTGCATCGATTGCTTGCGCATCCGGCGAGTTATAGCCGTGTACGCCGGCTCTGCGCTACACGGCCGCAGCCGCCGGCAGCGTGACCGTGAACGTGGTCGCCCCGGGCTGCGAGCGCAGCGTGATGTCGCCGCGGTGGCCGGCCACGATCCGGCGCACGATGTCGAGGCCGAGGCCCGAGCCCTCGCCCACGCCCTTGGTGGTGAAGAACGGCTCGAACACACGGGACTGCTGCTCGCGCGGGATGCCGGGGCCGTCGTCGGTGATGTCGACGGCCGCGCCTCCCGCGGCGCTGCGCCTGGTGGTGATGGTGATCGTCCCCTGGCCGTCGATGCGCGTCCAGCGAGTTCACGATCAGGTTCGTCCAGACCTGGTTCAGCTCCGATCCGTGTGCCGTCACGCGCGGCAGGGTGCGGTCGTAGTGCCGCTCGACGGTGACGCTGCCCTGCTTCAGCCGGTGCCCGAGGATGGTCAGCGTGCTGTCCAGACCCTCGTGCAGGTCGACCTCGGCCACGGCCGCGCGGTCCATGTGCGTGTAGTCCTTGATCGCCGACACCAGCTCCGAGATGCGCGCCGTCGACTCGTGCAGCTCCGCGACCAGGCCGGTTGCGGTCAGCGACGCCGCCACCCACTCGAGCGCCGCCACCCGGGCGCCCCCGGCGGCCTCGGCCACCTGCGCCAGCCAGGCGTCGTCGACGCCGGCTCGGACCAGCGGCTCGGCCAGCCGCCAGCCGTCGGCGCCCAGCTCGTCGAGCCGTGCGGCCAGTGCGTCCTCGCGGTCGGCGGCGTCCATCGCGTCGCCCGACGCAGTCCCGGCCGCGGCCTTCCGGGCAGCCTGCTGCAGCTCCACCAGGCGCGCCACCTGCTCCCGCTCCATGCCGCTGGACACGAACTGGTGGACGGTGTCCTGCAGCGTCTCCATGGCCTCGGCCAGCTCCGATGCGGTGCGCCGGGCGGCTGCGGCCGGGTTGTTCAGCTCGTGGGCGAGCCCCGCGGAGAGCGTGCCCAGGGCGGCCAGCTTCTCCTGCTGGCGCACGATCGACTCGGCCGCCTGCGCGATCGGTGCGATCAGCCGCACGGCCGTCCGCATCGCCAGCGGTGTCTCGTGCAGGAAGGCCAGAAAGCTGTCGGCATCCCAGGTGATCACGTGCGCCGGGCGTGCTGGCCCGGCCGGTGGCGACGGCGGGATCCCCGGTCAGCAGGTTGGACGCGCCCGAGTAGGTCGGGCCGTGCCGCTCGCTCAGCACCATGTCGACGCCGTTGATGCAGCGTGACCACTCGATCGTGCCCTCGGCGATCACGACGAACCGCTCCACGGGCTTGCCCTGGACGGTGACCGTGCCGCCGACCGGGAGCGTCCCCTCAACACCGTGCGCTGCGAATGCCGCCAGCGTCTCGTCGTCGACGCCCTGGAACAGGTCGAGGTCGGTCAGCAGCTCGATCATTCCGGGCCGGCCAGGTACTCGTGCACGAAGCTCACGGCCATCGACCCCTCGCCCACCGCCGAGGCCACGCGCTTCATCGACTGGCTGCGGACGTCGCCGGCGACGAACAGCCCAGGCATGGTCGTCTCGAGCAGGTAGGGGTTGCGTTCCAGCCGCCAGCGCGGGCGCACGTCCTCGAGCAGCAGCTCCGAGCCGGCCAGCACGAAGCCGCGCTTGTCGCGGGCCACGTCGTCGGGCAGCCACTTAGTCTGCGGCCGCGCTCCGATGAACACGAACATCGCGGCCAGCTTCATCTCCTCGTCGGCCCCGCCGGCCGTGTTGCGCACGGTGATCCGCTCCAGCTGCTCGTCGCCGTGAGCGGCAGCCACCTCGGCGTTGGTGCGCACCGTGATGTTGGGCGTGTCCTCGATCGTGTCGATCAGGTAGCGGGACATGCTCTTGGCCAGGCTGTCGCCGCGGTAGAGGATGGTCACGTGCTGGGCATAGCCGGCGAAGTAAATCGCCGCCTGCCCGGCGGAGTTGGCGCCGCCCACGACCACGACGTGCTCGTCACGGCAGCGACACGCCCTCGGTGCGGGAGCCGCCGTAGTAGACGCCGCGACCGGTCAGCTCCTCGACCCCGGGTGCGTCCAGCAGGCGGTAGTCGACGCCGGTGGCGACGATCACGGCCGCTGCTCCCAGCTCCTCGCCGCCGGCCAGGTGCACGACCTTGGACGGGCCGCGCTGCTCGATCCGGGACACCTGCTGCACGGTCAGGAGCTCGGCGCCGAATCGCTGGGCCTGGGTGGTGGCGCGGCGGGCGAGGTCACCGCCGCTGAGCCCGACCGGGAAGCCCAGGTAGTTCTCGATCCGTGAGCTCTGGCCGGCCTGGCCGCCCGGGGCGTCGCGTTCGACCAGGGCCGTCTGCAGGCCCTCGGATGCGCCGTACACCGCGGCCGCCAGCCCGGCCGGGCCGCCGCCCACGATCACGAGGTCGTAGAACCGCCGCTCCGCGCGGCGCAGCACGCCCGTGCGCTCCGCCAGCTCGGTGATGGTGGGGCCGTGCAACGAGCCGCCGTCGGGGAACAGCACCAGCGGCAGCACGCCGTCGCCCTCGGCGGCCGCGAGCAGGCGCCGTGCCTCGTCCTCGCGCTCGACGTCCAGCCACTGGAACGGCACCTGGTTTCGGGCCAGGAAGTCGCGGGCGTCGTGCGACTCGCGCGACCACCGGTGGCCGACCAGCTGGATGCGGTCGGCGGCGGGCGGCGCCTCGGCCCGCCAGGCATCGAGCAGGTCGTCGACCACGGGGTACAGCTGCTCCTCCGGCGGATCCCATGGCTTCAGCAGGTAGTGGTCGAGTGAGACGCGGTTGATCGCGTCGATCGCGGCCTGCGTGTCCGCGTACGCCGTCAGCAGCGCCCGCTTCGCGTCCGGCGCGATCTTGAGCGCCGCCTCCAGCAGCTGGACGCCGGACATGCCGGGCATGCGCTGGTCGACCAGCAGCAACGCGATCGGCGTGCCCCGGAGCTTCGCCTCGCGCAGCGTGGCCAGCGCCTCCTCGCCGCTGCCGGCCCGCAGCACGCGATAGTCGCGCCCGTAGCGGCGGCGCAGGTCGCGCTCGACCGCGCGCGCCACCGACGGCTCGTCGTCGACCGCCAGCAGCACCGGCCGTGACGTCTCAGCGGCTGCGGGCGCCTGGTCGGTCATGCCGCTGAGCCGACCGTGAAGGCCACCTCGTCGGGGTAGCACCAGAACCAGTCCTCACCCGGCTCGGCCGAGCGGATCACGGGGTGGCCGGTCTCGTTGGCGTGTGCGGTGGCGTGGCGGTTGGGCGACGAGTCGCAGCAGCCGATGTGGCCACAGCTGGTGCACATGCGCAGGTGCAGCCAGCGGCTGCCCACGCGCAGGCAGTCCTCACAGCCTGCGATCGGCTCGGGCAGGTCGGTGATCGTGATCTGGTCGAGATGGGTGCATTGACCTGGCAACGCTGCCTCCTGGGGTGGATGCAGGCAGCGTAGATCAGTGGTCAAATGCCGTGGCTGCGCGGCCGGTCAGCCAGAGCGCGACTACGCCCAGCGCCGCTCCGGCCACGTCCATGCCGAGGTCGCCGATGGTATCGCGGTACGCGCCGTAGCCGGCCGCGGCGGGGTGCGTGAAGGCCGTCCACTCGGTCAGCTCGATGCCGATGCCGAGCATGGCCGCCACGCCCGCCGCCGCCAGGATCGTGAGCAGGCGGTCGGCGCTGCGGGTGGCCAGCAACGCGCCTGCGAAGCCGGTCAGGGCGACGGTGCCGACCAGGTGCGAGAAGTTGTCGAAGTTGTCGATCCGGCCGTACAGGCCAAGGCTGTTGCCGGCGGCGTCGAACGCGAACGGCACGAGCAGGTAGGCGTCGGCGGCCAGTGGGTAGCGGCCGCGGCCGCCGCCGCGCGTGGCCCAGATCAGCGGCAGCACGATCAGACCGACCGGGTAGACGACGCCGCGCAGCCACAGCGCCTGGCCGTGGAAGCCGCCGGCGGCCGGCACCACGAAGCTCGAGACCAGCAGGCAGGCGACCGTGATCTTGCCGGCGGCCAGCCACGCCAGCGGATCGTGGCGCCTGCGGCGTCCGGCGGTGACGGCGGGGATGGCGATCAGGCTCATGCCGCCCACGGTAGGGCCGCGTCCCGTGGATGGCGTCAGGGCTACCCCTACGCGGCGCGGCGGCCCCAAGGCGCCCGCTCCGGCGTCAGCCGGTGACGTTGAACGAGAAGATGTGGCGGCTGTTGTCGCTGATGTACATGCGGTGCACGCCCGCCGACGGGTCGGTCCCGAACTCGACGAAGTTGGCTCCCACCATGCCGGTCTGGAAGAACCCGGCACCGCCGGACTTGCCGTTGACGACGGTCTGGCAGGTGCCGGCGCCGGTGCCCGGCTGCCAGCGCACGACACGGTCGTTCTTGACGTCGCCGATGTAGTACCAGCCGTCCTCGTAGGTGATGCCCCAGGGCTGGGCCAGGGTCTTGCCATCGCAGCTGGGCTTGATCTGGGTGGCGGTGCCGCCGCCGTTGAAGCTGCCGGGAGCGCCCAGGTTCAGCTGCCACTTGGTGATGACGCCGTCTCCGGTGTTGGCGACGTAGACGATCGAGGGGTTGGCGGGGTCGACCGCGATGCCGCGCGGCGCGCTCATCAGCTTGCCGGTGGTGCCGCAGCCGCCGACCACGTCCTCGAGCGCACTGGTGCCGCTCGGCACCGACAGGAGCTGGGCCTCGTCGAACACCTGCAGCCGGCAGCCGGCCACGTCGGTCGCGTAGACGCGGCCGCCCTGCACGCGGATGCCCTGCACACCGCCCGAGAACATGCCCGCCGACTTGCCCTGCGACCCGAAGCGGTGCACGAAGCCGCCCTGCTGGGTGAAGGCCATGACGTCGTTGTTGTTGTCGCCGACCCAGATGTAGTGGTGGCCGTCGGCCTCGTAGGTGAGTGCGCGCGGGTAGCCGAAGCCCTCGTTGTTGGGGTTCGACGGCGCGCGGCCGCCCCACTGGCGGATCCACGCCGGGCAGCTGCCGGCGGACGAGCAAGTCTGGTTGGTGTCGAACTTCTGCACCCGCTGCTCGAACGTGTCCACCACGTAGAGGCCGTCGGCGCCGCCGGTCGCCTCCGAGTCGTGCGGCACCACGGCGATCCCGTTCTGCTGGTTGAACCCGCCTTGCGGCGGCGGCTCGGTGCCGGCCGACCAGCTAAGCGAGGTCGCCCCGGCGCAGCTGTTCTGCGCGGTCGCGTTGGAGGGATTGCAGCTGGGCTTGGTCGTCCAGTCGTTGGGGGAGAACTTGAGCACCCGGTAGCCGGGGTCCTGCACCGGCGCCGTGGACACGCACTGGCTGGCATAGGCCGGACAGCCCCAGGTATCGCCGGTGTAGACGTTGCCGGAGCCGTCGACCGCCACGAACCGGATCGAGTCGAAGGTCTGATGCTTGAGCGCGTAGTTGGTGCCGTCTGTGTTGCGCCACTCGTTCACGAACCGCACCACCGTGCTGCCCGGACCGGTGCCGCTTGCGATCGTCGCCGGGTCGTAGGAGAACTCATAGACGCGATTCAGCGCGGCACCGGCCGCGTAGATCAGATGGCGAGTGGGATCGAGCGCGATCCCGCGCACGTCGCGCAGGTCGCTCTGGGTGGCGCTCGAGGCGATGATCTTCCGCGTGGTCGAGTTGAACACGAAGATCCGGCGCGAGTTGTACTCGGCCACGTAGATGTTGCCCGCGGCGTCCTCGGCCAGGCCGCGCGGGATCGGCGTACCCACGCCTGAGCCAGTCCAGTCCAGCTGGCCCTCGAACACGCCCTGGTGGTTGAAGATGTAGACGTTCCGGCAGGCCGGGTCGGATACGTACAGGAAGTGGTTGGAGGCGACCGTGTCGACCATGATGTGCGTGGGCACGTTCATCTGGCCGTTGCCGCAGCCGAATGCGTAGCTGTGGCCGGGGTGGGTGGCGTCGGTGCCGGTGACGGTGGACTGCTGCCTTCCGATCGTCTGCAGCCAGGCGCCGGAGTGCGAGAACTCGGCGAAGTTGGAGCTGCCCTGGTCGGCCGCCCAGAACGAGGAGCCGCCGCCGACCGGATCGGTCGGGTCGGACGCGATGTCGTAGGGGGCGCTGGCGATGCCGCCGTTGGCCTTGGGGCCGGTCACGTCGGGGTAGGTGGCTAGGTGCGTGCCGCTGGCCGAGAACCGCTGCACGCGGTAGTTCCAGTAGTCGCCGACCAGGATCGTGTTGTCGGAGGCGTCCCACTCCATGCCGTAGGCGTAGAGGCCGGCCGGACCGCTGAAGCCGTAGGACTGCTGGAAGGTGACGGTGGGCGCGGCACCGGCGGCTGAGGCCAGGGTCAGCCCCATCACGGCCACGGCAAGCGCGGCCAGCGGCACCCGCCAGCGGCTGCGGAGCGCGCGGATCATGGGCCCTCGTTCAGGTCGAGGATCACGATGCGGTCGTTGTAGACGTCAGCCACGTACAGGTAGGCATTGCCCGAGCCGTCCACGTGCACGTCGAGGTGCGTCGGGTGGTTGAAGGCGCCGTTGGGCGCGCTCACCGTCTGGATCGGAGTGCCGCCGGCGGCGGGGAACTCGACCAGCTTGTTGAAGCTCGTGTCCGACACCCAGATGTTGCCGTTGGTGGGATCGATCGCCACGCCCTGGGGCGAGTGCAGGGAGCCGGTGCCGACGGTGGCGATGTAGGCGCCGGTGTTGGCGTTCAGCTCGACGATGCGCTTGTTGGCGGCGTCGGCCACGTAGGCGATGCCGTTTGCGACCGCCACGTCGTAGGGATTCTTCAGCGCGATGCCGTTGGCCGTGGTGGCCGACCAGTTTACCGTCGAGCCCGTCCAGCTCTCGACCTTGTTGGCGAAGGTGTCGGCGACGATCAGGCTGCTGCCGCTGGCATCGACCGCGTAGGGCCAGGTGAGGGCACCGCCCACGATGATGGAGTTGTTGGTGGAGCTGCCGTCGGTGTGGAACTCGAGCAGGCGGTTGTTCTTGGTGTCTGCCACCCACAGCGTGTTCGTCGACGGCGCATAGCTGATATCGCGCGGCCAGTTGAAGCCGCTGAGGTCGCTGGCACCCCAGCCGCGGGCGCCCCACATGGCGCCGTTCGACCAATGCCCGCCGTCGACGCCCGGCCTGAACTGCTGGATGCGCTGGTTGACGCTGTCGGCCACGTACAGGTTGCCGGCGTTGTCGAACGTCATCCCGGACGGCTCATTGAAGAAGCCCTGCGGCGGTGCCGAGAACATCGCCGGGTAGGTCTGGGCCGGCGTCGGGCCGGGCGCGGTGAAGCGGTCGATGTGCAGGCCCCACAGGTCGGCGCCGTAGACCTGGCCGTTTGCGATCGCGACGCGGCGGAGCTGGAAGAAGTCGCCGCTGCCGCCGTTGGCGGGCGTCTTGTCGCCGTAGGTGGCGATCAGCGTAGTGCCGGTGGCGTTGAACTCCTGGATGCGCTCGTTGTCGGAGTCGGCCACGAACACGTGGCCGCTGGCGTCGGTGGCCACCCCGTAGGGGCGCTTGAACTGGAGCGGGCCGTTGCCGGAGGTGCCCCAGCCGCCGTTCACGTTCTGCGGGCAGGTGTTTCCGACGACCGGCGGAAACTTGTCGACGTGGTCCTGCTGGTAGGCGGCCACGTAGATGTTGCCGGCGGCGTCGGTGGCGGCGTCGCGGGGCAGTGCCATCTTGCCGTTCAGCACCGGCACTGCGATGGTGCACTTGAGCGTGCCCGTGGTCGAGAAGACGGCGATCTTGTTGGACGTGTCCTCGCTGACCAGGATGATGTTGTTGCCGGCCGAGTCCTTGCCGGCGGTGATGCCGAGCGTGGAGGGAAGTCCGGTCCAGGGCGAGCCGATCGTGCTGCCGTTGGAGGCGTCCAGCACCTGGATGCGGTTGTTGCCGGTGTCATCGACGTAGAGGTCGCCGTTGAGGTAGGTGAGGTCGCGCGGGTTGGCGAAGTTGCCGGCGGTGCGGACGCCGCGGGCACCCTTGCGCCAGAGCAGCGTGCCGGACTGTGAGTAGGCGGCCACCTGGTCGTTGCCGGTGTCGGCCACGTAGATGGTGCCGTCGGGGCCGACGTCGAGGCCGGACGGGTACACGCTGGCATGGCCGGTGGAGCCGCTGCCGATCTGGGCGGCGAACGTGGGCAGGGCGATTCCCGGATACGTGACGGTGCCGGTGAAAGAGACGGAGCTGCCCGACTTGGCCTTGACCCGGACCTTGTAGGTGCCCGTGTCAGTGGCGTTGAAGGTGACCGTCTTGGGGTTCGCGTTGGTCGCGTTCAGGGCCACCTGGGCCCCGGACGGGTTGACGATCGCGACCGTGAGCACGGCCGAGGGCGCCGTCCAGGAGATGGTGGCGCTGATCTGGCCGGCCTGGGAAACGGGCATGCTCTTCGTGTAGGGCGTGCCGCCGACCGTGACGGTGCCCGACAAGTTCGTGGATGCGCCGAGCGCGCTCGTCACCCACAGACTGGCCGCGAGCACGGCAAGGCCGGCCACGACCACGCGCCTGCCCACTACCGGCATTCGACCCTCCATCTGCCCCCCGCCTCTTACTCTGGAACCATGGACAACTGTACCCTCGTTTCCCCGAACCGTCGAATCTGACCCGCTGCAGGACGTCCTACGGTGCGGCGGGCTGTGTGGATGTCGGAGAGGGGGCGGAGCTCCGTGCCTGACATCGTTTCCGGGTCGCGTCTCAACCGTTGATCGGCGTCACGCTGCCGGACTCATAAAAGGTCATCCTGGTGCTGGGATCTTTCGCACTGAGCATGGCGAGCGTGGTCGTGCTATCGATCCCGGTCTGGCGGGTCGAGAAGGTCAGCCTGAGGTCCTTCCGGCCGTCGCCGTTCAGGTCGGTTTGTGTCGAGGCGGTCGGTGAGGCCTCGGTGCCGGTGACACCAAACAGCACCGAGCTGACGGCGACGTGGGTCGCGTTGAACGTCGGCGTGGAGAGCAGCCCCACCGTGACCTTGGCGCCCGGCGTGAGGTCGACGGTGTTGGTCGGATCGTGCGGCGCCACGTCGATCGGCCCGAACAGGTAGCAGCTGTTTACCGGCAGGAACAGCTCGGTGGCGTCGTTGCCGTTGGGCTGGGTGTCGATCCGAACGACATCGCTGCTCGGTGTCAGCGGGGTTCGGAACGGCACGGTGCCGGTATGGCTGTACGGGTACCACGAGGCGGGAGACGTGGTCGGGTTCTTGACCGGCGCGTACCCCGCGGTGAAGACATTCCCGCCCTCCATTGGCTGGTTCTCCCAGTCTGTCTCGTCCTGTGGGAGGGTGGACGGGCCGGACTGGATGAGCAGGTCGACCGGGCCGACCCAGCGCGGCTGGCCAACCGGTCGCGTGGCCGGCGGCTGGACGTCGGTCTGGCCGCTCGCCCAGGTGTACGTGAGTCCGTCGCGGCACAGCCGTTGAGTGTTGATCGCCGTCTCGCTGAGGATGTGCCATTTGGCCTGGCTAGTGGCGACCGAGATCGCGACAGCAGCCGCCGTTGCGGCGACGACCAGCCCTGTGATCGCGAGCTTGCGCATGATTCCCCCCGTTTCCCGGCCGGCCTGTCCGGCCGTGTGTGCCCCGCCGAATGTATCACTCGGTTGCGCCCGATCCCGGCGCGCGGGATCCTTCACGCGTGCGGACTTTGCCCGACGGTGAGTTGACTCTGCTGTTTACCGACATCGACGGCTCGACCCGGCTGGTGCAGCAGTACGGCGATCGCTATCCGGACGTGCTGGCCGAGCACCGCGGTGTCCTCAGACAGGCGTTCGCGCGCCACGGCGGCGTCGAGGTGGACACCCAGGGCGATGCCTTTTTCGTCGTCTTCCCACGAGCCGGCGACGCGGTGTCGGCGGCCGTGGAGGCGCAACGGGGACTGGCCGACGGCCCGGTGCGCGTGCGCATGGGACTGCACACCGGGACGCCCCTGCGCACAACCGAGGGGTACGCGGGCATCCACGTGCACCGCGCCGCCCGCATCGCGGCCGCCGGGCACGGCGGCCAGGTGCTGCTCTCGCGATCGTCGGCCGACGCGGCCGACGCGCCGTTCGAGCTGCGCGACCTGGGCGAGCACCGCCTCAAGGACCTTCCGGAACCCGAGTGGATCTTCCAGGTTCGGGGGGAGGGGCTGGCGTTCGACTTCCCGCCGCTGCGCAGCCTGAGCAACACCAATCTGCCCACACCGGGGCGGCGGTTGGTGGGCCGCGAGCGCGAGCTGGCCGAGTTGGCGAGCGCGATCCGGTCGGGCCGAAGCAGGGTGGTGACGCTTACCGGCGCCGGAGGCACGGGGAAGACGAGGTTGGCCGTGCAGGCGGGATTGGAGCTGGTCGAGCACTTCCCCAACGGCGTGCTGTTCGTGGGACTTGCGCCGCTCGCCGACGCCAGGCTTGTGATTCCGGCGATTGCGCAGACGGTGGGTGTGGAGAGACCCCGGTGAGCCGCTGCTGGAGACGCTTGCGGCGCACTTGGAGATGCGGCGGCTGCTGCTCATCCTCGACAACCTCGAGCACGTCGTAGATGCGGCCGCCGACGTGGCCGGGCTGGTCACCCGGGCCGGCGGGCTTACGGTCCTCGCGACCAGCCGCGAGCCGCTACGCATCGATGCAGAGCAGGAGTTCCCACTCCCGCCGCTCGAGGCGACCGACGCGATTGAGCTCTTCACGGACAGGGCGAGGCTGGTCGATCCCGATTTCGAGGCGGATCCTCCGACCGCAGAGATCTGCGGGCGGCTGGACGGGCTGCCCCTCGCCATCGAGCTGGCCGCCGCCCGGGTCAGGCTGTTGCCACCACCGACCATGCTGAAGCGACTCGAACGGCGCCTGCCGATGCTCCGCTCGAGCGCCCGCGACATCCCCGACAGGCAGCGGACGCTCGAGGCCACAATCGACTGGAGCTATGGCCTGCTGTCCCCAGTCGAGCAGGGGCTGTTTCGAAACCTGGCGGTGTTTTCAGGCGGTTGCTCGCTGGAAGCGGCGGAGACCGTGTGCTCCGCCGACCCCGATGTGCTGGAGGCGCTGGTGCAGAAGAACCTGGTCATACAACGGCGAGACGTCCAGGGGCATGCCCGGTTCTTGATGCTGGCGACCGTGGGCGAATTCGCGAGTGATCAGCTCGAGGCAAGCGACCACGAAGCCGTTCATCGAAGCCATGCGGCCTGGGTGTGCACGCTTGCCGAGGAGGCCGAGCCGCACCTGCTGGGCCAGGAGCAGGTGCGGTGGATGGGCCGTCTGGACGAGGAGTTCGCCAACATCCGCGCCGCCGTCGGTACGTCACTGGCGGCCGCCGATGCCGAGACCGCGCTTCGCATCTCGTCCGCGCTGGTCGACTTTTGGGATGCGCGGGGCAGCTACGACGAGGCCCGCGGCTGGCTACAACAGGGGCTGGCGGCGTACCACGGAGCGGACGACCGGCTGCGCGCGAAGTCGCTTCTAGCGGCTGCGCTGGCGGCGTTCAACAGCGCTGATGTCGAGGAGGCGCAGTCACTCACCGAGCAGAGCCTCGAGATCAGCCGGTCGGCGGGCGGCGACCGCGTCCACACGCGAGGGCTGACCCAGATGGCGGCACTGGCGATGCTGCGGGGCGACTTCGCGCGCACCGTTGCGTTGGCCGAACGCGCGGCCGCCGTGGCCGAGGCCGCCGGTGACGACATCATGTGTGCCTTCGCGTTCAACCTGCTGGCGGTCGGACGCTACGAGCTGGGCGAGCCCGACGCCGGAGAGCGGCTGTTCAACGAGGCCGCCCGGCTGCTCCGCGCGGCCGGCGACCGCCGCGACCTGGCGATCCTCGAAGCTAACCTCGCCGAGGCGGCGCTGATCGCTGGCGACTATACCGCCGCCCGGGGCCGATACGAGTCGGCCCTCGCGCTGTCCGAGGAGTTGGGCGACCGCGGCCGTGAGCCGTCCTACCACCTGGGTATGGCCGTCGCCGCGTTGTTCGAGGAATCGCTCGGATCGGCGGCCGAGCACGTCTCGGCGGCGCTGAACGGAAGCCGCGACGTGGGGGACATCGCAACGGTGATCGGCGCAGTGTTATGCGCCGCCGGCGTCCTCACGGCACGTGGCGACCCGGCCGGCGGGTCGGTGTTGCGTGGCGTCGTGGCGCATGCCAGCGCTGAGCGCGGGCTGGAGTTGAGCGGCTCGGATTTGCTGGTCGATGAGCAGCTCCTTGCCCCGGTCGCCGAATCCCAACCCGGCAAGTGGGCGGACGGCCTGGCCGAGGGGCGGCGGATTCAGCTCGAGCAGGGGATCGACCGGGCACTGGCCGCCGTCGGAGGAGTGCGCCAGGAGCCATAACCCACCGCGCGGCGTCGAGCTGGTGAGAGAGCACCTCGAAGATGTCGTGGGTAGCGGCAAGCCTGCCGACCGAGTTCAGACCAAACCGGGTCACGCGCGTCAGCTGACAAGAGGACAGGATCCGCGATCGTTACGACGATTAGGTGGATGGGCCGTGTAGGGATCGAACCTACGACCTTGGGATTAAGAGTCCCCTGCTCTACCAGCTGAGCTAACGGCCCGGGCGGCCCAGTCTACCAACGGCCCACCGCCCGGCTTCTCACATGCGGCCGGCCTCGATGATGCGCTGCAGGAACTGCTGGGTGCGCTCCTCGCGGGGTGAGCTGAAGATCTGCTCGGGCGGCCCCTGCTCCAGCAGCACCCCCTCGTCCAGGAAGCAGACGCGGCGCGCGATGTCGCGCGCGAAGCCCATCTCGTGGGTCGCGATCAGCATCGTCATCCCACCCTCCGCCAGCTCCCGGATCACGTTCAGCACCTCCGCCACCAGCTCCGGGTCGAGCGCGCTGGTGACCTCGTCCAGCAGCATCAGCTGCGGATGCGTCGCCAGCGCCCGCACGATCGCCACCCGCTGCTGCTGCCCGCCCGACAGCCGGTCCGGGTACTCGTCCCGCTTGTCTGCAAGCCCGAAGCGGTCGAGCAGCTCCACCGCCTCCGCCTCCGCCTGCGACCGCGACAGCCCCATCACCTTGCGCGGCGCCAGCGTGACGTTGCCCATCACCGACATGTGCGGGAACAGGTTGAACGCCTGGAACACGATCCCGATCCCGCGCCGCACCTGGTTCACGTCCACCCCCGGCGCGGTGATCTCCTGGCCGGCGACCTGGATGCTGCCCGTGTTGATCGGCTCCAGCAGGTTAATGCAGCGAAGCAGCGTCGACTTCCCCGATCCGGAGGCGCCGATCAGGCAGATCACCTCGTGCTCTTCCACCGACAGATCGATGCCCTTCAGCACCTCCAGCTTGCCGAACGACTTGTGCACGTCCCTGCAGACCAGCGCCGGGATCGGGTTGCTCACACCCGCCCGCCCGCCATCTGCCGCCTGCGGTCGCGTGCGATCAGCCAGTCGGTCAGCCGTGCCTGCGGCACCGTGATCAGCACGAAGAAGAACGCCGCCACCACGTAGGGCGTGTAGTTGAACTCGCTGGCCGACCCGATGTTCGCCCGCTGCAGCGCCTCGACCGGGCCCAGCACCGAGATCAGCGCCGTGTCCTTCTGCAGCCCGATGAAGTCGTTCAGGAGCGGCGGCACCACGCGCCGCACCGCCTGGGGCAGGATCACCGCCCTCATCGCCTGCCCGCGCGTCAGCCCCAGCGATCGCGCTGCCGCCTCCTGGCTTGGGTGCACCGACTCGATGCCGGCCCGGTAGACCTCCGACACGTACGCCGTGTAGATCACCACCAGCGCCGCCGCGCCCAGGTACACCGGATTGATCGTGACGTAGGAGAGATGCAGGGCGGGGATGCCGAACCCGAACAGCAGCACCAGCAGGATGGTCGGGATGCCGCGGAACAGGTCGGTGTAGCCGATCGCCAGCAGCCGGATCGGGAAGAACACCGGCCCCGGCAGCTGGCGCAGCACGGCGAGGAACAGCGCGAGCATCAAGATCACCACCTCGGCCACAAGGAAGATCTTGATGTTCAGCACGAATGCGTGGCCGATCGTGGCGAAGTAGGCGCGGAACTCCGCCGGGTTGAAGAATGCCTCTTTGACCTTCGGCCACCCGGACGAGTTGACCACGATCAGCGCCAGACCGGCGAAGACCACCACCGTGCTCGCCAGCGCTACCCACACGCTGCCGGCCGACGCCGGCAGCATCCGGGCTCCGCGCCAGGCTCGATTGCTGTCGCCCCGCAGCATCTCGCTACTGAAGAACCGGGGTGCTGACCTTGTCAGACAGCCAGGTCTGCTGCAGCTTCGCGAGCGTCCCGTCCGCCGTGAGTGCGGCCACGGCCTTGTCGACGCACGCCTTCAGCGGGCTGTCCTTCGTCATGACCAGCCCCCACTGGTCGCCGCCGGGCGACGTCGGGAACTGCCCGACCACCGTGCTCTTGGGGATCTGGCCGCTGTCGACCATGTAGAAGGCGGTGGGCAGGTCGACCACGAGGCCGTCGATCTGGCCGGCCTGCAGCGCGTGGATCGCGTCGTTGGTGGTGTTGAACGCCGACGGCTGCTGGCTGGGTTGGATCGTGCCGGTGATGAAGTCGTAGCTGGTGGTGCCGACCTGCGTGCCCAGCTTGTACTGCTTGAGGTCGGCCAGCGACGTGGCCGAGGTGATTGGGCTGCCGTTCAGCGCCACCACCGCCTGGTTGGCGTGGTAGTAGGGCAGGCTGAAGTCGACGTTCTCGGCGCGCTTGGGCCGGATCGAGACCTGCGCCAGGTAGAAGTCGAAGTTCTTTGGTCCCGGCGCGAAGCTCTGATCGAAGTGCGTGACCGCCCACTTCACGTTCTCCCGGGTATAGCCGAGCTTGGCCGCCACGGCGTAGGCGACCGCGTTTTCGAAGCCCTTCCCGGTGTAGGGGTCGTTGTTGTACTTGCCCGACCAGTCGTGCCCAGGGCCGCCCTGGAAGTACGGTGAGTAGGCGGGGTTGTCGGTGCCGATCGTGAGCGTCCCGGAGGTCAGCGTCTGCAAACTGTCGGGTGTGCACGTGAGCGCGGCGGCGGAGCTGACCGGCGGCGCCGAGCTGGACGACGAGCTCGAGCTGCCGCACCCGGATGCGGCCACTGCGAGGGCGACGAAGGCGACTGCCAGGAGCTTGTTGATCATCTCGTGCACCTCTCGAAAACGTGGCCGCGGAAGCGCCGCAGCCTACCATGTGCGGGTGCCCGGCCCGTGGTTGACCGGACATCCGCACCATGCCTTCCTCACCCAACGGGCCACTGCGCGAACGTCGTCAGTGGCAGCTTCCACACCTGCTGATAGGCAGGCGAGATCGGCGAGGTGAGGAACACCTGTGTGCCGATCGGAGGCGGAGCGTGGAACACCTGATCCTCGCCCCATGTCCCCGCGAACCGGATCCAGGCGGGCCGCCTCGATCCGACTCTGCGGATCGCGGTCGGATCCACCCCGGCGACCGACACGGGACCGAACGATCGTCCCGCACCGGAGCGGTCGACAGGCGCCGGCAGACCGCTCGCCGCAAGGATCTGCAGCGCGGCCGGCGGGATGCACTGGGTGGCAACCGGATGGCTGCCGGCCTCGAACAGGTTCGCGTGCGACCCGATCGCGACGTGATCGACCGGGTGGCTGCCCGACCGCTCGACGTCGTCCCAGGCTCGCCGCTCTCCCGTGCAGTGCTGGCTGTACGCCGCGTACAGCGGCTTCCGTGTGCCGCGGTCGAGCACCACGCTGACGACCTCCCAGTCACCCTCGTGCGCCTGCCAGAACAGGTCGTCCGGTGGGTAGTTGTACGAGTAGAAGTCGTCGTAGTAGAAGTACCAGTACTCGAGCACGGTCTTGCGCGGCCTGCGGACGACCCGCCCGTACATGCCGCTGCGCGGATCACCTGCCTGTTCAGCGTTGCTATAGCAGGCAACACCGGCGGTACCATCTGCCGGTGAGCAGGCCGCCTGGTTCAGGCGGTAGCAGTCGCCTCCCAGGCCGGCGTCGATGCAGCTCTGTGCCGGCTGTGTCGGCAGCGTCGCCAAGGTCGGGTTCGCCTGTGCCACGCTCCACACACCCGGTGCCGTCTGGATCTCCAGCTCCGAGTCGTTCACGAACCCGTTCACCTCCGTCGGCGCAAACTGCTCCAGCGGATCGAGCACCGTCACCGGCTGGTAGCGATGCAACAGCTGCCGGGGCGTCGCCGCCTCGGCCGTTCCCGCCCACACCACGAGGTAGGCGAGCGCACAGGCGGCAACCAGCGCCGTCCGTACCCATCTGACGTTCATGGCGTACCTCCCTGTCTGAGACGGCCGACGGCCGCCGCCCCGATCATGTGCCGCGGGCGGCCACGCCGGCGTCGGGGAGATCCCTACGTGAGATGCGTCAGCAGGCGGCCCAGCGCTGAGGAGCACGCGTCCAGCTGCTCGATCGCGACCGACTCGTCGGCGCGGTGCGCGTCGCCGATGTCGCCCGGCCCGCAGACGGCGGTGGCGACGCCCAGCTGCGCGTACAGCCCGGCCTCCGTGCCGAAGTCGATCGCGTCCCCCGCAGGCACGCCGAGCAGGTTGCCCAGAGCACCGGCCTTGCCGTCCAGAGCCGGGTAGGCGGCCAGCTGTTCGATCTCGGCGTTGCCGGTGCCGGGAAGCAGCGAGGCCGGATCCTCGCCGGGCAGGTTGCGCACCTCGAACTCGACCGTGCAGTGGTCGGGCACCACGTTCAGCGCGCGGCCGCCGTGGATGGGGCCGACCGAGATGGTGGAGTGGGGGATCGCGAAGCGCCGGTCGCGGCGGCCGTCGGCCAGCTCGTGGCCACGGTCGCGCAGTGCCAGCACCAGCTCGGCGGCGTGCTCGACCGCGTTGTCCGCGAGCGGCGCCTCGCTCGAGTGGCGGGCGCCGCCGTGCAGGGTCGCCCGCAGCGCCAGCTTGCCTTTGTGCGCCGTCACCAGGTGCATCCCGGTCGGCTCGCCCACCAGGCAGGCGCGTGGCCTCTGCGGCAGCGCCGCGACCGCCGGCAGCAGGTCGCGCACCCCCACGCAGCCGATCTCCTCATCGGTGGACACCGCCAGCCGCAGCGGCTCTCGCAGCTCGAGCGCCGCCGCATCCGCCATCGCCCGCATCGCACAGGCGAGGAAGCCCTTCATGTCGGCGCTACCGCGTCCCACCAGGCGGTCGCCGTCCCGGCGCAGGCGCCAGGGGTCGCCGCTCCACGGCTGGCCCTCGACCTCGACCACGTCCATGTGCGCGGCCAGCAGCGCACCGCCGCCGGCAGGGCCGGTCGACGCCAGCAGGTTCATGCGGCCGCTCTCGCCTCGTACCTCCGCGCACTCGACGCCCTGTCCGCGCAGCCAGCCGGAGATGAACTCCGCGATCTCGTCGTTCGGCCGCCCGGCCACGCTCGGGAGCGCGACCAGCTGCTCGAGCAGCTCGTGCGCTTGGGTCAACGGTGGTTGCAGTCCGACCCGTGCGGGGGCGGTACGTCCAGGGCCGGGCTGCGGTCGAAGAACCCGACCGGTCGCAGCTGGAACCCGCAGTAGGCCACGGGCATCACCGGCCAGTCCTCCAGCCGTGGGATGTGGTGCGCTCCGAACGAGTACCACAGCACCACGTCCTCGTTCTCGAGCGCGCGGTCGGCCGCCGTCCAGCGCGGCAGCCCGTCTCCGCCCTCGTGCTGGTTCGGGTACTCGCCGGCCGGGAACCGTTCGTCGCGGCGGTAGGGCGTCACCCATAGGTGGTGGTCGAGGAAGCCGGCCCGCTGCCGGAACTGCGAGCCGGGCAGCGCCATCGGTGCCACGTTGTCACCCGGCACCAGCTCGTAGGCGACGGCCTCGCCCATGCGGTTGGTGCGGGCCGGGTTCTCGACCCGCCAGCGGCGCGCCTGCAGCGGCGCCACGTCCCGCTTCGCCTGCGACTCGCGCTGGAATGTGCGGCGGTGCGTGGTGAAGGCCGATCCCTCCGGGTTGTCGGGGCCGGCCGGCTCGGGCGCCGAGTCGATCTCGAAGGCCACGTTGCGCTCGCCGTCCACGTCCATGTCCAGCCGGGCGGTGAAGAAGTGCTGGTGATAGCCGGCTGCGACTCCCGGTGCGATCTCGGTTGCGTGGCGCTGCGGCTCGCCGGCCGGCACCCCGGCCGTCAGCACGATCCCGGTCAGCTTGCCTTCGAACTGGATGCCGCCGTCCTGGTACAGGTACCAGAAGAACCCGTACTCGTAGTTGCCGACTGTGGTGATGCACGAGATCACCAGACGCCGCGATCGCGCCACGTCGGTGCGGCCGGTGTTGTCGTCGTGGTGCTTCCAGAGGATCCCGTAGTCTTCCTCGTGGATGCAGATCGCGTTCGGCAGCACGTCCACCTCGCCGCGGCTGTTGACGCAGGCGGCGTCCAGGTAGGTGATGTCGCCGACGCAATCGCAGCCCAGCTCGAGCGCGTTCACCAGCGGGCCGACGCCGTACTCGCCGATGTCGAACACGTTCTTGAAGTGCACGGTCGGGTTGGGATCGCCGTAGGGGATGACCAGCTCCGCGATCGACGCGCGGTGGCAGATCGGCCGCACCTCGCCGTCCTGCTCGTAGGAGATCTCGTGCAGCACGAGGCTCTCGCGGTGCGAGAAGCCGACCCGCAGCCGCCACCGCTGCCAGCGCAGCTCGCGGCCGCGCAGCGTGAAGCTGGGGCCCTCGGGCTGCGTGATCTCGATCGGCTGCTGGTCGTCGCGGTAGCCGTCGCCTCCGCCGTCGCGGTAGTCCCAGTCTCCGTCGGGCACGGGCAGCGGCCCGTGATCGTCGACCCGCAGCACCCGCATCTCGGTCAGGTCGACCAGCGCCACCAGCCCGCCCAGCGGCCGGCCGTAGGGGTTGACGTCGTCGAGCGAGGAGCGCAGCCAGGACAGGCAGCGCGCCATCCGCCGCGGGCCCTGCTCGAAGCTGCCCACGGTCCACGGCTCGATGTGCACCAGCTCGACCTGGTCACCCTCGATCCCGCGTCGGGCCAGCGCCTCCCGGTAGCCGGCATCCCGACGGCAGGCCACACCGGCCTCGAAGTACTCGTCCATGCTGACCGCGGGCTGCATGCCCGTGAGCGAGCGGGTGTCCGTGATCGTGTCGCCGTCGAGGGCGATCGTGCATTCCCGTGCCTCGCCACCGATGTCGAGCACCACCGCCAGCGCCTCGCGCTCCGGCACCGCACCGCCCTGGCGCCAGGCGCGCAGCGCGGCCTTGTCCGGCTCCAGCAGGTCGACGCTGATCACCCGCGACCCCAGGTCGGCCAGGCCGGCGCGCCGCAGCGCCACCACCGAGCGCTCCAGCTCGTCGGGGCTGAGCGGGTCGAGCGGATGCGTGCTGGTGGTGGCTGTGTGGTCGATCGGCGTCACTCCTGGGGCTGCGGCATGCCGGGCACGCCGGCCGGCGTGATCGAGTCGCGGCAGTGCTGCTTGAAGGCGTGCACGGTGCGAGTCTCGCGGATCCCGCGCGTCGCTGCCAGGCCAAGGCGCATCGGGCGGGGGTCGCCGCGCAGAGGCACCGCCACCACCGGGCTGCCGTCCAGGGCCGTGCCGGTGCGCGGCAGCGCGTTCACGATCGCGTAGCCGAAGCCGTTTGCAACCAGCGTGCGGATCGTCTCGGGGTGCTCCGATCGCATCGCCACGTTCGGCTCCAGACCGGCGTCGCCGAACAGCTGCATGAAGTACTCGCGGCTGAGCGGCAGGTCGAGCAGAATGTGCGGCTCGCGCGCCAGCTCCGACAGGGCGATGCTCTTGCGCAGCGCCAGCCGGTGGCCGGCGGCCAGCAGAGCGTGGGGCGGCAGCTGTGCCATCGGCTCGAAGTCGACCTCCGACGGCAGCTGCAGGTCATAGGTCAGCGCCACGCTCGAGAGCCCCGTGCGCAGGCGCTCCAGCAGGCCGTCCTGGTGCGACTCGACCAGCTCCACCTGCACGCGCGGGTTCGCCGACTGGAACCCGCGCACCAGGCTGGGCGCGACCAGCGGCGCCAGCGTCACCAGGCAGCCCAGGTCGAGCGTGCCGCCCACCTCGTCGCTGAGCGCCGTCGCGAACCGCTCCACGTCGGCGGCGTGGCGCAGCAGCGCCTTGGCCTCGCCCAGGAAGCGGCGTCCCTCCGGCGTCAGCGACAGGCCCTGGGCGTGGTGGCGGACGAACAGCTGCACGCCCAGCGACGCCTCCAGCTTGGCGATCGCGGCCGACACCGTCGGCTGCGAGCTGTGCGAGCCCTGGGCCGCCCGCGTGACGCTGCCGGTCTCGCCGGCCGCCACGAAGTACTCGAGCTGGCGGAACGAGAACCTCATCGGCCGGGATCCCCGGGCACCTCGTAGCTGGGTGCCGTGCCCGGATCCAGCGCTCGCGTCACGTACGCGTCGGCCTGCGGCTTCCAGACCAGCCAGAGGTCGTGCAGCCGCTCGATCGGCCGGTCGTCCCAGTCGACCCGCAGGTCGGTCACCGGCCAGGCCTGGACGTCGCAGATCAGCATGCCGGCCGACCGCACCGGGCCCTCCTCGCCGCCTGCTTGCAGGCCGGCCACGAGGCCCGCCATCAGCCGGTCGCCGAGGTGCGTCGCGGGGTCGGCGGCGAACGCCGCCAGCATGGCCGTCGGCACGTCGTCGGCGGCCAGCAGGTTGCCGGCCGCCACTGCGCCCGGATCCTGCGCCGTCGCGTGGCGGCCCAGCGTGTGCTCGCCCGAGTAGGCCCCGGTGACGCCGTTCGCGTCGACCGCCGTCAGCTGGCGGTAGCCCGCGTGCGGGGCGGCCGCGGCCACCCGCGCCACCGCCCGGTCGGCCGGCGTGCCCGCCTCGATCAGGTCGAGCAGCTCGGTGCCCAGCCGCGGGTCGGTGATGTTCTGCGAGGCGGCCGCGCCGACCGCTGACCGGGCATGTGCGCAGCGGGCGGCGACGGCCGGGCTGGACGAGGACACGACGATGCCGACCATGCCGGTGCGCTGGCATTGCCCGGCCAGCGAGAAGGTCACTCGGCGGCTCCCGAGACGACGGCCGTGGCGTCGATCTCGACCACCCACTCGGGGCGCGCCAGGGCGGACACCACGAGCCCCGTCGAGACCGGGAAGACCCCCTTCAGCCAGCGCCCCATCACGCGGTAGACCGGCTCGCGGTAGCGCACGTCGGTCAGGTAGACGACCACCTTGACGATGTCGGCGAGCTCGCCGCCGGCCTCGTCCAGCAGCATCGCGATGTTGGCCATCGCCCGCTCGGCCTGGGCCTCGACGTCGCCGAGCCCGACCGACTCGCGCGTGTCCAGATCCTGGCCGATCTGGCCGCGCAGGTAGATGGTGTCGCCGGCGCGGACGGCCTGGCAGAGATCGTTGTCGAGGTTCTGCTCGGGGTAGCTGTCCCGGGTGTTGAACGGCCGAATCCGGGTGTGCTTCATGCCGCGCCTCCCACCTGCTCGGACAGCACCCGCTCGGACAGCCCCGCCGAGCGCTGCACGAACTCGAGCGGTTCGTCGAAGTCGAACGCCCGGTAGACGGCGGCCAGGTGGGCGAACGGCGGTGACTGGGCGAACAGCTGGAAGGTCAGCCGGTGCCCGGCGTAGTCGGAGTTCAGCAGGTCGCGGGCGAAGGCCAGCAGCCGGCGGCGGTCCTCCGCCTGCCAGCGCTCGTTGATGGAGTAGAACTTCTCCATCCACGGCCCGGTATCGGGGCTCTGGAAGGCGGCCGCGTCGGGCGTCACGCAGATCTGACCGCCGACCAGCTCGCGGGCGATGTGCATCATGGCCGGAAGCTGCGTGCAGGCGTAGACGCGTCCGGCCATCAGCAGCGACTGGTTGGGCATCAGCAGGCCGCCCGGCGACGGCTGCGCCGCGGCGATGGCGGCGGTCAGATGTGCGTTGATGCCTTCCCGGTAGCAGGCCAGCGCGGCCAGCTTCTCCTGCACGGCCTGCTGCCGCTCGAGGCCGGTCTGGCGCACGTTGAACAGGGCGGCGCCGATCAGCATGTCTGCCACCCGCTGGATCCGCTGCACGAACGGGAAGGCGCTGTAGCGGTGCAGCGTCGCCCGGATGAAGGCGGCCGCGCGTGTGTGCCGGTAGAACAGCACGTTCTCCCAGGGGATCTCGACGTCGTCGAAGATGACGAGCGTGTCCACCTCGTCGAAGCGGTTGGACAGCGGGTAGTCCTCGGCCGGCGCCCGGCCGGCGAACCCGGTGCGGCAGATGTGCTTGACGCCGGGCGCGCCCATGTCGCAGATGAAGCCGAGCGCGTAGTCCGAGAGCTCGCTGTCGCCCCAGTTGGCGATGGTCGGCTTGACGAAGGCCTGGTTGGCGTACGCCGCGGCCGTCTCGTACTTGGCTCCGCGCACGACGATGCCGTTGTCGGTCTCGCGGACGAGGTGCAGCAGCATGTCGGGGTCCTGGTCCTGCGGGCGCTTGGAGCGATCGCCCTTGGGATCGGTGTTGGCGGAGACGTGGAAGGGATCGCCGTGCAGCACCTGCTGGATGTGGCGCTCGATGTTGGCCGAGAACTGCGGGTCGACCTCGTTCAGCACGTCCTGGCCGTCGTACAGCGACCACATCTCACCCACCGTCTCGTCGCCGACGCGGATCACGACGCCGCCCAGGTCGTCCATCACGGCGTCGACGGCGCGGCGCTTCTGCTCCCAGTCGTCGCGTGTGTGCGGCAGCTTCAGCCCGACCGCGTTGCGCTCGCCGCTGTCGGCGTCCTGGTAGCTCATCAGGTCGCCCGTGGCCGGGTCGAGGGCCATGTCGTAGATGCGCGCGCGGGCGTCGACCAGCGGCTTGAAGGCCGGATGCGCCGTCACGTCGGTGATCCGCTCGCCGTTCATCCAGACCTCGCGCCCGTCCCGGATCGATGCTCGGTACTCGTCTCCGCTGCGGATCATCAAGCCCTCCTCGGTTGCTTGTGTGAGTATGCGGAATCGCGATGCATTTGGAAAGGAGATTCTTACGCTTCGCTGCAGAGTCTCATACTATGCAGCCGCGGCGCCCGCGGTAAGACGTATCACCCCGGCGGGGGAGGGCGATTGACGCGTTTGCGCCGACCATGAAAGCAGGCCCGGCGCTCAGCCGGATCGGTCCCTTGCAGCCCGCAACTCCAGGAGCCTCCGGTTTGATGAAGCGTCACGTTCGCACCCTGCCTCTGTTCATCACCATGGTCGCGATGCTGGCCTTTGCCGCGCCCGGCTATGGAGCCCTCGCCAAGCCGACCGTGACCGCACCCGCGAACGGCGCGAGCTACGACACGCTCCCGCACTTCTCGTGGAACCCGGTCGCCGGCGCGGATCACTACGAGTTCCAGATCGCGGCTGACGCGGCGTTCACGAGCTCGGTGCTCGGGTTCGGGCAGGACGACTTTGTCACCAAGAACACAACCGCGACCGTCGCAAAGACGCTGCCCAACGGCACGTACTACTGGCGGGTGCGCGCGCAGAGCCTGACCGGCAGCTCCCAGTCCGCGTGGTCGGACACGCAGTCGTTCACGATGGCATGGTCCTCGACGCCCTCTCCGACGTCGCCCACGAACGGGGCCTCGCTGATCTATCCGCAGCCGCTGCTGCTGAACTGGTCGAACGTCGCCGGCGCACAGAAGTACCGGCTGACGGTTGCCACCGACCCGGCGCTGGGCTCGGTACTGAGCGGCTATCCGGTCGACACGTCGGCGACGTCGTTCTCGCCGTCCGCCCGGCTTGCCAACGGCAACTACTATTGGGCCGTACAGCCGATCGATGCCGAGGGCCGCGCGGGCGCCCAGTCGCCGATCTGGCACTTCACCTGGAACTGGCCGACGGACACGAGCCTGAGCGTGACGGATCTCGATCCCAGCTCGCAGGTCTACGACCCGCAGTTCTCATGGGACCCGGTGGCCGGAGCCGCCAAGTACGAGGTCGAGATCAACTCCGACGAAGACTTCGCCTCGGGCGGCAAGGTCTGCTGCTCGAACACGACCATCTCGACGTCGTTCACCCCGTCCACGCTGCTGCCCGCCGACACGTACTACTGGCGCGTGCGTGCGATCGACTCGAGCGGCCACGCCGGCGACTGGAACGTCTACGGCGGCGGGTCACCGGACACCTTCACGATCGCGTTCGACACCGGTACCGGCGCCATCACGAACCTGCACATGCGTGACAACCTGTCCGACCCGGGCGCCTGGTCGCCCGGATACACGACGCAGGTGCCGATCGTCACCTGGGACCCGGTGCCGGGAGCAGCCCAGTATCAGGTCAACGTGACACCGTTCAACGGCACTTTCTGCGACTGGGCCGCGAGCGCCAGCTCGCAGTGGAAATCCGAGACCGCCTCGACGTCCTGGACGCCGCTGGGCTCGGGGTATTCCGGCGCGAAGCCGTACAACACCCAGGCAAACGTGGCATCCGACAGCCCCTCCCTGACGTTGAACGGCTACTACTGCGTGCGCGTGCGGGCCGAGCGGAACACGGATACCGGCAACCACACCGTGTACGGCAACTACACGTGCCTTGGCAACTGCAACGACCAGGCGTCGTTCCAGTTCACCGGCTTTCCGAACGGTGGAACGTGCACGGCTCCGTGCAACGCGAACTACCCGGGCGCGGGTGACTACCTGTCGCCGATCACCGGCACCTCGACGGTGCGAAACCCGCTGTTCACGTGGAACCCCCTGGCCGGCGACCACAGCTACTACGTGATTGTCGCGACCGACCGCACCTTCCAGAACGTGGTCGACTACGCCTTCACCCAGGTGCCGGCCTACGCGCCTCGTCAGAGCTTCCAGGTCACCACCTACCCCGACTCCAACACCAGCTACTACTGGGCCGTGCTGCCGGCTACGTCGGCCGACGGCGGCGGTGCTGTCGGTGATCCGACCGGGCCTCTGGACGGCGGTCTCAACTACCCGCAGAACTTCCAGAAGCACTCGAACGCACCGACCCTCGATGCTCCCAGCGACGGTCAGGTTGTCACCACCCAGCCGACGTTCCAGTGGTCGCCGGTCGAGGGCGCGCTGCGCTACCGGCTGGAGGTGTCGCAGGACCCGAGCTTCGGCACGCTGGTCGGGAACAGCGCCGTCTACACCGACGAGACCGCGTACACCAGCGACACCACGTACCCGGCCGACACCACGCTCTACTGGCGGGTGCGCGCAGAGGATGCGAGGCAGACGGGCCTGGCATGGTCGGCCACGCATACCTTCCAGAAGACCAATGCGGCGCCGACGTTCCTGACCGTCTCCAACTCGACCTCCGGGTCCCGGATCCCGGCGTGGCAGTGGGACGCGATGCCCGGTGCCGTCGGCTACGACGTTCACGTCGATCTGCCGGACGGGTCGCCTCGGGACTTCAGCAACATGGACACCACGGCCTTCACGGCCACAAGCATGACCGGCACGGGCATCTTTACCTGGAAGGTGCGGGCGCTCTACCCGACCAGCTCGTTCGGCACGATCACGAGCCCGTGGTCGGCGCCGCAGACCTTCGCGCGCACCATCCCGGCGCCGAGCAACCCGGTCACCAGCTACAGCGCGCACAAGGTGCTGCTGTCCTGGGACGCGCTACCGGGGGCGAAGCAGTACACCGTGGAGCTGTCGACCACCAACTCGTTCTCGAGCAACATCGAGACGCTGACGACCGACAACACCTCGGTGGCACCGCGGCTGGAGAGCTCCGCCTACGACAACGGCGGAGTCATCTACTGGCACGTGTTCGCCACCGACGCCGACAACAACGCCGGTGGCAAGACGCCGGCGCAGACCCTCACGCTGCCGACCAAGCTGGTGCTTACCTCGTCGGGCTTCCCGATGAAGGGCAAGGCGGTATCGATCACGATCTACACCAAGGACGCCTACGGGCACGCGGTGAACGGCGTGAAGGTGACCGCTTCCGGCGCAGGCGTCACGAAGACGTCCAAGCTCTCGTCGCGCGGCAAGGTGACGTTCAAGCTGAAGGCGACGAAGTCGGGCAAGCTGACGTTCAACGCGACCAAGACTGGTTGCGTCGGATCAAAGCTGATCATGACCGTGTTCTGAGTTCGGGAAAGGGCCGGGCGTTCTGCCCGGCCCTCTCACCGACTACTTGGCAGCGGTCGTCTCGATCGGGTGCGACGTGCGCCGGCGCACGGCCGGCAGCAGCCAGCGGCCGGCCAGCAGCGCGACCAGCGCCAGCAGCGCGACCGGGATCACCACGCCGGCGCCCACGATCACCGCGGTGACGACGTCGGTGGCGCGCTGCCAGCTGCGGCGAAGCGCGCTCCCGATCGCGGTGGCGTGTCCGGGGTGGTGCGCGGCGGTCGGCTGGGCCAGCAGCATCGTGATGGTCGACATGTCCGCCTGGTCGTGCAGGTAGCGCAGCCGGCCGTCGAGCTCCTCGATCTGGCCCTGGATGTCGAACAGCTCGTTCTGGATCTTGATCGTGTCGCTGACCGTGACGGCCTGGTTCATGAGCCGGATCAGCGCCCGTGACTGGCGCGCGCAGGTTGCGCGCGCGTGCCGACAGGTCGACCAGCTGCTGGCCGACGTCCTCGCCGCTCTCCTGCTCCGAGCGCACGCGCCGATGCCCCGGCGCCGAGCTCCGTCATGGCCTGGTCGAACCGTGCCGCGGGCACGCGCAGCACGATCGTCGACGTCTCGTGCTTGCCGGACGAGATGTTGCTCGAGCTGATGAATCCGCCATAGCTGTCGACGATCTGCTGCGCGCGGTCGATCGACTTGCCAGGCCGCCGTGGCCCAGCCGGATCGAGAGCTGGCCGGTCTTGATCACGGTCGATGGCATGCGCGGCAAGGCCCTGTTCGTGTTGACGACGGCGTCGTGCGCGGCCTTGCCCGTTGCAGGGGCGGCCAGGGCATCTCCAGCGACAATGCCGCCGCTGCTGCCGGACATGCTGCCGACGGCCGCTTTTCCGGGCGTGGGCGCCGTCGTCTCTGACCCGCTGCTCGAACCGCCACACCCGGCCACGCCGGACGCCGCCACCAGGACTGCCGTGATCGCCACCACCGTGCTGAACCGCATCGTGCCTCCTCAGATCGTCGGCAATCAGACCGGCCGATCAGGGCGGACGGTTCCGCGCGTTCCCGCCTACACCGCCACAGGCAACACGCCCGCCACGCACTCCTGGACGGCCGCGCGGTCCGGCCCGCACACGAACACGACCTCGGTGTTGCGCAGGTGCGAGACGCGCCCGACCCGCTCGCCGGAGGGGTTGTGGATGCCGATGCGCGCACCCACGTAGCGGGGCGCGTCGATCGCGACGGTGGCCACGTGACGCCGTTGCTCCAGCAGCGCCAGCACGTCGGCCGGCGAGTGGAACCCCTCGTTGGAAAACGACACCACCAGCCACGGCGTCGTCAGGCTGGACACCAGGTCGCTGAGCGCCTCCCAGGCCAGCGTCTTCGAGTTGTAGGGGCTGCGGCGCTCGCGTACGTCGAGCCGCTTGCAGGCCACGCCGTAGTGGCCGGGCGCGTCGTTTCGGACGATCGTCTCCCACACGTGGTAGTTACCGGCGTAGCTGTGCTGGTTGTAGGGCGGGTCGAGGTATGCCAGCTCGACGTCGCCCAGCTCGAACGCCAACCGGTTGGCGTCGCCCATCCGCGGCGTCCCGGCCGGGCCGGGCACGGCGATCGGCTCGCGCAGCTGCAGCGGGTTGGAGGCCCGTGGCGCCCAGCGCTTGAGGTAGGCCATCTGCACGCCGACGGTGCTGTCGACGCGGTCGGCCGCCTCCAGCAGGCTGGTCAGGAGCAGGCCCCGCTCGACTGCATCCAGGGGCAGCCGGTCGATCTCGGCCCGGATCGCGTCGATACGCATACCGTTCTGGGGCATGAAGTAGCGGGCGCGCTCGCAGAACGTCTCGGTCACGTACCCGCGCTCGCCCGGCAATGCGTTCAGGTGGTCGAGCAGCGTGCTCAGGCGGACACGGTCGACCGAGCCGTCCGCCTCGATGTAGGCGCGCCCGAGCGCCTGGGAGTAGGCGGCGGTGTCGTTCGAGAGCACCCGGATGCCTGCCGCCCGGAGCGCCTGGCCGACGCGCGTGGTGCCGGCGAACAGATCGGCCGCTGAGGCGACGCCGGCCCTGCGGGCGATCTCGGCCAGCGACGGCGCCAGCAGCCGCTTCGAGCCGAGGTACTTGATCACGGCCGCCACTCTACGCGGCGGAGCGGCTAGTCCCGCAGCTATCGCGGCTAGTCCCGTAGGTAGGTGAGTACGGCCAGGACGCGGCGGTGGTCTTCGGATGCCTGGGGCAGTCCCAGCTTCTGGAAGATGCTGGTGACGTGCTTTTCGACGGCGCGTTCGGTCACCACCATCCGCTCCGCGATGCCGGTATTGGAGCGGCCCTCGGCCATCAGCTCCAGCACCTCGCGCTCACGCGGCGTCAGCTCAGCCAGCGGATCATCGCGCCGGTGGCGACCGACCAGCTGGCTGACCACTGCCGGATCCAGCGCGCTGCCACCCTGACCCACCCGCCGCACCGCAGCCGCGAACTCATCGATATCCGACACGCGATCCTTCAACAGGTAGCCGACACCCTCGCTCGACTCCGCCAACAACTCCATCGCATACCCCGCCTCCACGTACTGGCTCAACACCAGCACCCCCACCTGCGGATACCGCTCACGGATCCGCTTCGCCGCACGCAACCCCTCATCCGTATGCGTCGGCGGCATCCGGATATCCACGATCGCCACATCCGGCTTCGCAAACCCCACCCGCCGCACCAGATCCTCCGCATTATCCACCTGCCCAACCACCTCAAACCCCGCATCCACCAACAACCGCGCCACACCCTCCCGCAACAACACCGAATCATCCGCGACGACCACCCGCAGGGCCGGCGGCAAAGCCGCTGGGTGCTCTGGTCGGACTCGCTGCGCAGGCCCGCGGCCTGCTCGAGGCCGGCGATCTCGGCCAGGTAGACGCGTTGCGGCTCGTCGAAGTCCTTGAGCCGCTGCTCACCCATGTCGTGCAGGTAGATGCCCTCCAGCTCACGGCCGGCCAGCTCGTCATGGGCGGTGTCGGACAGGAGCACCTGCCCACCGCGACCGGCCGCGCAGATGCGGGCGGCGCGGTTCACGTCCAGGCCGAAGTACCGGCCCTCCGACCGCAGCGGGGTGCCGCTGTGGATGCCCATGCGCACTCGCACCGTGCCGCCCTGCGGCCACGGGTGGCCGTGCAGCGCCAGCTGTGCCTCGGCCGCCGCCAGCAGCGCCGGCTCCGCGTGCGCGAAGGCGGCGAAGAAGGCGTCGCCGTGCGTGTCCACGATCTCGCCGCCGTGCCGCTCGAAGCTGTTGCGCAGAAGCGCCGAGTGGTCGGCCAAAATCGCCACGTAGTCCGCGCCCATCCGCCGCACCAGCCCCGTCGACCCCTCGACGTCGGTGAACAGCAGCGCGAGTGGATGCTCGCCGGCCGGATTCATTGCAGGTAGGTGAGTACGGCCAGGACGCGGCGGTGGTCTTCGGATGCCTGGGGCAGTCCCAGCTTCTGGAAGATGCTGGTGACGTGCTTTTCGACGGCGCGTTCGGTCACCACCATCCGCTCCGCGATGCCGGTATTGGAGCGGCCCTCGGCCATCAGCTCCAGCACCTCACGCTCACGCGGTGTCAGCTCAGCCAGCGGATCATCGCGCCGGTGGCGACCGACCAGCTGGCTGACCACTGCCGGATCCAGCGCGCTGCCACCCTGACCCACCCGCCGCACCGCAGCCGCGAACTCATCGATATCCGACACGCGATCCTTCAACAGGTAGCCGACACCCTCGCTCGACTCCGCCAACAACTCCATCGCATACCCCGCCTCCACGTACTGGCTCAACACCAGCACCCCCACCTGCGGATACCGCTCACGGATCCGCTTCGCCGCACGCAACCCCTCATCCGTATGCGTCGGCGGCATCCGGATATCCACGATCGCCACATCCGGCTTCGCAAACCCCACCCGCCGCACCAGATCCTCCGCATTATCCACCTGCCCAACCACCTCAAACCCCGCATCCACCAACAACCGCGCCACACCCTCCCGCAACAACACCGAATCATCCGCCAGCACTACTCGCACGGGATCACCGCCGACACGCACGTGCCGGAGCCGTTGCTCTCAACGGCCAGCGTTCCGTCCAGCGCCTCGACCCGGTCGGCCAGCCCTCGCAGGCCGGTACCGCCCAGCGGGTTCGCGCCGCCGACTCCATCGTCGGAGACCTCGATCGTTGCCAGCCCGTCGGCGCGCATGATGCGGACCGTAGCGTGTTTGGCGTTGGCGTACTTGGCAACATTCGTGAGCGCCTCCGCCACGACGTAGTAGGCGGCGGCCTCGATCGGTGCGGGCAGTGGCTGGTCGGGCACGTCGGCCAGCTCCACCGGCAGCGGCGCCCGCGTCGCCAGCGCCTCCAGGGCCGGCCGCAGGCCGCGGTCGGTGAGGATCGCGGGGTGGATGCCCCGGGCCAGTTCGCGCAGCTCCTCCAGGGCCTGTGACAGCTCCTCACCCGCCGATTCCAGGATCTCGTCGGCCGCCGCCGGGTCGCGCTGTGCCAGCGACCGGGCAAGCCGCAATGACAGGGACAGCGACACCAGCCGCTGCTGGGCGCCGTCGTGCAGGTTGCGCTCCAGCCGGCGGCGGGCTTCGTCGCCCGCGTTGACGATGCGGACGCGGGAGCGACGCAGCTCCTCCTCGGCACGCTTGCGTCCCGTGATGTCGCGCACGAAGGCCGTGAACAGCGGCAGGGTGTCGGTTTCGATGCGCGTCACCGCCAGCTCGATCGGGAAAACCTCACCGCTCGCGCGCATGCCGCTCAGCTCCACCTGGGCGCCGATCAGGCGGCCGCCGCCGTGGTGCTCGAGGTGCCGTTGCAGGCCGCGACGGTGATCCTCGCGCAGCTGGGGTGGGATCAGCAGGTCGGCCATGTCCTTGCCGAGCACGTCCTGCGCCCGGTAGCCGAATGTGTGCTCCGCCGCCGGGTTGAACTCCAGGATCCGGTTTGCCGAGTCGATCGTGATGATGCAATCGAGCGCCGACGAAAGCACCGCCGACTTGCGCGCCTCGCTCTCGGCCACAGCCGCCTCGGCCCGCCGGCGCTCGATCAGCTGGCCGACGCGGTCGGCCACCGTCTCCAGCAGTGCCAGCATCTCCTCGTCGGGCCCGCGCACGTCGTCCGAGCACAGCTGCACGACCGCGTCCACCTCTCCGGCGGCGATGATCGGGAACGCGAACGACCCGCGCCGATGGCCGGCCCGCGGGTTCGCCATCACCACCGGGTCGTCGTCGAGGTCGACGTCCCAGCGGGGCTCGGCCGTTCCCCGAACGTAGGTGGCCAGCCCGGCGTCGCCGACCGGCCGGCTGGCCATGACCCGGTCGGTGAAGTCCTCCGCTACCGCGTCGCCGTCGGACCACACCGCGACCGGGACCAGCTCCTCCGGCTCGGCCTTCCAGTACACGCAGGCCCAGCAGTCGAAGGTGGTGCCGAGCGCCTCCACCATCGGCTCGGCCACGTCCTCCAGCCGCTCCGCCCTGGCCACCGCCCGCGCCAACGAAAGCTGGAACCCCAGCCGCCGTTCGTTGCGCCGGCGGGTGGTGATGTCCTCGCCGATGCTGGTCGCTCCGATGATGCGCCCGTCACGGTCGCGGATCACGGTGTTGTTCCAGGCGATGTCGAGGATCTCGCCGCCGCGGGTGCGGATCCAGTTCTCCTCGTAGGCCAGCACATCGTCGTTCGCCATCCGCTTCAGGAACTGCACCTCGGTGCCGTTGAACACCTTTAGCCAGTCGCGCCCCATCAGTTCCTCACGGGACCAGCCGGTCAGCTCGCACAGGAAGGGGTTGGCATAGGTGATCAGGCCGGCGGTGTCGAGGCTGACGGCGATCAGCCGGACGCCCTCCAGCAGGTCGCTCAGCCGCTGCTCGGACGCGGCCACCTCGCGCAGCTGGGAGCGCAGCTCGCCGGCCAGCGTCTGGTTGCGCAGCGCCAGCGAGGCCGCGGCCGTGGCCGCTCCCAGCAGGGCCGGGTCATCCAGCAGCGACGCGTCGTGTGCCATCTGCAGCACGTGGCGGTCACGCCGCTCGATGGTGGTCACCGCCCGTCCCTCGCTGTCGTCGGGTCGCGCGACCAGATCGCCCTCGATGTCGACGTAGGAGTCGTCCTCCGGCAGCCAGTAGACCAGCTCCAGCGTGGGATCGCCGAGTGCTCGCCGCAGTGCCGCGCGCAGCCGCTGCGGCTCGTCGCTGGCCTCGATCTCTGCGATCAGGCCGCGCACCGCACCCGTGCGGCCGATCTGCGTGCGCAGCAGGCCGTAGAGGAACCCCTGCGGGATCGCCGCGAGGGACAGGCTGAACACGTAGAACGGGACGTCGCCGGTTTGCTCGACGAACCCGGAGTAGATCGCAACCGTCCCGATCACGAACATGCAGACCGCGCCGGTCAGGTACACCGGCGCCAGCACCTCGCGGGCCGCGACGCCCGCGGCCTGCCAGCGCCGGGCCAGGATCACCAGCATCGCGACGATCAGGCAGATGCCGAACAGCAGCGAGACGCCGTCGACGGCCCTGACCAGGTCGTGGTGGTGGTCGACGAGCAGCAGGTTGTGCGCGCTGTGCCGGTCGGCGCCGTCCAGCCGCGGCTCCGTGAACGGCAGCACCAGCAGGCTCAGCACCCACGTGTCCAGGTAGACGAGCACCGTCACGATCCGCGCATCCAGCGTGCGCAGCCGGCCGCTGGGGTAGGCCAGGATGGTGTGGACGAGCAGCCCCAGCCAGAGGCTCGCGAACAGCTCTCCCACCGTGAACACGGCGTCGGTCGGCCAGTCCGTGAGCCCGTTGCTCAGCCACGACAGGGCCGTTGCGCACATCAGCGGGCCGATCAGGTTGGTGGGCCGCCTCAGCCAGGCCACCTGGCCGGCGATCATGAACGACCAGCCCACCAGCAGGCCCAGGATCAGGTATGCCGCGGTGTTGTGGTGGACGTGCGTACTGCTCTCGCCGACGGCGATCACGGCGCTCATCACCAGGCCGGCGACCAGCGCCGCGATCCGCAGGCGGCGCGACGTCATTCCAGGGCTTCGGCGAGCGTGCGTCCGCACAGCTCACCTTTGGGGACGAAGCCGCGCGCACCGCTCTCCGCGATCAGCGGCCCGAAGTCGCTGGCGTCGCGGCTGGAGGTGAGCACGATCGCGGGCGGGTCGGTGCCGCGGGTCAGTTCGCTGGCGACGGCGAACCCGTCTGTGTCCGGGAGCTGCACGTCCAGCAGCACCACCTCGGGGTGCAGATCGCGCACGGCGGTCAGCGCCGAGGCGCCGTCCACCGCTTCGCCGACGATCGTGTAGCCCTCCGACTGGAGCAGGGCCCGGGCCATTGCCCGGAAGCTGGGGTGATCGTCGACGATCAGGATCGATGGCGTCATCGTGATCATCGTGCCACAGCGGCGACATGCGGACGATACGGTTTGCCACACCCCTTGCAGGGTGTTTGCCACGCTAAAACGCTAGGTGATTGATCGATATCTCCGTGATGTCCTGGACGACGGTTCGCAGCCGTAGCCACCCCAACCACCGCTAACCCAGGCCGAACGCAGCGCCCAGGCTCGCGAGAGACCGATCAATCATCTAGGGGGTGCCGGTGGTGCCGCTCGCGGTGTTGATGCCGATCAGCGGCTTCAGCTGCTTGAGCAGGGTCGTCAGCTGCTTCTTGTCAGGTGCGGCCGGCTCCAGCACCAGCACGCGCTGCACGGCCTGGTAGGCCGTCTTGTAGTCCTGGACGGCCAGGGCATCGCGGGAGATGGCGCGCTCGTAGGTGGAGTTGTCGGGCTGGAGCACGATCGCCTTCTTCCACAGCGCGATCGCCTGCAGCACGGACTGCTGGGCCTGCTGCTGGTAGGCCTGGGCGCGCTGCGTCAGCGGCTGCTGGGCGGTCGAGACCAGCGGGGCGCCGATGCTGGTGCCGAGCTTCTCGCCGCCTGCCGGGAGCGGGTTGGTGGTGGTCCCGTACTGGCTGGCCAGCGACTGCCAGTAGGCGGCGCGCTGGGCCTGCTTCTGTGCCTCGGTCTCATACAGCGTGGCGACCTGGGTGATCGTGTTGGCGTCCTTGGGGCGCAGGTTCATGTACTGCGCGTAGGCGCCCAGCGCCAGGGTCGTCTGCCCGCTGGTCTGGTAGGCGTCTCCCAGCTGGCGCCAGGCCGTGGCGTCCTTGGGGTCGGAGTGCACCTTGTTCAGCAGGTCGCTGACGCTGGTGGTACTGGTGCCGCTGGACTGGCCGAGCAGGTTCCCGAGGCTGATCCCGCCGGCACCGGAGCCGACGCCCAGGAAGACGAAGCTGAGTGCGAATACCAGTCCCAGGAAGATGAAGACTGGCTTCTGGGTGCGTCGGATCTTTTCGAACAGCATGGGTGTGAGCGTTCCTGCGGCCGGGGATCAGCGGTCGAGCATCTTTGCGCGCACGCGTCGCGCCGGTTCGGTATCGGCAGCGCCGCCGTCCCGGTTGAAGCGTATCTGGCCGTCCACGATCGTGAGCAGCACGCGATCGGGCGCGCCGCCGTACACGGCGGCCGTGATCGGGTCTTCCCAGGGCAGAAATGGCGTAGCCGACAGGTCGAGCACGATCAGGTCGGCGCGCTTATGAGGCGTCAATGATCCGATCGAGTCGCCCAGCCCGATCGCGTGGGCGCCGTCGATCGTCGCCATCCTCAGCACCCGTTCGGCGCTGAGCGCGTCCGGCCGCCGCGCTCGCGCACGGGCCACCAGGATCGCGGCGCGCATCTCGTCCCACATGTCGAAGGTGAGCGCCGAGGCGGGGGAGTCGGTGCCCAGGCCCAGCGCCAGGCCGGCGTCGAGCAGCTCGGGCACCGGGGCCGTCCCGCAGCCCAGCAGCGCATTCGAGCGCGGGCAGTGGACGGCCGGCACGCCCAGGCCGGCCAGGAGCGAGATCGCGTCCGGGTCGGCGCGCACGAGGTGGATCGCGACCGTGTCGGGCCCCAGCACGCCGGCCAGGTCGGCCAGCGGCTGGGTGTCGCGCTCCGACTCGAGCAGGTGGGTGGCCACCGGGATGCCGCGCGCGCGTGCCAGCCCCACCAGCTGCTGGTAGTGCTCGGTCGTGACCGTGTAGGGCGCATGCGGCGAGATGCCGGGTGTGATCAGGGGGTGGGACGGCAGCGCGTCCAGCCGGCCGGCCATCAGTCCGGCCGGGTCGCCCTGATCGCTGAACGCCTCGAGGTAGACGATCGCCCGCAGGCCCTGGGCGATCGCGGCCTCGGCGACGGTGTCCGCGTAGGAGCAGTCGGCGATGGTGGTGACGCCGCCGGCCAGGCAGGCGTGCACGCCGGCGTGCGACTGCGCCAGGTAGTCGTCGCGGACGAGGCCGCTCTTACGCACGATCAGCTGCTCGATCCAGGGCGAGAACGGCAGACCATCGCCCATCGCGCTCATAGAGCCGTACTCCAGGTGGGTGTGAGCGTTGACCAGGCCGGGCAGGATCACGGCCTCGGCGAAGCGGCGGTCGGGTGACAGCCGGTCGGACACCTCGGCGATGATGCCGCCCTCGATCCGCACCGCGCCGTCGCGGACGGGCGGCCCGTCCATGGGCAGCACCCAGTCGGCGCCGAGGATCACGTCAGCGGCTCAGGATCGGGCTCGTCGGCGCCCCGGGCCCGCTCCACGGCCACCACGATGAAGTACGACAGCCCGTACAGCAGCAGCAGCGGGATGAACTCGACGATGAACGAGATCGGGTCGACGCCCGGCAGCAGCATCGCCACCACCGCCAGCACCACGATCGAGATCCGCCAGTAGCGGCGCATCAGCGCCGAGCTCATGATCCGCAGGCGCGCCAGCACCAGCATCACGGCCGGCATCTCGAACACGATGCCCATCGCCAGCAGCGTCAGCAGCACGAACTGGATGTAGTCCTTCGCGCGCAGCTGGTAGTTGAAGGCCTCGGAGTTGTACCCGATCAGGAAGTGGATGGCCGGGGGCACAACCAGGTACCAGCCGAAGATCACTCCGCACACGAACAGGGTCGGGATCATCATCACCAGTGGCTTCAGGTGCTTGTGGTGCTGCTCGGCGAACGCCGGGATCACGAACGCGTACAGCTGGTAGGTCGCTATCGGCATGGCCAGGAGCAGCCCGCTATAGATCGCGATCGAGATCGACGTCAGGATGCCGTCCAGCGGGCTGGTGGCGAGGAACTTGTACGCAAGGTTGGGGTGGCCGGGCGTGTTGGACGGCAGCGGGGAGGCCAGGAAGTTCAGGATCGCGGCCGACTTGTAGAAGCAGACGGCGATCGCGACGGTCAGCACGGCCAGCACGACGATGATCCGCGAGCGCAACTCGTCGAGATGCTCGACGAGCGTCAGCTGCTCATCGGGCTTGACGCGCCTGGCGCGGGCCACGGGCTAGTCCTTGGTGTGGTGGACCGGGCCCTGCTCGGTGGTGGGAGCCGTGTAGGACGCCGTCGCGGGCGGCTCGAGCGAGGCGGCCGGCTGCGGCGGGGCCTCGTCCTTGTCGTCCTGGCCGCTGACAGAGTCCTTGAACTCCCGGATTCCCTTGCCCAGCGACCGGCCCACTTCGGGCAGCCGCTTGGGGCCGAGCACGACCAACGCGATGATGAGGACGATGATGAGCTGGATCGGAGATACGTCGGGCATGTCCCCAGAGTACCACGGGTTCGGCGAGCGAATACGGGGTGGGAGCTACACTTGTATCACGGGAACGGCACGTCCGGGCCGCTACCGCACCGACTTTCACCTCCCTGAGAGGGATACATGCCAGACTTGATCATCCGTAATCTGCACGCCTCGATCGATGGCGCCGAGATACTGCGCGGCGTCGACCTCGAGCTCTCCAGGGGAGAGGTGCACGCGATCATGGGGCCGAACGGCTCCGGCAAGTCGACGCTGGCGCACGTGCTGATGGGACATCCCTCCTACGAGGTGACCGAGGGTGAGGTCGAGTTCATGGGCGAGCAGGTGCTCGAGCTGGAGCCGGACGAGCGCTCCCGCCTGGGCCTGTTCCTCGCCTTCCAGTACCCGTCGGCCGTCCCCGGCGTGACGGTTGCGAACTTCCTGCGGATGGCCGTGAACGCGCACCGGCGCACGCCGGACGGCGAGGACAACCCGATCCGCATCCCCGAGTTCCGCAAGCTGCTGCAGGAGAACATGGAGCAGCTCAAGATCGATCGCACGATGACCAGCCGGTATCTCAACGACGGCTTCTCGGGCGGCGAGAAGAAGCGCATGGAGATGCTCCAGATGGCGGTGCTGCGGCCGCAGATCGCGATCCTGGACGAGACCGACTCGGGCCTGGACATCGACGCGCTGCGGATCGTGTCCGACGGCGTCAACAGCCTGGTCGGCCCGGAGATGGGCGCGCTCGTGATCACTCACTACTCACGGCTCCTGAAGTACATCAAGCCCGACCACATCCACGTGCTTGTGGGCGGGCGCGTCGTTCGCTCGGGCGGTCCGGAGCTGGCCGACGAGCTGGAACGCGACGGCTACACGCCATATGGCGTTGAGGAGGCGGCTGTCTGATGTCAGACACCGAACTAACACGCGAGGAGAGCGAAGCGGTCGCCATCGGCGACTACAAGTACGGATTCCACGATGAGGTGACATCGGTCTTCGCCACCAGGCGCGGCCTGGACGAGGACGTGGTGCGCGAGATCTCGGCGCACAAGTCGGAGCCGGAGTGGATGCTCGACTTCCGGCTGAAGAGCCACCAGCACTTCCTGTCGCGGCCGATGCCGCAGTGGGGTGCCGACCTCAGCACGATCGACTTCGACAACATCTACTACTACCTGAAGCCGGTCGAGGAGCAGGCCAAGTCCTGGGACGACCTGCCGCCGGGCATGCGCGAGACGTGGGACAAGCTGGGCATCCCCGAGGCCGAGAAGAAGTACCTGGCCGGCGTCGGCGCGCAGTACGAGTCGGAGGTCGTCTACCACAACCTGCAGGAGGATCTCGCCAAGCAGGGCGTGATCTTCCTGGACATGGACTCCGGGCTGCGCGAGCACGAGGAGCTGGTGCGGCAGTACTTCGGCACCATCATCCCCTACAACGACAACAAGTTCGCGGCGCTGAACTCGGCGGTGTGGTCTGGCGGGTCGTTCATCTACGTGCCGCCGGGCGTGAAGGTGGAGCTGCCGCTGCAGGCCTACTTCCGCATCAACGCCGAGAACATGGGCCAGTTCGAGCGGACGCTGATCATCGTCGACAAGGATGCCTACGTGCACTACGTCGAGGGCTGCACGGCGCCGATCTACTCGACCGACTCGCTGCACTCGGCCGTCGTCGAGATCCACGTCGCCGAGGGCGGGCGCTGCCGCTACACGACCATCCAGAACTGGTCGACGAACGTCTACAACCTGGTCACCAAGCGGGCGGTGGCCGAGCGTAACGCGACCATGGAGTGGGTCGACGGCAACCTCGGATCGCAGATCACGATGAAGTACCCGGCCGTGATCCTGAAGGGCGAGGGCGCGCACGGCGAGGTGCTGTCGATCGCCTTCGCCGGCAAGGGCCAGCACCAGGACGCGGGCGGCAAGATCACGCACGCCGCGCCCAACACCAGCTCGGTGATCACCTCCAAGTCGATCTCCAAGGACGGCGGCCGCAGCTCCTACCGCGGGCTGCTGCAGGTGAACAAGGGCGCGGTCGGCAGCCGCTCGAAGGTGGTCTGCGACGCGCTCATCATCGACGACGAGAGCCGCACCGACACGTACCCGTACATCAACATCGACGAGAACGACGTCGAGATCGGGCACGAGGCGACGGTCTCGAAGATCGGCGAGGAGCAGCTCTTCTATCTGATGAGCCGCGGGCTGTCGGAGGAGGAGGCCTCGGCGATGATCGTCTCGGGGTTCGTGGAGCCGATCACCAAGGAGCTGCCGCTCGAGTACGCGGTCGAGCTGAACCGGCTGATCCAGCTGCAGATGGAGGGCTCGGTCGGATGACGCAGACGGTGTCGGAGCCGGCCTGGCTTGCGGGCCGGCGCGCGGCGGCGCTCGAGCGCTATCAGTCGCTGCCGGTTCCGACCAACCGCGACGAGGCCTGGCGCTATACGAACCTGCGCGGGTTCGACCCCGACCGGCTCGAGCAGCAGCCGGGTGCGCTGCTTTTGAGCGAGGCGGAGCTGCCCGACGGGGTGGTGTTCGGCGGCCTGGCGGCGATGGTCGCCGAGCGTCCGGAGCTGGTGGAGACGTACCTCGGCTCGGTGGTGTCGGGCGAGGAGAAGTTCGCGGCCGGAAACGCGGCCAACTGGACGGACGGGGTGTTCCTGCTGGTGCCGGCCGGCGTCGAGCTGACGGTGCCGCTGCGAGCGTCGATCGAGGTGCCGGCCGAGGGCGCGGCCATCCACCACCGCACGCTGGTGGTGCTCGAGCGGGGCGCGCGCGCCACCTTCGCCGAGGACTACAGCTCGATGGTGCCCGGCTACGTGAACACCGTGGTCGAGCTGGTGATCGGCGAGGGTGCGCGGCTGGAGTACGTGACCACGCAGAAGCACCATGCGGAGACGCGGCAGTTCGGCACGCACCGGGCCACGATCGACCGGGACGGCGAGGTGGACTGGGTGGTGCTGGGGCTGGGCGGGACGCGCGCCAAGTCGCGGATCGAGAGCTACCTGGCGGGCCCGGGCGCGAACGCGAAGGTGACGGGCGCGTACTTCCTGACCGGTCGCGAGCACGCGGACTACGACACCACGCAGGAGCACGCGGCGCCGAACACGACGTCCGACCTGTTCTTCAAGGGCGTGCTTGCCGACCACTCGCGCGCCGTGTGGCGCGGCGTGATCCGGGTCGACAAGGGCGCGCAGAAGACCGACGCCTACCAGGAGAACCGGAACCTGCTGCTCTCGCACGAGGCCCACGCCGACTCGATCCCGGGGCTCGAGATCGAGGCCAACGACGTGCGCTGCACGCACGGCGCCACGATCGGGCAGATCGACAAGCTGCAGCTGTTCTACCTGATGAGCCGCGGGCTCAGCCGGGTGCAGGCCGAGCGGCTGATCGTGCGCGGGTTCTTCCAGCCGATCCTCGACCGGATCGGCTCGGACGAGGTGCGCGAGTCGCTGGCCGCAGAGCTGGAGGCGCGCATGGCCACGGACGAGCTCCCCTGAGCAACGCCGGTAGGTGAGTGACCCGCACCAGCCCGTGTTCGACCTGCTCGAGCAGGAGCTGATGCATCTGCGCCCCGGTGGCGCCGAGGTGATCGACGTGCACACGCACCTCGGCAACGACGAGGACGGCATGTCGCTCGACCCGGCCGGGCTGGTGGAGATGCTCGATGCGGCAGCGGCCGCACGCGCGGTGGTGTTCCCGCTGCACGACCCGGAGCGGGATCCGGCCTACAGCCTGCCCAACGACCGGGTGCTTGAGTGGGCGGATGAGAGCGGCGGGCGGTTCATCCCCTTCTGCCGGCTCGACCCACAGCAGTCGCCGGTGGCCGAGGCGGAGCGCTGCCTGGCTGCGGGCGCGCGCGGGATCAAGCTACATCCGCGGGCGCAGTCGTTCGCGCTGGTCGGGCTGTGCGAGCCGATCTTCTCGCTGGCCGAGCAGGCCGGCGTGCCGATCCTGATCCACGCCGGCCGCGGACTGCCCCAGGCGTTCGGCCCCGAGTTGGTGGAGTTGGCGCAACGTCACCCGGGGGCGCCGCTGGTGATGGCGCACGTGGGCGTGGCCGACCAGGGCGTGTTGGCCGACGGGCTGCGCGACCACCCGTCGGCGGTGTTCGACACCTCGTGGATGAACATGATGGACACGATGGCGCTGTTCGCGCGAGTGCCGGCCGAGCGGATCGTGTTCGGCTCGGATCCGCCCTACGGGCGCACGTTCGTGGGTCTGTACCTGGTGTTGCGGATGCTGGCCTGCCTGGGGGTTGACACCGAGACGCGGCGGGCCGTGGTGGGCGGCACCGTCATGCGGATGGTGGCGGGGGAGCCGCTGGCGGCCGCCACGACGCCGCGCGCGCCCCAGCAGATCCGGCTGGACGCGAAGCTGGCGCGGCTGCACGCGAACCTGATGCTGGTGCTGGGGATCATGTTCACCGGCACCGCGGAGCGGGCGCTGGACATGCTGTGGCTGTCGCAGATGGCCTGTCGCGACGCCAACGCCGGCGCGGCCGGCGCGGCCCTCGAGCGGATCGCGCCCTTGCTCGAGCACTCGCAGCGATTCCTCGAGCAGCATCCCGACTCGCCGCGCCAGGCAGGCGCGCCGCTGGTGCTGGCGATGGCGATCGCCGCCACCGAAGTGCCGCAGACCGTCTGACGGGCTTCTGAAATGACGGCCGTCACCGTCTCGTCACACCTGTGTGCCGCTCGCCACCTGACCCGGGGTCAGACCCCGACTCGGCCCGCGACAGACCTTCGCGACATCGCCGTAACACGTCGTGATCTGCGCGTATCACCGATCTGGCTTGAACGCAGGGTCGGGCCCCGGACCGAGGTTTGACTACGACCCGGCGCCGTTGACCCCCATGACCCAGGTCGTCACGCTGTACATGAGCAGCGCCCTGGAGCGGCGCGGCAGACTGCGGTTGAACGCCAGCTCCATCAGACCCCACGCCCAGCGCTCGCGCTGCTTGACGAAGTCGTGCACGGACGCCGGGGTCGCGCCCAGCGAGCGGCCGGGAACCAGCCGCTGCGGCCCGGGAACAGGTGGCTGAAGGTCAGCGCGAACTGCGCGTCCTCGACCGATCGCGCGCGGCCCGAAGTCCCACCCGATGTCGCCTCGACCGAGGCCCGCACCAGCAGCAGCTCGCCGTGCAGGCCGGCGAGCGGGGTGCCGCGGCCGGTGGACATCGCGAAGACGCTGACGTCGGAGGCCGGGCGCACCGCGTCGGCCAGCCAGGGCAGCCGCCGGACGCCGTGCTCGCGCGGATAGGTCAGCACGCCCTGGCCCAGGTGCAGGGCGTCCGGGCCGCGCTGGGCGGCGACGAAGCGGGCGAGCTCGGCCGGCGCAGTGCCCGTCCACGCCGGTGTCGTCGTCCATGTGCAGGACCCAGACGTCGTCGTGGTTCTGCGCCCTCGGCGACGCGGCGGATGTTGGCGTAGTGGTTGGCGCGGGCCTTGAACCGGGTGCCGTCGGGCGTGCCGTAGCGCGCCGGCACGGTCATGATCCGCACCAGCGGGCCCGGCCAGCGCGGCGATCTCGGCGGCGGCCTCACAGCCCTCCTCGACCACGACGTCGACGCGCATCCGGGGGAACCAGCGCGGGCAGGTGCCGACGTACGAGCACCGACCCGCTCGAGCGCCGGGTAGGTGTCGTGGCGGCCGATGGTCGGCACGACGACGAGCCGGTCGTGCAGCGCCGGGGCCGCCTCCGTCCAGCCCCGCTGGCGCGCGATACGACGGCGCGTCAGCACAGCACCGGTGACACCGACGAGCGAACTCACGACGGGCAGCGTCCACAGGACGGTCACCACCCATCCATCAGCGTCATCCTGGGGGAGTACAGCGCGGAGGAGAAGACGCAGGCGAGGCCCGCGGTGACCAGCAACGGCAGGAAGCCCGGCTTCCAGAGCGCCTGACGCCTCACCATCCGCGCGGTGCGGCGGGAGGACGGGAAGACGTCGACGCCGTCGGCGGAGGTGGTCATGATCACCTACTTGTATGCATAAAGACCGGCTCATCAGCAGGAGCCGGAAAACCCGTGAAGTAGTACGTGACGTACTAAGCGGAACCATGCATCCGAATGTAGATTTTGTGAAGATCGCGCGATCGAGAAGCTCGGCGAACCGCTTACGCGCTTCGGCAACCTA
>CAVTSO010000024.1:0-24735 GCA_963737445.1 uncultured Actinomycetes bacterium | reverse complement strand
CCGGCTTGCGCGCTGAATCCGCGCGCGTCGTCCGGTCAGGCGACGGGCTGGATGGCCGGAGGAAGCGGCCGTTCTGAGCGCTGCATCGTCCGCAGCTCCGCCAGCGGGATGTGGCAGCGGATGGCATGACCCGACTCCTGTTCGACCAGGGGTGGCTCCTGGGTCTCGCAGATCTCCCCCAGCTTGCGCGGGCAGCGCGTGTGGAACACGCACCCGCTGGGCGGGTCGGCCGGGCTGGGGATCTCACCGTCGAGCTTGATGCGCTCGCTGGTGCCACCATCCACCGTTGGAACCGCCGAGAGCAGCGCCTCGGTGTAGGGGTGATGTGGCGCGGAGAACACCGCTTCGGCCGAGCCCAGCTCGAGCACACGACCGAGATAGAGCACGCAGATTCGATCCGACAGGTAGCGAATCACGCCGAGGTCGTGGCTGATGAACAGGTAGGCGACCTGTTCCTTGCCCTGCAGCTCGGCCAGCAGGTTCAGTATCGCCGCCTGCACCGACACGTCAAGGGCGGAGGTCGGCTCGTCGCAGACCACCAACCGCGGGGCGCCCGCGAACGCTCGCGCGATCGCTACTCGCTGCTTCAGCCCGCCGGAGAGCTGGCCGGGACGCAGGTCGAGGTAGCGGTCGGCCAGGCGCATCGACCGTGTCAGCTCCAGCAGCCGCTGGTCGCGTTCGGATCCGCTCAGTCCGGCCAGCTTCGAAAGCGCGCGGCCAACCAGCCGGCGCACGCGTGTGGCGGCGGTTGAGTGCGGAGTCGGGATTCTGGAACACGATCTGCACCGCCTTCATCTGCTCGCGGCTGCGGTTGTGCGTCCTTCCCGCCAGCGGCTCGCCGTCCAGCGCCACCGTCGGCGCCGGCATCGGCCTCGAGGATGCCCAGCAGCACCCGCGCCAGCGTCGTCTTGCCGCTCCCGACTCGCCCACCAGTCCCAGTGTCTCGCCGGCGCCGATCTCGATGTCGACGCCGCTCAGCGCATGCACGCTGGCGCCCGACGAGCGGAACGTCTTGCTGACGCCGTCGCCCGCAGCAGCGGCACCCCGGCCGCGCCCGCGGGCTGAGGTCGGGCCTGCGGCGGCGGCGACGCGCGGCAGCTCGTGCGCCCGCTGGTGCAGATGGCAGCGCGAGCCACGTCCCTCGCCAACCGGATACATCGGCGGTGGATCCGTCCGGCACCGCTCGCTCGGCAAGCGCGCAGCGGTCCGCGAACATGCAGCCCGTTGACCTCGGTACCCGGCGCCGGCAGGAACCCCGGAATCGTATCCAGCACGCCGTGTCCCTTCAGCTGGTCCGCGCGCGGGATGCAGCGCAGCAGCCCGACCGTGTAGGGGTGACTGGGTGCATGGAACACCTCGCGGGCCGGCCCCTGCTCGACCAGCTCGCCGGCGTAGAGGACGCCGACCCGGTCGCACATGCGGGCGATCACGCCCAGGTTGTGGCTGATGAAGAGCAGCGACGTCGAGATCGTCTCGCGAAGGGCGGCCACCAGGTCGAGCACCTCGGCCTCGACGGTGGCATCGAGGCCGGTGGTCGGCTCGTCCAGGATCAGCAGCGCCGGCTCCACGGCCAGCGCCATCGCGATCACGACTCGCTGCTGCATGCCGCCCGACAGCTGGTGCGGGTAGCGGCGCATGACGCCGGCGGGGTCGGAGATCCGCACCCGCGCCAGCGCCTGCTCGGCGCGCTCGGCCGCTTCGCGGCGGTCGGCGCCGGCCACCGTGAACACCTCGGCCACCTGCCGGCCTACGCGCATGGACGGGTTCAGCGATCGCGAGGCGTCCTGGTAGACCATCGACACCGTGCGCGCCCGCTGCCGCCGGCGCGACTCATCCCGCAGCGAGCCGACGTCCTTGCCGTCGATGGTGATCGGCGCCGCCGGTGACAGCGCCGTTTCGGGGCAGGTAGTCGACGAGCGCGAGCGCGATCGTCGACTTGCCGCAGCCCGATTCCCCGACCAGCCCGTAGGCCTCTCCTGGGCTGATCCGAAACGACAGGTCGCGCACCGCCGCACGCTGCCGTCCGCGCACCGGTAGGCGATGTCGAGGTGCTCGACGACCAGCGCGTCCGGCCGCGGCTCCACGCCGCTCATCACTCCACCGCCTTCTCGATCGCATCGGCGACCAGGTTGATGCCGATCACCAGGCTACGCGATCGCGGCGGCGTCGAACAGCACCTCCCACCAGTAGCCGGCGGAGACAACGGAGATGTTCTGCGAGATGTCGAGCCCCCAGTCCGGCGTCGGCGGCTGGATGCCGAAGCCCAGGAACGACAGCGTGGCGACCGTGAAGATGGCGTAGCCGAGCCGGACGGTGAACTCGACCAGGATCGGCGGCATCACGTTTGGCAGCAGCTCGGCGAACATGATGTACGACCCGCGCTCGTCGCGCAGCCGCGCCGCCGTGATGTAGTCGAGCTCCCGCTCCTGGATCACGGCCGTGCGCACGGTGCGGGCGATCAGCGGGGCGAAGATGACGCCGATGCAGACGGCGACGGTCGTCGTCGGAGGGGCCGAGCGCAGCCACCACCAACACCGCGGTCACCACCAGCGGCAGCGCCAGCAGCGCATCGATCAGCCGGCTCAGGCTCTCGTCCACCCACCCGCGCATGTAGCCGGTGATCAGCCCGAGCACGGTGCCGAGCATGGTACCGAGCAGCGTCGCCAGCCAACGCCACCACCAGTACCGACCGCGGCCCCGGCGATCACCCGCGAGAACACGTCGCGGCCGACCTGGTCGGTGCCGAACCAGTGCTGAGCCGGACGGCGCGCTGTTGACCGAGTTGAGGTCGGTGCTGGAATGGGGTGTAGCGGCACCGACGTGGTAGCCGATCACGGCGCAGAACGTCCACACCAGCACGATCGCCGGTGCCGACCAGGAAGCTCTTCGAACTGCGTAGCTCCGCGCAGATCTCGCGGCGGGCACCTGCCGATCCGGCGTCGACCGAGCGCCGCCGGGCGTCGACCGCCGCCGTCGGCGACGCTCATTCCGCCGCCAGTCGCAGCCGCGGGTTCAGCAGGTGTAGGCGATGTCGGCGACCAGCGTGGCGACCAGATAGATGACACCGATCACCAGCACCGCCGCCTCCAGCATCGGGAAGTCCTTGTGCGTGCGCGGCGTTGTAGGTGAGCGCGCCGATGCCCTGGTAGTGGAACAGGTACTCCACCACCACCAGTCCGCCGACCATGTAGCCGACCTGGGTCGCCACCACCGTGATCGTGGGCAGCAGCGCGTTTGCGCAGCACGTGGCGCAGGATCACCGTGCGCCGGGGCAGGCCCTTGAGCACTGCGGTGCGGGTGTAGTCGGCGTCGAGCACCTCGATCGTGCCCGCCCGCGCCATCCGCATGATGTAGCCGAACAGCACGAGCGCGATCGGCGATCGCCGGCATGATCAGGTGGTACACCTGCGTGCCGCGACATCGGCGCCGGCAGGCGGCGTCGCGCCGAGCGGCAGCACGTTCAGCCAGATCCCGAAGATCAGGATCAGGAACACGCCGGACACGAACTCGGGCAGGCCCAGCGCCGACAGCCCGACCACGCTGATGGTGCGGTCCGGCCAGTTGCCGTAGCTGAGCGCCGCCACCACGCCCGCCAGGATCGACAGCGGCACGCACATCAGGAACGCCACCAGCGCCAGCTTGAGCGAGTTGGCAAGCGCGCTTCGGATCGATCGGCGCGATCGGCCGGTTGTACGCAGTACGAGGTACCGATGTCGCCGTGCACCAGGTTGGTCATCCAGTCCCGGTACTGCGTTAGACGAGCGGCCGGTCGACGCCCAGCTTGTGGTCGACGCTGGCGGACGCCGCTCGGCCTGGGCGAGCGGCCCCAGGATCGCCCGGCCGGGGTCGCCCGGCAGCTGCTGGCCGGCCAGGAACACGATCACCGACAGGATCCACAAGGTGACGAGTGCGAGCAGACGCGCTTCACGATGAAGACGGCGATCGCGGCATCCTCCGACGTCAGGTCGGTGGGCCGACCAGTGGGTCCGGTGACTCGGTCACGTGAGACCGGCCTTACTCAAGTAGATCTGACCCATGCCGGTGGTAACGACGCCGGCGATGTCCTTCTTGGTGACGCTGATGGAGTCGAACCAGTAGGCGAGGATCAGCGGCGTCTGGTCGAGCAGCAGCGTCTCGATCTGGCCGGCGTAGTTGCGCTGGCTGCTCAGATCGAGCGCGCCCACGTAGCTCTTGACCAGGCCGTCATAGGTGGAGTCCTTGAAGTGGGCGGAGTTCCACGACCCGTCCGACAGCAGCGGCGCCTCCAGGAACACGTTGGGAACGCCGCGGTGGCCGTAGTCGACCAGGCTCATGGCACCGTCAAGCCAGTTCGACTTGCCGAATACGGCGTCGCCGTAGTAGTCGGCTTGGCTCTGGACGTGCAGGTTGATCTTGATGCCGACCGTGGCGGCCGCCTCCGCGATGATCTGGGCGTACTGCGGGATCTCCTGGTAGTCCTCAGTGTAGAGCTCGGTGCTGAAGCCGTTGGGATGTCCGGCGGTTGCCAGCAGCTGCTTGGCCTTGTCGATGTTCTGCGCTCGCTGCGGCACGCTCGTGTCGGTGGAACGGAAGATCGGCGCGAACGGGTTGTCGTTGCCCAGCTGGGCGTACTGCTTGTAGAGGGCGTTGATGATGCCGGGCCGGTCGAGGCTGAGCGCCATCGCCTGGCGCACGAGCTTGTTGTCCCACGGCGCCTGGTCGCAGCGCATGGACAGCTCCCGGTGCTGCGATGACTTCGACACCAGCAGGTTGTAGGACGGGTTGTTGAAGACCGCCTCCGCGCCCTGCGGCACGATCAGGTTGACGATGTCGACGTTGCCCGCCTGCAGCGCCAGGATCTGGGGCTGCTGGGTGGGGTAGAAGATGAGCTGAAGCTGGCCGGGCAGCACCTTGCCGCCCCAGTAATTCGGGCTCGGCGAGAAGGTGGCGCCCACCTTGGGCTGATACGTCTTCACCATGAACGGGCCGGTTCCGATGAACGTCTTCTCCCACTTGTCGAAATCGGTGCCCTTGGGCACGATCACCATGTTGTAGTTGTCGGAGGAGATCAGGTACGGGAAGTTGCCGTTCGGCGCCTCCAGATGGAAGGCCACGGTGCTGTCATCGACCTTCTGGACGCCGTCGTTCGTCAGCACGCCGGTGAACACCGACGAGGCGTTGACGTAGACCTTCGGGTTCGTCTGCGACTGGAAGGAGTAGACGACGTCGTCCGCCGTCATCGGCTGCCCGTTGTTGAACATGACGCCGTCTCGCAGCTTGAACGTCCACACGTCGCCGGCGTCGTTGGACGTCCAGGATGTGGCGAGCAAGGGCTCCAGGATGTTCGTCTTCGGGTTGTTGAACACCAGCGTCTCACCGGTCTGCTGCAGCATCGTCAGGCCGCCCTCGTCGGCGATGCTGAGCGGGTTGATGGCGCCGGTGGGCACCACGCTTGCGATCTTCAGCGATGCGCCCGGCTTGGCCGCGGCGCCGCTGGTGGAGGCGCCGCTGCTGGAAGTCGAGTTGGCACCGCCGCAGGCGGTCGCAATCGCGCCCAGCATCGGCACCGACAGGCCGACGATGGAGCCGCGGCGCAGGAACTCGCGCCTGGTGATCTGGCCACACACGAACTCGTCGATCACGTGGTTCTCGAGCTCGCTGCGTCCACGTCGCATCAGGCTGAGCTTCGTGGGGTTATGCATGGTCGCCTCTTTCTCTCGGGACATGCTGCATGGGTGCACCTGCCGGCTGCTCGGTCGCCGGTGCTGTCACGATCGAGCTTTGGGTGGTGCGGATCGCCTCGGCCAGCGGCCCGAGGTCGCCGGGCACCGCTTCACCGGGGCCCGTGGTGGGGATGTGGGCGCGGACGAACCGGTGCAGCGCCTGGGTGCCGGCACCCAGCGCCCGCCTGGGGCCGAGATCAACCGCTCGGGCCGCGACCATCAGCTCGATCGCAGCCAGCGCCCGTCCGAGGTCGAGCATCTCGGCCAGGCGCCGGGCCGCCAGCGGTGCCATCGTCATGCGGTCCTCGATCCCCTCGGCCTGGCTCGAGCTGGCCATCTCGTAGGAGACCGGCGCAGCCAACAGGCGGGACTCGGCGACCAGCGCCTGGCCGGCCACTCCGAACTCGGTGTAGCCGTCGTCGCCTGACTCGGGCTCCGCCGCCAGCCCGGCGGGCAATCCCGAGAAGCCGGCGTGTAGCAGCTTCATGGTGCGTTCGTTGGCACTGGTCAGCACCGGAGCCAGCGCGATCCTGACGAAGTCGAGCGCCGCCGCCAGTGGCAGGATCTCGAAGCAGGCGCCTGATTGCACTCGCCCCTCCTCGACGTCGACCAGCGGGTTGCTGTGTGCGGAGTTCAGCTCCGCCTCGAGCTGGCCGGCGGCGAACGCCAGCGCGTCGCGGAGCGCGCCGTGCAGGTGCGGGATGTTGCGGTAGGTCAACGGATCCTGCAGGTTTCGCGGCGTGCCTGGCTCGTGCAGCGCGCTTCCCGAAAGCAGCAACCGCAGCCGATCCGCCGTCGCCTGCAGCCCTGCGTAGGGTCGTTCGCGAAGGACGCGATGCAGCATCGCCGGGTTGGCCAGGAACCCCTCCATATCCAGCGCCGCGGCCGCCTCCAGCCAGTCGGACAGCTGCACGGCATCAGCTAGGGCGAGACCCGCCAGCGCCGTCGAGAAGCTGCCGTTGTCGATCAGCGCCAGACCCTCGCCGGCCTGGAGTTCGAACCCGCTGCGGTTGAGCAGACCGATCGCGAGGTCGGCCAGCGGGGCGAGATCGGCCTGGCCGACGGAGCCGCGCAGCCTCACCTCGAACGGCCAGCTCTCGTTGAGCGCGCGCACGACCAGCTCGGCCAGCTGGGGACGGACGCCGGTCGTCCCACCGGCGAAGCCATTCGCCAGGCGAAGCAGTGTCGCCCGAACGACATCCTCGCCGACAGCCGGACCCTGGCCGACCAGGCAGTTCATGATCATGGCGCGGTTGAACTGGCTGATGGCGGCCGGGTCGAGGCTGACGCGCTTCAGCGCTCCCACGCCGGTGGTGGTGCCGTAGATCCACTCGCCGCGGTCGACGGCCGCCTCCAGCACTTCGCGCGACCGGCGCATGCGCGCAAGGGAGCCCGCGCTCAGCTCGACGCGCGCTGCCCCGCGGGCGACGGCGATCAGGCCGTCCACCCCCAGGCTGCGGCCGTCGAGGGTGACGGTCACGTGATCGCCCCGACGGGTTCTATGACCTGCACCCGGCCGCGCTTGACCACCGTCACCACCGCGTTTCGGCCCAGCTTGTAGACCAGGTCGAGGTGGCTGTCAGCGTCCCAGACCTGGATGTCGGCGAGCATGCCGGGGGCGAGCACGCCGCGGTCGTCCAGCGCCAGCGCGCGGGCGCCACCGACTGTCACCGCCAGCAGCGCGTCCTCGGCGGCGATGCCGTACAGCCGTGCCGCCAGCGCCATCACCAGCTGCTGCGACTCCAGCCAGCAGCCGGGACAGAGGTCGGTCGCAAGCGCGATTGTCATGCCGGCGTCGATCATCGCCCGCGCGTCGAACGGTCGCGGGTGGGCTACGGCGAAGTCGAGGCCCGGCATCAGCACGCCGGTCACGCCGCGCTCCGCGAGCAACTCCATGTCCTGGCGACTGGTGTGGTTGAGGTGGTCGGCTGAGACGGCGCCAAGCTCGGCCGCCAGCCGGGCGCCGCCGTGATCGGAGTAGGCGTCGGCGTGGATCTTGGCGGCGAGCCCTGCATCGAGGCCGGTCTCCAGGATCCGCCGCGAGTCATCGGCGTCGAAGTAGCCCTGATCGCAGTAGACGTCGCAGAAGTCTGCCAGTCCCGCTTCGGCAACGCGCGGGATCATCTCGGCCACGACCTGATCGATGTACCGGCTCGCGGACATCCCCTCGGGAATCGCGTGCGCGCCCAGGAACGTGCTGATCACGTCGACCGGCAGCTCAAGGTCAAGGCGCCGGTTCACCTCGAGCATCTTCAGCTCGTCGTCGGGCGTCAGCCCGTAGCCGGTCTTGCTCTCCACCGTCGTCGTTCCGTGGGCGAACATCGCCTCGATACGGGCGGCGGCGGCGGCGGTCAGCTCCTCCACCGTGGCCGCCCGGGTCATCTCGACCGTGGCCAGGATCCCGGTCGTGCGACCAGCGAAGCTCTGCAGGCGACCGCTGACGGTGGCCGCATACTCCTCCACGCGGCTGCCGCCGAACACCACGTGCGTGTGGCAGTCGACGAAACCCGGCGCGACGATGCCCCCTCCGGCGTCGATCGGCGTGGCGTCGCTCAGGTCGACGCGCCGGGCGACCTCGTCGGCCGTTCCCACATCGAGGATCCGCTCACCGGCGACGGCGACGATCCCGTCGCTGATCCTGCCCAGCCGGTCGTCGCCCAGAGCCAGGCAGGTGATCACCTCGCCGGCGTTGGCGACAACCAGGTCGGCATGCGGTCGGTCAGTCTCGTCCATCACCGCTTGCCGGCCCGAAGGTGGCCGTCGGGCTCCACCACAGCGGCACCTTGATGCTCTCCTCGGTCAGCGGCCCCCGTCCCTCGGCCGCGGCGCGTGCCTGCTCGTAGCCCGCCTGGGCGTGGCGCACCACGCCGATGCCGGAATCGGTGGTCAGGCACGCCTCCAGCCGCAGGGCGGCCTCCTCGCTGCCGTCGGCGATCATGGTCACGCCGGTGTGCACGGCCTCGCCCATGGAGTAGTTGGCCTGGATGGCGACCAGGTCGGCCATCGCCGCGGTGTTGAGCAGCGCGTTCAGGTACGGCCAGTCGGAGATCAGGTCGCCGCCGTCCAGCATCTTCTCCGATTCGAAGGTGGGGTTGACGATCGAGCCCGAGTCGAGATTGTCGCGGGAGAACGCCACCGGCCCGGCCACCTGGCCCGTCCCGGATCAGCCGTTCACCGCCTAGCCCGAACGCCTTGCGCTCGCCGAAGCCGAGGTAGCAGACGCGGGCCGGCAGCGCCTCGATCGGGCATGTGCTCGCGGGCCAGGGTGATCCACTTCACCGTCGTCTCGTCGTGCGGGAACATCTCCAGCACCAGGTCGTCCAGCCGGGACAGGTCGGACGCTTCGCCCGACAGGCACGTCCAGCGGAACGGGCCCGCGGCCCTCGCAGAACAGCGGACGCAGGTAGGCGGCCACGAACCCGGGGATTTTCATGGCCTCGCTGCTCCGGCCATGCCCGCGTCGCGGCATTCCTTGCGGATGGAGGTGCCATACTCGAACACCTGGCACGCCGGCGTCCTCGAAGCCGTTCATGGCCCGCAGCTGGCGGATCATCGACTGCCCGCGCCCACCCAGGTAGCCCTCGCGGTCGTGGCCGCGCAGCGCGGCCGCCTCGTCCGGCGACAGCCCGGCCGGGATGTAGGACAGCGGGTCGTGGCAGGGGCACATCTCGGTGACGATGTCCGGCCGCCAGCCCTTCTCCAGCAGCGCGCGGGAAAACCGTCGGCGGCGTTGCCGTGCAGCCGATGCCCAGCGGCTGCCGCGCCGCGCGGCCGCCTCTTCGGCCAGCCCGACCGCCTCCTCCAGGAGCGCGCCAGCACGTCGCAGAACCCTTCTCGATGCGGCGGTCGATGATCGCGCTCGTCGGCGTCGCACGACGATGCACACGCCGCCGTGCATCGTCATCGCCCGGGGCTGGTTGCCGCCCATGCCGCCCAGGCCGGCGGTGAGCAGGATCCTGCCCATCCAGCGAGCCGCCGAAATGCTGGTCGCCGATCGCGCGCCAGCGTCTCGAAGGTGCCCTGGATCACGCCCTGCGTGCCGATGTACTCCCAGGGCGCGGCCGTGTACTGGGCGAACATGGTCAGGTTCTTGTCCTGCAGGTCGTAGAACATCGGCCAGGTGGCCTTCATGATGTTCGTGTTGGCCATCACCACACGCGGGGCCAGACGGTGGGTCCGGAAGATCGCGACGGGCATGCCCGACTGAATGGCCAGCGTTTCGTCGTCCTCCAGCTCCAGCAGCGCGTCGACGATGGCGTGGTAGGACTCCCAGTTGCGGGCGCACTTGCCGATGCCGCCGTAGATCACCAGCCGCTCGGGGTCCTCGGCAGTTTCCATGTTGTTCTCCAGCATGCGAAGCAGCGACTCCTGCTTCCAGCCCTTGCAGCGCAGCTCGTCGCCGCGGTGGGCCGTGACCGATTTGAGTACCTGGTTCTTGAGAGTCGTGCTCACGTGTGCTCCTCGCTTAGTTGGTGCGGGCCGGGGCCCGGTCAGCCGACGTGATTTCGTCCATCACCTCTGCAATCGCGCCGACCAGCTCGAGGCCGACGTCCGCGATGTGGACGTGGCGGCCCTCCTCGACCACGTGCCGCCCGGCCACGACGACGTCGGTGACGTCGGCCGCTGTGGCCGCGAACACGAGCTGGTCGAGCGCCGAGTCGGTGGTGACGCCGGCCGTGCGCGGCGTGTCCAGCGCCACCGTCGTGAAGTCGGCCGGTGCGCCCACGGCCAGGCCGCGCGCGTCGCGCCCAAGTGAGGCCGATCCGGCGGTGGTGGCGGCGGCCAGCAGCTGCTCGGAACTGTGCAGGCCGCGACGGCCGCTGATCAGCCGTTCGTCCAGCTCCAGCGCCCGCAGCTCCTCGAACATGTCGATCACCGCGTGCATGTCGCTGGCGACCGTGAGCGGCGAGCCGGCCGCCGCCAGCGCGTGTGCAGGGCCGACGCCGTCGGCCAGGTCGCGCTCGGTGGTGGGGCACAGGCAGACGGTGGTACCGCTTCGGCCGAGCAGGTCGACGTCCTTTGGTGTCGCGTGGGTGGCGTGGACGACCGTGGTCGATTCGCCCAGCACGCCGTTGTCGGCGAGCAGCGCGATCGGCGTCATACCGGTCGCGGCCAGGCACTCCTCGTTCTCGCGCGGCTGTTCCGATGCGTGCACGTGCAGCGCCAGCGCCTGCTGCCGGCTCCATGCGGCGACCGCTGCCATCGACCCGGGGTCGACCGCGCGCACGCTGTGGATGGCGGCGGCGACCTCGGCCCCGGGGACGGAGCGAAGCTCGTCGACCCGGGACATCCAGCGCCCGGCGTCGCCGTCGGAGAAGCGCTGCTGCGACGGCTCCAGGGGACGGCCGTCCGCACCAGACTGGAAGTAACACACGTCGATCAGCGTGAGGCGGATGCCCGCGTCGGCGGCGGCCGCGATCAGCGCCTCGCCCATCGCGTTGGGCTCAGCGTAGGGCCGGCCGCCGTGGTCGTGATGCAGGTAGTGGAACTCGCCGGCGGTGGTGATGCCGGCAAGCGCCATCTCGGCGTAGGTGGCGCGGGCGAGGCGGTGGTAGCTGTCCGGATCGAGCCGGTCGGCCAGCCCGTACATCAGCGACCGCCACGCCCAGAAGTCGGACGCGACCCGCTGGGTGCGGCCGCGCAGAGCGCGGTGAAGCGCGTGCGAGTGGTTGTTGACGAGGCCCGGGATGGTGAACCCGGGCAGCCGGATCGCCCCGGCCGGCGGCGTCGCGTCCGGCTCGATGGCGACGATCCGGCCGTCCTCGACAGCGATGGTGACACGCTCGGCAAGCTGCCCGGTCCAAGCCAGTTCGGCATGCCAGAATCGCATCAGCTCAGGCTGTGCGTCCGTAGAACATCTCCTGCGTAAGCTGGTTCAGGCGATGGCCGGGCTTGTCGGCGAACGACAGCACCGCGTTGGCGCGCAGGACGTCGCCCTTAATCGGGGTCACCCGATGGATCGAGTGGCGGCCGCGGAAGAACGCCAGCGTCCCGGCCTTGCTGGGCAGGTGGACGACGTCGGTCCTGTCGCCCTGCAGCAGCCGCTGCACGGCGGGATAGTTCTCGTCCTGGTCGTTGCGGAGGTTGGGAGCGTACTCGAAGTCGCCGCCCTGTGCCGCCGGCTGCAGCATCAGCGTGACCACGAACTCGGCGCGGTCGAAGTGCCACCCCAGCTCGTCGTCCTCGCCGTAGTAGACGAGGTTGAGCGCGCCCAGCGGGTCGGCGTTTCGGTAGAACGGCTGCTTGTCCAGCGCAGTTCCCACGAACGTGAGCAATACGTCGGACTCATACAGCGCGCGGATGCCGGCGTCGTCCGGGATCATGTCGTAGGCGATGGTCGACTGCGAGGCGCGCTGCATGATCCGGCGCGCGTCGTCCTGCGGCAGCGACTCGTCGACGTCCTCGAAGTAGACGTTGTGAATCGCCTCATTGGGGAAGCCCTGGTCGCTGAGCGCGAGCGCCTCCTGCGACAGCCGGTCGACCGCGCCGGGACGGAGAAAGCCGTCCAGCTGGCAGGCGCCGCTGGCCGCCAGGTCGGCCCGGCAGCGTTCGATCAGCGCGCGCCCGGCGTCGCTCTCGAGGTCGTCGATCGGATACCGGTCGGTGTCCACCAGCTCTCGGACGACGCTTGGCGTGAGGTTGTCGAGTGTCAAAGCGGCCTCCTTCGGCCTCGGAAGTTGCCGGCCGACTATATCGCCGGCTCCTGTAGATGTATAACGGTGCGTTCTCACCATGCGAGAATCAGAGCCCAGGCAGCTCCCGCCGGAGCGTGCGGGCTAGGTGAGCTGCTCGCTCAGCCGGTGGCCGGCCGCGGTCAGCAGCGGCCGCGCGGCCAGCTGCCAGTCGTGGGTGCAGCGGTTCGCCGGCCCGGCGAGGCAAAGTCCCGCGATCGCCTCGCCGGCATGGAACACCGGCACGGCGATCGCGAACGCACCGGGGATGAACTCCGCCCGTGAGGTGGTGTAGCCGAGCGTTCGCGTGCTCTCCAGCTGTCGCCGCAGCTTGCGGATGTCCGGGGTGGCCGGCGTGTGCGACGGCAGATCGCCGCTGAGCACCCGATCGACGACATCGGCCGGCGCGTACGCAAGCAGCACTCTCGATGCGGCACCCGCCGGCAGCGGCAGAACCTGGCCGATCTCGAATGCCATCCGCACCGGGTACGGCGACTGCACCTGGGCGATGCATAGTGCGTGGCTGCCGATGCGCACGGTCAAGAGCGCCGTCTCGCCCGTCTCCCGCGCCAGCTCGGCCAGGATCACCCGCGCCATCAGGGCGAGCGTCTCGTTGGACACGGCGCCACCGTTGGCGGCGAGGCGGCTGCCCACCCGGTAGTGGCCGTCAGACTCCGCAACCAAATCGAGGTCGCGCAGCGGGCGCAGGTAGCGATAGACGGTGCTCGCCGGCAGGCCGAGCTGGTTGACCAGATCCTCGACCCGCACTTGTTCGCGGTCGCAGATCGCGATCAGCACGCGCAGGCCCCGCTCGAAGGAGCTGACCGGCGGACGCTCTCGGGCGGGGCTCACCGCGGCCGCCTGATGAACGGCAGTTCCGCCACCACCGCCGGCCGCTCCCCGGACGGCGCGTGGACCTGGATCGCAGTCCCCGGCCGCGCGTGCTCTATCGCGACCATGGCATATCCGATGTTCTTCTCGAGCCGGGGCGAGTACAGCGCCACGGTGGCCTCGCCGATCGCGCAGCCGCCCGCACTGACCGGCCAGCGCGCGAGGAAGGGGTCGGTGAGCTCGTCACCGGCGATCTCGATGCCGACCAGGGATCGGCTCACGCCCTCGTCCCGGATCCGCGTCAGCGCAGCCTTGCCAATGAAGTCGTCCGGCGTGTCGAGGTCGACCAGCCGCCCCATCCCTGCCTCGAACGGGTTGGTGGACAGATCGATGTCGGACCGGTAGCCGAGGATGCCGGCCTCAACCCGGTTCACATCGGACGGGCCGGTGACGACGATACCGGACGGTGCGCCGGCAGCGAGCACCCGCTCCCACAGGGCGTCGCCGTGGCGGCCATCGCGCAGGAAGATCTCGAAGCCGACCTCGGCGCTCCAACCGGTGCGTGAGAGCACCACCGGGATGCCGTCGAGATCGGTCTGCAGCAGCTGGTAGGGCGCGAGTGCGCCCTCCTCGCCGAACAGCGCCCCGATCACCTCCGGGGAGCGGGGCCCCTGGATCTGCACCGGTGACACGTCGGGCTCACCGATGCGCACGTCCAAGCCGGAGTTGACGGCGACACCCGAGGCCCACAGCAGCAGGTCGCTGTCGGAGCACGACAGCCAGAAGTGGTCGGTCTCAAGCCGCAGCAGCACAGGATCGTTGACGATACCGCCGTCAACTGCGGTCACGGGGGCGTAGCGGCAGCCTCCCACCGGGCAGGCGTGAAGGTCGCGCGTGGTCAGCATGTTGGTGAACGCGAACGCGTCGGGCCCGGCGATCTCGACCTGCCGCTCGGTGCCGACGTCCCACAGGGTGACGCCGTTGACCAGGTGCCAGTAGGCCTCCATCGGATCACCGTCGCCGTACCCGGCGGGCTGATACATGTGGTTAGCGAACGAGAAGCGGCTGCAGCCGGCCCGCAGCGTCGCCTCGAAGAACGGCGACTTACGGATCCAGTAGTCGTAGCCGCTCACCAGATCCCCCCGAGCGCGATCGTGGTGGCCTCGCCGTTGATGCCGCTGGCGGCGTCGGAGGCCAGGAACGCGATCGTGTCGGCCACCTCCTGCGGATCGACCGCGCGCTGGGCCGGGTAGGCGGCGACGGCATCGGCCCACGCCTGGTCGAATGAGACGCCGGTATCCCGCGCGGTCTGGGTGACCAGTTCGTCCGCCATCTGCGTTTTCGTCCATCCAGGCAACACCGCGTTGCATGTGACGCCGTGGCTGCCGACATCCTGGGCGACGGCGCGCATGAGCCCCAGCAGGCCGTTGCGCGACGCACAGTAGGCCGGCTGCGCCGCCACGCCGAACTCGCCGGCACTGGAGCTGACGATCACGATGCGGCCGAACCCACGTTCGATCATGCCGCGGCTGGCGCGCCGGATCAGCTCGAACGGGCCGTGCAGGTTGGTCGCGAACACCTCATGCCACACCTGCGGATCCGCGTCCCAGATCGGCCGCTCCTGGTCGGACAACACGCCGGCGTTGTTGACGAGGATGTCGATCGGGCCGAGGCGGCTGGCCGTCTCCTCGATCACGCGCGCACAACCTTCCGACGTGCCGACCGTCTCGACGATGTAGGAGATGCCGGTCTCCTGCTCGAGTTCGCGCAGCTGCGACTCGGTGCGCGAGACGGCCATCACGCGGTCACCGCGGGCGGCCAGCGTTTGGGCGGTAACGCGGCCGATGCCACGGCCGGCACCGGTGACGAGCGCGACGCGGCCGGCGGATGCGCTGTTTGGGTTCTGTGCGACCATGCGTTTCCTCCGTGTCCGACCCCGACGAATGCGCGCCACCGTACCAGATCGATTTCTATATGGTGGGAATATGTATTCCCGTAGGTTCGGTCGACCCTGTAGGGTCCGCGGCATCCTGGGATTCCGGAAAGGCGGTAGCACATGACGACGAAGGCGACGCCGGCGGCGCTCTCGGCGGGCCTGCAACAGCTTGGCACCGAGACCGCCTTCGAGGTGCTCGCCCGCGCCCGGCAGCTCGAGGCGCAGGGCCGCAGGGTGATCCATCTCGAGATCGGCGAGCCCGACTTCGGCACGCCGGCCAACATCGTCGAGGCCGCCGCGCGGGCGCTGCGCGACGGCCATACCCACTACTGCCCCGCCCCCGGGCTGCCCGAGCTGCGCGAGGCCTGTGCCGAGCACCTCAGCCGACACCGGCGGCTGCCGATCGACCCCACCCGTGTGATCGTCGCCCCCGGCGCGAAGCCGTTCTTGTTCTTCGGTATCCTCGCTACCTGCGACCCCGGCGACGAGGTGATTTACCCGAACCCCGGCTTCCCGATCTACGAGTCGGTGATCCGCTGGACCGGAGCGACGCCGGTGCCGCTGCCGCTGACCGAGCAGCACGGCTTCGCGTTCACCGCCGAGCAGCTCGCGGAGCGGCTGACGCCTCGCACCAAGCTGGTGATCCTCAACTCGCCGGCCAATCCCACCGGCGGCATCGTCGACGCCGAGCTCAACGCAGAGGTCGCGCGGGTACTCGGCGAGCATGGGTGCTGGGTGCTCTCGGACGAGGTTTACGCCGAGATGCTCTACGACGCGGAGCACGACACCATCGCCGCGCACGAGCATTTGCTCGATCGCACCATCCTGGTCGACGGCTTCTCCAAGACGTTCGCGATGACCGGGTGGCGGCTGGGATACGCGGCGGTGCCGGAGCTGCTGGTGGAGCCGATCACCCGGCTCCTGATCAACTCCGTGTCGTGCACAGCTCCGGCGATCCAGCTGGCCGGCGTCGAAGCGCTGACCGGCCCCCGCACCGAGATCGACGCGATGCTCGCGGAATTTCGGCGGCGGCGTGAAGCGATCGTGGATGGCCTGAACAGTCTGCCGGGAGTCTCGTGCCTGATGCCCCGCGGGGCGTTCTATGCCTTCCCGAACATCACCGCGACAGGACTCACGGCCGGGGAGCTGGCCGACCGGCTGCTGTACGACGGCGGCGTGGCGGCGCTGGCCGGAACCGCGTTCGGCGAGTACGGCGAGGGGCACCTACGGCTGTCGTACGCGAACTCGATGGAGAACTTGCACGAGGCAGTGTCAGTTATGCGGACCGTGCTTGCTCGGGTTGAGGCGGTGACGTCGTGATCGCCCCGGAATCGACCGGCGCCGACCCGGCCGTGTGGGGAGCTCGGCAGAAGTTTCCGCGCCGCGACGTCGTCGCCGACTTCTGCCGGAGCATGGCCATCTCGATGATGGCGCGGCGAGGTCACTGCCCGGCGGAACGCTTCACGCGCGGCACGTGACTCCAGAGCAGCTCCACCCCACGACGGGCACCAGGTGCGACCAGCCACCGATCGATTTCGGTCGCCTCCGATGCGACCGTCTCGATCGCCTGCAGACGCAGATGCGCCTTCACGATTTGCCCGTGTGCCTGTTCTTCAACGGCGCGAACATCCGCTACGCCACCGGAACCGGGTCGCTCTCCGTCTGGGCGGAAAGCGCGTTCGCGCGGTACGCGATCGTCCCGGCGCACGGCACGCCGATCCTGTTCGAGTGCGATTCCTCGGCGCACATCTCCGAACGCGTGGCGGCCGACGTGCGACCGGCGCACTACTGGTACATGGAGGGATCGCCCTCGGCGGAGTATGTCCGCCGCTGGGCGGCCGACGTGCGTTCGGTGCTGTCCGAACTGGGGCTGGCGGACGAGCCGCTCGCCGTCGACAAGCTCGACACGCTTGGCTTTCTCGCGCTCCAGGCAGAAGACATCCGGATCGTGGACTCCAGCCCGGCCACCGTCGATGCCCGTGAGGTGAAGACGCCTGAAGAGGTGGTATTGATGCGGATCAACGGATCGATCGGCGAGGCGATGCTGTCTGATTTCGAGGCGGCGATCACCCCGGGCATCCGCGAATGCGAGCTGCTCGCGGTGCTGGCAAGGTCGCTGATCAGCCGTGGGGGTGAGTACCTGTTCACCGGCCTCGTCGCATCAGGCGATAACACCAACCCGTGGGGAAGCGAGGCCGGCGACCGGGCGGTGATGCCCGGCGACCTGGTCGGCGTCGATACTGACGGCGTTGGCTACGAGGGCTACGTGATCGACGTCTCCCGGACGTTCCTGTGCGACGGCACGCCAACGCCGGAGCAGTGCGATGCCTACAAGGTTAGCCACCAACAGGTGACCGCGATGGCAGAGCTCGTCAGACCCGGGATGACGTTCGGGGAGTTCGCACGGAGCGCTCCGCCGCTGCCGGAGCGCTACCGGGCGCAGCGGTACTACGCCCGCGCCCACCAGGCCGGCCTCGAGGACGAGGGGCCGTCGATCTTCTTCGAGGAGGACGTCGACGAGCGGGACGCCGCTGCCTTGGATCGCACGATCAAGCCCAACATGGTGCTCTGCGTGGAGTGCTACGCGGGCGAAGTGGGCGGAACGTTCGGCGTGAAGCTGGAAGACCAGTTGTTGGTGACGGAGGAGGCGGCGGAGCTGCTCTGCCGGTATCCGTACGATGCGCGGCTGATGAGCTAGCGCCGCGCGCTGCTGCACCGTCAATCCTTCTATTCAAGCCGTTCTCTAAGAGCCGACGGGGAGACTCGAACTCCCGACCCCATCATTACGAGTGATGTGCTCTACCAGCTGAGCTACGTCGGCAACCGGCGCGGCCGCCGGGCGGCCGCTCCGCGCCGGATTCTAACCGGCTCACCGGGCGCGCCTGACTAGCGCCCGGTGACCGTGCGCGTACAGTCCGGCTCCCGCGCCACGCGCGGAGCGCGTCCGGCCGTCGCCATCCAGGCGCTGCCGGCCAGTGCCATCACGATCACGACCAGGTAGCTGGCCTCGGGCGATGCGACTTCGGTGATCGCTCCTGCCAGGATCGGACCGACCAGCGCCGACCCCGCCCAGACCATGTTCAGCAGCGCCGCCACCGCGCTCAGGCTGACCCCGGCCGCGCGCGCTCCGACCACGCCCAGCGGGAACGTGATCGTGAACATCACCGCCGCGATCGGCCCTCGCAGCAGCAGGAAGCTGAGCACCGCCGGCGTGGTCGTGCTGACCACAACGATCAGGAGCGTCGCCGACATCAGCACCGTGGCGATCACCCCCACCTCCACCTTCGCCGCCCGTTCCCCGAACCGCGCCACCACCCCGCTCGACGCGATGAACGCGATCGCCGCCGCCGAGAACGCGATCCCGATCGCGGCGCTGCTGAGCCCGTTCTGGTGCAGCTGCAGCGGCGCCAGCAGGTTCGTGGCGCCGCCCACGAATCCGCCCAGCGTCATCAGGAGCAGGCTGGACAGGATCAGCCTGCTGCCCATCGCCGCCCGCATCGTCTGCAGCAGCGGCGGCACGCCGTCCAGCCGCTGCCCCGCATCCGACCGCGAGAGCGCCATCATCGACACCACCGCCGCCGTTGCGATCGCACAGCACAGGAACGGCGCCGCCAGCCCGAACCGCTGCACCAGCACGCCCGCGAACGCCGGCCCCACGATCCCGGCCAGCCCCGCCGTCGTGATCGTCAACGACAGCGCCCGCGCCTGCAGCTCACCGGCCGCCTCGGCCAGCCACGCCACCCCGGCCACCCACAGCGCCCCGAACGCGATCCCGAACAGCGCGCGCGCCACCAGCAGCATCCAGTAGCGGTCAGCCAGCGCCTGGCCCACATCTGCCACCGCCATCCCGCCCACGGCCACCAGCGTCACCGCCCGCGCGCCGTAGCGATCGCTCAGCATGGTCGCAGGGATCGACGCCAGCAGTATCGTGAGGCTGGCCGCCGCCAGCAGCACGCCCGCCTCCAGCTTAGACAGGTCGAACCGGTCGCTGTACGTGGGCACCAACGGCACCAGCGACGACCACACCACCTCGCCGATGAAGATTGCGAGGTAGATCAGGACCGCGGTGCGACGCATGCCTCGAGGATCGCACAGACCGCCGCGCGCGGTCGCAGCTCCAGATCGTCGGCTACCGGGTCAAGCGGGGCAGCAGCCGCGCCGCCGTGGTGATCCCCGCCGCCGCCGAGAACGCCAGCACGCCGATGTCGGTGCCGAGCGCCGACGGGGTGCCCAGCATCAGCCCGCGCAGCGCGTTCACCTCGTAGCTGAGCGGGTTCACCACGGCGATCGCCCGCACCCACCGGCATCAGCGCCACCGGGTAGAGCGCGTTTGAGGCGAAGAACAGCGGCCTCGTGATCGCCTGCCCGATCCCATCAGCCGCTCCCGCGACAGCACGATCCCGGCCAGCACGATCGAGAGCGCCGAGAAGAACGCCGCCGCAAGCGGGACGACGACCACGACGCCACGACGACCTACCGGCTGACCATCCGCCGGCGGGTGTCCGACATCAAGGAGTGACGCCAGACGATCGAGCGGCGCGCCTCGCAGCTGCACGGCGCCGGCGTGATCGGCTACTCGCTGTCGCGGGTCGTCGACGACCACAGCGAGACCGAGCTGGTGCTCGAGTTCGGCGACCGCGATCAGGCCGAGGCCATGGCCCGCCGGCTCGACCTGCCCGAGAGCGGCGAGAACGTGCTGCAGGCCGGCGCGATGGAGATCGGCTCGATGTGGCTGGCCGAGGAGCTGGCGCACGGCCGCTTCGACTAGATGGTCGATTCAGGCGTTACGACAGGTACTGCCGCACGTAGGAGATCAGCTTGTCGATCGGGGCCAGCCCGATCGCCGCGTGCAGCAGGAACGCCTCCACCGAGTTGAACGCGCCGGCCTGCTCGCCCTCGTCGACGGCGCGGTTCAGGCCGGCGCGGGCGGCCTCGTTGACGCGGTCCTTGCTGAGGCCGTGCTTCTTCTCGAACGCATCGAGCCTGCCCTGGTCGGCGAACGCCAGCGTCAGCTCCTCACGGGAGACGCCGAGGTCGCAGGCGGCACCGGCCAGGGCCGACAGCCCCACCTGCTCGGTGATGGCCGTGGTGCCGCTGACGCCCCGCGGCCACCGGTACGGCGCGCAGGGATCGGGCGAGGCGTCCGGCTTGTAGTCGGTGCCGCCGGCCAGCGCGTAGACGCCAACCAGCCCCAGCGCGATCGCGGCGGCGGCCAGCAGCCAGGTCGTCTGCCGGGTCACAGCTCGACCTTCCCGCGAATCAGCGGCAGCGCCGCGAGCAGCGCCAGCAGCGAGGCCACCAGGAAGCTGCTGCTGAACGCGTGCGTAACCGCGCGCTCGATCTGATCCTGGATCGAAGCCTCCAGCCGATGCACCTCCGGCGAGTTACCCGCCTGCTGGAACGCCGGGTGCAGGTTGGGCGGGCGCGTGACCGAGGCCGAGCTGACCTGCGCGACGATGGCAGAGCCCAGCGACACCTTTTGGCTGAGGCTGAGCGAGGAGTCGAGGATGAGACGGGTGCCGGCCAGCTCGGCTGCGTTCTGCTGATCGACCAGGTCGCCGGTGAAGATCGGCGTCAGAATCAGAAGGCCCAGGCAGACCCCGGCGTGGCGGGCGGCCAGCGTCCAGCCACCGTGGATGGCGAGCGGCGAGCGGCCGGCCAGCGCGTCCTGCGTGAGCGCGCCCAGCGACAGCGCGAAGCCGACGCCGATCGCCACCTGCGGGGGCACCAGCCAGCCCCACGCCGCCGCGGGCAGCAGCGCCAGGGCGGCCAGCCCACCGGCGATCAGGATCGCCCCGCAGATCGCGCGGATCCGGGCCGAGGGCGCGTTCGCTGGCAGCAGCCGGTAGGTGGCAAACGCCGCCAGCGGCATCACCGTCACCACCGCCGCGGCGGCCAGCGGCGTGTGGCCCCAGCCGTTGATCAGCAGCAGCACCACCAGGAACAGCGCCGCCGTCAGCGCGGCCGACAGCAGCGCCAGCGACACGTTCGCCGCCAGCGCGGGTCGGCCGGCCGCTGCCGTCACCCGGGCCGGCCTCGTGGAGCGGTGCGGGATCAGCGCCAGCGCCGCCAGCGCTAGCGGCACCTGCACGAAGAAGATCGCCTGCCAGCTGATCGCGTCGGTCAGCACGCCGCCCACGGCCGGTCCGGCCGCCGCACCGAGCCCACCGGCCGCCGCCCAGACGCCCACCGCGCGCTTCTCGGAGCCGGCCACGGTCGAGAGCAGCTCCAGCGCCGCGCACACGGCGGCGGCGCCGCCGACGGCCTGGCCGGCGCGGGAGACCAGCAGCCATGTGAAGTCGGGGGCCAACGCGCAACCCAGCGAGGCCGCTGCGAACAGCAGCAGGCCGACCGAGCAGACGACGCCCGGCGCGAACCGCCGCGACAGGTAGGCGGCCGGCACCGCGACCACGGCCAGCACCAGGTTGAAGAGGGTCAGCACCCACGCCACGTGGTCGATCGAGACGTTGAAGTGATCGAGGATGTCGGGCAGCGCCAGGATCACGACCGACGAGTCGGCCAGCACCAGACCGACGATCAGGCCCAGCGCCACCACCGTGCGGCGTTCACCCATCCGGGAAACCTATCCCGCCGGTAGGCTTTCCGGGATGCTGACCCTCGTCACCGGTGCCGCCGGCTATCTCGGCGTGGAGATGGTGCGGCAGCTGCGCGCCCAGGGCCGCGACGTGCGCGCGATGGTGCGGACGTGGGACTCCGAGCAGCGGCTGTCCGGCACCGGCGCCATGACGGTGCTCGGCGACGTCACCCACCCGGAGACGCTGGCGCCGGCGCTGGAGGGCGTCAGCCACGTGTTCCACTTGGCCGGCGTGGTCGGGCACCGCGCCTCCGACGACCTGCGCCTGGAGCAGGTCAACGTGGTGGGCGCCAAGAACCTGCTGGACGCGGCTGCAACGGCCGGCGTCGAGCGCGTCGTGTTTGCGTCCAGCGTGGGCGCGATGGGCCCGGCATCGACGCCCGAGCACCCCCGCAGCGAGGCCCACTGGCTGCTGGACGGGGACGACGGGCGCCCCGACTTCCGCTACGCCCGCTCCAAGGCGCTGGGCGAACAGCACGCGCTGCAGGCCGCCGCCGACGGCCTCGACGTCGTGGTGGTCAACCCGGGGTTCCTGATCGGTCCCGGCGACGTGCACCGCGTCTCGTCCTGGCCAATCGAGGAGTACCTGCGCGGCGTGCTGCGGTTCACCGTGCGGGGCGGGTTGTCCTACGTGGACGTGCGCGACGTCGTGGCCGGCATGCTGCTGGCAGAGCAACGGGGCGGGGCGGGCGAGCGGTACATCCTCTCCAACGACGAGGGCAACCTCCCCTACCCCGAGTTCTTCGAGCGGGTCGGCACCGTCTCCGGCCGCCGGCGGGCGACCTACAAGCTGCCGGTGGGGGCGCTCACGCCGTTCCTGCGGGTGTCGCGGGCTCTGCGGCTGCCGCTGGTGCCGCTCGACGACAACGAGCTGCGCTCCAGCGCGTACTGGTGGTTCTACACGTCCCAGAAGGCGCGCACCGGGCTCGGATACGGCACTCGTCCGCTGGACGAGACGCTGGCCGATACGATCGCCTGGTTCAAGAGCGACGGCTACCACCGACATTGAGATTGTCACGCGGCGGTGTTCGCGCCCGCCTGCACGCGCGGCTCGGCCGGCAGCGTCATCCGGATCTCGGTGCCGGCGCCGGTGCTGCTTACGATCTCGACGTCGCCGCCGGCCAGGCGCAGCCGTTCGACCACCGTGGCCAGCCCGACGTGGAAGTCGGAGCCGTCCATCGCCTGGGCAGCGTCGAATCCGACGCCGTCGTCAGCCACGGTGAACGCCAGCCGGCCGTCGGACGCGTGGCCGGTGACGCGCAACGTCCTGGCTTGCGAGTGCTTGCGAGCATTCACGATCAGCTCGCGCAGCGACCGGTAGCAGAGCGCCTCCACCGTTCCGGACTGGCGCTCGATCGCGATGTCCACCTGGGCCGACAGCCACGGGCCCTCGCGCGCCACCCGCGAGATCATCGCCGCCAGGCCCTCCCGCTCCAGCGCCGCAGGGCGGATCTCGAACATCAGCCGGCGGGTGCGGTCGATCGCGCCCTCCAGCATCTCGGCGGCCGACACCAAAGTTGGCTGCTCGGGCTGCACGCGCTGCAGCTGCAGCAGCACTGCGATCATCACCTGGAGCGTGTCGTCGTGCAGCTCCACGGCCAGCCGCGCCTGCTCCTCCTCGCTGGCGCGCACCAGCTGATCGACGGCCGCCCGGCTGCGCGCCTCGGCCTGGCGGAGCGCCGAGATGTCGATCACCACGCTGTGGAAGTAGTGGCCGGACTCGGTTTCCGGGGCGTTGACCTGGGCGCGGCGCAGCAGAATGTCGCGGTACTCGCCGGGGCGTGACTGCACGCGCAGCTCCAGCTCGTGCACCTCGTCGCCGCGGTCCTGACCGAGGTCGACGAACTCCGCCATCCGCTTGCGGTCTGCCGGATGGATCATCTCCGCCAGTTCTCCGAGTTGATCTCGCGGAGGAACTCCTCCGGCGAGGTGCCGAACAGCTCCTCGACCTGCGGGCTGACGTACTCGACCACGCCATCGCCGTCGGCACGCAGCGTCACCATCGGCATCTGCTCGACCAGGGTGTTGTAGCGGCGCTGCTCGAACGCGAGCTCCTGATCTCGCTCCACGTCCTCGGTGGCGTCGAACACGATCGCCTGCACCACCCCCGGCGCCACGATCCGCGTGATCGATCGGAACCAGCGCAGCTCGCCATCCGCGCGTCGCCACTGGTAGCGGTTCTGCCAGGCGATGTTCTCGCGGCCCAGCCGCTCCAGTGGGGCCGCGTCGCGCCGATCATGGAGCTCGACCAGCGGGCGTACCCCTCGGCCCCCACCAGCTGGAGGCGAGCTCGCCCGTCAGCCACTCGATCTGCGGGCTGGTGTACAGCATCACGCGCCGGTTCACGTCGAACCGGCAGATCACGGCCGGCATCTGCTCGACCAGCGTCCGGTACTGCTCGCGCACCGTCTCGGCGTCGTGCAGCGTGGTCTGCAGCTGCGCTCGGCTGGAGCGCAGGTCGGTGGCGACGGCCGCGATCAGACCGCTGGCCAACGACAGGCCGACCGCCGCCACCAGCGTGGTGGCGAGCGCGTGCGCGGCGGACTCCTGATGGAACTGGACGATCGCGAACCCAGACAGCTGCAGGACGACGGTGGCCACCACCACCGGCCAGTCTGCGATGGCGGCGATGATGCACGTCAGCGCGATCATCGACACGATGAAGGCATCGTCGGCGTGCGGCCCGGCCATCCAGGCCGACGAGGCACAGATGAAGGCCGGCACCAGCGCGATCAGGACGATCCATTCCGCCCGCGTCAGTGTGCGGCGCACCAGCAGCCAGACGATCGCGGCCAGCAGCACCAGCGCCTTTGCGATCACCGGCCCGTATCCGCCGCGCGCGCCCAGTGCCAGCGACGCGGCGATGCCGATCGGCGACAGCAGCAGGTACAGGAGCAGCACCACCCGGCGGCGGCCCTGCGGCCCCCGCGTCGCCTCGTCCATGACCAGCCGCCGCCAGCCGCCTGCCCGCGCTCTCAGCGTTGCGGCCATGTCGCAGTC
>CAVTSO010000023.1:0-14883 GCA_963737445.1 uncultured Actinomycetes bacterium | reverse complement strand
TCCGTTCAGCTCCACCCACGCGTGGGCGTCCTTGTTGATCAGCCGCCCGCGGCAGCCCCACGACCAGCACCGCCGGGTCGCCCTGCTCCCGCAGCAGCCGGTACAGCACCAGCGCGTTGAAGATGCAGCGGGGCCGGCGCGAGCCGATCCGCAGCGTGCGGTCGATCGCCCAGGCAAGCTGCCGCGCTGGGATCGGCTCGCCGGACCGCACCGGTACCGCCCCGAAGCTGGCCGCAAGCGCCGGCAGCGGCTCGTGGCGACAGCCGGCGGCGCACCTGTGCGTAGCAGGCGACGATCCGGACGGCCAGAGTGATGCGGCCGCGCCAGCGGCAGCGCGGCGCTCGGAGGTCATTCGTCGCACAGCGCCATCACTTGGGCAACCACGTCGGGCAGAGTCTCAAACGTCATCGGCCTGATGAAGGTTGTAGACCGGCACCGCCATGGCCAGGTCGGCCAACTGCTGGAACGTGCGGGTGCGGTCAACCGTCTCGGGGACCCGGAACGCCACGCCCACAGGTCGCGGATCGCGGCGGCGTCGTCTGCTCCGCTCCAGCCGCAGCTCCGGGCCTGCGCCGACGTGAAGCAGTACGATCGCCGCCAGCGGCACGGGGCCGCCGTCGCCACGTCGTTCCGGCTCGATCTCCAGGTAGGCCCGGCTGGCACCCATCTCGACCAGCCGCATGCCGTCGGGGACCGCCGGGTTCGTCCGCATCCGCAGCAGCGCCGGCCCCGGCATCACGCTCGGGTGCGGCTGCATCTGCACGCGTGCGATGTCCTCGGTGAGTAGACGGCAGCCGGCTCCGTGCAATGCCAAGCGCGAGCGTGGTCTTCCCATGCTCGCCCGGGCGCGGCCACGATCACGGCCCGGCCGTTTCGCTCAACTGCCGCCGCATGCAGGGACAGGTCGCCCTGGCGAGTAAAGGTGACCATGGAGGCACGCCCCAGAGGTGCGTCTCGCGCCGCAGTTGTCGCTGCCGACGGGCACCTCGATCGTCCGGTCGAACGGCGCGATCCGGTACCAGCCGACGTTCTCGACCCAGAAGTCGAAGATCTGGCCGCCGCCATAGAGCTTCCGGTCACGCCCGCCGACGTCGTCCAGTGCAGCAGGTGTGGTTCGTCGTGATGGGGTTCGGCACCGCGCATCTCGACCATCTCGATCTGGTCGGCGCTGACCCCCGGCCGGGTAAATCGCAGGTCGATCTCGCTCCTGATGGAGTACCCGAAACACGTTTGCGGAGCGGAATTGTTCACCAGTTGGCGAGAAACGCGTGGGCGGAAGTCAGATCGCGCGCCCAGCAATACTCCCAGAGCGTGAAATCGCCCTGGTCGAGCCGCTCCGCCAGGCGGCGGTAGTCGACGCCGGCGAAGCGGTGTGGCGGGTCAGCGGTGTAGCGTCGCATGACGTCATAATCGGCGTGCGTGAGCAGATGTTCGCCGAAGACCGTCTTGTCCCTGCGGTCGAGGATCGCATCGGGCAGGCGCCCCCGTAGGCAGCGCTTGACCAGCGTCTTTCTGCGCGTATCGGGATACTTGACCTCGGCTCGCAGGCTCAGGAAGAACTCCCACAGGTCGACGTCCACAAACGGCGGCGGATATCCATGCCGTGGATCGCCGCCACCACCTCGTCGGCCGCGAGTGTCTCGGAGGAGCCGCCGAAGGAGGAGGTCTGCAGGTTGCGCCATCGCTGCCGTGCCGGGGTCAGTAGATCGGGCCGCGGGGTCGTCGTCACATCGCGGCTGGTGATCCGATCCGGGCGCCGGGGCCGCCCGCTTGACGCCGCGCCAGTTGAGGAAGCTGTTGGCCATCCGCCCAGGTACCAGCGATGGCACGAACTGCCTGGCGATGAACGGCCATCCGGCTCCCCGGCGGCGCTGGGTGCGCACGAGCGATGCCACGGCCGACAGCCGACCGTGCATCAGGAGGTGCCCGGCCAGGTGCCCGCGGCTGTCGATCACGTATTCGGCGAGCTCGCCGGTCAGGAGCGAACGATGACCGAGCCGGCGGGCCAGCGCGTAGTTCTCGTCCAGCTCCGGCACGGAGACGATCGGCGTCGGGGAATCCAGCAGGTCACTCCAGCGCTGCGCATCGTCGAGACCCTTGGCCTGCGGCCGGTAGGTGTGCAGCGGCATGCCCAGATGCTGAGCCACCAGCGAGATCCAGCCGCTCTCGTCCACGCTGGGCAGGTCGGGAAACACGGCCGACAATGCCCCCACCGGCGTGCCGAATCGCTGCTCGTGTCCGGGAGTGGCGAATGCAGCCACGGCCGGCGAATCGATGCCGCCCGACAGCGACACGGCGTCGTTCCCAGTCAGGCAGCGCCTGACCGCCTGGTCGAACAGCTCGGCGAAACGCTCCTGCGCCTCGGCGGGGGTGAAGCGGCCGGTCTCCACGAGCCGCTCTGGTTCCCAGTAGCGGTCGGCGCGCCGGCGGCCGGCCCGATCGTATGACAGCACGGTGGCGGCCGCCATCCGCGTGACGCCCTTGACGGCACAGTCGGCGTCGGGCCCTCCGCCCTGCCCGAAGAAAATGCGCTCCACAGCGTCCAGATCGGGCTCGCGGGGGGTGCCGGCGCCCGCGAGAACCTGTTTCGCTTCGCTCGCGAAATGGACCGCATGACCGTCCTCGCGGTAGTACACCGCGCGAAACCCGACCTGGTCGCGAAAGCTCCAGATCCGCTCGCCGTCGGTGACTACGGCGGCGAACTGCCCGCGCAGACGAGCGGGGGCACCCTCACCCCACACGCGGAACGCCTCCTCGACGATGGCGGCCGGGGTCTCGCCGGCGGCCAGTCGTCCGTGCGCCGCCAGCTGCTGACGCAGGTCGGCAGCGTTGTCGAGCCTGCCCGAGAACGCCGCAACCAGCCCGTTTCCGGTCGATATCGAGCCGTCGGCGACCTCATCATCCTGGGACACGCCCAGTGCCACCGCACCGTGCTCCTGCACCTGCTGGCGGTCGCCGCGATGCGGAGCGGCATCCAGCATCTGGCGGACGTGCTCCGGCTCAGCCGGTCCCGCCCTGCTGAGTCGTGCTGCGAGGGATCCCATCCTCCCTCAGTCTAGTGATGGGAGGGCGTCTGTCCAGTAAAGGCGGGGGCGTCCGATAACCGGTCAACGCGAAGGTTGACACGGCCAAGGCACGGGGTATAGTGGCTTTAGGCTTCGTAGTTGTCCGATCTGAAGAGGGGGTACTCCGTGAAGTACGTAGCTCCGGTGGTGGTTGACTTCGGCTCCATTGCTGACCATACGTTCGTCCACACGAACCGGCAGGGCCATACGGTCCACAAGGATCACATCCATTGCGAGACCGACAAGTTTGGCGAGTACTCGTGCGGCAGCCACGGCGGGTCGATGGGTTAAGCAGTACCCGCCGTTCCGACGGGATTGACGGACAGTTTGTCCGGGGGCGCTAACCCCCTGAGCGCTGTCCTGGATGCTCGTGACGTCACACGTTCGTTCGGCGACAAGCAGGTTCTGTCCGGCGTCGACCTTCAGGTCGACGCCGGACGTGTTTCTGCCCTGTTAGGCCCCAACGGCGCCGGCAAGACCACATTCCTGAGGATCCTGACCGGGCTGCTCCTCGCCGAAAGTGGTCAGGTGTTGGTGGCCGGCATCGACGTGGCCCAGGACCCGATGGCCGCCCGTCGTCACATCGGGTTCTTCCCATCCGCCGACCGTACCTTCTACCTGCGCCTCAGCGGCCTCGAGAACCTGGCCTTCTTCGGGCGCATGTACGGGATTCGCCGCCAGGAGGCTCTGGCGCGTGCGCGCGGGCGACTGGTCGACGTCGGTCTCGGCGACGCGGTCGACCAGCGCGTGGGAACATATAGCCACGGAATGCAGAAGCGACTCTCGATGGCACGCGCGCTGTTGATGGACCCACCGGTACTGGTGATTGATGAGGCCACCGACGGTCTTGACCCCGAGGGCGCCCGGCGCGTGCAGGATCTCACCCGCACGATCGCGGCCGATGGTACCGCGGTGATCTGGACGACCCAGAGGCTGGACGAGATCCGCGGGTTCGCGGACGCCGTCACCGTGCTCGACCAGGGACGCACGACCTATCAGGGTACCGTCGAGGACCTGATGCTCAAGTCGAGCGCGCGCGGCTATCTGCTACGTCTGCGTCTCGGCGAGGCGATGCTGGACGACCGTGCCGTGCAACGGGCTGGCACAGCGCTGGGCGATCGCGGCACGCTGCAACGGGTGGGCGTCGATCGTGAGCACTTTCGGCTCGACCTGGCCGAGCACGCCGTGCTGGGCGAAGTGCTCGCCGATATCTCCGCGACCGGCGCAGTCGTGCTCGACTGTGCCCAGCAGCGATCCGAACTGGAGGAGTCGTTCCTGCGGCTGACGACGGCCAGAGTGTGACCCGCGCGCGATCCGGGGTTCTGGCCGAGGCGTCCAAGCTGGGAGCGTTCCTGCGACGCGACTTCCTGGTTCGGCTCAGCTACCGCACCGCCCTCATCAGCGACTGGATCAATCTGTTCGCACAGGCACTGGTGTTCTCTTTCGTGTCCAAGCTCGTGCACCCGATCCACCTCTCCGGGGTCGGCCGCACCACCTACATCGCGTACGTCACGGTGGGGATCGCCGTCGCCGGCTTCATGGCGCTGGGTCTGGCTCGGCTGGTGAGTGCCATCCAGCAGGAGCAGTTGCTGGGAACGCTGGAGTCACTGATGGTGACTCCGACCACTTCCAGCGTGGTGCTCCTGGGCTCGGTCGTCTACGACATGATCTACGTCCCGATTCGGACGGTTGTCTTCCTGATCATCGTTTCGATCGTGTTCAACGTCAGCTTCGCCGCGAGCGGCTACGTCCCGGCCATCCTGATCCTGGCCACGTTCATCCCCTTCGTCTGGGGTTTAGGGTCGATCGCTTCCGCCAGCATCCTTACCTTCCGGCGCGGTTCGGGCCAGATCGGGTTGGTGATCTTCGTGCTGACGTTCACCTCGGGCGCGTACTTTCCCCTGGCGCTGTTCCCGTCCTGGGTCGCGTCCCTCGCCCGCCTGAACCCGATCGCCATCGCAATCACCGGGATGCGGGCGCAGTTGATCGGTGATGCCGGATGGCACGACGCGCTCGTGACCATGGCCAAGCTCGTGCCGTTTTCCGCGATCACACTGCTGCTTGGGCTGTACGCCTTTCGGTTGGCGATGCGCCGCGAGCGGCGACTCGGTACGCTCGGGCTGTACTGAAGGAGAGCGACCGCATGATCGACCCCACAACCAGAATCCGACGCAACCCCGACGTCGTCTTCCGCTCGCTCGAGGACGAGCAGGGCGGCGTGCTGCTGCATATGCAGTCAGGCGAGTACCACGGCCTCAACGAGCTCGGCTCGCTGATCTGGGGGTTGATCGAGAACGAGACACGGTTTGCCGATCTGGTGGACGGCGTGCGTGCCGAGACGGAGGATGCGCCGGACTCGGTCGACGAGGACGTGTCCCGTTTCGTCGAGGACCTGAGTGCGCGCGACCTCGTGCAAATGACGCCCTAGGGAACCTCGAACACATCATTCCCGCAATTTGCGGGGTTGTTCGGAGAAACCGAACAGACGCCGAGCGTCGGCTACAGCTTGCGAACAAGTAAAGCCGAACCTGCGGCAGAACGAGATCGACCGCTCCTGTCTCCGATCTGACGAGATGTCCTCTGTGACACGTCCTGCCCCCACCATCTGCGCGCTTGCCGTCTGCGCGGCGTCGCCGCGATCGCACAACGACTCGGGTGTGCATACCTGGCTGTTCGACGGTTCAAATACCGTGGTCGACAACGCCGCGGCTGCGGCTACCGTCGCCAAGCGCAACGACGTGATCGTGGGCGTGCCCCGCTACGGCGACTACCTGGGAGTCATGAAGGCCGCCCGTCCCGGCATCATCGTGGCCGAGTACCACAAGGGCACGACCGTCAAGAGCGACTTCCCGTGGGTCTGCGCCAACCACCGCGACTGGCTGTTGAGGGACGCGAGCGGCAACATCCTGAAGAGCAGCTGGGGCGGATACCTGATCAACCCGGAGCTGGGCTGCAGGCAACCAGCGGGCTGGCCACCGCCGTCGATCAGGCGGTCACGATCCCCGTGATCGACAACGGGCTCAACAACGGCACCCGCTACATGCTCAACACCCGCGTGCTGGCGACCGTCGCCCAGGGCGGGGTGTTCGAGGAGTGCTTCCGCGACGCCACCGACGGCGTCGCCAAGTGGCCTTCGGTGACCGACTGGTTGAAGCAGGAGAATGGCGTGGTGGTCGTGAACCCGGGTGGCACCTCCGCGTCGCTGTCGCTGGGCGGCTCGTTCGTTGATCCGTCGGGCCGGTCGGTTACCAGCGCGACGATCGCGCCTCACACGGGAGAGATCTTCACGAACTAGGCCGTGTGCGTCCCGATGCACGACCGACCCGGGCGAACCGGCCGAGTATCAGATTGTCCTCGTCGTCGAACGACGAGGTGGCAAGCAGGGCCGTCGCGTAGGCGAGGGTTGCGCCGGCCGCGCCGCCGATGATGGCGAGCGCGGCCGGCTCCGAGTCCAGCAGCACGCGCAGGCCGGCCGCGGTCAGCACGAACACCGTCAGCGCCAGCCCCACCGGCCGTGACCAGTCGCCGAACGGCTGCATGCCGAGCACGCGGTACACCTGCCACAGCCTGATCAGGTTCCAGATCACGATCGATATACCCCAGGCGAGGCCGGCGCCGACCATGCCGTAGGGCGGGATCAGCGCCACGTTCAAGAGCACGTTCAGCACCAGCGCGATCACGCTGTTCTTGAGCACCAGGTCGGCGCGCCCGATCATCGTCACCACGTGGCCGCAGGGGCCGGTCGCGGCGTTCACCGTCTGCCCGATCGCGAGCAGCGCCAGGGGCCACGCGCCGCGGGCGTAGCTAGGCCCGTACAGGAGCGTCACGATCGGCAGCGCGAACAGGGTCAGGAACAAGAGCGGCGGGCAGCCGGCGATGGTCGACCACTTGGTGGCGAACCTGTACATGCGGTACAGTCCGGCGTGGTCGGAGAGCGCATACAGCCGTCCGATCTGGGGCTGGAACGCGATCCCGATCGGCAGGATGAACATCATTCCGAACAGGACGGTGCGCGTCGCGATCGAGTAGACCGCGACATCGGCGGGCGGGCGCCACAGCCCCAGCAGCAGCGTGTCCGCCCACAGCAGCCCTACGCCGGCCAGCGATGCGCCCCACTGGTTGGCGCTGAACCGGATCAGCGCGCCGGTCTCGACGCCGGCGGCCTGCCGCAGCGTGCCGGTCACGCCGCGCGCCGCCAGAGCGGCCATGGCAAGCGTCAGATAGGACGCGATCGTGAACGCCACTGCCGTGCCGTCGAGGCCGTACCCGAGCGCCAACGCGAAGGCCACCAGCGCCACTCGCAGCACGCCGTCGGTGACCTGGTCGACCACCACGAACGCTTTCATGCGGCCGGTGCCGCGGGTGGCGCCGATCAGCACCATCTGCAGCGTTACCGCCGGCAGCGAGAGCACCATCACCCGCAGCACGTACTGCAGGTCGTGTGCGCCGAACAGGTCTGACAACTGCGGCGCCAGCGCGAACACCAGCGCCGCGATCGCGATCGACGCCCCGCCGGCCAGCAGCACCGACAGCGCCACCGCCGCGCGCGCGGTCTCGTGCTCCCCCCGCGCGCGGTGCACCGCCACGTAGCGGATCGCGGTCACGTCGAGGCCGAGCACGGCCAGCACCGACAGCAGCCGTACGGCCGCGAACCCTTCGAAGAAGACGCCGGCCGCATCCTGGTTCAGGGAGCGTCCGATCATCAGCACCAGGGCGAACTGCATGGCGTTGGCCGCGGCCAGTCCCACGAAGTTCATTGCCGATCGCTGGACGAGCGTGGTCGTCTCAGGCTTGGCTGCGTCGTCCACGGTCATCTGCGCTTCCAGTCTACGTGTGCCCCCCCCGTGAGCGCGACGCCGGGGACTGCCGGGGCGTCTACGTCATCGCCTGTTCCAGCCGGGCGGCCAGGTCGTCGCAGCGCCGGCGGATTTCTGGGTCGATCTCGAGCGGCCGCCGCTGGGGCGCTTCCCGGCGCTCGATGTGCGCTGCCAGCGAGGCGTCGAACGGGAAGTCGAGAAAGGCGCAGAGCGCGCGCATGTTCTGGTTGGGGTCGGCCAGGAACCGGTCGTAGCAGGCCAGCGTGACGTCGTCGCGCCGGTCTAGCCCGCGCTCGAAGTAGAGCGAGTTGCGCACGTACCAGAACAGGGCGGCGGCGGACTCGGGCGTCATCGTCGAGTAGTCGAAGCTCTCGACCAGCGCCCGGTTCTCGGCCGACATGCCGCGCGCCTGCCAGCGGTGGTCGCCGCGGCCGGCTGCGATCTCGGTCAGCACATCGAGGTTGTTGGTGCCGAACTTGGCCAGCGCCGAGCGCACCCGGCCGTCGACGTCGCGGTACGCCCAGATCGCGCGGCCCGGGCTGGGGGTGCCGAGCCCGTCCAGGATCTCGTCCACCCGGTGTGAGTCGCAGAGCGGCTTGAACAGCACGTAGCGGTGGCCCGAGCGCATGACCAGGTCGCGCACTACCGGATCGAGCCGCAGCTGGAACCGCTCAAAGGCGTCGCCATCGTTCTCATTTCGCACCTCGAACTCGGGCGATCGCTCCAGCCCGCGCACCAGCATGTTGGTGCCCGAGCGCTGAACGCCCACCAGATAGACCGGAATCGCACCGGGGGCGACCGAGTGCGTGCGCCGCCACCGGCGCTTGCGCAGCGCCAGCGGCACTCGCTCCAGCGGGTTCAGCTGATCCTCCTCGATCAGCCGCCGGAATCCGTGCGCGCGGCCCCACTCCCAGTGGCGTCGCACGCGCATCCCGATCCAGCGCATGCGCGACTCTCGTCCGCTCTCAGTCTGCACGATCCGCAGTCTTACAGAAGGGGTGCGTCGCCGGATGCGACAACGCAGCCCCACACTCGTAGCATGCTGTAAATAATCAGTAAGACTAGCGTCAAGCCAGTAACGCAAGTAGTGGGGATTGCCGATACAGCCCTCGTATCCAGGGGTGCATGCGCGGGGCGGGCGGCGCCGCGCACGCAGCCACAACACCATCCGGGGGGATTCGTTGAAACGGTTACTTGCGGCCGCCGTGGCTGCGATCGCGACGATGCTCATGGTCACGAACGCAAGCGGCACGAGCTCGATGAGCATGGCAAGCGTGGGATTTGCCAGCAGTGAGAACGGCATCCATCTATGGGCTCCGATGCACACGGCTCCGCAGAGGTTCACAACGCAGGCGGCTGCGGAGGACGCCGCCAAGCGTTTCGACTTGATCACGTTCAATCCAGCTCAGCTGGGCGGCTATGCCTCGGCGATGAAGGCCGCCAATCCCAATCTCAAGCTGTACGTCTATCTGAATGGCACGTTCCTCTACAAGCGGCTGTATGGCACGGTCGACTCGTCGATGCTCGCGCACGACGCGCACGGTCGTGTGATCTCATCGCACGGTTGGGGCAACTACCTTGCCGATCCGGGCGACCCTAACTGGGTCACCTACGTGCAGCAGTCGTGCGCGAAGTTGCTATCCGGAACGGTCGACGACGGCTGTTACCTGGACATGTTGGGCACGGCGCCGCTGTGGCCCGGCTACACCACCGGGCTGCCCATCAACCCGGCCACCGGCCAGGTTTGGACGCGGCTTGACTGGCTTGATGCGACTAGCGCGCTGGCCGCCAAGGTGGCGTCGTTCACCGGCAAACCTGTGCTCGGTAACGGCCTCGGCAACGGGCCCCGGTACTTCGCACCGGGCGCGCCCAGCAAGCTGTTGCTGAGCGGCGCGACCGGGGTCAGCGCCGAGGCTTGGACGCGGCAGTCGGGTGCTCCGTTGACTCGCTTCGAGCCGACCAAGGCCTGGGTGCAGGACGTGAACATGCTGAGCGATGCGAGCTCCACGGGCGGTCTGGCGCTGACCATCACCAAGACCTGGACGACCGGCACTTCCGATCAAAAGGAGAATGCCCGCAGGTTCGCGCTGGCCAGCTTCCTGCTCGGCAACGATGGCAACTCGTACTTCTACTTCACGGCCAATAAGTCCGATCCGGCCACGCTGGACGATCCGCTGTACCACCTGCAGATCGGTACGCCGACCGGGCCCTACGTGGTGCAGAAGGGTGTCTACCTGCGCAACTTCACCAACGGGAAGGTCATGGTCAACACGACCGATTCGCCGGTCTCGATCGATCTGGGCGGTGCGTTCCGCCGCTCGGATGGGAGCTTCGCGCTGGGTGCAACGTTGCCCGCGCACGGCTCTCAGATCTTCACCAGCAACTGATCGGCGTCTCCGGTTCACGGCCCCGGCGGGATTTTTCGCCGGGGCCGCGGGCTGGTACCCCCCTGCGGTTGCCTAAGCGCGGGTCTGCCTGGCCGGCAACGGCGTGATGCGAGGCGTCCCGCGCCGTAGCCCCGCTGGGCTCCGGTAGGCTCCCGGCCTGATGACGGAGCACACCACCGAGGACCGTCTGCAGGCGCTTGAGCAGCTGCGCCGCGAGGCGCTGCACTCGGGCTCGCCACGCGCGGTCGAGCGGCACCGCGAGCGCGGCAAGCTGCTGGCCCGGGAGCGCGTAGAGCTGCTGCTCGACCCCGGGTCGTTCGTCGAGCTGGACGTCTTCGTCCAGCACCGCAACCCGAACTTCAACATGATGGAGACCCGCCCTTACGGCGACGGCGTGGTCACGGGCCACGGCACCATCGAAGGCCGGCGGGTGTTCGTGTTCTCGCAGGACTTCACCGTGTTCGGCGGCAGCCTGGGCGAGGCGTTCGCGCAGAAGATCACCAAGGTGATGGACATGGCGCTGCGCTACCGATGCCCGGTCATCGGCATCAACGACTCCGGCGGCGCGCGCATCCAGGAGGGCGTGGTGTCGCTGGCCGGCTACGCCGACATCTTCTTCAGGAACGTGCAGTCGTCGGGCGTGATCCCCCAGGTCTCCCTGGTGATGGGGCCGTGCGCGGGCGGCGCCGTCTACTCGCCGGCGATGACCGACTTCGTGATGATGGTGGAGCAGACCTCGCACATGTTCATCACCGGCCCCGAGGTGGTCAAGACGGTCACCGGCGAGGATGTCAGCTTCGAGCAGCTGGGCGGCGCACACACGCATGCCTCGCGAAGCGGCGTCGCCCACTTCACCGCCGCCGATGAGCGTGCGCTGATCGAGGACTGCCGGTACCTGCTCTCGTTCCTGCCCAGCTGGAACGGCGAGCAGCCGCCGTGGGAGCCGCCCGGCGATCCGGTCGACCGGGAGGACGCCGAGCTCGACCGGCTGATTCCCGACGAGTCGGCCAAGCCCTACGACATGCACGAGGTGGTGCGCAGGGTGATCGACGACGGCGAGTTCCTCGAGGTGCACGCCGCCTGGGCGGCCAACATCATCTGCGGGTTCGCGCGCCTGGGCGGCCACCCGGTCGGAATCGTCGCCAACCAGCCGCGCTCGCTGGCCGGCGTGCTCGACATCGACAGCTCCACCAAGGCCGGCCGGTTCGTGCGCACCTGCGACGCCTTCAACGTTCCGGTGGTGACCTTCGTGGACGTGCCCGGGTTCCTGCCGGGCACGTCACAGGAGTGGGGCGGCATCATCCGGCACGGCGCGAAGCTGCTGTACGCCTACTGCGAGGCCACGGTGCCGAAGCTGACCGTGATCACGCGGAAAGCCTATGGCGGCGCGTATGACGTGATGGGCTCGAAGCACATCGGCGCCGACTTCAACTTCGCCTGGCCGACGGCGGAGGTGGCGGTGATGGGGCCGGACGGGGCGGTCAACATCGTGTTTCGCAAGGAGCTCGAGACCTCGGACGACCCGGTCGCGCGGCGCGCCCAGCTGGTCGATGAGTACCGGGAGCAGTTCGCGAACCCGTTCACCGCGGCCGAGCGCGGCTACGTCGACGACGTGATCGAGCCGCGGCGGACGCGGCCGGCGCTGATTTCGGCGCTGGAGGCGTGTCGCGGTAAGCGGGCGGACGTGCCGGAGCGCAAGCACGGCAACATTCCGCTGTGATCGAGGTGCGGCCACGGGCCTCGCCCGCCCAGCGCCGGGCGATTGAACAGGCGCTGGTGCAGCTTTCACTCGTAGAATCCGCCGATGTTCAGCAAGGTGCTGGTGGCAAACCGCGGCGAGATCGCGATCCGGATCTTCCGCACGCTGCGCGAAATGGGAATCGCCTCGGTGGCGGTCTACTCCGAGGCCGACCGTGAGTCGGCGTTCGTCGCCTACGCAGACGAGGCATACCTGATCGGCCCGGGGCCGGCTGTCCAGAGCTACCTGCTGTCGGAAACGATCGTGCGCACCGCCCTGCGGAGCGGCGCCGAGGCGGTGCACCCCGGATTCGGGTTCCTGGCCGAGAACGCTGCGTTCGCCCGCGCCTGCGCGGCCGCCGGCCTGGTATTCGTGGGGCCGCCGCCCGATGCGATCGAGGCGATGGGATCGAAGACCAGCGCGCGTGAGCTGATGGAGCGAGCCGGCGTGCCGGTCATCCCCGGCACCAACTCCGCGGTGGACACCGTCGAGGAGGCGCTCGAGATCGCACAGGGGATCGGCTATCCGGTGGCGGTGAAGGCGTCGGCCGGCGGCGGCGGCAAAGGCATCGAGGTCGCGGCCGATGCGGAGCAGCTGCGGCGCGGCTACGAGTCGGCGCGGCGGCAGGGCGAGGCCTACTTCGCCGACGACAGCGTGTTTCTGGAGCGCTACCTGGAGCGGCCGCGGCACGTCGAGGTGCAGGTGCTGGCCGACAGTCATGGGTCGATCGTGCACCTCGGCGAGCGTGACTGCTCGATCCAACGGCGTCATCAGAAGATCGTGGAGGAGACGCCCTCGCCGGCGGTGTCTCCAGAGCTGCGCGAGCGGATCGGAGCGATCGGGGTGGAGGCGGCGCGGGCCGTCGGCTACGTGAACGCCGGCACGGTCGAGGGGCTGCTCGACGCGGACGGCACCTACTACTTCCTGGAGATGAACACGCGCCTGCAGGTGGAGCACACGATCACCGAGATGGTGACCGGGCTGGATCTGGTGCGCGAGCAGCTGCGGATCGCAGGCGGGGAGCCGTTGTCGATCGCGCAGTCGGATGTCACCCTGCGTGGGCATTCGATCCAGTGCCGGATCAACGCGGAGGATCCGGCCCGGGACTTCGTGCCGACGCCGGGACGGGTGACCCGGTACCGCGAGCCGTCGGGGCCGGGCGTGCGCGTCGACTCGGCGGTCGTCGAGGGCGCCCCCATATCGGAGCTTTACGACCCGATGATCGCAAAGCTGATCGTCTGGGACGCCGACCGCGAGCTGGCGCGGCGCCGGATGTTGCGGGCGCTGTCGGAGTTCGTGGTGGAGGGTGTGCACTCGCTGATCCCCATCCACCGGGCGATCCTCGAACATCCCGAGTTTGCGGCCGGCGGCACGATGCACGACTTCGTCGAGGGCGGCGGTTACGCCCGTTCGCTGAGGCAGGAGCCGTCGGCTGATGCAGCTGCCGCCGCGCCCGATCCGACCAGGAACGAGGCGCGAACGCTGGTCACGGAGGTGGACGGCGAGCGGTTCGAGGTGACGGTGTTGGCGCCGGAGCACCCGGGCCGCAGGCGGCTGCGCGAGCGGCGGACGCAGCTCGCCCAGCGCTCCGGGGGTGGGGCCGGTGCCGCCGATGTGATCCGCAGCCCGATGCAGGGGACGGTGCTGAAGGTGCCGACGCAGGCCGGGGCCGAGGTGCAGGCGGGCGAGGTGCTGGTGGTGGTGGAGGCGATGAAGATGGAGAACGAGATCGTGGCGCCGCACGCCGGCACCGTGGACGCGGTGGCGGTGGGTGAGGGCGATCAGGTGACCAACGGCCAGGAGCTGGTCAGGCTGGTGTGACCTGGGAGCGGGTCAGCTGCCGTGGCAGCGCTTGTACTTCTTGCCGGAGCCGCAGGGGCAGGGATCGTTGCGGCCGACCTTGCCGCCGCCGAAGCGGGCGTCGAGCGAGGGCAGTCCCGCCGGCGTCTCGGCGATCGCCCCCAGGTCGCGGCTGGAGCGGATCCGCTCCAGCTCGCGCACGTCCTCGTGGTCGAGCGTCAGCACCAGCTCGACCGGCTCCGGCTCGGTATCCAGCAGCCCCAGCTGGTCGAGCAGCGCCTCGGCGTCCGCGGCGGTCAGCCCCCGGGCATCCGCGGGCAGGTCGATGCGGGAGGGGCAGACCAGGCGGAACCGTTCCCAGCGCTCCTCGTCGGCCTCGCTTGGCCCGCGCTCGAGCCGCTCGCCAAAGGCCCGGCGATCGGCCGAGCGGCCGGAGCGGGCCGCGAGCGCCTCGATCAGCTCGAACGGCAGCCAGGCGGCCCAGCCGCTGTCGATCAGGTTGCTCATCCGGCCATGCAGTCTACGCGGCACCCGGGTCGGTGGTCACGAGGCCAGGCCGCTCATGCGCGCCGCCCACACTTCCAGCGACAGCTCGACGCGGGTCTGCGGCAGGTCGAAGTCGAGTCCGTGGCGGGCCGACAGCACGGCCAGGCGGTCGTACAGTCGCTGGCGGGCGATGCCCAGCCGCTTGGCGGCAGACGCCTTCGACCAGCCGGTCGCAACCAGTGCTTCGACCACGGCCAGGCCCGCCTCGTCGAACCGCGACTGCAAGCGCCCGCCCGCCAGCACCTCCCGAGCCACCGGGGCGAGCGCGCCCAGATCCGACCCGAACCTGACCTGGGGCCCGGCCGCCGCCGCCACCAGGCAGGCACGCTCCGCCGTCGCCAGCGCCTCCGTGATGTGCCACGGCTCCGTCCCGCAGGCATCCAGCCCGACCGCCGTCACCTCACCGCGCCGGATCAGGTCGCGCGCGACGGCCCGTGGGTCCGCTCCGGGCGCGATCGCTATCAATCCGCGCGGGCCGTCCACCAGCGCGTCCATCCCCAGTCGCTCCAGCCGTGCCAGCGATCCGCGGC
>CAVTSO010000022.1:0-47918 GCA_963737445.1 uncultured Actinomycetes bacterium | reverse complement strand
GCGACCCATACGTGCCGCCAAGTTCTGGTGATGTGGTGTACGAGACATGCTCGGTTCCTTCCGTGTTGAAGACCTGTGCGACGCTAAGACCGTCAGCGGCACACGTCATCGGAGTAGGGTCGGAACCGGGCTCCTCCCAGCGGGGGAGCTGCTCTCCTACTCAGGTAGGAGGTGACCGGCGCGAACCTGCAATAGGGTGGTCGCGGCGCCAGGAAGCGCTCGTGCGGGACTCGCCCGACCAGCGCGCTCGCGCCGCGACCTCCGACGGGCCGAAGCGGCCAGCGGACTGATCTCGAAGGCATCACCGGGACTGTGCGGGCCGTCTACATCGTCTGTAAGGAGCGTTCGATCTGCGACTTCGAGACGATCGCGACTCCTACTCGAGTAGGAGGCCGCGGGTGGGAGATGTGGAGTACCGTCACCGCATGACTCGAAGAAGCGACCTCGCACGCGAGTACTGGTTCGAGCTGCTGATCGCGGTGATGGCGGTGGCGGCGATGCTGGAACTGGTCGTCAGACGTAACTCGCCGGCCGCGCCGTCCACGCCGCTGTGGTTTTCTGTGCCGGCGGTCGAGCTGCTGGTGTTGCCACTGGTCCTGCGCCGACGCTTCCCGTTCGCTGCTCCGGCGTCGTTCTGGCTGCTTTCGGCCGCCCTCACCTTCGTGAATGGCTGGTTGGTGCCGTTCGTTGGCAGCCTGGGCGTCGTCGGCCTTGCCACCGCGTTCCTGCTTGGCAACCTACGTGACGAACGAAAGGCTTGGATCGGCCTGGGCATCGTCGTTGGTTGCATCCTGGTGGTCGTCGCCAATATCCCCACTGCCCAGTCGATCAGCGACTACGTGTTCATCTCGCTGCGGTTCATCGTCAGCTGGGTCGCCGGCTACGCACTGCGAGAACATGCAGAACAGGCGGAGGCGGCAGAGATCCGCGCAACGCTGGCCGAGCGCGAGCGAGAGGCGGCAGAGATGCGCGCGGCGCTTGCGGAGCGGGAGCGGGAGGCTGCCGAGTTGCGTGCCAGCTTCGCCGAGCGCGAGCGCGAGGCGGCCGCACGTGTCGCGGTTGCAGAGGAGCGCTCGGCGATCGCCCGGGAACTACACGACATCGTCGCTCACGCGATGAGCGTGATGGTGCTCCAGGTAGGCGCAGTCCGCCACAGGCTGCCCCAAACAGACACCGAGAACAGGCAGGCACTGGGGCGAGTCGAGCAGGCCGGACGCACGGCACTGGCGGAGATGCGCCGCCTGTTGGGCGCGATGCGCAGCAACGCAGACGGCGTCGCCCTCGGCCCCCAGCCGGGCCTCGACAGCCTCGACGCACTGCTCGCCGACCTCCGTGGCGCCGGCCTCCCAGTCCAGCTTCAGCTGGAGGGAGATCCCCTCCCGCTCCCCCGAGCGATCGACCTCTCCGCCTATCGGATCGTGCAGGAGGCGCTCACCAACACGCTCAAGCACGCCCATGCCAGCCAAGCCGACGTCACCGTCCGCTACGCCCCACACCATGTCGAGCTTGAAGTCCGCGACGATGGCGAGGGCGCCATGTCGAACGGCGGCGCCGGTCACGGTCTCGTCGGCATCCGCGAGCGCGTCAAGATCTACGGCGGCCAGATGACCGCGGGGCCTGCCACAGACGGCGGCTTCCTGCTCACCGCGCGACTGCCAGTCGAAAGGACGCGGCCATGAGCATCCGCGTCCTCGTCGCCGATGACCAGTCGATGGTGCGTGCCGGCTTTCGCATGCTCCTCTCCGGCGAAGCCGACATCGAAGTCGTAGCCGAAGCAGGTAACGGTCTCGAGGCAGTTGAGAAGACGGCTCGCTTCCGACCGACCGTCGTCCTGATGGACATCCGCATGCCCGAACTCGACGGCCTCGAGGCGACCCGGCGGATCCTCGCCAGTGACGATCCGCCGCGCATCCTGATCCTGACCACCTTCGACCTAGACGACTACGTCTATGACGCGCTCTGCGCCGGCGCGAGCGGATTCGTGCTCAAGGACGACCCACCCGAACAACTCCTCTCAGCCATCCGCATCGTCGCCGGAGGAGACGCACTCCTCTCACCTGCCGTCACCAAGCACGTAATCGACCAATTCACGCGCACCCCGCGGCGCGAACGACCCACGCAACTCGACGAGCTCACCGACCGCGAACTCGAAGTACTCCGACTGATCGCACGGGGCTTCTCCAACGCCGAGATCGCCGAACAACTCTTCATCAGCGACACGACCGTCAAGACGCACATCACCCACATCCTCCAGAAACTCGACCTCCGAGACCGCGTCCAAGCAGTCATACTCGCCTACCAATCAGGGCTCACAGACTCCCCAACCTCGGCCTGACCGCGCTCGCAAGCGGGGCAACCAGACGGCCCTCTGAACCGCACCCGCACGAACTGGCGACATCGGAGGCCAACCGTCTTCGGGTGAATCGCTCTGCTGGGCCCGGCCCCGAGGCTGGAGCACTCCGCAGGCTGCTCGGTGTCGCCCCGCGGCGACGCTTCATCGCGGCGACCTTGACCCAATCCACCGCTTCGCCTGCCCCAAGCCTCCGTGCTCTCCTCGGCAGCCAACGCCTCCTCGAACCTGGCGCGCGCCCTCTACCGGTCCGACGCGGACAGCGCCGCGAAGCCCTCATCCAGGAGCGCGTCACACATGCAGCCGATGCCGCCGGTCGACCTACCCGACTCGGGCGCAAACAAGTAGACTCGTGCTGTTCTAGTCCATTCGGCTAGCCCGGAAACCCGCATGGTTGAGCCAAAAAAAGCCCTCTAACGGACTCGAACCGTTGACCCCTTCCTTACCATGGAAGTGCTCTACCAACTGAGCTAAGAGGGCGGGCCGGCCGTCGCCAGGAGGCACCGGCCGTCCGGAAGCATATCGGCTTGGGGCCCCGGTTAGTTCAGCCCGGCCGCGGCCCGCGCGAACGCCAGCGGGCTGGTTGCCGTCAGGTCGATGGCCGGTTCCACCGTCGACCACGACTGCACGTTGTCCCTGAACTTGGCGGCGTTGTTGAACTTCTTGAACGCGTCCACATGGTGCACCGGGCAGTCGCGCATCCCGTCCACCTTGCCGCTCGACGTGACCACGTTCGGCCCTTCGACGGCCGCCCCGGCCAGCACTGGTGGTGCTCCGTTCAGCGAGCCCGCCAGGTTCGCGACCTGGTGCTGCATGCAGCGCGGGAACCGGGTACCGTCCCCCACCACCAGCGAGACGCCCCAGGCGTTTGCACCCAGCACGTTGCCCAGCCAGTGGCCGGCCTGCTTGCTGTAGCGCCTGGTGCCGGTCAGCTGGTCGTACTCGCTGGCCATCACCGACAGGCCGAAGCCGTGCGACGTCGTGTCGAACGCCGCCCACGGGAACCCGAAGCCGAACGGATCATTGCGGCCCTGCGCGATTGCGCCGTCCAGCTGCTTTCGCAGATCGGCGAGCAGCGCCGGCTGCGTCACGGCCAGGCCGTGCCGACCCGCCCGCCATCGAGATCGCCCGGTACAGGTCGTAGTGGGCGAGGCCGCTCACGTCATAGAGGTTGAGCGTGTCGGCGGCGTCGTTCGGGCCGGCGATGTACGCGTGCGCCCAGTGCGCCGCCTGCCTCAGGTAGAAGCGCGGGCTCGCGTGCGGCAACCCCGGCGGCAGGTGTCCGCCCTTGGTGGCCAGGTACAGCTCCGTGGCCCCCCACTCGAGGTCGTCGCGCCACTCCGACTCCGGGTAGAAGTCGAACGGGATCACCGTCAGCAGGTGGCCGCCGGGGCTGGTGTCCGCCAGCGCGAAGACGTCCTCGGCCGAGCGCAGGCAGCGAACCGCCAGCCCCGGGTCGGTGCTCCTGAACACCTGGTAGCACTCGGCGAAGGCCGCGGCGTCGCGGCCCGCCAGGTTGGGGCTGATCGGCGAGCCCGGCTTGCCGGCCCGGAACACCGGCCGGTGGCGGATGTAGCGGTCGGCCCTGCTGTGCCCGCCCCAGGTGTCATCGGCCTGCGGCAGCCGCCAGATGTCGTGGTCGCCGGTGGTCTGGTCGTTGGCCTCACCCACTCCCACCTGGTAGTAGAGCGTCTTCGTGCGGTCGTTCCACATCCGCAGCAGCCAGCGCACCGCGAACTTGCTCTCGGCCGTGAAGTCGGCACCACTGTGCGGCCCCATCTGCGCCGGGAAGTCGCGCAGACCGCTCAGCAGCACGCCGGTCGTGTAGCTCTCGGTCTGCACGAACTTGAGGTAGTCGCCCGCGTCCCACCAGCCGCCCGCCGCGTTGATGCGGGTGCCCAGCGGCGTCAGGCTGCCCTGGAAGTTGCCGTCCGCGTCCACCTTCGGCGTCAGATACGTCATCGCGTTCTCGTCGTGCAGGTGCGCCGGTGCCGTGCGCAGCGGCGAGGGGATGTAGGCCGGCCCGTCCCGTTCGTCCTGGTAGAAGCTGAGCGCGTTTCCGATCGCGCCGGCGTAGACGGACGAGCCGGCGCCGATCGCGAAGCTCGGCGACCTGGCCGCGACCGGGCCGCTGACCGTGATCGTGTAGGTGCCGGCGGCGGTAGTCGGGAAGTCGAGCGCGTAGACGTGCGGGAAGTTGGCGCTCCACGAGCCCAGCTGCGGCCCGATCGGTGCCGTGAAGACCACCGTCGATCCGTCCATCACGGAAAAGGTGGCGCCTGCCTCGCTCACGCTCGACATCAGGTAGGCGCGCTTGGCCGCGCTGGTCGAGTAGCCGACCTGGTTCACGCGCACGTAGGCGGAGCCGGCGACCACGGGCGGCAGCGCCGCGGGCTGCAGCACGCGCGCCGAGGCGGGGGCGGCGCACAGCACGGCCAGTGCCGTCGTGATCCCCGCCAACCGTGCCATCGAACCGCGCATCGCGCCTCCCGGAACCTCGGTTCCTCCTGCCCACGACTGTAGGCATGGTTGCCGGGCGGTGCAAGGCATGGACACGTGGATTTGCATGTAACGATATATCGTGATAGAACTTGACCTATCACATGAAGGAAGGAGAAACTCAATGAGTGAGTATGCGATCGTCCCCGCGAAGGGGCGTCGCGGCGAGTTCCGCGAGATGATCGACCGCTGCACCCGCCACGGGCGCAGGGGACATCATGGCTATCACCGCGGCATGCGCGGCTACCAGGGACGGGCCGGCCGCGGTGACATCCGCGCAGCCATCCTGGCGCTGCTGGCCGAGCAGCCGATGCACGGCTACCAGATCATGCGCGAGCTGCGGGACCGCTCCGGCGGCGCCTGGCGCGTCAGCCCGGGATCGGTCTACCCCACGCTCTCGCAGCTCGAGGACGAGGAGCTGATCCGGGCCGAGCAGCAGGGCGGCAAGCGCGTGTTCTCGCTGACCGAGTCGGGCACCGCCGAGGCGGCAGCCGCGCCCAGCGAGCCCTGGGCCGAAGTCGCCTCCGACGTACCGCCGGCCATCGTCGAGCTGCGCGACCTGATCTACCAGGTGCGCGCCGCGACCCGGCAGGTCGTGCACGCGGGATCCGAGCAGCAGCTGACCGCTGCCGCCGAGCTCCTGCGCGAGACGCGAAGGCGTCTGTACAAGCTGCTGGCCGAGGACGAGTCGCCCTCCGAGGGCGAGTAGGCCACAGAGGGGCTCGGCGCACAGCCGGGCCTCTCGAGGCTTTGCCTCTTCGGGTGAGGCGCTGCACGGCGCCCGCCCTATGCTGTGCACCATGAACCAGCAGACCAAGGACGCGCTCGAAGAGCTGCTCGACGTCCACCAGCAGCTGCTCCAGCTCAGCGCACGCAGCGGCATGACGCCCCAGGAAGAGCTGAAGGCGCTGGCCGCGCGGGTGGCGCAGGTCGGGGCCGCGATCGAGGCCAGCGTCGGCCCGTTGGAAGCATCCGACGCCCCGCGGTAGCCGGGATGAGCCACGAGCACAGTTACCGCACCACCGTCACCTGGGCCGGCTCGACCGGCGCCGGGTACGAGCACTACGACCGCCGGCATGAGATCGCGCTGCCACCCTCGGCCGAACCGCTGACGGTGTCCGCCGATCCCGCCTTCCGCGGCGATCCCGCGCTGACCAACCCCGAGCAGCTGCTGCTGGCCGCCGCCAGCTCCTGCCAGCTGCTGTCGTTCCTGGCGGTGGCGGCGCGAGCGCGGGTGGACGTGGTGTCCTACTCCGACCAGGCCGAGGCGCTGATGCCGGAGGACGACCTGCCGGTGCGCATCACCCGCATCACCCTGCGCCCCCACATCGTCGTGGCCGGGGGCACCGACATCGCAAAGGTCACGCGCCTGGTCGACCTCGCCCACCGCGAGTGCTACATCGCGAACACCGTCAGCAGCGAGATGCTGCTGGAGCCGGTGATCGAGAGCGCATAGCCGGTATCTACGCTGGCTCGGCCTGCGGCAGCGGCAGCGTCGCCAGCGGCCCAAGCGCGGCGCCGGTGAACAGCGGCAGCGCCCGCTCACGGCCGATCCGGGCGGCCACGGCGGCGAACGCCTCGTCCAGCCAGGGCGGGCGGTTGGCGCGATGCCCGTCGGAGGCGATGATGTCGGCGCGGCCGGACTCGACCAGCGTCCAGCCGGCGTCCTGCGCGTCACGTCCATGGCGGCCGAGCAGGCTGGACGCGTTCACCTGGGTCAGCCAGCCGTGCGCCCGCAGCTCCGTCACCCGGCCGAGGTCGCCGTAGATCAGGTCGCAGCGCTCGGGGTGGCCCATGATCGGCACCAGCCCGGCCGCCGCGATGTGCTCGGCGCAGTCCTCGAACATGTCCAGGTTTCGGGGACCGGTGTGCGGCAGCGGCAGCTCCAGCAGGCAGGCGTCCAGGCCCTCCATCGCCAGCTGATGGGGATCGGCATCCAGCAGCCAGCGCTCCGGGCTGATCTCCCAGCCCAGGCGGAAATCGACGCGCCCCTCGAGCCGCGCCCGAATCTGCTCGCGTGCGGCTGTCACCCTCCGGCGCCGCTCGTCGGTGAGCGGATGGCGGTCCATCGCATGCGGCGTCGCGTACTGCACGGCGGTGCCGCGCGACCCCGCCTCGAGCACCAGCTCCACCGCCTCGTCCACCGATCGCACACCGTCATCGCCGGACGGAATCATGTGGCTGTGGATGTCGACGAAACCCTGCACCTCCCCCAGGGTAGGCGCAGCGCCCGCACCGCCGTGCCGGTCAAGCGCTGTTTAGCTGCGCGCGAATCGAGGCATTGCCCAGCGGACCTCACCACCAGCTTCACGGAGGCGACCATGGCCACTGCGGCAGAACATACGGGACCCGTCAAGACCGATATCCCAGCCCGGATGGACCGACTGCCCTGGAGCAGGTGGCACTGGATGGTGGTGGTCGGGCTGGGCATCACGTGGATCCTGGACGGCCTCGAGGTCACGATCGTGGGCCTGATCGCGCCCGTCATCACCAAGGGCGGGGGCGGCGGGCTCGACCTCGGCACCGGCCAGATCGGCTTTGCCAACAGCATGTACCTGGCGGGCGCCGCCGGCGGCGCGCTGCTGCTGGGATACCTGACCGACCGGCTCGGCCGCAAGCGCCTGTTCATGTTCTCGTTGGGCTGGTACCTGGTGTGGACGCTCGCGACGGCGTTCTCGTTCAACTTCGAGTCGTTCGTGTTCTTCCGGTTCATGACCGGCATCGGCATCGGCGGCGAGTATGCGGCCATCAACTCCGCGATCGATGAGCTGATCCCGGCCCGCCGCCGGGGCTGGACTGACCTCGCTATCAACGGCTCCTGGTGGGTGGGCACCGCGATCGGTTCGGCCGCGTCGCTCTACCTGCTGAACGACAACTACGTGAATCCGGCCTACGGCTGGCGGATCTGCTTCGGCCTCGGTGCCGTGCTGGCGATCTCGGTGCTGTTCATCCGCAAGAACCTGCCGGAGAGCCCGCGCTACCTGATGACGCACGGGCGCTTCGACGAGGCCGACGAGGTGGTCAAGGGGATCGAGGCCGAGGTGTCGCGCACCAAGGGCGAGCTGCCGGAGCCGAGCGGCGAGACGATCGAGATCGATCCGCGACGCGAGATCGGCATCGTCGGCATCGCGCGGGCGATCCTGTTCACCTACCCCAAGCGCTCGTTCGTGGGGCTGATGCTGATGGGCTCGCAGGCGTTCTTCTACAACGCGATCTTCTTCACCTACGCGCTGGTGCTCACCACCTTCTTCAACGTCAGCAACGGAAACGTTGCCTACTTCATCTTCCCGTTCGCGATCGGAAACGTACTGGGGCCGATCTGCCTCGGCCACTTCTTCGACTCGGTCGGACGGCGGCCGATGATCACCGGCACCTACATGGCCTCGGCGCTGGGGCTGCTGATCACCGGATGGATGTTCCAGGCCGACATGCTCAGCGCCACCACCATGACCATCTGCTGGTCGATCACCTTCTTCTTCGCCTCGGCCGGCGCCAGCGCCGCGTACCTGACGGTGTCGGAGATCTTCCCGATCGAGAGCCGCGCGCTCGCGATCGCGGTCTTCTACTCGATCGGCACCCTGGCCGGCGGGTTCGCCGCGCCCTGGCTGTTCGGCACCCTGATCGGGAGCGGCGACAAGGGCGAGGTCTTCATCGGCTACGTGATCGGGTCGTTCCTGATGGCGGCCGGTGGTCTCAGCGAGCTGATCTGGGGCGTCGAGGCCGCAGGCAAGTCGCTGGAAGCCGTGGCCAATCCGCTGTCGGCCGTGCGCAGCAAGCTGGGCGAGGTCAAGCCCGGCGGCGGCACCGCGCCCGGCACGGCGACGCCCGTCACGGGCCGCTAACAGCAAGGGAGCACCGACCCGGAACCGCCCGGCCGGTGCCTGTTGTCTGGTGTAGACTGTCGACCGTCATGACCGGCTCCGCCTCCACGAGTGGCCGCAGCTACGACGCGATCATCGTCGGGGCGGGCCACAACGGGTTGGCCGCCGCCTTCTATCTGGCCCGCGCGGGGCTGTCGACAGTGGCGCTGGAACGCAGGCCGTTCGTGGGCGGCTGCTGCGTCACCGAGGAGTTCGCCCCGGGCTACCGGGCCTCCACCGGCGCCTACGTGCTGAGCATGCTGCGCGAGGCGATCTGGCAGGACATGCGGCTGGCGCAGCGCGGCCTGACGGTCTCGCCGGCCGGCCCGACGCTGAACCTGTTCCCCGACGGCGGCCGGTTCCTGCTCTCGGAGAACCTGGACGAGACCGAGCGCGAGGCGGCCCGGTTCTCGAAGAAGGATGCACGCCGGTTCCGGGACTTCGAGCAGCACCTGGCCGACATGGCGGCCATCATCATGCCCATGTTCGACTGGACGCCGCCGACCGGCAGCGGCGGCATCGGCGAGCTGCCCACGGCGATGAAGATGGGCCGCAAGGCCCTGGGTGGGCGCCGCGATCTGCTCGACCTGATGTTCCTGTTCTCCACTTCGGCAACGCAGTACCTGGACGGCTGGTTCGAGTCCGACCACCTGAAGGCGACGATGGGGTGGCACGCAATCAACGACAGCGTGTCGGGCCCCTCCACCCCCGGTACTGCCTACGTGCTGCTGCACGACCACGCCGGCGAGGCGTCCGACGGCGTGCGCTCGTGGGGGTTCGTGCACGGCGGCATGGGCGAGGTCACCGGGCACATGTCCGACGCCGCCCGCGAGGCCGGCGCCGAGGTGCGCACCGACGCCGAGGTCGACCAGGTGCTGACCGACGGCGGCCGCGTGACCGGCGTGCGGCTGGCGAGCGGCGAGGAGCTGACCGCGCCCGTGGTGCTCTCGAACGCCGATCCCAAGCGCACCTTCCGCCAGCTGATCGCCGAGGAGGACGTGCCCGAGCACTACCGCGACGCGATCGAGGCCTACCGCTGCATCGGCACCAGCATCAAGATCAACCTGGCCGTGTCCGAGCTGCCCGAGGCCACCGGTGCCGACCCCGCCACCGGCTATCAGCTCGGCATCATCGAGGTGTCTTCGACGCTGGCCGACATGGACCGCGCGCAGGCGCTGGCGATGCAGGGGATCCCCGCCGAGGGCGCCCACATCGAGATGTGCATCCCCACGCTCCACGACCCCACGCTGGCGCCCGACGGCCGCCACATCGTCACCATCGACGTCAACTCGCAGCCCTACAACCTGGCAGAGGGCCAAGGCGACTGGGACGACATCCGCGAGCGCGTCGCGGACCGCGCCATCGAGCACCTGGGCGGATACTTCCCCAACCTGCCGGGCTCGATCCTGCACCGCCAGGTGCTGTCGCCGCTCGACCTCGAGCGCCTGCTGGGCATCACCGGCGGCCACGCGTTGCACGGCGACATGGGCAGCGACCAGCTGTTCTCGATGCGCCCGGTGCCGGGCCACGGCGACTACCGGACGCCGGTGGAGGGCCTGTACCTGTGCGGTGCCGGCACGCATCCCGGCGGCGGTGTCACCGGAGCCAACGGCCGTAACTGCGCGCACGAGGTGCTACGCGACGTCAAGCGCGACCAGCGCTCGGCGGGCGTACGCCGGCTACGCGGTCAGGTGTCCAGCCGGTTCAGCCGGCTCAGGTAGTACGCGACCGCGGCCAGCACGCCCGAGGCCGCAAGCAGTAGCGCGCTCAGCGCGGCACCCTGGCCGAGGTCGCCGGTCTCGGTGATCAGCTCGGCGTTCAGCTGGCCGAGCATGTAGGAGCCGGTGCCACCGACCAGCGTGGGCGTCGCGAACTCCGTGTAGAGCGGGATGTAGACGAGGATGATCGCGATGAAGATGCCCGGCGCCGACAGCGGCAGGATGATCTTCCAGGCCCGGCGCAGCCAGCCGGCGCCGAGGTCGGTGGCGGCCTCGATCAGAGAGTGGTCGATCGCCTTCATCGAGGCGTAGATCGGAATCACCGTGTACGTGATGTAGCTGGTGGACAGCACCACCACCACCGCGAAGTTGTCGAACAGCAGCCAGCTGAGGGGATGATTCGGGTCGACCAGGCCGACCGCCTCCAGCGCCTTGTTGACGATGCCCTCCCGTCCCAGCACCACCCGGTAGGCGTAGATGCGCACGATCGGGTTCAGCTCGTCGGCCAGCACCAGCAGCAGGATCAGCGGCAGCTCCCAGCGCCCGGCCTTGAACGCCAGCACGTAGGCCAGCGGCAGCCCGAACGCCAGCTGCACCAGCATGGTGGCGGTCGCGATTTCGGCGGTGGTGACCGCGATGTGCCGGTAGCTCTGGGTCTGGAAGATGGTGCGGAAGTTGTCGAGCGTCCAGCCGCCCACCTGCAGCAGCGAGTTGTGCTGGAAGCCGATCAGAAACAGGGTCAGGAGCGGCGCCACGAACAGCACGCCCAGGATCACCAGCGGCGCCGACAGGAGCCACCACGGCGTCATCCCGCGCTGCATCCGCTTCCATCGCTGTTTGGATGGCTGCGCGGCGGCCGTCATGGCAGCGCGTCCACCACCGAGGAGCCGTCCTCGTCGTCCTGCCCGCGCAGCAGCCGCCAGGCCACGACCACCATCAGCACCTGCACGAACGAGATCAGCGTCGAGCTGGCGTTGATGATCGGGAGGTTCGGCGCCCGGCGCAGCTCCGAGTAGACCCAGACCGGGAACGTCTGGTCATAGCCGCCCACGAAGAAGTCGATCTCGAAGTTGTTGAACGACCACGAGAAGGCGAAGATCGCGGCGGCGCCCAGCGCCGGCGTCAGCTGCGGCAGGATGATGTGGCGCAGCACCTGCAGGCGCGATGCGCCCAGGTCGATGGCCGCCTCCTCCTGCACGCCCTCGAAACGGGCCAAGCGCGCGGCCACCACCGCGGTCACCAGCGGGAACGTGCACGCGACCTGCACGGCGGTCACCGAGTGCAGCGACAGCGGGAAGAGGCCGGGCACGTTGTAGTGGAAGAAGAAGATGGCCGCGCCGACGCCGATCATCAGCCATGGCACCACCAGCGGCGCACCCACCAGCCCGGCCACCGCCGCCCGCCCGTGGAACCGGAAGCGCGTGATCGCGAAGGCGGCCATCGTGCCGGCCACCATGCTGATCACGGTCACGATGGCGGCCACCACCACCGAGTTCAGCACCGCCGCGCGCAGGTTGGTGTTGGCCCACATCTCGCGGTACCACTGCGTGGTGAACCCCTGCCAGTCGAGCGCGATGATCGTGGCCTTGTCGAACGAGAGCACGGCCAGCAGCACGATCGGGCCGAACAGCACCAACATCACGAACGCCACCAGCGCCACGCTGGCGATGCCCGGCAGCATCCGCTGCAGCCGCACCCGCGCCGGCATCGTCGCCACCTGCGGCGACTCGCGCGGGTGGTCGGCCAGCGTCAGCCGCTCTTGACGTCCTGCCACACCTGCACCCACTCGGCGTAGTTGCTCGGCTCGGAGGCGGGGATCGGATGCGTCAGCACCTGGTTGTTGCCGGACAGCGCCAGGATCTTGGGCGGCAGCTGGGCCTTGGCCTTGAGGTTCGCGATCCGGTAGTGCCAGGTCTTGGCCTCGTAGGTCTCGGCCGCCACGCTCGCGTACCAGTTGATCATCGCGTAGGCGGCGTTGAGGTTGTGGGCGTGGGCGCTGATGCCGTAGCCGCACGTCCACTCCAGCTGCCCTTCCTTGGGCAGCACGAAGTTGTTGGGGACGCCGTTCTTGGTGACCGTGAAGGCGTTGTCGCGATAGCCCGAGCTGATCCAGATCTCACCGGTCTTGTAGAGCTGCTCCTCGTCGGTGTCGCTCTCCCACCAGGTGCGGAACTGGCTCTTGTGGGCGATCAGGAAGTTCTTCACCTGCTCCAGCTGGGCCGAGTCCATGTGCAGCGGATCGGTGATCCCGAGCGCCAGGGCGCCGATGTCGATGGCGGTGACCGGGTTGTCCTCGATCGACGCCTCGCCCTTGTAGCGGGGGTCGAACAGGTCCTTCCAGGAGGTGGGCGCAGGGCTCACGTGGGCCGGGTCGTACTGGATGCCGCCGTCGCCCGCGTCCACCGGCACGACGTAGACCTTGCCGTCCGACATCACGCCCGGCAGCTTCTTCAGCTCGGGATCGATGTCCTTCCAGTTCGGGATCTTGGAGACGTCCAGCGGCTGGAATACCCCGAGCCGCACCTCCTCGGCCGCGTTCTCGTCGACGCAGGTGTTGATCACGTCGGGCGACACCGACCCGGTGCGCAGCTTGGTGAGCGCGCTGGTGCTGCTCGAGAAGGCCTGCGTCTGCAGATCGACCTTCGGGTACTGGGCCTTGAAGCTCTTGACGTAGCCGGGGGTGAAGCCGTCCTCGTAGGCGTAGACCTTGAGCTGGCCGGAGATCTGGGCGGGGGCGGTGGCGACGCTCTGCGACGGGCTGGACGAGCCGCCGCCGCAGCCGGCGGCGGCAAGCATCAGGCAGGAGCCGGCGGCCAGCAGGGCTATGCGCGAGCGCGCCCTCATCCGCGCGCCCTCCGCGACTCGTTCTGCCAGCGGTCGAGGATCTGCGGCTCCTTCGGTGGCCGCTTGGAGACCTCGTCGACCGCCTCGCGCACCTGGTCGCACGACCATCGGAACAGGTCGGGCGGCATGTTCAGGGCCGGCTGCATCCGGTACACCCACTTGCCCCACTGGGTGATCCCGAGCACGCCGCGCCGCATCAACTCGTGGTGCACCTCGCGGTGGAAGGCCGGTGCCGGCGCGATCGTGTCGCGGTCGGTCACGAACTCGATGCCGATGAAGGCACCGGCGATCCGCACGTCTCCAACCTGCTCGTACTGGTCGACCATCGGGGTCAGCACCTCCTCGGCGATCGCCGCCAGCCGGGCGACGTTGTCCAGAGCGTTCTCTCGAAGGATCGCATCGATGCCGGCCAGCGCGCCGGCGCACGCAGGCGGCACCCAGGCGAAGGTACCGCCGGAGTGCACGTCCGAGTCGGCCAGCGCTCGCTCGGTGCCGAGCACGCCGGCCAGCGGCTGGCCGCCGGCGGCCATGCCCTTGCCCAGCAGCAGCAGGTCTGGGCGCAGATCCCAGCGCTCCGCTGCGAACATCGTGCCGCAGCGCCCCATGCAGGTCTGCACCTCGTCCAGGATCATCATCCAGCCGAACCGCTCGCAGAGCCCGGCCAGCCGACGCCAGAACTCGTCGGAAGGGATCAGGATGCCGCCCTCGCCCGCGATCGGCTCGATCAGCACGCCCGCGATCTGCTCGGGCTCGACCTGGTGCACGAGCAGCCAGTCCTCGATGAAGTCGATGTACATGCCGTCGTCGTACGGCCCCGGCCCCTTGTGGAAGGGCGCGCGGAAGGCGTTCGGGTAGGGGGCGAACACGAACCCCGGCACGTACTGGGCGCTGCCCGTTGTCACCTCGGACAGGTCGGTGCCGAGCGCGGCCGTGAGCAGGGTGGCCTCGCCGTGGTACTGGCCCAGGAAGGACAGGATCATCGGCCGGCCGGTGGCGGCGCGCGCGAACTTGAGCCCCGGACTCGACGGCCAGCGTGCCGCTGACGCTGGGCGCGACACGGGTCAGGCCGGGCGGTGCGATCTCGACCAACCGCTTCGCCAGCGAGATCACCGGCTGGGACGTGACGTAGTCGGTGATCTCCATGCCGTAGCGGGCCTGGGCCTCGATCACGGCCTCCTCGACGGCGGCGGGATGGGCGCCGAGCGGCGTCGAGCCCCAGCACGACTGGTGGTCGGCCCAGGTGTTGCCGTCGACGTCGGTCAGGATCCAGTCCGACTTCTCGGCCAGCACCAGCGGCATCTCGTCGTACTCGCGCATCGGCCCGTACACGACCCGCGACTGCCGCTCCAGGAGCTCCCTGCTGCGGGGGCCGGGGAGCGCTGTCTGCACGGACGGAACGACGTAGTCGACGCGGCTCGCCATGGGTGTGGGCCCTTCCCTCCCGGTCGCCGGTGAGTCGGAGGCCGACCAACCGGCCTGTTGACAGTCGACAGTCTTGCACCTCGGCGACCGGGTGTCAAGGTACACTCTGGGGATGCGCCCACTGCGCGCCCGAAAGCCTCTCGCCGAGGAGGCTGCCGACCAGATTCGCGAGGAGATCCTGGCCGGCCGGCTGGGTCAGGGCGAGCGGCTGGTCGAGGTGCGCATCGCCGACGCGCTCAACATCAGCCGCGGCCCGGTGCGCGAGGCCTTCAAGCTGCTGCGCGCGGAGGGGCTGCTGAACGAGGAGCAGAACCGCGGCACCTACGTCGTGCAGCTGTCGAGCGACGACGTGCGCGAGATCTACGACCTGCGCGCCGCGATCGAGTCGCGCGCGGCCAAGCTGCTCGCGCGACGCGGGCGCCCGGCCGACCTGGAGGCGATCCGCCATGCCCTGTCAGAGCTGGAAGACGCGGCCGACCGGCGCGACATCGCGGCCGTGTCGCGCACCGACCTCGCCTTCCACGAGACCGTCTGCCGGCTGACCGGAAACCGCCGCCTGCACGAGGTGTTCATGCGGCACGTTCCGGTCGTGCGCACCATGATCCGGCTGGACGAGCACCTGTACGCATCGCCCGAGGAGATCGCGGGCGAGCACCGGCCGATGGTGGAGGCGATCGAGGCCCGCGACCCCGAGCTTGGCGGCGGCCCGCTTCGAGTCGCACGTGGAACTCGCCTTCGGCCGCGTGTCGGAGTACATCGAGCACCTGCCCGGAGTGCGGGCCGGCGACGATAACAGCCTGACGTTGTAGACGTAGACTGTTGACAGTTGCCAATCTGAGCGTCTAGCATGGCTGCGGCGCGGTCGCCACCGGTCGCGCGCGCGTGATTCGAATCCGACGCATAGGAGGCCGCATGCCGGACCTGTCGATCTCGAGCATCACGGCGCGGGAGGTACTCGACTGCCGTGGGCTGCCGACCGTACAGGTCGATGTCATCGCCGGCGGCGTGCTGGGACGCGCCGACGTGCCGTCCGGGCGCTCGACCGGGTCCCACGAGGCGCACGAGCTACGCGACGGCGGCGACCGCTTCGGCGGCTTCGGCGTCCGCACCGCCGTCGCCAACGTGCAACGATCGCATCGCCCCCCACCTGATCGGCCACGACGTCGCCCCCCAGCGCGCGCTGGACGCCACGCTGATCGAGCTGGACGGCACCGACGACAAGTCGGCGCTCGGCGCCAACGCCATCCTGGGCGTGTCGCTGGCGGCGGCCCGCGCCGCCGCGGCCGCGCACGAGCTGCCGCTCTACCGCTACCTGAACGCCAACGCGCACGTGCTGCCGGTGCCGCAGGTGAACCTGATCAACGGCGGGCGCCACGCGTCGAACGACCTGGACTTTCAGGAGTTCATCATGATCCCCTCCGGCGCCGAGAGCATGCTGCACGCGCTCCAGATCGCCACCGAGGTGAACCTCCAGCTGGGCGAGATCCTGCTCGACAAGTTCGGCAAGGCCGCGCTCAACACCGGCGACGAGGGCGGCTACGCGCCGCCCCTCTCCGACCCCGAGGAGGCGCTCGGCTACCTGCACGAGGCGGTCGGCCGGGCCGGCTACGACGACCTCGTCACCTACGGCCTGGACTGCGCCGCCACCCACTACTACGACGCGGCCACCGAGACCTACCTGCTGTCCGGGCAGCGCCACGACCGGGCCGGGATGATCGAGCTCTACCAGCGGCTGATCGCGCGGTTCGGGATCGTCACCATCGAGGATCCCCTCGCACGAGGACGACTTCGAGGGATTCGCGGAGCTGACCGAGGCCAGCGGCATCCAGATCGTCGGGGACGACCTGTTCGTGACCAACCCGACGCGGCTTGCGCGCGGCATCGAGGCCGGCGCCGCCAACTCGCTGCTCTGGAAGGTGAACCAGATCGGCACGCTCAGCGAGGCGCTGGACGCCGCCGACCAGGCCTACCGCCACGGCTACACGGTCGTCGTCTCCGAGCGCTCCGGCGAGACCGAGGACGCGATCATCGCCGACCTGTCGGTGGCGCTGAATGCGGGCCAGATCAAGACCGGTGCACCGGTGCGCGGCGAGCGCACCGCCAAGTACAACGCGCTGCTGCTGATCGCCGAAGCAGCTGGGAACCGCCGGCGTCTACCCGACGCGGACAGGGTCGCCCACCGTGCCGGTGCGATGAGCGCGATCGGCTCGGGCATCCCCTCAAATCGGGAGGCGCTCGTCGCCCGCGGCCCGGCGCCGCTGCGCGAGCTGGTGCTCGACATCGTCGAGGCCGGCGTGCGGGCGGCCGACCCGGAGGCGGCGGTACGCGCGGCGGTGACGCTCGGCGAGGGCGGCGCCGTGATCGTGGACGGCGTCTCGCACGTGCCGGGCCCCAACGGCAGGGTGCTGGTGCTGGGCGCGGGCAAGGCCAGCGCGCGGATCGCCACCACGCTCGAGCAGCTGCTCGGCGACGCGATCGCGGGCGGCGTGGTGGTGGCACCCGAGGGGCACGCCGCGATCGCTCGGCCGGATCGAGCTGCTGTCAGCCGGCCACCCGCTGCCGACCGAGGCCAGCTGCCAAGCGGCGCAGCGGCTGATGCAGCTGGCGGGAACCGCCGGGCCCGAGGACGTGGTGCTGGCGTGCTTCACGGGCGGCAGCTCTGCGCTGGCATGCCTGCCGCCGGACGGCGTCAGCTTCGAGGAGAAGCGCGAGCTGCACCGGCTGCTGCTGGGATCGGGCGCCGCCATCCGCGAGATCAACGCGGTGCGAAAGCACGTGTCCGGGTTGAAGGGCGGCCGGCTCGCGGCCGCGCTTGGGCGGCGCCACCGTCATCAACCTGACGGTGTCCGACGTCGTCGGCGACCCCCTGGACGCGATCACCGATCCCACGGTCACCGACACCACCACCGGCGAGCAGGCGATCGCGGTGCTGGACGCGTACGATCTCTGGGATGCCGTTGCGCCCTCGATCCGGCGCCACCTGACTGCGACCGTGCATGACGCCGCCCCGCAGCTCGACGACCTGTCGATCCAGAGCCTGGTGCTTGTCACCGGCGCCGACGTGGCCAACGCGATGGTGCGCAGGTCGACCGAGCTGGGCGTGACCGCCCACGTCGTGTCCACCACGATGGAGGGCGAGAGCCGCGAGATCGGCACGGCGCTGGCCGCCATCGCCGTCGAGATCCACGACCACGGCCGCCCGTTCGCCCGGCCCTGCGTGCTGGTCGGAGCCGGCGGCGAGACGACTGTGACTCTGACCCAGTCCGAGGAGTTCGGCCTGGGCGGGCCGAACCAGGCGGCGGCGCTCGCGGCCGCGCTGCGGATCGGCGCCGGCCGCTCGATCACCGCGGCGTTCCTGGACACCGACGGGATGGACGGCGGCACCGAGGTGGCCGGCGCCCTGGTGGACGGCTCCACGCTGGAGCGGGCCGTCGCGCTCGAGATCGACCTGCGCACGGCGCTCCTGCGGCACCGCTCGAGCGAGGTGCTGACCAAGCTCGGCGACACGATCGTGACCGGCCAGACGGGCAGCAACGTGAACGATCTGTTCGCGATCGCGGTGGGGCCGGCATGAGCGACCGCACCCAGGGCCAGATCGTGCTGGAAGACGTCAGCAAGCGGTTCGGGTCGGTGGTCGCCGTGGACGCGGTCAACCTCACCATCCCGGGCGGCGAGTTCTTCTCGATGCTGGGGCCGAGCGGCTGCGGCAAGACCACCACGCTGCGCATGATCGGCGGCTTCGAGGAGCCCACCAGCGGCCGCATCCTGCTGCAGGACGAGGACGTGACCTGGGTCCCGCCCGCCAAGCGGAACGTGAACATGGTGTTCCAGGCCTACGGGCTGTTCCCGCACATGACCGTGGCCGAGAACGTCGCCTTCGGGCTTCGCATCAAGCGCGTCGGGCGCGACCGAGACCGCCGCCCGCGTGGCCGACGCGCTGCGCATCGTGCGGCTCGAGGGCCTGAACGAGCGCCGCCCCCGCCAGCTCTCGGGCGGCCAGCAGCAGCGTGTCGCGCTGGCCCGGGCGCTGGTCAACCGGCCGGCCGCGCTGCTGCTCGACGAGCCGCTGGGCGCCCTCGACCTGAAGCTGCGCCGGCAGATGCAGCTGGAGCTGAAATCGATCGCGGCGCAGACCGCAACCACCTTCGTCTACGTCACGCACGACCAGGAGGAGGCGCTGACGATGTCCGACCGGATCGCCGTCATGAACGAGGGCGTGGTCGAGCAGGTCGCGGAGCCGCGCGAGCTGTATGAGCATCCCGGGACGGCGTTCGTGGCCGGATTCATCGGCATCTCGAACCTGCTTGCGCTGCGGGTGGACGACCGTCGCGCGGGCGTGCTGGAGATGCGGCTGGGCGAGGGCCAGCGGCTGCTCGCGCCCGACCCGGGCGGCGTCGGCGACGCGTTCCAGATCACCGTCCGGCCGGAGAAGGTGAAGCTCTCGAACGGCTCGGTGCCGGACGGCTGCTCGCTGATCGCGGGCACCGTCTCCGAGGTCGTCTACCTCGGCTCGATGACGCAGCTGATCGTGCAGCTGGCAACCGGCGAGCTGCTGACGGTGCACCAGCTGAACGACGAGTCCGGCCACGCCGAGGCCCGCGTCGGCGATGAGGTGCGGCTGCAGTGGCGGGTCGACCACAGCTACGTGATCGGATCCGCGGCAGCCCGGGACACGGAGCCCGAGGCATGACACCGACGGCCGCGCAGGGCGGCGAGCTCTCGCTCGACATCGACGCGGTGCCGAGCATGCGCACACCGCCGCCGGGACCGCGTAGCCGCGAGCTGCTGGAGCGGATGCGGGCGTCCTTCTACCCGGGGCTGACCGCCGGGCTGGCGCCGTTCGTGGTCGCCCGCAAGCGCGGCTGGGCGGTGGAAGACGTCGACGGCAACGTCTACCTGGACCTGATCTCGGGGTCGGCGTCGGTGCCGCTCGGCGCCGGCCGCGACGAGCTGATCGAGCCGGCCGTCGAGATGCTCCGCCGCTACGGCAACGAGGACAGCCACGGACTGGCCTCCGAGCTGATGGCGCCGCTGGCCGAGCGGCTGCTGGCGATCGCTCCGCGCAGCCTGACGCGGGTCGACATCGCCCTGAACGGCACCGAGGCGATCGAGATCGCGCTGAAGCTGATGCGCCGCGCCACCGGCCGGCAGCTGGTGATCGCGTTCTTCGGCTCCTACCACGGCGAGTCGACTATGACGGCCACGCTGGGCGCCGAGCGTCAGGACATCTCCAGCGGCCTGCGGCAGCTCAGCCCGGGGTTCGTGCACGTCCCCTACCCCAATCCCTACCGCTCGCCGTTCGGCGAGCCGCGGCCGGGAGGAAGCGGCGACGCCACCATCGACTACCTGCGCGACCACGTGCTGTTCCACGCCGTCGACCCGCGCGACGTGGCCGGCGTGGTGATCGAGCCGATCATCGGGTCGGGCGGCGTGCAGATCCCCCCGGACGGCTTCTGGCCGGCGCTGGTGGAGCTGTGCCGGGAGCACGGCTGGCTGCTCTGCGCCGACGAGGTCAAGTCCGGCATGGGCCGCACCGGCACCATGTTCGCGGTCGAGCACTGGGGCGTCGAGCCCGACCTGATGTGCCTGGGCAAGGGCATCGGCGGCGGCGTGATGCCGCTGGGCGCCGTGCTGGGATCGGAGCGGGCGATGGGCGGCTACGACGACGTGCCCACCGGCAGCACCTGGGCGTGGCTGCCCGCGGCCTGCGCCGCGGCGCTCGCGACGCTCGACATCTTCGAGCACGAGCCGGTGCTCGCGAACGTGCGCGCGCTGGACGCCCGCGCCCGCGAGACGCTGGGCCGGCTGCCCGAGCGGTACCCGGTGGTCGGTGACGTCCGCATCAAGGGCTGCTACATGGCGGTCGAGTTCGTCGCCGACCGCGAGACCAAGCAGCGCGCGCCGGAGCTGCAGGAGGCGGTCGCCGAGGAGTGCCTGCGCCGCGGACTGCTGGCCGACTCCAGCACCGCCACCTACAACCTGCAGCCGTCGCTGGTGATGCCGGTGGCGGCGCTCGACCGCGCGGTCGCGATCCTGGAGGAGGCGATCGGGGCCGTGCTGGCTCGCGAGCCGGCCCGGTAGAGTCCCGCTGATGCGGCTGTGCCTGATGATCGAGGGCCAAGAGGACGTGACCTGGCCCGACTGGGTGGCGCTTGCCGAGACCTGCGAGGCGGTCGGCATCGAGGCGCTGTTCCGGTCGGACCACTACCTCTCCGGCGACGGCCAGATCGGGCGCGGCTCGCACGACGCCTGGACGACCCTGGCCGCGATCGCCGCCCGCACCAGCCGGCTGCGGCTGGGCACGATGGTCTCGCCGGTCACGTTCCGCCACCCATCGCTGGTGGCAAACGCGGTCACGACGGTCGACCACATCTCCGGCGGCCGCGTGGAGCTGGGGCTGGGAGCAGGCTGGTACCGGCTCGAGCATCGCAGCTTCGGCTTCCCGTTCCCGCCCATGCGCGAGCGGATGGACATGCTCGAGGAGCAGCTCGAGATCGTGACCCGCCAATGGACCGAGCAGGAGTTCTCGTTCGACGGCCGCCACTACCAGCTTGACGGCTGCCAGGCGCTGCCCAAGCCGCTGCAGCAGCCGCATCCGCCCATGATCGTGGGCGGCGGCGGCAAGCCCCGCACCGTCGACCTGGCCGCGCGGTTCGCGCAGGAGTACAACATCGTCTCGGCCGACCCGCAGGAGTGCCGGGCGGTGCGCATGAGCCTGGACGAGGCCGCGGAGCGGCACGGCCGCGCGCCGCTTCGCTTCTCGTTCATGGAGACGACGCTGATCGGCCGCACCCGCGACGAGCTGCTGGAGCGGGCAGGGCGGCTGGGCGCGCTGCACTTCGACGGGATCAGCGGCGAGCAGCTGCTGGCCGAGCGTGTCGACGGCTGGGTCTGCGGCACGCTGGACGAGGTGGCCGGGCAGCTCGAGGACCTGGCCGCCGCCGGGCTCGAGCGGGCGATGCTGCAGCATCTCGATCACCGCGACCTGGACGCGGTGCGGATGATCGGCGAGCAGCTGGCACCGCGCGTGGCCGGGCTCTGACGCCGAGACACGCGGGTAGAGTGCGCGCGTGAGCGTCGACCCTCAGGCACTTGCGGCCGAGCTGCTGGCCGGCCTCAACTTCGGCCACCTCGGCACCGTCAACCGCGACGGCAGCGTGCAGGTGTCACCGGTGTGGGTGCACATCGAGGACGGCCGGCCGGTGTTCAACACGGCCGAGGGGCGGGTCAAGTGGCGCAACATCGAGCGCGATCCCCGCGTCACGCTCGAGGTGATCGACTCAGGCGGCTACCGGTCGGTCGAGATCCGCGGCCACGCGGTGATGACGCGCGAGGGCGCCCGCGAGCACGCGGACGAGCTGGCGATGAAGTACACGGGTGAGCCGTTCGACAACTTCGAGGAGGGCGTCGAGCGGATCAAGGTCACGATCGAGCCAGAGCGCTACCTGTTTCACCACTGAGGCCGGTCAGTCGGCGAAGCGCTCGCGCAGGCGCGGCAGCGCGTCGGCGGCGAACAGCTCCATGAACCGCGACTGGTCGGGCGCCGGGCTGTGGAACACGAGGTGGCGGAAGCCGAGGTCGACGTAGGGCGCAACCCGGTCACAGAGCTCGTCGGGGTCGCCGGTGAGGATGAAGCGCGACTCGGCGTGCACGTGCTCCTGCTCGGCCAGGCGCTCCAGCTCGAGCGGGTCGTCGATGCCCTGCTTGCTCTCGGCCGGCAGCGCCAGGGCGCCCCAGAAGCGGCACTCCTCGGCGGCGCGGGCGGGGTCGCGCTCGTAGGACACCTTCACCTCGAGCATGCGCTCGGCGGCCGGGTCGCGGCCGGCGTCGCGAGCGCCCTGCTCCAGCGCCGGCAGCAGCGTCTCGGTGTAGAGCTCGAGCGGCTTGCCGCTGGTGGTGATGTAGCCGTCGCCCTCCGCGCCGGCGAAGCGGGCGGCCTTGGCTCCGGCGGCCGCGATCAGGATCGGCACGGGCCGGTCGGGCTTGTCGTAGACCGTGGCGTTGGCCGTGCGGTAGTAGGCGCCGTCGTAGGTGACGCGGTCCACGGTCCAGAGCAGGCGCATCAGCTCGACCGCCTCGGCCAGCCGCTCCAGGCGCTCGGCAAAGCGCGGCCAGGCGATGCCCAGCGCGGGCACCTCGTTCATCGACTCGCCGGTGCCCACGCCCAGCCAGACGCGGCCGGGCGCGAGCGAGGCGATGGTCGCGAACGACTGGGCCATGATCGACGGATGGACGCGCAGGGTGGGCGTGGAGACGCTGGTGCCGAAGCGGATGCGGTCGCTCTGCACCGCCAGCGCGCCGAGCCACGGCAGCGCGGCGGGTGCATGCCCGCCGGTGTGGCGGAAGGGCTGGAAGTGGTCTGAGACGGCGACGCTGTCGAAGCCGTGCGCCTCCGCCTCGAGCGCGTAAGAGAGCAGCCGCCGGGGGCCGAACTGCTCCGCCGAGGCCTTGTAGCCGAGGGCGAGCATCGGCGCAGTCTAGTCTGCCGTTCGTGGGCATCCAGATCCTGATTCCGCTGAAGCGGCTGGCCGGTGCGAAGCAGCGGCTGCACCCCGCCCTGGGCGGCGATGAGCGGCGACGGCTGATGCTGGCGATGGTCGAGCACGTGGCGCGCGAGGCGGTGGCGGCGGATGTGGGGCCGGTGGCGCTGGCCAGCTGCGAGCCGCTGGCGCCGACGCTGGCGCGGACCTACCGGGTGGGGCTGGTGTCGGACGGCGAGCTGCCCTGGAACGAGGGGCTGGATCACGCACGCGGGCTGATCTCGCCCGCGCCGGAGGCGGTGCTGTACCTGGCCGGCGACCTGCCGCTGGTGAGCGCGAGCGACGTGCGGGCGCTGGTGGCGGCGATGCCGGAGCGCGGGATCGCGATCGGCCGCGCACACGACGGCGGCACGAACGCGCTGGCGGTGCGGCCGGCCGGCGTGATCACGCCGGCGTTCGGCTCGGCCGAAAGCGCGCTCGTCCATGCTCGGCTGGCGGCGACGGCCGGGATCGAGTCGATCACGCTCGACCGTCCCGGACTGGCGCTCGACGTGGACACGCCCGACGACGTAATCCGCGCAACGCTGTCACTGACAGCGTGACAGCGACCTGCAACGCCGAGGTCACGCCGGCGTCACACGTGTTACGACGTAGCCCGGCACCTCTCTATCACCTGCAACCGAGGGCCAGGACGCGAACCGGCCCGCGTCCGCGAACGCCGTGTCCGCGGGTGATACGGCGGTGCCGGGCACCGTCGTACCAGCCGTGACCTGGCCGTGACGCTGCCGTGACGCCGTGAAACGTCACGCGAACGCCACGGTGAGGTCACGGGTGCTCGGACCGAGGTCGGCACCGCGTCCGAGGCCGCGGCGAAGATGGCGGCATGGAGGACGGCGGCACTGCGCGCATGGAGACGTTCTCGGACGGCGTGTTCGCGATCGCCGCCACGCTCCTGGTGCTCGAGATCGGCGTCGGCACCGGCGCCGACCAGCACCTCGGCCGGGCCCTGGTCGACCTCTGGCCCTCGTACCTGGCTTACGCGACCAGCTTCCTGACCATCGGCATCATCTGGGTCAACCACCACGAGTGCGTCGCCTGCCTGGCCCGCGTCGATCGCACCATGCTGTTCATCAACATCGTGTTCCTGATGGTCGTCGCGTTCATCCCCTTCCCCACCAAGCTCGTGGCCGACCACCTCCAGAACCAGGGTGAACACGCCGCCGTCTACGCGTACGATCTGACCCTGCTGGCGATGGCAGTGCTCTACAACATCTGGTGGCGCTACGCCCGCCACGGCCGCCGGCTGATCGCCGAGTCGGTGCCGCAGTCGAAGCTGGACGCGATCTCGCGCGCCTTCGACCCCGGGATCGTGCTCTACCTGGTGGTACTGGCCGTCGCCTTCGTGAACCCGCTCGCAAGCGTCATCCTGACCCTGATCCTGGCCGCGTTCTACGTGCCAGCCGGCGCGCTCTTCTACCGCGCCACCGGCTAGATGAAGAGGTCGCGCTGCGACTCGCGGATCAGTTCGCGGGCGGTGCCCTCGCCGCCGGCCGCGTAGCCCCGCACCAGCGCCGCCGGCACCCGTTCCAGCTTGCCCAGCACCAGGTCGGCGGCCGCCGCCAGCTCGTCGGCCACCGCCACCTGCGTGGTTCGCAGCGTGTAGCCGGCCGCGTCCGCCTGGCCGTGGTAGCCGCGCAGCGGCTCCAGACCGCTGACCCCGATGGCCGTGCCCACGATCCCGTTTCGCAGCGGCCGGCCCATCGTGTCGGCCACCACCACCGCCAGCGGCACCCCGCCCCGCCGCTCCAGCTCCGTCCGCAGCGCCCCCGCCGACGCGTCCGGGTCGACCGGCAGCATCACGACCATGTCGGCGCCCGGCGCGTTCGAGCGGTCGATCCCGGCGCTGGCGCAGATGAACCCGTGGTGCGTCTCTGCGATCAGCAGCGACCCGCGCCGCCGCACGATCCGTCGGCTCTCGCGAAGCACCATCTCGGCCAGGCGCGGGTCGCCGTCCGGCCCGGCCAGCTCGATCGCACGCGCCGACGGCGTCACCTCCCGCAGGTCGGCCATCCGGCCCTCCGACTTGCTGACCGCCTTGTGCGACACCACCACCACATCGCCCCGCTCCAGCGACGGCGCGGCCCCCAGCAACAGCCCCGCCAGATCCGCGCCGGCCTCGATCTCGCCGGGCACCGCCAGCGGCAGGATCTCCAGCCTCACGCGGCGATCCCGGCCGCATCCAGCGCCGCACGCGCCAGCTGCTCCCGCGCCACCGCGTCGCGCATAATGGTGTCCACCACCACCGCCCGCATGCCCAGCTGCTCGACGCGCCCCGCCAGCTCCGCGTCCTGTTCGTCCAGCACCAGCACGTCGGCCAGCCCCTCGTAGATGGCCGCGACTCCCACCGGCGAGGCCTCGTGCCCGAGCGACTCCAGCATCGCCGCCGCCGGCCCGCGCAGCGCCCTGCCGGCCACGATCGGGCTGACCGCCACGCAGGTCGCCGTCCGCGCCGCCAGCTGCTCGCGGACGGCCGCCACCGCCAGGATGGGCGCGATCGAGATCAGCGGGTTCGACGGCGCGATCACGACCGCACGCGCATCGCGCAGCGCCTCGGTCACCCCGGGCGCCGGCCGCGCCGTCTCGGCGCCGTCGAAGCGGATCGAGGTGACCACGTCGGCATGCCGGCGGCGCACGTAGTAGGTCTGGAAGTCGATCTCGCCGTCGGCCGTGCCGATGATCGTGCGCAGCCGATCGTCGGTGGCCGGCAGCAGCGTCAGGCCCAGGCCGAGCCGCTGCGCCAGGCGGGTGGTGACCGCGCTCAGCGGCTCGCCCCGCCGCAGAGCCTCGGTGCGGGCCAGGTGCAGGCCGATGTCGACGTCGCCCAGCCAGAACCACGCGTCCGCGCCCAGCGACCGCGCCCGCTCCAGCGCCCGGTCGCTGTCGCCGCGAACCCCCCAGCCCTTGTCCTCGTCGATCCAGCCGGTCAGCGTGTACAGCACCGTGTCCAGATCTGGCGACACGTGCAGCCCGTGCGGCTCCACGTCGTCTCCCACGTTGCCCACCACGACGACATCCGTCGGAGGCACCACCTCGACCACGCCCTGCAGGAAACGGGCCCCGCCGACGCCGCCGGCCAGCACGGTGATGGGAGAGTCGTGCATCGCCGCGTATCATGACCGCCGTGGAGGCGATCGGCAGCAGGAGAGACACGGTCGTATGGCGGGCGCCCCTCGCCGGCGTGATGCTGATCGCGGCCGGCGCCTCGCTGTGGGGCATCGACGGCGTCCTGCGAAAGCCGCTCACGACCGAGTGGTCGGCGTGGACGATCGTGCTCTACGAGCACCTGATCCTGACCTGCGTGGTGGCGCCGATCCTGTGGCGGCATCGCGACCAGATCCGGCGCATGTCGCGCATGGGCTGGCTGTCGGCGATCGCCATCGGATGGGGCGGATCGGCCCTGGCCACCCTGCTCTTCACCGAGGCCTTCGCCGCCGCCTACTCGAACCCGGACGTCGTGATCCTGCTTCAGAAGACGCAGCCGCTGTGGGCGATCGGCGCCGCCGCGGTGATCCTGGGCGAGCGCCCCAAGGCCGAGTTCGGCGTGCTCGTGATCCCGGCCGTGATCGGCACCTACCTGCTCTCGTTCGGCTGGCTGTCGCCGGCCGAGGCGCTGACCGGCACCCAGGCCCAGCCGGCGCTGTACGCGCTGGGAGCGGCCGCGCTGTGGGGCGCGGCCACCGCCTTTGGCCGGCGCGGCCTGCGTGAGGTCGAGCCGAACACCCTGATGGCGCTGCGCTTCTCGCTGGCTCTGCCGTTCCTGGCCGTGATCGCGATCCCCGAGCACGCGCTGCTGCCCGCGCACAGCGCCGGCGCCAGCGACTGGATGCGGCTGGTGCTGCTGGCGCTGGGCTCCGGCCTGCTGGCGATGATGCTCTACTACCGCGGCCTGCGCACGACTCCGGCGCCGATCGCGACCATCGCCGAGCTGGCCTTCCCGGCGACGGCGCTGGTCGTGAACTACATCTGGCTGGACGCGACCATCAACGGCTGGCAGATGGCCGGGTTCGTGCTGTTGTGGGCGACGATCGCCTTCATCTACCGGGCACCCGTGTCGGTGCCGCGCGGTCGCGAGGTGGCGACGCCACCGCCGCTACCCAGCGGCGCCTAGCCCCCGTTGTGCCGGTCGCGGTAGGCGATCAGCTTCGAGAGCTGGCCGATGTCCCAGTCCGGGCCGCCCACGCCCATGATGAAGTGGGTCACGCCGGCCGCCGCGTAGTCGTCCAGCAGCCTGATCCGCTCGGCGTTGAACCCGCCGATGGAGCGCTCGATCGCGCCCGGGTCGCGCCCCAGCCGGCGGCAGTGCTCGTCCAGCACCTGGCACTTGTGGCGGGCCACGTCGGGCAGGCCGAACCCGTTCCAGATGTCGGCGTACTGGGCGGTGATGCGCAGCGTCACCTTCTCGCCACCGCCGCCGATCAGGATCGGAGGCCGGGCGTGCACGGGCGCCGGGTTGAGCCTGCCCCAGCGCTTCACGATCGTGGCCAGCGAGCGGTCGAGGTGCCGCAGCCGGTCGGGCGCGGTGCCGAACTCGTAGCCGTACTCGTCGTAGTCGCGCCGGAACCAGCCGGCGCCGATGCCGAAGATGAAGCGGCCGCCGGAGATGTGGTCGACGGTGCGTGCCATGTCCGCCTGCAGGTTCGCGTTGCGGTAGGAGTTGCAGGTGACCAGGCAGCCGATCTGGATGCGGCTGGTCGACTCCGCCATCGCCGCCTGCACCGTCCAGGACTCGAAGTGCGGGCCGTCGGGATCGCCGTACAGCGGGTGAAAGTGATCCCAGTTGAACACGGTGTCCGCGCCCATCTCCTCCACCCGCAGCCACGTCTCCCGCATCTTCGCGAGCGTCCCCTGCTGAGGCTGCAGCTGGACGCCGACGCGGATCGGTCGATCGTTCATGCCGGGACTGTATCCCCGGTCATGTGATGATTGGCTCCTCCGCCATGCCCCTCCGCTCCCTGATCTTCGACTTCAACGGCACCCTTTCGGACGACGAGCACGTGATGGAGGCGGTTACCGCGGAGGTGCTGGCCCGCCACGCGAGGCCGCCCACGCACCGTGAGTACATCGATCGCCTGGCGGGGCTCTCCGACGAGATGATGGTGCGGACATGGCTGGGCGACCGCGAGGACGTCGATGCGATCGTGGCCGAGCGCATCGACGCGTACCGCCGGCTGGTACACGACGGCAGCACCGTCGACGAGCGGATGCGGGCGGTGGTGCGCGCCGCGGCGGCGCGCGCACCGATCGGCATCGTGTCCGGCGCAGCGCTGGCGGAGATCCAGCCGGTGATCGACGCGGCCGGTATCGCCGGCCTGTTCAGCTGCGTTGTCACTTCCGACGACGTGCTGGAAGGAAAGCCCAACCCCGAGGGTTACCTGGTGGCGCTGGGCCTGCTGCGCGGGTCAGCGGCGGGCTTGCAGCCCGCGCAGGTGGCGGTGATCGAGGACACGGAGGCGGGCGTGCTGGCCGCCAAGGGCGCCGGCATGCACTGCCTGGGCCTGCTCGGCACGATGACCGCCGACCGGCTGTCGGCCGCCGACGAGCTGGTCGAGACGATCGACCTGGCCCTGATCGGGCGCCTGCTCGGTTAACCGACGCCGCAGGGCCAGCCGCTCGCGCACCTCGCCCGGCCCCAGCACCCGCACGTTCATCGCCTCCAGGATCCGCACCGCCCGCTCCACCAGCTGGCCGATTGCGAAGGCCGAGAACACCGCGCCGGCCGGGAGCTGCCCCGCCATGCACCACCTCGCGGTAGAGCTCGACGTCGCGCGACCCGCGGCCGGTGGCGGAATCGCGCACGTGGATGTGGGTGACCGGTGCTGTCGCCTGCGCCGGTCACCGCGCAGGTGATGAACACCTCCTCGTTCACGCCGCTCAGCGCTCGACCGTTGCCTGGTCGAAGCGGAGGCTGGTGAGCGCGTTCGACCAGATGCCGTGCACCCAGGGCCGCTTCAGCAGCACCGACCGTGCATAGGAGAGCGGCACCATCAGCGCCTCGGAGACGAGCCGGCGGTCGACCTCCGCGAACAGCGCCAGGCGCGCGTCGCGGTCACGGCTGGCGCTGGCATCGGCCAGCAGCTGGGTCAGGGTGGGGTCGTTCAGCACGCCCAGGTGCCGCTTCGACAGCAGCCCGCGGAAGAAGCCGTGCGGGTCGGGATAGTCGGCCACCCACCCGGAGATCCAGCTATCGGCGTCGACCGTGCTCACCATCGAGCCCTGATCCATCAGCTCCAGCTCCACCGTCACCCCGATCTGTCCCATCAGGTCTTCGAGGCCGGCCAGCATCGGCTCCATAGGGTGAATCGCGGCCAGCCGGACGGCGGGCAGCCCGTCGCCGCCCGGGTAGCCGGCCTCGGCCAGCAGCTCGGCGGCGCGCTCCATGCCGATCGGCGCCTGCACAATGTGCAGGTGCCCGGGCATCGCCGGCGGCAGCAGCCCGCCGCCGCGGGCCGGCCGCACCATCATCCCCGCGTCCTCCAGGTTCTCCATCAGCTGCACCAGCGGCGCGGTCAGCGCCTGCCGGACGCGGAGGTCGGCGAGCGCGCCCTCGGGCCGGAACCCGACCATGCTGGTGCCAAGCGCCGGGCTCACCTCCGCCAGCGTGTGCGCGCCGGTCAGCAGGTGCTCGACGTTGCTGAGCACGTCCAGCTCCTCGTCCTCCCAGAGCGCGGCGGTACCGCGGACGGCGGTCGGCTTGAACTGCATGCAGACGTGGTCGATGTTGCCGCGGGGCCCGTCGAACTGCGGGTTCGCCCGCAGCGTCAGCTGCTCGTCGTCGCAGCTCTCGACCACGTAGGGGCCGTTCGACACCAGCGGTTCGGCGCGGTGCCAGTCGTCGCCGCGCTCGGCAACCAGGTGCGACGGCCAGGGGTACGATGGAGCCGCGGCCAGGACGTACAGGAAGTAGTTGCGCGGCTCGCGCAGCCGCAGCTCCAGCGTATGGTCGTCGAGCGCCTCGGCATGCTCGACGTCCTCCAGCAGGAACGCGGTCACCGTGTCCAGCTCGCGCGTGCGTTTCCAGGTCTGGACGAAGTCGTGCGCGGTGACCGGGACGCCGTCGCTCCAGCGCGCCGAGCCGCGAATCTGGAACAGGTAGCTGAGCCCGTCGGCGGAGACCCGGAAGTTGTCGGCCAGCGCCGGCATCACGTTCAGGTCGGCGTCGACCTGCAGCAGGCCGCTGAACACGTGCTCGATGATCATGTAGGACTCGGCCACGTAGTCGAGGCCGGGCGCCAGCTCGGTCGGGCGCTTGGTGGCGGTGACCAGGCGCTCCGTCGCCTCGACCTGGACGATCGGCTCCACCTTGCACGCGAAGGCCTCGTCGTACGCGTCCTCGGCGGCCGGATAGTCGAACGCCAGGTGGTGCACCAGCGCGATCTTGAACAGCGTCTCCCGCGACCGGCGATCGTCGCCCAGCTGCTGGAGGAAGCGGCGCGCTTCGCGGTAGTGGTGGATCGCCTCCTGGTCGGCGTAGAGCGCTCGCGCCTCGTCGCCGGCCCGGATCAGGTAGGTGGCGGCGCGGCCGGCGTCGTCGGCCTCCCGGAAGTGCCGGGCGAGGTGGGCCAGCAGCCGCGGACTGGGGCCGCCCTCATCGTCGATCAGCCGCTCCAGCGCCAGGCCGACCTGGCCGTGCAGCACTTTGCGGCGGGCGTCGGTGATGGTGGCGTAGGCGGCCTCCTGCACCAGCCCGTGGCGGAACCGGTAGGAGGGAAACGGGCGCCGCTGCTCCTCGACGATCAGCTCCATGCGCTGCAGCTGCGAGAGCGCGGCGGGCAGCGTGGCCGGATCGACCAGCTGCTCGAGCAGCGGCGTGCCGAACCTGCGGCCGGCGACGGCGGCCACCGCCACCACCTCGCGCGCGGGCGGGTCGAGCCGGTCGAGCCGGGCCTGCAGCACGCCCTGCACGAGCACCGGCACCTCCAGCGGATCGGCGTCGTCGGCCCACCAGCCGTTGTCGCTGCGCTGCAGCGCGCCCCGCTCGATCAGGTCACGCAGGGCCTCGCTCAGGAACAGCGGATTGCCGCCGGCGCGCTGGGTCAGGAGCGCTGAGACGTTGTCCGACACGGGGGCGCCGGCCAGGTCGTCGAGCAGCTCGTTCCCGGCGGAGTCGCTGAGCGGCCGCAGCTCGACCTCGCGGTAGCGGTGCGGGAAGCGCTGGCGGGCGCGCTCGCCGACCCGCCATGAGCCGGCCTCGCGGTCGGTGCGGTAGAGCAGCACCAGCCCGAACGGCTCGGACTCGGTCAGCTCCAGCAGAGAGTCGATCAGGTCGAGCGTCGGCTCGTCCGCCCAGTGCAGGTCCTCGAACACCACCAGCAGCGGGCGGTCGCGGGACAGGCGGCAGAGCAGCTCCGCCATCACCTCCATGCTGCGGCGGTGCATCGCCTCACGGCTGAACTCGCGCAGCACCTGGTTGGTCTCGGGGTCAGGCGGCAGGCCGGCCAGTGCCGCCAGGAACGGGTAGGGCTCGGGGTCGTCGCCGAACACGCCGTGCAGGGCGGTCTTCAGGTCGAGGCGGACGCGGGCCTCGGCGGCGGTGGCGCCGGCGCCCAGCCAGTCGCGCAGCAGCTCGCGCACCGGCCAGTAGGGGAAGCTCTCGGTGTACGAGAGCGCGCGGCCCTCGAGCACGGTCAGGCGGTCGCGCAGCGGCTCGACGGCGTCGGCCACCAGGCGCGACTTGCCGATGCCGGGCTCGCCGGTGACCGTGACGATCATGCCGATGCCCTCGGCCAGCCGCTCGAGCCCGTCGCTGACATCGGCCAGCTCGCGGTCGCGGCCGACCAGCGGCTGGGCCGGGCGGCGGCGCGCGTGCTCGAGCTCGCCGATCACGCGGAACCGGTCGATCGGAGCCTCGCGGCCACGCAGCGTGGTCTCGCCCAGCTGCTCCAGCTCGAAGCAGCCGCGCACCTGGGCGGCGGTCTGGGGGCCGAGGGTGACCGCGGCCTCGTCCGCCAGCGCCTGCAGCCGTGCGGTGACGTTGACGGTGTCGCCGAGCGCGTTGTAGCGCCGGCTGTCGTCGCCGGCGCCGGGGGTGACGACCACCGGGCCGGTGTTCACGGCGATGCGCGCGCGCAGCTCGACGCCGTAGGCCTCGGCCACGCCCTCGGCGTACTCGGCCAGCGCACGCTGGATGGCGAGGCCGGCGCGCACGGCCCGCTCGCTGTCGTCCTCGTGCGCGATCGGGGCGCCGAACATGGCCAGCAGCCCATCGCCGAGCAGCTGTGCGACGGTGCCGTCGTAGCGCTCGATCTCGGTGGTCATCAGGCGCATGACCTCGTCGAACAGGAACTTCGACCGCTCCGGGCCGAGCCGCTCGCCGATCGCGGTCGAGCCGGCCACGTCGGCCATCAGCACCGAGACCACACGCCGTTCTCCGTCGATTACCGCCATCTGTGAAGTCTAGGTGCCAGAGGCCGGCGTTTCAGGGTAGTAGCATCGGACAACCAACCAGGAGGTCGGAGAGATGAAGGTCGTGCACTGCCCATGCGGCGTCGACGTCAGCGGCGAGTCGGACGACGAGCTGGTGACGAACGTCGCGCAGCACATCGAGAGCGACCACCCGGACATGGTCGGGTCGTACTCCCGGGAGCAGATCCTGAGCATGGCCCACGATCACTGAGGGGAGCGCTCCGGCGACGACTCTGGAACTCGCGCTGGAACTTTCCCAGTGGGACAGTTCCAGAGTCGCTCTGGGAGCGAGATTGCGGGACCTTATCGCGCTTCTAGTTCACACTGCTACCGGCTAATGGTTCACATGGATCTACCGAACCAGCCGAGCACCGCGGCCGACAGAGAGATCTTTGGCGTTGCGCCGATCTTCAAAATCGGCAAGCGCATCTAACCCATGGGTTGGTAGGTTCGACTCCTACGCCGCTCCGCTACCCCGACGTGCATGGTGACGCGCTTCCAGGTGGAGACTCTCGACCCGACTCGGGGAACCGTCCCCAGTGTTCTCGGTCGGAATGGGCTCTCGGGGAAGAGATGTGATGGATCCAGACACGCTGCTGAGTCATTCCGTGATGTTCGGATGTCCGTTCAGGCCCGGAGTGAGGGTGCAGATGAGGGCGTCCGCCGATGTCCGTGCGGCCGCTTCGCGGTACGCTCTACCTGCGTCTCACTACCCGCTTCAAGATCAGCACAGGCGGATCAGCGCAGTAAGGTCAAATGGCTGCGACCTCTACTGCGAGGTGATGGGTGAGGGCGTGGACTCTAGGCTGCCGATGAGCGGGATCCGCGCCGGCGCCAGTGGGCCGACCAGAGAACAAAGGCCTGCATATCGTATTGGCGTTGGCGGCTGACCTGGTCGTACTCGACCTAGTCTTCTAGCCCCATCTGAGTGGCAGCGCGGCGTCGCGCACGACCAGGGGTCGACGTCCCCTCGGTAGGTAGATGCGTACCTCAGGATGGGGCGGCGCGTCTAGGAGGCCTTCCGCAGCCAGCGCCGCCAGAACGGCGACGGCTCCGCGGGCTCATCCCAGTCGAAGTCGCGGAGCAGGCTGTGGATGGTCGCGGCCTGGCTCGGCTCGCGATGCATCATCACCTCGCCGAGCAAACGCCGCTGATCTTTCGAGATTGCGATGAACCGACACCCCGCTTCGACCATTCCTTCCCGCTCTCGGATCCGGGCGACCCGGACCTCAGCGTGCAGCATGGTTGCGAAGAATCTCGCTCGCAGCAGCAGCCGATCACCGGGACGCAAGAGCCGCCGCGTGACGATCGCGACGCCACCCTCAGCGACGTCAAGGATCGTCGCCTCGACGACATCCTGGTCGACCACGTTCTGGCAGTTCACCGCGGTCAGCCACGCCTGCCCACCGATCGGCAGCCGCTCAGCTTTGCGATGCTCCCGGTCAAGCCGCGAGCCGACAGCGCGAAGCACCATCTCCGCCCGCTCAGCGTCGCGGATCGCGGCTGACTCGACCCGCAGTGTGACCAGCCACGGCCGCCCATCACTGTCATACACGCGTACCGTCGCCAGGCTCGCCGAGGCCAGCCGAAGCCGCCCCGTCGTCGCGATCAACAGCGTGCCATTCGCCGAGGTGGGCTGGAACTCGAACTCGCGGTCGCGTTCATCAACCGCGACGATCGTCGCGTAGGCAGTCAGTTGGGTCACCGCCTGCGTCTTTGTGAGCCGAGCCATCCCCGGTCTATCGGCAGAAGACGATCACGGGTTAATCCGAACGCGTGTCCCGGTGAGGGTTGAGGCTCTGGCAGCTGGGCGAACGTACTCGACGGCGGCCTTATCGTGGCCGGCGGCCCAGCGAACTCAGCCGACCCCCGCCTAGCCGCGAATCACCGCGGCGATAGCACACCACGGAGAAATGCAGACGCTGACCGAAGCCCAGGAGGTCTGGGCGCTTCGGAAGATGGGCTACTTCAAGATCGGCGAGCGCCAGTAGAAATTGCCGGCTTGGCCTCGGGCCGATCGGAATCGAACCCGCGTATCATTCCGATCGCGATCTGAACAGCGGCGCGTTCGTCAAGCAGACGCCCCCCGGCTTCGCCGACGTGATCTGCACCGCCCTAGGCGGTCATTCGGCCTTCAGCTAACCCAGAGACGCATTCCATTCATCGGGTCTGCTCCTTAGCTGATGGGTTCGTTCGTCGTTGGTGCCCACGTGCAGGGGCCGGGCGCCTTCCAGGTCTACGAGATGACTGACGGCATCGTTCACCTCGTTTACGGCGCGATCTCGTCGCAGCCCGTCTTTGTCAGGGTTGAGAACCTACCAACCGTTGGATTACAGCGGCCTGCCCATTGTGAAGACGTCAGCGTTACCGGATCGATTGGGTTCGTCTAGCTGGGTTGGACTGGGGTGCCCAGTACTGCTGCTACCAGCTCATCGACCCGGATCGGCTTGGACACGTAGCCGTTCATGCCCGCCTCGATGCAGCGCTCGCGGTCGCCGTCCATGGCGTTGGCGGTCATGGCCACGATCCATGGCCGGTCGGCCTCCGGGACGCGCTTGACGATGTTCTCGGTAGCTTCGAGGCCGTCCATTTCGGGCATCTGCACGTCCATCAGCACCAAGTCGTAGCGCTGGCGATCGACCGCCTCGATTGCCTCCAGACCATTGCTGGCAAGGTCGGCCTGGTATCCCATTCGCGAGAGCAGCCGATTGGCGAGCTTCTGGTTGACGGCGTTGTCCTCGACCAGCAGGATCCGCAGCGGGTGCCGGCTGGCGTGTTCTGGATCGAGGTCGAGCGGGCCGCTCGGGGTGCCTGATCCGGCGTCTGTCTGGTCGAGCGCGGCTCGCGTGGCGATCGTCAGGTGGAAGGTGCTGCCCTGGCCCGGGACGCCCTCGCTCTCGACCCACATCGTTCCGCCCATCGCCTCGGACAGGCGTTTGGAGATCGCGAGCCCAAGCCCGGTGCCGCCGTACTTGCGGCTGGTGGCCGCGTCCGCCTGGCTGAACGATTGGAACATCCGTCCCATCGCGTCTTCCGGGATGCCGATGCCGGTGTCCGTCACGGCGATGTGCAGCTCGAACGTCCCGTCGTCGGCAGGCGCGCCCATGGTGGCCGCCAGCATGACGCTTCCCGACTCGGTGAACTTGACGGCGTTGTTGAGCAGGTTCAGCAGGATCTGGCGCAGCCGGCTGACATCGCCCATCACTATCGCGGGGATGTCGTCGGCGATCCGGCTCTCGATCACCGAGGCCCTTTTCGGATGCGAGCGAGCGGATCAGCGCGTTGGCGCCGTCGACGCACTCGCGCAGGTTGAACGGCGATCGTCTCGAGCTCCATCCGCCCGGCCTCGATCTTGGAGAAGTCGAGGATGTCGTTGATGATCGTCAGGAGCGCCTCGCTCGCGTGCGGATGATCTGGGCCTCCTCGCGCTGCTCGGCGTCGAGGTCGCTTCGCAGCAGCAGCCCGCTCATGCCGATGACCGCGTTCATCGGTGTTCGGATCTCGTGGCTCATCGCCGCCAGGAAGGTGCTCTTGGCCGCGTTGGCGGCGTCGGCCGCGCCACGGGCCTCCTGGGCGCTGGCGTAGAGCCGGGCGTTGTCGAGCGCGATCATCGCCAGCTGCGCGAAGCGCTGGAGCCGCTCGACCTCGGCGTCGGTGAACGACCGCTCGTCGGAAGCGTTGCGCGCGACTCCGAGTGCGCCGACGGCATTCTCGGCCAGACAGGAGCGGCACGCTCACCATCGCCCTAATCCGCCTGCGCGGGAACGTCTGCACCCGCTCCGGCCAGGCTCGTAGTCGTCGATCACGCTCGGCTCGAGCGTGTCCATCACCTTTCCGGCCAGACCCACACCTCGTTCAACGGGCAGGTGGGTCTCCTCGTCGAACACGCCCATGGCGGCACGGGTCTCGCAGGGTCTCCTGCGACTCGTCCAGCATGTAGATATAGCCATGGCCGGTGCCGGTCAGCTCGACCGCGCGGGCCAGCACCTCGCGCAGCAGGTCGTCGATGTCGAGCCGGTGCATGACCCCCAGCGAGGTCTCGTGCAGCGCCTCGAGCTCGGCGTTCTGCACCGCCAGCTCCTGGGTGCGGTCGGCGACGCGCTGTTCGAGGCCCTCGAGGGTGTCTCGCAGCTGCCCGGTCATGTCGTTGAATGCGTCTGCCAGCGTGCCGATCTCATCGTTCGAGGTGACCGGGGCAACCCGGGTCAGGTCGCCCTCGGTGACCGCCGTCGCGGTCTCGGTGATCGCCAGGATCGGATTGGCGATCCGGCGCGAGGCGAAGTAGATGCCGACGCTCATCAGCAGCACCACGATCACGCCGATCACGCCGATCTCGAGCGCGAGCTGCCGGGCCGGTGCGAATGCCTCCGACTGCGCCTCCTCGACCACCATGGCCGCATCGCGCTCGGGCATCCAGCGGTAGACGCCGATCACCGGCACGCCCTTGTAGTTGGTGTAGAGGCTCTGCCCCGACCTCCTGGCAACGGCACTGTCGATGCCGGCCGAATGGATCGCACCGGTGTACGGCCCGTTCGCCAGGATCTTGTTCACGAACCGGTGGTCGCGCCCGACCAGGTACGCGGCGCCGGTGGTGCCGAGCCCGTTGTGGGGAAGCACGATGCCGTCGATCCGCTCCACGTTCAGGTTCGCCGCCAGCACGCCGATCTGACGGCCACTACCGCCGCCCAGGAACAGTGGCGTCGACACGGTGATCGTCGGCTCACCGGTCAGCGTCGAGACGTAGGGGTTCTCCACCGCCGTGTGTGACTGGCCGCGAATGAAGTACCCGCCGTTGGCCTGAGACTTGCCGGCGTGACCCGGCAGCGTCGACACCGCCACCGTACCCTTGGGGCTGAGCAGCAGCAGCTCCTGCGCGTCGGTGGTGTGGTTCACCACCGACGTCAGCTGCTGCTCCAGGCCGACCCTCGACCGCCGCTGCTGCAGTCGCGTGGAACGCGGATCGAGCAGCTGGTCGGCCTCGTTGTCCACCTGCGGCAGGGTGCCGATGAACACCAGGTTTCGCTGCTGGTCGGCGACCCAGCTGTCGAGCGCGGTGGTCTTGGCGTCGGCCACCGCCCCCAGCCGCGCGTAGACCGACGACTCCAGCGAGGCCTTGGCGCGGTAGTAGGTGACGACGCAGACGATGGCCACCATCACGATCGAGAGCACCAGGAACGTCCCGACCAGACGGGCCATCAGGCTGCGGCTGAAGAAGCCGAGCCTCGAGCGGCCGCGCTTGCCGGTCAACCGGACGCCGCGGCCGGGATGTTCTGATGCAGCTGGGCGATGCCGTAGTCGGAGGCGTTGGTCGCGTAGTCCTCGCCGAAGTACTTGGTCGAGAGCACCTTCAGCGCGCCCGACTGCTGCAAGTGGGCGACGATCTGATCGACTCGCGCCGCAAACGCCTGCTGGCCGAGCGATGAGCTCTTGTCCAGGAACCCGGTCAGATACATCGTGAACGCGTTGCCCGCCAGCGGGCGGAGAGCCTCGCCCTGGTGGATCGCCTCCATGCCGACCGCCTCGGCCCCGAAGTACGCGTCGATCTTGCCTTCAGACAACGCCTTCAGCCCCGGTGGCTCGACCGCGTAGGTCACGATCTTCGGGTCCTTCACGTCGAGCGGGGTGGGAACGCCCGGGATCGTCAGGTCGCCCTTGAGATAGAACTCGACGGTGCAACTGTTGCACACGCCGATCGCCTTGCCGTCGAGATCGCTGGGCTTCGTGTACGGCGACGACTTCTGGACGAAGTAGCGCTGTGGCTCTGCGCGGTAGGGTGTGGTCATCCACAGCCGCTTCATGCGGTCGGTGTTGATCGCGCCCGAGCCGTAGGAGATGTCCCAGCGATCGCCCCACTGGCCGGCGGTGATCTCGGTCCACGTGGGCGTCACGAAGCAGGGCTCGACCCCCATCCCCTTGGCTACCAGTTTGCCGGTATCGGCGTCGTAGCCGGCGATCTGGTTCGCCGTCAACTGGTTGGGCTGGCACTTCGTGCTCTGGAGCCGCTTGGCGCCCTTGACCGCGTAGGACTGCGGCGGGTAGAGGGGGTCGGTGGAGAGCACCAGCGTGCCGCGGGTCAGCACCTGGGCGAGCTTGTCGACGGTCGGATCCCCGATCGACTGTGCACCGTTGGTGGCGGCCGAACTGGAGCCACCACATGCCGAGGCGGCCAGGCTGAGTACCACGATCGCGATTGCGAGCACGAAGCGCTTCATGAAGCTCCTTATGTAAGTGTCCAAAGCTGGGTTGGGGCCGTTCGGCCGCGAAGCGTGATCTCGTCGACAAACACGAGTCCGTCGCAGTCGCCGGTGAGGAGTGTGCGTGTGGAGTCGGAGATGAGCAGCTCGTGTGGGACATCCTTAGTCAGCGATTCGAGCCGTGAGGCGGTGTTGACCGTGTCGCCGACCGCGGTGTACTCGAGCCGGCGTTCGGATCCGACGTTACCCGACATCAGCGGTCCGCTGGAGACGCCGATGCCGATCGCGAACCCCTCTCGGTCACTGGTCTCACTCAGCCACTGGTTGAACCTCGGCAACCGCTCCCGCAGCATCTCGCGGGCCGCCCGCAGCGCCCGATCGGCGTGATCGTCGCTTTCGACCGGCGCCCCGAACACCGCTAGGAGGCCATCGCCGAGATAGGCCACCAGCGTGCCGCCGTTGTCGAGCACGGCATCGCTCATCTCGCCGAAGAAACGGTTCAGCACGTCGATCACGCGATCCGGCGGAGTCGACTCGGCAAAGCTGGTGAAGCCGCGCAGGTCCGTGAACAGCGCGGTACCGACCAACCGCACTCCGCCCAGCCGTACATCCTTCTCGCCGTTGACCAGCACCTGGTCGACCATCGATTCGGGCAGGAATCGCGCGAACACGTCGCGCACCCTGGCGTGCTCCAGCTCATGAATGCGGCGCTTGTTCAAGCCGGCGGCGATCCGGGCTCGCAAGAGCACCGGATCAAACGGCTTCGGCAGATAGTCCTCTGCCCCGGACTCGATGCAGCGAACCACATTCCCGTAGTCGTCCAGGCCCGAGATCATGATCACGGGCAGATCACGCAGCTTCGGATCGGCCTTGATCAGATCGAGCACTTGGATGCCATCCAGCTCGGGCATGACGATGTCGAGCAGCACCACGTCGCCTCGTGACTCGCCCAGCAACTCCAGGGCCCGCGCGCCATTCTCCGCGGTGCGGACGGTGTGGCCGTCGGCGGTCAGACTTCGAGAAAGCAGCATCCGATTGATCGGGTCGTCATCCACCACCAGGATCGAGCCGGACACTGGCGCCTGGCTCAAACGGCACCGTGATCGCGCAACGCACACAGCAGCGGCAGCGTCTCGAGCCACTCGGTTTCGATCATCGGAACCAGCCCTCCTGCGGTGGCCAGGTCGCCATCGCGTGCCGCCGTCTCAAGCCGAAGCGACAGCTCGCCGAGCCGCATCGCGCCGAAGGTGAGCGCGTTCGATTTGAGCGTGTGCGCGGCGCGTCCGGCCAGCTGTGGATCTGCCGACTCGACCCCGAGACGGGTCTCGGCGATCCGAAGTGGCGCCTCCTCGAGGAACGCTGCTACCACCTCCGCGAGCGCCTCGGCGTCATCGCCGAGTAGATCAACCAGAGCGTCGACGGAAGCGGAGTCAAGCCTGCGAGTCGCAGAGGAGTGGTTGGAGCCATCCAAGTTCGTCAACCATACATCGTGTCATGGCGCACGTGCAGAAAAGGGCGCAGGCGGCTTCACGAGGGTCCCAGCTTCACGCCACCCGACACCCGCGCATCATCGCATCTCTACACGCCACTGACGATGTTCTGGGCCGGTTACGCCGCGAGGCACTGGAATGATCGACCGCCGGACTTCGTGATTGGTGAAACGATGCCGCCAGGCGAGGAGGTTTCCCACTACGGTTGGGCCTTGCCCGCCCACCACGGCTCTTGGACTGTCCTGACGGAGCGCTCGCGTCCATCAACCCGCTTTGGGAAGACCCCCGGCGGATTAGCCGCGACGCCGCTCTCAGGAATGGAGTGGGGGGGACAGGATTCGAACCTGTGTAGGCAGAGCCAACGGGTTTACAGCCCGTCTCCTTTAGCCACTCGGACACCCCCCCGAGCGGGCGGATTGTATCGCTTTGCCTACTCCGCGTTCCGCAGCGCCTGCGCCTCTGGCAGGCTCTCCAGCTTCTTCAGGGTGTTGTTCTCGATCTGGCGGATGCGCTCGCGGGTGACGCCGAACGCGCGGCCCACCTCCTCGAGCGTGCAGGGGTGCTCCCCCTTGAGGCCGAAGCGCAGCTCGATCACCTTGCGCTCGCGCTCGGGCAGCGAGTCCAGCGCGCGCTCGATGTCCTCCTTGCGCAGCGTCATCGTGGCCGAGTCGAACGGCGACACGGCCTGCTCGTCCTGGACGAAATCGCCCAGCTCGGACTCCTCCTCCTCGCCGATCGGCTTCTCGAGGCTGACCGGCAGCTGCGCCATGCGCAGGATGTCGCGCACCTCATCGGCCGTCATCGACAGCTCGCGGGCGATCTCGTCGGGGCGCGGTTCGCGGCCCAGGCGCTGCACCAGCTGGCGCTCGATGTGCACGACGCGGTTCAGCTTCTCGACCATGTGCACCGGGATGCGGATGGTGCGGGCCTTGTCGGCGATAGCGCGCGTGACCGCCTGGCGGATCCACCAGGTGGCGTAGGTGGAGAACTTGTAGCCCTTGCGGTAGTCGAACTTCTCGACGGCGCGGATCAGGCCGAGGCTGCCCTCCTGGATCAGGTCGAGGAAGCTGAGGCCGCGACCGAGGTAGCCCTTCGCGATCGAGACGACCAGGCGCAGGTTGGCCTCGATCATCTGCTGCTTGGCGCGCATGTCGCCGCGCTCGATGCGCTTCGCCAGGCTCACCTCCTGGTCCGCCGTCAGCAGCGGCACCTTGCCGATCTCGCGCAGGTACAGGCGCAGTGAGTCGAGGCTGGGCTCGACGGTGAGGTCGAGCTCGGGCGGCTTCTCGCCGTGGATCAGCCGCTCCTGCTGGGCCTGCTGCTTGGACTCGCCGTCCAGGAGTTCGATGTTGTGGTCGAGCAGGTAGGTGTAGAAGTCCTCGAGCTGCTCCTTGGTGAGCTCGATCTCCTCCAGCGCCGCCGCCACCTCGTCAAAGGTGAGGTACCCCTTTTCCTGTCCTTCGGTGACGAGCGCCTTCAGCTCATCGATATCGGGCAAGGAGATGTCGACCGTCAACATGGGCGCCCTCGTATACGACGTCGGAATGGAAGAAGACCCCCGCCACGAAGAGGTGGCAGTGGGAACGCAGACGGGCGGAGTATAACCGCGGAATTCCATTCCGAAAACCAAAATGTCACCTTGTGTTCACCATCGTCACAAGTGTTACGCCCGGGTCAGCGGCACGTCCGCGCGCAGGAACCCGACAACGTCGCCGGGCGAGTTGCGAAGCTCTGGCTGCCGGAACCTGGCAAGTGGCGGCGGCGGCTGCGACCAGCCGAGCATCTGGCCGAGCACAGCCATCAGCGCCGGGTCGACGGCGCGGTAGGTGCCGTCCTCGACCCGCACCGCCACGCCCAGGCCCTGCTCGCCCAGCGACACGCAGCCGAGGCCCTCGGCGCCGCCCTTGGCGACGGCCCCGGGGAGGGCCGGCGGCAGCTCGGTGTCAAAGTCGCCGGGGCCGGCGATCATCCCCGGGTGGCTGCGCATGACCGCGCGCTGGCGCGGCAGCAGCTCCGGCAGCCGCGCGTACATGGAGGCGATGGTGGCGAGCGGCAGGGCGAAGCAGACGACCCCGCATCCGTCGGTGCACGTGGCGATTTCGGCGGCGGGGACGCCGGAAGCGTGGGCCACCTCCTCGAGCGCCGCCTGCTGGGAGGGATGAGCGGGATCGCGGTAGCTGGGGATGTCCCAGCCCCGGTGGACGGACAGCGCCAGGAAGGCGAGATGGTTGCCGGAGCAGTTGTGGCACAGCCGCTGCTCGGGGGTGCCGTTCGAGTTGCGCAGCGCCACCGGGCCGAGGCCACAGGCCTTCAGGCCGCGTCGCACGGCGGCGACGTGCTCGTCGCGGCCCTGGTGCGAGGCGCAGCAGACGGCCAGCGTCTCTGAGTCCAGTCCCAGCGCCTCGACGGCGCCCGATGCGACCAGCGGCTGCGCCTGGAACGGCTTCGCGCCGGAGCGCATCGTGGTCAGACGGTGGGGGTCGCCGTGCCAGGCAACGAGCCGCCCGTCGCGGTCGACGACGGCCACGTGCACGCTGTGGCGGCTCTCCTCCAGCTCTCCTCGCACCACGGTCACCGTCATCAGCGCCTACCGTACAGGGGATGCCCGAGCTGCCGGAACTGGAAGCCTTTGTCCGCGCCCAGCGCGAGCGGCTGCGCGCAGAGCCGGTGGCCGAGGTGCCGGTTGCGCACTTCGCGACGCTGAAGACGGTGGATCCGCCGCCCACGGCGCTGGTCGGCCGGCGATTCTCGGAGGTGCGGCGGCGGGCCAAGCGGCTGCTGTTCGAGACCGAGGATGCGGGGCCGGTGCTGATGGTTCACCTGATGTCGGCCGGTCGGCTGGCGGTGGGGCCGGGCCATCCCAAGTCGTCGGTGCTGGCGGTGCGGTTCGCGGACGACACCGAGCTGGCCATGACCGAGGGCGGGCGCAAGCGGCGGGCGGGGGCGTGGCTGCTGACGCCGGAGGCGGCCGCCGAGCAGCTGGCGCACATCGGCCCGGAGCCGCTCGACCCGGCGTTCGACACGGCCGCGCTGAAGGCGGCGCTGGAGCAGCACCCGCACCGGCTGCACGCGTTTCTGCGCGACCAGCGGGCGATCGCCGGGATCGGGCGCGCCTACGCGAACGAGATCCTGCACGCAGCGCAGCTGTCGCCCTACGCGAACGGCGCGTCGCTCAGCCAGGAGCAGCTGGAGCGGCTGCACGCGGCGATCGTGGGGCAGCTGAGCGAGGCCACGGAGCGGCTGGTTCCCCTGTCCCAGAAGGGGCTGGCGGCGAAGGCCGGGCACGACTACCGGGTGCACGACCGGCTGGGCAGGCAGTGCCCGGTGTGCGGGAATGAAATCCGACAGGTCTCGTTTGACGAACACACCATCTACTACTGCCCGACATGCCAGACCGATGGACGGGTGCTTGCCGACCGGCGGCTATCGCGGCTGCTGCGAGATTGAGAGGACTACCATGGCGTCGATGAGCCAGACCGAGACCGAGATCTTCGCGAACGACCTGCAGGCCGCCCCTCCCGAGGTGCACCTGGCACTGACGCGCGCCGGGGTGACGGGCGTGCACAAGGTGATCCGGATCGCGCACGCCGGCAGTGAGCTCGTCTACTACGCCGACATCGACGCCTACGTCGACCTCGATCCGCGGCAGAAGGGCGTGCACATGTCACGCTTCCCGGAGACGGTGTCGGAGGCCATCGACCAGGTCGTGATCGGCGAGTCGCTGCACGTGGAGGATCTGGCCGAGCGGATCGCGTCGCAGATCGTGGAGCGCCAGCAGGCGCTGCGGAGCGAGGTCATGATCCGCGCCAAGTTCCCTGTCACCCGGCGCACGCCGGTGACCGACCTGCCGACGCAGGAGATCTACACGCTGATCGGCCACGCGCTCTCCAACACCGACCACTCGCGGCGGATGGTGGGCGTCGAGGTGCGCGGGCTGAACGCGTGCCCGTGCGCGCAGGGCCTGGTGCGTGAGCACGCGGTTGTGCGGCTGCGCGAGGCCGGCTACGACGAGGGCCAGATGCGCGAGATCTTCGAGCTGCTGCCGGCGGCGACGCACAACCAGCGGGCCGAGGCCACGCTGATGCTGGGCACCAGCCGCGAGGTGGACGCGCGCGACCTGATCGGGATCGCCGAGCGATCGATGAGCGCGCCCATCTTCGAGCTGCTGAAGCGGCCGGACGAGCTGCACGTCGTGGAGCAGGCGCATCTGCACCCGCGGTTCGTGGAGGACTCGGTGCGGCTGATGGTGGCGGGTACGCTCGATCACTACGACGATCTGTCGGACGGCTGCTTCGTCCTGGCCCGTCAGGTCAACTTCGAGACGATCCACAACCACGACGTCGTGGCGGAACGGCACGGTGCCGTGCGCGAGCTGCGCGCGGAGCTGGCGGGCGAGCCGGGGGCGGCGCACCACCTCACCGCCGGCGAGTGGCTGCAGACGCGCTAGGCGCGCCGCGCTGAGGTGTCAAACACCGACTCGGCGACCGCGGCATTCCGGCGCCGAACCGGCACACCTCGTTACTCGTGACGCCTGTAGCGACGTGGACGGTTGAGCCAAAGCTCCGCCGCCGCCGAATTATCGGAGTCAAACACCGCATCGGGGTGCGACGAGGGTCCGTGACAGAACCGGCTCAGGCCGGCACGAAGCTGTGACCCGGCCGCCGAGGCGACTTTCTAGTGGATCAGCACACGCCGGGCGCCGTCGCCGGCGCGCATCTGGTCGAACGCGCGATTGACGTCCTCCAGGCCGATTCGCTCCGCGATCAGCCGCGCCACCGGCAGCTTTCCCTGCATCACCAGCTCCGCCAGCCGTGGGAAGTCGCGGTCGGGCACGCAGGAGCCGTACGTGCACCCCAGGATCGACCGCCCGGCCGACGTGAACGGCAGCGGATCGAACGAGACCTTCGTCCCTTCCGGCGTCATCCCCACCAGCGTGGCCGTGCCGCCGGGCGAGAGCAGCGAGATCGCCCACTCGATCGTCTCGCGCAGCCCGATCGCCTCGAACACGTGGTCGGGCCCGTTCGGCAGGATCGCCGCCACCTCGGCCCCGGCCGCGTCGCCGGCGCGCACCATGTGCGTCGCCCCCACGGCGCCGGCCAGCCGCAGCTTCGGTGCGCTGATGTCGACCGCGATCACCGGGTCGGCGCCCACCAGCACCGCCCCCATCACCACCGACAGCCCCACCCCGCCGCAGCCGACCACCACCACGCTCTGCCCCTGCTGGACGGCCGCCGTGTTCGTGACGGCGCCGACGCCCGTGGCCACGGCGCAGCCGATCAGCGCGCCCAGCTCCGCCGGCAGCCTGCCGTCCACCCGCACCGCGCCCGCCGCCGGCACCACCGCGCGCTGGCCGAACGAGCCGACCGCCAGGTACGACCGCACCGGCTCGCCGGTCGTCCTTCGCAGCCGCGTGCCGCCGTCGGGCATCAGGCTCGAGTTGGCGCGTGTGTTCAGGCACACCCAGGGCCGCCCCGCGCGGCAGCGGGCGCACTCGCCGCAGGGCGCGTACCAGCACAGCACCACCCGGTCGCCCGGCGCGAACTGGTGCACGTCCTCGCCCACCGACTCCACCACGCCGCAGCCCTCGTGGCCGAGCACCATCGGCGGCCGCTCGCTCCACTCCCCCAGCATCACGTGCAGGTCGGAGTGACAGAGCCCCGAGGCCTCGATCCGCACCGCCACCTCGCCCGGCCCCGGCTCATCCAGCTCCAGCGTCTCCAGCTGCAGCGGCCGGTCGATGCCGGTGTACACCGCCGCACGCAGCGCCGTCATGACCGCACCCCGCGCAGGTTCAGCCGCCGCTCGGTGCCGCTGCGCAGCGCCGCGATGTTGGTGCGATGCCGCCAGAACACGAGCCCGGCCCCGAACAGCGTGAACACCACGATCGGCCACGGCTGGTCGGTGAAGATCGCCAGCAGCACGAACGCGACCGCCGACACCATCGACGCCACCGACACGTAGCGCGTGATCAGTCCCACCACGATCCACAGTATGACCACGATCAGCGAGATACCGGGCGCCAGCCCCAGCATCGCGCCCGCTCCCGTGGCCACGGCCTTGCCGCCGCGGAACCGCAGGAACACCGGGAACGTGTGCCCGACCACGGCCGCCGCCCCCGCCAGCGCCTCGGCGCCGACGCCGCCCAGCTGCGCCGCGATCAGCACCGCGGCGGTGCCCTTCAGCACGTCCAGCATGATCACCGGCACGCCCACCGCCGGGCCCAGCACCCGCACGGCGTTGGTGCCGCCCGTGTTGCCGCTGCCCTCCTTGCGCAGGTCGACGCCGCGCAGCCGGCCGGCCCAGTACCCGAAGGGACAGGAGCCGAGCAGGTAGCCGATCACGATCGAGAGGACGACGCCGTTCACGCCGGCTCCCGCAGGATGTCGCGCCCGGCGATGAAGTACTCGATCCCCGACCAGATCGTGACCGCGACCGCACACGCCACCAGCACCGTCGTCACCGTGTGCGGAGGATCGTCCACGATCAGCGCGATGATCGCCGCCACCTGCACCGTCGTCTTGACCTTGCCCCAGACCGACGCGCTGATCACGACGTCCTGCGTCGCCGCGATCAGCCGCAGCCCGGTGACCGCGAACTCGCGCGCGATGATCACCATCGCCACCCACGCCGCCACCCGGTCGAGCTCGACCAGCGAGATCAGCGCGGCCGAGATCAGCAGCTTGTCGGCCAGCGGGTCGAGCAGCTTCCCGACCGTCGTGATCGACTGCCGCGACCGCGCCAGGTACCCGTCCAGCGAATCCGTCGCCGCCGCCACGCTGAACACCACCACCGCGATCAGGTCACCATGGCTGATGTTGCCGAGCAAGGCAACCATGAACACCGGAATCAGCATGATCCGGCCCAGCGAAAGCCAGTTTGGAAGCGACACCGCACAAGCCTAACGCCTGAGCCGCTCGACCTCGCGCCGCACGAAGCAGCCCGCGAGGTGGTCGTTCACCACGCCGCAGGCCTGCATCGTCGAGTACACCGTGGTCGGGCCGACGAAGGCGAAACCGCGCCGCTTCAGCTCCCCGGCGAGCGCCTTCGACCCGTCGGTGGTGGCGGGCAGGTCGGCGGCAGTCGGTGGCGCGTCGGGCCGGTCCAGGCGGAACGACCACACCCGCTCGGCCAGTGACTCGCCGGCCGCCAGCATCGCCTGTGCCGCACGCGCGTTGGTGATCGCCGCCGCCACTTTGAGCCGGTTTCGCACGATCCCGGCGTCGGCCATCAGCCGCGCGACGTCGGCGTCGTCGAACCGCGCGACGCGCTCGATCTCGAACCCCGCGAATGCCGCTCGGAAGTGCTCGCGCTTGCGCAGGATCGTCAGCCACGACAGCCCCGACTGGAACGCCTCCAGCGTCAGCCGCTCGTAGATGCCCCGGTCGTCGGTCACCGGCCGTCCCCACTCGTCGTCGTGATAGGACATGTAGTCGGGCGTGGAAACACCCCACCAGCAGCGCTCACGGCCATCCGGCCCCTGTGCCAGGCCGCCCCGGGTCAGATCGGGTTCCTCCGCCACAGCTCGGCCGCCAGTAGCTCTGCCACGGCCGTCTCGGCGATCGCCGCCACAACCCTCCGGTCGGCGCCGTCGAACGTGAT
>CAVTSO010000021.1:0-62562 GCA_963737445.1 uncultured Actinomycetes bacterium | reverse complement strand
CTATGTGCCCTCTACTTGGTTCGTTACGTGTAGGCCAAGCGCCGACGACCGTCCAGATTCCGACATCATTGCGGTAAATCGCCGATGCGAAGCCAATGCCCAGCAATAAGCACCAGAGGCTAAGTAACCAAGTCGCGGCCGCGAGCCTTGGGCTGCCGGAAACAGGCTCTTCACAAACACAGCGCATCCCACCACCACGATGATCCCATCGTCTAAGCGGCCCACGATCACCGCGCCTTGGTGTGACTGAGAGCCGACATAGCCGCCAAGGGGCTGCTGAGCCACCGCCACCACCCAGCCGGCCAGCAAGACCTGTCCCGGCCGTCTCAACGCAAGCGCAAAAGCCACACATAGAGCAACAACCGCGACAACCGAGAGCGCAGCCACCCGTGCAGTGCCGCCCTGGAGGAGTCCCCAGAGCAGGAACTCTCCCAGCGCGAGTGTCCCGGCGACGGTTAGAACGTCGGTTACGGCGCCAGACCGATCAGTCAGGCGCACGATCCGCGACGGTCGCCCGGCGGAACGAATGAACCGCCCGTCGGCCCCGACGCTCGCGTCACGACGCATGTCTGAACCCCGCGACGTGGCTGTCGTCAGAGAAAACGACACCATGCCACACCTCACGGGCCAGGAGCGCCCAGAGTCGATGTCCTTCGTTTCCGGGGCCAGTGCGGTACCGCTCGACAAGTCCTTGGACGAATGGCCTGTCAGGCGTATTTCCAACGAAACTACCGTCCCCAGGGACGGCGTCTTCCACAAATGCCCTCAACGGTGCCCGAAACCATTCGTCGGCCGGAATCCGGAAACCGGATCGTGGTCGGTTGATTATCGAGGCCGGCACACGGTCCTGCGTGAACTGGCGCATCCACTTACGGACGCCGCGCTGGACGTTCATACCGCTGGAGACTCGCCACGCCCAGCCCACGAACCGGCTATCGAGGCCGGGCGACCGAAGCAAGACCGAGCCGGTCATCGACGTGCGGTTACCACACTCGAGCAAGCTATCCGACAACCAGCCAGCTACGTCTGAGCGCCGCATGTGGTGCAGAGGACCTCGGTCAGAGGAGCCACGTCTGGTTCGCGATGCTTGGTGCGGGCCGTGAGCGTAGCACGCGCCAAAGCTGTGTATGGCGCGAACCGGCCCTCCAGCCGGCCTGCTATCACCGGCTCTGAGAGGGTGCGAACCGCCGTGCGCGCATGCCACAAGGGGCCTACCCGTCGTTCGACCTCGGTTCCTAGCGACGCTCGCATTCCAGTCGGAATGCGACCAACTCGATGCGTAAGGTCGGCAGAGCAGTGCGTCGGATACCCTCCGAAGAGTTCGTCGCACCCTTCACGGCTAAGAACAACCTCACCCCCTCCCCGATGGGCCAAACCTACGGTGCGACGCGGGACTCCCGGCGTCGTCCTATGGTCCAAAGAACTCGCCATCTGCCCGAGTCTGTCCGAGTCGATAGGCCAACTGTTGAAGTTCACGATGCCAGCGATACCACCCATATCAACCCGCCGCGGGGGGCGACACCCGTCGCCGGGCAATGGGAGGACTGCACGAGTCGCCGAGCAAGACAGCAGTCCACCTCTCACTGAGAGCTGGTATGGCGGCCTTCGCCAAAGCGGCAGCGCGGGCTTGCCGACCGATCGATGCGAGAAGCGTCGCATCAGTCAGAAGGAGGCGGAGCCTCTTCGCAAGCTCTTCGACGTTGCCTGATTCGTATAGAAGGCCCGACACGCCGTCATCCACCACGTCTCTCACCTCGCCTACATCCGATGCTACGACGCCCAAACCAGACGCCATGGCATCGACGAGGGAAATCGACAGACCCTCGTAGGCGGACGGCAGTACCAAGACCCGAGCGCTGTTCATGACGGCGTGCACATCCGTTCGGAACCCTAAGAACGTCACAAGATCGCTAATCCCGAGACCACACGCAGCCTGTTCCAACTCGCCCCTCAGACGACCATCACCGGCAATCGCTAGGCGGACTGACATGCCGTGACGCTCTCGAAGTAGATGGACCGCTTCTAACGCATCGCGGGTCCGCTCCACCAAGCTAGGAGCTCGCCGACACAGACGAGGTCGAAGCGCGTCTGTGCTGCGCCTCGTACACGATCGATGGACTCAAAATCATGATTGCAGGGTCTCGAGCATACGGCTACCTTCTTGGGATCGCATCCTTGAGCCACCAATGCATCGCTCCCGTGTTGGCCCATAACTGCGAGCATCGAAGTTCGTCAGCGACCAAACTAACGTCGCTGAACCACGCGTGAGGGCTGACCCAGGCGGCCCAGCACAGCGTTATCCGAGTCCCAACCGCCGCCAATCCATTCTCGGGGACCGCCTATCTGATGGTACATCGCTCCCGCACCGGATAGCCGCGCCGCGAGGAGAGCATTCAGGCCATGAGGCACAAGGTTCAGTCCCACGACCCAGTCCGGCCGTGCCCGGACCGCTAGCGCGGCGCAGGTAAGAGTCTTTGATAAAGCGCGGCCGGTCAGCCGTCGAAGGACCGGCTTGGGGACTACGACACGCACTTTATCTATGGGCACTGATGGGCGTTATCCGCCACCAGCACCACCTCGTCCACTGCCGGAGAAGTCACGATAGGCAGCATGTGCGCCAGTAGCTGATTGTCATTCAACGTAACCGTAACGAGGAGTCGGAGGCCTGTCGGTCTCACACCGTTACCCTATCCGCTCCCCCACCGAGACGTGCGCGCCCCTCGATGTTCGCTGGCTCGCTGTACGCCCGCGGAGATTTTCGTGATGCGAACTCACCCTCCTCTATGCCTCGCTACCCGTCGCGGCTGGTTTCGACTGTCCGAGTGTAGGCGCACATCTACGCAACCGCAAGATCCACTGGGACAGCAGTTCCTGATGACTAGGAGGCCGCCGTCCCCGGCGGCACGTGGAACGCGTGCGGCCGCCAAGCCGAGACGGGACGTTCGCGGGGAATCGAGCGCGGGGCTGGCAGCGCCTGTCGCAACCACAGCTCCTGGTGATGGTCGTGCTCAAGGATGGCGGCTGGCCTAGCTGCCAATCCCTTCTCGACGCTGACCGGCGCGAGGGCGTGGATCAGGCCCAGCTCGACGAGGCTCTGGGCTACTGGGATTTGGGCGGCGCCGACCAGATGCACTCGCGATGGGACAAAGGGGGTGATGCGAGGGTCGCACTCGAGCGTTGTCCTCCGTTACATGCCGGTCACAAAACCCAGCCTCCATGTCTCCCCGGATCTGCTCGACAAAGTCTGATCAGACCCGCAACGTCTACGACGCCGGCGCCTCCCGCGAAATCTTCACCAGCCCTCGGCTTAACCTTCCCTCTACGTATAACCGACGCGCTTCGCTCAGATGTGCCTCAGTTCCGACTATCGGCCACTCGAACATTAAACCCAATAGAGACCGTAGATAACAATGACCACGCCCCGAAATGACGCCATCTCCAATCGTACACTAACCGCGAAATACGATTCCTCTGCTTGATCGACGACTTTCGTCGGAACGCACGCCGCGGCGGTGCTGCGAAGGGCATACTCTACAAGAGTATCCGGAGTCCCTTGGGCCCCTTCCCGCAACATAGACCACGCGCAGTACGGACTGTCGCCGCCTTAGCTTCTGCAATTAGTGGCTACCGTTGGCGACCGGTGACACGGTAGCATCATTGACTGTCTCGTTCGCTTATAAAGACGATCGGCGCTGTGCGCGTCAAGACGTTGCCGGGCAGCTGGCGTTCGCGTATCGAGCAACGTCGTGGCCTCGCCATCGCGGAAGGAATCGTGACGCAGATTTGGCGGTCGGCACTATACTCCGTACAACTGTGTGTCGGAGTCGTTGGGGAATGCGTCGGTAGGACGCAGACTGAGTCGCCCATCACGACACCAGCGGCAATGGAGCCGCATGTGTACCCGACGAAAACGCTCGCTATCTGTTTTCCATCCAGCAGCCGTGCCCCGCGCTGACGGCGGCGCCGATCGCGATACCACAAAGCGCACGCGTAAACCAACCCTCGATAAGAGTGATCCCGATCTCGCGCCGCGCTTGGCCGAATCGGGAGCAGACAAAGGAGGGACAGCGACAAGCACCAAGCAGCGCCCGCACCACTCATGCCGAAAGCCGGAATCAATACCACGTTGAGTAATACATCCGACACCACGCCTACTGTGTTGAATAGGAGAGTTAGATTGGCCCGACCAACCATGGTAACTACTGTTGCGGCGGGACCGGCTCCGGCGTTCACAGCCTGACCAAGGGCCAGAAACGATAACGCGATAGCTCCGCTGCGGTAGCTATCGCCGAATAATATTCCTAACACCGGGCCTGCGAGGACGGCTGTCAAGACAAGCGGCGTGGAACCGCCGACGACGGACAGTCGGGCGGCCGCTTTGTATAGCTCGCGTAACCGACGGAAGTCCTGCCTTTGGGTCAGCTCGGCAATCATCGGTTGGAATGCCAGCCATAGGGAGGACAGAAGACTGAAGCCTAACCAGACCGTTCGAGTAGCTGCGGCATACACCGCGACTGTAGCGGGTGTTGTCCATAGACCCAAGAGCACTGCGTCGGCCCATCGATAGGCAGCACCGGTGACGACCGTTCCCCATTGATAGGCCGTGAACCGCATAAGGGCCGTGAGTTCTGGACCGCGCAGAAGACCGCGACCAATCCATGTGTGATGCGTGAGGAAACCCGCGGCGACGCAACTGACCGCACCACCGACGGTGTAACCGACGGTCGCGGCCTCCGCAGACTTCGAGAACATCACGGCAACTATCATCCCGACAAAGCGGAAACCAGTATCCGCGATCTGGTCGAGAAACACGGCGCTTGTTGTGCGCCGGCTCCCGCGGACGACTCCTGCGGGCTGTTTGAGTGAAGGTGCTGAACGGCAGTCCGATGGCCATGATTGCGATGACTTGTGAGATCCCGCGCGAGCCGAAAACGTCACTTATCAGACCCGACGCTGCCACCAAGACCGCTGCACCGACAGCACCGCCGAGAACGGACAGCGCGAGTACTGTCCTACCGACTGCCCCGGCTGAAACGCGATCATCCCTGCCAAGCGACAAGGCTATGTACCTAACTGCGGTAACGTTCAGACCCAGTCCGAAGAAGGCGGCGGCGATTCGGAATGTCGCTAAGCCGATGAAGAAGACTCCTGCTTCCTCTTGCGATATGAGTCGCGTCAGAGCGAGCACGATGCCGAACTGGGCAACCGCCCCTACGAGCAGGCCCGCGAAGTTCACGACTGAACCACCTACAAGACCGGACGCCTGGGGAAGACCCAAGGTGATGTGCCGGTTGTCCTTTCCGCTCCGCAGTGTTGTTCGAAACCTCGTGTCTGTGGTTGGTAGAATCGGGATACGGCGGGACCGCGACCCAGCGTCGTCTTGTCGGCGTTGCTCATCTTACTCGTGCAACGAACGATGTCTAAGCGCAGAACGTCGATCTCGGACTGCAGGCGCTACCTCGAAAGCCCACGAGCCGGCTGGCGGTGACGCCAGGAACTGTATGCTTGTGGCGGCTAGACGCGGGCGAGGGTGAGCGCCGCGGCACCGAGCTCGGGAGATGGCGTAGCTGAAGGCGTGTCGACGATGTCGTTGTGGCGGCCGCGGGAAGCTCAGGAGCTCGTCTTCGACCGTGACGCACCAGGGTGCGTGTTCGTAGATGTCGCCGCCGTCCGAGCGGCGGCGGGGAGCGCCATCCGGAGCTTGTCGGTGTCGGGGGTGAGTTCGCGGATGGGGAGGCGTGTCCGTCGTGGCCTTTTCGACGATCCGAGTTGGAACGCGACCCACTTGATACCGACACCCCTGGCCGGTGGCACTCGTATGCCGATCGGAGGCGGGGACTAGGGTTCAGGGGTTCGATTGGCGGCGGTCGAAGTCGAGCATTCACTCCATCTACGTCGCCGTGCGCGCGCTGGTGTCGGTCTGACCAGTTGTCACCACCCCGTAACGCGTCTACTCACTGATCCGTCAGTGCCTTCTTGACAGCAGGTCGGCATGTCGGATAGTGTGCGATGTCTGGGGGACTACGTGAACGGGGAGAGCGCGCTCGTTCTGGCGTATCCGGAGTTACGAGGGAGCGACGGTGGTCGCTGAGGATGTTACTGCATATCGTAGCCCACGACCGCGAACTCTCGTCGAAGATGGCGCCACTATTCGTGCTCTCGATGCGGATCACGGTTTGAAGCAGTACGTAGTCCACACTGGACAGCACTATGACACGCAGTTTTCACTGAAAGGACAACTCTCGACGATCTGAGCTTTCCGGAGCCCGATGCATACCTCGCGATCGGCAGCGGAATGCTCGCCGAACAGACCGGGCGCACGATCATCGCCGTGGAAAGGTTGCTGAGACGGGTGCATCCCGTGCTCGTGGTCGTTGCTGGCGATGTAAACGCCACGCTTGCCGGAGCGCTCGCCGCAGCGAAGCTACAGATTCCGGTGGCACACCTGGAGGCCGGCCTGCGCAGTTTCGACTGGACAATGCCCGAGGAGATCAACCGTGTGCTGACTGACCGAATGTCCCGGTTCTTATTTACACATAGCCCAGAGGCCGAGGCCAATCTTGTTGCTGAAGGGATACCACGCGAGCGGATTCATTATGTAGGCAATACTATGATCGACTCGCTAATCGAGATGCGCGCACTCGCTACTAGCAGTCGGGCCTGGGAACGCTACGGAGTGGAGGAGCGCGGTTACGTCCTCATCACTTTCCACAGGCCTTCGAATGTCGATCATCCTGGGCGCCTAGTCGCATTGTGAAGGCTTTGCACGAGCTAAGCAGGAAGCTGCCCGTGGTCTTTCCAGCACACCCGCGAACGCATGCACGCCTTCGTGAAGTGCTCGACGAGTCAAACCAACTGTCACGGGTAGTGCTCACCGACGCGGTCGGCTACGTTGACTTCCTCTCCCTCGAGTTTGGCGCGGCGGCGACATAACGGATTCAGGTGGAGTGCAGGAGGAGGCCTCGGCGCTGGGTGTCGCTTGTTACACGCTGCGTCCGAACACCGAACGGCCAATCACGATCTCGATGGGAACGAACCACCTGCTCGGTGACGATCCCGAGGCCATCAGACAAATTCCAGTGCACCCGGTACGCGAGAGGCGCGAAGTCTCAATCCCTCTTTGGGATGGGCATGCAGCGACCCGTGCGGCCGCGGTTCTCGCCCGCGCCACCAACTTGGAGTCGGCCGAAGCCGTGCTTGCATGAACCGCGCGAACCGAAACCTCCACGTGAAGCCCTCGCGTTCTGCGCAGCGACCAATGACTGCGCGTGCGTTGGTGCTGGGCTGTTGGATTGACCGTTTGAACCTCGAGCAGACACTTCAGCGCTGCGAGCAGGCGATCGCCAGGAGGGAGTGCATCCAGCAGGTGTCGATCAACGCGCTCAAGGTCGTGATGATGAGAGATGACCCGAGCCTGATCCCCACCATACAGGAGGCTGGCTTGGTCAATGCTGACGGGGCGCCGGTGGTGTGGGTCTCCCGGCTGCTCGGAGACCCACTGCCAGAACGGGTGGCGGGAGCAGATCTCATGCACGGCGTTCTCACCCTCTGCGAGCGGCGGCGCTACAAGCCGTACATTCTTGGGGCGCGCCCCGACGTGCTTGAACGTGCCATCGCAGCACTTCATGTCCAGTATCCTCGCCTCGAGTTCGCCGGCTACCACAATGGCTACCTCAGCCGGGCAGATGAGTCCGCGATCGCTGATGAACTGACCGAGTCGCGGCCAGACGCCCACTGATCGCAATGAGTTCCCCGGCCAAGGAACGCTGGGGACGCGTCGGTGTCCGCATCGGCATTCCCTTCTCGATGGGCGTCGGCGGTGCCATCGACATCGTCGCCGGCGAGACACGCCGAGCGCCGCAGTGGATGCAATCGACTGGACTCGAGTGGCTGTTTCGGCTCAGCCAGGAACCGCGCAGGCTCGGCCTCAGGTACGCGTCGTCGAACACCAAGTTCGTAGCGATCGTTGGAGGAGAACTTAGCCGTAACCTAATTGACCGCATCCGGAGGTTGGTGCGGTGATCCACCCCCGATAGTGGCGCGGTTCGACGACACCGAGGCCTTGCGTCCCACGTCGCTGGAACAACACGATGTGCGGCTGGCACCGTTTCCCTTGCGGGCCGCTATCGATTGGCTATGTCGATCCCACGATGCCACCGGGCGGCAGGGCAGCTCCAAGGGCTACTCACTGCTTCGCGGCTGGCTCCCAGCATACCCCGAGACGAGTGGCTATCTGATCGGCACGCTGCTAGCCAACGCAGAGTTGTCCGGGCGGACCGAACTTGTCGATCGTGCTGTCGAGCTCGGGCGATGGGAGGAGCGTATTCAGCTGCCCGACGGCGGTGTCATGGAAGGCACCGTCGCGGCACGGCGACGCCGATCCATCGTCTTCAACACCGGGATGGTCCTGCATGGGTGGATCGATCTCCTTCACGCGGGTCACTCGGAGTTCCTCGATAGTGCTGCGCGCGCCGTGCGACTGCTTGTCGACAAGCAGTACACGGACGGTACTTGGGACATCAGCGTCGAATACTGCGGCATCCCCCATACCTACAACGCTCGCGTGGCGTGGGCCCTCTTACGGTGGGACGCGCTCGCCGACGACTCCGCTGCGCGCACTACTGCCATTCGCCATCTCGACTGGGTGTTGTCACGGCAAACCGCGACGGGTTGGTTCCGCGACTGCACGTTCCGGCAAAGATCGTTCCCGAGCACGCACGCACTCGCGTACACCATGCGCGGACTGCTGGAGGCCGCTGAAATGACCGGACGCCGGGAGTACCTCGAAGCCGCGCGTCGGGCCGCGGATGAAATCATCGACGCTATGCTCCCGTCGAGGAGCATTCCAGCGACCTTCTCTGAGTCGTGGGAGCCGAAAGCGCGTTACGAATGTCTCACCGGCACCGCCCAAGTCGGTGGAGTGTGCTTGCGACTGTACGAAATGACCCGGGAGGCTCGCTATCTATCGGCCGGTGCTCGAGCTGTCTCGCACGCTACATCGCATCAGGTTCGCGCCGGATCACCGCGGCGGTTCGGCGCGCTTCCAGGGTCAAACCCAATCTGGGGGCGGTATGCGCCCATGCAGTATCCGAACTGGGCTGCGAAGTTTCTGGCCGACGCGTTGATGCTCTACGACCGACTCGATACGGAGGCATAGCAGCAGCTGGTGGCTATGCCGCTTCAAACTGGGGAGCGATCCCCCGTAATGGAGGTCGATCCGGGCTGTGCCTGACGAGGTAGGTGGCCCCGTCCGGCCGTACGAGCAGCCAGAGACGGGCAGCGTGATTGCGGACTCGCTGTGGTTGCCCCGTGACGCCTCGAATTCCTCAGAGCAGGTTCGCTGGATGATCGCCCGCCTCCGAGCCATGCCTCCCGGTGAGCCGGCGGAGCGCGTCAGGCAGACCATCCGTGCCCGATTGGGCGTAGTTGGTACGCCCGCTGCCGTGGCACAGCGTCCTGCGACTGAAACGAGCCGACTGCTGACGCCTGAGCATGCAGCTGTACTGCGCCGCAAGCTACCGCGGGAGGCGGCCATGCTCGTCGCGACGGCACGGCGTCGAGCGGCCGGCGAGTTCGCCCTGCTCGGATACCCACCGCAGCTGCTCACTCGTCCGATCGAATGGGACGTGGACCACCGAGCGGGCAGCCGCTGGCCACGCCGCCACGGCCTCATGACCGACTACCGCTATCATCCGGTGGGCGATCCTAAGTGGGTCTGGGAGTTGAACCGGCTGCAGCACATCCCGCTGCTACTGGCGGCGTGGCTCGTCGCAGAGGACGACAGCCTCGCGGAGTCGGCAATCGCTGACCTGCTCGGCTGGATCGCGGCTGATTCGCCCGGTCAGGGCATCGCGTGGGCCAACGCCTTCGAGCCGGGGCTACGCGCGATGTCGATGGCCCTCGCGCTCGACGCCCTCCGTTCGGACGGCTGTCGGCTGACCCGATGCTACCGGCCTGTGGCTGAGTCGCTCTCGCGCCATGTGGCGTGGATCGAACGCTTCCCATCCCTCCATTCGTCCGCGAATAACCACCGCCTTGGCGAGTTGTGCGGCGTGATCGTCGCCGATGCGCTCGTCCCAGAGTTGTCCATTCCTGTCCAGCTCGAACGCGCGCTTGACGAGCTTCGGCTGCGTTGCGCCGAACAGTTCGCGCCGGACGGGGGCAATCGCGAGCAGGCGTTTGGGTATGCAGTGTTTGCCACTGACATGTTGCTTTTGGCCGCCTCCTCGCTCAGCGCCGCTGGGAGGAATGTGCCACGCTGGCTTTCCGACACGCTGCGCCGCTCCGGGCGCGCGCTCGAGCTGCAACTCGGCGGGGATGACGACCCAGAACCGCGCTATGGCGACTGTGACGACGGCCGCTGTGCTGACTTGGATGGGCTGCCGCGGCGGACAGCGCGCACGCTCTGTGACGCGCTGGCGGCGAGGTCGGGCGACGATCGGATCGCACGCTGTGCCAGATCATGCGCGACCACCGTGTGGCTGACGGGATCGGTCTCGCAGCCGGCAGCACGCCGAGCGCAAGGGAAAGCGGGCTGCTACCCGAGAGTGGACTTGCTATTTTCCGGAGCGCGCGTACTACGGTCGTGTTCGACTGCGGCGCGCACGGACTCCGTCCGCTTTATGCGCACGGGCATGCGGACGCCCTCCACGTTGGGATCGCCCACGCAGGCGTGGAAGTCGTCGGTGATCCGGGGACAGGGAGCTACTACGGCTCGCCGCGGGTCCGGGACGCGTTCCGCGGTACCGCGTTCCATGCCACCGTTACAGTGGACGGACGCGACCAAGGTGAGATCGCAGGGCCGTTCCTGTGGACGAGCGTCCCCCGTGCGACGCTCCACGAGGTGGACCTCGAGCGGCGTTGGGCGGCCGCATCCCACGACGGATACCAGCGGCTCCCTCAGAGAGTCATGCACCACCGGTGCGTTTACTTGGTCGAAGACGGCCTGGTCGCGATCTGCGATACGCTAGTCGGCACTGGGCGGTATCGTGTGGCACAACGCTGGCCGTTGCATCCGGCCGCCAAGATGACAGTCTCTGAACTGACCGCGCGAGGCAACGTCGACGGAACCGATGTGTGGATACGTGTCGTCGCGGAGGCGCCCGCCGCCATCTCGGTGCTCCACGGGCAGCGCTCGCCGATGGCCGGTTGGTGGTCGGACGGGCTCGAATGCATGCGCCCTTCGCCGGTTGTCTCGGTAGATGCAAAGGCTTGCGACCGGACGCGACTTGTCACGGTAATTTCGATCGGGCCCGACTGCGAAAGCGACCTCGTTGAGTCGGTAAGCGACCAGTCGATTCGCGTTGTGCGGCGTGACCGCTCGCACGTGATCCTGACCGAGGTTGCGCCTCACCAGGACGGAGTGCGCTGAGGTGTGCGGGATCGCTGGTATGCGCCGGTTCGACGGTACACCACCGGATCCCGCCGTACTCAAGCGTATGTGCGCGACACTTTCCCACCGAGGTCCCGACGACGAAGGATTGATCGTCCGGGGCCCGGTCGGACTCGCCCACCGCCGACTTTCGATCATCGACGTGGAGCGCTCGCATCAGCCGATGGCATCCAGGTCGGGGTACCGATTCGTGTGCTTCAACGGCGAGACCCTGGATGATCGAGCCCTGCGCGATGCGCTGCCCTATCCATACGCGACATCGGGCGACACCGAGACGCTCCTCGCGTTGTTCGAGCACGCGGGACCTGGTGGCGTCACCCGCCTTCGAGGCCAGTTCGCGTACGCTGTCTTCGACGAGCCGGCGGACGAACTGTGGCTGTTTCGCGACCACTTCGGGATCCTGCCGCTGTATACCTACGTGGACGACGCCGTGTTTCTCTTCGCAAGCGAGATCAAGGCGATTCTTGCCGCGTTGCCGAAGCGACCGGCGGTCGATCCTCGCAGCCTGGGCGACTATCTCGCTCGCCGCTCGGTGCCCGCTCCGTGGACGATGTACAAGGGCATCCGCAAGCTGGCGCCGGGGTGCATGCTTCGAATTGGGCAGGATGGTTGCGGTGCACCGGACAGATACTGGTCGCCGCGGGAGGTGACTAGGGGGGCGGAGCCTGAGAGACCCTCCGGGCCGTTCACCGGCTGGAGGAACTGCTGCTCCGGGCAGTGGGCCGTAATCTAGTCGCGGACGTCCCGGTTGGCGCCTATCTGAGCGGTGGGATCGACAGCGGCGTGATCGTCGCGCTTATGCGCGCCCTACAGCCGGCCGGTGACCTCCACACCTTCTCCGCCTCATTCGGCGACCCCCGGTTCGACGAATCCGGGCACGCCAGCGCTGTCGCCCGGCGATTCGGCACACTACACCACCATGTCGGCGTCGATCCGGCGGACTTCACGCGGCTGTGGCCGCTGTTAACGTGGCACCGGGACGCTCCTATTTCCGACGACTCCGACGTCGCGGTCTATCGGCTCGCGGAGCTCGCCGCGAAAGACGTCAAAGTGGTGCTAAGCGGCGAGGGCGCGGATGAGCTGTTCGCCGGGTACCCAAGCATCGCTTCGCGGGGCTGACGAGTCACGCGGGGCTGGTTCCATTACCGGTCCGACGCTCGGTGTTGGGGGCGATCGAGCAGCGGCTGGGTCAGGTGCCGCGCGCCCGCGTGTCGCCCTCCGTGCGCTCGGCGCGGCGCGTGAGCAAGATCGGATGGAGATGTGGTTCGCACCGTTCACGCACGCCGAGCGAATGCAGCTTCTAGGTGCCGACCTCGAGCACGATCGCCACACGCCGACGCCGGTAGCCGCCGACCCCTTGACCCGGATGCTGCTGTCTGACATCGACGGTTGGCTCGTGGACAACCTGCTCGAACGCGGCGACCGCATGACTATGGCGGCATCGGTGGAGATGCGGCCTCCGTATCTCGATACCGACCTTGCGACGTGGGCGATAGGGCTCGATTCACGACTGAAGCTGCGACGCGGGTCGCAGAAGTGGGTACTGCGGCAGCTGGCGATGCGCTACCTACCGCCCGACGTAGCCCGTCGCCGTAAGATCGGCTTCAAGGTACCGCTTGATAGATGGTTTCGCGGCGCGATGCTGCCGATCGTGCGTCGTGCGCTCCTCGGTGATGACAGTTTTGTCGCCGCTGAGCTAACCAGGCCGGCGATCGAGCGACTCGTCGACCGCCATGTGGCGGGCGTCTCGAACGAGGAACTTCGGATCTGGACGCTCCTGTCACTTGAGATCTGGCACCGAGTCTCGTTCCAAGGCGACATTGACTCACTCCGGCTCGATGAGGTGGCGAGGCGGGGGTCGACCACCACTGTGATTAGCATGCGCAGGCCCTAGTCGCACCGTGGAGAAAGGAGTTCCCGTCGGCCTCCAGTAGAGGGTCAAACGCAGGGTGCTCGCCTCATACTTAGCGTTACGCTGAGCCTGCCGCTGTTCTGCGCCAGCCGAGAGACGCGGCGCGGGCAGACAGACTCCGGAGGATCCAAGTCGGCAGGCCCAACCCCTCAGGCAGACGGTGATGCCTAGGACGCGTCGCACAATTTTTACGCGGATCCGCTCAGCGCGGCGGTACTCGTCGTCGCGGACACGCCGTCAGTCGGTGAGAGGCACCCGAAATGCGGCTGGGCCACGACCCGCTCAATCTTGGCCGGACTCCGCCGGTGATCCGGTCTCACCGAGGCACCCGAGCGCTGTTCCTTGCCTGATAGAGCCAAGCACTCGGCCTGACCACACATTGTCGGGCCGCGGACTCCCGCCTCTGAAGCCGGGGATAAGGACTCGTGAGCCGGCCTGGTCCAGCCACGTGCCGTGCCAGCACCGCGCCTTTGACTCCTTCTTCCATGGAAGCGGCCGGAAGCTCACGCTGTGATTGCCTAAGAGATCGAGGCCCGGTGAGCGCAGCATGTGGCTTGGGGGTCGCATGTTCATAGAGTCCTGGCCTCGTGAGCCCAGCATGGGGCTCCGGGTCGCCTTCGTAGAGTCTTGGACTGGCGAGCCGCGCGTCGTGTCGGCGAGGTCCGCCCCGTAGTACACGCTCCTAGGGCGACGAGGACGAAAACCAGCGGCCCGGCACCACTGCCTGCCTGTTCCTCGGCGCATGCGTCTCGATCACTCGACTCCTCATCTGGGGGTCGACTCGGCTAGGCACGCGAACGCAGCGGATCGCGACCATCGTGATCATCAGCCGGAGTCGCTGCGCGAGCCGCATCTCGAGTCCGCCCTCGCGGCCTCCCTGCGAACCGGCGAGTCGCGCATCCCCGGTCGCCCACCGGATTCGGGCCGTCGCTACGCCATGTTCAACTGCAGGCCGGTGCGTGATGCGGTGTACGATGTTGGCGGGATGCGACGATTGGTGATCATCGGGGCGTGTCTGGTTTGCCTCGGTTGGTTGGCTTGGCTAGTAAGGCGGATGCCCGCTCTGGGGGACGGCGTATGGCAGCCGGAACCGGACGACCTCGCCGGCACAGCATCGCAAGCCGAGCCCGGTACTCCAGGGGCCCAAGCGGAGCCCGCTGCGGGCGCGTCGGCCGAGGCTGAGCCGGACTCGCCGCCTCCGGTCATCTCCGATGAGCCGGTCCTCAGCGCTGCGTCGGAGGGCCCGGAGCAGGTGGCGACCCCGGAAGCCTCAGCAGGTTCGGAGAGGGCGGCCTTCACCGAAGAAGAGGTGGCACCGGAGTCCTACCAACCGTCCGGACAGTGGGCGACCGGGCAAGGCGATCCGGAGGCACTGCTGGGTGAGCTGGCACAGCTGCGACGCGATGCCCTCAAGAAGGTGCATCGGCGTCCGCTGTATGTGATGGCTGAAGAGCGAGGGGTGCCGCGCTATCGGCGGGCATTCATGACCAATGGCCAGCTGTTCGATGCCATCCTCAATGCTGAGGGGGTGTCGCCGGGCACGGGGTCGCCGTCGCCAGCGACGGTCGAGCGGGTGCGAGAGCTGACGCTCGAGATGTTCGATTACGGCGGCGAGTAGTTGCGCACGGCCCGGCGCGGGGAACCGCGAGCCGAGAACGCAACCTGCTTCGCGGGGCCGCAAGGTGGGGAATCGCCTCGGTCCGTGCGCACTTTCTGAACCGCTGGCCGGTGCTTCGCAGCAACCTACCAGCGACGAACCAGCTCGACTTCTGACGAGTCCCAGAGATGCGTCCATTGGGGATTCGTCGATGCTGCGTCACGATGCGGCCGATCAGAACTCCGCCGAGCCGGGCGGGCTGTCGGTTGCGCACGAGCGCCGGAACCGCTGACCGCGCCCTCAAGAAGGAGCCGGACAGCAGTGGTCGCGCGGTTCACGGAGTCGCGGGATCCGTCCGCCCCGGTTTGGCGTGGCTGAGATGCGGGTGGGCGGTGGCGGGCGTGGTCAGCGGGTGGCGGCGTCGGCGATCACCGCCGCCGCGGCGCCGACGCTGAGCATGTCCGTGTTCACGACCAGGTCGTAGTGCGTCGGCAGCTCCCGCTTGACCTCGTGGAACCGCTGCAGGTAGTCCGCGCGGGCCTTCTCGGCCTCGCGCACGGCGGCCTCGCCGTCGTCCACACCGGGCATTCCGGCCAGCCGCTTGGCCCGCACCTGAGGGGACGCTGTCACCAGGATCCGCAGCACGTCCGGCCGCCCGGCCAGGACGTGCGAGGCGGCGTGTGCCACGATCACGGCGTCTCCCGCATTGGCGGTCTCGCGCACCACCTCGCGGATCACCTCGGGAATCTGCTGACCGGAGTCGTCCGGCGCCCCGGAGTGGCGAAGCTCGGGAGCGAACGCGTAGGCCTCGCGGGCGCCGTTCTGGGCGATCAGGTCGAGCAGCTTGTGGGCGAGCGTTCGCCGCTGCTCCGCGCTTATCGCCGTCTCGAGGTCGACGCCTGTGCGGTCGGCGGCGGCCCGCACGATGTCCTCATCGACGTAGCGAAAGCCGAGCGACTCGGCCACGGCATGACCGATCTCCTCGCCGGCGGCGCCCGCGTCGCGTGAGACACAGATGGTGCGATAGGACATCACCTCACCCTATACCAGCCGGAGGCCGCTTGTTCATGAGGTCTTGGCTCCGGCCCTGCGCTACACCCGCGAGAGGACACACCATCGGCTGGGGGTGCGGGTTCGCTCGTGTTCTTCGCGGGGATGTGCTCGTCGTGGCCTAGACTCGCCTACATGACACGGCCCGTGTCACGCCCGGCGCCCGGCGTCCGCCCTTTGCTGACGGCGGCGGCGGCACTCACCGGGCTCACCGTCGTTGGCACCGTCGGCTTCGCGGTCATCCTGCACGAGAGCGTGGGCGACGCCCTGTATCGGGTGGTCAATACGATCACGACAGCGGGGGAGGTGGCGCCACCGACCAGCGCGGCGGGACGGCTGTTCACGGTCGCGGTGCTCGTGGCGGGGGTCGTCGTGTTCCTGTATGGGGTGAGTCTCCTGGGCGAGTTCGTGGTGACCGGCGTTGCCACCGGCGTTTGGCAGAGGAGGAGTATGGATCGGTCGATTGCGGGTATCCGTGGCCATCACATCATCTGCGGCTTCGGGCGCGTCGGCAGCAGGGTTGCCCAGCGCCTGGGAGAGGCGGGCGAGAGGGTCGTCGTCATCGACGGGAATCCCGAGGCGCTTGAGCGGGCGGTCGAGAAGGGTCTGCTGTTCCTGGACGGGGATGGGGCCGACGACGACACGCTCGCCGAGGCGGGCATTCAGCATGCGGCCGCGCTGGTGGCGTGCGTCGACGACGACGCGACCAACGTGTACGTCGTACTGACCGCCAAGGGACTGCGGCCTGATCTGCACGTGGTCGCGCGGGCGTCGAGCGAGTCGGCCGCGGGCAAGCTGCGTCGGGCGGGCGCCGACGAGGTGATCTCGCCCTACACAATCGCGGGCGAGCGGATCGCCGCCGTTCTCTCCGAGCGGGCTGCTCGGGCCCCCAACTCGGAGGCGCCGCAGGGCGAGTGAGACATACAGTGGTCGGCGAGCGCCGACCGCCGTATTGGCCGAAGCGTGGTCGGGCAGGCGCGGCTTGGGTGCCTGCCCCTCGACCCAGAGCCTCGCCAGCGCCGTGCGAGGCAGGCTCGTGATCCGACGGGCACTGGCACAACGTGGTCTGCCGGCGCACAGGCATGCAGATCATCGAGACCGTGGACGGCACCAGCCATCCGTCACCCAGCCCACCCGCTCGATCACCACCACCGATCCCGTCCGGTTCGCCTCACACGAGAGCGGCGGCGACTGGTACGTCGGCCTGCTCGACCAGGTCACCTACACCATTGGCTAACACCCCGAATGGTGGATGCTCGTTCGTGGCGCGAGGCGGCGCGGCCCTGGCCACCATAGGTGCTTCACCTGGCGCCCAGACTGGTCACAGAGTCTTGGACTCGTAAGCCCACGTTGGTCCGAAGCGTTTGCGCCAGGTGATCGGCATCGTTCGTCGCAGCGACCGCCGGCGCCTGTGGGAGCAGGATCGCTCCCGGCAGGAGGGTCGTGCCTGGTAGTGATCGTCGCGCCGGTCTCCCCACTACTCCCGCCCAGTATGGATCGGCGTGGAGTGCTCGACACTTCGTCCTCACAGTCCTCTTGTGAAGGAGGTTCGGGAGTGGACGCTGGGTGGAGGGGCAAAGCCGGCCTACCCGGGCCAGAGTTGGAAATCGATGCCCGATCCGGCCACGAATTCCTTGACAGATTCCCCCAGCGGTGCGATCCTCATTCCCCGAGGGGTGGGAGCGAATGAACCAGATTCGACGGGTTGAGAAGCCGTGGGGCTTCGAGATCTGGTGGGCACACACGGATCAGTACGCCGGGAAGCTGCTGCACGTCGAGCAGGGCCATCGGCTGTCACTGCAGTACCACCAGCACAAGGACGAGAGCAGCTACCTCTTGTCGGGCCGCGTACAGCTGTCCAAAGGGCCCGGCATCGACGAGCTGGCCACCACCCTGGTGCACCCCGGCGACTGCTGGCGCACCCGCCCCGGCGAGGTGCACACGGTCGAGGCGCTCGAGCCGAGCCAGATCCTGGAGGCCTCCACCCCCCAGCTGGACGACGTGATCCGGCTGATGGACGACTATGGTCGCGCCAGCGACCGCTCGCCCGAGATCGCACACCCGGTGCCGACGCCGCCCGCCCGCCTGCTCGACCGCGACCTGATCGCCGTCAGGCTGGGCGTGCGCCGCGACGAGGTCAGTGACCGCATGAGCGACCCCAGCTTCCCGGACCCGGCCGGCTACTTCCGCGGCCGCATGCTGTGGGAGGAGGCGGCCGTCGACGCCTGGATGCACCAGCCCGCCGACGCGCCCGCCAGCGAGCTGCGCGCCGGATAGCCGGCACCTAGCCTGCCAGCCGCTCCACGAACCAGGCGTGGCACTCGCGGACGCCCCGCCTGTACAGCGTCAGGTGTCCCTCGTCCGCGGAGATGTGCGCCACCCCCAGCGAGGCGGCCGTGGTGGTGTTGACGGCGGTCTCGGACGACAGGCCGGAGTGGCTGGTGTCGTGGTGGAACGTCGGCCAGGTGTCGGCGGACGCGGCCGCCGGCACGGCCAGCGCCAGCAGCATTACTGCGACCAGCGCCGCGAACCGCCTCGATCGTGCGCGATGAAGGAGCGTGCCCACGCCGCTGGCAGCGTACGGGCGGTGCGGGCGGCTGTCCGTCGCCTGACCCTGCCCCGCTCCCAGACAACTCCAAGCCCGATCCCACCGGTATCTCAGCCGCTCCTGGTTCCCTGAGTGCACCATCGAACCCCAAGGAGTGCCCGTGTTCTATCTGGCATACATGCTCGCCGAGCTCCGCCGCCGCCGCGGGCGCACCATCCTCACCGCCCTCGGCCTGGCCGTCGGGGTGGGCCTGGTGGTGACGGTCAACGCCCTCTCCACCGGCCTCGACTCCGCGCAGCGGTCGGTGCTGGCGCCGCTGACCGGCGTCGGCACCGACATGTCGGTGACGCGGCCGATCAAGCTCTCGTCCAACGGACAGGTCTTCAACGGGCTGTCAAAGGCCCAGCAGCAGCGCCTGCAGCAGCAGGGCCGGCCGGGCGCCGGGTTCGGGTTCGGCGGCGCCAAGCCCGGCTCCAAGATCGACCGCGACGTGGCCAACTCGACGCAGGTCGCGTTCTCGCAGAGCCGCGCGGCCCGGCTGGCCGCGATCGACAAGGTCTCGTCCGCCGCCGGCTACCTGACACTGAGCGTCAACCACATCACCGGCACCGTGCCGAAGGTGCGCATCAACAGCTCCCAGGGCAGCACCGGCAGCGGCGCTGCGCCCCAGGGCGGCGGCACCCCGCCCAGCTTCGGCGGGTTCGGCAACTCGCAGATCAAGTTCAGCTCCCGCACCGTCACCGGGGTCGACCAGACCCAGCCCAGCTTGGCGCCGGTCACGCCCGGCCAGATCGTCAAGGGCGGCTACTTCACGAGCGACGGCGCCCGCCAGGCGATCGTGGCGCGCAGCTACGCCAACTCGAACGCGATCGCGGTCGGCGACACGATCACGCTGTTCGGCAAGAGCTTCACCGTGGTCGGCATCTCAGCCGCGCCGCTGGGCGCGACGCCCTCCGACATCTACGTCCAGCTGGCCACGCTGCAAGAGCTGTCCGGCTATACCGGTGAAATCAACGGCGTGAACGTGCGCGCCGCGAGCTCCGGGGACGTGACGTCGGTAGCGGCCGCCATCAAGTCCGGCTTCAAGGGCGCGTCGGTGACCACGGCCGCCGACCTGGCAAAGCGCGTCGGCGGCTCGCTGACCGACGCCCGCAACCTGTCCTCGCGGCTGGGCACGGCGCTGGAGGCGCTGGGCCTGCTGGCGGCGGTGCTGATCGCCTGCCTGCTGACGCTGTCGTCGGTGTCCAAGCGGGTGCGCGAGATCGGCACGCTGAAGGCGCTGGGCTGGTCGCAGTGGACGGTCGTGCGCCAGATCTCGGGCGAATCGCTGCTGCAGGGGCTGCTGGGTGGGCTGATCGGGGCGGCCGTCGGCATCGCCGGGGCGGCCGCGATCAACGCGGCCGGCTGGACGCTGGAGGCGTCGGTGCAGCCGGCGGCCACGGCGGCCGGCGCCGGGCCTCCCGGCGGCTTTGGCCTGGGCCGTGCGGCCGACCCGAGTTCGACCGGCTCCGAGCTGGTGCACATCACCACCAGCATCGATCCGCGGCTGCTGCTGGCGGCGGTCGTCCTGGCCACGGCCGGGGGGCTGGTGGCGGGAGCCGTGGGTGGGCTGCGCGCGGCTCGGCTGCGCCCAGCAGTGGCACTGCGAACGGTCGAGTAACCACGTCCACTGGAGGAGACGAGCATCATGAGTGCACAGACCGAACCGATCGGGCTCGACCGCGAGGCCGCGGCCGGCAACGACCTCTACCGGCTGGAGGGCGTGAGCCGGGTGTACGGATCGGGAGCGGCGGCCGTGGCGGCGCTGGCCGACGTCACGCTCCGCATCCACCGCGGCGAGTTCACGGTGATCATCGGACAGAGCGGATCCGGCAAGACCACGCTGCTGCAGCTGCTGGGGGCGCTCGACCGGCCCAGCGGCGGCAGCGTGTGGCTGGACGGCGTCGACCTGGGACGGGCCTCCGACCGCGCGCTGTCGCGGCTGCGGCGCGACACGATCGGGTTCATCTTCCAGCAGTTCAACCTGGTGCCGACGCTGACGGCCGGCCAGAACATCGAGGCGGCGATGGTCACGGCCGGACTGGGACGGGCCGGCCGCGAGCAGCGGGTGGCCGAGCTGCTGGACGCGGTCGGTCTGCAGCCGCGGGCCGGGCACCTGCCCTCGCAGCTCTCTGGCGGCGAGCAGCAGCGGGTGGCGATCGCGCGGGCGCTGGCCAACCGGCCGCAGGTGCTGCTGGCCGACGAGCCGACCGGGAACCTCGACTCGGCCACGGGGCTGGACATCCTGGGGCTGCTGCAGCGGCTCTCGGCGGAGCAGCAGCTGACCGTGGTGCTGATCACGCACGACCCGGCGATCGCGTCGGCGGCGTCGCGGCTGCTGCGGATGCGGGATGGGCGGCTGACGGCGGCGGCGTAGGAGTTGATGGGCCTAAGGGTCTGACCTCAACCAGCCAATTCTTGGTCGTCCGCGATGGGGCCTCAGTGACCACGACCCACCGCCTTGTCAGCGACTGCTCCGCAAGCTTGAAGGCTGGACCCTCCGGCACCCCAACCACCCACCCCGGTTGGTTCCCCCTGCTAGACCACGAGAAACGAAACGGCAACCACCTTGTCGAGGCAGAGCCGGCGGTTGTAGCATCCGCCGCATCCACTATGAAGGGGGGCGTGATGCCGATCGGAGTTCTCCAGATGATGCCGGAGGGTTCGGCGGAGTTGTACGAGCAGGTCGGCGAGCGGATGTTCGGCATCCGGTCAAGCTCGTTCTCGCCCGATCAAGCCCCGGACGGCCTGATTATGCACAGCGCCGGCCCGATCGACGACGGTGGCTGGTACGTCTACGACATCTGGGAGTCGCAGGCGCATGTCGACCGCTTCCTCCAGGAGCGGCTGATGCCCGCGCTCAAGGAGCTGGGCGCCCCGCCAGGCGAGCCGCCGCAGGTGTTTGAGATCCAGAATCTGGTCGTCACCGACCGGGTTCGCTCGGCGTAAGGCCGACGCGGCGTGGGTTAGGCGGGCCGCACGTCGCGCCAGAAGTCGAGTAGCAAGCGCCGGTCGAGGGTATGAACGTGGCTGCGCGCCAGGCGCCTGCCGTTCTGGGGGTGGCGCGCAGGCGAGGGCGGCGAAGTTGGCATCGTCTGCCGCCCTCGCCCAACTCGATCGGCGCCCCTCTGACTCTGCAGAACCACCCGACGCATCCTGTGCGACGCCGCCACGGTTCCAACACAGCGGTGGCAGCCCCGCCGGTCCACAGCGGGAGGCAGAGCCACCGGGATCGCGCGCACGCGCAGCGGTCCCCGGCGGGGTCTGCCCTCTCTGCCTCCCGACTGTTTACCCGACGGAGCCACCTTTACAGTCCCATTACATGTACGAATCGTCAATCCCCCGCTCGTGTACCGTTTATCTGTGCCCCGGCGATCAGCTCTCAATCGGCGAGCGCTGTGGTACTCCGCGGCGTTCGTGGCGCTGGCCGCGCTCGTCGACATCACCGACTTCGACCGGGTGAACGCGTTCGCGGAGCGAAACCTGCAGCCGCTCGCGGGCGGCAACGGCCACCCGCGGATGCGCGCGTGGACGGAGGTGCTGATCAGCCCGGCCGGGCCGATGGTGACGGCGCTCGTGATCGCAGCCGCGGCCATCTGCCTGCTGGCGCGGCGCAGGGTCCGGGCGGCGGCGGCCTGGCCGGTGGCGCTGGCGCTGGCGCTGGTGGTCGAGCTCGTCTGCAAAGTGGTGGTGGGACAGCACCGCAGCGGCATCTGGCACGGCTTCGGGCTGACGTTGGACTCGTCGTTTCCGAGCGGCCACATGCTGCGCGCGATCCTGATCACCGGCGCGGTGGCCGCGGTGATCCCGGCGCTGCGGGCCGCGCTGGGCCTGTGGTGCGCGGCCGTCGCGGTCTGCCTGCTGATCAACGGCTGGCACCTGCCCACCGACATCGCGGGCGGCATCCTGGCCGGGATGGCGCTGTACTACTTCGCGCAGGCCTACAGCGTCACGCCGAGGACTGCTGCTTCGGCTTCGTCTTCTTCTTCGCCGTATCCCGGAACAGTGGCGCCAGTGCCGGATCGCCCAGGCACTTACGGAAGCCGTTCACGATGACGACCGAGCCCCACGGCCGGACGTGTGCCTTGACGCACGTCTCGGGCTGACTGGCGACGGTGACGGCGCACAGCCAGTGCGCGGCGTTCGAGTCCTTCTTGACGCACGTGGCCTTGGTGCCGCCTTCCTTCGCAACCACCTTGGACTGGAGCGAGGCCTGGCTGATGCGGGTGTGGTCCTTCACGTACCAGTAGCCGCCGATCAGGATCACGATCACGACCACGGCGACCAAGCCGATCAGCGCTCCGATGCGCGTCTTCATGCCACCAAGATCCGTGGATCCCGGCGTTCCGTCAAGTGAAGGACTGGTGGACCGGCGGGGCGAACTTGGTCACATGGGACCGAATCGGCGCGTTCGCGCTGACGATCGCAAGCGCGCATCGCAGAGCAGAAACGCGCATGCCGTTACAATGATCACATGATGTCGACGCGCAGCAGCTCGCTGTTTACCTCGCCCCGGCCGCAGGCTGGGGTGTCGGCGCGCGTCGGGCTCTCGTAGCCGTAGGCAACGCCGTACCTCTCACGCCGGGCCGGCCGGGGCTCCCCCACCCGTCCATCCGCAACGAGAGGAACAGCCATGCCGAGCACCATCACACCCCAGCAGCTCGCCGCCGCGCTGGCGCTGCGCGACCTGTCCGACCCGGCCGACGGCCCCCACGCCGTGCAGCTGGTGGCCGCCGCCATCACCGACGCGCTGACCGCATGCTGGCGCTGCCCGGTCGTCGTCCACCGGGCCGGCCCGGTGGTGACCGTCGCCGAGAACTACGGGCTGCTCGGCTACCCGCCGGACGCCGCCACCCGCGATGCCCGCTACACGCGCTACGTGGACGACACGCACCTGCTGCGCTCGCACACCTCGGCCATGGTGCCGGCCGCGCTGCGGCGGCTGGCCGGTCGTGACCCGGACGTGCTGGTGGCCTGCCCGGGACTGGTCTACCGCCGCGACGTGGTCGACCGGCTGCACGTCGGCGAGCCGCACCAGCTCGACCTGTGGCGGGTACGCAGCGGGCCGCAGCTCGGCCGCTGCGACCTCGAGCAGATGATCGAGCTGGTCGTCTCGGCGGTGCTGCCCGGCAGCCGCCACCGCACGATCGCGGCCGAGCATCCCTACACCGACAACGGCCTCGAAGTCGAGGTGCTGGTCGGCGAGCAGTGGGTCGAGCTGCTCGAGTGCGGCCTCGCCGGCGGCCACGTGCTTCGCGCCGGCGGGCTCGACCCGCAGCGCTGGTCGGGGCTGGCGCTCGGCCTCGGCCTCGACCGGGCGCTGATGCTGCGCAAGGGCATCGGCGACATCCGGCTGCTGCGAAGCGACGACCCGCGCGTGGCGGCGCAGATGCTGACGCTCGACCGCTACCAGGAGGTCAGCTCGATGCCGGCGACGCGGCGCGACCTGTCGATCGCGGTGGCGGCCGACGTCTCGGCCGAGGAGCTGGGCGACCGCGTGCGCGACAGCCTCGGCCCGGCCCGCTGGAGTCGGTCGAGGAGGTGGCGGTGGTGGCCGAGACGCCGGGCGAGCGGCTGCCGCAGCCGGCGGTCGAGCGGATCGGTCTGCTGCCGGGCCAGAAGAACGTGTTGCTGAGGCTGGTGCTGCGACACCCGACCCGGACGCTCACGGCGGCGCAGGCAAATCGGCTGCGGGATCGGGTGTACGCGGCCGTGCACGAGGGCAGCGTGCACCAGTGGGCGTCCTGACGGAACCACAAGCGTTTCGTTCACTACCCCAGTCACTTGACAACGTGCAGGGCGACTGCAATCGTGTGCAGACGGCTGGACGGGCTTTCTTGTAAGGAGCGCGGGACATCGGCAAGACGTTTGGGCTGATGGGTGTCGATTGGGAGCAGCGGGTCGATCTCGACCGGCTGCGTCGCCAGCGGTTGGAGCGCATCTCGCTGCTGCTGGAGCAGTCGGACATGGCCGCGCTGCTCTGCTTCGACATGGGCAACATCCGCTACATCACAGCCACCCACATCGGGACGTGGGCGATGGACAAGCTGGCCCGCTTCACTCTTCTTTGTCGCGGCCACCCGCCGATCGTGTGGGACTTCGGCTCGGCCGCACGCCACCACGAGCTGTACTGCCCGTGGCTGGAGGATCGCACGCCGGCCGGCATCTCGACCATGCGCGGCGCGATGTCGCCGGAGAGCGGCCGCGCCGAGGACGTCGCCGCCAAGGTGCACCGCGAGCTGGAGCGCCACGGCCTGGCGGGCGAGCCGGTGGGGGTGGACGTGGTGGAGCCCTCGGTGATGTTCGCGCTGCAGAAGGCCGGCATCGAGGTCGTCGACGGCCAGCAGCTGATGCAGCGGGCGCGAGTGATCAAGACGCAGGACGAGATCGTGCTGCTCGACACCGCGTGCATGATGGTCGACGCGGCCTACGAGGAGCTGTATCGCGAGATGCGCCCCGGCATGCGCGAGAACGAGTGCGTCGGCCTCGTCAGCAAGGTGCTGTACGACCTCGGCTCGGAGCACGTCGAGGGCGTCAATGCGATCTCCGGCGAGCGCGCCAATCCCCACCCGCACGTCTACAGCGACCGGGTGCTGCGGCCCGGCGATCCCGCCTACTTCGACATCCTGCACAGCCACATGGGGTACCGCACCTGCTACTACCGCACGTTCGCTGTGGGCAGCGCCAGCCGCTCCCAGGTCGACGCCTACCGGCGCTGCCGCGACATGCTCGACCGGGCCATCGCCGTGGTTCGGCCCGGTGCCACCACCGCCGAGGTCGCCTCGGTATGGCCGACCGCGCAGGAGTTCGGGTTCGCCAGCGAGGAGGCGGCGTTCGCACTCCAGTTCGGGCACGGAGTCGGCCTCTCGATCTGGGAGAAGCCGATCATCAGCCGACTCGTGTCGCTCGATCACCCCGAGCCGATCGAGGAGGGCATGGTGTTCGCGCTGGAGACGTTCTGGCCGGCGTCGGACGGCTGGTCTGCGGCCCGCATCGAGGAGCAGCTGGTGGTGACCGCCACCGGATGCGAGGTGATCACGCGGTTCCCGGCCGAGAACCTGATGGTGGCCGGGCGCTACCACTACCACACGGTGGACGGGCCGCTGCCCGGCATCCGCGAGTCCCAGTCGCAGCTCAACAGCCAGGCCGGGGATTCGGTGAACTAGGCGCTTGGCGGCGCCGTCGAGGCACGCACCACCAGCGTGGGCTCGAACAGCAGCGTCTGCGGGGTGGCAGTGGGGTCCTCGATCCGCTCCAGCAGGAGCTCCGCCGCCCGCGCACCGATCAGCGCGTGCGGTATCCGCACGGTGGTCAACGGCGGCGCGAACCGGTCGGCGAACGGCATGTCGTTGAAGCCGATCACCGACACGTCCTCGGGGCAGCGCAGCCCCAGCTCGGCCAGCGCCGTGTAGGCGCCCAGGGCCAGCAGGTCGTTGCCGGCCACGATCGCGGTCGGTCGCTGCTCGACCTCCAGCAGCCGGCGTGCCGACGTCACCCCCTCGGACTCGGTGTAGGCCTCGGCCGTCGCCACCATGCTCGAGTTCACCTCGAGCCCGTGCTCGTCCATCGCCTCCAGGAAGCCACGCCAGCGCAGCTGTCCGGTCGAGAGTCGCCGCGGACCCGCCAGGTGGGCGATCCGGCGATGGCCGAGCGCGACCAGGTGCTCGACCGCCAGCGTCGAGCCCTTGCGGTCGTCCGGCACCACGGCGAAGGCGCCGTTTCCCTGGATCGTGCGATTGACCAGCACCACCGGCCGACCGGCCGCCATCATCTCGGTCACGACCTGATCGTGGCGCGCGGCGGTCGCGATCACGAAGCCGTCAACCTGGCGGGCCACCAGCATCTCGACCCGCTGCCGCTCGCGGTCGGGATCCCCGTCCGTCGACGCCACCAGCGTGGTGTAGCCGGCCCCGTCCCATACCCCTTCCATGCCCCGAATCAGCGGCGGAAACAGGGGGTTTGTGAGGTCGGGGATGAGCACGCCGATCGTGAAGGACTTGCGCGTCTTCAGCGTGCGCGCGATCGGGTTCGGCGAATAGCCGAGCCTTCGGGCCGCCCGGTCGACCGCCGCGGCGGTGCGCTCGTTCACCAGCGGGCGTGTCAGAGGGTTGAGCGTACGCGACACCGTTCCGGGGTGGACGCCCGCGGCTTTTGCAACGTCGCGCATTGTGAGGGGTTTCTGGTGCATCAGCGGTAATCGAGGCGGTCATCCACGAGTAAAGCACAAATCCGCTCTGGGAGCCAAATCCGACGCCGATTGACGTGGTCCTCCCCACTCTCTATAGTGGCTGCAATCGAGTGCCGTCCGATCGGGAGGAACCACGTAGAATGACGACGCCAAACGGTCGCCAACACACCATCGGATGGATCGGTGCCGGGCGGATGGGCTACCAGATCGCCGAGCGCCTGCTCGCCGGCGGCTGCGATCTCGCGATCTGGAATCGCACCCGCTCGAAGGCGGAACCGCTCGCGGCGATGGGCGCGACCATCGTCGACTCGCCCGCCGAGCTGGCAGACCGCGACATCGTGTTCACGATCGTGGCCGGCTCCGACGACTTCAAGCAGGTGGTCACCGGCGCGTCCGGCGTACTGTCACGCGGGGACGTGGCGCCGAACGTGATCGTGGACTCTTCGACCATCTCCTCCGAGGCCTCCGCCGAGGTGCGTGCAGAGGCGCAGCGCCATGGCACGGCGCTGGTGGCGGCGCCGGTCAGCGGGAACCCAAAGGTGGTCGCAGCCGGCAAACTGACCGTGGTGGCCTCCGGGCCACGGGACGCCTACGACACCGTGCTCCCGTACCTGGAGCTGTTCGGAAGCGGCGTCACCTACGTCGGCGAGGGCGATGGCGCCCGCCTCGTGAAGATCTGCCACAACCTGCTGCTGGGGGTCGTCGCCCAGTCGCTGGCCGAGATCGCGGTGCTGGCCGAGAAGGGCGGAGTGGCCCGGCGCGACTGCCTGGCCTTCATCAACCAGAGCGTGATGGGCTCGACCTTCAGCCGCTACAAGACCCCCGCGTACGTCAACCAGAACTACGCGCCCACGTTCACCCCCGAGCTGCTGCGCAAGGACTTCGACCTGGGCATCGCGGCTGCTGACGAGCTGGACGTGCCGCTGCGCACGATGCGGGTCGTGCGGGGACTGGTGCAGGAGCTGATCGACGCCGGCTACACCGACGTCGACTTCGCGGCGCTGATCGAGCTCGAGGCCGCCGGCGCAGATCTCGAGCTCGCCCCCGACAGCGCCCCCGTCGACGACGGGCTGGCCGACCGCAGCCCCGGCGCGGTGACCGCCTGATGCCCAGCAACGTGCAACCGATTGCAAGGAGAGGAGTCGTCGTGAACACCCGACGCAACAGGTTCAGCGTCACGGTCACGGTCGTCGTGATGGCGGTGATCGCCGCGGCGTGTGGAGGCGGGTCAAGCAGCAGCAGCTCAAGCGGCAGTGGCAAGCCGCTGGTGATCGGCATCTCGCTGTCGCAGTCCGGGGACTTCTCGGATCCGGGACACGCAGCGATGCTCGGCTATCAGCTGTGGGCCGACTCGGTCAACAAGCGGGGCGGCGTGCTCGGTCGCCAGGTCAAGCTGAAGATCGTCGACGATGCCAGCGACCCGAACCAGGCCGTCACCAACTACCAGACGCTGATCACCAAGGACAAGGTCGACCTCGTGTTCGGCCCGTTCTCGACGCTGCTGACGGCACCGTCCGCGCGCGTCGCCAGCCGCTACGGGTATTCGTTCCTGGAGCCGGCCGGCGGCGGTCCGCTGGTGTTCCAGCAGAAACTGCACAACGTGTTCTTCGTGCAGCCGGCGCCGGTGGTCAACTGCGGTGACCCGTTCGTCGACTACCTGTCCACGCTGCCGGCCAGCCAGCGGCCGAAGACCGCGGCCTACCCGACCCTGGACGATCCGTTTGCCGCGCCGATCGTCGACCGGGCGCGGGCGAAGCTCGAGGCGCTCGGCGTCAAGACCGTCTACTCGCAGGTCTACCCGGCCGAGACGGCCGACATGACGCCGATCGTCGCCAAGATGGTCGCGGCCAAGCCTGACCTGATCTTCGGCGGCACGCAGTCGGTCGACGCCTACGGGATCGTCAACGGCCTGGTGCAGCAGCACTACAACCCGGAGTTCTTGTTCCTGTCCAACGGCGCCAACTCGGCGGCCGAGTTCCCGGGCAAGGTGGGCGCGAACAACACCGAGGGCATCCTCAGCTGCACCGACTGGTTCCCGGAGCTGAAGACTACCGGCAACGCGCAGTTCGTCTCGGAGTACCTCGCCAAGTACGGCGGCACCGCCGACACGATCGACAACGGCTCGGCCGAGGCCTACGCGGTCGGCCAGGTGCTGGAGGCGGAGGCCAAGAAGACCGGCAAGGTCGACAACCAGACCATCATCAACACGCTGCACTCCGGCGTGTGGCCGACGGTCGAGGGCGACCTCAGCTGGGACCAGTACGGCGCGCCCACCGGAAGCCAGCTGATGACCCAGTGGCAGAGCGGCAAGCTGGTGCCGGTGTGGCCGCAGGCCACGGCGCTGGCGGCGCCGCAGAGCCCCAAGCCGCCGTGGGGCGGTTGACCGGCTCGCCTAGTGTCCAGCTGATGGCCAGCGTACACACCGACCGGTGGGGCGGCCCATGCACCTGATCGTGCAGGCCGCGATCCTGGGCCTCCTCACCGGCGGGGTGTACGCGCTGATGGCAAGCGGGCTGACGCTTGCCTTCGGCGTGATGCGCGTGATCAACGTCGCCCAGGGGGCGATGATCGTGGCCGGCGCCTACGTCAGCTACACCCTGTTCACGCAGCTGCAGATCGACCCGTTCGTCTCGATCGTGATCATGGCGCCGGCCGCGTTCGTGGTGGGCGTGGCGGTGCAGCTGGTGTTCTTGCGGCCGTTGCGAAGCGACGAGCGGGAGGAGCTGTCGTTGCTGGTCACGTGGGCGATCGCCCTCGGCATCGAGGGCATCCTGGGGATCTTCTACCAGACCACTCTCCGCGCGACCCGCCCGTCGTACGTGAACGACTCGCTGACCCTGTTCGGGTACGACGTGTCGGTGGTGCGGCTGGCGGCGTTCGCCGCATCCGGCCTGATCCTGGCGCTGCTGTACCTGATGCTCCAGCACACGCGGTTCGGCCGTGCGATCCGCGCCACCGTCCAGAACCCGACGGCAGCGAGCCTGCTCGGCGTCGAGTCCAACCGGGTGGCGGCGTACGGCTTCGGCATCAGCGTCGCGACGGCCACCGCGGCCGGCGCCGTGTTCGGCATGATCACGCCGTTCAACGCCGGCAGCCACTACGACCTGATCTCGCGGCTGCTCACGATCATCGTGCTGGGCGGGATGGGCAGCCTGGGCGGGGCGGTCATCGCTGCGCTGTTCATGGGCATGAGCGAGGCGATCCTGGCCGTGGAGATGTCGCCGACCTGGGCCTCGCTCTGGTTCTTCGTGATCCTGGTGCTGGTGCTGTTGATTCGCCCTCAGGGTCTGCTGGGAACGGCCGAGCGGGGCAAGCTGTGAGACGCGTTACCGCTGCCGGCCTGGCCCGAGGCGGGGCCGTAACGGCGGCCGGCCTCGCCTTCCCGCTGCTGGTCACCGCGCCATACCTGATGACCATCGCCATCTTCACCGTCATGTATGCTGCTTTGGCAACATCCTGGAACCTGCTGGGCGGGTTCTCGGGATACCTGTCGCTCGGCCACGCTGCCTTCTTCGGCGTCGGCGCCTACGCCGAGGCGATCGTGTTCACCCACATCGGCATCGGCGGCGGCTACCGGCCGTTCGCCGTGGTGCCGCTGATCGGGCTGGGGGTGGCGGTGGCCGCGATACCGGTCGCGATCGTCTTCCTGCGCGTGCGCGGCGCCACGTTCGCGATCGTGACCATCTCGCTGCTGTTCATCGTGCAGCTGCTCGCGTTCAACCTGCGCTCGCTCACAAACGGCGCGCAGGGCATGTCGATGGCGATCCCACCGTTTCCGGTTGCGACCTACGAGCGACCGTTCTACTACGGGATGCTGGCGGTGTTCCTGGGCTCCGTGCTGACCTGCTGGATCGTCTCCACCGGAAGGCTGGGGCTGATGCTGTTCGCGATCCGCGACGACGAGGACCGCGCGCACGGCCTCGGCATCCGGGTCACCTCCGCCAAGGTGATCGCCTTCTGCGTCAGCGCCGGGTTGTTCGCGATGCCGGGCGCGATCTGGGCCTACTACGAGGGCTTCATCTACCCCCAGTTCGCGGTCGACCCGCTGGTCACGATCGGCGCCGTGCTGATGGCCTTCCTCGGCGGCCGCGGCACCATCTGGGGGCCGATGCTGGGCGCGCTGATCCTGGTGCCGGCCCAGCAGTATCTGGCCTACAGCCAGGGCGCCAGCCAGCTCTACCTGGTCGGCTACTCGGCGGTGTTCCTGGTGATCATGCTGCTGATGCCGCGCGGCATCATCCCGTCGTTGCGCGACCTGGCCGTGAGCCACAACCCGTTCGGCCGGCCGGCCGGAAACGGCGAGTCGAAGCCAAGCACAAGCGGGGTGTCGACGTGACGGCGCTGCTCGAGGGCGAGGGCCTGACCAAGCGCTTCGGCGGCATCGCGGCGCTCGACTCCTGCTCGATCTCGGTGGCGGAGGGCACCATCACCGCGCTGATCGGCCCCAATGGCTCGGGCAAGACCACCCTGTTCAACCTGGTCACCGGCTACCTGCCCGCCGACAGCGGCTCGATCGCATTTGGCGGCCGCTCGATCAGGCGTCCGCATCCGGCCTCGCTGTACCGGATGGGGCTGTGCCGCACCTTCCAGCAGGCCCGCGTCTTCTCGAACTTGACCGTGATCGAGAACATGGCCGCCGCCATCGTTCAGCCGTGGAGCTCGCTGCTTCGCTCGCGAGTGCGGCCGTCTGACCGCAGCCGCGCGCTGGAGGTGCTGGACGACTTCGGCCTCACCCGACTTGCCGATGCGCCCGCCGGCACGCTCTCGTTCGGCCAGCGCAAGCTGCTCGAGTTCGCGACCGTACTGATGGGCCGACCGCGCATCGTCCTGCTCGACGAGCCCACATCGGGGGTCAACCCCGTCATGATCGAGATCATGGAGCGCCACATCCGCGAGCTGAACGCGCAGGGGCTGACCTTCCTGCTCGTCGAGCACGACATGCATGTGGTGATGCGGCTCTGCGACCCGGTGGTCGTGCTCGACCACGGCGCGAAGATCGCCGAGGGAGCGCCCGCCGCTGTGCAGAGCGACCCGACCGTCCTCGACGCCTATCTGGGAACGTGAGCCGGTGCTGAGGCTGTCGGGTGTCTGGGCTGGATACGGAGCTGCGGATATCCTGCGCGGCGTCGACCTGGCGCTCGAGCCGGAGATGATCACCTGCGTGGTCGGCCCCAACGGCGCCGGCAAGTCGACCGTGCTGCGGACGGTCAGCGGCCTGCTGCGTCCGCGCGCCGGGTCGATCACCCTGGACGGAGTCGAGATAGGTGGGTCGTCGCCGTCGGCGATCCTTCGCCGGGGTGTTGTGCACGTGCCGCAGGAGCGCAGCCTGTTCCCGAGCATGACCGTGTGGGAGAACCTGTTGATGGGCGCGTACACCATCCGCGACCGGGCCGAGGTGCGTCGCCGCGCAGACGCGGTGGCCGAGCAGTTCCCGTCGGTGCGCGAGCGCGCCGGTGAGCGGGCAGGCTCGCTCTCCGGCGGCCAGCAGAAGATCGTCGAGCTTGCCCGCACGCTGATGCTGGACCCGCGGCTGATCCTGCTGGACGAGCCCTCCACCGGGCTCGACCCGAAGGCCCGCGGCGCCGTGTTCGAGACGATCATCCAGCTCAACCGCGAGCGGTCCTACACGATTCTGCTGGTGGAGCAGAACGCGCGGGCCGGCCTTGGCATCTCACACGCGGGAGCGGTAATGGACTCGGGGACGGTCGTGCTGGAGGCGCCGGGCGCCCAGTTGCTGGCCGACCCCAAGATGGCCGAGCTCTACCTGGGCGGGCGCGTCGCCGCCACCGCCGGCTGAGCCGCCCTCAGCGAAGCAGGCCCAGCGGCTCCTCGATCAGCTCGGCCAGAGTCCCCAGGAACTCCGCGCCGCGCGCTCCGTCCACCACCCGGTGGTCGAAGCTGAGCGAGATCTGCATCGTCGGGCGCACAACGGCCACGCCGTCGAGCGCGACCACGCGGTCGGCGATCCGGCCGACCGCCAGGATCGCCGCCTGTGGCGCGTTCACGATGGCGTCAAACGAGTCGACGCCGTACATCCCGAGGTTCGAGATGGTGAAGGTGCCGCCCTCGATGTCGGCCGGCCGCAGCCGTCCTTCGCGAGCCGCGGCGACGAGCTGCTGCCGGCGGCGGACGACCTGCTCGAGCGTCCTATCGGCCGCGTCGTGCAGGACCGGCACCACCAGCGCCTGGTCGGTGGCCACCGCGATGCCCACGTTGATGCGCGGCTCCAGCCGGGGCGCGCCGTTCTGATAGGTGGCGTTGACCTGGGGATGGCGGCGAAGTGCCTCGGCGACCAGGCGCACCAGCAGGTCGGTGTGGCTGACGCGTGGAGCGTCGGGCGACGCGGTTGCGGCTGCGCGCCAGCGCTCGAGCCCGGAGGCGTCCAGCTGGCGGTGCAGGAAGAAGTGGGGCACCTGCTGCCAGCTGGCGGTCGTCCGCTCGGCCATGATCCGCCAGGCGCCGCTGACCGAGGCCGCGGGGGCGGACGGCTGCGTAGCCACGACATCGGCGGCGACGATCGCGCCGCCCGGGCCGGAGCCCTGGATCCGGTCGAGGTCGATCGCATGCTCAGCCGCGATCCGCCGCGCTTTCGGCGAGGCCAGGCGTGAGCGACGCGGCGGCGAGGCGGCGATGGGTGCGTCGTGCGGCACCGGCGTGGCCACCGAATCGGGAGCGGGCTGCCGTGGCTGGGTGGGCTCGGCCGGCTGCTCGCCGACCGCCAGCACCACCGCGATCACCTCGCCGACCGGCACCTGGTCGCCCTCGCCTGCCCGTACGCCCGAGAGGGTGCCGTCGATCGGCGACTCCAGCTCCACGGTTGCCTTGTCGGTCTCGACCTCGAGCAGCGCCTCGCCGGCGGAGACCTGGTCGCCTTCCGACCGCAGCCAGCGCAGCACGATGCCCGAGTCCTGGGCCATGCCCAGGGCCGGCATGATCACATCGGCGGGCATCGCCTACGCTCCCGATCCCGCCGCCGTTGCGGGGCTGTGGGCGACCAGATCGCGAACGGTCGCTGCGATGGCCTCGGGTGTGGGCACGGTCACATCCTCCAGCGGCGGCGAGAACGGGATCGGCACGTCGCGCGCGCCCAGTCGCCGGACCGGCGCATCGAGGTGGTAGAAGGCCTCCTCGGCGATCATTGCGGCGATCTCGGCGGTGACGCCGTAGCTGCGGTGGCCCTCGTCGACGACCACGCTTCGGCCGGTCTTCTGGACCGAGCGGATGATCGTCTCGTGGTCGAGCGGGCTGGTGGTGCGCGGGTCGATCACCTCGGCTGAGACGCCGCGCTCCGCCAACAGCTCGGCGGCCGCCAGCGAGGCCTGCACCATCGAGCTCGTGGCCACGATCGTGACGTCCTCGCCCGGGTGCTTGATGCTGGCAACGCCGAACGGGATCGTGTACTCACCCTCCGGCACCTCGCCCACCAGCGGGTAGTGCAGCTTGTCCTCGATGAAGACGACCGGATTGTCGTCGCGGATCGCGGTCTTCAGCAGGCCCTTGGCGTCGGCCGGAGTGGAGGGGATCACGACCTTCAGCCCGGGGATGTGGCTGACCCACGCCTGGAGGCTCTGACTGTGCTGGGCGGCCGAGCGGCGGGTCGCACCCAGCGTGGTCCGCAGCACGAGGGGCACGCTCAGGCTGCCCCCCGACATGTAGTGCGCCTTGGCGGCCTGGTTGACGAGCTGGTCCATCACCAGCGTCAGGAAGTCGCCGAACATGATGTCGACGACCGGCCGCATGCCGGTCATGGCAGCGCCCACACACAGGCCGGTGATGCCGGCCTCCGAGATCGGCGAGTCGATCACTCGATCGGTGCCGAACTCGTCGACCAGGCCGGACAGCACCTTGAACGGCGTTCCCGCCTCGGCCACGTCCTCGCCGATCACGAACACACGCTGGTCGCGTCGGAGCTCCTCGGCCAGCGCCTCGTTGATCGCCTTGCCGAAGGTGATCTCGCGGGTCGCGGCGGTCTCAGGCGAAGACATGCTGGTCGACCTCGCTGACGTCAGGGAAGGGCGCATCGAGCGCAAATGCGAGCCCGTTGTCGACCAGCCGCCGCACGTCATCGTTGTGCCGCTGCAGCTCGGCCTCGCCGGCGATTCCCTGCTCGCTCAGCCAGCCTCCCAGCAGCGTGATCGGGTCGCGCTGCCCGCGCCACTCGTGCTCCTCCTCGGCCGAGCGGTAGTAGCCGCGATCGATGTCGCCTACGTGGTGGCCGTGGTAGCGGTAGGTGTTGCAGAGCAGGAAGCCCGGGCCGTCTCCCCCGCGCGCCCGCTGCACCAGTCGGTCGGTGGCCTCGCGTACCGCGCGCACATCCTGGCCGTCCACCTCGACGGCCTCGATGCCGAAGGCACGGGGGCGTGCCAGCACCTCGCCGGCGGTCGCCTCGAGGTAGTGGGTGTACTCGTTGTAGAGGTTGTTCTCGCAGACGTAGATCACGGGCAGAGTCCACAGCGACGCCATGTTCATGACCTCATAGAGCAGCCCCTGGCCGAGGGCGCCGTCGCCGAAGAAGCAGGTCGCCACCTGGCCGCTGCCGCGGTGCTTGGCCGAGAAGGCGGCACCGGTCGCGATCCCGGTGGAACCACCCACGATGGCATTGGCTCCCAGGTTGCCGTTGGCGTGATCGGCAATGTGCATCGAGCCGCCCTTCCCGCGGCAGTAGCCCGCCTCCTTCCCCAGCAACTCGGCGAACATCCGGCCGATGTCAGCCCCCTTGGCCAGGCAGTGGCCGTGGCCGCGGTGGGTCGAGGTGATCAGGTCATCCTGCTTCAGGCCCGAGCAGACGCCGACCGCGACCGCCTCCTCGCCGATGTACAGGTGAGCCAGGCCGGGCATCTTGCCGCTTCGGTAAAGCTCGTTCACCCGTTCCTCGAACATGCGGATCGTGACCATCTCGCGGTATCGCTGCAGCCACGGGTCGAATCCGGCCGGGTCGACCGGGACGATCGCGGCCTCGTCACTCATGGCCATGGACGTCGGCCTCCACGCGGTCGAGGTGGATGCGGGCGGCCATGCGCGCCTCGGTGCCGTCACCGGCCCGGATCGCAGCCAGGATGGCACGGTGCTCGTGGATGGCGCGCTTGGCGCTCTCGGGGATCCTGAAGATCTCGAGCAGCGCGTCGCGGAGCACGTCGCGGATGGCATCCAGGGTGTGGCTGACCAGGCCGTTGCCGGTCGCGTCGGCCATGGCGATGTGGAAGCGCAGGTCGGAGTCGATGAAGCGTTGGGCATCGTCGTGCTCGAGCGCCGCGGTCATGGCGTCGAGGGCGGCCTGCATCTGCTCGAGGTCTCGGGGTTGACGCCGGTGCGCGGCCAACTCGGCGGCCGCGCAGTCCACGATTCGCCGCAGTTCGAACAGGTCGGCCATGCTTGGCTCGGCGTCCAGCGCCATCACCAGGCGCAGCGAGCGATGCAGTGGTTGCGCCGCCTCGGACACGGTGAACGAGCCGCCGATGGTGGCGGTGATGACGCCCTGCGACTCGAGAATCCGTAAGGCCTCGCGCACCGTCGAGCGCCCGACCGAGTAGGCCGTGGCGATCTCGCGCTCGACCGGAAACGGATCGCCGGCTACCAGCGTCTGGCTGGTGACCATCTCGAGCAGCCGGCCTGCCACCACATCCGACGTGCGCCGGCGATCGATCGGCTCAGGCTGGATGGGCGCGGAGGGCTGTCGAGTCACAGGATTGTCAGACAATCAGATGATAGGACCCACCAGAGCATAACGGCCGATGCGGTGCGGGTCAACGCCTGGGGTGTATGGACGCACCTGGCTCGCGATGGGGTAGCGACCTGACTCGATGGCGTCCTCGTGTTCGGCAGGTCCGGCCGAAACCAGACCTTCAAGTCGCGGACGACGTTGCGGCGCTGTGCACGCCGCGGCGCCCCCGCCCAGGGCGAGGGCAAGAGGTCACGCGGTCGCCCGACCCTCGCCCTGCGCCGCTTCCTCTGCCGCGATCTGCTCGTGCCTGCGGTACGCCTCGGCCGCGATCTCCCGCACCCGCTCGAGCGCCTCCTGCGAGGGCATCACGTCGTGCGGCGGCACGTGCTCGACCTCCAGGATCGCATCCAGCAGCTCCGGCTTGGTCATGAAGAAGAGCCGGAAGTACGGCACGTTTCGCTCCTCCGCCATCACGAACAGCGGCCGCCGCTCGACCCGCTCCACGATCTCGGCTCGCAGCTCCGCCACCTCGGCCATCCGGCCCTTGCCGTCGTCGCCCTGCGCCGCCGGCGCGACCACGTCGTCGTCCGGCAGGTCGACGGCCGGCATCTGCTCGGTCTCCTGATCCGGCTCGGGCTCGGCCTGGGCGGCCGGCTCCGGCTCGGCCGCTCCGGCCAGGCTCCGCATCGACGACCGGCTCAGGCTCCCAATACGGCTCCCGCTCCGGCTCGTCCGCGTACGGCGCCGGCCCGCGGGCCGCGCGCAGCAACAGGATCAGCAGCACACCGAGGCCGAAGAAACACAGAAATATGATCAGGAGCCGGCGCATGGGTTCGCTGTCCACTCTACATCCGTTCGGCCAGAAGTTGGAGGTAGGCCGCCTCGTAATCCTCGATCATCCGCCGCGGCGAAAACCGCTCCACCGCGCTTGCCCGGCACTCGGCCGGATCCAGCGACAGCGCCTGCTCCACCCCGGCCGCCAGCCCCGCGAACTCGTCCACGATCACGCCGCTGCGCCCCTGCTCGATCACCTCCGTCACGGCCCCGAACCGGGTCGCCACCACCGGCGTGCCACACGCCATCGACTCCACCATCACCAGGCCGAACGGCTCCGGCCACTGGATCGGGAACACCGTCGCCCGCGCCCGCTGCAGCAGCCGCACCTTCTCGTCGTGGCTGACCTCGCCCACGTAACGGATGTCGTCCGACAGAAACGGCTCCACGTTGGCCTGGAAGTGCTCCCGCTCGGCCAGGTCGTGCATCTTGCCGGCCAGGATCATCGGCAGCCCCGTCTCGGCCGCCACGCGCACGGCGTTGTGCGCCCCCTTGTCGGGCGACATCCGGCCCAGGAACAGCAGATAGCCGTCTTTCGCCTCGTGGAACGGGTAGGCGTCCATCGCGATCGCGTTGTGGCAGGTGGCCAGCCAGTTGACGTCGGGCAGCGGCGTGCGCTGGTGGTCGGAGATCGAGATCAGGCCGACCGACGGGCTGACCCGGTCGATCAGCGAGTAGACGTCGCCCGGCTCGCCGGTCAGCGGTCCGTGCACCGTGTGGCAGACCGGAGCCCCGCTGCCGCCGCCGAGCGCGGCCGCCAGCGGGCCGGAGTGGTCGTTGATCAGGTCGAACTGGTCGGCGTTGGCGAAGCAGGTGAGCGCGTGGTGCAGATCGGGCATCGACAGCCCGATGCGCATGCTGGGCGGATCGTCGTAGCTGGTCACCAGCCGCGCCTTGGTCTGCGAGTCGCCGGCCGCGAACAGCGTCACCTCGTGCCCGTGGTCGACCAGCCCGTCGGCCAGAATCGAGACCACCCACTCGATGCCGCCGTACCGGGTGGGCGGCACCGCAAACCAGGCCGGGGCGATGATGGCGATGCGCACGCTTGGAATCTACTTTGCCGCAGGCGTCAGCGTCACCTTCGTGAGCGTGCGCACGTTGCCGGTGGATCGGTAGCTGAGCACCCACAGGTCGTCGCGCACCTCGACCAGCACGGTCGGGTCGTCCGGCATCACCAGGAACGGCCCGGTGAGCGTGCCGGCGGCCGCGTTCAGCCGGTCGAGCTCGCCCTGGCCGTCGAACCGGGCCACCCACAGGCCGCGGTCGACCAGCGCCAGCGCGCCCGCGCCCGGGTAGATCCGCGACACCGTCACCTGCGGCGGCTGGGAGGGGTTGATCCGGGTCAGGCGGCCGGGGTTCGTGGTGGTTGTGCGCGGGTAGCTCGAAACCCACACAGAGTGGCCGTCGGTGGTGACGTGATTCGATTGCACGCCCACGCCCACCTTCTTCTTGAGGCCGATCCGCTGGCTGACGCCCGTGCTCTCGGTGATCCGGTAGATCGCGGTCTCTGCCAGCGCCCACAGCTGGCCGAGGCCGCCGGTGAGATCCCAGACGTGGCCGGCCACCGGCACCGTCTGGTCGGCCATCGTGCCCGATCGGTTGACGTGCACGATTCCGTCGAGCAGCGGCACCCAGACACCGTCGGCGGTCGCGACCGGGTCGCAGCTCGCGAACTTGTGGGTGGCGCACGACGACCGTTCGGCCAGCTGCAGGCGGTGCTGCACGCGGCCGCTGGAGGGATCGATCCGAAGCAGCGTGGCCGGGCCGTCGGTGTGCTTTGTGCCCAGCACCCAGATCACGCCCTGTCCGGCGGCGATGCCCTGCGGCAGGATGTCGATCCGATAGGCGTGCTCCGGCGTGCCGGTGCTCGTGTCGATCCGCTCCACTTGGCCCGGGGAGCCGCTCGGGGGCTGCCGCGCCACCCACAGGCCGGCCGGCCCCGACGCCATCACGGCGTGCCCGCGGCCCAGCTTCACAGCGGGCCCGACGACGGCCTGCACCGGCGATCGGTGGCCGTGGGCGGTCACGTCGGTACCGGATCCCGGGTCGGTGACGACCACGTAGGCGACCGCAAGCACGATCGCCGAGACGACGACCACCAAGACGACACGCAGGAGCAGGGTCATGGACCGGTTCTTCCCGACACCGGGGGGAGCATACGGGCGAATCGGTCAATCGGGGGATGGTGGGCGCCGGTGGCCCCGCCGATATGAGGGGCGATGAGGGGTCTCGTGACACTGGCCGCTGCGCTGTGCCTGTTCGTGCTCGTCTCGCCCGCCTGGAGCGGTGCCGCTGGCGGCAGCGCCGTCGGCGTGTCCGAGCGTGAGTGGAGCGTGACGCTGAGCCGGCTGAAGGTGCACCACGGCACGATCACGTTCTCGATCCACAACTTCGGGCAGGACGACCACAACATCAAGATCCGCAAGCACGGATCGCAGTACGGCTTCAGCGGCCGCATCCGCAGCGGCGGCACGGCCACCATCACGGTCAACCTGAAGCCGGGCGTCTACTCGGTGTTCTGCGGCATCCCCGGACACCGCGCGCTGGGCATGAATGCCAAGCTGACCGTGACCTGAGGGACAATCTGTGGCGTGACCGTCCCCGACCCGATCGCGCTGGCACAGAGTTGGCTGGACGCGGCCGCGCGCGCCGGCGCCCCGCAGCCCGAGGCGATGGCGCTGGCGACGGCCAACGAGCAGGGCCACCCGTCGGTGCGGATGGTGCTGATGCGCGGGCTCGACCAGGAGGGTTTCCGGTTCTACACGAACCGCGAAAGCCGCAAGGGTGACGAGCTGGCCGCGAACCCGTGGGCGGCGATCGCGTTTTACTGGGAGCCGCCGGGGCTGCAGCTGCGGGCCGAGGGCCCGGTGCGGCCGCTGGACGACGAGGCCAGCGACGCGTACTTCGCGTCGCGGCCACGCGAGAGCCAGCTGGGCGCGTGGGCCAGCCGGCAGAGCCGGGAGCTGGAGTCGCGCGAGGCGCTGCTCGACGCGTATGCCCAGGAGCAGCGGCGCTGGGGAGCGCGCGCAGTGGAGCGGCCGCCGCACTGGGGCGGCTATCTGCTGATGCCCCACGCGATCGAGTTCTGGGAGCACGGCGACTACCGATTGCACCGGCGCCGCCAGTTCCGGCGCAACGGCGACGGCTGGACGCTGCGCCAGCTGGCACCCTGAGGGCTCCGACGCCCGGAGGGTTACCGATCCGTGTCGCGCCAGTTGTCGTAGCGCTCGGCCACGTCGGCGGCGCCGTCGCCCAGGATCGGGTGAAGCGACAGATCGGGTGAGTACCGGCTGGCGGGCACGGTGCGGCCCAGCGCCTCGGCCATGGCCCGCACGTGGTGGGGGGCGCCGCCACAGCAGATGCCGATGTAGCCGACGCCCAGGTCGCGCGCGGCGGTGGCGAACTCCGCCATCTCAAAACGAGTGCAGACGAAGGGATCAAGCGCCAGCGGAAACACGCGGCGACCTTCGGCGTCGCGAAGCGATTGGAAGGTGGGCTGCTCGGCGGTGGTGTGGTAAGGCACCGGCTGGCCCGCTACCGGGCAAGAGACGGCGTCCCTGACGCGCTGCAGCAGCGGCAGCATCGTGCGGGGACCGCTCGAGCAGTTCAGGCCGACCACGTCCGCGCCGGCCTGTTCCAGCCGCGCGCAGGCGTCCTCGAAGGAGGCGCCATCGATCGTGGTCTGCTCGGAGGAGGCGAACGTCACCACCGCCGCCACGTCAAACGACTTGATCACCTCGACGCCGATCAGAGCCTCACCCAAGTAGTCGTTCGTCTCGGCGATGATGAAGTCGGCGCCCTCCTCCACCGCCCAGGCCACCTGGTCGTGGTACATGCGCCGCACTCGCTCACCGGATGCGGCCGGCTCGGCCGGGTCATACGCCCAGGTGTTGCAGATGTTGCCGGCCACCAGCGCGTCGCCGTCGCGGGCGGCTTCGACAGCAAGCCGCACGGCCTGGCGGTTGAGCGCCTCAAGGTCGCCCTCACGGCCGATCATGCGCAGCTTCTCCTCGTGGCCGTAGTAGGTGAACGCGACCATCACCTCAGCGCCCGCATGCAGGAACTCGCGATGCAGCTCCGCCACCGCCTCCGGCCGATCCAACACCACCTCGGGCACATACGGACCGCTCTTCAGGTAGCCACGTCGCTCCAACTCGAACAGATACCCCTCGGCGCCCAGCACCACGCCCCGCGACAACCGCTCCATCAATCCAGCCACGACCACCAGCCTACCCCTTCACGCGGGCTCAATGTACGCGGGCCAGGATCGCCCGTACCATGGAGCGGGCAACGTTGGGAGGAGTCAGGTGAGACCGGAATTGACCCTGGGCAGGGCCGCTGCGCATGTCGTGCGCCGCTGGTGGCTGTTGCCGCTGTGCGCGGCGCTGGTGGCGGTCGCGGCGATGACGCTGTCTGGCCGCCACATCTCCGACGCAAAGGCGACCGCCCGCGTCCACGTTCAGGACACGACCGTGACCTACCAGTTCCAGGGCCAGCCGCAGCCGTTCACGGCCGTGCACGCTGCGCAGGATCTGACCAAGAACGAGTTCGTCGACCCGCAGGTGGCGGCCGCGGCGGCGGCCGCGCTGAAGAACGGCACCACCGCCCGCCAGTACCTCGACAACCTCGGCTTCGCGGCGCTGGACGGCACCGACATCCAGCTCAGCTATTCGGACAACTCGTCCGAGGCCGTCGCCGCCGCCCGCCTCGACGCGTATGTGAAGGCGCTCGTCCAACAGCGCATCAGCAGCGAGAAGAAGCAGCTGCTGCAGGCCGCGAGCACGCTGCAGGCACACGGCGGCGCCGCGACCGCGGTGGCACGGCTGCAGACGGCCGCGAGCAACCTCAACCAGGGCATCCACCCCAACGGCGCCACGTCCACCTCCGCCGCGAAGACGCTGCCCGGCGCGGCGCTCCTGGCCGGCGGGATCCTGGCCGGGATCATCCTCGGCATCGCGATCGCGCTCGGGATCGGCCAGGCCGACCCGCGCATCCGCAGCACCGGCGACCTGCGCGCGGCCGGCGTGCGCGCGCTCGCGGTCGATCCCTCGAAGCCCGACTCGGTGGAGGCGCTGCGAGCGCTGGCCGAGGTGGGCGGCGTCGACGCCAAGGGCGGGGTGATCGCGGTGGTCACACCCAGGGGCGACCACGGCGGCGGGCTGTCACGCACGCTGGCTGAGTCGTTCGCCCAGTCGGGACGGCCGACCACGTGGCTGTCGGAGAGCGGTATCGCCCGCTCCGGCGACGCCGGCTGGAATCAGGTCGACGCGGGCACGGCGGTGCTGTCATCGCTGCCGCGGCTGCGCGACGCGCTCGCGGGCTCGCGCGAGGGCGAGGTGGTGGTGGTCGACGCGCCGGCGCTGCTGGAACACCCCTCCGGGCTGGTGTCGACGGCCGTTGCGACGGTGACGGTGCTCTCGTTGCGCCGCAGCCGCAGCACCTGGAGCGACCTGGAGTCGATGCTCGAGCTGCTCGAAGACGCGGTCGTCAGCGGACGCGTGCGCGTGTGCCTCGACCGCGGCCGCAAGGCGGCGGGACCCTCGCTGCTGAGCCGCGCCACCACCGCCGCCCGGCCGGTCGAGCAGCCCACGGGCTGAGCCGTGCTCGGAGTCGCTCAGCCGCAGCCGATCGTGCGGCGACCGCTTCGGGGCGGGCCGCTGGTGTGGGCGACCGTGCTGGCGCTGGCCGTCGCCGGCTACGGGATCGGGATTGCCAGCGGCCGCTCCGAGCTGCTGCTCGCGGCGGGACTGGTGGTGGCCGTGCCGCTGGTGTTCGCGTGGCGGCTGGAGGCGGGCGTGCTCGTGCTGGTGCTGGTGCGGCCCAGCCTCGACCTGTTCGCCGACCGCACGCTGGCGTCCTACCACGGGGTCGCCCTGAACCCGGCCTCGGTGTTCGCCGTGCTCGTGATCGCGGTGGGCGCGCCCTACATGATCGAGCGCTGGCGGCTGCTGCGGCGGGCGCCGTCGATCCTCCCCTACCTGACCTTCGCCGCGATCGCGATGATCGGAGTGCTCGTGGCGGCCGCGACCGGCCCGGCCGTGACCGAGTGGATGCGCCTGTGCGCGGTGCTGGTCACCTACGCGCTGGCCTATCTGGCGGTCAACAGCCCGGCCGCGGTGGCGCGGCTGCTGGCGGCGATCGTGGCCTCGGCGGTGGTGCCTGCGGCGGTCGGCATCGGGCAGTGGACGACCGACTCGACCCAGGCCATCGGCGACCTCAACCGCGCCAACGGCACGTTCCTGCAGCCGGATCCCTACGGCATCTACCTGGCGGTGGTGACGGTGGCGGCGCTGGCGCTGGTGTTCGCTGCGCGCGGCCCCTGGCGGTGGCTGGCGCTGGCCGTGGGCGCGATCAGCGGGATGGCGCTGGTGCTGTCGTACACGCGCACCGGCTGGGTGATGGTGGTGCTGGGGGCGCTGGTGCTGGGGATCGCGCGCTACCGGGTGCTGCTGGTGCTGGTGCCGATCGCGATCGCGATCGCGTTCGTGACGCTGCCCGGGGTGAGCTCGCGGGTGCAGTCGGTGAACCAGCAGCAGGAGGTGCAGTACGGCACCGGTGACTCGTTCCACACGCGCGTCGAGCTGTGGCGTCAGAACCTGCCGAAGGCCGAGCAGAAGCCGCTGACCGGGCTGGGGCTGGGCTCGATCGTGCAGGCGACCGACACGTCGGCGCACGTCCACTCCGACTACGTGCGGGCGCTGGTGGAGACCGGCGTGTTCGGCTTCCTGGCGTTCGTCTGGCTGCTGCTCTCGGCGGCGGTGGGATGCGCGTTCGCGATGCGCTGGGCGCGGCGCAGCGGCTCGGTGCCGCTGCGGGCGGCGGCGGTGGCCGGGTTCGCGGCCGCGGTCGCCTACATCCTGGCCAGCGGCGACTCCAACCTGATGACGCAGAGCTCCGTCAGCGGGGCGGCATGGGCGCTGATGGGCTGTGCGCACGCGGCCGGCACGATCGGGCGCGACAGGGTGGCGCCGCGGCCGCTGCCTGCGGCACGGGCGAGACGCGCGCGGCTGCTGGGCGCGCGCGGCGTGGCCGGCTACCGGCCGGGCACCTCGGCGGAGACGGGGTCGGAGGCCGGGAAGGTCTCCTCGAGGGCCTGGTCGAGCTCGTCCTCGCCCTTCTCGGGGCGCTGATCCGGGTCGGGCTGCGACTCGGGGGGCTGGGAGCGGTCGTTCCGCATCATCCGCCCGGATGATAGACGGCGCTCGATGACCCGGTCAGCCGGCGTGCTGGCGCAGCCAGCGCGCGAGCAGGCGGGCCTGGGCGGCGGGGGTGGCGCCCTGCGGGATCGCGGCCGCCGCGCGCTGAGGGGCGTGGTGGTGGTGCGCGGCAGGGGTCGGTGAGCCCGACCCGCCGCTGGTGGCGGCCAGGATCACGATCACGGCGACGATCAGCACCGCCAGCAGCGCGGCGGCGAGCCGCCCGTTGCGCATGCCGCGGGCGGGCGTCACCGGGCGCGGCGCGACGCGTGGCGGCGCGATGAGGGTGGCGGGCTCGTCCAGCATCGCGGACAGCGCCTCGGCGGAGGGGCGACGGGCGGGGTCGGCGTCGAGGCAGCCGGCGACGGCGCTGCGAAGCGGGCCTGTCAGCGGCTGCGGCGCGTCCGCCCCCGGCATGGTGCCGGTCGCCAGCTGGTGCAGGGTGACGCCGAGGCCGTAGATGTCGGCAGCCGCCGTCACCTGCGCGCCGCCGGCCTGCTCGGGCGCCAGGTAGCCGGCCGTGCCGAGCACGCTGCCGGTCAGCGTGAGCGAGGTGCCGTCGTCGAGCGTGCGGGCGATGCCGAAGTCGGCGATCTTGACGCGGCCGTCGAGGTCGAGCAGCAGGTTCTGGGGCTTCAGGTCACGGTGTACGAGGCCGGCGGCGTGCGCGTAGGCGAGGCCGGCGCAGCAGTCGCGAGCGACGGCGACCACGCGGGCCGGGCTGAGCGCGCCCTCGCGGGCGAGCGCCTCGGCCAGCGACCCACCCTCGAGGTACTCCATGACGATGAACGGCCGGCCGTCGGGATCGTGGCCGAAGTCGTAGACCCGCACCACGTTGGGATGGCTGAGCGGCGCCGCCAGCTGCGCCTCGCGCAGGAAGCGATCCCGGAACGAGCGATCGTGGGACAGGTTGTCGGCGAGCCGCTTGACGGCGACGACCCGCTCCAGCTCACGGTCGTGGGCCAGGTAGACGATCGCCATGCCGCCGCTTCCCAGCGCGCGGTCCAGCCGGTAGCGGCCCAGGTCGGTGTCAACGGCGCTCAATGCCCGCCCCCCTGGTCGTTCTGGCCGGGGCCATGGTGTTTGCCACCGTGATGATGGTGGTCGTGTTTCGGCGGCTTCGGCTTGGCCGGTGGCGGCGGCGGCGGGGTGCAGCGGATGCCGGCGACCAGCCGCGTGGCCGTCGCCTGCAGCTGCGGCTGCAGCGCTGCGGCACCCGGCCGTCGGCGATCGCCGCGTCGACGGCCGTGCTCAGCTGCCTGGCCTGATCGAGCGCGGCGCAGCCGCGCCGTGCATCGAGGCTGACGGCGACGCTGTCCGCACGGGCGGCGAGATCGTTGGCGACGGTTCGCGGGATCGCCGGCCCGCGGGCGGGCTGGGAGGCGGTGCCGGCGCTGCCGCCGCCGCACGCGGCGGCGCCGGCGCAGGCCAGGATCACCGCGATCATGCGGATGCGATTGCGCATGTCTGGGTATGGGTACCCCGGATCGCCGCTCCGGTACCGTATGCGAGCGATGTCAGAAACGCCGGTCACAGGAGGCTGTCTGTGCGGGTCGGTGCGGTTCGAGATCACCGAGCCGCTGTTCGACGCCGGCTACTGCCACTGCACGCGCTGCCAGCGGCGCACCGGCACGGCCGCGTCGCCACAGGCGCGGATCCCACCCGGTGCGCTGCGGGTGACGTCCGGACAGGAGCTGGTGAAGGCGTACGCGCCCGGCGACGGCGGCTTCGAGAAGCTGTTCTGCTCGGGCTGCGGGTCGGCCCTCTTCAGCCGGCACCCGGAGCGGCACGAGCTGATGAGCGTGCGGCTGGGCGCGCTGGACGAGGATCCCGGGCTGCAGATGGAGTGGCGGCAGTACGTGGCCTACGCGGCGCCATGGGAGCCGATCCCCGACGACGGCGTGCCGCGCTACCAGCAGGCACGGCCGCGATGACCGACCGCCGCTGACACCGGCGACACCTCGTCGACGCCGCTGACACCTCTGTGACGTCTGTCACGGCGCGGTCACCGGCCGCACCGCCGCCCGCGCCCAGATTGGAGTCAAACACCGCTCCCGCCCCCGCCACGGGTTCGTGACCGCGCCGTGACGCGTGTCACGGCTGCGGTGACAGGGAATTCGCACGGTTGCGCAGATCGCACCCGAACCGGGCTCAGAGCCCGCTTCGGGGTGCGTTGCAGGTCGCTGCCGGGTGCGTGAACGGGACGTGACCGCGCCGTGCGGAAACGGGGGATTTCGCAAGCAACATCGCCGTCACAGCGGTGCCACGGCGACCGTGGCGACCAAATGATGTCAAGTTTGCAGCACGAGATGCCGATGTAACTCGAGGGGTTCCCTTGCCGCGATTCACCCATCCTCGTATTGACCACGCAAAACCCAGCCGAGAGGCGGGTCAGACGCTGGTCCTGATCACCGTGATGATGGTGGGCCTGCTGGGGGTGGCCGGGTTTGCGATCGACTACGGCTTCTGGGCGCTGAACAAGAACCAGGTGCAGAGCGCCGCTGACGCCTCGGCGCTGGCCGGGGCCAGTCAGATCCCGGCCGGGCAGGCTTCGGCCGGCAGCACCGCCCAGTCCCAGTACGCGAAGAACGGCGTCGCCGGCGACAGCGTCGGCGTGACGTCCACCACCAACCTCACCGCCAACGACTCGGTCACGGTCAACGCGTCGCGCAGCGTCGCGACCTGGTTCACCAGCCTGTTCGGCGTCCACTCGGTCACCGTGAAGGGCGCCGCCCGCGCCACGATCGAGTCGTTTACGACGGTCAACGGCATCAACGTGATGCCCTGGGGCGTGCTCAAGGCCAGCTACGTGCCCGACCAGCCCTACGCGATCTACACCAAGGACACCGACAACGCCAACAACGGCGCGCTCAGCCTGCCCTACGTGCAGAGCACCAACTGTCCCGTGCCCAACGGCGCGAGCGTCTACTCCGACGAGATCGCCGGAACCACGCCGGTATGCCCGGTCTCAGTCGGCGAGACGCTCAGCACCAAGCCCGGCAACAACGCCGGCCCGACGTCGCAGGGACTGAACATCCGCATCACCAACTGGCAGACCGTCAACCAGATCGTCCAGTTCAACGCCGACGGCACCAACACACTGCTGCAGCCGGACAGCCCGCAGCTGGTCGTGATACCGGTGCTGACAAACCCGTCCGGCCAGAGCGTGTGGCCCAACGGCACCAGCAGCCCGATGACGGTGGTCGGCTTCGCCTGGTTCGTGATCACCAGCTGCGGCGACCCGGCGAACCCGAGCTACTGCTCAAACAGCGACGGCAAGCAGGTGAACGGCGTGTTCGTGAACCTCGACAGCTCGGCCAGCATGGGCACGCCCGGGCCGTACGACCCCACCTCCAACACCGCCTTCACGGTCGAGCTCACCCAGTAGCCCTCTGGGCGGGTGAGGCGAACACCCCCGCTCGGGGGTTCCCCGATCGGCCTCCCCCACCCATGCTGAGCGGGATGGGGCGCGCAGGCTTCCGCGTGGCGCCCACGGGGTTACTTGCCCGAGACGTGTAGGACTCGTAGGAGGTTTCTGCTTGCGTACTGCGTCGAGTCGGCTTACGTGCGGTCTTGCCGTGGCACTGGTGGCGGCGAGCGCCGGCAGCGCGCTCGCGGCGGCGCCGCCCGCGCTGGTCACGGTCACCACCGGCGGCGTGTCCGCCAACGAGACCACGCCCCAGGATGGGATCTCCATCTCGGCCGACGGCACCCTGGCCGCCTTCGTCTCGGGCTCACCCAACCTGGTGGCCGGCGACACGAACGGCGTTCGTGACGTGTTCGTGCGAAACCTCGTCGACCGGCACCACCACCCGCGCGTCGCTCGGCGCCGGCGGACAGGCAAACGGCGCCTCGTCCAACGCCCGCATCAGCGCCGACGGGCGCTTCGTCGTGTTCACCTCGCTGGCCGCAAACCTGGTGGCCGGCGACACCAACGGCGTCGCCGATGTGTTCGAGCGCGACCTCGCCACCGGACAGACGACCCGCGTCAGCGTGTCGGCCGGCGGCGTCCAGGGCAACGACCAAAGCGGCGGGGCCGCATCCGGAATCAGCGCCGACGGAGGAGCGATCAGCTTCTCGTCGGCCGCGTCCAACCTCGTCCCCGGCGACACCAACCACTGCCGTGACGTGTTCGTGTGGACGCGTGCCGGCGGCGCGGTCGAGCGCGTGAGCGTGGCCGGCGACGGCAGCCAGGCGGCGGCCGGGGCCAGCGACGCATCCTCGATCTCGGCCGACGGGCGCTACGTCGCCTTCGCCAGCACGGCGCCGAACCTGGTGGCGGGCGACACGAACCTCGCCGCCGACGTGTTCGTGCACGACCGCGTGACCGGGTCGACGGTGCGCGCGAGCGTCACCGCAGGCGGCGGCCAGGCCGCCACGGCCTCATCGCTTCAGCCGGGCGGGCTGTCGGCCAACGGCCAGGTGGTCGCCTTCGACACGGCGGCGCCGCTGGTTGCCGGCGACACCGGCGGAAACGACGTCTACGTGCGCGACCTGGCCGCCGCCACCACCGAGCGCGTCAGCGTGAACAGCGCCGGAGTCGGTGCCAACGGCAACTCGAGCGCCGCGGCGATCTCGGCCGACGGCCGCTACGTGGCCTTCGAGTCCTCGGCCACCAACCTCGACCCGGCCGACACGGGCGGAGACGAGGACGTGTTCGTGCGCGACCGCGTGGCCGGTCTGACCCGTCTGGTGTCGGCGTCCGCATCGCCCATCCAGATCAGCCAGGCCGCCGCGATCTCGGCGGACGCGCGGTTCGTGGCCTTCGCCACCACCGCACTCGACCTGGCCCCCGGTGACACCGCCATCGGCTTCGGCACCGGCTGGGACGTGGTGCGCCTCGCATCACCGTTCGATCCGCCGGCCGACCGGGCGGCGCCGGTGGTGACGTGCGCCGCCGACGACGGTAGCTGGCATGCGGACAACGTCGCGCTTTCGTGCACCGCATCGGATGCCGGCAGCGGTCTCGCAAACGCCGGCCAGGCGGCGTTCGCGCTGGCCACGTCGGTGCCGGTGGGGAGCGAGACGGCCGACGCCGCCACCGGCTCCGTACAGGTATGCGACCGCGCCGGCAACTGCGCCACGGCCGGGCCGATCGGCGGCATCCGGGTCGACCGGCGCGCGCCGCTGATCACGATCGCGACTCCGCTGGACGGAAGCGTGGTGCTGCTCGGTGAGGCACGCAAGGCGTCCTTCACCTGCAGCGACGGCGGGTCCGGTGTCGCCGGCTGCACCGGCACGGTTGCGGATGGTGCCGCGCTCGACACCACCACGCCGGGCGCGCACAGCTTCACGGTCACCGCCGGCGACGCGGTCGGAAACCACGCCACCGTCACGGTCAGCTACGGCGTGCGGTTCCCCTGGCTGGGCTGGCATCCGCCGCTCGCGGGCGACAGCCCGAACGCCGTTCAGGCGGGACGCACCATCCCGGTCGGGTTCGGGGTGGGCGGAGCCGGACGCGCGAACGTGATCGCAAGCGTCGGCGTCGCCCCGGTCGCATGTGGCGGTCGCTCGGTGGTGGCGGCCGGCGATCCGTCCGTGACGGCGGCCGACTGGAGCGTTCCCGGCAACCACGGCGGCGGCGACTCGATGCTGCTGTGGCGGACGAGCAAGGCCTTCGACGGCAGCTGCCGCCAGCTCCTGGTGCAGCTGACCGACGGCTCGGTGCACCGGCTCACGTTCAGCTTCCGGTAGCCCGGCGCAGGAAGGCCCGTCGGCGGTGTGCTCCACTCACGGTCGACGGGCCTAGCCTCCGGACAGGTGCCCGATGCATGGGTGCGATGGGCAGCGCCCAGTCCGGTTTGAGTGTATGCCCGTCGAGTGGGAGGACGGTGTCCGCCCGCTCACAGAGGTTCGAGGGGAGTCGAGTTGTCGGCGTCCCCATGGCCCTCAGGGGAGCGGATCAAGTCGCCGCGTGCCTCCGGCGCCGTAGCTACCCTCCGGCCCGATGGGTCATCGATCGCGCAACCGCGGGGTGCTCGAACGGCGGGCGCGGCGACGGCGGCGGCGGCGGCTGCTGCCACTGGTGGGACTGGTGGTCGTGGTCTGCGGCGCGCTGCTTGCGGTGTACTCGCTGCGCACGAGCGATGCCGACGAGGCGGCCGACTCCGGTGCGGGCACGTCGCAGAGCAGCGCCGCCGGCACCAGCGGCTCCGGCGGCGGGCCGGCCACGCCGGCGGCCAAGCAGGTGCTTCGAGTCACCCGGCTGACCCGTCTCGTCGCTCCCGTGCAGGACGCCGCCGTGACCACCGCGGGCAGCCGCGCCTACGCGTTCGGCGGGCTCGATGCCTCCGGGACGTCGACCGCCACCATCTCGGTGTTGCAGGGATCGTCGGTGCACACCGCCGGACGACTGCCCGTGGCGATCCACGACGCGGCGGCCGCTGCCTCGCCGTCCGGGCGGCTCTATGTCCTGGGCGGCGGCCAGTTCGCGAGCGCGTCCGGCATCGCCACCTTCAACCCCGCCAGCCGCTCCACCCACCTGGTCGGGTCGCTGCCCACGCCGCTCTCCGACCTGGCGGTGGCGACCGTGTCCGGCACCACCTACGTGGTCGGCGGCTACACCGGCACGCAGTGGTCGGATCACATCTATGCCGTCGACGGCAGCCACGTGCGCAGCGCCGGGCGGTTGCCCCAGGGGCTGCGCTACGCCGCTGTTGCAGCGTTGTCGGGGAACGTGATCATCGCCGGCGGCCGCGCCGTATCCGGCCCCAGCCGGGCGGTCTACCGGTTCGCGCCGTCCACCGGCCGGGTCACGCGGATCGGCACGCTGCCGCAGGGGCTGATGCACGCCTCGGCCGGCACGCTCGGCGGCGTCATGTACGTGGTCGGTGGCATCGGGCGAAACGGCGCGGCCGTCGACTCGGTGCTGGCGGTCACGGCTGACGGCAAGGTGCGCCGAGCGGCCACCCTGCCGACGCCGCTGTCGGACGCCGGCGTGGCCAGCCTGCCGGGCCGGATCGTGGTGATCGGCGGCACGTCGGGCGCCGCCCCGACCCGCACGGTGCTGCAGATCAGCATGGGCAGCCCGCCTGCGTCCAAACCGCAGACGAAACCGGCCGCCTCCAGGCCTTCGATGTTCTCGGGGCCGCTGCCGGGCGACCTGCTGATCGCCGACCGCGGAAACAACCGGGTTCTGCTCGTGAACCCCCAGCACACGCTGTTGTGGCACTACCCGAGCCGCCGCGGCCAGCACAAGCTGTTCTTCGACGACGACACCTTCTTCGCGCCGGGCGGCCGGGCGATTATCTCCAACCAGGAGGAGAACCACCAGATCGTCATGATCAGCTATCCCCGCGGCAGGCTGATCTGGAGCTACGGGCACGCGGGCGTGAAAGGTTCGGCGCCCGGCTACCTGAACACGCCCGACGACGCCTACAAGCTCAGCAATGGGATGGTGATCGTGGCCGATGCGTACAACTGCCGCGTGCTCGAGATTCGCGGGCATCGCATCGTCCGCTCGATCGGCCGGGCCGGCCATTGCGTGCACGACCCGCCCCGCTATCTGGGCGCCGTCAACGGCGACACGCCGCTGCCGGACGGCCACATCCTGGTCAGCGAGATCAACGGCTCCTACCTGGACGAGTTCACCCTGTCGGGCAAGCTGGTGCGGGTCTACCGCGCCCCGGTCAGCTACCCGTCAGACCCGCAGCTGACCCTGAAGGGCAACATCCTGGTGGCCGACTACGCCAGCCCCGGCGGCCTCGTGATCCTCGACCGCCGCACCGGCCGCGTGCGGTGGCAGTACCGCCCCAGCTCCGGCTCGGGCAGGCTCGACCATCCCAGCCTGGCGGCGATGCTGCCCAACGGCATGATCGCGGTCAACGACGACTACAACCAGCGCGTCGTGATCATCAACCCGCGCACCAAGCGGATCGTCTGGCAGTACGGCCACCTGGGGGCGGCCGGCACGGCACACGGCTACCTGAACACCCCGGACGGCTTCGACTTCGTGCCGGTCACGCCGGCCGGAAGGCCCGACCCGGCCGCGATCACGCACGGTCGGTAGGGTTTGGTGTCGGGGGCGCAACCGACGGCTCCACACGAGGTCGCCCTGAGTGGGTGGCCGTGGTCGGCAAGCGTCAGCGGCGATTGGCCGCGATGGCGGTGGCCGCTGTGCTGGTAGCTGCGGTTTGCCCTGCCGGTGCATGCTCGCGCGATGGGCCAGGTGCACTGTGCCGGTCCGCGGGCGTCGCTGGTCGGTGCGGGTGATGCCCGCAGCCTGGCTGACCTGCAGGTTGATCGATTGCTGAGCGCCGGCACGCCGACGTCGATGCACATGCACGAACTCTTTGGGAGCACCGCCATCCTGCAGCGCCGACCGCCGGATTCACGGCGTCGTGGTGGTGGCGTTCGACGTTGCCGTCGTCGTCGGTGGAGCGGTTTCGGTGACGGTGACGGTGACGGTCGTTCCGGGAGCGGTCTCGGTCTGGGTCACGGTGGTGGGCGGCCCGGTGATCGTGATCGGGGACCCGGTCAGCACTACCGTGGACGCCGCCAGTGGCTCTCCGCTGCTCGAGGTGGAGGCAGGCTGCAGGTAGTAGTGGACGCGACCCTGATGATCCCTGACTACGATCACCCTCACGACCTTGGTGGTGGTGGTGCCCGGCAGCTTGACGACCTCGCCCTGAACGGTGATCACGCGGCTGTGCACCTTCTGCGTGACCACCCGTGTCCCCACCGTACCGGACACCTTGATGGTGCTGGCGGCGAGGGTGCGGGGGTGCGTTCCGGCCTCGATGCCGACGGCGAAGCCACCGAACAGCAGGACCAGCAACGTGACTCCGATCACAAACGCGCGCACAGGATGGTCAAATCCGCCGTGGTATTGACTATTGCGCATGCGTTCACGCTAGCAGAGTGGCTTCTCCGTGCTCAACCCACGTGGGTATGATGAGGACGCTGTGCCTGTCGCGCGGTGTGAGATGATCGTCGCGATGGACTCGTGACCGACGTCGTCGGCGACACGAAGGATGGATCGCAGGTGAGGGGCGTGAACATCGTCTACTACGTGACCTTGCTGGCGCTGGCGGCTGGGTTGACAGCGGTGTTGGGGTACGAGATTGGCTGGTTGGCTGCTCGTAGCAAGGTGTCCTTGGTGATAGCGGGGACGATGGTGCCGTGGGCGGTGTTCGTGTCGTGGGCCGTGTCGGATGTTTGACGCCGTTCGATTCCGCCCACGGAGATAGCCCGGCCGCTCCAGAGGCGATCAAGCATTCTTGGGGCTAGGTGACGGCGTCGAACTCCCCTCCGCGCGGGGCAACGACGACGCGCACCCTGACGTTCGAGGACGCCCGACCTGGGCGCGCTGTTATCTGGGCGACCGGCTTCCGGCCTGATCACTCCTGGATCGACCTTCCGGCTTCGCGGACGCTCCTCTCGCATCCAAAACCCCCAAAAACGGACGTGCCGCCCGATGTCGGAAGACTGGTACGGTTGAGCGAAATCGGGGGGCGTAGCTCAGTGGATAGAGCAGGAGCCTTCTAAGCTCAAGGTCGCAGGTTCGATCCCTGCCGCCCCCGTCCCCCTGCACGGTAGAGTCGCTCGATGGCGGAACCGGAGTTCGCGGTGGTCGGGCCGGCTGAGCAGGAGCGGGCGATCCGCACGTTGGTATCGGCGTTCCAGGATGACCCTGTCGAGCGCTGGCTCTATCCCGAAGAGGCGCAATACCGGCGCCATTTTCCAGCGTTCATCGCGGCGTTCGGCGGCGCAGCGTTCGCCGATCAGACCGTCTGGCGGCTGGGGGATTTCGACGCCGTGGCGCTCTGGTTTCGGCCGGGCAGAGAGCCTGACGGCGAGGCCGTGGTGCAGGTGCTGGTCGAGACCACCGCCGACCATCTGCACGCCGACTCGTTTGCGACGCTGGAGCAGATGGCCGCCGGACATCCCACGGAGCCGCACTGGTACCTGCCGTGGTTCGGCGTCCGTGGCGAGCTTCACGGGCTTGGCCTGGGGACGAACCTGATGCGCAACTGCCTGGAGATCGTCGATGAGAGTGGCTTTCCGGCGTATCTGGAGACGCCGAACCCACGAACGGTGCCGTTCTACGAGCGCGCCGGATTCTCCGTCATCTCGGTTGCTCGGGCGGGAGCGTGTCCCCCGATCACGCTCATGGAGCGCGCCGGGCGCTAGGCCCAGACCGCGCTATCCGGCCCGGGAGGTCGCGAGCGACGACTCGCGCACAGCGTTGGCGCCCGATCCTCGACGATTGGGCCAGGCGTTGCCAAGCGCTTGACCGATTGTCCACACCGGTATAGCCCACCATGCTTTTCAACTCATGTAGTTCTCACTTGTGTCGATAGAAGTTGCACGCGCACAATCCTGATGAGCCTAGGCAGCTCACTCTGAGGGGGTTGAGGCGCTAGTGCGGCAAGCGTCTGGCGCCCGGGAAGGACGAAGCATCCCGGGCTGCCAGCCCGCCCAAGACGTGCGGCGACCTTCCACTCCCGGCCGCGCTGCGCTCCAGACTGTTATTAGTGCGTAAAGTCTCAAGGGCATCACCCGTTTGGGTGACGGTGGGCCCCCACCCGAGCGCTACCGTGGACGGCGGAGGTGCAGAGTGGGGATCAGCACATATGCCCCGGCCGTCGTCGGCGCCTTGACCGTTGCAAGTTGCGTGGCCTTACGCGTCGCTGTGGCGCTCGACCGGCGTGCTCGCTCTCGCAACGCCTCCGGGTACACCCGGGGAGGGAGCTTGCTATGGCCGACCGCCTCGAGCGGACGTTGGAGCGAAAACCGCACACGAGTCGTCACTCCCAGCAAGACCTCTCGGGCAGACGGGCTTGAGGCTGGTCGCCGCCGGCGGCCGCTGACTGCCGATCAGCAGGCGACGCGCGATGCATGGGCGCGGTGGCGAGCCGAGCAGGGTAGGTAAGCTAGCCACGAAGGGAGGCTGGCTCCGACCCCCTGTGTGCCGGCCATGCTAGGCGAACTCCGAGATGCCATGAGGTGACACTGCTCTGAAGAGGCGGTGACGGCAGCCTGCGCTCCGAAGCTCAGGAGCGCGCAAGTTTGCCGCATTCGCGCGAACGTCGTAGAGTGGGCTCCGAGAGCTCCGGCAGCCGTGCGTCATTGGATGGTACGGCTCTGACTTGGTCGATGAGGTGGCGGTGATGAGGGGGGTTGGCCTCGTTGTTGTGATCGTCGGCGTGTTGGTCGCGTCGTGGCCGTGCGCGGGCGCCGAGGGCGCGGTCCTAGCCGGTGGGTTCACCGACACGGTCGTTCTGAGTGGAGCGAAGCAACCGACGGTCGTACGGTTCCTGCCCAGCGGCGGCGCCTACGTGTCCGAAAAGAGCGGACGGATCCTGTTGTACAAGTCGTTCGGCAGCAGGCCGCGAGTGGTTGCCGACCTCAGCACCGAGGTCTACAGCGCAGGAGATCATGGCCTGTTGGGGATGGCGATCGATCCCGGTTATCCGTCGCGACCGTATCTGTATGTGCTCTACAGCTACGACGCGCCGATCGGCGGGACGGCTCCGACGTGGGGTACACCGGGTGTGCCGCAGGACACCTGCCCGACTCCCCCGGGCGCGAATGTCGACGGCTGCGTGACCAGCGGCCGATTGTCGCGGCTGACGATCAGCGGGAATCGGTTGAAGGCTGAACGGGTCCTCGTCAACGATTGGTGCAATCAATTCACGACTCACTCCGTCGGTGCGCTGCAGTTCGGCCCGGATGGCAGTCTGTATGCGAGCGGCGGCGACGGCGCAAAGGTGCCGCCCGACTACGGCCAGTTCGGCTCGCCGGTGAATCCCTGTGGCGACCCGCCTGGCGGCGTCGGTGGCGCGATGACCCCGCCTACGGCGGAAGGAGGGAGCCTGCGCGCCCAGGACTTGCAAACGCCAGGCGATCCGGTCGGGCTGGACGGATCGGTGATCCGCGTCGACAGAACCACCGGTCAAGGCGTTCCATCGAACCCGCTCTCGGCCAGCAGCGATGCGAACGCCCGCCGGATCGTCGCGTACGGCTTTCGTAACCCCTTTCGGTTCACGCTTCGACCGGGCACCAACGACCTGTGGATCGGCGACGTCGGGCTAAGCACGTGGGAGGAGATCGATCGGGTCGCAAACCCGGCGGCAAAATCCATCCTCGACTTTGGCTGGCCCTGCTACGAGGCCTCTCCACAACAACCCCTGTGGGCCTCGCTCGGACTCGATATCTGCACCAATCTTTACGCCGCCGGCACGGCGCGCGGTCCCTACTTCGCCTACAACCACGCTAGGCCCGTCGTCCCGGACGACGGCTGCCCGACCGGCCACGACTCTCTCTCCGGCCTCGCGTTCGCACCAGGCTACGCCGCTCCTTACACCGGAGCATTGTTCTTCTCCGACTTCAGCCGTGACTGCATCTGGGCGATGCTGCTCGGAGCAAATGGGCTGCCAGACCGCACCCAGATCGTGCCGATCGTCAACGGCGCAGCCGGACCCGTGGACCTCGAGGCCGGCCCCGGCGGCGACTTGTACTACGTCGCCCTCAGCGACGGCACCATCCACCGCCTCCACATGGACTAGAAGCCTGGCCGAGCCCGCGGTGGAAACGTTAGCCGACGCCCGCTCGTGGCCGGCGTGCTGGCTCTATCGCCCCGCATGCCTAGGCGCGCACCGAAACAGGGTTTGCGAATCTTTCCGATTCGAGTCCGGGTGATCCGGGCATGAATAGGTTTGACAGTGAAGGCTCTGGGATGGCATGCATTCCCACGCCGCTGGCTGCGCCGACTGGTGCGCCGGCGATCGTGGGACGAACTGACCCTCGAAGAACGGTTCAACCGGCTTCGCGAACGACTCTGACCTCGGCGCAGAACCGCTGGCGCCGGCAGCGCAGAGCTCTAGAGGTGAACGAGCACGATGCCGTCCTCGACCGAGAGCGAGTAGGTCTCGATCCGCGGATCCTCGTGCTCGGGCGATTCGACCGTTACCGGATAGCTGCGAACGCGGGTGCGGTGGGGGTTGAACACGCTGCGCCCGCTCTTCAGCTCGAACTCCCAGCCGTGCCAGGGGCAGCGGAGGATCTCGCCTTCCCGCTGCCAGTCGAACTCGCCCGGTTTTGAGTCAGCCATCGTGCCGGTCACCAATCCCCGGCAGAGCGGGGCACCCTGGTGGGGGCAGGCGTTGCGTAGCGCGTACAGCTCACCAGCGACGTTGAACACGCCGATCGAGCGGCCCTCGACGTCGACGATGCGGCGCTCTCCCGGCGGCAACTCGGAGAGCCGGCAGACGGCGTGTGCCCCCACCTAGGCAAGTCCGTAGAGGGCGCGGGCGTTCCCAGAGAAGATCGCCTCCCGGGTCTCGGGGGACAGTTTCGGGAAGGCCCGGTCGGGGGAGTCGAAGTCCCAGTGCGGGTAGTCGCTCGAGAACATCAGCACCCGATCGGCCGGCATCATGTCGAACATCTGCAGCAGCTCGCGGTCGTCGTCGGGGCGCTCCAGCGGCTGGGTGCCCAGACGGACGTGGTCGAGGACGTACTCGGAGGGCTTTCGCCGCACCCACGGCACTTCGATACGCAGCGCCTTCCAGTACGCGTCCATCCGCCAGAGCATCGCCGGCAACCATGCCACGCCGCCCTCCACGAACACGAACTTGAGGCTCGGAAAGCGCTCGAAGATGCCCTCGGTGATCAGGCTGATCAGATGTGCCTGGAACGCCGAGCGACATGCCGCAGTGCCACTCGATGTAGTGCGTCGGCCAGCCGGGTGTGGGCTGGTGATTGATGCCCATGCCCTCGGTGCCGGGATGCACCGAGATCGGCAGTCCGTGCCGTTCGCAGGCCTCGTAGATCGGGTGGTAGTACCTGCTTCCAAACGGAAAGCGTGCGCCCGAGTCCATCGTCACCTGGACGATGTGGTCGTGCCCAGCCCAGCGGTCGATCTCGGCAGCCGCCAGCAGCGGATCCTGCTGGGCGATCGTGATTGACCCCTTGAACGCGCCGTCGTGGTTATGCGTGGATAGCCAGGTGTCGTTCAGCCAGACGTTGAAGGCCGAGGCGACCGCCGCGGCGAAGTCGGGGTCGGGGTGGATGTTGCAGAAGGTGCGCATGATCAGGATCGCGTAGGCCACCCCGAACTCGTCGATCAACTGGCGCCGCATCAGGTCGGGATCGGAGCACTCCGGGCCCACCCCCGCGGTCATGCTGTCCTGCCGCGTCCCGTGGATCGGGTGTCGGTAGAAGCTGCGCCGGTCTCCTCGGTAGCGGTCGCGCCAGGGCATCTGCATCCGCTCCCGGATCTCATCGGGATCCGCGGGCCCCGGGTGCACATCGACATCGACGATCCCCACCCGTGCCTTGGCCGGATTTCCAGCCGGCCTGGCCGATGCAATCGGCTGGTGTACGGTCATCAGAGCCCCTCCTGTGTGGAACCGCCGCCGGAGTGGCCTTCATCATGCACGCCGAGAGAGCGCTGCGCAAGCCGCCGGAGCGCGGTTGCATCCGTGGCGAAACGTGTAAGATCGGGTACGGCAGTGCTCCGTGCCGTATTGGGGGTTAACGATGTGCACAGCGATCGGATGATCGCGGGTCGGCTGCGCCGGCTCGCTGGGCTGTTCGCCGCGATGGCGGTGTTGCTGCTGCCTGCCCAGTCAGCGGCCGCCTCCCCGGCGCCGCCGTCCACGCTGCCGTTCAACCACGGTGGCACCGCCTGCGCCAGCAGCTCAGGCAACAATCTGCCCAGCGGCATGTCGCAGACCGGGATCGCCTTCGACGGCACGAACCTGCTGTTCTCGTGCTGGGGTGATACGACCATCACGCTGGTGTCGCCGACCGCCGGCGGACAGGTTGCCGTCCACCACGTGGCCGGCAACGGTGTCAGCGCCTTCGGGGCGCTGGCCTACGACATGACGAGCCACACGCTGTGGGCATGTGGCAGCTATTCGACGAGCGCGGCCACCGAGAAGAACTCCACCCAGGTTGGCACGATCGACCTCGCCACCGACACCTACACGCCGAGGTTCACGACCAAGGGCTGCATCAACGGGCTGGCGGTCGACCCCGCCGACGGGTCGCTGTGGGCGAGCCCCAACATCGCGTCGGCGCTGTCCCACTACGGCACCAACGGCGCCTTGCGGGGAACGCAGGACATCCGCGGCCTGCTGGGCTGCCCCGGGGCACCAAAGAACTCGACCAACGGCGGCTGCAACTCCGGCATCGCGATCGGCGCTGGATCCTTCTACCTCGCCAACCCGCAGACGACCACCAAGCGGGTGTTTCGAGTCGATCCCGCGTTTACGGATTCGACGCAGGTGCTGTCGTCGTCGCACCGCTACGAGGACATGGAATGCGACGACCACAGCTTCTCGAAGACGGTGATGTGGGTGATGTGGTTCAACCAGAACGTTGTTCAACCGGTGCCGATCCAGGGCACCTGCACCACCGGCCCGAGCCCACTCACGGTGACCGAGAGCGCTCCCGCGCTCGGTGACCGCCGGCGGCAACGTGACCTTCCACGTGACCGTGCGGAACGCCGGGCCCGGGATCCAGCATGCGGTCGCGCTCGACGACCCGCTTCCCGTCCAACGCCGGCCTGGTGCAGGTGACGCCGTCGACGGGCAGCTGCGGTTCGGGGTCGGATGTCGTCTGCAGCCTGGGCGACATCGCGACCGGCGCAACCGTGACGGTTGATCTGACGTTCGCCACCTACGGCCCCGGCAGCGTCTCCAGCACGCCGTCGGTCACGTCCACCGAGACGACCCAGCCGGTATCGGCGACGGCCTCGGTGACGGTCACTGCCGCGCCCGGCGTCAGCTACGTGAACGTCACCGACAGCGGCTTCGGCGCCGCTTCGCCCGCGCCCAGCCTGGGTGGGAACGTCCGCTTCGTGTTGCTGGGTTCCACCGCCCACGACCTCGCGGATGGCTCCACGCACCTGTTCGACAGCGGCCGCCTTACGCCGCCGGGGGCGTTCGACTGGGCGCCCACCGCCGCCGGCGGCTACGCAGTCACCGACTCCCCCAGCGGGCATTCGACCACGATCCAGGTTCCGCCGTCAGAGCCCCACGACCGCCAGCGTGAGCGTGCCGTTCACGGTGGTCTGGTCGACGGCGCCGCTGCCGGCGGGCTTCTCCGAGACGGTGCAGGTGCTGCTCCCGAACCAGACGCTGTGGCAGAACTGGGAGACGAAGCAGACCGGCGCCTCCGCCAGCGCCGCTTCACCTGCCGATGCGACCGGGAAGTACAAGTTCCGGGCCAAGCTCACCGGCCCGTCCGGATCGACCGTCTACAGCATCGCCCGCACCACCACCGTGTCCTGACCCCGATCTCACCGGACATGACCGCCCGAAGCCGGCGTGATCCGGCCGGGACAGCCGCTGAGTAGACTGCGGCGATGCCGACCGACGGATCGCCGCAGCCCGCCGCAGCGGCGAGAAGGGTTGTCATCATTCCCGGCGACGGCATCGGTCCCGAGGTGATATCGGTGGCGCGGGCGGTGATCGACGCCAGTGGCGCGAACATCGAGTGGATGCAGCACCTGCTGGGCGCGCCGGCGCATGAGCGGTTCGGTGACTCGGTGCCCGACCACGTGGTCGCCGCCATCCGCGATGCCGGCGTCGCGCTGAAGGGACCCGTCGAGACGCCGAGTCGGATCGGCGTACCGATCCGCCAACGTCGGCCTTCGCCGCGAGCTCGACCTCTATGCCCAGCTGCGGCGTTCACGATCCCGCACCGGCGTGCCATCGGCGGCGCCGGGAATCGACGTCATCGTCATCCGCGAGCCGACCGAGGGCCTCTACCGTGGCATCGAGTTCGACGTCGGCAGCGAGGCTGCGCGCCAGCTGCGCACGTGGCTCGAGCGCCGCGGAGAGGCGGTCGAGCCAGACAGCGGCATCTCGCTCAGCCCGCTCTCGCGCCGGGCCGCCCAGCGCGTGTTCGACTTCGCGTTTCGGTACGCGACCGCGAACGGGCGGGGCGGGTAACGGCGGCGCACAAGGCGACCGTGATGCGCAGCACCGACGGCCTGTTCCTGGACACGGCGGCCAAAGTGGCCGCCAACCATCCAGCAGTCGCCTTCGACGAGATGCTGATCGACCGCCTCAGCCCTGGAGCTGGTGCGAAACCCACAGCGATTCGACGTGCTGGTCATGCAGAACCTCTACGGCGACATCTTCTCGGATCTCGCCGCCGGACTGACCGGAGGCCTGGGCTACGCCGCCGGCGCCAACTACGGCGATCAGGTGGCCGTATTCGAGACCGCGCACGGGGTCGTCAATCACCGCGCCGGAGCGGACACCGCCAATCCCCTTGCAGCCGTGCTCAGCGGCGCGATGCTGCTCCGCCACATCGGCGAACCGGACGCCGCCGCCGCAGTCGAACGCGCGGTCGACGCGGTTGCGGCGGCCGGGCCGGTGACCAGCACGAAGGCGGCGGCCAACGCGCTCATCGCGCATCTGGCCGGGAGCCCGCTGAGCAGCGTCTCCAGAATCGGCACGCACACGCGGGTGGCACCTGCGCGATCGGCCACGTGGTAATGGTGATGCAGACCCGGGGCCCGCCGTTCACCTCGATCACAACGCCTCCCGATTCGGCACAGGCCGTGGTCCAGCCAGCCGGTGATCACATCGACGCCGGCCAGCCGAACGCCGATCGCCTCCGCAGCGGCGCGAGCGTCCGACACCAGCGTGTCGCTGACCGGCTCGGTCACGGTGAGATTGTCGCCAGGGCCGCTCTGGTTGGTGACGACCTTCAGTTCCACGCGCCGCCGCGGCCTCCGGGATCGACCGCAGCGAGAGCCCGGCCTGCGCGAGCGTGAAGACCATGTCCAGATTGGCCGTGATCAGCGGCAGCCCGGCCCGAACCTCCGGCCTCGAGCCGCAGGCGATTCTCCGCCAGCACCAACGAGCGGATAGACGACTCTCCGTCGCCGACGACGCTCGGCGGTAGCCGTCGTACCACGTCGAGCAGCTCACCGTCGAGGAACAGAAACCGGTACACGGCTCCCGCCGCGTGTCGTTCGACGACCAGTTCGCGGTCGTGCCGGGATGCCAGCAGAGCGGCGCGAACGAGCTGCGGCGACGTGCGCACGCTCGCGGTGGTGCCGCGACCGCCGCCGGTACCTGCCGCCGGCTTCACCACCACGGCGCCGTACCGGCCCAGGAACGCCTGGGCAGGCTAAGCAATACGTTGGTTCCTGCCGGGCGCCTGGTTCGTTACGTATTGCTCG
>CAVTSO010000020.1:0-3416 GCA_963737445.1 uncultured Actinomycetes bacterium | reverse complement strand
CTAGCTCCGCACCTGCCGGGCGGGAGGCGAGCGCCGCCTGTCTATCATCCGGCACCGCGATGGTCGCCATCCAGGTCGACACCCTCACCAAGCGCTACGGCGAACACGTCGCGGTCGACGGCATCAGCTTCCAGGTCGAGCAGGGCGAGGCGTTCGGCATTCTCGGCCCGACGGCGCCGGCAAGACCACCACCCTGGAGATGATCGAGGGGCTGCGCAAGCCGGATTCCGGGCAGGTGCGTGTGCTCGGCCGGCCGGTCTCGCCGACCCCCGCTCGGTGCAGTCGCTGATCGGGGTGCAGCTGCAGTCCACGACCCTGTCCGACGGCTCACGTCGTGGGAGTTGCTGGAGCTGTTCGCGCGCTTTACAACCGCACCGACGGCACCGAGCGGGCGCAGCTGGTGCTGGAGCAGGTCGGCCTGGTGAGCAAGGCCGACGCCTACGCCGACGACATGTCGGGTGGCCAGCAGCAGCGCCTGGCGATCGCGCTGGCACTGGTCACGACCCCGACGTGGTGTTCCTGGACGAGCCCACGACCGGCCTCGACCCGCAGGCCCGGCGCAACCTGTGGGACGTGATCCGGGCCATCCACGCCGACGGCGGCAAGACGGTGGTGCTCACCACGCACTACCTGGAGGAGGCCGAGACGCTCTGCGACCGGGTCGCGATCATGGACGAGAGCCGCGTTATCGCGCTCCACGCCTGCGGACTGATCGCCACGCTGGGCGCCAGGTGCGCATCTCCTACACGGAGGCCGGCGAGGAGCGGGTGGCCTACACACACGACGCCCACGCTCCGTGCTTTAGACGCTCGAGGCCGCCCGCAGCGCGGCGCCCAGATCGAAAGCCTGTCGGTGCGCGGCCCCAGTCTGGAGGACGTGTTCCTGAAGCTGACCGGGCAGTTCCGCGAATCACGCTGAGCCGGATCGGCGCCACGGCGGTCGCGCAGATGAAGACGATGTTCCGCCGGCGGATCGTGCTGTTCTGGTCGCTGGTGTTCCCGATCATCCTGATGGCGCTGCTGGGCCTGCTGTTCGGCCGCTCGATCGACGCCGGCACGATCACGGTGATCGACGCCTCGCACACGCCGCATCGGCGGCGATGGTGCACGCGCTCAGCACCACCAAGGCCGTCACGGTCAAGCCCGATCAGACCGACGTCGCCCATGCGCGCAAACAGGTGCAGGACGGGGACCGCGACGCGCTGGTGGTGCTGACGAAGACGCCCACCGGCGCGACCGCGGCCCACCTCTACTACTCGAACGCGTCCGCCACCCAGGCCGGGATCATCCGCGGGATCGTGTCAGGCGCATCGTCGCGGATATCGGTGGCGGCCACCGGCACCCGCCCGGCGATCGTCTTCAGCCAGCAGTCGGTGGACTCGGCCTCGCTCAACTACATCGACTTCCTGCTGCCCGGCATCCTGGCGCTGGCGATCATGATCTCGGCGGTGATCGGGCTCTCGACCGTGCTCGTGGCGTGGCGCACGCAGGGCGTGCTGCGCCGCCTGAAGCTGGCGCCGATGCCGCTGTGGGAGTTCCTGGTCGCGCGGGTGGCGGCGTCGCTGACGCTGGCGCTGCTGCAGGTGGCCGTGCTGATCACCTTTGGCGCGCTGGTGTTCGGCGTCTCGATCTCCCCCCGGCGTGGGCGGCGATCCGGTTGCGCTGGTTGGCGCGCTCTGCTCCTCGTGATGGGCTTCACGGTCGGCTCGCTGGTGCCTGCCGGAGACCGCCGGCGCCGTCACCATTGTGATCACGAATCCGATCATGTTCCTATCAGGTACCTCTACCCGGTGGCCGCGATGCCCGCGTTCGTCCAGCGATCGCGAAGGTGCTGCCGCTCTACTACATGACCAACGCCCTCCGAGCCCCCATCGTTCGCGACCGCGGGCTGATGTATGTGATGCCCGACATCTGGGTACTGTTGGCCGTGACCGCCGTGCTGGCGATCGTGTCGCTGCGCACGTTCCGCTGGGAATGAGGAGGACTTTCAGATCGCGCGCTTCGACAATCTGATCGTGGTGGCGGGCTCGCCGCCGGCATGGTCGCGCAGGAGTACCGCGGTGCGGAGGCGACGGTCGGTGCTGCTGATCGGCCGTGAGGCACATCCCCCCTACCACCGTCCGCCCCTGACGAAGGATTCCTGCGCGGCGAGGAGCCGGTCGAGGAACCTACATGCAGTCGCTGGACGTCTGGCAGGAGTTGCAATGTCGAGCTGCGGCTGTCCGCCGAGGTGGCGGCTATCGATCCGGCGGCGCATACGGTCGAGCTGTCGACGGCCACCGCATCGAGTACGGGCGGCTTGCCCTTGCCCCCGGCTCCTTGCTGCGCACGCTGGAGAGGCGGCCGCCATCCGCGTATCGAGGACTCGGAGCGGGTTGGCGCGCTGCTAACACCGATCCGGCCACCTGGGCGTGATCGGCGGCGGCTTCATCGGCGTCGAGGCCGCGGCAAGCGCCCGCATGAAGGGGCTGGACGTGACGCTGGTCGCGCCCGAGCCGGTGCTCTGGTCACAGCTGTTCGGCGAGCAGGTCGGAGCCTATTTCCAGGGCCACATGCAGCGACACGGCGTCACGTGCTGACGGGCCAAAGAGCGTCCGGACGGGGACTACGACATGATCCTGGCCGGCATTGGCGTTTCGCCCACTCGAGCTGGCGCAAAACGGGGCCGCCCACCAACCAGGGCGTCCTGGCCGACGACCACCTGGTGGCCGCGCCGGACATCTGGGTGGCCGGTGACATCGCCGAGTCCAGAGCGTGATCACGACCGCCGCATCCGCATCGAGCACTGGGACGTGGCGCTCAACCACGGCTCCTACATCGGCAAGAGCTGGGCGGGCGCCGAGGATGGCCCGTACCAGGTTGTTCCGTACTTCTTCTCCGACATCGGCGACTGGACGTGGATGGAGTAGTCGGCCCGGCCGATCGCGACGACACCGTGGAGGTGCGCGGGTCGATGGACGACGACGACTTTGTCGCGTACTACAGCAACGCCGACGGCAAGCTGAAGGGCTGCCGCCGTCAACCGCGGCGACGAGCTGAACGCGGCCAGAGAGCTGATCGCGAGCGGCGGCGGTGTACCGGCCTAGATGTGCTGCTTACGGACGTGTGAGATGCGGCTGATTGGTGGTTGGCCGCCGAGTGAGCCGTGGGGTCTGTGCATGTTGTACCAGCGTAGGTAGCCGGGGAGGGCGCGGGCGCGGTGGCTGCTGGTGGGGTAGGTGAAGCGGTATGCCCATTCGCGGAGCAGCGTTTTGACGAGCGCTTCGGCTTTGCCGTTGGTCTGTGGTCTGCGTGGCCGGGTGTAGCGGCGCTCGATGCCTAGCTGGGCGCAGCGCGTCGCGCCAGGCGTAGCTGCGATAGCCGTTGCCGTTGTCGGAGAGGACGCGCTCGACGGTGACGTTGTGGTCGCGATACCAG
>CAVTSO010000019.1:0-548097 GCA_963737445.1 uncultured Actinomycetes bacterium | reverse complement strand
GCTTGGTCGTCATCGCCCAGATGGCGACCAGGTAGAGCACCATCAGCAGCAGCGGCAGGGCGCCGCCGACCTTGGCCAGCTTGCCGAGGCCGCCGCCCCGCCGTGAGCGGCGAAGCGCGATGCCGGTCAGGATCAGGGTCAGGAGCAGGATCAGGCCGCTGAGGTCGGACGTTCCAAAGCCGATGCCGATCCAGCTCACGTTCGAGTTCTCGAGATGCTCCCGGGACGCGATCCACTGGGCGGCGCCGCGCATCACGAGGAAGGCGGGCAGGGCTGCGTAGAACATCGTGAGAGCGCCGAACCGGAACAGCCGGGCGGAGCTGTCGGGATCCGACTCGCGCCAGGACTGCACGAACGCCACGATCGCGACCGTGATCGAGGCGACGAGGAGCATCGCACCGCCGACGTGCAGGAGCAGCGGGAAGTTCCAGCTGTCGGGGCGGATCGCGAGCACCATCATCCGGCACCGGGCTTGTAGATCATGTCGAGCAGGAGCAGCAGCACCGACAGCACCAGCAGACCATGCATTACCAGCGCCTGGCTCTGGGCGAGCGACCCGTCACCCAGGTTCTTGTAGCCCGCCGAGATGCGCCCGCCGATGGCCGAGGCGATCACCCACAGCACGATCGCGCCGAGGATCCAGCCGTCGGTGAGCGAGTACTGGCTGACGTGGATCGCCAGCCAGATGCCGAACACCAGCGCCGACAGGCCGCCGACCGCCCACAGCACGCGCGCGGTCGGAAGCATCCGCTGCGCCACCAGGGTGTTGGGCTGTCGCCTGACCGCCAGCAGGATGGCGAGGAACAGGCCCACCGACGCGACCAGGGTGAAGGCGCCGAGCACATGCAAGAACAGGAGCGTGCTGTAACCCACGCTGGCTACGGTACCCGATCTCACAGCCCGCGTGTGCCTTCCCGCGGGCGGATTGACCTGTCACCTCCGGCGTTCTAGTGTCAGCCGACACCTGCGAGACCTCACGAGGAGACGAGATCATGGACGAGTCCCACCCCAGCGACGGGCGGCGGCTGAACCGTCGCGAGGTGCTCGGTCTGGGAGCTCTGGCCCTGGCCGGCGCGGCATGCGGCGGCTCCACGTCCAGCGGCGGCACTGCGTCGGCGCTCTCCGTCTCCAGCGGAGCGAAGATCGAGAGCACGCTGCAGATCTACAACTGGTCGCAGTACATCGACCCGAACAACGAGAAGGCGTTCGGCAGCAAGTACGGCGTCACGGTCAAGGAGACCAACTACGGCTCCAACGAGGAACTGTTTACCAAGCTGACGGCGACCAAAGGCCAGAAGCTGTACGACATCATCGTCCCGGACGCCGACCACGTGCGCATCGAGAAGAACCTGGGACTGCTTGCCAAGCTCGACCACAGCCTGATTCCGAACCTCAAGAACCTGGCGCCGCACTGGACCGAGCTCGTATACGACCCGGGCAACGTCTACTCCGTGATGAAGGACGTCGGCATCACGGCGATCGGCTACGACCCGAAGATCGTCAAGACCGACCTGGCGTCGTGGAAGGATTTCTTCGACTACCTGCCGCACAAGGATCCCGGCGTGAAGGTCAACTTCATCGAGTCGCCCGCCGAGGTGATCGGCGTGGCGCTGAACTCGTTCGGCTACTCGATGAACTCCGAGGACGACAGCGAGCTGAACCAGGCCGAGCAGCTGCTGCTGAAGGTGCGTCCCTACGTCAACCGCATCAACACCGACGAGGTCGACCCGTTCAGCAAGGGCGACGTCAACCTGGGCATCATCTACTCGGGGGACGGGCTGCGGGCCAAGGCCGCGCGCAAGGGGGACTTCTCCGTGGTGGCGCCCGAGGGCAAGTCGGAGATCTGGATCGACAACTGGGCGATCAGCGCCTACGCGCCCGACCCGGTGGCGGCACACGCGTGGATCAACTACATCCTCGAGCCGGCGGTGAACGCGAAGGAGATGGAGTACCACCAGTACGAGGTGGGCACGCCGGCCAGCTATCCGCTGGTGGGCGCCCTCGCCCAGAATCCGCTGGTCGTGTTCCCCCAGCGCATCCTCGACGACTACGAGATCCTCCAGACGACGCCGGACGGCCTCAACAAGCGCGTCGCCATCTGGAACAAGTTCACCAGCGCTTAGCCGGGATTGCTCCAGAGCACGGGGAACAGGGGCGTGTCCATCGGCGCGCCCTCCGGCAGCTGCTCGGTCAGGCCCGGGAACTCGGGCGACGTGCGCCAGGCCCGCGGCGCGTGCACGACGTCGTCGCCCATGAAGCGCACCGAGAAGGCGCGGCGGCGGCGGTCGCCGCCGACCCCACCCGCCGCGTGCAGCGCCAGCATGTGAAAGAACACGCCGTCGCCCGGCTCGAGCTCCCAGCCCACTATCGGGAAGGCGTCGCGGTCGGCCTCGATGTCGGGCAGGTCCTGCAGGCTGCCCTCCGGGAACCAGCGTGCCTGGCTGTCCATGAACGTGCGCGGCATCAGCCACGGCCCCAGGTGCGACCCGGCGACGAACTCGAGCGTCGATTCCCTGCTGACGGGATCGACGGGCATCCACAGGGAGCAGGTTTGCGAGCCGGCGATGTTGTAGTACGGCTGGTCCTGGTGCCAGGGCGTGCGCTGCCGGGTGCCCGGCTCCTTCACCAGCATGTGGTCGTGGTACAGGCGAACCTGTCCGGTGCCCATCAGCTGCCCGGCGATGGAGGCGGCCTGCGAGCTGCGGATGAACTGCTCGTACTCGGATATCCGCTGCCAGTTGCAGAAATCCTCGACGAAGCGGCCGGCGTCGTCGTCGCGGCTGGCAACCAGCGCCCGCTCGCTGGGCTCTGCCAGGTTGCGCTCGATGCCGCGCTCGACCAGCGCCACCTCGTCGGGGGTGAAGGCGCCGCGCACCCGTACCGCGCCGTCGCGGCGGAAGTCCTCGATCAGATCCGGGATCAGCACCGGCCCAATCTACGGAGTCAGCGGGGATCGACGCAGAATCGCCCGTGCCGCCGGTTCAGGCACAGCAGGCCGCTGAGGCGGCCGTCGTCGTCGATCACGGCCAGGCGCTCGCTGCCCAACTGCTCGAGACGCTCCATGGCCTGGCCCATGCTGGCGTGCGGTGAGATGGTGGGCGGGCGGTCGCCGGCGTAGCCGCGGGCCGGGGCGGCGTCGTCGGCGGCGTCGGGGATGAGGTCGCGTGTCAGCTCGCCGACCAGGCGTCCGTCCTCCTCGACGAGCGGGCACACCTGCACGCGCGGGTTCTCGAACACCCGCCGCGCGTCGGACACCGTCGCGCCCGCGGCGAGGGTCTTGGGTCGCTTGATCATCACCTCGGCGACGCTCTGCGAGGCTGCGATCTGGGGGTCGAGCTCGTCCATCGACCGAAGTCTATCCCTCAGTCTTCGCCCTGAGCCTTGCTGTAGGCCTGGGCGCCGTCGAACTCGTGCAGCTTCTCGATGTGCGTGAAGCGGTGCTCCTCGGCCAGGCGCGATAGCAGGGTCAAGAGGTCGGCGTCGGACAGGCCGGCCGCCGAGTCGCGCATGATGAAGCGGCAGCGCCAGGCGTCCACGCAATCGGTGGGAGTGCCGGTGGCCGGGAACACGCGGGTGCCCCGGTTGTCGACGATCTTGAGCTCGACCGGGCTGCTCTCGACCAGCCGCTGCATCGAGGTGCCGAGCTCGTCCGGCGTGCCTCCGAACTCGACGAACACGTCCAGGCCGGCCACCCGGCGCACGGCCGGGCGCACCATCACGGGGTCGCGCGTGATCTCGGGCATCTTCAGCGGCCGGTAGCACCGGGCCGGCCAGGACGCCGACTCGTTGCCCAGGTTGGCGATGATGGCATCGGTGAACGCGGTGGTGGAAGCGGCGCCCGCGTCGCCGACGACGTCGCGGGTGAGTGTGCCCTGCTCGAGCGTGCAAAGCAGCGCGTTCTCGATCGCGGCGGCCTGGTCGAACAGGTTCAGGTGGCGGAGCATCATCACCGCCGCGCCGATCATGGCGGTCGGGTTGATGGTGTTCTTGCCGGCGTACTTGGGTGCCGATCCGTGCACTGCCTCGAAGATCGCGACGTCGCTGCCGAGGTTCGCCGAGGGGGCGAAGCCGAGGCCGCCGACCAGGGCGGAGGTGAGGTCGCTGAGGATGTCGCCGTTCATGTTGGTGGTCACGATCACGTCGAACTGCTCCGGGCGCTTGACCAGCTGGTGCGCGCAGTTGTCGACGATCACGTGCCAGGACTCGATCTCGGGGTACTCAGGCGCGATCTCCTCGAACGTGCGCTTGAGCAGGCCCTCGGTCAGCTTCATGATGTTCGACTTCGTGGCGCAGGCGACGCTGGAGCGGCCCTCGGCCCGCGCGAACTCGAACGCCAGGCGCACGATCTTCTCGCAGCCCTTGCGGGAGATCACCTTCAGGCACTGCGCGACCCCCGGGGTCTGCATATGCTCGATGCCGGCGTAGAGGTCCTCGACGTTCTCGCGGACCACGACCAGGTCGATGCCACGGCCGGAGTAGGGCGTGACGACGCCGGGGAACTCGCGTGCGGGGCGGATGTTGGCGTAGGTCTCGAACAGCTTGCGCAGGGTCACGTTAGCGCTCTTCTCGCCGAAGCCGACCGGCGTCTCCAGCGGGCCCTTGAGCACGACCTGCGAGCGGCTGATCGAGTCGATCGTGTCCTGCGGGACGCCCGTCGGCAGGCCCTGCTTGAACACCTCGGCGCCGGCCTGGCGCGGCTCCCACTCGATCGGCGCGCCGCTGGCGTCGACGATCCGGCGGGCCGAATCGACCACCTCGGGGCCGATCCCGTCGCCCGGTATGAGAGTCACCAGCGTCATCGGCGGGCAGCCTACCGAAAGCTCCCCGCTACACGATCCGGTCTCCGGCGCCGCCACGCACGTGGTTACCCCGTCAGAGTGATGGAGAGAGCCCCCGCACCGGTCGATGTTCGATCGAGCGACCACTGCCTGCCTAGGGCTCCCCCGCCCGATCGGTCACCGCTCGCTCTTCCTGTCCTGTTCGTCGACGTCTTCGGAGGAAGCATGAAGATCAAACGCACGGTATTCGCTGTCGTGCTCGGCATTGCTCTTGGCACTGCCGGGGTTGCCGGCGCAGCCACAGCCACATCCGTCCACTGGCCCGCAACCTGCGCGAAGTTCACGTGCGTAGATCGGCATCTCCAGGTCCTGCACGGCGGTGTCAAACGAGCATTGCATCGCTCGATGACGCCCGGGCCGACCGGTGCTACCGGGGCCGCTGGACTCGCTGGCATCAACGGCACGGACGGAACCAACGGCATCGATGGAACCAACGGCATCGACGGAACCAACGGCACGAATGGTGTTGACGGTGCTCAGGGTCTGCAGGGTGACGTCGGCCCGGCCGGGCCGACCGGCCCGATGGGCCCCGCTGGGCCTACCGGCCCGCAGGGTGACCCAGGTGTCGATGGCACCAACGGCACGGATGGCACCAACGGCGCGGACGGAGTCAACGGCGCGGACGGAGTCAACGGCACGGACGGAGTCAATGGCACGGACGGAACCAACGGCGCGGACGGTCAAAGCGTCACGGTGACGGCTGAAGCAGCAGGCGCGAACTGCGCCAATGCGGGACAGAAGCTCGTCTCGGTCAGCGGCACTTCCTACGTTTGCAACGGTGCCAATGGCTCGACGACGGTGACGATCGTTGCCGGAACGGCCGGCGGCTTCCCTGGAAACGCCGCTGTAGGTGCAACGGTGACTTCCACGGCCACCTGCTCGAGCGGGAATATGGTCGGCGGCGGTGCCAACATCACGGGCAACGACGCGGCGCATACACTCGCAGCGGTCACCTCCTCATATCCAAGCGCTGCAGCCACGTGGACGGCTACCGCAACGGTGTTCCTACACGCGGCAAATGGCACTCCTCCTAGCATCGCGGCGTATGCACTCTGCGCGAGCTAGGTAGGACAGTTCTTCAGTAAGTCAGAGGGGCCCCGAAAGGGGCCCCTCGTCGTTAAGCCATTTTCGGCGGCCATAGGCCGCCGCTGTGATAGGTGGCTTTTCGGGAACCGGCGAATCCCCCAAACGGGGGGTGACCTCTTACCCCATCGGGGACGATAGACCGCTCAGCATGACGTTGACTGCCCCCGAACCAGCCTCCACGCCCGAGTCGGAATACTCCTCGGCAGAATCGTCCACGCGCGATCGAACGAGCCGGACGCTCAGCGGTTCTCCGTGGGTGTGGTTCGTTGCTTTCGTGCTGCTGGGGGCCCTGGTCGGAATCGCCGCCGGACTGTATTTGCGCGACGGCGGTGCTTCGAGCGCGAAACATGGGCGGGCGGCTGCGGTTTCCACCGGCGCTCTCAGCTCGTGGGTTGCGACGGTTGGTCACCCCGTCTACTGGGCCGGGCCGGCGCATGGTTTCAGGTACGAGCTGACGCACACGACGGACGGGCGCATCTACATTCGCTACCTACCCGCCGGGGTGGCGGTCGGCTCTGCCGCGCCTGACTACCTGACGGTGGGCACGTATCCGGTCACGCACGCGCTGTCCACGGTCCGCGCGATCGGATCGAAGAACGGTGGGTCGCTGATCAGGCTTTCGTCGGGTGGATGGGCCGCCGTTGACCCAGATCATCCGCTCAGCATCTACATCGCCTATCCGGGCGCCGGGTACGAGGTCGAGGTCTACGATCCCTCGCCGGGTATGGCCCGCCGACTGGTCGACAGCGGCGCCATCGCCCCGGTCGTCTGAGCCGACGCAGGCCAGGGGCTAGCGACCGAAACGCCGGAGGACTGCGGTTCGGCGCCGCAGTCCCCGGACGATTCGCTGCCGTCGCGTCAACCGCCTGCGTGCAAACGCCACATCGAGGTCGACCAGTTCCTTGACGACCTTGCGGCGGATCTCATCGATCGAGGAGGCGGGCGAGGGAGGCATCGCGGTCGATGGAGTATGACACCCCGCGCAGTCGAGAGGTTCGTCGCCGGGCGGTTGTATGCTCGCGGCATGGCTTCGTTCCGCTCGCTGCTGGCACACCCTTCGCACGGACAGGCACGGCCACTGCCCCGTACGGCGCCGGCACCATCGATCCCCAAGCGCCTCCTGGCCTGGCTGTTCCCGCCGCGACAGTAGGGTGGAAGAAAAGCGCCGGTTGCCGCGTCCTCTTTAGTACCCGACAACCCGCGCGTGGCTTCCGCGCGACCTAACCGCAGGGAGCGTGGTGCGCGTGTTCACCGTGAGCGTCAAGTACAACGGCCAGCCAGAGCGTGACGCTGGGGAGTATCCGACGCGGCAGCAGGCGGCCCGTGCGGCCGCGCTGGCGGCCGGGATCGTGGGAGAGCACGGGGCGCCGCCCGTCAAGGTCGGCGTCCATGAATCCCCACCGATCGGCGTCGCGTGCGCGACCGGCGGGCATGACTCGTCGCCGCCCCATGGAGCGGATCCCGCGAGTTAAGGCCGGGTTTAGCTGACAGTCCACGGCCGTGGGGGAGGCTAGTATCAGGCCCGTCGTGTTGGGCATCTGCCGACCCGCGAGGTTCCGTCTAAAGCGTATCGCCGGAAATGGCCGATAAGCCCATTGACCCGTCCGCGCTCCCCACACGAGGACCTCGCCTGAACCGATGAGCACACCCGCACGGAACATCTCCGCCGTCCCCGAGCCCGCTCCCGCGCCCCGCATCTCCGACGAGGAGGCGCTGAACCTCTACTACTGGATGGTGCTGACTCGCGCCACCGAGGAGCGCGCGCTGAACCTGTACCGGCAGGGCAAGCTGCCCGGTAGCTACTACACCGGCCGCGGCCAGGAGGCGATCTCGGTGGGCATGGCGGCGCCGCTGCGCAGGGGCGCCGACGGCGACTGGCTCTCGCCCTGGATCCGCGACCTCGGCTCCTACCTGGTGCACGGCGTGCCGGTGTGGCGCATGTTCGCGCAGTTCATGGGCAAGGCCGGCTCAACGACCCGCGGCAAGGACGGCAACCTGCACATCGGCGGCTACGAGTGGAACATCCCCTGTCAGGTGTCGCACATGGCCGACATGATCCCGCTCACGGTGGGTGCGGCGCTGGCCTACAAGCAGCGCGGCGAGGATCGCGTGGCCGTCACGTCCTTCGGCGACGGCGCCACCTCTCGCGGCGACTTCCACGAGGGCCTGAACATCGCGGCCGTGCTCGAGGTACCGGCGGTGTTCGTGGCCGAGAACAACCGCTGGGCCTACACGACGCCGATCAGCAAGCAGACGAAGGTCACGGACCTCTACAAGAAGGCGCTCGGATACGGCATCCCCGCGATCGAGGTGGACGGCAACGATGTGCTGGCGGTGTACTCGGCCATGAGCGAGGCGGTGGCGCACTGCCGCGCCGGTCGTGGCCCCCGCTTCATCGAGTGCAAGACCTACCGCATGGCCGGTCACGCGGCCCACGACAAGTACGAGAGCTACATGCCGATGGAGCTCCTGGCCGAGTGGTCGGACAAGGATCCGCTGAAGCGCCTGGAGCAGGCGCTGCGAGAGGAGCGGACGATCGACGAGGCCAAGCTCGAGGGCATCCGCACGACGGTCAAGGACGAGGTGCACGAGGCGGTCGAGCGGGCCGACGCCGACGGGTTCGCGGACCCCTCGGAGGCGCACCTTGGGGTGTTCGCGGAGGCTGATAGCGATGCCTGAGATGACCTACCTGGAGGCGATCCGGGCCGCGATGCACGACGAGATGGAGATCGACGAGCGGGTGTTCGTGATGGGCGAGGACGTCGGCCGCCAGGGCGGCGCGTTCGGGGCCACCAAGGAGCTCCAGCAGCGATTCGGCGAGCTGCGCTCCATCGACACCCCGGTGGCCGAGTCGGGCATCGTGGGCGTCGCCGTGGGCGCGGCCATGGCCGGGCAGCGGCCGATCGCCGAGATGCAGTTCGCCGACTTCGTGTCGTGCGCGTACGACCAGCTGATCACGTGCGCCGCGAAGATGCACTACCGCATCGGCTGGGCGGTGCCGCTGGTCGTTCGCTGCCCCAACGGCGGCGGGGTCGGCGGCGGCCCGTACCACTCCGAGAACGTGGAGGCGTGGTTCCACCACCACGCCGGCCTCAAGATCGTGTGCCCGGCGACCGCGACCGATGCCTACGGGCTGCTGCGGTCCGCGATCCGCGATCCCAACCCGGTCGTGTTCTGCGAGCACAAGTTCCTCTACCGCCGCGTCAAGCAGCAGGTCGCCACCGGACCGCGGGACGGTGTGCTGGTGCCGCTGGGCAAGGCCGACGTCGTGCGCGAGGGCAGCGACCTGTCGATCATCACCTACGCCTCCACCGTGCAGCTGGCGCTGGCCGTGGCTGACACGCTCGAGCAGGAGGACACCTCGGTCGAGGTGATCGACCTGCGGACGCTGGTCCCGTTCGATCGCGACACGGTGCTGGACTCGGTGCGCAAGACCGGCAAGACGCTGATCGTGCACGAGGACAACCTGACCGGCGGATTCGGCGGCGAGGTGGCGGCCGTGATCGCGCAGGACACGTTCGAGTACCTGGATGCACCGGTTCGGCGGGTGGCTGCGCTGGACACGCCAATCCCGTTCGCGCCCCCGCTGGAGCGCGAGTACCTGCCGCTGGAAGAGGACATTCTCTCGGCGGCGCGGGACCTGGCCGCCTACTGAAAATTGCGGTCCCGTGTCCCCCTTTTGGGGTGCTCGCGGCGGGCTGGCCGTTCGTATAATCCGAGACTGGGTCTGGGAAGGGGTCACTGAAAGCGTGCGCTTTCGCCACAAGCTGTCCATCGTCCTGGTCGGGCTGGCGCTGGTGCCGCTGATCGGCGCCGGTCTGATCGTTCAGGCGCTTCTGACGCGCGACACCGTGCGCAGCGTCGACGCGAAGCTGTCGATCGGCGCCGCCGGCGCAGCCGCCGCCTACCGCTCCCAGCAGGTCGTCGCCCAGACGGTGGCCGTGCAGCTCGCGTCGCGGCCGGACGTGGCCAGGGCCTTCCGCGAACGGGATGCGTCGCAGATCGACCTGTCGTCCGTCCCGCAGGGCTACACCGTGGCTCTGGCCGACGACAAGGGCACGTTCGCCGGGTCGGTACCGGAAGGCCCGGTCTGGCAGGCCAGCGCCGAGCTGGTCCCCCACATCGACGGCCGGCATGTGATCGTCTCGATGCCGCTCAACGACGAGCTGCTGCTGCGGGTGGCGGCACAGAGCCCGCTGCCCGACGGCGTCGACCTGGCGCTCGCCAGCGGCGGACACGTGATCGCCAGCCCCGATGGCCTCAGCGGCGACCTCAGCGGCTTCACACCTGGGCAGGCGGCCAGCAACGGCTCGATCGGCGACGCCGATGTGCGCGCCCAGGTCGTGCGCGTCGGGGGACCGGGGCAGGCGCTGACGGAGATGGTCGCGAACTACCCGACCGGCCGCATCAGCGATCGAATCGACGCGCTGCGGCTGAAGCTGCTGGTGCCGCTGGCGCTGCTGGCGGGACTGGTGGCCGCGCTGGCGCTGCTGGCCGCCGACCGCATCTCGCGCGCGCTCAGCCAGCTCTCGCAGCGGGCGCTAGCGCTGGTGCGCCTGCAGACGCCGCTTCCGCCCAGCCACGGCGACGAGCTGGAGGAGCTGAACGTGGCGCTGGATACCATGTCCAGCGAGCTGACGCACCGCATGACCGAGCTGGAGGGCGAGCGGGCGCGGCTCAAGACGACCGTGGCCAGGTACGGCGAGACGCTGGCCGCCACGCACGATCTGCGGGTGCTGCTGGGCGGAGTGCTGGAGCTGGCGGTGCAGGCCACCAAGGCCCGCGGAGGGCGCCTGTTGCTGTACGACACCCAGAACGGCGAGGCCACCGAGCAGGTGCGGCTGGGCACGGCTCGCGGCTCGCGCACCGACCTGCCGATGGTGGTGCAGGTCGGCCGCGGCATCGAGGGCGAGGCGCTGCAGGCCCAGGAGCCGCGGTCGTCGGCGTCGCCGCGGGCGCTGCTGGCCGTGCCGATCGTGCGCGAGCGCGCGCTGCTCGGCTGCTTCACGGTGGTGGATGCCGAGGGCGGCGTGTTCGGCCCCGACGACGTCGAGACGCTGTCCGGGCTGGCCGTGCAGGCGGGCGTGGCGATCGAGAACGCGCGGCTGCACCGCGCGGTCGAGCAGCAGGCGATCACCGACGACCTGACCGGGCTCGCGAACCGGCGCCAGTTCTACGAGGTGCTGGGCCGCGAGTTCGAGCGCGCCCACCGGTTCGGCACCCCGCTGTCGCTGGTGATGCTCGACATCGACGACTTCAAACGGGTCAACGACACGCATCCCATGAAGCACCTCGCCGGCGACGCGGTGCTGCGGTCGGTGGCCATGGCCATCTCGGGCCACATCCGCGACATCGACCTGGCCGCGCGCTACGGTGGCGAGGAGTTCGCCGTGCTGCTGCCACAGACCGACCATGAGGGTGCCGTCAACCTGGCAGAGCGGCTGCGCGCGGCCATCGCCGAGCGGCTGGTCAGCTTCGGCGACGAGGACGAGATCGCGGTCACGGCCAGCTTTGGCGTGGCCTCCGGCCCGGACCTCGACCAGACCCAGCTCGATCTGATCGCGGCTGCCGACAACGCCCTCTACGCAAGCAAGCGCGAAGGCAAGAACCGGGTAACCTGATGCCAGGATTCCCGAACCAGATGTTAACGACTGGATTACAGGCGGCTGCTATATTCACGCCCGCAGTTTGGGTTCCACGTTCACTGACCTGCGTCCGGAGAGGTGTCCATGACCGGTAGTAGCTCGCTGTTTTCCTCGGTGATCGAGGATCATCTCGCTCTCAAGCGCCAGAACAGCCATCTGGACGGCGACATGCCGATCGACGAGTTCGCGGTGCATGATCCGTTCCAGAATCACCCGCTCTTCAAGACCGAGGCCGAGGCTCGCGCCGAGGAGGAGGAGACGGGAGAGCACCCCGCCGTCTCGCTGGAGATGCCGGCCGACACGCTGACGATGCCCGTGATGGAGGAGTCCGAGGACGGCCAGCCCATCGCCTGGATCGAGACGACCACGGAGCAAGAGTTCCGCTGGGAGTAACCTGACGGCTGCTAGAGGGTCGCCACCCCGGCCCGCAGCCCGCTCAGCCGTGACGAGATGACCGCGTCCGCCGCCTCGCGGCTGGGCGCGTGCCCTGTCACCGCCGCGATGAACTCGTCGCGGTCGAGCGCCAGCAGCGCCAGGTCGCTGGTCGCCCGCACCGTCGCCGTGCGCGGGATGTCCTGCACCAGCGCGATCTCGCCGAAGTAGCCGCCCTCACCGAGCCGGGTCACCTCGGTTCCGTCCTGCACGACCGAGGCCTCGCCCGACTCGATCACGTAGAAGCGGTCGCCTGCATCGCCCTGGTCGAACACCGCCTCGCCGGCGGCCACCGTCACCGGCTCAAGCAGGCCGCTGATCCGTTCCAGCGTGGCCTCAGCCAGTGGCTCCAGGAACGGCACGCCGCGCATCAGCGCCACCCGCTCTGGCAGCAGCACGCCGACGTCGAGGCGGATCAGCATCGGCCACGTGATCACCACCAGCACCGGCAGCAGCGCCCCGGTCGCAACCAGCGCGCCGCGGACCCCGATCAGGTCGATCATCAGCGGCGCAGCCGCCCCGCCCAGGCCGACGGCCAGCGAGAACACCGTCTCGAGCACACCGAACACCCGGCCCAGCACGTCGTCCGGGGCGACCCGCTGCAGCAGCGTCAGCCCGGCCACGTCGACCAGCACGTTCCCGATCCCGACCACGACCAGCATCGCCAGCGCGAATCCGGAGTTCGTGAACACCGCGACCAGCGCGATCGGAACGCCCCACAGCACCAGCCCGCCGGCGAAGTTGAGGGACTGACGGCCACGGCCGACCAGCGCAGCGGCGACCACGCTGCCGAGCACCCCACCCACGCCGATGGCGGCGTTCAGCAGGCCGACGCCGGACTGCCCCATGTGCAGGAGCTGCAGCGCCATCACCACGATCAGCACGCTGATCGCGCCGGACACGAACACCTGTGCGCCGAACAGCCCCATGATCAGCCGCATGCGGGGGTTGCTGCCGACCGCGGCGAACCCCTCGCCCACCTCCGCCAGGATGCCCTCGGCCTCGGTCTCCCTGATCGGGCGCTCGCCGCGGGGGATGCCCGACAGCATCACCAGCGACCAGGCGAACGTCAGCGAGTCGATCGCCATCACGGTGCCGGTGCCGGCCCAGACCAGCATCAGGCCGCCCAGCGCCGGGCCCAGGAACGTACCGACGCTCTCGATGGTGCTGGTGACGACGTTGGCCGCCGTCAGCTGTTCGGGTGAGGAGGTCAGCGATGGCAAGAGCGCCGTCTGGGCCGGCTGGAATGCGGTCGAGACCGCGGTTACGATCAGCGCCGCCGCGTACACGATCGCCGCCGGGGCCGACGTCCACACCGCCACCGCCGCGCCGGCGGTCGCCAGCAGGCGGATCGAGTCGGAGGCCAGCATCACCGAGCGGCGGCGGTAGCGGTCGGCCAGCACCGACAGGAACGGCGCCGCGAACGCCGCCAGCGTCCAGCGCGCCAGCGCCAGCAGCCCGACCGCCTTCGCGCCGCCCGCGTCGTACGCGTAGACCGCCAGCGCGATGCTGAACGCCCAGTCGCCGATCACCGATCCGGCCAGCGCCAGCTGCAGCCTGCGCAGGCCCTTGCTGGAGAAGGCCTCGCGGAACGCGCGGGTGGAGTCGGTCAGGCGGCCGGGCACGGCGCCATTTCATCACGTTCTTGCATTTGTGAAGGCATGTGGGAAGATTTCTGTGCGCTGATCCGTCATGTGTTCAGTCTTTCGTGTTCGCCCAACAAGCAGGAGGACCCCGAATGTCGGAGTACGAGCACCATCGCAAGGCGCAGGACGAGGACGCGTCGAAGGACGACGTCGAAGCTCATCGCCATCGCCACGCTGCGGATGAGGGCAAGGACGACTCCAAGGAGTCGACGGAGCCGGATGTCGAGGCGCATCGCCATCGCCATCGCCACCGCCACGCCAGCGACGAGGGCACCCAGGATTCGACCGAGCCCGACGTCGAGGCTCACCGCCACCGTCACTAATCACTCCTGCAGAAGGGGGCCCGGCCAAAGGCCGGGCCCCCTTTTCATGGTCCCGTGCGGCGTTCGTCCTGGATCAGGAGCGGCGCCGGCGGCGCATCGGCCGCTCAGCTGCCGACTCGGCATGGCCGCCGGCCGGGCCGAGCACGTCGGCCAGGGCGTCCAGCAGCCGCCGCACCGCCGCCGAGTCGGCGCCCATCTCGTCCAGGCGGCGGGCCACCTGGGCCACGGCCGCGTAGGCCGGGTCGGCGCCCTCCAGCGCTTCCCTGGCACGACGTGAGCGCTGGGTCAGGTCGAGCGCGATCGCAGCCTGGTTCGCGAACAGGCCCAGCAGATCCATCTCCGCCAGCGTGAACTTGGCGTTTGCCGGACGGTCGAGCACCTCCAGCACGCCCAGCGAGCGCTCCTGGTGCAGCAACGGCACCGCCATGATGCCCTTGGGCACGTAGCCGGTGTCCTCGGCCACGTCCTGCGCGAACCTGGGGTCGGCGCGAACGTCCTCGATCACGAGCGGCTGGCGAGTGACCAGCACCCAGCCCGCGATGCCCGCGCTTGACGGCAGCCGCCGCCCGATCAGGGTATCGGCACCCGATCCGGCCACCGCCTCGAACACCAGCTCGTCGGTGTGCTCGTCGTAGAGGAAGATCGAGGCCGCCTTGGCGCCGAAGATCGCGCGCGCGGTCTCAGCCACGGAGTTGAGCAGGACGCGATGGGCATCGTCGGCCGAGAGCACGCCGGCCGCCACCGCCACCATCATGGGATCGTCGCTCACGGTGCCGCCTCCTCCACATTCGTCGCGGTCCCGTGCAGCACGCTCTTCAGCTGGAACGGGGTCAGCTCGGGGTGCTTGCCCAGGATCAGGGCGCAGATGCCGGTCATGTGCGGGGTCGCGAAGCTGTTGCCGCTGCAGCGCAGCGTGGAGCCGCCGATCCAGGGCACGTCCAGGTCGAGGCCGGGAGCGAAGAACTCGACCGGCGGGTCGGGATTGTAGAAGAAGGTGAGCGGGCCCTTCTGGTCGTGGCTGCCCACGGACAGCACCGACGAGAACCGCCACGGGTAGCTCTCGACCGGCATGTTGTGGGCCGACGCCACGATCATGGTGTTGTTGAAGTAGGCGTCGTCGGCCAGCTCGTGGAGGAACTCCGAGAACTGCCGCTTGGTCGTGGACAGGCTCATGTTGATCAGGTCGAACTTCTCGTCGACGGCCCACTCCAGGCCGGCCATCAGCACCGGGCCGCTGCCGGTGTAGCCGGCGCCCAGCACGCGCACGCTCACGATCTCACAGTCGGGTGCGATCGACCGCACGATCCCGGCGCAGGCAGTGCCGTGGCCGCACAGGTCGCCCTCGGTGTCGGGCAGCACCTCGACCTTCTCGGGGTCGCCGATCGTGACCGCCTGCTGCACCTCCCCGACCAGCGGGTGGTTGGGGTCGACGCCGCTGTCCACGATCGCGACCCGCACGCCCTTGCCGGTCGAGCCGCCCCAGGCCCACTCGCGTGTGAACCGCGACGGCCACGCGGGATCACGCAGCTTTGCCGCCTGGTCGGCCGTCAGGCTCCAGGCGGGCAGCTCCTCAGGGACGTCGTCTGCGGCGTCGCTCACAGGCGATCGCGAAGGTGTTCGACGAGAGCGGGGCTGGCCTCGAGGCCTGCCCGCGCAAGCGCTCCCTCGAGATCCTCGAGGGTCTGCGACCGGAACGTCGCATCGGTCCCCGCCAGCGCCGCGATCTGCTCGATCGCGCGACGTGTGGCGGGAAGCCTTGCGGCCGTCAGCACCCAGGCCTCGGGAGCCTGGGGCATCGCCCGTAGCAGTTCTCCTATGCGCTGTTCGTCGTACATCTCATACTCATGACGTGGGACGGGCATGTTCTCTTCCCTCGAGTTGGTCACGAAGTTTGCCAAGGCAGCGCGAGATGCGGCTGGCGATCGTTCCAGACGGCAGTCCCAGCGCGGTTCCGATCACTGCGTAGCTCTCGTCGCGGCGGAAGAACCGGTCGAGGATGTCGCGGCAGTTGTCGGGCATCGCCAGCATCGCCTCCTGCACCGACAGCGCCTCGTCCAACCGGTCGAGGCTATCGTCGACGCCCGCTTCCAGCGCCTCGGGGTCGGCCGCCTCCCGCGTGCCTGCGCGGATCCGGTCAATGCAGAGCCTGCGCGTCAGCTGCGCGATCCAGGGCCGTACGGCCTCGTCGTTGCGGAGGTCGCCCAGCCGCTCGTACGTGCGCGCGAACACCTCCTGGAACACGTCCTCGGCATCCGCCGGCGAGAGCCGGTAGGCCTGCTGAGCGATCGCCAGCACGTAGCGCGAGAATCGGCGCACCAGCTCCTCCCAGGCGTCGTCATCGCCGCCCCGGCAACGGGCGACGAGGCCGGCATCCGTGGCCGTGCTGAGCGCCGTCATACGTTGATGAAACTCCATTTACCTCTCGCTGGCAAGGGTTTCGGCCGCACTCTCCGCCCGGGCCACCAGCAGCCGCGCCTCGGATGAGCGGCGGTCGTCGGTGCGGCTGAGCAGGTTCACCGCCACCAGCAGCGCCCCGGCGCGGGCCGCCGCCTCGGCCAGTACGGCCGCCACCGTCATGTCTGCGTGGTGGGCCTGGTCACAGCGATGGCCGGCCTCGAGCGCCAGTTCGGCCAGATCGGCGGCGATCCGGGCCAGCTCCAGCGAGTCCTCGGCGGCCTGCGGCAGCGCCTCCGCGATCCGCGGCTGATTGCTCGTCTCCAGCGCTTCGGTGGCCGCCTCGTACGACATCTCCAGCGCCGCCGCGTTGACCCACAGGCGGGAGTCGAGCGCCGCCGCCTGTGCGATCGCGCCGCCGGCCTCGGGCCACACCTCGCGCGAGCGCCGGGCGACCTTAGTGACGAGCGCCGCGGACAGCGCCGCCGCGGCGGTCGCGGCAGAGCCGGCCGCCGGGGTGCGTTCTGCCGAGCTGACCCGTGTCAGCAACCGCTCCATTGGCGCCAGTCTAGAGCGCAGACGGGTTGAAGATGCTGAAGCCAGGTGATCGCCAGGATCCAGCACCCGGAGTACGATTGCTGGATGAGTCGCAACGACGCCACCGCCACCGCTCCCGACCTGTCGTTGCCCGAGGAGCGAATGCTGAACCGCGAGCTGTCGCGGCTCGACTTCAACGCAGCGCGTGCTCGAGCTCGGCGGCCGATCCCGAGCGTGCCGCTGCTGGAGCGGGTGAGTTCCTGCTCGATCTTCTCGTCGAACCTCGACGAGTTCTTCATGGTGCGGGTGGCCGGGCTGCTGCGGCCAGGCGGCCGCCGGCGTCACCGTCCGCTCCGCCGACGGCCGCACGCCGCAGGAGGCGCTCGCCGACGATCCAGCGCGCGCGTCGACGGACTCTACGACGCAGCAGGCGCGGCTCTGGAACGAGCAGCTCGCCCCGGCGCTCGCCGAACGAGGGCATCCTGGTCGGGCAGCGTCGATGACTGCACCGAGGACGAGCTGGCCGAGCTCGACCAGCCGCTTCGACCAGCGAGATCTTCCCGGTGCTGACGCCGCTCGCGGTCGGCCCGGGCCAGCCGTTCCCGTACATCTCGGCCCTCTCGATCAGCCTCGGCGTGTTCGTGCGCGACCCCGAGACCGGCGAGGAGCGCTTCGCCCGGGTGAAGGTGCCCGAGGGGCTGCCGCGCTTCCTGCCGGTCGGCGCGCGCGGGCTGCTGCTGCCGCTCGAGGAGGTGCTCGCGCACTTCCTGTCGTGGCTCTTCCCGGGCATGGAGATCCTCGAGCGCGCGGTCTTCCGCGTCACCCGCGACGCCGACTTCGAGGTCTCCGACGAGGCCGACGACCTGCTCGAGGCCGTGCGAGCTGGAGCTGCGGCGGCGCCGCTTCGGCGAGGTCGTGCGGCTCGAGGTCGCCAGCACCGCCATGCCGCAGCGATGCTGCGAGCGGCTCCGCGACGGCCTGGGCGTGTCGGCGGACCAGGTCTACGCCGATCGACGGGCATGCTCGACCTCGCCGACGTCGCGCAGATCGCCGACCTCGACCGGCCCGACCTGAAGGTACGAGCCGTGGATGCCGGTGACGCGGCCGCGGCTGGCCGCCACCAGCGGCCGCGCCGAGCTGTTCGCGGAGATCGCGGCGCGGCGACCTGCTCGTCCACCATCCCTACGACTCGTTCGCGACCAGCGTCGAGCGCTTCGTGCGGGCCGCCGCCAAGACCCGGACGTGATCGCGATCAAGACGACCGTCTACCGCACGAGCGACGACTCGCCGCTCGTGCCGGCGCTGATCGACGCGGCCGAGCAGGGCAAGCAGACCGTCTGCCTGGTCGAGATCAAGGCGCGCTGCGACGAGCGCCGCAACATCGAGTGGTCGCGCGCGCTGGAGCAGGCGGGCGTCCACGTCGTCTACGGCTTCCCGAACCTGAAGATCCACGCGAAGACGACGCTCGTCGTGCGCCGCGAGGGCGAGCGGCTGCGCCGCTACGTCCACATCGGCACCGGCAACTACAACTCGTCACCGCGCGCGCTCGTACGAGGACTTCGGCCTCTTCACCGCCGACGAGGACGATCGCCGCCGACGTCGCCGACCTCTTCAACTACCTGACCGGCTTCGGGCGGCCGCAGCGGTTCCGCAAGCTGCTCGTGGCGCCGTTCACCCTCCGCAGCGGGCTGATCGAGGAGATCCGGGCGGTCGCCGCGGCGGCGGCCGCGGGCAAGCGCGCCCGCATCCGGATCAAGGTGAACGCGCTCACCGATCCGAGGATGATCGACGAGCTCTACCGGGCGTCGCAGGCCGGCGCCGAAGATCGACATCCTCGTCGCGCAGCGTCTGCTCGCTGCGACCCGGCGTCCCGGGGCTGAGCGAGACGATCCGCGTGCGCAGCGTGCTCGGCCGCTTCCTCGAGCACAGCCGCCTCTTCGTCTTCGAGGCCGGCGACACGCGAGCACCTACCTGCTGGGCAGCGCCGACCTGATGCCGCGCAACCTCGACCACCGCATCGAGGTCGTGGCGCCGATCGAGGACGCCCGCGCCCGCGAGCGAGTCTCGACGATGCTCGACGCGCTCCTCGCCGACAACACGGCCTGGCAGCTGTCGGCCGACGGCAGCTGGCACCGGCTGTCGCCGGATCCGGGCGACCCCCGGGCGCGGCACTCACCAGGTGCTGATGCGGCGCGCGCGGCTGCGCGCCCGCCGTCGCTCCGCGCGCCTGAGACCGCGCCTAACCGGAGGTTCACCACATGTTCACCGAGTCGTCACCGTGCGCCCTCCCCAGCGTCCGAAGGGGTCGTGACAATGCAGACAGATGCAGAGTCGGCATCATCGATGTGGGCTCGAACACGGTGCGCTTGCTGGCCGCAGAGCGCGAGCGCCGGCGGGCTTGTGTACCCGTTGCACGAGGCGCGGCGCCAGGTCGGCCTGGGCGAGACGATCGAGCGGCGCGGACGGATCACCGACGCGAAGCTGGCGGAGACCGCGCGCGCGGCGCGCGACTACGCGAAGCTGGCCCGCCGGCTGGACTGCGAGCGGCTGGAGGTCGTGGTGACGGCGCCGGGCCGGCAGAGCGCGAACGCCGATGACCTGCTGGGCGTGCTGCACGGCGCCGTGGGCGTGACACCGCGGGTGCTGTCGGCCAAGAGCGAGGGCCGCTTCGCCTACCTGGGCGCGGTGGCCGCCGCCGGAGCGCTGCCGGGGCTGATCGCCGTCTGCGACGTCGGCGGAGGGTCGACCGAGGTTGCGTTCGGCGGCCGCTGGATCGAGCCGGACTGGGTGGACTCGATCGACCTCGGCTCGCTGCGCCTGTCCAGCCGCTTCTTCCCCGACGGCACCGGGCAGCGGTCGAGCGTGCGCGCCGCCCGCGCCGAGGTGCGGATGCACCTGGAGCAGATTGGCGATGCCACGCCCGACGTGGCGCTGGCGGCGGGCGGCAGCGCCCGCGCGCTGCGCAAGCTGGTCGGCCGCACGCTGGGGCACGACGAGCTGCAGGAGGCGATCGAGATGCTGGTCGGCCGATCGCCGGCGAAGCTCGCCCGCAAGTACGCCATCGACCCGCGCCGCATCCGCACGCTGCTCGCCGGCGCGGTGATCCTGGCCGAGGTGCAGGCGCGGCTGGGCGTTCCCTTCGAGGTGGCGCGAGGCGGCCTGCGCGAGGGCCTGGCCGGCCAGCTGCTGTCCGAGCTGCAGGCTGCCTAGCTCGTCGGATCAATCCCTAGATGATTGATCGGTGTCTCCGTGATGTCCTGGACGGCGAGAACCGAGTCTCGCAAGGACGCAGGGAGCGTCGATACCGGGTCGTATTGGCGCGACCGGGGACACAGCGAGACGACAGTTCGCAGCCGTAGCCACCCCAACCACCGCTAACCCAGACGTACCCAGCGGCCAGGCTCGCGAGAGATACCGATCAATCATCTAGGCCCGCAGGTACTGCACGGGGCTGCGATGTGCGGCCTCGATCACCCACACCGACCCCTTATCGGCCTTGCGCTCGGCGCCGATCAGCCCGGCGATCACGTCTCCGTGAGTGCACAGCGCGACCGGGGTGCGGCCGACCTCGTTCAGCAGGCGACCGACGTCCACCGCGTCGGCGCCCTCGGCCAGCTCTGCCCGCTGTTCGACGTCGAGATGGAGGTCGGCCGCCAGCGGCTCGACCGTCTCCACGCAGCGCCGGAAGGGGCTGCTGAGGATGCGCTCGATGCCGAAGCCGGCCAGCAGTGCGGGCAGCGCCGCCGCCTGCCGGCGGCCCTTGGTGTCCAGCGGCCGCAGGCTGTCGTCACCGGCCCAGGCACTACGCTTTCCGGCCCGACCGTGCCGGATCAGCAGGATCACGACCAGGCGGCCCGGCCGCGTTTGCGTACCGCCTTCCACGCCCGCGGATAGGCGGCGCGCGCGACGCGGCGCCGCTCGCGCTGGCGCTCGGCCAGCATGCCGGCGGCGTATGCCGCTTGGGACGAGGCGCCCTCGGCCAGCTCGCGGATCGTGCGCTCGGCGACCGCGGCGTCCTGGTGGTCGCCGAGCACGTCCTGCAGCTGCTTGGTTGCGGCGATGAACCGCTTGGCCTTGCGCCCCCGTGACCGCTCGGCCAGCTCGGCCGCGTAGCGGGCGCGCTTGGCGATCTTGCGGGCTTCGTGGAGCGCCGTGTCCGCGGGATCGGGGCCCAGCTCGGCCATCTCGCTCGCCAGACGCTCGAACTCGTCGCCCGCGATCCGCTCCAGCGACTGCTGCTCGTCGCCCGCGGGGGGCGCGGCCAGCTCGCCCTCGAGGCGATCGAGCAGGCGCATGTAGCGCTGTGCGCGGAGGGTCTTCAGCATCCGCGTGCGCGCCTGTTCGCGCCGCTCCGTGATGGCCACGGTCAGCGTGTCGAACGCGTGGCGCTGCTCGACCGGGAGGTGCTGAGCATCCTGGTCGAGGTGCTCCAGCAGCACATCCAGATCGCGTACCTCGCCGAGCGCGCGGCCGGCCCAGGCCAGCTCCCGGCGCACGTCCTTGACCCAGTCCGCGTCGAGCATCGGCTTCGCCGCCTGCAGGAGGGCGCGCAGCCGGCGGATGGCGACGCGGTGCTGGTGCAGCTCCTCAGGGTCACTGCCCAGCCGCGTGCCCGGGTCGTGCTGGAGGATCGCCCGGTACTGCGCCTCCAGCATCGCGGTGAGGTGCTTCATCGGCTTCGCCTTGCGACGGGGCGGCTTGCCCTCGGGGCGGACGAGGCCGAGCGCCCGGAACAGCTTCGGGCGCTCATCCGCGTCGAGCGCGCCGGCGGCACGCAGCGCCCGCTCGATCCGCTGCAGCGACGCGTCGTCGCCGTCCACCAGCTCCACCTCGAGCTCGTCGATTCGCGATACGCGCCGGCCGCTGCGGGACACCACCACCTCGTCGATCACCACTTCGGCCAGGTCGCGGCCGCTGTCGCGAACGATTATCCCCTGCCGGGTCGTGTCGAGCGTCGCCACCGGAGCCAGCGGCCGGCCGCGCGTGGTCGCCGCCAGCAGGTCCCCGAACGGCGGCGGCACCGACTCCGGCGAGCCCGGCAGCTCGAGCTCCAGCCGGTCACCGTTGCGCGGCAGCTTCAGCTGCCAGGCGCCGGAGCCGTGCTCGGCCCGGTAGCGGAGCGTGAACCCCGACGCCGCCAGGCGATGGTCGGAGGTGTCGTGATAGGTCGACGAGAAGCTCCGCGGGGTCAGCGGATCGCCCAGCTCGCGAGGCAGCGCGAACCCGGCGCCCGCGCGCAGCTTGATCTCACGTTCGATGGTGCGCTTCACGGTTCTCTCAGTTTACGGGTCGATGCGATACTGACGCGCATGTCCGTGACACAACAGACCCAGCCTCCGGCGCCCGTATCCGAGCTCGACTGGGATTCGGCCCGCATGCGCTCGCTGGCCGATCGCGCCGTGGGGCTCTACGCCGAGTTCCTGGACGGCCTCGACGACATGCCGATCTCCCGCTACGCGCCGGCCGCGGAGGTGCGCGCCGCGGTCGTGCGGACGGTGCCGGAGCACGGCATGAGCGACGACGAGCTGATCGCCCACCTGCGGGACGTGCTGATCGAGTGGGGCGTCCAGTGCGGTCACCCGCGGTTCCTCGCCTACGTGACGGGCAGCGGCACCGTTCCCGGCGCGGTGGTCGACATGCTCGCCTCCGGCGTCAACATGAACGTGGGCGGGTGGCAGCTCTCGCCTTCCGCCAGCGAGATCGAGCAGAGCCTGGTGCGGTGGTTCGCCGCCCGGTTCGGCATGGGCGACGAGGCGGCCGGCCTGCTGGTGTCGGGCGGCGCGATGGCCAACATGGTCGGGCTGAAGGCGGCGCGCGACCACATGGCGGGGTGGAACACCCGCCGCGACGGCATGGCCGCGGGGCCGCCGCTGGTGATCTATGCAACCGATGAGACGCACGTGGTCACCGACCGCGCGGCGGACGCGCTGGGGCTGGGCACGGCCGCGGTTCGGAGGCTGCCGGTCGACGACCGGCTGCGGATGGTGACCGGCGCGCTGCGCGAGCAGATACGCGCCGATCGCGCGGCCGGGCTGCGGCCGATGGCTGTGGTTGCCACCGCGGGCACGACATCCACGGGCACCATCGACCCGCTGGCGGAGGTGGCCGAGGTCTGCGCCGAGGAGCAGGTCTGGATGCACGTCGACGCGGCCTACGGCGGCCCGGCGGTGCTGGCCGACGACCTGCGGCCGCTGCTGGCCGGGATCGAGTGCGCCGACTCGATCGCGTTCGATCCGCACAAGTGGCTCTACATCGCGCAGTCGGCGGGCTGCGTGCTGGTGCGCGACCCGCAGCACCTGGTGGATGCCTACCAGGTGCACGCGTCGTACGTGTGGCAGGACCGCGAGCGCACCGGCGCCGGGGTCAGCCTGGGCGAGCTGGGACCGCAGTACAGCCGCGGCTTCCAGGCCCTCAAGCTGTGGGTGTCGCTGCTCGCGCACGGGCACCGGGCCTACGGCGCCCGCATATCGCACGACGCGGCGCTGGCGCGCTACATGGCGGCGCGCGTGCAGGAGCGCGACCGTTTCGAGCTGGCCGCTCCCGTGGGGCTCTCGATCTGCTGCTTCGCGTACGTGCCCGAGCCGGGTCTTGACGCCGGGTACCTGTCGCGGCTGAACGAGCGGATCATGACCGAGCTGCAGCTGGACGGCCGCGTCTACATCTCGAACGCGCTGCTGGGCGAGCGGTTCGTGCTGCGGGCGTGCATCGTCAATCACCGCACCGAGGCCGATGACATCGACGCCGTGCTCGACGTGGTGGCCGAGCTGGGCGCGCGCCTCGACTTCGAGCTACGGAGCGCCGGCGACGGCTGATTTCGCGGGATGCGTGGATGCTGGGCGCAGGACGGTGCGCGTTGGACGTCGGGAGCGTCCGCAGGGCAGGCTGGATGATGTCCTGGCCGAGGACGATCGTGGCGTCCGGCGCGTTCCAGACCAGACCAGCGCCGCGCAGCTCGCGGATTCAGCCGTCTATAGCCAGCGTCGCGTGTCCCGGGTATCGGTGGGCCGCGAGTCGACGCCGTACAGCAGCGCCAGCGGGCCAACCACCAGGATGAAGATGATCATGAGCGTTGCCATGCCCTAAGTATCGGACGTGGCGACGATTCGCTCAAATCCACTAATCGCTGTATATGATTAGCCATGCTTATGGAAGATTTCGCCGAGAACGGCCTATTCACGCGACCGGTAATCTCACGTGCGCCCACCAGACGGGAAGTTGATCATGGAACCTGATAGTTGGCTCGGGGTCGAACTGCGGCACCTGGCGGCGCTGCAGGCGGTGGCGGAGGAGGGCAGCTTCGGCCGCGCCGCGATCCGGCTGGGCTACACCCAGTCCGCCGTCAGCCAGCAGATCGCGACGCTCGAGCGCCTGGTCGGCGATCGTCTGGTCGAGCGGCCGGGCGGCCCCCGCCCGGTGTCGATCACCGAGGCGGGGAAGGTGCTGCTGCGCCACGCCGACGGCATCGTGGCGCGGCTGCGGGCGGCCCAGGCCGACCTGGCGGCGTTGCACGAGGGCAACGCGGGATCGCTTCGCGTCGGCACGTACCAGAGCGTGGGCGCGCGCGTGCTGCCCGAGGTGATGCTGCGGTTCTCGTTCGCGCACCCGCGCGTCGACGTGCAGCTGTCCGAGAGCGAGGACGGCGTGCTGGTGCGGCAGGTCGAGACCGGCGACCTCGACCTCACGTTCATCCAGCTGCCGCTGCCGGACGGCCCGTTCGAGGCGATCGAGATCCTGCGCGACCCGCACATGCTGGTCGTGAAGGCCGGCTCGCCGCTGGCCGCGGGACAGCCCCCGTCGCTGCGCGAGGTCGGCGACCTGCCGCTGATCAGCTACCGCACGTGCACGTCGTCGCACCAGGTCGAGGAGCAGCTGCGCCTGCGCGGCGCCACCCCGGAGATCGTTTTCCGGTCAGACGACAACGGAACCATGCAGGGGATGGTGGCTGCCGGAGTGGGGGTTGCGCTGATGCCGGCGCTGGCGGTCGACCTGGCCGATCCGCGCACCCGCGCCGTCGACATGAGCGGCAAGCTGCCGCCGCGGCTGATCGGGATCGCCTGGCATCGCGATCGCGTGCAGTCGGCGGCCGCCCGCTCGTTCATCGATCTCGCCGCAGAGGTCTGCGCCGAGATCGCGCGGCATCCGTTCGCCGCCACCGCCTGACGCGCTACTCGTAGATGATCACGTCCGGGCGCGGGTGCAGGCGCATCACCGCGCGGGGTGACATCATGTGGGCGTCCTCGTGGTAGAACAGCTTGAAGCCGTTGTACCAGGGCGGGTGGCGTCTGGCGAAGAGGTCGTACTTGGAGATCTTGTTGGGCGGGTTGCCGAACCCGTCGATGTTGATCACGAGAGCAACGCCGGGGTGCTCGACCAGGGTGCGCCGGTGCTGGATCATGCCGGGCGTGAACTGGTGCACGATCAGCAGCTTCTGGGGCAGGTCGTAGCGCTTCACCAGACCGGACAGGTACGCCCCGGCCTGGTTCACGATCGATGCGTCGGTGGAGCCGATCACCTGGCCCGGGATCTGGTGCCTGCGCATGCTCCACTCCGGGTCGAGTGCCAGCCCCACGTCCGGCTCGCGCAGGTACGGCTGATAGGCGCGCACCTCGTCCATGAACCGTGCCCGGCCCGGCTGGATGTCGAGGATCAGCAGCGCCTTGGCCCGGCGCGCCTCGGCCAGGTAGCGGTCGATCAGGTCGCTGCTCTGCCGGTAGCGGTACTTGCCGTCGTCGCCGGGCGCGGCCGTGACCAGGGTTGCGATCAGCTCGAGAGCCGGCATCACCGGGCGGCCGGGGCGGGCGTACGGAGCGGACTGCGTCAGCAGCTTGGCGGTGGCCGAGTGGGGGGTGCCGATGCCGAGCTGGCCGAGGCCGGGGTCCTGCGGGGCGCCGTAGTAGGCGACGACCCGGTAGTCCGGCAGGAGCGTGCGGCCGCCGCGCGGCTCCTGCGGAGGCGGGGCCTTGGAGGAACCGTGCTCGGCGGCGCTGGTGTCGATCCCCGAGCCGCCCTGGCTGAGGGCGAAGAAGGCGCCCACGACGACGACGCAGCCGAGCGTCACGCCGGCGGCGACCTGCCGCTCGCGGCGCACGCGGCGGCGGGCGATGTCGCGTCGCTCCTGGATCGTGCGCGGGCGGCGGGGCGCGGTCTTCATGCGGCCACGGTGCCCTTGTGGCGCGCGTACCAGGCGCTGTAGCCGCCCTCCGAGCTGTAGACACGACCGTCGCGCACCTCGAGGATACGGTCGGAGATGCGGTCGAGGAAGTAGCGGTCGTGTGAGACGAACACGGCGGTGCCGTCGTAGCTCTCGAGGGCGCCCTCGAGCGCCTCCACCGAGTCGATGTCCAGGTGGTTGGTGGGCTCGTCCAGCACCAGGCAGTTGGCGCCGCCGCGCATCAGCAGCAGCAGTTCCAGGCGGGTGCGCTCGCCGCCCGACAGCTTCTCGACCGGCTGGCGCACCTGCTCATAGTTGAACAGAAACCGCATCAGCGCGTGGACGGCCTCGCCCTCGGTGCAAGGGCGCTGCAGGCGCACGGCCTCGATCGGGGTGGCGGCGCCGAGCGCGGGGTGGTGCTCCTGGACGAGCGTGCCCAGCTCGATCGACGGGCCAATCCAGCGCTCTCCGGAGGCCGGCTCCAGCTCGCCGGTGATGAGACGGGTGAGCACGCTTTTGCCGGAGCCGTTGGCGCCGATGATGCCGACCCGCTCGCCGCGCATCACCGTCAGCGAGACGTCGCGCAGGATCGGCTCGCCGTCGTAGGCGGCGTCAACGTCGCGCAGCTCGACCACGCGCTGGCCGCCCCTGCGCTCGCTGCGCAGGCGCAGGCCCATCTTGCGTCGCTCCAGCACCGGCCGGTCGACCTTCTCCATGGTGTCGATCTGGCGCTGCTTGACGCGCGCGGCGACGATGAAGCGTTCGTTGTCGCCCTGGTTGAACCACTGCTTGAAGCGGCGGATCATCTCCTCCAGCCGCGCGATCTCCTTCTGCTGGGTCTGGTAGTGATGCTCCTGGCGCTGCAGGGCGAGCTCGCGGGATACGGCGTAGGCGGAGTAGTTGCCGGGCCAGAGCGTGATGGCACCGCCGTCCAGCTCGGCGATGGTGGTGACGGTCTCGTCCAGCAGGTAGCGGTCGTGGCTGACCATGACGACGGCGCCGTCGAAGCGGCGCACCAGGCGCTCGAGGTCGCTGCGGCGCTCGGCGTCGAGGTGCGTCTCGGGCTCGTCCAGCAGCAGCACATCGGGGTCCTGGGCGAGGCAGGCGGCCAGGGCCACCAGCTTGCGCTGGCCGCCGGAGAGCACGGCCGAGGTCTCGTCGAACTGCTCCGGCCGCAGGCCGAGCTCGAGCAGCAGCGTCTCGATGCGGCCCTCGAAGACGTGGCCGCCGGCCCTGTCGAGCTCGTCCAGCAGGCGCTCTTGGCGCCGCAGAACGCGGCTCATCAGGTCGAGGTCGGCGATCACGTCGGGCTCGCCCAGGCGGGCCGCGCAATCGGACAGCTCCCGCTCGATCCGTGCGATCTCGGGCCGGGCGCCGCGCACGATCTGGCGCGGGGTGCGCTCCTCGGGCGCGACCTGCTGGGGCAGAAAGGCGGTCACCAGCTCCCGGCGGCGGGCGACGTTGCCCGCGTCCACATGCTCGCTGCCGGCCAGCAGGCGCAGCATCGTGGACTTGCCGCCGCCGTTCGGCCCGATCACGCCCACGCGGGCGCGCTCGTCGACCTCGAAATCGAGGCCGCGCAGGATGGTACGGCCACCGAAAGTCTTCGACGCGCCGGTGAGGCTGATCAGAATGATGAGGTGTCCTCTCTTCCCCGCGGGCGCTGACAGGCGGCGCCGCGATGGATACTGTACGGCCGAATGAGCATCTCAGGCGAACTGCGGCTCGACTTCCGCGAATGCGTGGGGGCATTCGCCACCGGCGTGACCGTGGTGACGACCCACGCGCAGGGCCAGCCCGCGGGCATGACGCTGAACTCGTTCACGTCGGTTTCGCTGGATCCGCTGCTGGTGCTGGTGTCGCTTGCACACGCCACGCGGACGCTGGAAGCGGTCAAGTCGTCGAACCGGTTCACGGTCAACGTGCTGCACCGCAACCAGCGCGACGTGGCCCTGGCGTTCGCGAAGCCGGGAGCGCCGTTCCCGGAGGGCTACACGGTGCAGGACCCGCACGGCTTCGTGGTCGTGCGCCACGCGCTCGCGATCCTGCGCTGCGAGGTGTATGGGACACACGTCGCCGGCGACCACGACCTGGTCGTGGGCGAGGTGATCGACTTCGAGGGGTCGGGCGGCCAGCCGCTGATCTTCCACCGCGGCGCCTTCGGCGGCCTCGACGCGGATGCGCTGGTGCCCCAGGGCCGCGTGATCGGCATTCACACCGCCTCCGGCTGGTAGCCGCCACCGCGCCGTCACGAGTCGTTGCTCCGCCGTTGGCAACACCGGTGCCAGGCGCGGGTGTTGCGCGCGGGACTCCGTGAGGGGCGCGTGCGAGGTCGTCACCGGCACGTTGGCGCTCGCGGCGCGTCACCCGGTCGCGCTGGACGAAGCTGTCACGGCCGGGGCTGCTTCGCGGCCGCGCGGCGCAGCTGGCTGAGACGGATCGTTGCAACCTTGCCAGAGTCGGACACAAGCCGGATCTGGCGGTGCCGGCCGGGCGGGGCGTTACCACGTCGTGCGCGGTTGTGACGGCTCGGGGAGATCGGCCAGCTTGCGCTGCAGCAGCCGGCGCTCGGCCTCGTTGCCGGCCTGCTCGATCGCGGTGCGGTAGGCGGCGGCCGCCTCCTGTGAGCGCCCCAGCCTGCCCAGCATGTCGGCCCGGGTCGCGTGCAGCAGGTGGCTGTGCGCGAGCGAGCCCTGGGCGGCGATCGAGTCGGCCAGCGCCAGCCCGGCCGCCGGCCCCTGCGCCATCGACACGGCGACCGACCGGCTGAGCGCCGCCATCGGGGACGGTGACACCCGCAGCAGCATCTCGTACAGCGCCGCGATCTGCCACCGGTCGGTGTCCTCTGCGGTGACCGCCTGGGCGTGCACCGCCGCGATCGCGGCCTCGAGCGCGTAGCGCCCGGGCGCGCGCCTCATGCGCAGCGCCCGCTCCGTCAGCGCGACTCCCTCCGCGATCTCGTCGCGGTGCCACTCGGACCGGTCCTGCCTGCCGATCAGCACCACCTCGCCGGCTGCGTCGGAGCGGGCGTCGCGCCGCGAGTGCTGCAGCAGCATCAAGGCGAGCAGCCCGGCCGCCTCCGGCTCATCCGGCATCAGCGTGCTGATCACGCGCCCCAGCCTGATCGCCTCACCCGCCAGGTCGTCCCGCCGCAGCTGCGGCCCCGACGTGGCCACGTACCCCTCGTTGAAGATCAGGTAGACGACCGCCAGCGTGCTCGCCAGCCGATCGGTCAGCTGGTCGTCGGGCGGACCCGCACCGGGATCCCGGCCGCTCGCACCTTGTGCTTGGCCCGCACTAGCCGCTGCGCGATCGTCGGATCCGCCCGCAGCGCCCGTGCGATCTCCGGCACCGTCAGCCCCGCCACCAGCCGCAGCGTCAGTGCCACCTGCGCCTCGGTCGCCAGCGCCGGATGGCAGCAGGTGAAGATCAGCCGCAGCCGCTCGTCGGGGATGGTGTCGTCGTCCGCACTCTCGTCGTATCGGTTCATCTCGTCCTCCGCCCGCCGGGTCAGCTCCCCCGTGTGCCGTTCCAGCACCCGGTCTCGCCGCAGCCGGTCGATCGCCCTGTTCCGCGCCACCGCCACGATCCACGCCCGTGGGTTGTCGGGAACCCCGTCGGCCGGCCAGCGGCGCAGCGCGGCCAGGTACGCATCCTGGACCGCGTCCTCGGCGAGCCCGATGTCGCCGAGGACGCGGGCGAGCAGCGCGACGGCACGCCCGAACTCTGACCGGAACACCCGGTCGACTGCCGCCGCCTCCGAGGTCACGCCGTGGCCGGCATCACCATCACGGGCCGCACCTCGATCGAGCCGTAGCGGGCCCCCGGGCAGCGCCCGGCATGCTCCAGGGCCTGGTCGAGCGAGTCGCACTCGAGCACGTAGAACCCGCCCAGCACCTCGCGCGTCTCCGCGAACGGGCCGTCGCTGATCACCTGCTGGCCGTCACGCCGACGCACCGTGGTCGCCGTCTGCGCCGACTCCAGCGGCTCGCCCGACACGTACGCGCCCGACCGGCGCAGCCCCTCGGTGTACTCGAAGTACTCGGCCATCATCGCGCGGCCGTCCTCCTCGGACATCCCCTCGGCAGCGGCCGGATCCCCGTAGATCAAGAGCACATACTGCACCGCTTCCTCCATTCGTTCGTGGGCGGCGTGCGTCGCCGCCTCGATCCTATGACGAACGGGCGCGTGCCGAAATCGACATGTGCGATCCTGCCGCGGTGCAGGGCGTCGACGATCGCACGCTGTGGGCCGAGGCCGAGGCCGTCTGTGACGCGCTGGTCGCGCACGACCTCCATGCCCTGCATGACCTCACGACGGAGGAGCTGTGGCTGCGGGCCGCCGGCGAGGAGCTGGCTCCGCTGGCCGAGCACGCCGTTGCCGCACGCCCGCTCGGCCTCCTCGGCCGTCACACCATGCTGCACGCCATCACGCCTGGCGCCGCCTATCCGGCCTACGTCGTCGAGCAGCAGTGGGCGCCGGCCGCCGGGCGTCCGCTGGTCGCGGACGAGCGCCTGTTCACGCTGGTCGACCGCGCCGCGGTGGAGGCGGCCGGCGATACCGGCCGGCTGGCACGCCTCGCCACCAAGCTGGCCGCCCAGGACGCGGCGCTGGGCTACGTGGACGCGCTCAACGCGCACGACGCGGCCGCGGTGATGGCGCTGTGGACGCCGGACTTCGCCACCGGGCGCGCCGATGCCACGCCGCGCATCGACGGCCTGCGGTCGGCGGAGCTGATCGGAAGCGTCGGCCCGCGGACGCTGGTGCTGTGTCGCTTCGACGACCATGACGAGACCCAGGAGCTGCTCTGGCGCCCGCTCGACGGCCGCATCCTCGTGCAGGGCCAGCGCAGCTTCCGGCCGCCGCCCGCCTGACTACAGTGCACGCATGAGCGCGGTCGGCGATGCCCCCGAACTGCAGCTGGACGCGCCTCGGGAGGAGGTGCTGCAGCGCGCCGTGTCGCTGATCAGCCAGGCCTGGAACAGCTTCGACCAGGCCCGGCCGGGACAGCCCACCGTCGACGACGACCTGCGCGCGGTGCTACGCGAGCCCCTGCCCGACACGCCGGAGCCCGTCACCCGCGCGCTCGAAGAGGCCGCCCAGATCCTCGACGAGAGCATCGCCCAGCCCCGCCCTCGCTACTTCGCGTTTGTGGGGTCGTCTGGCCTTCCGATCGGCGTCGTCGCCGACGCGCTTGCCTCCTGCTTCGACGCCAACCTGGCGGTCTACGCCGGTGCCGCGTCCGACATCGAGGAGCAGGCCGTGCGCTGGGTCGGGGAGCTGGTCGGCTACCCCGTCGGCGGCGGTGCGTTCACGAGCGGCGGCACCATCAGCAATCTGACCGCCCTTGCCGCCGCCCGCGAGCGGGCGCTGCCAGGCGCGCGCGCCGCGGGCATGGGCGGCCTGCGGGCGGCGGTCTACTGCTCGGCCGAGGCCCACTACTCCGTGGTGCGCGCGGCCGAGCTGCTCGGCATCGGCGCCGAAAACGTGCGGCCGATCGGGCTCGACGCCGACCGCCGCATGGTGCCGGGTGAGGTGGCGGAGGCGCTCGACCGCGACCGCGGCGCGGGCGTCACACCGGTCGCCGTGATCGCGACGGCCGGCACCACGCTGACCGGCGCGGTCGATCCGATCGCGCCCCTGGCCGCTCTCTGCCGTGAGCGCGGGGTGTGGCTGCACGTGGACGGCGCCTACGGGCTGGCGGCCGCCTGCCTGCCCGAGACCGGCGCCCTGTTCGCGGGGCTCGACCAGGCCGACTCGGTATCGCTCGACGCCCACAAGTGGCTCTACCTGCCGAAGGCCTGCGGCGTGATCCTGGTGCGCAAACGCAAGGATCTGCATCACTCGTTCGCGCACGACGAGGGCTACCTGCCGCACGAGCGCCACGAGCCGCACGCCGTCGACGTCACCCTCGAGTACTCGCGCCCGTTCCGCGCGCTGAAGCTGTGGCTGGCCTTCCGTGTGCACGGCGCGGAGGCCTTCCGCCGCGCGGTGCGGCGCAACCTGCGCCAGGCCGCGCTGCTCCACGAGCTGGTCTCCGCTCAGCCGGATCTGGAGGCGCTGGGGCCGCCGCAGCTCTCGATCGTGCCGTTTCGGCATGTCCCCGCCGGCGTCGCTGACCTGGACGCGCACAACGCGCGGCTGTCCGTTGAGCTGCAGCGCGACGCCCGCGTCTACGTCGCGCCGGCTGCCATCGACGGCCGCGTGTTCCTGCGGCCCTGCATCGTCAACTTCCGCACCAGCGACGCCGACGTAGCCGCGCTGGTCGAGATCGCTCTCGAGGTGGGGGAGGCCCTGGCCTAGATGGTTGGTCGGTATCGCCGTGATGTCCTGGACGACGGTCCGCGGCCGCAGCCACCCAGACCCTCGCTGACCTCGAACCGAACGCAGCGGCCAGGCTCGCGAGAGATACCGACCAAACATCTCAGGACTACGCGACGGCGACGGCCGGCGCCGCCGCGCCGCCCACCGCGCCCTGCGCCCGCAGGGCCGCGATCTGCTCGCTGTCGTAGCCGAGCTCGGCCAGCACCTCGTCGGTGCTGGCTCCCGGCTCGAGGCCGGCGTGGCGGATCCGTCCCGGCGTCAGCGACATGCGCGGGTGCACGTCCAGCTGCAGGATCGGGTCGTTGCCGGCCGGGCTCTCGACCTCCACGAAGCAGCCCCGCTCCCGCACGTGGCGGTCGCGCACCAGCGCCTCCGCGTCGTAGACCGGCCCCACGGCGGCGCCGGCGGCTGCGATCGTCTCGATCGCCTGCTCGACCGTGTGCCGCACCGTCCACTCCGTGATGATCGCGTCCAGCTGCTCGACGTGCTCGATGCGGGCCCGTCCGGTCGTGAAGCGGGGATCCGTGCGCAGGTCGCTGCGGCCGATCGCGTCGAACACCCGCAGTGCGACCCGGTTGGCCGAGCCGGACAGCACGATGTAGCCGTCGCTGCACTGGTAGATGTTGCGCGGCGCCGAGAAGCACAGCCGCGATCCGATCCGCCCGTCCGACTGGCCGGTGCGGTGATAGATGGCCGGCCCCGGTCCGACCATGTCCACCAGCGACTCCAGCAGGCTGAGGTCGATCACCTGGCCCTCGCCGGTCAGGTCGCGGTGGCGGAGCGCCGCCAGCGCGGCGAACGCGCCGCGCATGCCCGTCACCTCGTCGGCCAGGGCGATCGGCGGCAGCGTGGGCGGCCCGTCCGGCTGGCCGGTGGTGTGCGCCAGCGTCGACATGCCCTCGGCCATGGTGCCGAACCCGGCGCGGTCGGCGTAGGGGCCGGTCTGCCCGTAGCCCGTCACCCGCAGCACCACCAGGCCCGGGTTCTCGGCCAGCAGCACGGTCTCGGGGTCGAGACCCAGCCGCTCCAGCGCCCCGGGCCGGAAGTTCTCGACCAGCACGTCGGCGTCGCGCACCAGTCGCAGCAGCACCTCACGGCCCTGCGGCGACTTCAGATCGATCTCGACCGGCCGCTTGTTCCGGCCCACCTGGCGCCAGTAGAAGCTGTCGTCTCCGTCGCACTCGCCCAGGTGGCGGGCGCCGTCACCCGCGTGCGGCCGCTCCACCTTGATCACGTCTGCGCCGAAGTCGGCCAGGTGACGGCACGCGGCCGGGCCGGCGAAGATGGTGGCGAGGTCGAGGACGACCAGGCCGGACAGCGGACCATGGCTGGATGCGCTCATGCCGCTCATCCTCGCGCGTGAGACTCAACTAATCCATGAAGACAATGGATTGATGCTGAAGCGATGGGTGAACTAGCTGATGTGCGCCCGGAACTGGTAGACGCGGCCGTCGTCGAGCGGCGAGCCCATGCACGAGTACTGCGACCCCGTCCAGCAGGTGAAGCGGGTGCTGGCGTTGGTCTCGATCAGCACCACCTTGGAGACGTGGCCGCGGCCGAACCCGACGCGAAGCGAGCCGTCACCGCTTCGGTTCAGCTTGTAGGTCTTCACGGTGACGGCGCCTGACCGGGAGAACACCATCAGCCGGCCCTCGGGGCCGAAGCCGTAGCGAGGGCCGTCGAACTGCACCGTCAGGTGGGTGCGGGCACCGTCGCTCCTGCCCGGCTTGATGGTCACATAGATGCTACTCAAGTGCTTCAGCTTCACCCCCAGCCAGCCGGTGCTGGCGTTCTTGGCACCGAGCGCGAAGCTGCCCGAGCCGACCGGCGTTGGGTAGCGGCCGGCCTTGCCCTCGGAGTAGCGCTGCCGCGAGATCTTGTTCCACACGGCAAAGGATGCGAACTTCTTGCGAAACGTGGTGCCGTGGGCCGCCAGCACGTGGCTGATGGCCTGGGTCGAGTAGTCATCCGGCCCGCCGGGCGCGGCGTCGGCCCGATCCCAGATCTCCTGGATCGCCCCGGGGCCCGTCGTCTCGCTCAAGAACCGGAACCAGATCCACGAGCCGTACTGGAAACAGCATTTGGCGCTGTGGTCGAGCGGAATCCAGGGGTACTTCAGCGGGCTGTTCTGGAGGTACTGGCGGTTGTCGTTGATCCCGTCGTAGACCTGATCCTCCATCCACGTGGCCGTGCCCTCCATCAGCCAGGTGTCCTCGCCGATGTCGTACGCGAACTGCACCGCGTGGAAGAACTCGTGGGCGAGGGTCACCTTCAGGTTCTGGATCGGGGTGTGATTCCGGAATATCCCCTCGGTGTAGTTGTTGTCGACCACGCAGTAGGCGGACCCGGTGAACGTGCCCGGGGTGTTCAGGGCGGGGTCGTCGCTCGTGCAGTAGCCGTACAGACCGTCGTTGCCGAGGTTGCTGATGTAGATGTCGAGCTTGCCGTCCGGCCCGTGGTCGGGGGAGCTCAGATCGGAGAGCGGCGCCCTGTAGCCCATCGTGGTCACCTCGACGTCCCAGACGTGCTCCGCGGTGGCCAACGCGGCGTCGACCCAATCCGGATACGTGTTCGCGTTGGCGTCGGTGGCCGCCGGTGCATCGTTGCCGGGCGCGGCCCAGTGGACGCACACGTTCGTACCGCACTCTGGAGAGTGGAGATCCTCGCCGTCCTCCCAGGCGCCTGGAACCGTCGGTGCATCCGTCGCGGGCCGTGCCAGGATGCCGTGGGCAACCTTGCGGTCGGCGGCCGACAGGCTGCCGAGCCGCAGCGCCAGGTCGCGCAGGATCATGGTCGCGTCCCGGCCGGCGGGGGGTGCGACCGGCCCGTAGACGGCGGCCACCCTGGCGGGGCGGAACAGCGCCTCGGCTCGCAGCAACGCCTCTCTGGCGGGAGAGATGCGGCCGGACGCGAGCGCCCGTGACAGTCCGTCGGCGTGCGCGGGAAGGGTCAGCGCGGGTACCGTGTGCGCTCGCGAAGTTGCGCCGGCAGTGGGGACGGTCGCACACGATCCTGCGATCAGTGCGAGCGCAGCCGCTCGTCCCAGAATACGCCGCATCGACCGCTCCTTCTCGTTCCCGGATTCCGCCGCCAGACCCCGTCAGGGTAGCGGAGCGGTATGACGGCAGCGGCCAGGATCCGGCGTCCCTTCAGGCCGCCTTGGACCCGCGCTTCTGCGGCCGGGCCGGGTGGTCGGAGTCGGGCAGCCGCGTGGTGTAGGCGGCGGGGTGCTCGACCGCGAACATCCCCGGCAGGAGCAGCGCCGAGACCGTCACGACGGCGCCGGCCGCGCCGGCCACGACGAGCGCCGTCTGGGCGCCGATCGCAGCGGCCACCGGGCCCGTCACCGCGAACGAGATCGGCAGCAGGCCGATCGAGATCAGCCAGTCCAGGCTGGACACGCGGCCCAGCATCGCCGCCGGCACCTCGCGCTGCTTGAGCGTCATCCACACGATCGTGCCGGCCGTCTCCAGCGCGTTGAAGGCGAAGCTCGCGAACATCAGCTGCCAGGCCGAGTTGGCCAGGCCGTATCCGGCCACTGCCAGCGTGGCCAGCGTCCAGGTGCCGTAGATGACCGTGATGCTGCGGCGCGGCTGGCCGACGTGGCTCATCACCAGCGCGGCGCCTACCGACCCGAGGCCGCCGGCGGCGAACACCAGGCCCAGCGCCGCGGCGCTCCCGTGCAGGTTGTTCTTGACGACGTAGGGGAGCAGCACCTCGACCGGCCCCAGGAACAGGAAGTAGGCGATCGCGGCCGACACCAGCGTGCCCCACAGCCACACGCTGCCACGCACGAACCGGAAGCCCTGCCGCAAGTCGGCCGCGACCGAGTGGCCGCCGCTCGCGTGCGACCCGCGCGACGACATCGCGAGCACCATCGCCGCCGACAGCGCGAACGACGCTGTGTCCACGGCGAAGGCCGTGCCGACGCCCAGCCCGGCCACCAGCCAGCCGCCCAGGGCAGGGCCGGCCAGCCGGAAGCAGATCGGGCGCATGAACTGGTCGAGCGAGTTCGCCTGGGCCAGCTCCGTATCCGGCAGCAGGTCGGGCACGATGGCGTCGAACGCGGGCCCGAAGAACGCGGTGCCTGCGCCGTAGAGGGCGACCAGGCCTAACATGTGCCAGAGCTCGAGCGCGCCGGTCAGCGACAGCACCGCCATCAGCCCGACGGCCAACCCGCGCACGGCGTCTGCGGCCAGCAGCACCCGGCGGCGGTCGAAGCGGTCCGTGACCACGCCGCCGATCAGCAGCAGCACGATCGTGGGCACCGTCATCGCGATGCCGACCATCGAGAGCGCGGTGGGCGCGTTCGAGAGCGCGTACACCTGCCACGCCATCGCGACCAGGAACACGCCGTCGCCGATCAGCGAGCCGGTCTGTCCGCCCCACAGCAGCGCGAAGTCGCGGTGGCGCAGGGGCGCCACCAGGGTTACTCGGGTGAAGCCCCCCGGGCGGTCGAGCGACTCATGACTATGCTGCATCGCTCTGCGCCTCGTCCTGCGCGTCCTCCTCCTGCGCAGGCGGCGGCAGGCGCAGGACGGAGCTGCCGCCCCTGGCGTCGTCGAGGTAGTTGGAGACAGACTCGATGCCCATCGGGCGTGCGAACAGGAAGCCCTGGCCGAGCTCGCAGCCGAGCTGGCGCAACGACGTCATCTGGGTGGTCAGCTCGATGCCCTCGGCGACCACCTGCATGTCGAGCGTCTCGCCCAGCGCCACCACGGCCGCCGCCAGACCGCTGTCGGCGTCCGACTCGGCCTCCAGGAACGAGCGGTCCATCTTCAGGATGTCGACCGGGAAAGCGGCTCAGGTAGCTGAGCGACGAGTAGCCCGTGCCGAAGTCGTCCATCGCCAGCCGCACGCCCAGGCCCTTCATCTCCTCGAGCCGCTTGATGGCGAGGTCGGCGTCGGTCATCATCAGGCTCTCCGTGATCTCGAGCACGACCGTGGACGGGTCGATGCCGCTGTCGCGGATCGCGCGCGCGCACGTCGCCAACGATGTCGCCCTGGTTGAGCTGGCGCGGCGACAGGTTGACGGCCATCGTCAGCTGCGGGTCGGACGGGAACCGCGACTGCAGCTCCACGGCCTGGGCGACAGGCCTCGCGCAGCACCCACTGCCCGATCGGCACGATCAGGCCCATGTCCTCGGCGGCCGGGATGAACTGCGCCGGGGCGATCACGCCGCGCGTGGGGTGGCGCCATCGCACCAGCGCCTCGACGCCCGACACCGTCATGTCGTCCAGCCGCACCACCGGCTGGTAGACGAGCGCGAACTGGTCGGAGTCGATGGCGCGCTGCAGGTCGGCGCGCAGCTCCAGGCGCTCGAGCGCCTCGGCGTGCATCGACTCCTCGAACACGCGGTAGCCGCCCTTGCCGTCGCGCTTGGCGATGTACATGGCCACGTCGGCGTTCCGCAGCAGCTCGGACGGCGTGGACTCGGCGCCGTCGCGGGTGATCGCGATGCCGATGCTCGTGCGCACGAACACCTCGGCGTCGGCCAGCTGGATCGGCCGGCGGAACGCGTCCAGCACGCGCTCGGCCACCTCGGTGGCGTCGTCGTCGGTGACGATCCCCTCCAGCAGCACGGCGAACTCGTCGCCGCCGAAGCGGGCGGCCGTGTCCTCGGGTCGCACGCGTCGCGGCCAGCCGGCGGGCGACCTCGACCAGCACCTCGTCGCCGGCGCCGTGGCCGAGGCTGTCGTTGATGGTCTTGAAGTCGTCCAGGTCGACCGAACACCACGGCGATGCCGGTGCCCTGCGAGCCGGCGCGGGCCAGCGCGTGCTCGACGCGGTCGGCGAACAGCGCCCGGTTCGCCAGCATCGTCAGCGAATCGTGGAAGGCCTGGTGGGCCAGCTGCTCCTCGAACGCCTTGCGCTCGCTGACGTCGCGGCTGTTCAGCACGATGCCGCGCACGTGCTCGTCGTCGAGCAGGTTGGTGTGCAGCACCTCGAACTGGAGCCAGCGACCGTCGCGGTGGCGCAGGCGGCAGTCGATCGCCTCGGGGCCGGAGTCGGGCTGCTTGTTCTTGGACGACAGCACCGCCAGCAGCCGCCCTCGCTCGTGGTCGTCCATCAGCTCGTCGAAGCGGGTACCGGTCACCTCGTCGGCGGCGTAGCCCAGCACGCGCTCGATCGACGGGCTCTGATAGAGCACCGTGCCGTCGGCGGCGACCACGGTGATCAGGTCGCTCGAGCGCGCCACCAGCGAGCTGAAGCGGGCCTCGCTCTCGCGCCGATGCAGATCCTCCGTCAGCGCCGCGCCCTCGAGTGCCAGCGAGACGCTGGTCGCGAGCGACTGCAGCGCTGCGCGCTGGCTACCGGACAGGTTGCCGGGACCGGCGGCCAGCAGCACGCCTCGCGCTTCGTCGCGCACCTCCAGCGAGAGCACGTGGGCCTTGCGCGGGCGCTCAGAGAACAGCAGCTCGTTGTAGACCTCCTCGGGAAGCTTGGTCGCGGTCGGGATCGAAGCCGCCAGCAACAGCCGCTGAGTGGTGCCGCGGGAGAGCAGGGTGCCGCCGCTAAGCGCCAGCCCGATCAGCTCCAGCTGCTCGCCGGTCAGCAGGCACAGCCGCGCCGAGTAGCCCGCACCGGCCAGCGTACGCGTCGCCGACAGCGCGGCCGCGCCGATGTCCGCCCGGCCGGCCGCGCCGACCAGCGCCGTGCCCGCCTCGCGCAGCGCGCGCTCGCGTTCCACCGAGCGCTCCTGCTGCACGACCAGCACCGCCATGCGCGCCACGACCAGCAGGAACAGTCCGATCGAGGCGGCGATCATGACCAGCACGTCGACGCCCGCATCCTTGCCCCCGAGCAGCACCTGCAGGCCGGGAGCGATCAGCGAGGCGACCGTGAGCACGCCCAGCCGCTGCCAGGACAGGCTCGTCTCCTTCTCGGGCACCGGCTCCTCAAGGGTGCGCATCGACGGGTGCAGCGCCGAGGTGCCCCAGAGCAGGTAGTAGGAGATCCAGCCGATGTCGAGTAGCACCTGGCCGTTGTAGGTGCCGTTGCTCAGCATCACGCCGTAGATGAAATCGGTCACGAGCAGCGTCGTGATGCTGCCGAACAGCAGGTAGAAGGCGGGCTGGCGCTTGCCGTTGTCGACCGCCAGGCGTAGCGCGCCGGCCAGCAGCAGGATGTCGGCCGTGGGGTAGGCGATCGAGACGATCCTGGCCAGCTGCGTCTGAGCTGTCGTCGTGGATCACCGGCGAGATCAGCACCAGCCACGAGATCAGGCCGAGGCCGATCGTCAGGATCAGCGAGTCGATCAGCGACGCCCATTCGCCGGAGGGGTTTCGCCGCCGGGCGAGGATGAAGATGCCGCCGAACAGCGCGGGGTAGAGCGACAGGTAGATGGCGTCTCCCCAGGACGGGAAGGGCACGTCCGCACCGAACACGCGCGGGTAGATGTACGTGTAGGCGTCGCCCATCGCGAACATGAACTGCCCGAGCGCGAACAGGTACCAGGCCCAGGCCGCGTCCGGCTTGTTGCGGCGGGTGCCCCAGATGATCGCGAGCGAGCAGGACAGGCCGACGCCCGGCACGACGAACCCGTTGCCCGCGATCGGCGGCACGAAGGCGTAGAGCAGGCAGACCAGCGCGCCGAGGGCCGGATACACCATGCACAGCGCCGGCCTGCGGATGCGGGCGGCGACGGCGGTCATGCGGCACGCTCCTGGGCGACCGTCCCGGTCTGCAGGTACCCGCGCTCGGCGAGGTCGGTCAGGGCCAGGATCAGCCGGTCGATCTCGGCGTCGGAGTTCGCCGCCGTCATCTGCACGCGGAAGCCGACCTCGTCGCGTGGCACCAGCGGGTAGGCGGCCAGCGTCACGTAGATGCCGCGATCGAACAGCATCCGCCCGACCACGCCGATCTGCTCGTGGTCGGCCAGCGGCACCTCGATCACCGGGAAGCCGCTGTGGTTCGGCGTGTGCGCGCCCAGCCGTTTCATGCAGTCCAGCACGCGCGCGCTCTTGTGGTTGATCGAAGACCGCAGCAGGTCGCCGCGCGCCTCGTTAACGTCGAACCCGGACAGCACGGTGGCCAGCGACGCGACCGGGGACGGCCCCGAGTACAGGTAGGGCGGGGCGGCCACCTTCAGCATGTTCTTGACCGCGGTGGGGCAGGCGATGAAGGCCAGCAGCGACGAGTACGCCTTCGAGAAGCCGCCCACCAGGATCAGGTTCTCGTACGTCTCGTCCGCGTGCCGCACCAGGCTGTTGCCGCGGCAGCCGTAGCTGCACAGCTCGTCCGGACGCCGCTCGCCGATCACGCCGAAGCCGTGGGCGTCATCGACGTACAGCAGTGCGTCGTGCTCGCGCGCCACCCGGGCGAACTCCCGCAGGTCGGGCGCGTTGCCGGTCATGCTGTTGACGCCGTCCATGCAGATGATGCGCGGTTGGGCGCTGCTCTCGCGCAGCAGCTGGTCGACGTGGCCGGGATCCTCGAACCGGAAGCGGCGGACGGTGGCACCGTGGCTGCGCGCCACCTGGCAGCCGTCGTAGATGGTCTTGTGTGCGCGGCTGTCCAGCAGGATCGTGCCCGAGCCCGCCAGCACCGGGATCACCGACGTGTGGATGTGGGTGATGGTCGGCAGCACCAGCGCGTCGTCGCAGCCCAGCAGCTCCGTCAGCCGCGCTTCAATCTGCTCGTACAGGACAGGCGACCCCAGCAGCCGCGACCAGCCGGGGTGCGTGCCCCAGGCGTCCAGGTACGCCGGCACCGACTCGATGATGTCACGGTCGAGGTCGAACCCGAGGTAGTTGCAGGAGGCGAAGTCGGCCAGCCAGTGGTCGCCGATACGGATCATACGGCCGTCGATCTCGTCGATCACCGCGTCCAGCATCGGGTGCGAATCCTTCAGTGTGGCCAGGTCGGCGACCGTCGCCAGCCAGCGGTCGATCCACCGCGCTCCGGAGGAGGCGGCGCCCTTCGCGCGCACGGGCGTACGGCGTGGGTCGGGCAGAGCCATCGAGAAAGGCATCGGCGTGCAGGCTGCCGGGCTTGAGCACCGGCGTTGAACGTGCGCAGGCGCCCGCGCGCGGCTCGCGTCAGCGATCAGGCAGCCAGCCGCCCTCGTCCGACGGGTCGGGATCGAGCGCCACCGGCTCCGGGTTCGTCCAGGCGCGCCCGCCGTCGGCGGCCGCGACGTCCACCCGAGCCCACGGCCAGCGCTCCGGGAGCCGGAAGCGGGCGGCCGTGATCAGCCCCTGCGGGCTGCGCGAAAGTGGCTCGCCGCGCCAGTTCATGCGCCGCGGATCCGCGTTGACACGGCCCCCGTCCCACGGGCCCGATCGCAGCGTCACGGCCACGGCCGGCGCGCACTCGACCTCGATCGCATCGGGCCCGACCCGCACGTCGTGCAGCACCGCGCCGCTGGAGCCGTAGAACCGGCCCGCGTTCAGCGCCTCCAGCACCGCCGACTGGTCGCGCGACTGCGCCCGCACCATCGTCCAGGCCAGCAGGCTGTCGTGGCCGGGGTAGTGGCAGTCGTCGGTGGCCACCCCGGTGCAGGCGCGGCCGGCGTGGCTGACGAGGTCCCACAGCTCATCCGACAGCCCGTTGCCGTTGGCGAGCTCGCTCCCGCCGTTGTACACCTCGATCCCGGCCAGGCTGGGCGCGTCAAGCACGTGGTGCGTCGAGAGGCCGCTCCAGTAGGGGTGGGCCAGGAACGGCACGCCTCCCTGCTCCCTGACCCAGGCCGCGCACTGCTCGACCGTGGCGAAGTGCTCGCGGCGCTCGGGCACCACGCCGGCGCCGATCGCCAGCACCTCGGCCTCCTCCAGCTCCTCTTCGGGCACGCGGGCGGACAGCTCGCTGGAGGCGATCACCGTCACCCGGTCGTGCTCGTGGGAGGTCGCGTGCCAGTGGTCGGTGATCGCCAGCACGTCGAAGCCGGCCCGGGCGTAGTGGTCGACCAGCCCCTGCGGCGTCGCGTCGCCGTCGGAGTTGGTGGTGTGCGAGTGCAGCTGGCAGCGCAGCCAGCCGCCGGGCCCCCGGAAGGGGCCGGTCATCCGGTCGGATGCGGGCTCGTGTAGAAGCACTTGCAGTAGCCCCACAGCTGCGGATCGAACCCGGTCCAGGAGTTGGAGTGGGCCGTGATCACGTCGGTGTCCACGAGCTGGATGTAGGGCCGCTTCTGCGCGAGGTACGCCTCCATCTGCCAGACCAGCTGCTGCCGCTGCTTGAAGCTGACCAGCCCGGCCTGCCTTCGCCACATGGCGTCGTACGTGGGGTCGTCGAAGCCGGTGTCGCTGCTGTTCCCCCACTGCGCCCGTGTCACCACGGACAGGTTGTAGTTGGGGTCGATGTAGGGGTGCCAGTACCAGGTGAACATGTCGGCGTTCTTGTAGGTGTAGTTGGGGGCGGTGATCAGGTCGTAGGCCTGCGACACGTCGCCGCCGGAGATCTCGTGCAGCTGCACGCCGATCTTTGCGAAGGCGGCCGCCAGCACCGAGAACTGCCGGTCGCCGTTGAAGTCGAGGTCATTGGGGACGATCACGCTGTAGCTCATCGGATGGGCCGGCTGGGTGTACTGACCGGTGGTGGCGGGCGCCACCCGGACGCCGTTCGAGCCGCGCGTGTAGCCGAGCTGGTCGAGGATCTGGTTGGCCTTGGCGATGTCGTAGGGCAGCGGTTTCACGTCCGGGTTCAGCCAGCCGGACGGCCCCGACCAGGCGGACATGATGTTGGCCCAGGGCTGGGCGTGGCCGCCGTAGACGACGTCCACCAACTCCTGGCGCGGGATCGCGTACTCGAGCGCTTCCTTCACGCGCGGGTCGAGCAGCTCGCGGTTCTTGGGCTTGACCGGGTTGGAGTTGATGCCGAGGTTGGTGACCTCGCTGCCGGGAGCGATCGAGACGGTGATGTTGCTCTTGCCCTTCATCGAGTCGGCGGCCGTATAGGGCGTGGCGTCGATAAAGTCGAGCTGGTTCTGCTCGAGGTCGGCGATCATCGACGTGGCGTTCGTGTAGTAGGTGAGGGCGACGGCTGCGACGTGGCTCTTGGGCCCGTAGAAGTACGGGTTGGGCTTGAAGACGGTCGTGCCCTTCTCCTGGAACTGCGTGATCGTGTAGGGGCCGCCCGACACCACCGGCAGGTGCTGCTCGGGATCGAACGACTTCATGTCCTTGCCGTCGTTGCCGGTGTACTTCGACCAGACGTGCTTGGGCATGAAGTAGAACTGCTCGAGGTTCGCGAGCGCCGAGGGCACCGGCTTCTTGTAGGTCAGCACCAGCGTGTTGGGGTCGGGGGCGGCGATCTTCTTGAGGCCGGCCAGTTCGCCGGCAAGGTAGGACGTGGCGCCGTTCTGGTACTTGAAGATGGTGTTCACCCACCACACCGCGTCCGCGGCCGTCAGCGGCACGCCGTCGCTCCACTTGCCGCCCGGCTTGAGGTGGAACGTCCAGGTGAGACCGTCCTTCGACTCCTCCCAACTCGTGGCCCAGTCGGGGGCGATCTTGAGGCCCGGGCCGTACTGGACGAGCTGCGGGTAGATCATCGCGAATGCGTTCGAGGCCTGCGGCTCGTAGGCCAACAGCGGGTTCAAAGAGTCGATGTAGTAGGTGGTGCCGATCCGCAGGATCGTGTTCTTGCCGCTGCCGCTCGTGCCAGAGCTGCTGCTGCTGCCGCCGCATCCGCCGCAGATGGCAGCGAGCAGCGCGAGCACCATCAGCATGGTTCGCGGCCGGAGCATGGTGCGGGCACACTACTGGCTGACTGATCAATCAGTCAAGGGGGGCCGGAAGCTCGCTCACGGTAGACTGAAGCGGCCCGGGGCGGTAGCTCAGTTGGGAGAGCATCTGGTTTGCAACCAGAAGGTCGTCGGTTCGATCCCGATCCGCTCCATAGGATCAGACAAGCCAAACCTCGCACTTGGACGTGACTCGAAGACTTGGGTTGAATGGGCCACCATGGCGTCCAGTGGCCCAAACGATGCTCAGCCGTCCCCGCGTGATGGAGCGCCTATCGGTGCCGGCTGGAGAGCACGCCGTAGGCGTCGTGCCCGGTGGTCACCAGCGAGATAGGCCATCGGCTCCCGGAAGGCGCGCATGGCGTCTGATCGGTCGGGGAGCTGGACGATGGCCGCGTCACGCGTTGTCTGGTCGAGCACGAGCAGGAACACCGCGTCGTCGCTGGGCCGCCACACCAGCGTGATCTCAAGCGTCCGCTCCTCGCGAACGGCGAGCTCCCTGGGTATCTCCGGCGCAAGAACGGCGCCTGACATCTAGGCGCGCCACCTCTGACCGCGCGTCTGGCCGGCCGCGTCTCGCTGCCGGTTCCGGCTAGACGACATGCCGATCCTGCGTGGCGGCGTAGTTCTCGGCCTGCGGTCGCCGGGCCGCTGGGAGGGTGGCTGTGATGGTTGTTCCTTCGCCTGGACTGGAGGTGATGCCGATCGCGCCGTTGAGGAGGTCGGCGCGCTCGCGCATGCCCAGCAGGCCGTACCCGTCGGTGCTGGTGGTTGGGTCGAAGCCGTCGCCGTCGTCGCGGATGGTGACGCGGACGGTGGTTCTCCTGCTCGACGACTTCTACCGCCGCGCGTTTCGCGCCACCGTGCTTTCGGGCGTTGGTGAGTGCCTCCTGAACGATCCGGTAGATCGCCGCTTCGAGCTCGGCGGCGAGTCGCTGTGCGTGTCGCCCCTGCTCGTATGCGAGATCGACATCGACGTCGACGTCAAGGCCGGCACGCGAGGCGCGGTCGGCCAGTGACCTGATCGCGGCGTCGATTCCGATCTCATCGAGCGCGGCCGGGCGCAGGTCAGTGATCAGCGCGCGGAGCGTGGCGATCTCCAGATCGATCTGGCTGATCGACTCGCTGAGCACGCCCCCGAGCGCGTCTGCATCCTGGGCGCGCCCTGCGGCAGTGAGCATGAGTCGCAGCGAGGCGAGTCCCTGTAGCGTCTCGTCGTGGAGTTCTCGCGCCCAGCGGATGCGCTCCTGCTCGGCGGCTGCGAGTCGCTGACGGTCGCGCTCCAACGTGGTTGTGTGAGCGGTCGCCAGAGCGGTGGCGGCGCTGGTCGCGAACGACTCCAGCAGTTGTTGATGCTCGGACGTGAAGTGGGTGCGCTGATCGACGCTGTCGAGCGCGACCATCACTCCGTACCCGGTTCCGCGGTGGACGAGCGGGACTATCAGGCCGAAGCTCGCCGCGAAACCGAGATGTCCGAGACCGTGATCGTTAAAGCGGGCGAGGTTGAGGTCGTCGTTGAGGCGTTGTGACTCACCGGTTCGCAGGGCGACGCTTGCCACCGTGTCCTTGACGGGTGTGCGCGTGCCGATCACACCTGCGGGTATCTCGCCTGCCCCAACCGCGATCACCAGATGATCGCCCTGCAGCGCCTCGATCACCAGGGATCGCGCACCGACCAGAGCCCGCCCGCGCTTTGCAACGAGCTCCAGCACCGTTTCCAGCCTCGTCTCCGCTCCCAGCGCCCGACTGATCTGGATGCTCGCATCAAGCGCCGCGACCGTCCGCTCCAGATCGTGGCGTTGAGTCTCGGAGCCCGTGAACCGCCGCGCATGATCGATCGCCAGGCCTGCGAACTCGGCGAGCAGGACGAGCGCTTCCTCATCCTCGGAGGTGAACTCGCCATCCACGTGCTCGGTGACGTAGATGTTTCCGAACGGCCTCCGGGCGACAGGTACCGGCACCCCCAGGAACGACCGCATCGGCGGATAGACCCTGCGGGAGTCCGAACGAGCGCGGATGGCTCCCAAGGTCAACAACCCGCAGCGGACGCGGATCCCTGGTCCATCAGCTCGCCCAGCAGGCCGCGACCGGTCGGTAGCTCGCCGATCGCGCGTCGCGTTTCCTCGTCGATGCCCAGCGTGACGAACCGGGCGAGGTCGTTGCCGTCATCATCCAAAATGCCGACCGCGGCGTACTGGGCTGATGTCAGTTCACCGGGCCGATTCGAGCACCCGCTTCAGCACCGAGCTCGACGTCCAGATCGCCGAGCACGCTACGCGCGACCTCCAGCACCGCCCGCGCGCGGCGATCAATCACCGGCCGCCGCTCCGGCAACACCTGCCGACGTCTGCGCTCGGCGCTCCAGATCACCGTTGTCGCGGTAGAGCCAAGTGGTTCGTGCACAGCCACAGATGAACTGGTAAGCCGCACCCGCGCCGGGCTTCGCCTCGACCAGCAGCGCACGGCAGGTCGGACAGACAATCACGGCACCGGCCCCCGACCCGGACGGGCGATGGTGAAGATCTTGTGCGCGAGCGGATCGACCGACTCGACGTCATCGACGCTGATGGCGACGTCTCGCCGCGCAAACAGCCCGGTACGCACCTGCAGCCAGGCCGGCTCGCCGCTCGCGGCATCGATGCCGATTGCGATCACAGTTCCGACGCGGCCGTTCACGTCATCAACGCGAAACCCGATGCACCGACCGAGCCGCTCACCCACCACCGAGCCGGCTCGACCCAGCAACGTCGCCCGCAACAGCGTACTCACCGGCAGCACGACGCACCCCAACCCACAACAACCAGGATCTCCATAACAGCAGCCTTCCAGCGCACAACGGGACCGGGCTCTTAGGGTCAGGCGGCGCGCGGCAGGGGGGTTAAGCCACGCACCAGCGACTATACCAGTTCGGCAATATGCACCGGAAGTGACGCATCGGGCCGCCAGGAAATCGGCGGTCTTCGCCGGCCAGGCGAACCGAGCCGCCAGGGAGCAGCCCACGCCCTTGACCACGGCGTTAGCGACGTCGATCAGCCTCCGGTTCCCCCCGGTCGGGCGTATGTCCTGGGGTGCTGCATCAAGAGACGCGAAGGAGACACCGCGCGCAGTGCCACCCGACGACGAACCCACCACCACAAACGCTCGGAGAGTAATCTCCGCGCCAAGCGCCCATCTCGCCGGGTCTCAGCGGCTACGCCGACTCGGCGACAGGCCACGCGGCCAGGTCGATTCCAGCGTCAGCGTCGGGGCCGCGCAGAAGCTCGCTCATCCGCTCGCCCGTGTCGCGCTTGCGTTCCAGGACGCGGTTGTAGATCGAGAGCGCGAGCGTGGGCGTCGAGTCGCCCATCTGCATCATCGCGTATCCGCGGGTGACGCGCCCGCCTCGAACAGCAGTGCGCAGTAGGTGCGGCGTAGGTCGTGCAGCGTGCAGTGTCCGATCGGCCGGCGGCCTGCCGCTGCTAGTTCGGCGTCGGCGCGTCGCACCGTCGGGTCGAGGATGCGGTGCCGCGCTTCAACTGATCGACCCGGCGGCCGCTGCGCGTCGTGAACACGTGCGCGCTGGGTGACGCGTCACCCGCCTCGGCGCGGTGCGCCTTCAGCACGTCCAGTAAGAGTGGCTGCACGTCGACGACGCGGCGGCCCGCGTCCGTCTTCGACTCCTCGACGTGAAGGCGCGCGCCTGCCGAGGTCGACGTCCCTCCAGCGCAGCTCGCAGGCCTCCGAGATCCGCAGTCCGGCGAGCGCGAGCACGCCGAGCATGCCGCGATGCTCAGGGTCGCGCCGATGCGAGCAGTGCGCGTGCCTGATCGAGTTCCAGCCAGCCGCGCTGCGGCTGCTCGGCCTTCAGCCGTGTCGCGGCGAGCGCGGAACGGGTTGCGCGGGATCAGTTCCGCGTCGACCGCGTCGTCGAGGATCATCGCGGCGATTGCGACCACGCTCTCGATGCTGCGATTCGACAGCCCGCGCCCGGGCGGCGACCACGCTTGCGTGGATCCGCCTGCTGCCACCGCTTGATCGCGGCGGTGCGCGCACCAACGGCTAGCGCCTGTCTTCGCAGCAAGCCGCCCTCGGTAGCATTCCTGATAGGTGCGCGAAGCGCCTCGCTGGTGCCGGGCGCCGCCAACCGCTGCCACGGCCGCCGGCGGCGCCGCTGTCGGCCACTCGCAAGCCGGCTGCGGCCGCCGCCCGCGCTGTGCGCTCGACAGCACCCCGCGGGTGCCGCCGGCAGCCTGCTGCTGGCCGGTCTGGAGATCGGTGCCGGCACGGTGGCCGGCGGCCACCGCGAGCTGGTCTGACAGCCGGCCGGGCTAACCCGCCAGCATGCTTGAGCAGCCTCCCGCAATGTGGCCGGCCAGGTCATGCGGGCGGCCGGCGGCGAGCGGGAGGCCTTCGCCGTGACGGGCAATCCGCATGGCTGAGCCAAGCGGGCGGCGGGGCCGGGACGCTCTTGTCGAGTGCGCTCGTCTTGCGGATCACCATGATCGCGGCCACCGTCCACACCACGCCAGCGATGGCCGTGAGGCCGCAGGACACCTTTGTGAGCGTCCCGTGGCCATGGCCTGGTTATCGGCACCGAAGCGCCTGGCCCTGCAACCCGGCTCCGACCGCCGGTCTAGCCCACCATGCCTTTCGACTCAGGTCCTTCCCTCTCGTGCCGATGGTAATTATGGCGCGTACGATCCTTGAGCTTAGGCCTCGCGTGGGGGAATCGGGGCGCGTCCACGGAAGTGCATGGCCGCCCGGGGATCGCCGCTCACCTGCCCGAGCGGTGAGAGCACTATTCGTAACGGTTCGGTGCGGATTCTGTGGGGAACCCAGAACTGGGCGCCGTTCAGAGCTGGTGAGGAGGTGGGTCTGCGCCGCCCGACCTCTGTAGCACTGCGTTTGACCCAGCCCTTCGACGCTGTCGGCGGCCATGCGCTGGAGGTGTGCGAGGCCTGGGAGACGTCTTGCAGGCGGGATGGTGACCCCGGCGACTCCAGGAGGGGCGCGATGCTGCCGCTGAGCGTGCGTCTCAGAGTCACCAGTCCCGCACTCGACTATCAGGTTCCGGATTCGGAACGTTGGGCCGATCGGTGGGCCGGGGTTTCAGCGTGGACGGGCCGGGCGGTCGGCTCGGTACCATAGCGGCGGTCGGGTTCGACCCCGTCACTGGCGAGCCGGCTTTTGGCTGCTTGTCCGCACCGGCCTGTTCGTGCGACGAACCGTGGCAGTCCTATATTCGAGGACATCGAGATCGATCGACCCGATCCGGGGCAGGGTGACGGTTCACATCACTGTTGGGACATCGCAGGTTGATCCCTTCACGGGCGGGGGCGTGCAGATTTATCGGCTAGTCCCGGGGGCTGAGCGCTCGCCTAGGGGCCGAGTTCAGAGGGTGGCGGTCCAGGTAGATTGAGAGCGCCCGGTTGCCCGGTGACAGATGCCGGGGCATACGAGGAGATAGTTGAGGTCGCCCTGCCGAATACTCGGCACCTCGTGTTCGGCACACTTGCCGAGGGTCTGACTATGGCCCACGGTGGCTACCCTGACTTCCTGGCTAAGACGTGAACCGATAGGGGCGGGGTGTGGGTTGTTCGGCGAAGCCGCCCCTGACGGGCGGCGGCGATCGTGACGACTTCGGATGCGATCTCTCGGAGCCGGCGATTCGTGTACCACGACACGAAGCAGAGTCGCGTCAATGCCTCGTCGGGGCTGCAGATCGTGGTGATCGGAGACGATCAGCTTCGCGCTCTTCCATTAGCACGTCGAGACGGAGTAGATAGCTGAGTTCCTGGGCACGGGTAACCGCCCTAGCGACGCCGACGCCGCTGCGCCACGCCTGGTCGAGTGCCCGGTCAGCAGCAAGCCGCTTCGCGTGGGGTCAGCATGGTGTCCCTTCCAAAATACTTTGGAGCGGGACGGCACGAGCGACCCCAGGAGTGTGATCCGCGATGTCGCCTCGGGGACGCCTAATTGTGCGCCCATTCGGCACACCCGTCAGACGCCGTGGTGGCGTTACTCGTCGGCGGGTCGCGGGGTCATCGCCGAGGAGCTGGTCGGAATAGATCTCGCCGGCCTGCCAGACTTCAAACCAGTAGGGCCGGTCGGGCTGCTCGGGGGAGGGGCCGCCGACGTAGACCGAGTGGTGTGCCGGGGACTTCGCGTGTCGCCTCGAGCGCGTTGCTCGCAAAGACGAGACCGGCGAACACGTCCTTCCGGGTCGAACGTCTTCCCGCGGCGACCACTCGAAGTTGTCGTTCATTACTACGGCTGCTCGCTAGGAACGTGGGACGCCTGTCAGACATATGACCTGCCCGTTTTTCGCGGATCGTGGATTCCTGGGGCGCATCGCTACTGGTGGGGTTGGCGAAGTGCTGCCACTTGCCGTCGAACCTCCAGCGAACCAGCCGCCGTCGACCGAGACCGGCGCTTCCTTGGACCCGCTGCTGCGCGTGCTCAACGGTGTTGGCGTGCGCGCTGGTCGATTGGGGTTGGGGGACCTGCCGCCATTCGCCATCGACGGCCGCGAATCAGCCGCCGTCGACCGAGACCGGCCCGTGCCCGTCCTGCATTCTCCTAGTTGTCACGCGAACGCCTTCCGTAGTATCTCAGAGATCTTGAAGATTATAAGTATGCCAGAGATGAAGGTGCGCCGTAGCCGCGGCAGTGGACCCGGCCGCGTCTAAGGTGACGGGCGGCGTGGGAGGTAGAGCTTGCAGAGCGGATCGAGCGGGTCGGCCGACAGCAGTTGAATGATCGAGGCGACGCCCCGTCGTCTCGGTCGGAGAGTGCCTGGCGGGGCGCCTGTTCCCCTTAGCCATCCGCCGGGTGGCCTACGCTATTACCCTCTTAGACGGAGATAGGAGCGTGGACACGAGCGCTTTCGGCGGCTTGCTGGGCGGCCTATGTGTCGGCTGCGAGCACGGCGATCGTGAGTCCTGATGCCATTCGACAATCCCATCTACGTTCTGAAGGGCGACTTCTTTCGCGTGCTCGGCCATCCGGCGCGGGTGCGGATCCTCGAGTTGCTGCGGGACGGGGAGCGGTCGGTGGGTGAGCTTCAGGCGGAGCTGGAGCTTGATTCGAGCGGTACCTCGCAGCATCTGAGCGCACTACGCCGACTGGGGCTACTTGAAAGTCGACGCCAGGGACAAGCGTCTATTACCGGGTGCGCGATCCCCGGTGTTCCAGCTCCTCGAGGTGGCACGTCAGATTCTGAGCTCCAGCCTCGCCGACACCCAGTCGCTGCTGGACGGGTTGCAGGAGCCGCCGGCGGGCGCCGCCCGCCGCCCGCGCGGCTCCTGAGCTGGATTGACCCTACACTTGGGAGACCGGCCGCCGAATGTCAGGGGCCAGGTGAGCTCAGGACGCCTCACTGCCGGATCCACTTTGGCTGCGCGCGTCGACTCACCGGATGAGGCGTCCCCGCGACGCGATGCAGGGCGATGAGGTAGCCGGCCAGGGTCGCGCTCGACCCGCGTCCGAGTGTCGAGGCGCCGCTTGTGTGAACAGTCTGGATGGCCGTGGCGGCGACCGGTCGGCCGGCGTGCGCCGCTTCTCGGTCGCTCGAGCCGGTGGACCTGCTGAGGGTCGGGCGGGCGGATGGTGAGGTTGTTGGCGACGGCCGGCTGCCCAGCTTCTGTCTGATAGGTGAGATCAACACTGTGCTCGGTCTGGTAGCGGCCGGCGAACATGGTTCGCAGATATGTCCAAGGCGTCCACCGGTGCGGCGGGATCAACTCGCGGTTGAAGTCGAGGTCGGTGCCGCGTAGCTCGAAGTCGGTGCCCTCTTGCTGGGCGACTCCGTTGAGGAATACCTGGAATGGGCGGCGAACGTCGATGGGGATGGCAACTTGCGATCCGTGCATAGTCCGCCTCGGACGGTGTCCGGTCGTCTCATAGTCCATCTTCGGGATGTACGCCTTTGGGTGAATAGTGGAATCTGCGAAGGATTGAAGATTATCAACTATGCTGTCCGCGGGCCGCATTCTGCCGGACCGGTCTACGTTTTGAAGGCGAGCCTGTTTCGGGTGCTTGGGCATCCCGCCCGCATCCGGATTCTCGAGTTGTTGGCTGACGGGGAGCGGTCGGTGGGCGTGATGCAGGGTGAGTTGGGTTTGGATTCGGGTGGTACGTCTCAGCATCTGGCCGCGCTTCGCCGGATCGGGCTGGTCGAGGCTAGGCGTGACGGCACGAACGTGTACTACCGCATCGCCGACGAGCGGGTGTTCGACCTGCTGGAGGTGGGCAGGCGATCATTGCTCGGCAGCTCACGCAGCAGCGGTCGATCCTGCGGGACCTCGAATCTTCTTGATCGCGGCGCTGTACTCGTGGGGCTGGGCGGCGTCGCGCTGGGCGGAGCACTGCTCTGCCTTCCGATCGAGGTTTTCGCGCGGTTTGTCCCTGCAGGCCGCGGGAGCGGCGGCGGTTGGGGTCGCCGGGTTCGTCGTGCTCTGGTCGGCGGCGATGGTTGGGGGCGGGGTTCACGAGCAGCTTCGTGCCGCGGTTGGGCGTTGACGGTCTGACGGGTTTCTTCCTGGGAGTGTTGGGGATGGTGGCCGCGCCGGTGCTGGTGTATTCGATCCGCTACCTGGAGCCGACCGCCGGCGGGTCGCACTGTCGCGGCAGCGCACCTCGGTGTTCCTGCTGGTCCTGGTCGAGGTGCTGTGCGCGCGCGATCCGGTCACGTTCCTTGCCGGCTGGGAGCTGATGACGCTGCTGCCGGCAGCGGCGATCCTGCTCGCCCGCTCGCGACGATCGCGAGCGCCAGCGCTCGGTGTTCACCTATCTGGCGATGACGCATCTGGCGGGATCGGCATGTGGCTTGCGATCCTGCTGCTGGCCGAGCCGGGCGCGATTGGCGCGCCGCCGCTGATCGCGTCGGGCTCAGGGCTGCAAGCGCTGATCGCGGTGGCGGCGCTGGTCGGGATGGGCACGAAGGCGGGTGTCATGCCGCTGCACGTCTGGTTGCCGCGCGCCCACCCGGTCGCGCCCGCGCCGGTGTCGGCGCTGATGAGCGGCGTGATGATCAAGATCGCGCTGTATGGCTCTGGTTCGGGTCGGTCGAGTGGGTGGGCGGGCTGCCGGTATGGTTTGGGGGCTGGTCTCGGCAGTCGGCGTGCTCTCGGCGGTGGGAGGTGTGGGTCTACGCGCTGTTCCAGCATGATCTGAAACGGCTCCTGGCGTTGCACTCGATCGAGAACATCGGCATCATCGTGCTTGGGCTGGGGGCGTGCCTGTTGCTGCGCGCCCGGGCGCCGACGCGTTGGCGGCGTTCGCCTTGGCGGCGGCGCTGCTGCACACGCTGAACCACGCGGTGTTCAAGTCGCTGCTGTTCCTGGGCGCGGGTGCGTTCGAGCGCACGGTCGGCTCGCTCGAGCTCGACCGGCTGGGCGGTCTGCTGCGGCGGATGCCGTGGACCGGCGGCGCGTTCCTGATCGGCGCAATGGCGATCGCCGGGCTGCCGCCGTTCAACGGGTTCGTCTCCGAGTGGCTCACCTTGCAGGCGCTGGTGCACGTGCCGCTGTACGGGCGGCGTGGGCGCGGGCTGGCCGCGGCGCTCGCGCTGGCCGCGCTTGCAGCGACGGCGGCGCTCGCGGTGCTGTGCTTCGTCAAGGTGGTCGGCCTCGTGCTGCTCGGGCCGTCGCGACGGGGGCCTCGCGGACGCGGCCGAGTCGCCGGTCGAGATGCGTGCCACCGATCGGCCTCCTCGCGGCGCCGTGCGTCGTGCTCGGGGTGGCTCCCGGGCCCGCTGTTCGGGGCGCTCGCCGGCTCGGCGCCCTCGGTGCGACCGCTCCCGACGCACACATCGGGTTGCACCTGCCCGGCACCGGTCTCCCTTCCGACCGCCGGGATCGCGCTTGTGCTGGTCGGCGCCGCTCGGCGGTTCTGGTCGCTCGCTGCGGGCGGCGCTTGCCGCGCCGCGCGCCGATCTGGGCCTGCGGGCAAGGTCGAGCCCGCCGCTCGGCTGGACCAGCGCCGGGTTCACCAAGCCACTCCGGCTTGTGCTCGAAGCGATCCTTCGACCCGAAGCGCGAGATCGACCTGCGCGAGCGAGGCGGGGTGCTGCAGCAGGTCGCCTACGCGGTCGCGTGCCCCACCTGATCGACGATCGGCTCTACCGTCCCGCTTCCCGGCGGTCCCGTGGTACCGCCGGACACGCGCGCAAGCTGCAGAGCGGAGCCTGGGAATATACATCGGCTACCTGATTGCGCTGGTCATGCGCGCTGCTCGTGCTCGCGCCTGGGGGTGATCGGGTGACGGCCGTGACCGCGGCGCCACGGTGGTCGCGCTGATCGTCGGGCGGCGTCGCTGCTCGCGCCCCTGTTGCCGGGGCTGGTCCACATTGGAAGGCGCGGCTGCAGGGACGCCGCGGGCCGACGCCGCTGCAGCCCTACCGGGAGCTAAGACGGCTGTGGCGAAAGAGCCTCGTGACCGTGGCCGGCACGAGCCCGTTTATGGGCTTGCGCCGGCCGGTGTCGCGGCCAGCCTGGTCGCCGCGGTACTGTTGGTTCCGGTCTCCGGATGCTCGTAACTGGGGTCGGGCACGATGCGCTGGCACTGGCGGGGCTGCTCGCGCTGGCCGCTTCTCGGTGGTGACCGCGTCGTGGGACGTTGCGCAACGGCTTCTCGCTGATGGGCGCCAGCCGCGACCTTCGATCTCAGTGTTCACCGAGGTCGACGCTGCTGCTCGCGCTCGCGTTGCACGCATTGGTCGCGGGTACGCACCGACCTGCGCGCGCATCATCGCCGCCACCTCGGGCAGCAGTGTCTGGTCGAGCCCGGCGCTCGCGCTCGGCGGGGTCGCGTTCGCGTTCGTGGTGGTCGCCGAGACCGGCCGCCAACCGGTCGACAACCCCGACACGCACCTCGAGCTGACGATGATCCATGAGGGGCCGCTACTGGAGTACGCGGGCCGCGACCTGGCGTTCCTGCAGTGGGCTGCGGCAGCCCGGCACTGGGTCGTGCTCGAGCTCGCAGCGGCGATCTTCCTACCCCACTCCGCCGACCCCTGGTGGCAGCTCGGCCGCTCCCGCTCGTGATCATCGCGATCTGCTCCGCGCTGGCCGCTTGTCGAGACGGTGGTCGCGAAGATGCGGATCCTGATCGTGCCGCGACTGATGAGCATTGCGGCGCGGCATCGCGCTGTTCGGCCATCGCAGCGCAGCTTGTGGGGCGGCATGAGCGGCGCGCTCTATGGCTGCTGGTCGCGCTGGGGCTGGGCGTGCGTAGTCGTCCGACGCCGATCGGTCGCTGTCGCGTTCGTCACCGCTGCAGGCGCTCGTGCTGGCCGCCGTCGCTCCGCGCGACGCGACGGGCAGCGGCCGACCTGGCGGCCGCCGTGCAGCGCTCGGGGTCCGCGCCGCCGCGCTCGCGGCGCTGCTGGGGGCTGTTGGTCGCCCGCACCCGCGAGCCTCGGCCTGTCCCGCGCCGGCGACGCCCCCGTTGCTGCGACCGGCCTCGCGCTCGGGCTTCGGCTCACACTCCGCGCTGCTGCCCGAGATCGGGCTCACTCGCGAAGCGCCGAGCGAGCCGTGCTGGCGCTGTCGCGTTCGGCGTCGTGACTGCCGCGACCCGCCGCGCGACCCTCTTTCAGATCCTGGGCATCGTGCTCGTCGAGAACGGCGCTCGCGCTCGCGGCGCTTGGCTGCCCGGCATCTCGTCGCCCGATCGAGCTCGGCGTCGCGGTCGACCTCAGCTCGTCGCGCTCGTCGCCGGCAGCCTTCCACGAGCGGATCTTCGCCGAGTTCGGCGCCGGCGACACCGCCGCCCTGAGGAGCCTGCGTGACTGAGCCGCGAACTCCTCGCCGTCGCCGCGGTCGCCGCCCCGCCGCTGGGCGCGGCGCTCGCCCTGCTCCTCGCCGCCGCCGACAGCTGGCGACGCGGCCTCGCGCTCGCCTGCGCCGTCGCACACCGCGGGTCGCCCTCGCGGTGGCCGCGTCGCGCTGATCGATCCGGCCGCGACCCACGGTCAGCAACTGGCTCGTCGTCGACGCGGCCGGCGGCGCTGCTCCTCGGCGTGATCGCGGTCGTCGGCCTCGCGAGCGTGCTGGTCTCGCCTGCCTACCTCGCGGCGCCGCAGCTCGCTCGTCGCCGGCGGCCCGCGGCCGCGCGTCGTACTTCGTCGTGCTCTTCGCGTTCTGGGCGGTGCTGCTGGCCGTGCCGCTCGCCGGCAACCTCGGGGTCGCCTGGCTGCTGGTCGAGGCGACCACTGCGACCTCGGCGATGCTCGTCGGCTTCAGCGGCAAGCCGCGCGCACTGGAGGCCGGCTGGAAGTACCTCGTCCTGACCTCGCTCGGGCTCGGCGTCGCCCTGCTCGGGATCGTGCTGCTCGCCGCCGGGGTGCCCGGCGGCGGCCTCGGCGGCGCTCAACTGGCAGCGCTCTCGGCGGCCTACGCGGCCGGACAGCGACCGGCGCTGCGTCGCCTACCTGCTGCTGCTCGCAGGGCTCGCGGCCAAGATCGGCTGGGCGCCGGTGCACAACTGGCTTCCCGATGCGCACTCCGAGGCGCCGCCGCCGGTCTCCGCGCTCCTCTCGGCGGCGCTGCTGCCCGCTGTGCTGCTCGTCGCCTGGCGCTGCGAGCAGTCGCTCGGCCCCGGTCGATCGGCGGCCACCGCACGCGGCGTTCTCGTCGGCTTCGGCCTGGTCTCGCTCGCCGTCGCAGTGCCATTCCTCTGGCGGCCGCTCGCCTGGAAGCGGCTGCTCGCCTACTCGAGCCTCGAGCACATGGGCGTGATCGCGCTCGGGATCGGCTTCGCGACGCCGCTCGCGCTCGCCGGCGTCGCCATCCACATCGCCGGGCACGCGCTTCGCCAAGGCGCTCGGCTTCTACGCAGCCACGCCGCTGCTCGGCCACGAGCCCGCGCACGACCCGCCACGCGGTCACGCGGCGTCGCCCGGACGCAGCCGGCGCTCGCCGCGACGCTCGGCATCTCGCTCGGCACGCTCGCCGGGCTGCCGCCCTCGCCGCTCTTCGTCAGCGAGGTGCTGATCGTCGCCGGCGGCTTCCAGGCCGGCCGCCCCTGGGCCGCCGCGGCCGCCGCGCTGCTGCTCGCCCTCGGCTTCCTCGGCCTCGCCCATGCGCTGCTCGAGACGACCGCGGGCGAGGCCAACGCGCGCGACGCGCGGACCGCCGCCGGCCTGCGCGCGTCGGCGCCGTCGCGCATCTCGGTGCGGTGCTGCTCGGAGCGCTGCCGGTCGCCGCGCTCTGGCTGCCCGGCGTAGCGACCTCGTCGACGCTCTCGTCGAGGGCATCTCGTGACCATCGGCCACCGAGCGACTACCGGGACGCGAGTCGCCGAGGCGCTCGCGGACGGCTGGCGCTTCGCCGGCCTGCACGCGACCGCGACGGCGCCCGTGCGCACGCTGCTCGTCGACGGCCACGGCGAGCCCGCGGCTCGAGACGCCCGGGTCGCCGACGGCGCGGTGCCCTCGATCGTCGACCTCGCGCCGGCGGCGGGCTGGGACGAGCGCGAGGCGCACGATCTCTACGGAGTCGCGTTCGACGGCCACGAGCCGTTGCGCCCGCTCGTCGACCACGACCTCCGCCTCGACCGCTGGACCGTCCCGGTCCGCGGACACGACGCCTACCAGGTCGCTGTCGGCCCGATCCACGCCGGCGTGATCGAGTCCGGCCACTTCCGCTTCCACGTCGTCGGCGACCGGATCCTCCATCTCGACGCGCGGCTCTTCTACAAGCACCGCGGCCTCGAGCGCGCCGCCGAGGGCCAACCGCTCGACGGGGTCGCCTACGCCGCGCGCGCCTGCGCGCCTGCGCCGTCGCCAACGCGCGTCGCCTACGCGCAGGCCTGCGAGGACGCGCTGGGCCTCGCGCCGACGCCGAGCTCGCCCGCGCCCGCACGCTCCTGCTCGAGCTCGAGCGCATCTGGAACCACCTCAACGACATCGCGGCCGATCTGCGCCGGCGTCGGCCTCGCCGCCGGCAACAGCCACTTCGCCGCGCTGACCGAGCGGGCGCGGCGCCTCAACGCCGCCCTGACCGGCCACCGCTTCCTCTTCGGGACCGTCCGCGTCGGCGGCAGCGATCTCGACGCTCGACCGGGGCGCCGCGCACGCCGCGCGCCGAGCTCGCGACGCTGCGCGGCGAGCCGCGACGCGGCTGGCGCGAGCTGCGTTCAACGCCTCCTTCCAGGACCGGCTCCCGGGCGTCGGCGTCCTCGACGCGCGACGACGCGCGCCGCCTCGGCACGGTCGGCCCGGCCGCGCGCGCCGCGGTCTCGCCGAGGACGTCCGCAGCCGCGTCGCCCGAGCCTCGCCTACGACGGCTTCGAGCCAGTCGTCCCGCCAGCGCGCCAGCGGCGACGTCCGGGCGCGGCTCGAGCAGCGCGTGCTCGAGCTCTGGCAGACCTTCGCACTCCTGGACCGCTGCTCGACGGCCCGCTCGGGCCGGCCGCTGCCGCGCCGCGGCGGGCGAGCGCGCCGATCGGCGTCGGCCGCGTCGAGAGCCCGCGCGGCGCCACGACCTGCATCGTCGAGCGCGACGGCGACCGGATCGAGCGCCTCCGGCTGCGCACCGGCTCCTACGCCAACTGGCCGTCCGTCGCCCACGCCGCCACCGACAACCTGCTGCCCGACTTCCCCCTGATCAACAAGAGCTTCGAGCTCTGCTACGCCTGCGCCGACCGCTGATGCTCACCCTGCTCCGCGACCTCCGCCACCTCCGCCGCACATCGCGCTGCCCGCGCCCGACCGCGGCCGCAGCCTCGCCATCCGCCACGTCGACGCCGGCTCCTGCAACGGCTGCGAGCACGAACTCACGCTCACCACGAGCCCCTACTACGACCTGCAGCGCTACGGCCTCGGCATCGTCGCCTCCCCCCGCCACGCCGACGTGCTGCTCGTCACCGGCGCGAGTCACCACCCGCATGCACACACCGCTACTGACCGCCTACGCCGCGATGCCCGAACCCCGCCGCGTCGCTGCCCTCGGCGACTGCGCACTCGGCTGCAACCTTCTCGGCACACCCGAGAACCTGAGCGCCCCCTCGACAGCATCCTTCCCATCGACCTCCGCATCCCCGGCTGCCCACCCGACCCCCCGAAACGATCGCCGAGGCGCTCCTCCAACTCATCGACACGAAACAACGCACCGCCTAAGATCTCCCAAGCAGCGAACCGCGACCGCGGTCGGCCTACCCACCCAGACACCACCGCCGCAGCCCGGCGGCGTCGGCGGCGCCCCAACCCGGGTAGCGACGATCCGTAGTTTCTACCGAGAGACCCTACCGGGATCTCCTGATGCGCCCAACCCCACTGCCTGGTTCGGTTCTCCCGGTGCACTGGACTCTGACTCAGCTCGACCCGACTGAGGCCAACACGCGATCCAGGGGATATGAACTCGCCCGCGACGCATGGGACGCCTATCAGCACCGCATCGACGAACTTGAAGACGCCGGATGGGTCCGCCAAGGGCCAGAAACAATCCCATACGGACAAGGCGCGTCACAGGTCATGCGCCGGGCAGAGACGGTGATCACCGTCCAACTTGCGAGGACGCCCAACACAGACATATGACCATGGCCCGGCGTCTAGGTGCCCTGAGCGTCCTCGCGCGCCACTGTGATTTAGCGCCCTCGGTGAAGAGCTATTTGCGATCGGGGTTTTTGCGCCGATAGCACGCTATTAGGGGTTCACAGCATCACACAACCGCTGCTAACAGTGGCCGTGCGAGCGCGCCTGATAGTGGCCGTGGCGGCGGCGGGATCAAGTTCAAACTGAACCCGCCCTCAGATGGTCGGAACCGCACATCGCATATCCCCTACTAGCCCCGTTCATGTGTAGAAGTTGGGCAGCCAGGTATACGCTGCTCACAAATGGACGAGATCCGCATCCGCGTTGCGCGGGCGTCGGACAGAGACGCGCTAATCAAGTTGGCAGAGCGACTACGGGAGTGCGTTGCCGCCTGGCGGGATCCCCAAGAGGTGCGCGGGGCGGTGATCGGTTGGGTGCGCGAGTCGCTGGCTAACCTCGCCGACCCAGACAACGGTGCATTTGTCGCCGAACGAAACGGCGAAGTGGTGGGGTTCGTGTGCGCCAGCGAACGGTCTCACTTCACCGGCGAGGTTGACACCTACATCGGGGAACTGGTGGTGGCGAAGAAGGCCGAGGGCGTCGGAATCGGACGGGCGCTGGTCGAAGCGGCCGAGGACTGGGGCCGCTCCAGAGGGCGTCAACGTGTCGTTGTGGACACAGGCGCGGCCAACGCGCCTGCTCGTCAGTTCTATGCCGCCCTCGGGTATGAAGAGGAGGACATCACGGTCAGCCGAGCGATCGGGGGCGGGAGCGCCTAGCCACGTGCGACGACCGCCGTTAGGGGAGCGTGGGTCGGTCGCCCGCTCTCAGTGGCCCAATCCCGTGGCCCGAACCTCTCGGAAGCTCACGCAACCATGCGGGAGCACTCCTAGATAGCGCGCTACCACCCGACGCGCCTCAGACCCCTGTTTTCGGCTCAACCATCTGGCCTAAACGCGCGTTCCGCGTCTATTTTGCAACCAGAAGGTCGTCGGTTCGATCCCGATCCGCTCCATCGGCCAGAAACGGCCGGGTTAAACCGTTCTCGGCGCCTGGCGCGGCTTGTCGTAGACGCTTCACTGGAGCCGTTGGCGCAACATTTGCGCACACCCGGCGGCGACCTGGTTTGACATATTCTCTAGGTGCTGGGATATTCGCAGCCCAGTGCGCCTTCTAACTGGGGCCGCTCCGTAAGGGGGGATACTGAGATGGTGCCGTCCGTTCGACGCGCCGTTCTGCTGCGGCTTCTGATCGTGTTGGTGGTGGTTGTGTCCGGTCTTGCGGTGGCAGCCGTGTCCTGCCCGGGCGCAGCTGGTCAGGCACCGGACGGTCACTATCTCGGGTACGTCCGACACCGCTGCCGGCGACTTCTGCGATTTCCGCTGGATAGCCAAGACGACGATCACCGACCGCTCGATCAGCTTTGGGCCGCGGTCGAACCCAACCCGTGAGATTGACCACTACCGCTACCAGGCCGTGAACATCAACGCGGACACGGGTGTGCGGGTGCTGGAGGACGACCGCTATACCGTCTTCTCGACGCATCACCTGACGCGCTTCAAGTACGTCGGCAACTACTGGCACCTGACCACTCCGAACGGCAAGATCGTGAAGGTCAGCGCCGGCCAGTTCGTGGTAGAACCCTTTGGCCCGGGCGTGATCAAGAAGACGCCGCATATCGACCCAGGATTCGCGGACGTGATCTGCACGGTGCTGGGGGGAAGTCCCGCCCAGGGGTAGCATCGGAGATCTCAGGGCGCCGCTTGACGCGGTCGACGCGGCCGCGCCGGTGACACACAGGGTCTAGGCGTCGGCGGCGGCGGCTAGCCCAGGCACGTTGTCATCGGCTCCAGTTTGGGCCAGATCGGCGTCGCCGCCGACAGGGGCAAGCATCTCACGTTCGATGCGCGTGCGCCTAGAAACATCCTCCGGGTGGAGTATGAGTCCTCGGAGGATGCTCTAGGGATACCTGTCGGAAGCGGCAGCTCGCCCCGGCTTCACGGCCAGTTGCACCCGTTCAAGTGGGGCCGACCCGATTGACGTCGCCACCGACACTGGGAGCATCCCCCGCCGCCGCCGAACTGTCATCAGTGGGCGCGCCGAACGGTCATCAGTAATTCCCTGGCAGCCGTCCCGTTCATGGCGAGGGGCGCGGCGGGCCTTGGCGGGTGGTCCCAGCTCGGGCCGCACAGGCGTGATCGGCTCACCAGTATGCACATCGAACCGCGGCGGCAGCGCGGCGGGCTGGCGCTGATCGAGCGCAGCCGTCACCTCGCGGTGCCGCAACTGCTCGGCCTTCCGGTTGCGGTTGCCGCATCGGAACAGCCGGTAGACGTGAACAGCCACCAGAACAACACCAGCATCATCAGCGTCCAGACCGCTGGCGGCCAGCCCCCAGATGGCGAGCGAGACGGCGCATACCCAGAGCGCGATCCGCGCCCCCCCCGGCTGCCCAACGATTCTCGAACCGCACGTCCTGATCCGCGATGCGCATCGAGCGCTTCACCGCGCCCGTCACGCTCACTCCGCGATTGCACGATCACCCGCTCAGATGCGAGCTGCTCTCCCACCGGTTTAGCCTCCTGTCGGCATGGTCACGGTGTTGTCGCCGCGTTGCCACTGAAACCTGCAACGTGCCGCGACCGTACATCCGGCGCCCGCCGGCCGCTGCGAATCGCGGGGGTGCGTGTTCAGTTCGGCCTAGCCGGCTTGGTCGGCGCGCGGCCGGTGATGTCCTCAGTAGCGGTGACCGTTAGTTCCGCCATCAAGCGGCACGAGCTTCAAGGATTCGACCTTCTCGCGGGTAACGGTCGAGTCGACGCGACCAGCCGAGACTTGCACCTGATCACGTCGCCTCGGAGGGAGGCTCTAGCTCGGCTGCAGGTGGAAGACGAACGGCTTGAACGTCAGGTTGTAGGCCAGGATGGCTGGCCACGGCCGCCGCGGCCACCACCGGCAGGGGGGCGCCGGGGCGGTGTGTTGCCCCTGGTGTGTGGGGCGGGCACGGCCTGGCCTTTCCGGGCGGGCCCGTCATCGTCCCGATCTGACCGAAGGGGGTCGCCGCTCTAGGGCGTCCATCCCGGCGGCGGCGGGTTGCAGAGCGTCAGCAGCCGGTTGCGGGAGACCGGCCTGCACCGTGGCCAGGCTGGGCGATCCGGCCCGGTTCGTCAGCTCGTAGGGGTCGTTGACGAGGTCGTAGAGCTCCTTCTCGCCGGTGGCGTACTCGACGTACTTGTAGTGACTGTTTCGCACCGCACAGAACGATGGCCCTCCCGGATCCGCCGGCCACCCCTGCAGGTGCTCGACCAGGAAGTCCTTCCGCCACGACGTTGCGGTGCCCTTGATGATCGGTAGCAGGCTGGTGCCGTCGTACTTGTCGTGGGTGGTCAGGCCGATGGCGCCAGTGATCGTCGGCGCGATGTCGATGTTCAGCGCGAACTGCCCGAGATGGATGTTCGCACCGGCCCAGCGCATCCCAGCGGAACAGGAAGGGAACCCGGATCGACTCCTCGTAGGGCAGCTCCTTGCCGGTCAGCCGGTGTGCCTTCATCAGCCACCCGTTGTCCGAGATGTAGATGATGATCGTGTTCTTGATCTGGCCGGTCCTGGTCAGGTCACCGAACAGCTGCCCGAGGCCGCGGTCGACCGACACCAGCATCCTGCCCTGGCTTCGCAGGTGGCTGCTGTAGAGCGAGTCCGAGCTCGTGCAGGCGGGCTGCTGGCGGACGAACCGCGGCTTGTCGCTGACGTCCGCCTCGCAGATGTTGGGCGGCTGCTTGACCGACAGGCCGGACAGCGCATTGGTGTCGAGCGGATCGGTGGTGTACGGCCCGTGGGGAGACGGGTAGGCCAGGTACGCGAACTTCGGATAGCGATCGGTCGGGTCGGCTGCGAAGAACTGGCGCACCTTCCTGGTGTAGACGCGGGTCGAGTAGGCCTCCGGTGCAGTGCCGTAATGGACGATCCGGCCGTTCTCGTAGTCGTCGTAGTTGTAGTAGCCGTCGTTCCCGTGGTAGTCGATGTTCATCTGGATGTCGGTCACGTCCCAGCCCGGAGGACTGTAGGTCGTGGCCGCCGTGGCTCCGAACCCGTTCAGGTACTTGCCGATCAGCGCCGTCCGGTATCCGGCGCCATGCAGCCAGGTGGCCAGGGTGTTCGACTCGTGCTTCCGCCACGCCGGCAGCGCATAGGAGCCGCCCGTCGTCCACACGCCGTTGGTATGGCTGTACTGCCCGGTGAGGATGCTGGCGCGGCTCGGGCAGCACCACGAGTTCGTCACGAAACCGTTGTCGAAGCTGACGCCGTGCTGCACCAGCTGGCTGTACACGTTCGGCATGATCTGCGGGGTCACCGTGCCGATCCGCTGGTCGTCGGTGACCACCACCAGGATGTTGGGGCGAGCGACCGTTGCCTCGGGCCCGACCAGCTCCCGCGCCTGGGACGACGATGCCAGTCCAAGAACCATCGCCAGGACGCCGGCAACGATCAGCCCAGCTCGTCTTCGGTGATGTGATCGAGTGATCATGGTGCCCCCTCATGCTGGGTGAGAGCCGCATCGCGGCGCCCGATGTCGGTCTGGTCGGGAAGTGCTCGGCTGGCGGGACGCGCGAAGCTGATCAGCTGGATCGGCCCGGCGACGTCGTTCGCGCCGTTGGCGACCACGAAGTCGGTGGTGCCGGTGCCGTCGTAGTCGACGGGCTCCACCCATCCGCCCCAGCCCTTGCTGGTCTCGGGAATCGGCACGGGGTGGAACGCCGTGCCGCCGTCGTCGATCAGCATCGTGTCGGGTGGATTGGGCACCGTGCGATTGCCGCTGCCGCCAGTCAGCAGATACACGTCCGGGTAGCCATCGAAGCTGACGTCGCCCACAGCCAGCGAGCGGCCCTCGACGGGTCCCGGCGCAGGCGTCGCCATGGCCGCTGGAGCGTTCCACAGAGCCGCCATCACGCCTATCGTCAGCGGCAGTCGCTCCCTTGGGAAGCTCACGGAAGCTCTCGGCGCTCAACGGTTTCGGAGCGGTGCTGCGTATCGCTATGGTCGCCTGTTGCCGGCTGGGGGTCATCGGTGCCGTCGCCCATGGCTACGGCATTCTACGTAACGTGTGGCACGTGATCGGCCACAGTGTCCCGGCGGCGTCAATCGGCGTCGAGGCTCTCTCGCGGGATGTCCCAGACGACGCGCTGCTTGCGCGGCCCGCGCAGCAGCCCGACCGTCTGCGTGCGCAGCGCTGCCAGCGAGCTGATCGCCCAGAAGCAGAGCGGGTAGAGCGGTCCCAGCAGGAACGCGCGCGGCATGGTCGGGTCGTAGTCGCGCTCGATCATCAGGGCGATCGTGAGCTGGACGAGGGCCACCACGGCGATTGCGATCCCCCACGCCAGCGCTAATCCGAACGGGCCCGTATTGCCGTCCCCGAGCAGCAGGGCGAGCGAGGTCAGCACCAGCGAGGCGGCCAGGCAGACCACCCACAGCAGCGATGCTAGGGACTCCCCGATCACCAGCCACATCCAGTGGTTCTGCCAGCGGATCGCCTCACCGATGTGGGCGTGCAGCACCTCGCCCTGGCCGCGCGCCCAGCGCGTGCGCTGCGCCCACAATGCCTTCAGCGTCGAGGGCACCTGCATGCCGACCAGTGCCTGCGGCTCGTAGTCAGTGTGCCAGCCCGCCAGCAGCAGCTTCCAGGTGAGGTCGATGTCCTCGGTGGCCATCCGCGGGTCGTAGCCCCCCACCGCCAGCACGCGGTCGCGGCGAAACATGCCGAGCACGCCGGCGACGACACCGACACGACCCGTCAGGGACTGCGTTCGGCGGATCAGGCCGATGATCGACGCCGTCTCCAGCACCTGCATGGCCTGGATCACGCGCCCCCGGTTGGTGACGTGCGGCGAGCCGGCCACGGCCGCGACGATCGGGGTGCGGGTGAGGCGAGCGGCCAGGAACTTGAGCGCCTGAGGATGCACGTGAGCGTCGGCGTCGACGACGGTGACGTAGGGGTGGCGCGCCTCCTGCAGGCCGGCGTTCAGCCTGTCGGCCTTGCCGCGATTGACCTGGTCGCGGATGACCCGACAGCGCGGATCGCCGCCGGTCGCCTCGAGCGCGGCTGCCTCGGTGCCGTCGGTCGACCCGTCGTCCAGCACCAGGATCTCGAGGTTCGGGTAGTCGGCGGAACGGGCAGCGGCGACGCTGGTGGCGATCACGGCCGCCTCGTTGTACGCAGGGATCAGGAGCGAGACGCCCGGCCAGCCGCCCTCGGGCTCGGAGACGTCCTTGACCTCGTCCTTCATACGGTGCAGCAGCCCGCCCGCCATCCACAGCGCCGCCGTGACGATGGGGTACAACCCCACGAACGTCAGCATGATCTCAGCGGCCGGCCACATACCGCTGCTCCTGGCGGATGCGGGCCTGCCGCAGGACGGCCAGCACCGCGCAGGCGATCACGAACGACCCCAACGTGATCAGTATCCCCGCCTCGATCGCCCAGCTGTTCTGGAGCAGGTATGCCGTGATCATGAGGGCCACCAACCAGGTCACCGGCCCCAGGATCAGCCCCGCGATCAGGCGCCGCCGCGAGGCAGCGCGAAGCGGCTCGAATCGCACCGACCGCTGTTCGGTGTCGTAGCCCACGTGGTCAAATCATGCCACCGTCACCGGCAAACCTGCGGATGCGCGCCGGCACACCCCACATGCCGCTGTGGCCTCGCCGGGTATGGTTCGGGCGTGGTCGTGCCCGCCCTCCCGCGCCGCTACGTGCTGCCGCTTGCATGCGCCGGCCTATCGGCCTCGGTGACGCTGCTCCTGTGGCTTTTCACGAGCCCCGGCATCGACGCGCCGTCGCACCTGTTCCAGACCTGGCTGTTCAGCCACGGCGGCTTCGACGTCTACAACAACTACTGGTACGCCGGCCGCTACGAGTTCGTCAACTACAGCATGCTCTACTACGCGGTTGCCGCGCAGGTCGGGCAGCTGGGCGTGCTGCTGCCGGCGTCGGCCCTGATGGGCGGTTGCTTCGCGCTGGTCTGCAGCCGTGAGTGGGCGTCAGCCGCGCGCGGCCCCAGCATCACCTTCGCCGTAACCGCGCCCTTCATCATGATGGTCGGCGGCACCTACCCGTTCCTGGCCGGAGTGGCCTCGTCGCTGCTGGCCCTGGCGCTGCTGCAGCGCCGCCGGCGGATCTGGTTCGGCTTCGCGGTGCTGGTCACGCTCGCCTTCAGCCCGCTGACGTTCTCGTTGCTGTGCGCGGTGCTGGCAGGGGTGCTGCTGGGCCAGGCGCGACCGCTGGGTGCGCTTCGGTCGAACCGCGCGGCCTTCGGCATCGTGCTGGCCGTGTTCGTCGTGGGCGTGATGCTGCAGCGCGCCTTCCCCAGCCGGGGCTGGTACCCGTACGATCTCTGGGACGCGCTGATCGTGCTCGTGTTCTCGCTGGTCGGTCTCTGGATCGCCGGCACCAGCGCGCCCACCCGGTCGATGCGAGCCATGTTCGTCGCCTACCTGGCGCTGAACCTGACCGCCTTCCTGCTGAAGGGGCCGATCGGCTCGAACCCCAGCCGCCTGTTTGCGATCGCAGGGGCGCCGATGCTGTGGCTGACGGCGAACCTGAACCCGCGCCGATCGCGGCTGGTGGTGTTCCCGCTGATCGCGGCCGCCGTGGCGTTGCAGGTGGCGCCGAAGATGCGTGATGCCTACTCGGCCTACGAGAACCCGGCGGCGGCGTCCAGCTACTGGCGCCCGGCCAAGCAATTCGTCACCGACCACCGCGCCCAGATCGCCGGCTACCGGGTGGATGCCGTTTCAACCTGGGGCCACTGGGAGGCCTACTACGTGGCGAAGTGGCGCGTGCCGCTGGCGCGCGGTTGGTTCCGGCAGGAGGACTTCCCGCAGAACGGCTCGCTCTACAACGACCAGATGACGCCGGCCATGTTCCGGGCCTGGATGCGGTCGCTGGGCGTCCGCTATGTGATGCTGCCCGACGCGCCGCTGGATTACAGCTCCGAGCGCGAAGCGCAGCTGCTGAGGACCGGCGTGTCCGGCCTGCGGATCGTCGGCAGCTCGCCGCACTGGACATTCTACGAGCTCCCGCACGCGACGCCGATCGTGACGGCCCCACCCGGCCGGCGGGCGACGCTCACCTACCTCGGGCAGCAGCGCGTGGTGCTGTCGGTGTCCGGGCCCGGCAGCTACCTGGTGCGGGTGCGCTACAGCCCCTACCGGCAGCCGACCCCGGCCGGCGCCTGCGTGCGCCCCGCGGCCAACGGCATGACCGAGGTGGTGGCCCAGCGAGCGGGCATCGTGCAGATGAACATCGACACCGATCCCTCCGCCGTGGCGGCCGGAGCGGCCGACGGTGCGGCTGTGAACACTCCCGCCGGCTGCTGAACGCCCCCCACCAACGGCCATCTTCGCCGTGGGGCCGCCGCGACCTCCCCGGCCGCGGTATGCTCCCAGGTCCGCTCGAGGGGCGGAGGACGGATTTGACCAGCATCGCCGAGAACACCGCAAGCTGCGCTCTCTGCAGGCGCCACCTTCTGGTTGGCGAGCCTGCGCGCCTGTACCAGGACCCGGCGTCGAAGCGCTTCCTGAAGGTGTGCCCGCTCTGCTACGAGCAGGCCGACCGCCGGGGCTGGCGCGCCGACGGGCGCCCGATCGTGGCCGTGCATGCGAACCCCCCGCGCGACCACGCCCTGCGCGAGCGCGAGGGCCTGATCGACCGGTTGCGCGGCCAGCTGCAGTCGGTCGAGTTCGACCTCGACCAGGTGCGCAGCGCCCTTGCCAAGGCCGAGCAGCAGGCCGGCGAGCTGCGGACGGTCAAGCGCGAGATGAAGGATCTCTCCAACGAGATGCGCCGGCGCGACCGCGAGCTGCGCGGCATGGCCGACGAGAAGCGCCGCAGCGATGAGCGCGCCGCCCAGGCGGAGGCCGCGCACCGCGCCGAGATCGCCAAGCACCACCAGGTCGGCGCACGGCTGGACGAGCAGACGGCGATGGTCGAGCGGCTGGAGAGCCGGGTCGGGCAGCTCGAGCAGGAGCTGGAGCACGAGCGCCGCCGTTACGGCGAACTGGCCGAGGCGCGGCGCACCGAGGGCGACGCCCGGCAGGTGCGGCGGATGGCGCTGGAGGCATTCAACCGGTCGCCCCACGTCGAGCGGGTGGTCTCGATCTCGCGCAGCCTCGGCGACCCGCTCGTGAACGTGGCCGTCGACGGCTGCGAGCTGCCGCGCGTGGTCTCGATCTGCGTGGCCTGGGATATCTCCTGGTACGAGTACGAAGTGCGGCTCGATCTCTACGAGCAGACCGTGTCGGTCGACGAGGGGCGCCGCGGCGACGATCCGCGCGACCTGCCCGCCCACCGCCTGCACCCCAACGCCGTACTGCGCTCCGACCGCGTGGTGCTGACGATGCAGGCCTTCGGCGTCGGCGCAACGGGTTAGGAGTATGAAGCTCGGCCAGGGCCGGGGTCGAACCTCCTGATCGCGAGCAGCCCGAACGCGAACCCGCCCACGTGTGCCATATAGGCGATGCCGTCGCCCCCGCCGGCGGCCTGGCCGATCGTCCCGGCGGCCCCCGCCAGCTGCAGCAGGATCCAGATCAGCAGGAACACCATCGCCGGCAGCGGTATCGGGATCCAGCCGACCAGCGTCAGGATCAGCGCCCGCGGGTACAGCAGCAGGTAACCGGCCAGCACAGCCGCGATCGCGCCCGACGCGCCGATGGTGGCCACGGCGCTGCCGGGGTCGGCCAGGAACTGCAGGCCCAGCGCCGCGACGCCGCCCAGCAGGTAGAAGGCCAGGAACCGCGCCCGTCCCAGCCGGTCCTCGACCTTGCTCCCGAACACCCACAGGAACAGCATGTTGAAGCCGAGGTGCGCCCAGCCGGCGTGCAGGAACATCGACGTGAACACCGTCGCCACCACCGGCACGTGCTGCACGCGGAAGGGCGCGTTGGCGCCGAAGTCGACGGTGTCTTCGCCGAGCGGGCAGGATCCCCGCAGCTCGCAGGGCACGAAGCCGTACTCGGCCGTGATGGCGCTCTGGCCGTCCACGGCGAACACCTGGCCGCGGGCGGTCGGCAGGTGCTGTTGGGGCGCGATCAGCTCGACCAGGAACACGGCCACGTTGATGGCGATCAGCGTCAGCGTCACCACCGGCCGGTGCCGGGTGGGGACGGTGTCGCGAAGCGGGATCACCGGGTGGCGGTGGCGACTCTGGCCGCGCTGATGCGGTCCCGGGCCATCTGCTCGGCGGCCCGGTGGGGCGCCACGCCGTCGCGGCGCGACCGCTCGAACACGTCTCCCAGCGTCTGGGAGATCCGCTCGACGCTCTGCCTTGCCCGGTCAGCGTCGTACACGCGGCCGCCCAGCTCCTCGCCGATGTTGATCACCCCGCCCGCGTTGATCACGAAGTCCGGCGCGTAGATCATGCCGCGCTGCTTCAGCCCGTCGCCCATAGCGGTTCGTCGAACAGCTGGTTGTTGGCGGCCCCGCGCGATCACCCGGCATCCAGCCGGCCGATCGTCTCGGGCGGATCACGGCGCCCAGCGCGCAGGGCGAGTAGATGTCGCACTCGACCTGATGGACTGCTCGGCCGGGACCACCGCCGCGCCCAGCTCCTGCAGCGGCTCCAGCTGTTCGGCTGGATGTCGGCGACGGTGACTTGGCGCCGGCCTCGATCAGATGCCGGCCGAGGGCGGCCCCGACGCGGCCCGCGCCCTGCACGGCGACCTGATGCCGTGCAGGCGGTTCCCAGCCCGGCCTCCGCCGCGCCGCGCGGATCCCGCAGAACACGCCCCAGGCGGTCATCGGGGACGGGTCGCCGGAGCCGCCCTGCTCGACCGGCAGGCCCGTGATCTAGCGCGTGCGCGTGCGCACCTGCTCGGCGTCCGCGTGGTGGTGCCGACGTCCTCGGCCGCGATGTACGCGCCGCCCAGGCTGTCGATGAATCCGCCCAGCGCCTGGAATTGCGCGGGCGTCTTGTCGGTGCGGGGGTCGCCCACGATCACCGTCTTGCCGCCACCCAGGCCGAGTCCGGCGCAGCGCGTCTTGTAGGTCATCCCCTCGCGACAGCCGCAGCACGTCGGTCAGCGCCGCCTCCTCGCTCTAGTACGTCCACATCCGGATCCCACCCAGGCCCGGGCCGAGCGTGGTGTCGTGGACTGCGATGATCGCGCGAAGCCCGCTGTCGCGGTCGCTGCAGACCACGATCTGCTCATGCTCGCCGAAGAGTCGCACGACGGGCGAGTATAGCCAGCGAGTGCTTACGGAAGAGTCGGCGGCGGCGCGCCCGTGAGGTCACCGGCGCCCGAGCGCCGCAGCACCAAACCCGTGATCAGGATCAGCGTCACGGTCACCACCAGCATCATCGTGGCGAGGGCGTTCACGGCCGGCGTCACCCCGAAGCGGACGGCCGAGTAGACCACGATCGGCCAGGTGTTGACGGTGCCGTTCGTGAACGCCGGCAGAACGTAGTCGTCGAACGAGAACGTGAACGAGAGCAGCGCGCCGGCGATCACGGCCGGTAGCAGCCGTGGCAGCGTCACCTGGCGGAAGGTTGCGATCGGGCCGCCGCCGAGGTCGAAGCTGGCCTCCTCCAGCGAGCTGCCCATGCCCACGAAGCGGGCGCGCACGATCAGCATCACCAGCGAGGCGCTGAACACGATCTGGCCGAGCAGGATCGTGTTCTCTCCCAGCGTCGGGAAGATGCTGAGGTTGTTGTGGGCCTGCACGAAGAAGATCAACGACGCCACCGCGATCACGATCTCGGGCACGACCAGGGTCAGGTACACGAGCACGTCGAAGGGCACCCGCCAGCGCTTCTTCATCCGCGCCAGCGAGAGCGCCGCGGCGGTGCCCAGCACGGTCGCGATCAGCGATGCTCGAAACGCGATCCAGAAGCTGGTCTTGACCGCGGGCACGTAGGTGGGATCGTTGAGCGCGGTGTGGAACCAGCAGGTGGTGCCGCCGTTCCAGACGGTCACGTTGCCCATCCTGGAGGGGTCGACGCTGCAGGGGCTGGCGCCGTGGGGAACGCTCGTGGGCTGGTTGAAGGCGAAGATCACGACCACCACGATCGGCAAGTACAGGACCAGGTAGACCAGCACCGCCCAGCCGGTGAACATGCGCTTTCCGAACCGGTGCCGGGAGCGGCGGGGCGTGCCGGGGCTAGGCACCGAACTGTTCCTCGCGGGTCGCGAACGCGATGTAGATGACCACGAAGATCGACAGCAGCACCATGAACGCGATCGCCATCGCCGATCCGAACGGCCAGTTCTGGGCGCCCAGGAAGTTGCTGCCGATGACGGTGCCCACGAACGCGAACTGCCCGCCGCCCAGCAGCTGGGGGATCACGTACTCGCCGCACATCGGGATGAACACGAGCAGCGCACCCGTGATCAGCCCAGGCAGCGTCAGCGGCAGGGTGATCTGGCGAAAGGCCTTGAACGGGCTCGCGCCCAGGTCGGTGGCGGCCTCCACCAGCTTCCAGTCCATCCGCTCCAGCGAGGCGTAGACCGGCAGGATCAGCAGCGGCAGGTAGTTGTAGGCGAGGCCGATCGCGACCGCCTTGCCGGTGTAGAGCACGTTGAACTGGTTGCTGATGCCCGTCCACTCCACGAAGTGGGCCAGGTACCCCTGGGGGTCGAGGATGATCTTGAGCGCGTAGGTGCGGATCAGGAACGACGTCCAGAACGGGACGATCACGAGCAGCAGCGCCAGCGTCTTGTAGCGGGTCAGGTAGCGCGACATCCAGTAGGCCACCGGGTAGCCGATCGCGATCGTGAGCGCCGTCCCGCCCGCGGCCATCAGCATCGTCTGGCGGAACACCTTGATGTAGAGCGGATCGTTCAGCGCCTTGAACTGGCTGGTGCTGAACGTGTAGGAGACCGAGCCGAACCCGGCCTGGGTGGCCACCGAGAACACGACCAGGATCGCCAGCGGCCCCAGGAAGAAGATCATGTAGTAGATCAGCGACGGCGCCGTCAGCCAGCCCGGGTACCGCGGGGCGAACGACCGCCGACGCGGGGACCGCTTCGGGGGCTGGATGGTCTCGGTGGTCACGTTCGATCAGGCCGACTGGAACGCCGTATAGATCTGCGTGCGGGCGTTGACGATCTCCTGCGAGGGGTTGAGGATGAACTTGTAGTGGTCGGTGTAGGACGTGGGCACGTTGAAGAGTGGGTCGTTCTTCAGCCCCGCCGGCGTCTGGTCGAGCGCCGCCTGGATCGGAATCGGGTAGTTGTGGTACTCCATCTCCTTGACCGCCACCGCCGGGTCGCAGAGGTGGTTGATCCACGCGTGCGCCGCCACCGGATCGGGCGCGGTCGCGGGGATGCACCAGTTGTCGGCCCACTTCTCGGACGTGTCCATCGGTAGCACGGCGGTGATGTCGCCCTGCTTCTTGCGCGCGGTGATGATCCGGCGCACGTCGCCGTTCCAGCCCTGCCCGAGGATGATCTTGCCGGCCGACGCGTCGTTGATGTAGTTGGACGAGTCGATCGTGGTGACGCCACTGCGGATCGAGAGCAGGAAGCTCTTGGCCTTGTCGAGCTCGGCCGAGTCGCCGGTGTTCGGGTCGTAGCCGAGCGCCATCAGCGCCAGCGGCACCACCTCTTCCGCGCCGTCCATCAAGTTGGTGCGGCCGACCTTGCCGTACTTGGGCAGCAGGTCGTAGAACTGCTTCATCGTGGTGGGCTTCTCGGTGACGATCTTGTTGTTGTAGAAGAACATCGTGACGCCGAAGTCCTTCACGACCTTGTAGTCGCCGGTCGGGTCGTACGTCGTCTTCACCCACGACGACTCCACGGCCGAGGCGTTCGGGATCAGCGCCTTGTCCAGCTTCATCAGCGATCCCAGCTGCACCAGCTCGCCGACGGCGTTCTGGCTGGGCACGATGATGTCGTAGCCGCTACCCCCCGCCTGCAGCTTGGCCAGCAGCTCGTCGTTGGACGAGTAGTACGTCTCCTTGATGGCGACGTGGTTCTGGGTCTTGAAGCTCTTGTACGTGCTGGGGTCGTCGTACTGCGACCAGTTGTAGATGACGAGGTTGCTCTCCATCGGCTTTCCGGCCAGCGGGTCGGCGGCGCCGCTGCTCGAGGCCCCGCCGCCGCCTCCTCCGGTCGAGGTCTTCCCGCCGCAGCCGGCGGCGGCCAGCAGCGCCAGGCCGCCCAGGCCCAGGGCCTCTGCCCTGGTCATGCGCCCGCCGCCGGAGCGGCGCACCAGCTGTTCCAGGCGATTCAGCCTGGGTCGGGTCTCGATGGGAGCGAGGATGTTCAGCTTCGGGTCATGCTCGGTCATTCGGCATCCCTCTGTGGTTGCAGGTCTGCCATCAGCAGCGGAGCCGCCTCGTCCCAGCGGGCAGTGGCCGTGTCGCCGGGTTCGAGGCTGTCGATGGCGGGTGCGGCGCTGGTACGCTGCTCGCGCACCACGAACTCGCTGCCGTTCGCCAGGCGCAGGATTAGCTGCACCTGGTCGCCGAGATACATCTTGGTCAGCACCTCGCACCGGGCGCTGTTGGCGGTGCCGGACCCGTTGCCGCGCTCGACGACGATCCGTTCGGGACGGATCCCGACGCGCACGATCGCGCCGCCGGCCGAGTGGCCGCGGCCGCGGACGACGACGCCTTCTCCGGCATCGATGGCGTAGCCTCCGTCGGCCGACTCGGCGACGCGGCCCTCGAGGAAGTTCATGTCGCCGATGAAGTCGGCCACGAAGGCCGTGAGCGGGTGGTCGTAGATGGCGCGCGGCGTGTCCAGCTGCTCGATCACTCCGTTGCTCATTACGGCAACGCGGTCGGACATCGACAGCGCTTCCTCCTGGTCGTGGGTGACGTAGATGAACGTGATGCCGACCTGGTCCTGGATCCGCTTCAGCTCGATCTGCATCTCCTTGCGGAGCTTCAGGTCAAGGGCGCCCAGGGGCTCGTCCAGCAGCAGCACCCGGGGGTTCATGACCAGCGCCCGCGCCAGCGCCACCCGCTGCTGCTGCCCGCCCGACAGCATCGCCGGCCGGTGCGAGTCGCGGCCGGTCAGCTGCACCAGCTCCAGCGCCTCGCCGGCCTTGGCGCGGCGTTCGCGCCGGGACACCTTGCGCTGCTTCAGCCCGTAGCAGACGTTGTCCAGGATCGACATGTGCGGGAACAGGGCGTACTGCTGGAACACGGTGTTCACGTCGCGGCGGTAGGGCGGGATCCCGACCGCGTCGGAGCCGCCGATCAGGAGCTCGCCCTCGTCGGGCTGCTCGAAGCCGGCGATCATGCGCAGCGACGTCGTCTTGCCGCAGCCGGACGGCCCCAGCAGCGAAAGGAACTCGCCCTTGCGCACCTTCAGCGAGATGCCGTTGACCGCCACCAGGGAGCCGAAGCGCTTGGTGATGGCCCGGAACTCGACGTCGTAGTCGATGGTCTGGTCGCTCATTGGGGGCGCCTAGGCTACCGAATCACCGCCACCCCGGGAACCGTTGCGGTCGGTCTCCGGTCCAAGCGGGCATGAAGACGGTGATCGCGGTCACGCTGGCGACGCTCGCGGCCGGGTGCGGATCGGCGCCCGCGGCCGGGACACGGGCGCCGGCAGATGCGGGGCACGTCACGCACGCTCGCGAAGTGCATGCCGTCGCGCTGCGGGCCGGAGTCAGAGGTGGCCGCGCGTACGCGCTGGCCGTCTGGTGGGGCGGCGCGCCGGCCTGCTACGCGCTGGCGCCGGTGCGTGTCGCCCGCCACGGCACCACCATCATGGTCGACTTGCGCGAGGGGTCGATCGTCCCTTCCGGGACGGCCTGCATCGAGCTGGCCATGCGAAAGACCGTGCGCGTCTCGCTGGGCGCGCTCGAGCCCGGCAGCTACCTGGTAGTGGCCGGCGGCCGCACCGCTCACCTGCGGGTGTGACCGGGCTCAGGTCGCCTCTGACAGCTGCGCCTTTCGCACGGCCCCGCTGATCGCGATCGCGTCGCGCTTGCCCCGGTAGTTCTGGTAGAGGATGTTGACGGCCATCAGCCCGATCGCGATCAGGAAGATCATCGAGCCGATCACGTTCACCTGCACGGGCACGCCGGTGCGGGCGGCCCCGTAGATGAACAGCGGGAACGTGATGTCGGGCCCGGCGTTGAACTGGGTGATCACGAAGTCGTCGATCGACAGCGCGAACGCGAGCAGGGCGGCGGCCAGCACCCCCGGCATGATCAACGGCAGCGTGATCTTGCGGAACGTGGTGAACTCGTTGGCGTAGAGGTCCATGGCCGCCTCCTCCATGCGGCGGTCGAACCCGTAGATGCGCGCCTTCACGGTCACCACCACGTAGCTGATGTTGAACATGATGTGCGCGATCAGGATGGTGGTGAATCCGCGGTTGAAGCTGATCGAGATGAACAGGGTAAGGAGCGAGGAGCCCATCACGATCTCGGGCGTGGCCATCGGCAGGAAGATCACGAAGTTGGTGACGCTGCGCCCGCGGAAGTTGTAGCGCGCCAGCGCCAGCGCCATCAGGGTGCCCAGGATGGTGGCGATGATGGTCGACAGGAACGCGATCTTCAGCGACAGCACGACCGCGTTCTCGATGCCCGGCGTCGCGAACGGATGCTGCCAGGCGGCGGTCGAGAACTTGTGCCAGGTGAAGTTGAACCGGCCCGGCGGGTCGTTGAAGCTGAACAGGATCACGACCGCGATCGGCACCAGCAGGTACAGGAATGCCAGGCCCGCGAAGACGTTCAGCAGTTGATAGCGGACCTTGGCCCAGAAACGGCTGGGTGCCTTGCGGGGCTGCGCCGTGTCCTTTGGCGCTCCCGTGGCCTGGGTGACCTCGGTGCCGGCGGCCATCAGGCCAGGTCCTCGGTGCCCAGGATGCGGGCGTAGATGATCACGAACACCATGATCCCGGCCATCAGCGTGAACGAGAGCGCCGCGGCCGACGGATAGTCGTTGAACGTCAGGAACTTGCTCTGGATCACGTTGCCGATCATGGTGGTCTGGGTCGAGCCCAGCAGGTAGGCATTGATGTAGTCACCGATGGCCGGGATGAACGTCAGCAGCGTGCCGGCGAAGATGCCCGGCAGCGACAGCGGCAGCGTCACCCTCATGAACGCCCGCGGACGGTTGGCGTACAGGTCGAGCGCGGCCTCCAGCAGCCGTTTGTCGATCTTCTCGAGGCTGACGTAGAGCGGCAGCGTCATGAACGGCAGGTAGTTGTACGTGATGCCGGTGACCACCGCCAGCGGCGTTGCCAGCAGCCGCTGGCCGGACGTGAACCCGAGCTTGTCGGTGGCCGTCAGCACGCCCAGCGACCGCAGCGTGCTGGTGACGATGCCATGGTCGGCCAGGATCGTCTCCCAGGCCAGCGTGCGGATCAGGTAGTTGGTGAAGAACGGCGCGATCACCAGCATCAGCAGGAAGTTCTTGTACCGGCCGCCGCGGAACGCGATCACGTAGGCCAGCGGGTAGCTGATGCAGAACGCCAGGGCGGTGGCCGAGGCGGCGTAGATGATCGACCGGATGAACTGCTCCTTGTTCTCGCGGATCGCGTCGCCGTAGTTGGCGAACCGGTACACCTGGGTGAAGCCGTCCAGCAGGTTCCCCGTGCGCAGGGACATGTCCAGCAGGTAGTACATGGGCACGAAGAAGAAGATCGCCAGCCACACCAAGCCAGGCAGCAGCAGGGGATAGGCGGGCGCGGAACGGAGCAGCCGGGTGACCCTGGTCATCGGCTAGGCGGTGCCCGTCAGGTCGGCGAACAGGTTGTTGAACTTGGTCTCTTCGTCCGCCGACAGCGACTTGAACACATGCGCCTTGTCCAGGGTCGACTTGGGCGGGAAGATCAGCGGGTTGTCGGCCACCTTGGGGTCGCCCTCAAGGCCGATCGAGGGATCGCCGGCCTTCAGCACTTCGGCCGCGCCGTTGACCGGGCAGATGTAGTTGACCCAGTCCTCCACCAGCGCTGCGATGTTCGGCTGGTAGTAGTAGTTCATCCACAGGTGCGCGTTGTAGGGGTTCTTCGCGTGCTTCGGGATCATCATGTTGTCGGTCCACAGCATGCAGCCCTCGTCCGGTACCACGAACTTGAGGTGAGGGTTGTCGGGCAGCAGCTGCACCATGTCGCCGGACCACACCATCGCGGCCGTGAGGTCGCCGTTGGCCAGGTGGTTCGAGTAGTCGTTGCCGTAGAAGGCGCGGATCTGCTGGTTGTCGACGTAGGGCTTGATCGCGTCGTGCGCCTTCTGCGCGTCGGCGACAGTGCAGTTGGACGGATCGATCCCCAGGTTCAGCATCACCAGGCCGAACGTGTCGCGCATCTCGGTCAGCAGGCTGACCTTGCCCTTGAACTTGGGATCCCAGAGGTCGCTGACGGTGGTCAGGTCACGGCCGGTCAGCTCGCTGTTGTAGCCGATGCCGGTCAGTCCGGACTGCCAAGGCACGAGGAACTCGTCGTTGGGGTCGATCGAGCGGCCGTGGTAGGTGGGCAGCAGGTTCGACTTGACGTTGGGCAGGATGTCCCACTCGAGCGGCTCGACGTAGCCGAACTGCACCCACTTGCCGGCCATCCAGTCGGTCAGCGTGACCATGTCGCGGCCGATGTCCTGGCCGGCCTGCAGCGTCGCCTGGAACTTCCCGAAGAACTCCTCGTTGTCGTTGATGTCCTCGATGTAGTTGGTGTGAGTCTTGTACTTGGCGTCGAACATGTCGATCGAGGGGTGGCGGTGGTTCTTCTCGTCGATGTAGAGCGTCCAGTTCGACCAATTCCAGTCCGGAGGAGACGGTGTGCGGGTACTTGACCGCACCGCCGGCGGAGCTCAGGTTCTGGGTGCTGGCGCCGCCAACCGAACCGCCGCAGGCGGCCAGCAGGTTGGCGGCGGCCAGCGAGCCTCCGGCAAGGCCGACACGGCGCATGAAGTCGCGCCGGGTAAGGGCGCCACGCGCGAAGGCCAGCGCCTCGATGTCGGCGCGCGAGCGTCGGGGCTCGGTGGTCATAGTTGCTCCTCCAGGGTAGGTACTTCTCGGGTATCGGTGATGACGAAGGTGTGCTCTGGGTCCCACAGCACGCCCACCTTCTGGCCGGGCGCGACCTCTGCGCCACGGCCCACGTTCTGCGCGAACACGGTCAGCTCGTCGCCGGCCGCGGTCTCGATGATGTACTGGGTGCTGACGCCGATGTAGCTGACGTCCTTGACGGTGCCCTCGAGCCGGTTGGCGTCGCCGGCACCGTCTCCGCTGCCGTTGGCCACGATCCGCATCTTCTCAGGACGCACGCCGATTCGCAGCTGCTTGTGCCCGCCCTCCAGGCTCTCCGGCGGCACACGGGCGACGGTGCCCTCGTGCAGCTGCACGGTGCCGGGCCCGGTGACGGTCGCCCAGACCATGTTGGAGACGCCCAGGAACCCGGCCACGAATGCCGTGCGCGGCTGCTCGTAGAGCTCGCCGGGAGGGCCGATCTGCTCGATCTGTCCCTGGTTCATGACGGCGATCCGGTCGGCCATGGTCATGGCCTCTTCCTGGTCGTGCGTGACGTGGATGAAGGTGATGTTGACCTCGGTCTGGATCCGCTTCAGCTCGATCTGCATCTGCTTGCGCAGCTTCAGGTCGAGCGCGCCCAGCGGCTCGTCGAGCAGCAGTACCCGCGGCTTGTTGATGAGCGCCCTGGCCAGCGCCACGCGCTGCGCCTGACCGCCGGACAGCTGTGTCGGCTTGCGCCGCTCGAAGCCGGCCAGCTGCACCAGCTCCAGCATCTCGCCCACCTGCTGCTCGATCTGGTGCTTTGAGCCGCCGCCGCGCTGGCGGCGGCCGAAGGCGACGTTGTCGTAGATGGTCATGTGCGGGAACAGCGCGTAGTTCTGGAAGACGGTGTTCACCTCGCGCTTGTACGGGGGCAGGCCGGTGACGTCCTGCTCTCCCAGGTACACGGTGCCGGAGGTCGGCTCCTCGAAACCGCCGATCATCCGCAGCGTGGTGGTCTTGCCGCAGCCGGAGGGGCCGAGCAGGGCCACGAAGCCGCCACGGTCGAAGGACAGCGACAGGTCGTCGACCGCCTTCACGTCACCGAATTGCTTCGTTACCCGCTCGAGGCGGACATCAGGCTGCTCCACGCAACGCTCCCTCCCAGTGATGGCCAGCGTGTTCATGGCTTCGGAGCGACGGACCGTGGGGGGCTCGACCGCCATCGACACGCAGAAACATCGGGAGTGTACAGACCGATCGCCGCGCTGTATATCCAACCGCTCACAATCCCGGCGGCCGTGAGTTTGGCGCCACGTCAGGCCATGACCATGGCCATCAGCGCCTTCTGGGCGTGAAGGCGGTTCTCGGCCTCGTCCCAGGCGGCCGAGCTGGGGCCGTGCAGCACCTCGTGCGTGATCTCCTCGCTGTAGTGCGCGGGCAGGCAGTGCAGCACGATGTGGCCCGGCGCCGCCGACTCAAGCAGCTTGCGGTTGACCTGGTAGGGCGTCAGGTTGGAGACGCGCTGGTCGCGCTCGGCCTCCTGGCCCATGCTCGTCCAGACGTCGGTGGCGACGGCGTCGGCGCCGGCCACCGCCTCCAGCGGATCGTCGGTGACGGTCACCGCGCCGGCGGCGGCCACGACCGCGGGATCGGGCTCGAACCCGAGCGGCGTTGCCACCCGCACCTCCATACCCAGCATGCCGGCGGCCGTGATCAGCGAGTGGCAGACGTTGTTGCAGCCGTCGCCGACCCAGGCCAGGGTGCGGCCGTCGAGGTCGCCCAGCCGCTCGCGCAGCGTCTGGGCGTCGGCCAGCGCCTGGCAGGGGTGGTGGAGGTCGGTGAGGCCGTTGATGACGGGCACACACGCAGCGGCGGCCAGCGCCTCGACCTGCGCGTGCGCCCCGGCCCGGATCATGATGGCGTCGACGTACCGCGACAGCACGATGCCGGTGTCCTCGATCGACTCGCCGCGTCCCAGCTGCATCTCGGACGCCGACAGCACGACCGCGCTGCCGCCCAGCTGGCCGATGCCGACCTCGAACGAGACGCGGGTGCGGGTGGACGCCTTCTGGAAGATCATGGCCAGCGTGCGGCCGGGCAACAGCCGGTGCGGGACGCCGCGTCCCTGCAGCATCTTGAGGTGGTCGGCGAGATCGAGCAGCTCGATCAGCTGGTCGCGGTCGAGCTGGTCGACCGAGAGCAGGTCACGGCCGGCGAGGCCGGCCGGGGTGGTGGGGGCGAGCAAGGCCATGAGCGCAAAAGTATGCCACAAGTATGCATGAATATGCAATGCGGTACGATCGTTCGATGCCCGGGATCGCGCTGGCAACCGACCGGCGAGAGCAGTTCGTCGACGTGACCGAGGCGGTGGCCGCGGCCGTTGCCGAGTTGGGCGTGACCGACGGCGCGGTGCTGCTGCACGTGCCGCATACGACGGCGGCGGTGACGATCAACGAGGGGTTCGACCCGGACGTGGCCGCCGATGTCGTGGACGTGCTGGCACGGCTGGTGCCGCGCGATGACGGCTACGCGCACCTCGAGGGCAACTCCGACTCGCACGCGAAGTCGATAATGGTCGGTTGCTCGCAGCTGCTGGGGGTGGCCGGCGGCACGCCGGTGCTGGGGCGCTGGCAGCGCATCTTCTTCTGCGAGTTCGACGGCCCGCGGCAACGGCAGCTGCTGGTGCTCCCCGTCTGAGCGACAGAAATCGGCGCCCCGTTTCGGGGGATGCGGTATAGCCAACGATCGGCGATAACGCGAGCAGGAGCTCGTCGGCTCCGCTCCCTCCCCCGAGGTGCACCATGGTACGACGCGGATCCTCCCTGCCGCGCCGACATCGCGTGGTACTGCCGCTGACTCTCGTGATCGGCCTGGTAGCCGCTGCGCCTGCCTACGCGATGCCCTACGTGCCGCACGTGACGCAACCGGCGTCGCACGCCACCAGGAAGCTGACCGTGAAGGTGCTGCGGAAGCCGGCGGCCTACGTGCACGTCACCAGGGCCTCGTTCTCGTGGAGGCACGCCGGCACGGTGCGCAGCACCACGTGCAAGCTGGATACCCGGAGGGCGACGTCGTGCAGGCACGGCAGGATCGGCTACCGCAAGCTCGCGGCCGGCCATCACACGTTCGTGCTGACGGTGAAGGGCGCCTCGTCGCGCCGAACGATCACGGTCAGGTGGCTGGTCGACCTCGATGCTCCGCTACCGCCCACGTCCGTGCTGGGCGGTTCCACGTCGTGGAGCACGGCGCCCGTGACACTGACGGCGGCCGGAGGTAGCGACGCCACCAGCGGGCTTGCCGGCTACCAGTACCAGGTGTCGGTGAACGGCGGCGCGTGGCGCTCGCCGGTGCTGCGGAATCCGGCTGCCATCGGCATCGAGGGGGCGTCGATCGTGCAGTTCCGAAGCGTCGACAGGGCCGGCAACACGTCGAGCTGGGTGCCGTCCGTTCCCGGCCTCGACAACACTGTCAATGTGGACACCACGCCTCCGGCCGTGCCGACGCTGACCGGAGGGTCGCCGGGCTGGCAGAACGTCGCCTCGGTGACCGTGAACGCGAGCGGCGGAGCAGACAGCGGTTCCGGGTTTGCGAGCTTCGGCTACCGCCTCTCCACCGACGGCGGCACCACCTGGAGCCCGGAGGTTTCCGGAACCGGGGTGACCGTGTCGGCGGAGGGCGAGACGCTGGTGCGCTTCCGAAGCTACGACGTGGCCGGCAACGCGTCGCCGTGGGCCACCGCCACCATCATGATCGACCGTGCCGACCCCACCGACCCGGTGGTCAGCGGCGGGTCGCCGGCGTGGCAGAGCGTGACGTCCCTGCACCTGACGGCGGCCGGCTCGGCCGACACGGGGTCGGGTATCGCCACCTATCAGCGAGAGACGTCCACCGACGGAGGTCTCACCTGGTCGGCGCCGGCGAATGCGTCCAGCCTGACGGTGGTGGTGCAGGGGGAGACGCTGGTGCGGTTCCGTGCGGTCGACGTGTCGGGCCGGTTCAGCAACTGGGTGACGGGGATCGCGCGCATCGACCACACCGCTCCGGTCAAGCCGACGCTGACGGGTGGGTCGCCGGCGTGGCAGGACGTGGCGTCGGTGGACGTGGCGGCGACCGGAACGACGGACACGGGTGGCTCCGGGTTCGACCACCTCAGCTACCGCACGTCCACGGACGGCGGCACGACCTGGGGTCCCGAGACGGCGGGGACGCACGTGACGGTGTCCAGCGAGGGCGCCACGCTGGTGCAGTTCCGGGGGCGTGACTTCGCCGGGAACGTGACCCCGTGGGTGAGCGCGTCGGTCAACATCGACCGGGCCGATCCCACCGACCCCGTGGTCGCGAACAGCTCGGCCACATGGCAGAGCGTGGCATCGATCAACCTCGTGGCCAGCGGCTCCACCGACTCGCCCGGCTCCGGCATCGCCCGCTACGAGCGGCAGGTCTCGACGGACGGCGGCGTTACCTGGGGGGCGACGTCGACCGGTGCGTCACGGTTGGTGACGGCCGAGGGCGAGACGCTGGTGCGGTTCCGCGCGGTGGACGTGTCCGGCAAGACCAGCAACTGGGTGGTCGCGACGGCCCGGATCGATCGCACCAAGCCGACCGCCCCGAACGTGAGCAGTGCCGGCGCCGGCTGGCAGAACACGATGGCGCTGCCGCTGAGCGCGTCCGGTTCGAGCGACAGCGGTGGCTCGGGGCTGATCGGATACCAGAGCGAGATGTCCACGAACGGAGCGCCGTACACGTCGCCGGTGCTGGGCACGAGCCTGTTCGTGACCACTGACGGCGTAACGGTGGTGCGGTTCCGGTCGATCGACGGGGCGGGGAACACGTCGGCGTGGAGCCAGGTGACGGCGAGGCTGGATTCGTCGCCGCCGTCGGATCCGACCGTGACGGGGGCGTCGCCGGGGTGGGTGAACTCGGCGTCGGTGGTGGTGACGGCGTCCGCATCGGCGGATCTCTGGAGCGGCCTCGGCGCCTACCAGTCGCAGACGTCCACGGACGGCGGGGTGCTGTGGTCGCCGCTCGTGTCGGGCAGCCAGGTGACGGTGACCGGCGAGGGGTCGACCGTGGTGCGGTTCCGGGCGACGGACAACGTCGGGAACACGTCGAACTGGGTGTCGGTGACCGTCAAGATCGACCGCACCAAGCCCAGCGCGCCGACCACGGTGACCGGCGGCTCAGCCGCGTGGCAGAACCTGGCGTCGATGACGGTGACGGGGTCCGGGTCGACGGATCCGGTCGGCGGAGCGGGGCTGTCGGGCTACCAGACGCGGACGTCGCCGGACGGCGTGACGTGGTCTGCGCCGGTGGCGGGCGCCGCGGCCACGATCTCGAATGAGGGCCTGACCTACGTGCAGGTGCGGTCGGTGGACGGCGCCGGCAACGTGTCGGACTGGGCGCCGGCGGCGCCGACCGCGGGCAGCACGGTCAAGATCGACCGGACGAACCCGACGGCGCCGACGGTGACGGGTGGTTCGGCGAGCTGGCATACGACCGCGCCGGTGACGGTGTCGGCGGCGGGCAGCACGGATGCAGGCAGCGGGATCCTGAGGTACGAGTACGAGACGTCGACGAACGGCGGGGTCAGCTGGATGGGCCCCACGACAGGAGCGTCGGTGCCGGTCTCGAGCGAGGGGCAGACGCTGGTGCAGTTCCGGTCGGTGGACAACGTGTTGCGGGTGTCGCCGTGGGTGCAGGCGCAGGTGCGGATCGACACGGTGAAGCCGAGCGCTCCGGTGGTGTCGGGCGGCAGCCTGACGTGGAAGAACGTGGCGCAGATCGCGATCTCGGCGTCGGGGTCGACGGACCAGGCGGGTGGGTCGGGCTTTGCGGGCTATCAGTACCAGGTGTCGACGAACGGCGGGGCGACCTGGACGGCGGCCGCGGCGGGCAACAGTTTCACTGCGGTGAACGAGGGGCAGACGTTGGTGCAGTTCCGGTCGGTCGATAACGCCGGCAACGTGTCGGCGTGGACGCCGAGTGTGAACGGGGCCACGAATACGGCACGGATCGACCGTACGACGCCGAGCGCGCCGACGGTGACGGGCGGCAGCGGCGCGACAAGCTGCGCCCGGCGGAAGACGGTGTCCGCGTCGGGCAGCAGCGACGGGGTCGGGTCGGGAGTGGCGCACTACCAGTACCGGGTGTCGCCGGACAACGGCGCGACGTGGGGCGTGACGACGTCGGGATCATCGGTGCGGCTCGCGACGCGCGGGGTCTACGTGGTGCAGTTCCAGGCGGTGGACAACGTCGGGCTGTTGTCGGCCTGGGCGCCGGCAGCGCCGGTCACGGCGAACACGGTCTGTATCCGCTGACGCCGCGCAGGCGGCGCATGACGGTCGACGGGTCGAGACCGGTCGCGGCGCCGATCTCGCGCAGCGAGTAGCCGGCTCCGCGGGCAGCGGCCAGGTCGGGCAGCACCGCGGCAAGGAGCGGGCGGGTAGGGGGCTCCTGCTCGACCAGCTGGCGGAAGCGGATGCGGGCCTCGGCGATGCCGAGGTGGGCGTCGAACAGGGCCATGATCAGGTCGAGGGTGACGTGCGACGGGCGCGGCGTGATGCCGAGCGCCATCGGGTAGGTCGACCACGGCCACAGCTCGGCGCGATCGCGGAGGCCGGCCCGGAGCGGATTGGCGGCGATGTAGCGGGCCACCTCCATGATGGCCTTGGCGCCGGCGACCGGCGACGCCCAGTAGCGATCTTGGAACAGGTGGCCGTCGACCTGGTGGGTGGCGTTAGAGCGGCGCGGCGTAGACCCCGTTCAGCCAGTGCATGCCCTTGGCGAGATTGGCGTTCGGCGTCTCGATCAGCATGTGGTAGTGGTTCCCCATCAGGCAGTAGGCGTGGTAGCGGAACCCGAACCTGGGCAGGGTGTCGGCCATCATCTCGAGGAACAGGCGGCGGTCCTGGTCAGTCTCGTAGATGGTCTGGCGTCGGTTGCCTCGCTGAACAACGTGGTAGAGGCCCCCGCGGCAAGGTGTCCGGCGTCTGCGCGACATGACGGCCAGCCTACGGCCGCCGGCTGCCACGAATCGTCCCCCGACCGATCACAACTCCGCGCCAACGGTGCGACGCAACACGTGCGTCTGGCACCGATGTTGCACGAATTCCGATAGCAAAACGGGGTCGCCGCCTCGAAATTCGGTAGAATTGGGCGCTGTCTTCTACGAAATTCGTAGATTCGGGCGCAACACCGGTGCCAGGCGCCGGTGTTGCTTCCGCGGGTGCGCGGCGGCGGGGGTCGAGCGCGGAGCTAGGCGATGATGCCGTGCGCGAGAGCGATGGCGCAGGCAACTGCAAACAGTGCGATCAGCAGATTGACGGGACGCATGGTGCCGGGTCGGGCGGCCTGCGCCTCGGTGGTGCGAGGGGACACGGGGCTTGGACTCTCCTGGAAGGCGATGGACGGATGCAGCATCGGGTCACATGCCCTATCGGCGCTTCGTCGTCTTGAGGTAACCGGTATCCCGCAATTCGTTGGCCGGCGGTGCGCCTGGGTCGTCGATCTGCGTGCGTGGCCGCACTGCGCCGATCCCGTACCTGACCCACCGCAGCGCCAGGATCAGCGCCCCCACCAGCGACGTGGCTGTGCCCACAGCGAAGAACGCGACCCCCAGTGCGATCGCCTGCTCCGCCGTCGTCGAGTCGTGTAGGAACGACACGAAGACGGCCTCGCGCACGCCGATGCCGTTCAGCGACACGGGCAGCACCAGCGCCGCGAACAGCACCGGCCCGGTGGCGTAGATCTCGGTGATCGGCACGTCCAGACCCAACGCCTTCACCAGCATCCAGATCGTCCCCACCCGTACGACCTGGACGGCCAGCGCCAGCGCGAACACCGCCGCCAGCGCCGCTCGCTGTTCGCGATACCCGTGCAGCGCCTCGTAGAACCGTTGTCCCGCCGCCAGCCGATTCTCGCCCACCCGCGGCTCCAGCACGCGCGCGGCCAGACCACGCAGCCGTGCCGAGAACAGCAGCCCCAGCACCAGCAGCGCCGCCAGCCCGAACGTCGTCTCGGCCACCACCACCTCCGGTCCCCCGGCCGAGTGCCCGCCCGCCGCGTACGCCAGCACCGCCAGCCCCACCAGCGACACGACACCCACCAGTCGGTCGATCAGCACTGATGCCACCGCCTCCGGCCCGTCGTGCGTGCGCCGCCCCAGCTCCACGGCCCGCACCGCGTCCCCTCCCACGGCCGCCGGCAGGAACTGTCCCAGGAACAACGCCACGAAGTACGTCCGCACCAGCCACCAGAACGGTGCGACCATGCCCTTCGCGCGGATCAGGATGCTCCAGCGCCACGCCATCACCGGCACCGTTGCCACGTTCACGGCCATCGCCAGCGCCACCCACTTCAGATCCGCCTGCGACAGCGTCCGCCAGATTTCGCGCGGGTCCGTGAACCACAACAGCGCCACCAGCAGCACCGCCGAGACGACCGCTCCGGCCGCCACCCGCGTGCGCCGGCTCATCGCGTGAAGGCGACTTGAAGCTTGCGGAGCGCCGCCAGCACGTCGTCGACGTCCTGCTCCGTGTGCGCCCCTCCCAGCGGCAGCGACAGCACCGTCTCGCCCGCCGCCTCCGTCGCCGGCAGCGACACCGGCTCCAGGTTCTCCCGGTACCAGGTCAGCGTGTGCACCGGCAGGAAGTGCAGCCCGGTCGCGATGTTCTCGGCCGTGAGCGCCGCCGCGTAGCGATCCCGGTCCCCGCCCGCCGCGTCCGGGTCGATCCGCACGACGTACAGGTGGTGCGCGTGCCGCCCGAACGGCGAGCGCCCGATCGGCTCGATCCCGGCCAGCCCCTCCAGCCCGCGGTCGTACCGCTCCACCAGCGCCGTCCTGCGCCGGTGCATGTCGTCCAGCCGGTCGAACTTGGGCAGCGCCACCGCCGCCTGCAGGTCCGCCAGGTTGGCCTTGAACCCCGGCACCGTCACGTCGTAGTGCCCGAGGCTGCGCGACAGCTGCCGGCGCCACGGATCGCGCGTGATGCCCTGCGACCGCAGCAGCCGCAGCTGCTCCGCCGCCTCCTCAGACCTGGTCGTGACCACTCCGCCCTCGCCGCCCGCCAGGCTCTTGGTCGCGTACAGCGAGAAGCACGTGAAGTCCCCGATCGATCCCACCTTGCGGTCGCCCACCGTCGCCTCGACCGCGTGCGCCGCATCCTCGATCACCAGCAGCGAGTGCTCGCGCGCGATCCCGCACAGCGCGTCCATGTCGCACGGCCCGCCCGCGAAGTGCACCGGTAGCACCGCCCGCGTGCGCGGCCCGACCAGCGCCCGCACCGCGTCGGGGTCGATGTTCAGCGTGTCCGGATCCACATCCGCGAACACCGGCGTCGCCCCTGCGTGCAACACCGCGTTCGTCGTCGCCGGCCACGTGAACGACGTCGTGATCACCTCATCGCCCTCGCCCAGTCCCGCCGCCACCATCGCCAGGTGCAGCGCCGCCGTGCACGACGAGGTCGCGATCGCGTGGCCTGTTCCCACCCGCGCCGCGAACCGCTCCTCCAGCTCCGCCGTCCGCGGCCCGCTGGTCAGCCAGCCCGACCGCAGCGTCTCGATCACCGACGCGATCTCCTCGTCACCCAGCACCGGCGGCGAGAACGACAGCATGCTGTCGCGCACGGGCGTGCCGCCGTCGATGGCCAGAGTTGCGGGTATGGCGCTGCTCATGCGACCTCGAATCGAACCGCCTCGACCGCCGTTCGCGCTCGCTGGAGCGCCTCCTGCCGCGTCGTCCCCTGCGCGATCACGTATCCGGCCCGGTCGGTGGCGGTGCGCAGGGGGCCGTACCGGTGCCCGGCGGCATGATAGAAGCTGATCTCCGCCGGCCCGCCGGTCGACACCAGTTCACCCTCCGGCGCGCGCAGGAACTCGATCACGCACGCGCCCTCCGACCGCGGCTCCAGTTCCGTCGCCGCGATCGCCTGGCCGACCGCGATCCGCACCGCCAGGCCGGCCAGATCGACCCCGACCGCCCGCCGGCAGATCTCGCTGTCATGCCCGCCTCCCAGCCGCGCGGCCACCTCCATGATCCGCGGCCCCTGCGGCGACAGGATCAGCTGCGTGTAGCTGGGCCCGTCGGTGATACCCAGCGCCGCCACAGCCGCCTCCGCCGTTGCCGATGCCGCTGCGTCATCGAGCCCGCTCGGGTACACGTGCCGCTGCGCCACCCCCGGCGCATCCGCGAAGTGCTCCCGCGCTGTCACCGCCACCGGCACGAACCGCCCGCCGACCGAGAAGCCGTTCACCGTCACCTCCGGCCCCTCCACGAACGACTCGAACAGCACCCGGCCGCTGCGCGACCCGCGTCGCGCCGTCAGCTCCGCCTGCCCGGCCTCGTCCGCGTTGGCGACGATCGACATCGCGCGCTGTCCCTGCCGGTCCGGCGCCTTGACGACGCACGGGTACGCCGGCGGTGTGTCCACCGACCACTCCGGCTGCGGCACGCCCGCGGCGACGAACGCCTCCCGCTGCGCCACCTTGTTCGTGCACAGCACCGCCGTCGCCACCGACAGCGGGTGGGTGAGGCCGAGGTCCTCTGCCACGTAGGCCGCGATCCGCACCGGCCAGTCGGTGCCGGGTGCGATCAGCCCCACCGCACCGTGCTCGACCGCCGCCCGCCGCACGCCGGCCGAGTCCTCGCTCGAGACCGCGACGTCACCGACCCCCGGCTGGCTGTCGCACACCACCGTCGGGATCCCCACCGCGGCGGCCGCCTCGATCGCCTGCCGCTGCGCCGGAGCGCCGCCGAGGACGATCAGCGTCACACGGTCTGGGCCGTCTGCTCGGCCGCCAGCACCTTCTGCCACCACTCGGGGTGGTTCCGGTACCACGCGATCGTGCGCTCCAGCCCGTCCGCGAACGCGATCTTGGACGTCCAGCCCAGCAGCTGCTCGGCCCTGTCCGTCGATCCGATGTGGCGGTCGACCTGGCCCGGCCGATCGTCGATGTTGGCCTTGAGCGAGGCCGGCTTGCCCAGCAGCTCCAGGATCATGTCCGCGATCTGCTCGACCGACTCGTCCACGCCCGTGGCCACGTTGATCGTCTCGCCCTTGATCTGCGCCAGCGGCACCTCGCAGGCCTGGGTGATCGCCTCGGCCGTGTCAAACACGTGCAGCCAGTCGCGGCTGGCCCGGCCGTTTCCGTGGATCGTCAACGGCTGGTCGGTCAGCGCCTGGATGATGAAGCGCGGGATCACCTTCTCGGGGTGCTGGTAGGGCCCGTAGTTGTTGAACGGCCGGATCACGGTGATCGGCAGGTCGTACGTGCACCAGTACGAGTAGGCCAGGCGGTCGCCGCCGGCCTTCGTGCCCGCGTAGGGCGAGCGCGGGTTGAGCGGGTGGTCCTCGGACATGGGGTCGCTCTCCGCCGTGCCGTACACCTCGGACGACGAGATCAGGATGAACCGCTCCACAGGGCGCTCGCGGATCGCGTCCAGCAGCACCTGCGTCCCCACCACGTTGGTGGTCACGAACTCGGCGCCGCCCTGCTCGATCGACTTTGACACGTGCGACTCCGCCGCCGCGTTCACGATCACGTCGACGCCGTCGAGCGCCTCGGCCACGTCGTGGATGTCGCGGATGTCGCCCCGGATGAACCGCAGCCGGTCGTGCGAGATCACGTCGTCGAGGTTCTCGAGGTTCCCGGCGTAGGTGAGGGCATCCATCGTCACCACCTGGTGCTGGGTGTGTTCCAACAGGTAGCGGATCATGTTGCTGGAGATGAACCCGGCGCCGCCGGTCACGAGGATGCGCTTCATGTGCCTACCCAAGTTCGCGATCGATGTAGTAGATGGGCCGCTGCTCGACGTCGCGCTGGATGCGGGCGAGGTACTCCCCCAGCACGGCCATCAGAAACCCCTGCAGCCCGAGGACGAACAGCACCAGGCCGCCCAGGAACAACGGGCCCGGAAAGTCTCCGTGACGGATCCAGAACACGGCACCCCAGAGCGTCACGATCGACGCCATCAGGATACCTCCGATCGCCAGCACGGCCCCCACCCACTGCACCATCTGAGCCCAGAAGCCGGTCAGGACGTGCAGCGCCAGCGTGATCAGCTTGATCATCCCGTAGCGGCTCTGATCGTCGCGGGCGGCGTGCTGCAGGTCGACCTCCGTCACCGACGCGCCGGTCGTGCAGACCAGCGCCTTGGTGAACTTCTGGCGGCCGATCCTGTGCATCACCGGCTCGATCGCATCGCGCCGGTAGGCGTTGAAGGCGCAGCCGAAGTCGGAGATGGGGGCGCCGGTCAGTCGCGCCAGCAGCCCGTTGATGAAGCGGGACGGCACCCGTCGCAGGAAGAAGCCGTCCTGCCGCACCACCCGCCGGCCGCTGGCCACGTCGGCGCCGGCGTGGATCGCGGCCACCAGCTTGGGGATGTCGCTGGGTTGGTTCTGGAGGTCTCCGTCCATCGTCACCACGATCCGCCCGCGAGCCCGTGCGATGCCGGCGTGCATGGCGGGATGCTGCCCGAAGTTGCGCTTGAACGAGACCACCCGCACCCGCGGGTCGCGATCGTGCAGCTCCTCCAGCAGCGCCATCGTGCCATCGGTCGACCCGTCGTCGATGAAGATCACCTCGGCCGCGATGCCGGAGTCGGCCAACGTCCGGTCGATCCCCTCCCACAGCCTGGCCACGGTCGCCTGCTCGTTCAGGAGCGGGATCACGATCGTCACCTCGGGGGCATGCAGCCGGCTCTCGACCGTCTGCGGCGCGGCTTCGGTAGCCATGGCGAAAGCGTACCGGTTCGTCGGACCGGGACGTGCGCCTGCGCGCTGCGGGCTGGTCCCGGCGTCATAATGCCGCCCGATGCGCGCCTTCCTGACCGCCCGCTGGGCTCCGCTCACGGCGGTGATTGCAACCGTGGCCTACGCCGTCACCGTGATCGGTTTCGGACTCAACTACCGGCCGTTGCACAACGACGAGGGCGTGACGCTGTCGGTGGCGTCGCGCCCGTCGGCACGCGACGTGCTGGACGTCGCCATCGACAACCGCCACGGCCCGCCGTTGCACTACCTGGCCGTGCACGCGTCGCTGGTGCTGCGCGACGACATGCTGGGGCTGCGCCTGCCCTCCGCGCTGTTCGGCATCCTCGCCATCGCGCTCGCGTACGGCTTCGGTCGCGAGCTGCTGGGCCGATCCGGCGGCGCCGTGCTGGCGGTGCTGGTCGCGACCATCCCGGAGGTGGTGCACCTCGCCCAGTTCGCACGCGGGTACACCGCCATGCTGGCCGCCTCCTTCGGCAGCATGTGGCTGCTGCTGTTGCTCGTGCGCACGCGCCGTGCCCGCTACGTCGCGCCCTACGCCGTGTCGGCGCTGCTGCTGGTGGCCGCGCACCCCTTCGGCCTGTTCGCCCTGGCGTCGGAGATGGTGCTGCTGGTGGTGCTGGGCCTGGCGCCGCTGCGGCGCGGCTGGCGCTCGCAGCGGCGCAACGCGATCGTGCTGAGCGTGGCGCTGGGAGCGGGGCTCCTGGCGATGCTGCTGCTATGGCGGGTGTACTCGCAGCTGCAGCCCAAGTACGGCGTCGGCCAGGGCGGGGCGGTGGTCGACCTCGGTTCGTCGGAGTTCTGGCGCCGTATCGGAGACGCCTGGACGGGGCTCCTCCTACGTCATCGTGTGGGTGGCGCTGGCCGCTGCCGCGCTGGCCGGGCTCGTGATGCTGGCCATGCGCGACCGCCGCGCTGCGCTGATCCTGGGCGTCTGGCTGGTGCAGCCGGTGGTGCTGTTGTCGATCCTGACGGCGACCTCCCCCGACTTCGCGCCGGAGCGGCACCTGTCGTTCATGATCCCCGCCTACGTCGCCGCACTGGCCACCTTCCTGGTCGAGGTGGGGCGCCGGGCAGGTCGCTACGGGCCGTGGCTGGCGGCGTTGCTGACGCTGGCCGCGATCACGCCGGGCGTGGTCGCGCTCAGCCGCGACGTCGGCAACTTCACCCCCGACCTGCGGCACGCCAGCCTCCACCTGAGCAGCCAGTTCGGCAGCGAGGACGTGCTGCTCTCGACCGGCGGCGTGCCGGAGCCGGGCGTCGATGCCCGGCTCTACGGCGCCTACGCGGCCCTGGATGCTTCCGACACCGACTCGCTGGCACGGTGGCGCGACGTCGGCCAGGACACGGGTTGCGACCTGGTCGCGCGCCTCGGCGACCAGCCGACTCCGGCCGCGGCCTGGGTGCTCCTACGCTCGTCGGACGCGGCCGGGCTGGCGGCGGGCCTGCGGCTGAAGGGCTTCGATCACGTGGAGGTGTTCGGCCCGTTCGTGGTGGCCAGGCGACCGCTGCGGCACCAAACGACGGTGGCCGCGCTGTCGGCCGGGATCCGCGCCTACCGGATGGCCGCGCAGCTGACGCCCGGGCACGCCCGACTTCGCGCACCTGGCCGGCATCTATCGCTCCGCACGCAGGGACGCCCGCCACCCGGAGCTGTGCTCGACCGCATAGCCGGCGGCTAGCCGAGCGCGTCGCGGGCGCGGTCGGAAAGGACGCCGAAGTCGATGCTCTGCCCGCTCACCTCGCGCAGCAGCGCGTCGGCGCCCAGCGACTGGCCCAGCTCCCACAACTCCCGCAGCAGGCTGCCCGCATCGCGCTGGGCGAACCAGTGACCGCCGTAGCGCTCACGCAGCCACCCCGACAGCTGCGCCTCGAACGCCCAGGCCCGCAGGTAGCACGTGCAGTAGAAGCCGCCGTCCACATCCTCGAGAAAGTCCGACTCGGGATAGGGGACGCCGACGGCGCTCGACAGGAGCTGCGCGTAGCGGCCGGGCAGCGAACGAAGCGGCGCCCCCGAGTGCAGCTCCAGCTCGTACGACAGCTTGGCGCAGTACCGGCGCAGGAAGAACAGCGTGACGAAGGCCGAGAAGCGGACGAACTGGTCGCTCGGGGACATGCCCAGCCTGCCGCCAGCCAGCGTGCGTCGCCGGTCAGGTGCTCCAGCAGGAAGGCGAACCCCTCGGTGACGGCGTTGTCGCCCAGCACCCGTTCCTCGGCAGGCAACGTGCGCCGCGCGTGTGCGAAATGCTCCGTGTGCCCGGCCTCGTGGAAGAGCGCGGCGTAGTCCTCCTGGCCGCCCTGCGGCAGCACCACCAGCACCACCCGGTCGGGCACCCGGATCGGCGCGCAGAACGCGCGTGGTACCTTGCCCGGCCGCGCCTCCACGTCCAGCTCCACGTTGGGCTGGCGATCGAGGTCGATACCGAGCCCGGCCAGCGTCTCGCGCAGCGCCGGCAGCGCGCGCTCGCCCGGGAAGCCCGCGTCGAACTCGGTCGCGCGCATCAGCCGCGACAGGTCGGACGGGCCCGCCTCGTCGAGCGACACGCCCAGCCGGCTGCGCAGCTGGCGCTCGAGCTCGTCCTTGTACCGCGACTCCGTGTCCGCCAGGAACGCGTCGGTGCGCGCGGCCAGCCCGGCCGGATCGAACCCGAGCCGCTCGTACAGCGACAGCACCGTGGGCGCGCCCAGCTCGGCCGTCAGCACCCGTTCGCGCTCCGCGAGCTCGGCCAGCACGGGGTTCAGGTCGCGCTCGGTCACCTCGCAGCGGCTCCGGTACAGCTCTCGCCGACGGGCCGCGTCGGGCTCGTTCAGGAGCAGCGGGCGGACCTGCCGGTAGGGCACCCGCCCCCCGTCGAACGGCACGGTCAGGCTCGCTTCGAGGTTGGCCGACCGGTCGGTCAGCTCTTGTGCCGTCCCCGACGAAGGCCTCGGCTGCGAACCGCTGCAGCTCGGTGGGGGCGCCCATCGCGGCCAGCTCCCGCGCGCTCTCCAGCGAGGTGAGGTGGGCGTAGTGGTCGTACACCCGGGTCATGTCCATGGTCGGCTTGAGCCCGGCGCTGTGGTGGTAGTACTCGGTCAGCGCCTCCGCCATCATGTCCTCGAGATCGTCGCGGTAGGAGACGAGGTCGACGGCCACGCTCATACACTACCGGTGAGGCCATGCCCGCACTCGTCCGCGACCAGGAGCTGGAGCTTGTGATCGACAGCCTCGCCTACGGCGGCCGCGGCGTTGCCCGTCACGGCGAGCTGGTCGTGTTCGTTGCACGCGCGCTGCCCGGCGACAGGGTGCGGGCCAGGGTCACCAAGTTCAAGCGCCGCTACGCCGAGGCGCGTGCGGTCGAGCTGCTGGAGGCGGGGCCGGGCCGCGTCACTCCCCGCTGCGAGCACTTCGGCGTGTGCGGCGGCTGCGCCTGGCAGGACCTGGACTACGCCGAGCAGCTGCGCCACAAGCAGGCGCAGGTGTCCGACGCCCTGCAGCGGCTGGGGCGGCTGGAGGGCTACCACCTGGCGCCGATCGAGCCGGCCCGCCAGATCTGGGGCTACCGCAACAAGTTCGAGTACTCGTGGTCGCAGACGGCCGGCGGCGCGGCGCTGGGATTCCACGTGGCCGGCCGCTGGGACCAGCTGATGGCGGTCAACACCTGCCACATCGCATCGCCGGTCTCGAACGAGCTGCGACGCGGGTTCGAGCGGTGGGCGCGGGAGCAGGGCCTGCAGGCGTACGACCAGCGCACCGGCGCCGGCTTCCTGCGCCACCTGGTGGTGCGCGAGGGCCGCAACACCGGACAGCTGCTGGCCATGCTCGTGACGGCGCCCGGCCAGGCGCCGGCGGTCGACCACCTGCGGCGACTGCTGCCGGAGGGCGTCGTGGGGGTGGTGCATGCGGTCAACGACGGCGTGGCCGAGGTCACGGCCGGGCTGGCGCACACCACGCTGTTCGGAGCCGACGAGTTCGAGGAGCGGATCGACGGCCTGACGCTGCGCCTCTCGGCAGGCGCGTTCATGCAGACCAACAGCGGGATGTCGCAGGTGCTGTACCGGCATGCCATCGAGCAGGCGCGGCTGCGCCCAGGCGACGTCGCCTGGGACCTCTACTGCGGTGCCGGCGCGATCGGCCTGCTGGCGGCGCCGTACGTCGAGCGGGTGATCGGCGTCGAGATCTCATCAGAGTCCGTCGCCCGCGCCCGTGAGAACGCTGCCCGCAACCGCGTCACCAACGCGGAGTTCGTGGAGGGCGACGTCGCCAAGCAGCTGCGCCCGCTGCTCGAGCGCGTGCCCCGGCCCAGCGTCGTGTTCGTCGATCCGCCTCGTGCCGGCCTCACGCCCCGGGCCGTGCGGCGCGTGCTGGAGCTGGCGCCGCGAGCGCATCAGCTACGTCTCGTGCAACCCCACCACCCTTGCGCCGAACGCACGCCAGCTCGTGGACGGCGGCTACCGGCTGGAGCAGGTGCAGCCCGTGGACATGTTCCCCCACACGCACCACATCGAATGCGTCGCGCAGCTCACCCGGCAGGCGCCGGGCGCGGCCGCCTGATGGCCCGCACGCCGTGCAGGATCTCGGCCAGCTGGGCGACGCCCTCCGCGATCCGCGGCGCCGGGCGCGAGAAGTAGGCGTTCGCGTCGACGCACACCGACGGCGCCGGCAGCTCGATCCTGGCCGCCTCGGCCTCGGCGCGGACGCGGTCGAACCCGCAGGGCGCAACCACGATCAGCTCCGGCCGCTCTGCGGCGACCGCGTCCCACGTGGTCGCGTATGACGGGCGGCCCGCCATGCCCATCACGTCCTCGCCGCCCGCCAGGTCGACCATCTCCGGCACCCAGTGCCCGGCCGCGAAGGGCGGATCGAGCCACTCGGCCACGAACACCCGCCGCACCGGCCGCCGGGCCACGGCGTCCATCGCCGCGATGATCGTCCGGCGCATGCGGGCGACGACGCCGGCACCGCGCTCGCAGGTGCCCGCCCGGCACATGTCTAGGCGATCGGCCAGCAACCGCACGCTGGCCTCGACCTCGCTGATCGTGTGCGGGTCGAGCGAGACCACCTCGACAGCCACCGTGCGCAGCTGCGACACCTCGTCGCTGGACACGGCGCACACGCGGCACAGGTCCTGCGTGATGATCAGGTCGGGCTCGAGCTCCGCCAGCACCTGCTCGTCGATCGCGTAGAGCGAGCGGCCCTCGAGCAGCGACGCACGCACCGCCGCATCGATCTCGGCGCTCCGCAGCTGCTCGGTGTCCACCCTTGCCGCTGTCACCACCGGCAACGCGCACACCTGCGGCGGCCAGTCGCACTCGGCGGAGCGGCCGACCAGCAGGTCGTCCATGCCCAGGTCGGCCACGATCTCGGTCGCGCTGGGAAGCAGCGAGACGATGCGCATGGACGAACTATCGCAGGGCGGCCAGCAACTCCACGGCACGTGGTGAGCCGAGGCCCGTGACGTCGTCCCAGCCGACAGCGGTGGCCAGCGACGAGTCGCGGTCGAGCGAGCGCAGCATCGTGGCCCGCTTGCCGTTCGGCTTCAGCCGGTTGCGCAGCACGGCCAGGGTGCGGCCGCTGGGCGTGATGTCGTTGAAGGCCGAGCTGCCGGCCAGCCGGTACAGCTGCGGGTTCAGGAACCCGAGCGGCCGGTGCTGGGCCTCATTCGCGAGCGTGGCGATGCCCGCCATCAGCGGCGCCGACAGGCTGGTGCCGCCGATCCACGACTCCTTCTGCTCAGTGCCGCCGCCCGGCTTTGAGTAGGTCTGCGTGAACAGCACGCCGGTCTGCGGGTCGGCCACGAGCGACACGTCGGGCTCGACGCGCTGCGTGCCGGGCACGATCCGGTCCTGGTATGCGGGCTTCGCGTAGATGGCGCTGGCACCGCCGCCGCCGCCGTACAGGAAGTAGCCCGGGAACGGCTCCGCCCAGGCGCCGTGCGCCCAGTTCATCTCGGTTGTGCCCCAGCCCGTCTCCCACAGGCGCTGCCCGCTGGGGCCGACCGCCAGGCTGGTGCCGCCGACCGAGGTCACGAGCGGGCTCGAGTCGGGGAACCCGCCCGACACCGACCCGAACGCCGCGCGGTTGTCGCCGTCGTCGCCCGATGCGAAGAAAATGCCCATGCCCTGCGCCTGCGCCTGCTGGAACACCGAGTTCAGTGCCCGCACCTCGCCCTTCGAGGCGTCGCTCTCGGGCATACCCCAGCTGTTGGAGACGACGTTCGCGAGGTGCTTGTCGACCACCTCGTTCAGGGCCAGGTCGAGCCCCTTCGCGGTGTTCGCCGCCCCCACGTAGAGGATGTGGGCCCGTGGCGCAACCGCGTGCGCCCACTCCACGTCCAGCGCCTGCTCGATGTACCACTCCTGCGTGTCGGCGGGGTCGCGCGGGTAGTGGGTGGAGCCAGGTGCGACCACCTCCGAGTAGCGGGCGCGCGGCAGGCCGAACGTCCGCGAGAAGCGGTTGAGGTCGGCGCGGATCGTGGGCGAGAAGAACGCCCCAGTGATCGCGATCGTCTGGCCGCGGCCGTCCAGGTGCTGGTTCCGCAGCTGGTCGATGCCGTATGTCGACGCGATCTGCTGCGGCGTGTATCCGCAGATCAGCCACGGCAGCGGCGTGCCGGGGGCGTACGGGTTGGGGAATTGGCGGCTGGTGTGCTCACCCCAGTAGTGGGAGCAGGGTCCGACCGACCTGCCGATGGGCGGTGGCGGCGCCGGCGTTTGGACGTGCGGCCGCGTCAGCGAGTAGGCGTTGTCGAGCCCCGTGATCGCCGTCACGCTCGTGGCCAGGTCGTCGGGGATCCTGGGGTTGGCGTCGGGTGCGCGCACCGTCTGCCCGCTCACCTGGTACAGCGATTCGTTCACCTGGAATGCGCGCTCGACCTGGGCCACCGTGCCGCTGGCCGTGACGAACAGGTGGTTGGCGGGCACGTCCACCAGGCCGAAGCCCTGCGCCTGCAGCCAGCCGGACACGCTGGCAACCGAGCTCGCGTCCGGCGCGAACAGCGAGCGGAACTGCTGCGGCGACAGCCAGCGGTGATAGTCGCTGCTGGCGGGATCCTGCTGGGCGGCTAGGAGCGCCTCCAGCTGCGGCTGGTCGCGCCAGCCCAGCCACAGCGAGAACACGACCGTGCCGCTGTCGGAGGCCGCACCCGAGCTGTTGGCCGGCGTCGCCCACGTCGGCTTCGTGTCGGGCACCGTGGTGCTGCCGCCGGCGTGGGCGCTCTGCGCCGCTCCGGACCACATCAGCGACAGCCCGATCAGAACCGGGCAGCTGAGGCGACGGAGCGGGCCGTGGGGAGCCATCGCAGGTACATCGACGCGCGGCGCTCCCGCGGCTAGTCCCCTTCGGGTGAATCGGTTCTCCCCCGATGCGCCCCGCCAGCAGGTCGGCGTTTGCGGTCAGGAACGCCAGCGAGAGCAGCGGCAGCGCCGGCAGCGCGCGGTCGAACTGGTAGGACAGGAGCAGGGTCAGCCCGAACGAGGCCGTCATCGCCGCCCAGGTCAGCGTCGGGCGGAGGTCGAACCGCGCCGCCGCGGCCAGGAACACCGAGAAGAACACGAAGTCGCTGGCGCCGATCTGCGCCACCCCGTTGCTCCCGAGCGGATGGAACGCCAGCGTGAACGCGTTCAGCACCTGCGCGTGGTGCTCGACGATCACCTTGGTGGGCCCGGCCGCCACGCTGTAGATGTCCACCGCCGCGATCAGCACGGCGATGCCGACGATCTCGACCGGCGTCTGCAGCAGCGACCCCAGTCCCAGGCCGATCAGGCCGGCGGCCACCAGCTTCGTCAGCGTGGCCGGCGTGCCCGAGTAGCCGGCCCAGATCAGGAGCGCCGTGGCCACCACCGCCGGCACCGCCCACAGCAGCAGCCGAGCGCCCACCCCCGCCGCCGGGGCCAGCGCCAGCGGCACCAGGGTCGCCAGCGGGATCGAGATCAGCGCCAGGCCCGCGATCTGGACCGCCGTGGCCGGGCTGTTCCCGATGTGGGGAGCGAGCCGGTCGAACGCGGCCAGGGCGGCCAGCGCCCCGGCCACGCGCAGGGTCAGTACGGCGGCAGGTTGTCGTACCACTCGCCCAGCGCCTTGAACGCCGCCCAGAACTCGCGCTTGGCGGCGGAGTCGTTCAGCGAGCTGTCGATGTCGGGCACGGCCAGCAGGTCGATCGTGGGGGTGAACGGCTGCACCCGGCCGAGCGTGAACTCGACCGGCGACGACAGCGGGAACTCCAGCGAACCCAGGAACGAGACGGCGTCGGAGCCCATCGCGACGACGATGCCGGGCTGGGTGATGTGCAGCTCGTGGGTGAGCCAGGCCCGCGCCTGGGCGAGGTCGTCCGGCCCGGGGTCGATGTCGACCTTCAGGCAGACGCTGCCGTACAGCTTCAAGGGGTCGATGCGCAGCCGCTCGATGCTCTTCAGCACCGCCTGGCCGGCCCTGCCGAAGAAGGCCACACCCTCCTGCACCTCCGCCGCCATGGGCCGGTACTTGAGCAGGAAGATGTCGGCCAGCGGGTGGCCGGTGCCGATCACCGGCGCCTGCGCGGGGTGGTGGTCGCCGACCCAGGTCGCGATCTCGTGGCCGAGCTGGTTGGTCTCGGCGATGGCGCGGGCCTGGTACCGCTCGTAGATCTGATCGTCGGGGATGCTCACCCCGACATATTGGCGCATCCGGGGCCGAAACCTCTACCCCGCGATGCGTTCAAGCTGGTGGGACGCGTGGTCGATCATCTCCACACATGCCACGCTTCTCACGAGCTGCGGCGGCAGCTTGCCTGGCCGCATTCACTCCTCCGGCGCTGGTGGCGCTGGCTTCGCGCCGCGTGAACGGCGAGTTCGAGCTGCCCACGCTGCACGTGCTCGCGGTCACGAGCACGGCCGCCGTTGCCGCCGCCGTGTCGGTGCTGATGACGCGTGCGGCGATCCGCAGGAACGACACGCGAGCGGGTCTGGTGGGCGTCGCCTTCACCGTCATGGCCGGCCTGATGACGATCCACGGCCTGGCCACGCCGGGCGTGTTCCTCGAGGAGTACGCGCGCAACGCCACCGTCGGCCTGGCCGGTGTGCTGGCGGTTCCTGCCGGGGGCGTGATCCTGGCCGCGGCGGTGCTGGCACCGTCCGCCCGGACCGGCGCCACCCGCGTGGTCGCACGCTGCCAGGTGGCCGCCCTCGCCGCGCTGCTGGTGTTCGGCGTGGTCGGCCTGGTGCATCCGGAGCTGATCCCGCTGGTGCCGCTGCAGGTGGAGCCGTGGGTGTACCTCGTGCTGTTCCCGGTCGGCATCGTCTACCTCTGGATCGCGCGGCGAGCGTTCGTCACGCACCAGCTGACCGGCCGCCGCGCCGATCTGACGGTCGCCGTCGGCCTGATCTGGCTGGGCTGCTCGATCGTGATCTACCTGCTGTCGGACACCTGGACGCTCATGTTCTGGGCCGCGCACGTGCTGGAGGCGATGGGCTTCGTGGCGGTAGCGGGCTCGGTCGCCGTCGACCTTGCCCGGCAGGTGCCGTCCTACCACCTCTACCGCCGGGTGGAGGGCAGCGACCTGCTGGAGTCCGAGGAGAGCCTGCTGGGCGGCTACGTCCGCAGCCTGACCGCGACCATGGAGCTGCGCGATCCCTCCACCCGCGAGCACTCGCGGCGGGTGGCCGCCCTGGCGGTGCGGGTGGGCATGAAGATGGGCCTGCCGGCGCCGGCGCTGCGCCGTCTGGCCGTGGCCGGGCTGCTCCACGACATCGGCAAGCTGCAGGTGCCCGCGCAGATCCTGAACAAGCCGGACCGGCTGACCGACGAGGAGTTCGCGGTGATCAAGACCCATCCCGGGAAGGGCGCCGACCTGCTGGCGCATCTGGGCGGGTTCGAGCGAGAGCTGCCGATCGTGCTGTGGCACCACGAGCGGTTCGGCGGCGGCGGATACCCGGACGGCATCGCCGGCCAGGCGATCCCGCTGGAAGCCCGCATCATGACGGTTTGCGACGTGTACGACGCGCTGATCAGCCGGCGCGCCTACCGCGAGCCGTGGTCACACGAGCGGGCGATGGCCCAGATCGTGAGCGAGGCCGGCACCGCGTTCGACCCGGCCTGCGTGGATGCGCTGGCGGCCGTGCTCGCGGGCGCCGGCGAGCAGTCGGTGCAGGTGCTGCACCAGTCGCTCGGCAGCGTCCGCGCGGCCGACGCCGCGGCCTGACCTAGGCGTTCAGCGCGGCCAGGTCTGCCTACCTCGAGATAGGCCTAACCATGCGCTAGCTGCCGGTCTTCCCGACCTGCTGCATCCACTTCAAGCCCTGCAGGTAGAGCAGGTTGCGGGGCCGCCGCACGATCTGGTTATGCCGCATCGCGACCAGGAACTCCTCCGGCCCGTCGAAGGCCGGGATGCGGTTGATGGCGGTGCCGATGCCCTGCAGCACGTGCGCGTCCGAGCCCGCCGACTGCACCAGGTTGTACTTGGTCGCGAACCGCAGGGCGTCGTCGTTGAACGAGTCGAACAGCAGCCGTGAGTTGTAGACCTCGAACACGTCGATCTCGTCGAGATGGCGAAGCAGCGTGGCGGAGTCCGGGATCGTGTGCAGGCGGTCGAAGGGGTGGGGCATCAGCACCAGGCCGCCCTGCTGCTGGATCTCGGCGATGGTGTCGGCCATGCTCATGCCCCGCTCGATCCGGTCGTGCAGGAACAGCCCGATCACCTCGCCCTGCGAGCTCTTGACCTCCTCGCCCACGATCACCGTGATCGGCTTGTCCAGGGCGGCCGCCTCGAGCGCGCCCGAGATCTCGTTGTGGTCGGTGATCGCGATGGCACCCAGGCCGTGGGCGATGCAATGGTCGACCAGCGCCTCCGGGTCGGTGGCGCAGTCGTGCGAGTGGCTCGTGTGCATGTGCAGGTCGGCGTCGATCAGCACCGGCCGCGACGGCGCCGCCTGGGGCCGCGTCCGGCGCCGCCGCAGCAGGCCGGAGTAGAGCGACTCCAGCCGCTCGGCCAGCGCCGCCGCGCCGCGCTGGGAGGCGGCCCGTACGCCCTCGGCGGCCAGCTGCTCGCGCAGCTCGGTCTGCTCCAGCAGGCGGGCCACCGCGGCGGCGGCCAGCGGCGGCTGGTCGGCCGCGTACCGCAGCCCCGGGCCGTCGTCGACCGAGACCACGACGGCGCCGCTGGCGCGAGCCTCCCAGGCCAGGAGCGCGTTCCCATCCGGCGCCGCCACGAACACGTCGGCGGCTGCCAGCAGCCGGGCTCGCTGCTCGTCGCGCTCCAGCCCCTCGGTGCGCACGCGCCCGCGGGCCCGCGGCGGCACGTAGGGCCGCATCGGCCTGCGGCCGCGCCGGTCCCAGACCAGCCCCAGCTCGACGCCGGGTGTGTCGGCGACGGTGCGGATCAGGCTGCGGGCGACGCCGCGGCCCTCGCCCGTCCACTCGGCCACGACCCTGGTGCCGGTCTTGCCGGCAGTCGTGAAGATGGGGGAGATGGGGTCGGGCATGACCTCGTAGTCGCCCGGGTACAGCGTGCCGGCCAGCTCCGCCGCGCGCGCGCTGGCCGCGAGCAGCGCATCGATGCGTGACCCGTAGCGCTTCCGCCGGCCGCTGCGGATCGGATAGCTGAGCGCGCGCTCGGTCTCGGCGTGGAACGTGGCCACGACCAGACCGCGGGTGTGGCGCAGCGCGGCGGTGGCTAGGCCCGGCACGGTCGGCTCGTGGGCGTGCACGATGTCGAAACCGCCTTCGCCCACGGCCAGCGCGACGTTGGCGGAGGCCGCGATCGGCAGCCCGGCGCCGCGCCCGCGGCCGCGCGCTCCGCTGGGAACGGCCGGGCCGACGGCCACGGCCAGTGGCTCGCCGGGCAGCGCGTGCAGCGCCTCCGCGTCGCCGGCCGCCAGCGAGCGCAGCCGGCGACGTCCGCTCCGCAGCGACTGCGAGGACGCGCTGGGCGCGAGCACCGTCACCCGGTGCCCGCGCCCCGCCAGTCCCGTCGCCTCGTTCCGCACGTACTCGGCCACCGGATGGCCGCCGGCCAGCGCGAAGGGCGAGACCAGGCAGATGTTCAGCGCATCGGCCACGCCGGCCTCAGCCCTTGGCCGCGGCCTTCTCCTTGGTGCCCGACTTCTTGGGCGTGTACTTCTCGATGAACGTCTCGACCTGAGTGTGGCACTCGTCGTCGGGGTGCTGCACCGGGGGCGACTTCATGAAGTAGGCGGACGGCCACTCGAGTGCGCCGCCGATGCCGTTGTCGAGCGCCAGCTTGGCGCAGCGCACTGCGTCGATCACGATGCCGGCCGAGTTGGGGGAGTCGACCACCTCGAGCTTGAGCTCGATGTTCAAGGGCACGTCGCCGAACGAGCGGCCCTCCAGGCGGATGTAGGCCCACTTGCGATCCTCGAGCCAGGCGACGTGATCGGACGGGCCGATGTGGACGTTCTTTGCGCCCAGGTCGTGGTCGAGCTGCGAGGTGACCGCATTGGTCTTGGAGATCTTCTTGCTCTCCAGGCGCTCACGCTCGAGCATGTTCAGGAAGTCGGTGTTGCCGCCCACGTTCAGCTGGTGGGTGCGCTCCAGTAGCACGCCCCGCTCCTGGAACAGGCGCGCCAGCTTGCGGTGGACGATCGTGGCGCCGACCTGCGACTTGATGTCGTCGCCGACGATGGGCAGGCCCTTCTCCTCGAAGCGGCGGCGCCAGTAGGGCTCGCGGGCGATGAACACGGGGATGCAGTTGACGAAGCCGCAACCGGCCGCGAGCACCTGCTCGACGTACCACTTGGTCGCCTCCTCGGAGCCGACCGGCAGGTAGCTGACGACCACGTCGGTCCTGGTGTCCTGCAGGATCTTGACGACGTCGGCGGTCTCGCCGGGGGCCTTCGTGATCACCTGCGACAGGTACTTGCCGATGCCGTCGTGGGTCATGCCGCGATACACGGGCACGTCCAGCTTGGGCACGTCAGAGAACTTGACGGTGTTGTTCTGGCCGCTGAAGATCGCCTGCGACAGATCCTTGCCGACCTTGTCGGCGTCGATGTCGAACGCTGCGCTGAACTCGATGTCCGAGATGTGATAGCCGCCCAGGTCGACGTGCATCAGGCCGGGCACGGTTTCCCCCGCCTTGGCGTTCTGGTAGTACTGGACGCCCTGGACGAACGACGAGGCACAGTTGCCGACGCCGACGATGGCGACGCGCACCTTTCCACTCGAGGCGCGGTGTCCGTTTTGCGAGGCCGTTTCGGCCATAACCTATCCCTCCGATTTCGCGTTCAGTTGTGTGCGTACGTAGGCGATGCGCTGGACGACGGTGATCGACGTCAAGGCGGCCAGGATGTAGATCGCGTAAGGCAGCACGCTGCCCACGCCGGCGAACGGCAGCACCACGGCCAGGAGCACGATCCGCTCGGCACGAGCCATCAGGCCGACGTCGCCCTTCAGGCCCAGCGCCTCGGCCTTGGCGCGGGTGTAGCTGACCAGGAACGATCCGACCAGCGCCACGAACACGCAGGCCAGGGCAAGGGTGTGGCCCTGGTCGGCCAGCACCAGGGCGATGGCACCCAGGATCACGCCCTCGCTCATGCGGTCGAGGGTCGAATCGAGGAAGCCGCCGAACGGGGTCATCTTGTCGTGCGCCCGCGCCAGCGCGCCGTCGAGGGCGTCGATCACGGAGCCGGCCACAAACACCACGGTCGCCCACACCCAGTGCTGCTCGTAGATCAGCACGCCGGCCGCCACGTTCAGCAGGAAGCCACAGGTGGTGAGCTGGTTGGGGGTGAGCGGAATGCTGCGGAAGCTCTGCATGAAGCGCAGCGCCACGCTGCGCCCGCCGTTGGTATACCCGTCCTTGAGACGCGCGAGCGAGGTGGTCATCGCACGTACTATACCACGCGCGCTATCACGTGCATGCAGTGCCGCGAATCCCGGTCAGGAGGCCGGATCAAGCCGCAACCGATGGCGGGCCGAGGCCGGCAGCGTGGGGTGGAAGCGCTCGATCGTCCAGGCGACGGCGAGGGCGACGCCGGCCAGGCCGGCGCCCAGGATCGCGTCCAGCCAGAAGTGGTTGCCGGTTGCCACGATCGAAAACACGATCAGGCAGGGGTAGAGCAGCCAGATCACGCGGACGGCGGGCCGGCGTACCAGGAAGAAGCAGCTGGCGCCGATGATCAGCGAGAAGCAGGTGTGCACGCTGGGCACCGCCGCAAACGGGTTCGAGAGCAGCGACACGGCGCCGGTGTTGAAGTTGACGTCGGCCGTCTTCTCGAGCGTGTCGATGAAGCCGAGGTCGGTGAGCATGCGCGGCGGCGCGGTCGGGAACAGGACGTAGCCGATCAGTGCCAGCGCCATGGCCGAGAAGACGATGTTGCGCACGAAGTAGTAGTGGTGGTTGCGACGCAGGTACAGCCAGAACATGAAACACGTGGTCACCGCGAAGTGCGCGTGGAAGTAGGTGATGTTGGCCACGTCGAGCACCCACGGCCGCGCCAGCGCCCAGTGCTGGACGTCAAGCTCCGTGAAGATGCCGATGCTCTTCTCGACCGAGACGACGTCGCGCGCGTGCACGAATGCGACCGCCAGATCGCCCTTGGCGAAGGTGCGGGAGATCTCGTACAGCAGGTCCGCGACGGCGAACAGCCCGAGCTGTAACAGGAAGTCCGGCCATCCCTTGGGGAGCACCCGCACACGTTCCCTGGTCCGTGCAGAGGCCAACGTCGCCATCGGAGGATGGTACCCGATGTGACGGATCGAGCAGCCGCCCGGACCGGTGCGTCAGCCGCCGATGTGGGACATCTCGACCCGCGGGCGGTTGCGTGTCTCGGCGCTGCGAAGCTCCGAGTAGCGGTCGCCGCGGTTGCCCCAGATCCGGCCCACCAGGGCCGCCAGCTGCTCATCGCTCGCGCCGTCGCGCAGCGGGCCCCGCAGGTCGCGGCCGTGGGCGGCGAACAGGCACGTGTAGAGCTCGCCCTCGGCCGACAGGCGGGCGCGGGTGCAGCCGCCGCAGAAAGGGTGGGTGACGGAGGCGATGACGCCGATCTCGCCGGCGCCGTCGGCATAGCGAAGGCGGTTGGCGACCTCGCCCGGGTAGCGCGGGGCGACCGGCTCCAGCGGCCAGCGGGCCGACAGCCGATCGACCAGCTCCTGTCCGGGCACGACGTCGTCCAGGCGCCAGCCGTTGGTGGTGCCGACGTCCATGAACTCGATGAAGCGCAGGATGATGCCGGTGCCGCGGAAGCGCTCGGCCATGTCCATGACGGAGCCGTCGTTGACGTTGCGCTTGACGACCATGTTGACCTTGACGGAGAGGCCGGCCTGCCGCGCGGCCTCGATGCCGTCGAGCACCCGGGCGACCGGGAAGCGGACGTCGTTCATGGACTGGAAGACGTCGTCGTCGAGCGAGTCGAGGCTGACGGTGACACGGTCGAGACCGGCGTCGCGGAGCGCTCCGGCCTTTGCCGGCAGCAGGGCGCCGTTGGTGGTCAGGGTAAGGTCGGCGAGGCCCTGCGGCCGCAGCGCGGAGAGCATCGAGACCAGGGTCTCGAGGTCGCGGCGGAGCAGCGGCTCGCCGCCGGTGAGGCGGATCTTGGTGACGCCCGCGGCCAGGAACAGCCGGGCCAGGCGCTCGATCTCCTCGAAGGTCAGCAGCTGCTCGCGGCGCAGAAACACGAAGTCGTGGCCGAACACTTCCTTCGGCATGCAGTAGGTGCAGCGGAAGTTGCAGCGATCGGTGACCGAGACGCGCAGATCGCGGAGCGGCCGTGCGAGAGTGTCGGTCAGTGCGGTCATCCGTTGAAAGAGTACCCGTCGCGCGGTTTCCAGCGATCCTCGACCGGCTGCGCGCTGCTTACGGCGCGCGGTCGCACCGGGCGCTGGCGCCGCTGGACGAGCTGATCCTGACGGTGCTGTCGCAGAACACGAGCGACATCAACTGCGAGCGCGCCTACGCGGCGATGCGGGAGCGCTACCCGCGCTGGCAGGACGTGCTGGAGGCACCTCGGGCGCAGCTGGTTGCAGTGCTGCGGCCGGGCGGGCTGGCCAACCAGAAGGCGCCGCGGATCCAGGCGATCCTGGCCGAGCTGGCGGCGACACCGTCCGGGCTCGACCTGGGCTGGCTGGCGGAGCTGGAGCCGGAGGCGGCGATGGCCTTCCTGACGGCGCTGCCTGGGGTGGGGCGAAAGACCGCCAGCTGCGTGCTCCTGTTCTCGCTGGGCATGCCGGTGATGCCGGTGGATACGCACATCCACCGGATCGCGCTGCGGCTGGAGCTGATCGGCCCGCGGGTCGGCGCCGACGCCGCGCATCTGCTGCTGACGGCCATCACGCCGTCCGACCGGATGCTGGAGGGGCACCTGCTCCTGATCGAGCACGGTCGTCGCACCTGCAAGGCGCGGCGGCCCCGCTGCGATGGCTGCGTGCTGCTCGACCTGTGCCCGTCAGGCGCGCGGTTTCTGGCCGAGAGCGCCTAGGCAGGCGAATCTGCCGCGCCGGGCGCCCGAGGTTGCAACGCCCGAGGCTCACACCTGTGACCCCCGCCGCCGCAATCACCGTACAGTTTGGCTGGGCGGGCGGGATGCCCGCCCCTGGCGCAACATAGGCGCCTGGCACCGGTGTTGCCAACGCCGGGGTCACGGGCGTGCAACGCGCCCCGTTGCTGAGATCACGCGCGCCTATGCGAGCACGCGCTGCGGCCGGCGCCGCCGCGGGCGCCAGCCGGTGACGGCCCATAGGTAGAACCCGGACAGCGCCAGCGCGCCTATCGAGTAGTTGATGCGGATCTCCGAGGCGTGGTCGTTCGTGGTGGTGACGGTCGCGCAGCTAAGCGTGTTGACGCACGGCGGGCCAGTCTGGGCGATCTCGGCGGCCCGGTACTCCCTGAGCTCGGCCCGTGACGGCGGCAGGTCGAGCAACACCACCGCCGCCGTCACCGCCACCATGGCGAGCAGCGGTGCCGCCAGCCGCGCTCCCAGGGGCCGCCGGCGCAGCACCGCCAGGCACGACACCAGCGCTACGGCCGCCGTCGGCGCGAGGAAGGCGAAGAACCAGGCCCAGGCGTGCGACGGATCGGGGCGACCCAGCTGCTCCAGCGTGCGCGCCAGCGGCAGGCTGGCCGCCATCGCCGCGAGCATCAGCAGCGCCGCCAGCCGGTCGCGCTGCTCGAACAGCCGGTCGGCCGCGTGCGGGGTGAACGACTCGGCGACCGCCCTCGCGTCTCCCATCCGGCGCACCGCCTCCCGCTCGCCATGCGCCGCGGCGCCCTCACGGAGGTGTGCGTCCAGCTCCTCGATCACTCGCCGGCGGCGGCGTCCGTGCACCCGCAGGTGGCGGTCGAACTCCGCCAGCCAGCGCTCGATCACTGTGCGATCACCGCCTGCATCGCTCCCGCGAACGCCGCCCAGTCCCGGCGCCGCGTCGCCAGCGAGCCGCGGCCCGCCTGCGTCACCGTGTACACGCGTCGCCGCCGGGGCGCGTCATCGGACCAGTGGCTCTCCAGCAGGCCGCTTCGCTCCAGCCGGTGCAGCGCGGGGTAGACGGTGCCCTCGGTCAGGTCGAACGCTCCCTCGCTCTGCTCCCGCAGCCGCTCGATCACGCGGTATCCGTGGGCGGGCTCGGCGACCAGCACGCTCAGCAGCAGCAGGTCGATCTGTCCGCGCAGGTCGGTGGCGCTCATACCTAGATAGCCTAGGTATAACCGGGGGCGATGTCAAGACTGGCCCGGCGTCGAGAAATCTGCTACAACTCGACTGAGATTTTCTACATCTGACCAACTGAATCAACCGGCAAGGAGCAGCACCGTATGAGCAAAGTGATTGGCATCGATCTTGGCACCACCAACTCGTGCATGGCGGTGATGGAGGGCGGCGAGCCCACCGTCATCCCCAACGCCGAGGGCGGTCGCACCACCCCGTCGGTGGTTGCGTTCACCAAGGACGGCCAGCGCCTGGTCGGCACCCCGGCCAAGCGGCAGGCGGTCACCAACCCGCAGAACACCGTCTTCTCGATCAAGCGCTTCATGGGCCGCAAGGCCTCCGAAGTCAGCGAGGAACAGAAGATCGTCCCCTACGAGGTCGTCTCCGGACCCAACGGCGACGCCCGCGTGCAGGCCGGCGACAAGACCTTCCCGCCGCAGGAGATCTCCGCGATGATCCTGCAGAAGCTGAAGGCCGACGCCGAGGCCTACCTGGGCGAGCCCGTCAGCGAGGCCGTGATCACGGTCCCCGCTTACTTCAACGACGCCCAGCGCAACGCCACCAAGGACGCCGGCAAGATCGCCGGCCTCGAGGTGCTGCGCATCATCAACGAGCCGACAGCGGCTTCCCTGGCCTACGGCCTGGACAAGGAGCACGACCAGACGATCCTCGTGTTCGACCTGGGCGGCGGCACCTTCGACGTGTCGGTGCTGGAACTGGGCGACGGCGTGTTCGAGGTGAAGGCCACCTCCGGTGACAACCACCTGGGCGGCGACAACTTCGACAAGGCCATCGTCGACTGGCTGGCGGCCGAGTTCAAGCGCGACCAGGGCATCGACCTGAGCAAGGACCCGATGGCGCTGCAGCGGCTCTACGAGGCCGGCGAGAAGGCCAAGATCGAGCTGTCCACGACGCAGTCCACCAACATCAACCTGCCGTTCATCACTGCCGATGCGGACGGCCCCAAGCACCTGGACACGACCCTCACCCGCGCCAAGCTGGGCGAGCTCACGCATGACCTGATCGAGCGCACCGTCGGCCCGACCAAGCAGGCGCTGTCCGACGCAGGCCTCTCGGCCTCCCAGATCGACCAGGTGATCCTGGTCGGCGGCATGACCCGCATGCCGGCCGTGCAGGACAAGGTCAAGGAGCTGATCGGCAAGGACCCGCACCGCGGCGTCAACCCGGACGAGGTGGTCGCGATCGGCGCAGCCATCCAGGCCGGCGTGCTCAAGGGCGAGGTCAAGGACGTGCTGCTGCTGGACGTGACCCCGCTGTCGCTGGGCATCGAGACCAAGGGCGGCGTCATGACCCGTCTGATCGACCGCAACACCACGATCCCCACCCGCAAGGCCGAGATCTTCTCGACCGCGGAAGACGGGCAGCCGTCGGTGGAGATCCACGTGCTGCAGGGCGAGCGCGAGATGGCCGCCTACAACAAGACCCTGGGCAAGTTCCAGCTGGTCGGCATCCCGCCGGCCCCGCGCGGCGTGCCCCAGGTCGAGGTCGCGTTCGACATCGACGCCAACGGCATCATGCACGTGTCGGCCAAGGACATGGGTACCGGCAACGAGCAGAAGATCCAGATCCAGGGCGGCTCCGGGCTGTCCGACGACGAGGTGCAGGGCATGGTCAAGGATGCCGAGGCACACGCCGACGAGGATCGTCGCATGAAGGACCTGGCCGAGGCCCGCAACGAGGCCGAGGGCGTCGCCTTCTCCGTCGAGAAGTCGCTGAAGGAGAACGAGGAGCGGCTGGACGACGCCACCCGCACCGACATCCGCTCGAAGATCGACGCGGTCAAGGGCTCGCTCGAGTCCGAGGACGCGACCGAGATCCGGGCCAAGCTGGAGGCGCTGCAGGAGGCCTCCTACGAGCTCGGCAAGCTGGTCTACGAGCAGGCCCGCACGCAGGCCGGCGACGCCCCGTCGGGCGCCGCGGGCGATGACGGCACGACCGCCGAGGGCGACGAGGAGATCGTCGACGCCGAGGTGGTCGACGAGGCGGGCGATCGCGCGTGACCGAGCACCGTCCCTGCCCGGGGCCCGATCCCGCACCCGCGGGGCCGGGCCCCGAGGCCGCGGGCGCGGACATGGCCGAGGTGGTCGAGGCCGAGCTCGATCAGGCCCGGCGCGCGGCCGACGAATACCTGGCCGACCTGCGCCGTGTCGCGGCCGACTTCGACAACTACCGCAAGCGGGTCGCCCGCGACGCTGAGGCCCAGGCCACCCGGGCCGCCGAGTCGCTGGTGTCCGAGCTGCTGCCCGTGCTCGACAACCTGGAGCGGGCGCTCGACGCCTCCGAGCATCACGAGGAGGCGAAGGTGTCCGAGGGCGTGCAGCTGGTGCGCCAGCAGCTGGTCGACCTGCTGCGCCGCCGCGGACTCGAGGAGATCGCCAGCGAGCCCGGCAGCCAGTTCGACCCGCACCTGCACGAGGCCCTGTCACAGCAGCCGTCCGATCATCCGGAGGGCGCGATCTCCGAGGTCTGGCAGCGCGGGTACACGCTCGGCGACCGCGTGATGCGGCCGGCGCGCGTGGTCGTCTCCAGCGGATCGCCGACAGAGGACGTCTGATGCCGTCCCACTACGAGACCCTGGGCGTGCCCAAGGGCGCGTCCGACGACGAGATCAAGAAGGCCTACCGCAAGCTGGCCCGCCAGTACCACCCGGACGCCAACCCCGGCGATGCCGCGGCCGAGGAGCGCTTCAAGCAGATCAACGAGGCGCACGACGTGCTGTCCGATCCCGACAAGCGCAAGCAGTACGACACCTTCGGCCAGAACTTCCGGCCCGGCCAGGGCCCGACCAACTTCGACGGCTTCGACATGCGCGCCGCGGCCGAGGGCTTCGACCTCGGCGACCTATTCGGCGGCCTGTTCGCCCGCGGCGGCGCCGGTGCGCGCGGCACCCGCGAGCAGCGGCCGCTGCGCGGCGCCGACGTCGAGGTGGCGGTGCGGATCTCGTTCGAGGACGCCCTCAAGGGCGCCACCGTGAAGGTGCCGGTGGCCAAGGCCAACACCTGCTACGCATGCCACGGCTCCGGCGCCGCACCCGGCACTTCGCCGATCATCTGCCCTGAGTGCAAGGGCCGTGGCGTCACCTCCGAGAGCCAGGGCTTCTTCTCGCTCAGCCACACCTGTCGCCGCTGCGGCGGTGCCGGCACGGTGATCGAGGATCCCTGCGGCGTCTGCGGTGGCAGCGGGCGCGTCCGCTCGACCAAGACCTACCAGGTGCGGGTCCCGGCCGGCGTCAAGAACGGCACCCGCATCAAGGTCAAGGGCAAGGGCGAGGCCGGCCCGCGCGGCGGCGAGGCGGGCGATCTCTACGTGGTCACGCAGGTGGACGAGAGCAGCCTGTTCCAGCGCCGCGGCGACGACCTGCTGGTGGAGGTGCCGGTGACGTTCGCCGAGGCCTCGATGGGCGCCCAGGTGGAGCTGCCCACGCCCGACGGCCAGCGCGTCAAGGTGAAGGTGCCGGCCGGTTCCACGGACGGCAAGACGCTGCGCGTCAAGAGCCGCGGTGCACCCCGCCTGAAGGGCGGCGGCCAGGGCGACCTGCTGGCGCGGCTGCGCATCGCCGTGCCCTCCAAGCTGTCCAAGCAGGAGCGCGAGGCGCTCGAGAAGCTGGATGAGCTGCAGCGCACGAGCCACGGCAACCCGCGAGACAGGCTGTTCGCATGACCGATCCCGCCGAGCACCCCCGCTACTCGATCTCGGTGGCCGCCGAGCTGGCCGGCATGCACCCCCAGACGTTGCGCATGTACGACGCCAAGGGCGTGGTAAGCCCCCGCCGCACGCCCGGCGGCACCCGCCGCTACTCGGACTCGGACGTCGCCCGCCTGCGCAAGGTTACCCACCTCACCACCGTGCTCGGCCTCAGCCTGTCCGGCGCCACCCACGTGCTGGCTCTGGAGCAGACGGTGGTGGAGCTGCTGAGCCGCGTGGACGCGCTCGAGGAGCAGCTCGACCTGCAGGCGCGGCGCCTGCACCAGGAGGTGTCGGCGGTGCATCGGCGCTACCGTCGGGATCTCGTCCCCTACACACCCGCGAAACACCCACTGCGATGGACTTCCAGAAGCTGACGATCAAGGCACAGGAGGCGTTCGCCTCAGCCCAGGGCGACGCCATCGCCCGCGGCAACCCCGAGCTCACGCCCGAGCACCTGCTCGCGGCCCTCGTCGACCAGGACGGGGGCGTGGCACCGCGCATCCTGGAGAAGGCCGGCGAGAGCCCGGCCGCCCTGCGCGCGCGGCTGGAGGAGCGGCTGTCGCGGCTGCCACGGATGGAGGGCGCGAACGCCCAGCCGCAGGCCAGCCGCTCGCTGCGGGCCGCGCTGGAGGCGGCGTTCGCCGAGGCTGAGGCCCTGAAGGACGAGTACGTGGCCGTCGAGCACCTGCTGCTGGCGCTGTCGGAGGCCGGCGGCCTCGACCGCGCGGCGCTGCTGAAGGCCGTTGCCGACGTGCGCGGTGGCCAGCGTGCCGCCTCGCCCGACGCCGAGGGCAACTACGCGGCGCTCGAGAAGTTCGGCCGCGACCTCACCGACCTGGCCGAGCGCGGCAAGCTGGATCCGGTGATCGGGCGCGACGAGGAGGTGCGCCGGGTGATCCAGGTGCTCTCCCGCCGCACCAAGAACAACCCGGTGCTGATCGGCGAGCCCGGCGTCGGCAAGACCGCGATCGTCGAGGGCCTGGCCCAGCGCATCACCTCCGGTGACGTGCCCGAGGGCCTGAAGGACCGTCGCGTGTGGTCGCTCGACGTGGGCTCGCTGCTGGCCGGCGCCAAGTACCGTGGCGAGTTCGAGGAGCGGCTGAAGGCGGTGCTGGCCGAGATCCGCCAGGCCGCGGGACGCATCATCCTGTTCATCGACGAGCTGCACACGATCGTCGGCGCGGGCGCCGCCGAGGGCGCCGTCGACGCCGCCAACCTGCTGAAGCCGATGCTGGCGCGGGGCGAGCTGCGGGCCGTCGGGGCGACCACCCTGGACGAGTACCGCAAGCACATCGAGAAGGACGCGGCGCTGGAGCGGCGCTTCCAGCCGGTGCTGGTGGGCGAGCCCAGCGTGGCCGACACGATCGCGATCCTGCGCGGCCTGAAGGAGCGCTACGAGGTGCACCACGGCGTGCGCATCGCCGACGACGCGATCGTCGCCGCCGCACTGCTGTCCGAGCGCTACATCGCCGACCGCTTCCTGCCCGACAAGGCGATCGACCTGATCGACGAGGCCGCCTCGCGGCTGAAGATCGAGATCGACTCGGTGCCGGTCGAGATCGACGCCGTCGAGCGCCGCGTGATCCAGCTCGAGATCGAGCAGGCCGCGCTCGAGAGCGAAACCGCCGAGGGTGCCGTCGAGCGGCGCGAGGCGATCGGCCGCGAGCTGGCCAACCTGCGCGAGCAGGCCGACGGGATGCGCGCCGAGTGGCAGGCCGAGAAGCAGGCGATCGAGCAGGTGCAGAGCCTGAAGGCGCTGATCGAGGAGACCCGGGCCGAGGCAGAGCGCGCACAGCGCGACCAGGATCTGCAGCGCGCGGCCGAGCTCACCTACGGCGACCTGCCCAAGCTCGAGCGCGAGCTGGAGCAGGCGATGGCGCGGCTCGAGGAGGTGCAGTCGCAGTCGCCGCTCCTGAAGGAGGAGGTCGGCTCGAGCGACGTGGCCGGCGTGGTCGCCAGCTGGACCGGCATCCCGGTCGACCGGCTGCTCGAGGGTGAGATGGAGAAGCTGGTGCAGATGGAGGCGCGGCTGCACGACCGCGTGATCGGCCAGGACGAGGCGGTCGCGGCCGTGTCCAACGCGATCCGCCGCTCACGGGCCGGCCTCTCCGACCCCGACCGGCCGATCGGCTCGTTCATCTTCCTCGGCCCCACCGGCGTCGGCAAGACCGAGCTGGCCAAGGCGCTGGCCGAGTTCCTGTTCGACACCGAGAAGGCGATGGTGCGGATCGACATGTCGGAGTACATGGAGCGGCACGCCGTCTCGCGGCTGGTGGGCGCGCCGCCGGGCTACGTCGGCTACGACGAGGGCGGCCAGCTGACCGAAGCCGTGCGCCGCCGGCCCTACTCGGTGCTGCTGCTGGACGAGATCGAGAAGGCGCACCCCGATGTGTTCAACATCCTGCTGCAGCTGCTCGACGACGGCCGGCTGACCGACGGCCAGGGCCGCACGGTCGACTTCCGCAACACGATCATCGTGATGACCTCGAACGCGCGCGAGCTGGAGTCGGTGTTCCGGCCCGAGTTCCTGAACCGGATCGACGAGATCGTGACCTTCCACGCGCTGTCCCAGGAGCAGCTGAACGAGATCATCGAGCTGCAGGCGGCGTCGCTGCGATCGCGGCTGGCCTCGCGGCGAATCGAGCTGGAGCTGACAGACGCGGCCCGCGCGCTGCTGGTCGAGCATGGCTACGACCCGGCCTACGGTGCGCGCCCGCTCAAGCGCACGCTGCAGCGCGAGGTCGAGAACCCGCTGGCCCTGAAGGTGCTGTCCGGCGAAGTGACGGAGGGCGACACCGTCGTCGTCGACGCCGGCGACGGCGAGATCACGTTCCGGCGCACGCACGAGCCGGCCGAGGCGGGCGTGTGAGCGACGCCGGCAAGGCGGCGCCGCACAAGCAGGCGCCGCTGGGCGACCTGTTCGCCACCGCGGTGCACCGCTTCGGCAGCGCCTGGGCCGACCTGGTGGTGGCCACCGCCGTGGCGCTGGGGCTGGCCACGGTGCCGGTGCTGGTGGTGGGGTCGCGGGGGACCGACACGGCGACGTTCGTGGCCAGCGTGTTCAGCTACGGCGTCGCCTACTTCCTGCTGCTTTCACACGTGATGCTGCGCGGCCTGCCGGAGCCGGCGCCTAGGTCACGGGTGGCGGTGACCTATCTGACCGCGATCATCGTGGGGCTGGTGGCGTCGCTGGTGGTGCTGGTGTTCCAGCCCTATTCGGTGGCGCCGATGCCGCTGCTGCTCCTGATCGTGCCGGCCGTGGCGGCCGGCGACCGCTCGCCGGCGGGCGCGCTTTGGCGGGGGCCGCAGATGGCGATGGCCCACTTCGGCCGCGTCTGGGGCGTCTGGATGGTCACGCTCCTGTTCTGCGCGCCGGTCGCGATCTCGATGTTCCTGGTCGTGCAGTCGGTGGCCGGATCGATCACCGGCACGCTGCTGGCCCTGGCGCTGGCGGCGCCGGTGGCGTGGCCGTTCTCGGCGCTCTTCATCCGCGCGCTCTACGGCGACCTCACCGGCCGCACCGTGGTGGCACCGCAGGACCGCACCGATTAGCTGAGTTGGAGGCTCCCCGCGCGGCACGACGCCGCGCGGGGAGCCTCAGCTCTACGCCGCCGGTGCGATCGGGTGGTTCGAACGGATCACGTCGGTCGGGTCGTACCAGCGCTTCAGCTCGGCCAGCCGGCGGTGCACGGTGGGCGTGTACACCTTCGCCGGATCCGTCGACCGCTCGTGGAAGTTGATGTAGCTGGTATCCGATCGGTGCTGCTCGAGGGCGGCCATCACCGTGCCGACGGCGGCCATGACCGCCTGCTTGGCCGGTGGCACCGGCGCGATGCCGATGGCGAACATCGCGTACGCGGCGTCGAAGTGGCCGACCGCACCCTGGCCCGGTGTGGGCCGGCCGATCGCCCCGCCCAGCTGGCGCAGCTCGACCGACAGCAGAGCATCGAGCGCACCCGACATGCCCAGGCCCGCGATCTCCTCGATCGTGCCGGCCGCGAGGTCGCTCAGCAGCATGCCGTCACCGGCCCCGGGCACCGGGTGCTCCGGGTCCATGTGCAGCGCCGAGAGCGCGGACGTCGGGATGCTGGCGACCGTGTCGATCTCGGGCGCGAGCTGGCGCAGCGGAGCCAGCAGCTCGGCACCCTCCCGCTCGTCGCCGAGGTGAATGGCCTCGACCACCACGAACTTGCGTCCGCGCAGGGGCACCGGGATCTCCGGGATCGGCGGCAGCATCAGCAGCCGGCCGACGGTCGTCATCGACTCCGGCAGCGAGGGCACGAGGTCGTGCCACGCGTGCAGCACCTCGGCAGCCCGCTCGATCGGCCAGAACATGACGCCGGCGTAGACCTCCGGCACCGGGTAGAGGCTGAACTCGATCGCGGTGACGATGCCGAAGCTGCCGCCGCCGCCGCGCAGCGCCCAGAACAGCGCCGGATCGTTGTCCGCGTCGGTACGGATGATCTGGCCGTCGGCGGTCACGACCTCGATCGCCGTTACGCTGTTCGCGGCCACCCCGTAGGTGCGGCTGAGCCAGCTGAGGCCGCCGCCGAGGGTGTAGCCAACCACGCCCACGTCGGGCGACGATCCCGCCAGGGCGGCCAGGCCGTGCTCCTGGGCAGGGGCTGCCACGTCCATCCACAGCGCCCCGGCCTGGGCGCGAGCGGTGCGCGTTTCCGGGTCGATCTCGACGCCGCGCATCTCGTGCGTCTTGATCAGGATCACGCCATCCAGCCGGCTCGTGAGCGCCGCGGCGCCGTGGCCCGTGCCCTGAGCGGTGACGCCGTACCCGTTGTCGAAGGCGAAGCGAACGGTCTCCGCGATGTCCTCGGCGGACGCGGCCACCACGACCGCTGCCGGGTGCTGGTCCGCGGTCAGGTTCCACGCTGTGCGTGCCTCGTCCCACGACTCATGGCCGGGCTCCACGACCCGGCCGGCGAGACGTTCACGCAGTGCTGCAAAGTCCTCCACACGAAGGGTGCTCATTTGTCGTACTCCTGTCGTCGGGCCGTTCCCGGGCGCGTCCGGGGCGGGTTCTGAGTTCGTCTGTGCGCCAATCATCCGGGACCCGCGGAGCGTTGCCGGTGCGGTTAACCCCCCAAGTGCACGGGGCTGGCACCCGGCCGCGCGATACTCGCCGATGGACGTCAGGCACTTCGCAGACGCGCAGGCGCGCTTGACAGGTGGCCGCGCCGCTGGGTGCGGCCGGCGCCGAGGGTGAGCTGTCGCTGGGCCTGCTGCGCCGCCTGGCGGATACCCCCGACGCATTCGGGAGCGAGGTCACCATGATCGCGGGTGAGCTGTCCGGGCGGCCGGTCGTGTTCGTGCTGATGACCGGCGATCACCCCGCCCAGGTGGCGGGGTTCGTGATCCGGCCGAGATCGGGTTCGACGATCTGGTCGCGGCCATGCTCGATTCCGGCCGCCGCGCGCCGGGCGTGAACGGCGCCCGGCACGTCAGCGAGCCGTTCGCCCGGGCCTGGAGCGACGTGGCCGGCGCGCAGGTGGCGGTACGCCGAGATCTGCACGCCTTCGAACTGCGCGTCGTGCGCCGCCGGCCGCGCCGCCGGGCGCGTTCCGGCCGGCGAGCGCCGGTGACACGGATCTGCTCGAGCGCTGGACGATCGCGTTTGCCGAGGACATCGGCGAGACGATGTCGCCGCAGGAGGCGTCCGAGACGGTGGCGCGGATGCTGCCGCATGGCGATCTGGCGGTATGGGAGCGCGACGGCGAGGTGGTCTCGATGGCGGCGGTCGTCCGCCGCACGCCGTGGTCATCCTCCGTCGCCTACGTCTACACCCCGCCGCCGCTGCGCCGGCGGGGCTACGCCAGCGCCGTCGTGGCCGAGCTATCGCAGCGCGAGCTGGACGCCGGCCAGTCGTGGTGCTCGCTGTTCACCGACGCGGCCAACCCGACCAGCAACCACATCTACACCGAGATCGGGTACGAGCCGCGTTGCGACTTCCGTTACCTCACCCTGACCTGGTGACGGGGCGCGGCTACTCCGCGTAGTAGGCGCGCGCGATCTCCGCCGCCAGAGCGGCATTGTCCTCGATCAGCCGCCGGTTTGCGGCCAGGCTGCGGCCCTCGGTCAGCTCGTGCACGCGTCCCAGCACGAACGGCGTCACGTCCGCGCCGCGAATGCCCGCGGCCTCCGCCTCGGCCAGCGCCCGGTCGACGGCCGGCTCGATCTCGTCGGCCGACAGCGCGGCCTCCTCCGCCACCGGGTTGGCCACGATCACACCGGCCGCGCGGGCGAACCCCCAGTGCGTGGCGGCCAGCGCCGCCACCGTGGCCGGGTCGTCGACTCGGTCGGGCAGGTGATGGGGGCCGTCGCGCCGGTAGAACAGCGGGAAGCGGTCGGTGCCGTATCCGATCACCGGGATCCCGCGCGTCTCCAGCTCCTCGAGCGTGGCCGATACGTCCAGCAGCGACTTGACCCCGGAGCAGACCACGCACACGGCCGCGAAGGCGATCTCGTAGGTGTCGGCCGACACGTCCCGCGTCTGCTGCCAGCCGCGGTGCACGCCGCCCAGGCCGCCGGTGGCCATGAAGTGGATTCCCGCGATGCGGCAGACCGCCAGCGCCCCGGCCACCGTGGTGGCGCCCAGGCCGCCGGATACCACGCTCGCGGCCAGGTCGCGCGGGCCGACCTTGCGCGCCGTGCGGGCGACCGAAAGGCGCTCCAGCTCCTCCTCGTCGAGGCCGACCCGCACCGCCCCGTCCACGACCGCGATCGTGGCCGGGACGACGCCGGCATCGCGGACGCGGTCCTCGCAGCGCAGCGCGACCTCCAGCCCGTCGGGATGCGGCAGGCCGTGCGCCACCAGCGACGTCTCCAGCGCGACAACCGGCTGAGATCGGATCAGGGCGCGCTCGACCTCCGGCGCCAGGCGCAGCAGCCCGGTGAACCCGCGGGTCACGGCAACGGCCCGTCGAGGCCCGCGCAGTGATCGGCAAGCAGGCGGCCGTCGTCCAGTGCATCGTCCTCGTCGGCCCCGGCCGCCAGGGCGGACAGGAACCCGGCCGCGAATGCGTCGGCCACGCCCATCGGATCGATCGCCGGCAGCGCCCCGTCGTCGCTGATCACGGCCAGGTCGCCGAGGTCGTCGATGCCGCCGATGGCCTCGGCCTGGGCCGCGGTGGCCAGCACCACCTCGGGCTGCAGCCGCAGGATCCGCTCGCGCACCAGCGGCGAGACGATGTCGGCGCTGGCCAGGTCGACCGAGAGGCTGGCGCCGGCTTCGCGCGCGATCTCGCAGGCGCGCTCGACGGCGCCGGCCGAGGGCTGGTCGATCAGCGCGTAGCCGCTCACGTGCAGCACGTCGGCGTCGTCGAACCACTCGGGCTGGATCAGCTCGTGCGCCAGCTTCGCGCAGACGCCGCGGTCGGTGAGCGCGGTGCGCCGCGCGCCGGGCGTGCGCACCACGGTGGCAACGCCGGTGCGGCCTTCGACACCCGGCCCCTCCAGCTCGACCCCGCGGTCGGCCAGCTCCGCCTCCAACAGATCGCCGAGCCGGTCGTAGGAGCGGGCCGACACCGCCCGCCCGCGGGCTCCGGCCGCCACCACCCAGCATGCGCAGACCGCGGCCCGGCCACCCACGATCAGCCGTGTCTCGGCCGGCTCCGCAGACTCGGCCAGCAGCCCCTCGGGCGGGGTGATCAGCGACAGGGCCAGCACGTCTCCGAGCGTCACGATCAAGGGCTCCGGCATGGGCGCGATGCTACACTCGGCCTTGTGTCAGCCGCCGCAGGGACCGACCTCACCACCGGCCCGCGGATGTGCGCGAATCACCCCAAGGTGGAGACCTACGTCTCCTGCTCCAACTGCGGCAAGCCGATCTGCCCCGACTGCATGGTGCAGGCACCCGTCGGCATCAAGTGCCGCGACTGCGCCCGGCTGCCGCGCTCCGCGCGGGTGATCCTGAAGCCGAGCACGGCGGCGCGAGCGATCGGCGCCGCGTTCGGCGTGGGTACCGCCTTCGGCGTGGGGCTGGCGTTCGTCGGCGGCTACGGGCTCGGGTTCGTGACCTTCATCATCGCCTACATCGTGGGCCTGGCCTGCGGCCGCGCCGTGCTGGCCGCGTCCGGCCGCTACCGAGCTCCCGCCACCGCCTGGATCGCGGCTGCCGGGGCGGCCTGGGCATACATCGTGCCTGCGGTGGTGATCGCCGTGTCGGCCGGCGGCGCCGCGTCGACGGGGGTGCAGGCGATCGGCCTGCTGATCGCGGGCTTCATCGCGCACCGTGAGGTGATCGGATGAGCGACGGCTGGCGCCGGCGGCCGCGGTTGCGCTCGTTCGTGTTCGGCAGCGTGGTGGGCGGGTTGGTGGCGGTGGCGGCCCCGCGGCTGCGCCGCGGGCTCGACCAGCGCGAGGGGCCGCAGCCGGTGGCCGGCTTGGAGGCGTTTGAGGGCGCACCCTGCTGGCAGCACGACCGGCGCCGATCCGGCGCCGGTGAGCCGACTGACGAGTAGTCTGCCGCGATGCCGTCCGCCGTCGTCACCGGCGGAGCCGGGTTCATCGGCTCCACGCTCACCCGCCTGCTGCTTGAGCGCGGCTACTCGGTGCGGGTGTTCGACGACCTCTCGAGCGGCTCCCGTGAGCACCTCGATGGGCTGGACGTCGAGCTGGTGGTGGGCGACGTCCGCGACCTCGAGTCGCTGCAGCGCGCCTGCGACGGGATCGATGCGATGTTCCACCTGGCCGCGGGAGCGGGGGTCGTGGACTCGATCTCAGAACCCGATCGAGAACTTCGACCTGAACGCCCGCGGCACGCTGCTGGCGCTGTGGGCCGCCAAGCAGGCCGGCGTCGGCCGCTTCGTGTTCTCGTCCAGCAATGCGCCGCTCGGCGACAACGCCTACCCCGCCTCCGAGGACAAGCCGGTGGCGCCGCTGTCGCCCTATGGCGCCGGTAAGGCCACCGGCGAGGCCTACTGTTCCGCCTTCTCCGGCGCCTACGGATTCGAGGCGGTGGCCGTGCGGTTCTCGAACGCCTACGGCCCGCGCTCCGCGCGCAAGTCGAACGTGATCCCGCTGTTTATCCGCAAGATCATGGCGGGAGAGCCGCTCACGATCTACGGCGACGGCACCCAGACGCGCGACTTCGTGTTCGTGACCGATCTCGCCAACGGCCTGATCCGGGCGGCCGAGACGCCCGGCGCAGGCGGGGAGATCTTCCAGCTGGCGAGCGGCGTCGAGACCAGCCTCAACGACCTGGTGGCGATGCTGGCGGAGGTATCGGGCAATTCGACCGCAGCTGCGGCACGAGCCGCCCCGCGCCGGCGAGATCCAGCGCAACTACTCGCTGGTCGACAAGGCCCGCGACCGGCTGGGGTACGCCCCGCAGGTGCCGCTGGCCGAGGGGCTGGCGCGCACCTGGGACTGGTTCCAGGAAGGCTGACCAGCGCGCACCGAGCGTCAGGCGGAGGCGACGTCGACCGGCATCTGGTCGGCCTTGCGCACCATGTTCTCGGCCATCTTGATCGACGCGGCGTCGATCAGCTTGCCGTCCAGCGAGACCGCGCCCTTGCCCTCGGCCGCCGCCTGCTGCATCGCCTCGATGATCCGGCGGGCCCGGTCGATCTCCTCCGCTGACGGCGTGAACACCTCGTTCGCGAGCGCGATCTGGGAGGGGTGGATCGCCCACTTGCCCTCGCAGCCGAGCTGGGCTGCGCTGCGCGCCGCGGCGGTGTAGCCCTCGGGATCCTGGTAGTCGCCGAACGGCCCGTCGATCGGCCGCAGTCCGTAGGCGCGGCAGGCGACGACCATGCGTGACAGCGCGAAGTGCCACTGGTCGCCCCAGTGCCGCTCGCGCGCGCCGGACTCGCCGGGGTGGGTCAGCGTCACGTAGTCGGGGTTGGATCCGCCGATGTTGGTGGTGCGCGCCTGCGTGGAGGCCGCGTAGTCGGCGACGCCGAACACCATCGCCTCCAGGCGCCCCGGGCACGTCTGCGCGATCGCCTCGACGTTGGCCATGCCCAGGGCCGTCTCGATCAGGATGTGCAGGTTGATCGGCTCCAGGCCGAACGCGGCCTCGATCTGGTCGAGCATCGTGGCCACGAACAGGACGTCGGCCGGGGTTCCCACCTTCGGGATCAGGATCGTGTCCAGGTGCGAGCCGGCCCGCTCGACCACCTCGACGATGTCGCGGTAGCACCAGTGCGTGTCCAGCCCGTTGATCCGCACCGACACGCTGCAGGCCGACCAGTCCTGGCCGGTCAGCGCCGCGATCACGTTCTCGCGGGCCCGCTCCTTGTCGTCCGGCGCGACGGCGTCCTCGAGGTCGAGGAACACCACGTCGGCTCCCAGCCCCGGCGCCTTCTCCATCGCGCGCGTGTTGCTGCCGGGGACTGCCAGCTCGCTGCGGTGCAGCCGATCGCGAACCGCCATCAGGCGCGGCCCGCCGAGACGCCCGCGCGCGGTGCTTCGAGCACCGCATCGAACGCCTCGAGCAGCCGGTCGGCGGTCTCGGTGTGCGCGTTGGTGCCCATCATGCCGATGCGCCAGATGTCCGGTGCGTCCGGCCCGAGGCCGCCGCCCACCTCGATGCTGTGCTCGCGCAGCAGCCGCATCTGGACGTCCTTGCCGTCGACGCCCTCCGGCACGCACACGGCCGACAGCTGAGCCAGCTGCACCTCCGGATCCGCCAGCAGCCGGTAGCCACGGTCGGCCAGCCCGGCCTGCAGGTGCGCTCCTGCCTCCGCGTGCCGCGCCCAGCGCGCCTCCAGCCCCTCCTCCAGCGCCAGCCGAAGGCCCTCGTACAGCGCGTAGTACTGGGTGTTGGGCGTGGTGTGGTGGTAGACCGCCGGCCGCCCGACCCAGTAGCGGGCCAGCTGCTCGAAGTCGAAGCTGAAGGGCACCGGCTGGGTGCGTGCCCGGATCCGCTCCATCGCCCGCTCCGACAGCGAGACCGGCGAGATGCCGGGAGGCGCGCCCAGGCACTTCTGGCTGCACGAGTAGCAGTAGTCGACGCCCCAGGCCTCGGCCTCGAGCGGCATGCCGCCCAGCGACGTCACGCAGTCGGCCAGGAGCAGCGCGTCTGACCCGCGCATCGCCTCGGCCAGCTGCTCGAGCGGGTGTGCCACGCCGGTCGAGGTCTCCGCGTGCACGACCGCGACCAGCCGCGCCTCGGGATGGTCGGCCAGCGCCTCGACGATCTGATCGTTGGGCACCGCCTGACCGAACGGCGCGCGCAGCTCGATCACGTTCAGGCGGTGTCGCCGGGCGATGTCGATCATGCGGTTGCCGAAGAAGCCGCAGGTCGCCACGATCACGGTCTCGCCCGGCTCGGCCAGCGATGCCAGGCCCGCCTCCATACCGGAGGTGCCGCTCGCGGAGAGCGCGAGCGTGAACCCGTCGCTGCGGCGGTAGGCGGCCTGCAGCAGCTCGATCAGGTCCTCGAGGATCTTGTGGAAGTCGGGGTCGAGATGGCCCAGCATCGGCTGCTGCATCGCCTCGAGCACGCGCGGGTCGATGTTGGACGGTCCCGGGCCACACAGCAGGCGCTCGGGCGGATTGAGTGGCGCAGGCAGGTCGCTCATCGGAGGATTCTCCACCACCTTCGCTCGATCCGCCAGTGAAGAGAGTGCTACGACGCTGAAGCGAATGGCTAAGCGTCGTCAGCCGGCGTAGGCCCGGGCGGCGTCGACCAGGTCCTGGAACGGGCGCAGGAACCGCTCGTCATGTCGCCACATCAGCTCGTTGTGCCACTGCATGCCCGCCGCCCAGCCGCGGCCGTCGACCCGCTCGATCGTCTCGATCACGCCGTCCTCGCCGCGGGCGGTGGCGCGCATGATGCCGCCGGTGGTGGCCACGCACTGGTGGTGGAACGAGTTGACGCGCGGCTCGCCGCCGCCCAGCCAGCGCTCGACCGCCGAGCCCGGCTCCATCCGCACGGTGTGCCAGTGCTCACCGGGCGGCTCCAGCGCCAGGTCGCGCCAGCTACGCCGGTGCTGGATTGCACCCTCGTGCATGGTCTCGACGTCCTGGGTGAGCGTGCCGCCGTCGGCCACGGCCATCACCTGGATGCCCCGGCAGATGCCCATCACCGGCATCCCCCGTGCGTAGGCGCGGCGCACCAGCTCCAGCTCGAAGGCGTCCTCGACCTGGTCGCCGGGCTTGGTCAGCTCGTGGGCGTCGTGGCCGTAGTGGCTGGGGTGCACGTCGGCGCCGCCGCACAGCTGCAGGCCGTCCACCATGTCCAGCAGCTGGTCGATGGCGTCGGCCGGCGTGGCCCGCGGCAGCACCACCGGCACGGCGCCGAACTGCTGCAGCGGCGCCCGCAGCGAGGGTTCGACCTCGAGCAGCATCGGATCCTGCAGCTCGATCGTGTAGCCGATCACCGGTCGCCCGGCGTCGCCGTTCAGCGCAGCCATGCGCGTACGAGCGCGTTTGCGAAGCCCATGCCGTAGCGGAAGTGGGCCGGCTTCTTGCTGACTCCGGAGATGCGCTGGGTGATCGTCACCGGCACCTCCATCGAGCGCAGCCCCTTCTTCGACGCCTCCACGATGAACTCCGAATTGTGGAACTGGTCCTGGCGGAACTCGAGGCCGCGAAGCGCCTCGGTGCGCACCGCCCGGTAGCCGCAGGCCGGGTCGGTGACCTTGCTCCAGGTCAGGAGCGACAGCAGCTGGGCGAACAGCTTCACGCCCAGCTCGCGGGCGGCGTGGTTGGGGTCGGCCTCGCCCAGCACCCGCGAGCCGCCCACCACGTCGGCCTCGCCGGCGACGATCGGGCCCACCAGCCGCGACAGCTCGGACGGCTGGTGCTGCCCGTCCGCGTCCATGGTGACGACGATCTCGGCGCCGGTCACCAGCGCCAGCCGGTACCCGGTGCGAAGCGCCGCGCCCTGACCGCGGTTCATGGGCAGCCGGATCGCGGCCGCACCGGCCGCCCGCGCGGCCTCCGTGGTGCGGTCGTTCGACCCGTCGTCGATCACGATCGCGTGCAGCGGCAGGTCGCAGACCCGCTCCGGCAGCGCGCCCAGCACGTGGTGGATGTTCTCGGACTCGTTGTAGGCGGGGATCACCACCGCGATGCCGCCGGAGAAGGCCTCCGGATGGCCGAACTGCTCGAACTGCTCCAGCGCCAGGTTCTCGATCAGCCGCGTCAGGTCGCGTCGCGACCGCTCCTGGCGGCCCGACAGCGAGAACGCGAACAGGTAGAGGATGCCGACCGCCAGTACGGTCGCGCCCAGCACCTGGCGCCCACCGCCGCGCTTGAAGCTGAACTCGTCGAAGCCCCACCCGATCAGGTCGGGCAGCGCCGAGAGCACCAGCAGCGGCAGCACGAACACCACGAACCGCACCAGCAGGTCACCGTTTCCGATCTTGCCCTGCCGGTAGCTGCGAATCGTCAGCGCGGCGAACACCACGGCGACGATCAGACCCGCCGTGCGAAGCGGCGTCAGCGGCACGAGGGGCCTACTTCACCCGCTCCGGCAGCGGCGCCTTCCACAGCGTGCTGGGGTCGATCCCCTCAGCGATCACGCGGTGCTTGTGGCGCTGGATCGTGTGCAGCACCGACTCGATCAGCGTCTCGGACAGGAGCGTCGGCTTCAGGCCGAGCGACGGCAGCTTGGTGTGCACCGGGTTGTAGTAGTGCTCCTCCAGCTCGACGCGCGGGTTGGCCACGTTCTCGACGGTCACCTCGACGCCGATCTCGCCGCCGGCGTGGCGCACCTTTTCGGCCAGCCCGGCCACCGTGAACGACTCGGTGAACTGGTTGTAGACGCGGAACTCGCCCGGGTCGGCCGGGTTGTCGGCGGTCAGCTCGACGCACTGGATCGTGTCCACGATGTTCAGCGTGCCGCGGGTCTGGCCGCCCTTGCCGTAGACCGTCAGCGGGTGGCCGATCATGGCCTGCACGCAGAAGCGGTTGAGGGCGGTGCCGAAGGCCTGGTCGTAGTCGAAGCGCGTGACCAGCCGCTCGTCCAGCTTCGTCTCCGGCGTCTCGATGCCGTAGACGACGCCCTGGTTGAGGTCGGTGGCGCGGATGCCCCAGATCCGGCAGGCGAAGTGGATGTTGTGGCTGTCGTGCACCTTGGACAGGTGGTAGAACGAGCCCGGCACCTTCGGGAACGGCAGGATGTCCCTGCGCCCCTTGTGCTCGATCTCGATGTAACCCTCTTCGATGTCGATGTTGGGCGTGCCGTACTCGCCCATGGTGCCCAGCTTGACGAGGTGCGCATCGGGCGCGTACTCGCGCATCGCCCACAGCAGCTTGAGCGTGCCGATCACGTTGGCCTGCTGGGTGATCACCGCGTGGTCGACGCTCTGCATCGACCAGGGGGCGCTGGGCTGCTCGCCGTAGTGGATGATCGTGTCGGGCATGAATTCGCGCACGGTGTCCGCGATGAAGGTGCCCTCGGAGATGTCGCCGATGTGGGATTCGATCCGCTTGCCCGACACCTCGTGCCAGGTGGAGATGCGGTCGTCCAGCGACGCGATCGGGGTCAGCGAGTCGGTGCCGGCCTGCTCGTGCCAGCGCCGCCGGGCGAAGTTGTCGACCACCGCCACATCGTGGCCCTTGCCCGAAAAGCGCATGGCCGTCGGCCATCCCAGATAGCCGTCGCCGCCCAAAATCAGTACACGCATCCGCTGCTCTCCCAGGGTCGATATCGCTGCATGACTACGTCCACAGCCGTAACGGCGGGATTCTCCCACACGCCGTCATAGCGCGGGGGAGGTTAGCGGTCTAGCCGGATGATCGTGGCCGGTAGACCTGGACGTCGACGGAGTGGTGGAGGCCCCCGACCCGGCAACTGGTGACCTTGACCAGCGAGCTCCCGGGTGCCGCCCCCGGGAGCACCACCCAGTCGATGCCCGCCGGCACGTGACCCTGTGCGATCTCGCGCGTCTCGGCGGCGCGCTCACCCTGCCCCTCGATGGTCGAGAACACGTCGCGGTAGCGAAGCTGCGCGGGTGGCACCCAGTGGAGCAGCCAGGCACCGGTGCTGCGGAACACGGAGCTGTCGACGAGCAGGGTGGCCTGCGGCGGCATGCCCGCCACCGCGACCAGGTCGCCGGCGCCCATCGGAGCCCCGCCGCGGCAGTGCAGGCCGCGCGGCTCGGCGCTCCTGAAGTCGCCGGCCAGGCCGATCGACGTCAGCACGGTCGAGGCGCCGGCGGCCGCGACCAGCGCCATCGCCAGCACGATCGCGCCCCTGCGCGACGTCCGCGCCAGCACGGCGTCCGCCGCCCATCCGGCCGGCATGGTCAGCCCCAGCACGAAGAACGGCAGGTACCGTTGCAGCTTGACGACGGGTGCCACGCCGGCCAGGCTGTGGCCGGGGAGCAGGCCCGCGAGCAGGCACAGCACCGCCGGCACCGCCACCAGCGGCACCAGCGCGCCCAGGTCGATATCCGGAGGCCGGGTGCGAAGCATCCAGACCACGCCCAGCAGCCCGATCGGCAGCACCACGCCGATCGCCACCAGCGCCTGTGAGGCGGTCACGCTGGGCAGCGGCTGGTGGGGTGAGAATCCCCCTAGCCGCATGTAGTTGAGCGCGACCCGGCCCAGCCAGGGTGCGACCACGACCGCTGCCACCGCGACGACGGCCGCGGCGTGCATGACCGGGATCCGCCGCCGCACCGCCACCGGGCCGCAGACCAGCACCGCCACGACGGCGCCGACCGGCCCGATCAGCAGCAGGCAGCCGGCGAGCGCCCCGGCGGCCGCGACATCGCGCATGCGCCGCCCGGCGACGGCGCGCAGCGCGAACCAGACAGTCAGCGGGAACAGCGCGAGCGCGAGGTCGCGGGGCAGGATGGCGGGCATGTCGGCCAGCGCCGGGGTCACCGCCGGGCCGACCAGGAAGTCGCCGTGCACAAGGCCGTAGCGGCTGGACGAGACGACCGCGACGGGCTCGTGCACCCAGATCCAGCCGACGCCGCCCGCCAGCGACGCGAACGCGACCGCCCAGGTTGCGGGGCGCTCGCTCAGGCCCAGCTCACGCGCCAGCAGCCACGTGCCCAGCGCCAGCGCCCCGACGGCGAACACCTGCAGCGCCCAGTACACCTCGACCATCCCGCCCGGCAGCAGCTCCAGCCATGCCGCCAGCGCGTGGTACAGCCACGGGTAGCTGTTGGGCACATGGGCGTACACGCCGCTGGGCTCGGGCAGGCCGCCCACCAGCTGCCGGATCCATCCCTCGTGAAACTGCATGTCGGAGATGGGCACCACGGCGGACGGCCCCCAGGCCAGCGGGAGCACCGACACGGCCAGTGCGACGGCCGCCACAAGCACCACCGGTTTGCGGACGTCCGGGGCGGTGCGCCAGGCCCGTGTGCGAGCAGCGACGACGACCGTGCCGGCCACCACGATCACCGCCATCAGCGTGCGGTGGCCGAGCCAGGAGACGCCGAGCACCGGCTGCCACAGGGTCGACCACGCCACGGCCACTATCGCCACCACGCCCCAGGCCAGCCGTTCGGCGGGCGGCCGGGCCGGCGCCAGCGCGCAGCCCGCGATCCACAACGCCAGCATCCCCACGGCGGCGCCCGCCAGCCCCAGAACGGTGTGGGACGCCCCGGTCGACAGCGGCGCGATCACCGGGGGCTGAGGGGTATGGCGCTCGGCACCACGGGGTCATTCTCCCACAGCCGTCAGACCCCGTCGTCGATAGACTCCCGCGCCGATGTCCTCCCGTCTCGAACCGGCCGCGCTGCTCGTGGCACCGGCCGTTCTGGTCGCGGCCCGGCTGGCCGGCATCGATGCGCTGGCGGTGTGGTGTGCATTCGCCGTCTGCGTGATGCTGCCGGGGTGGGGCGCCATGCGGCTGCTGCGGGTCGAGCGCGGGCTGGGCCTGTCCGGCGCGGCCGTGGTTTCGACCTCGCTCGGCCTTGCGATCTGGATCGCGCCGCTGGCGGCCGCCTTCGCCGTGCACCTGCCGCTGACCGCGCCGCTCGTGGCGGTGCTGATCGCGGGGGTGGTGCTGTGCGCCGTGGCCGTGACCAGGCCGCTGCTGTTCGACCGGGTGTCAATCTGGGAGGCGGTGGCCGGCGCGCTCGCCGCCGGCCTGTTTGCGTTCGTCTCGTGGCGGATCTCGACCGGCGTGATCTCGGATGCCCTGTTCCACGTGGGCCGCATGCGCAAGCTCGAGGACATCGGCTCGCTGTCTCTGACGGCGATCTCCTCCTACAAGGACGGCGCCCCTCACGCCGGCTACGCCTTCCCGCTGCTGCACGCGGCGTTCGCCGGCGTTGCCGACCTGGCCGGCGTCGACGTCGCAACGGCGTTCATCTACCTGCAGCCGCTGTGTGCGCTGCTGACCATGTTGGGTGCGTTCGCGGTCGCCCGTTCGCTGACCGGCTGGCGCACGGCCGGCTACCTGGCGGCCGCGGTGCTGGCGTGGGATCTGGTGACGCTCATCAATGGCCTCGTCCAGCAGGTCAACCAGCCGCCGGTCCTCACATTCTTCGTGCTGACGCCGGCCGCACTGCTGCTGTTCGTCGGGGCGATGCGCGGCTCCCGCTCGGCCGCGTGGTCGGCGATGGCGGCGGTGACGGTGATCGCGCTGGTGCATCCCACCTACGCGATGCCCTGCCTTGCGATCGCGGCCGGCATCGCGCTCGGCTCCTGGCGCGCGCACATGCGGATGCCGCCGGTGGCGCTGGAGGCGCTGGGTGCGTCGTTTCTGGCCAGCGCAGCGGTGGCGGCCTGGATCTGGTGGGTGGCGATCCGCGGCGGCGAGCGGCGCGCGATCATCACCCACTCCGACGAGTTCCTGCACCACGGCGCCCGTGCCATCTTGATGTACCCGTGGGCGCCCGTGTTCGGGCGCGGCTACGTGCTGGTGGCGATCCTGTGCCTGATCCTGCTGGTGCGCTTCCGCGACCTGCTGCCGGCGGCCGGTGCGATGCTCGCGCCGCTGACGCTGCTCCTGCTGCCAGGATTGAGTACCGCCGTGCTGGCGGCCACCGGCATGGGCCAGTTCCACCGCTTCTGGCAGGTGCTGCCGTGGCCGCTCGCCCTGGCCGCGGGCGCGTGCGTCGCCGCGGGCTTGCTGGGAGTGCGGCGCGGCCTGGCGGTGGCGCTGGTGCTGGCGGTGGTGCTGGATCAGGCGCGCGAACACGGGTCGTTCTGGCGCCTCCCCACCAGCGTCGTCGTGGTGGCGGCGCTGCTCGCGGTGGTGGTGGCGCTGTGGCTGCGGCCACGGCGGATGGTCGAGAGCGGCCCGTGGTGGCTGGCCTCGCTGCTGGTCGTGGCGGTGATGATGGGGCCGGTCGTGCACGGCGTGTCGCGGGTGGCCGACGAGGCCCGCGCCGGCCCGTACCGCGCGCCTAGGGCCGACCTCGCAACCGTGCTGACGCCGGACGTGTGGCGCCACCTCCGCGCACAACCCGGCCCGCCGCCGGTGGTGCTGGGCGAGGAGCACCGCGTGTTCGAGCTGCTCGCCTACGCCGACGTGTACGCGGCCGCTCTGCCCGAGGCGCGCTCCCGGGCCGAGCCGAAGGAGAACACCCAGGCCCGCCGGCAGCTGGAGCAGACCTTCTTCGACCCGGACACCAGCAGCGCACGGCGAACGCAGATCCTGAAGCAGCTGGACGTCGACTACGTGCTGCTCGACACCAAGGGGCAGGCCAGCGTGGCGCCCCAGATCCTGGCCCAGCCGGGGCTGTCCGTGGCCTACCGCGGTCCCAGGTTCGTGATCCTGCGCGTCGAGCGGTAGAGCACCGTCCGCTCGCGGGCCGGCAGGCCGACCGGCAGGAGCGCCAGGTAGGCGGCCCCGGCCGCCACGCCCGTTGCGACCAGGCCGACGTACCAGGCGCTCTGGGAGGTGGCGGAGTGCACGATCACGGCCGCTGCGAGGCACACGGCCGTCGGCAGCGCCAGGCGCAGGTAGTCGAGCGTGTAGGGCTGGATGTGCACCACGTGCTTGACCTGGCCGAGCCGCAGCAGGTTGACGCTGCCCAGCGTCACCGCCGAGGCGATCGCCGCGCCCTCGATGCCGTAGGCCGCTGACAGCGGCGCGGCCAACCCCACCATCACCAGCACCGCCACCGCGTTGTCCGCCAGGTCGAGGCCGGTGCGGCCGACCATGATCAGCACGAAGGCGACCCCGCCGGTGGCGACATTCACGAGCTGCCCGGCCAGCAGGATCCGAAGCGCCGTCTCGCCGCCCTCGTAGCGGGGGCCGAAGGCCGCCAGCACGTCGGCGGCCGCCACCCACAGGATGATCACGGTCGGGATCGTGGCGGCCAGCGCCCAGCGGGTTGCGCTCTTGAACAGCGCGTCCAGGCGCTCGTGCTGGCCGCGCGCGTAGAGGTCGGCGGCGAACGGCGAGAACAGCAGATTGACGGAGGTCAGGAACAGCAGCAGCACCTGCGATATCCGCCCGACGGCGGCGTAAGTGCCGACCTGCGCGCTCGACACGTAGTACTCGACCACCCACAGATCGGCCCAGAACAGCGTCTGGGCGAGCAGGGCGGACGGGGCGCGGGGGAGTCCGAAGCGGACGGCGGCGCGGAACTCCTCGCGGGTCGCCGGCTCGTCCCCGAATCCGGCGCTCGCCCGGCGCCAGAACCACCAGGCGCCGACCGTCGCCACCGCCCAGGAGGCGTCGTAGCACCAGCAGGCGGCGTCGGTGCCACCGCCGGCCGCGAAGGCCAGGATGGCCAGCACGATCCAGGCCAGCGGCTGGCCGATCCAGAACACCCACAGGGTCGGCGTCATCGCCTTCAGCCCACGCGTGGCGCCCAGGTAGACGGCGGTCGCGGCCGCGAACGGGATCGACCCGGCGGCCACCGCGACCTGGCTGTTGCCGGCCCAAAGCGCGAACGCCGCGATTACCGCGGTCGCGGCCACGCTGACGCCGACGGCCAGGAGCGTGCAGCGGTCGACCAGGCTGCGCAGCGTGGCCGAACGGTCGCTGCCGCGGCCGATGGCCACGTCGCGCACGGCCGACAGATCCATGCCGAAGCGGCTGCCGGCGGCGGCCACGAACGCGACCTGCACGGCGACGGTGACCAGGCCCAGTCCGGACCGTCCCAGGTGGCGCCCCATCAGGATCTGCACGCCGAAGGCTGCGGCCACGCCCGCCACCAGCCCGGCGATGTTCACTGCGGTGCCCGACAGCAGGGTGCGCTCGTCGCTCATGTCGGCATAGTGTTTCTCACGGGCCGGCGATCTCCCCGTTCCACACCTGGAAAGGATGGTGTGCCATGGGTGCCGTGATCGTGATCTCGTTGTTCGTGCTGTTCCTGGTGGCCGCGGTGCGCGACGGCGTGGACTCCCGGGAGTGGCGGCCGGAGGGGTGGTGGCCGGGCAGCCCCCGCTGAGGGTGGGTACCCGAGTCAGTCGAGATAGCCGAGACCGCGGAGTCGCTCCTCGACCTCGCGCTCCTCGTCGTCCGAGAACACGCCCACCGCCTGCTGCTCGGGCGCGTCGGTGCCGGCCGCGACCTCGACGCCCAGCGCGCCCGTGATCCAGCCGGCGAAGTCGGCCAGGGAGATCTCCTCGCCGGGGCCGGCGGCGATGCCGGGGCCGGCGGCGACGTAGACGCCCTCCGGCCGGTGGTCGCCAGACAGCCAGTCGGCCGGCTCGACGATCTGGCGCGCGTGCGTGAGGCTGTAGAGCGGGGCCGGCTCCAGCAGCAGGTCGGGCGCGCGGTCCAGGTACTGGCCGTGCAGCACGTCCTCCTTGCGCACCACCCGCGCGATCGGATGGCGGCCGTTGGCGGGGTCGACGAAGCCGAGCAGCGCGTCCGCGACCTCGGTGCGCACGCGCTCGTAGTCCTCGGCCGGGACCATGCCCTGCGGCTCGCGCCCGGCGAGCGCGATCGAGACGCCCTCGCCGGTCGAGGTGACGCTCGTGTAGGCGGTCGTGTGCGCCCAGTCGATGGGTGTGGTCGGCACCTTCACCTTGCCGTGCAGGCCCAGCCGGTCGTAGGCGACGCGCGCCAGCGAGCGGATCCGGCCCCAGGCCAGCAGCGAGACCAGCGCCGAGCCGCGGCCCATGCGCAGGGCGCCGAGGCTCTCCAGGACGCGGTTCATGTTGAGAGCGCGCGTGACCGGCTGGTGGCCGTGGTCTGACATCAGCAGCACGAGGTCGTCGGCGTCGGTGCGCTCGATCAGCGTCCCCAGCTCGCGGTCGAGCAGGCGATAGACGTCGATCACGCGCTCGGCCACCGGCGTCTGGGAGGCGGTGGCGTGGTCGGGATGCCCGGGGTGCACGTACTCGAGCAGGCAGTGCTGGATGCGGTCGGGCGACACGAACACCATGCAGGCCGCATCCCAGGGCTGCTCGTCCATCAGCCGGCGCATGGCCTCGGCGCGGCGGCGGGTGACGTCCTCGACGTCGGCCACCAGCTCCAGCGGCTTGCCCCTGAAGGTCGTCCAGGAGCCGCCGTTGATCGGCCAGCCCAGGTCGGGCCCGGCCTCGGGCGGATGGCTGTAGGGGGCGCCCTGCGGGATCACGCCGCCGGCGATGGCGACGCCCTTGATCTCGGGTGCGGGATAGGTCAGCGGCACATTCACGACCAGGCTGGTGCGGCCGGCTTCGGTCAGCTGCGACGGCCAGGTCGGCGCCAGGATCGAGCGCGATGAGACCGGAAGCCGGCGGGTGGCGCCGAGCCGGTACTCGAGGATGTCGAACACGCCGTGCCCGGCCGGGTCGCAACCGGTCAGGAAGGTCGGCCATGCGGCCCAGGAGTGCGACGGCAGGCATGAGCGGGAGACGCCCTTGCGGCCGCGCTCGATCAGCGCCGACAGATTGGGCAGCTCGCCCGCCGCGAGCAGCGGATCGAGGATCTCCCAGTCGGCGCCGTCCCAGCCGACGATCAGCACGCGGTTCGCCACGCCCGCACCTTAGTGCGAGCGAGTCTGCCCCGACCTCAGTGGTGGTGCATACTCATACCGAGTCTGTGTATACTCTTGCACATGTCCGTGCTGGCACCACCAGCGGTCGCCACCGCCGCCGTCTTCGGCTCCACCGGCCTTGCCGGTCGCGAGCTGATGCGGCTGCTGGCGTCGCATCCTCGGATGAGGGCGGTTGCCTGCGCGGCCGACACGCGTGCACCGGCCCAGTGCGATCTCGTCCTCCTGGCGCTGCCCCATGGCGCTTCGGGTGAGGTCGGTCGGGAGCTGGCCGGTGCGCGCGTCCCGGTCATCGATCTCTCCGCCGACCTGCGCGAGGAGTGGCAGTACGGGCTGCCCGAGCTGCACCGCGACGCCATCGCAGGCGCCCCTCAGGTGGCGAACCCAGGCTGCTATGCCACCGCCGCCATCCTGGCGCTGGCACCGATCGTGGCCGCCGGCCTGGTCGAGCCGGACCTCGTGGTCGACGGCAAGTCGGGCGTGTCCGGCGCCGGCAAGACGCCGACCGAGCGAAACAGCTTCTGCGCGGCGGCCGAGGGCATCGCCCCCTACCAGCCGGTCGGCCACCACCACCAGCTCGAGATCGAGGCCCAGCTCTCGGAGGTCGGCGGTGCCCCGGTCTCGGTCACATTCACGCCGCACCTCGCGCCGTTCACCCGCGGCCTGCTGGTGACCGCCTACGCGCGGCTGCGACCCGGCGCCGGCCAGGTCGAGGTGGAGGCGGCGCTGGTCGGCGCTTACCAGGGCGAGCCGTTCGTCCAGCTGGTGGACGGCGTGCGCACGCAGGCCCTGCGCGGCAGCAACCTCTGTCATCTGCAAGCCTGGGTCGACCCGCAGCGGAGCCGGCTGATCGTGGCCGCCGCCATCGACAACCTGGTCAAGGGCGCGGCCGGCCAGGCTGTCCAGAACGCCAACCTGATGCTGGGCTTGGACGAGACCATGGGCCTCCCCGGGGAGCCGGCGTGGCTGTAGGAGCCTGCTACCCGGCCGGGTTCGCAGCCGGCGTCGCCGCCTGCGGCATGAAGCGCAGCGGCAAGTCGGACCTGACCCTGCTGGTCTCGGATCGCCCCGCCACGGCCGCGGGCGTGTTCACCACCAACCGCGTGGTGGCCGCGCCGGTCACGGTCAGCCGAGCCCAGATCCAGGGCGGCCTGGCGCGGGCGATCGTGACCAACTCCGGCTCGGCCAACGCCTGCACCGGCACCGCCGGACGCGACAACGCGTGGACGATGGTGGCCGAGGCGGGTGCCGCGCTGGGCATCCCGTCCTCGCAGGTGCTGGTCGCGTCCACGGGCGTGATCGGCACCCAGCTGCCGATCGACGACGTCGTGGCGGGCATCCACAGCGCGGCCGGCTCGCTGGCCGGGACCAACGGCCGCCGGTCGGCCAACGCGATCCGCACCACCGACCGCTACCCAAAGCTGGCGCAGTCTCAGGTCGAGCTGGCCGGTGGCCCGGTGCGCATCGGCGGCATGGCCAAGGGCGCCGGGATGATCCGGCCGAACATGGCCACCACGCTGGCCCAGGTCACGCTGGACGCCGAGCTGCCGCAGGCCGCCCTGCGCCGGATCCTGCGAAACGCCGTGGCCGGCTCCTTCAACGCGATCTCGGTGGACGGGTGCACCAGCACCAACGACTGCGTGTTCATGCTCGCCAACGGCGCCTCCGGTGTGGCCGTGGACGGGCCGCGGCAGCTGCGGGTGCTGAGCGGCGCCGTCTCCGAGCTGATGCTCGATCTGGCCAAGCAGGTGGTGCGCGACGGCGAGGGATCGACCCGCGTCTGCGTCTACACGGTGAACGGCGCGCTGAGCGTGCCGGAGGCCCGAGCGGCGGCCCGCGGCGTGGCGGAGAACACGCTGGTCAAGTGTGCGCTGCACGGCGGCGACCCCAACTGGGGCCGGATCCTGGCGGCGCTGGGCGCCGCCGGCGTGCACCTCGATCCCGACCGCGTCTCGGTGGCGGTGGGCGGGGTGCCGATCGTCGCCGGCGGCGGCGGCATCGCCGGCACGATGGCCAGGGCGCGGCGGCAATTGTCTAAGGATGAGGTAGAGGTCGAGATATCTCTGGGTCTGGGCGACGGCAGCGCCACGGTGATCGCCTCCGACCTGTCGCCCGGCTACGTCCAGTTCAACAGCGCGAGCACGACATGATCGCGGTCGTCAAGGTCGGCGGCACGGCGCCCGGTGCGGCCGCGCAGGTGGCGGCGCTGGCACGGGCCGGCCGGCGGGTGGTGGTAGTGCACGGCGCCGGCCCCCAGATCACCGCCGGCTGCATCGCCGCCGGGCTGGATCCGCGCTTCGTGGACGGCCAGCGCGTGACCGACGATACGGTGATGCGCGTGGTCGAGGCAGCGATCGCCGAGGCCAACGCGACGCTGTGCGCGCAGTTCGAGGCCGAGGGCGTCGCCTGCCGACCGATGCGGGACGCGTTGACGGCGGAGCCCTGGGGTGACAGCCGGCTGGGCCTGGTCGGCCGCATCACCTCGGTCGAGCAGATCGGGGTGCGAGCGCTGCTGGCGGGCGGGATCGTGCCGGTGATCGCACCCACCGCCTCCGGTCTCAATGTCAACGCAGACAACGCGGCCGCTGCCGTGGCCGGCGCGCTCGGTGCATCCGAGCTGATCTTCCTGTCGGACGTGCCGGGGCTGATGGGGCCGGGCGGCGAGGTGATCCGCCGCGTGACGGCCGCCTCCGCCGCGCAGCTGGTGGCGTCCGGGAGCATCACGGGGGGCATGATCCCCAAGCTGGACGCGGGGCTCGCGGCGCTCGCCGACGGCGTCTGGCGCGTCTGGATCGGAGCTGAGACGATGGTGACGGCATGAACAAACGACAGCAGGCGATCACCGAGCTGCTCGACGAGCACGAGGTCTCGACGCAGCTGCAGCTGCAGCGGCTGCTGGCTCGGCGCGGCCACGACGTCACCCAGGCGACGGTGTCGCGCGACCTCGACCGGCTGGGTGTGGTGCGGGTACGCCGTCACGGCCGGCTGGTCTACGCGCTGTCCGAGGACTCCGACGCCGCGCCCGCCGACCCGATCGGGCAGGTGGTGCTGGCGCTGGGCCTCGTGCGCGGCATGGAGGCGTCCGGTCACATGGCGGTGCTCAAGACAGGCCCCGCCAACGCACATCCCGTCGCCTTTGCCTTCGACAACGCGTCCTTCCCCGAGATCATCGGCACCATCGCCGGTGACGACACCCTGGCATTGATCGCCCGTGAGCCACATACCGGGCACGACCTGATCCGCTTGATCGAGCGGCTGCATGAGGAGACTCCGTGAAAGACACCATCGTTCTTGCCTATTCCGGCGGGCTCGACACATCGGTCGCCCTGCGCTGGCTGGCCGACGAGTACGACGCCGACGTGATCGCCTTGCTGATCGACGTCGGCCAGGGCATCGACGCCGAGGCGGTCACCGCCCGCGCGCTCGCGGCCGGCGCGAGCGACGTCGAGGTGATCGACGCGCGCGAGGAGTTCGCCACCGACTACGTGCTGCCGGTGCTGCAGGCGGGCGCGCTCTACGAGGGCCGCTACCCGCTGGTGTCGGCGCTCTCGCGGCCGCTGATCGGGCGGCATCTGGTGGCGGCGGCCCGCGCCCGCGGCGCTACGGCGGTCGCCCACGGCTGCACGGGCAAGGGCAACGACCAGGTGCGGTTCGAGACGGCGGTGGCGGCGCTCGCGCCCGACCTGGCGGTGCTGGCGCCGGTGCGGGACTGGGGCATGACCCGCGAGCAGGAGATCGCCTACGCCGTGCAGCACGGCATCGAGGTGCCGGTCAAGTCCGGTGAGGCCTTCTCGATCGACCACAACCTGTGGGGCCGCTCGATCGAGGCCGGCCCGCTCGAGGATCCGTGGGTGGAGGCGCCGGAGCAGGCATTCGCGCTGACCATCTCGCCGGAGCGAGCGCTGCCCGCGCCGCAGGTGGTCGAGATCGAGTTCGAGCAGGGGCTGCCGGTCGCGATCGACGGCGAGCGGCTCGACCTGGTCTCCCTGATCGGCCGTGCGGGAGCGCTGGCCGGCGCACACGGGGTCGGCCGCATCGACATGATCGAGAACCGGTTGGTCGGCATCAAGAGCCGCGAGATCTACGAGGCGCCGGCCGCCGCGCTGCTGATGGCCGCTTACGGCGGCGTGGAGGAGCTGGTCTGCGAGCGCGACCTCGCCCACAGCAAGCAGGAGCTGGCGCTGCAGTACGCGACTCTGATCTACAACGGCCTTTGGTACTCGCCGCTGCGGGCGGCGCTGCAGGCGTTCATGCAGCACGTCACCGCGTCGGTTACGGGCACCGCCAAGGTCAAGCTCTACCGCGGCAGCTGCGCGCTGGTGGGGCGGACGGCCGAGGGGTCGCTGTACGACCACGGCCTGGCCACCTACGAGGAGGGCGACAGCTTCCACCACGGGGCCGCGGCCGGCTTCATCCACGTGTGGTCGCTGCCGACCAAGACCTGGGCCGCGGCCACGCAGCCGGATACGATCGAGGTGTGACGGGGAACCCTGCACCGCTCTGGGCCGGCCGCCTGTCCGGCGGCCTCGATCCTGCCATCCTCGACTTCACCGCCTCGCTGGCGGTCGACCGGCGGCTGCTGCCGTACGACCTGCGCGCCAGCGCCGTGCACGTGCGGATGCTGGCCCGTCAGGGGCTGATCGACCCGGCCGAAGCCGACGCGATCGTGGCGGCGTTGGCGTCGGTGGAGGTGGAGCCGGACGCGCGCGACGAGGACGTGCATTCGGCGATCGAGCGGCTGCTGGGCGACTTGGGGCCGCGCGTTCACGCCGGCCGCAGCCGCAACGACCAGGTGCAGACCGCGATGCGGCTGTGGGCGAAGCAGGCCTGCGGGGACCTGGTCGAGGGCGTGCGCGGGCTGGCCACCGCGTTGCTCGACCGCGCCGACGCCGAGGGCGACGCCGTGCTGCCGGGTTACACCCACGGCCAGCGCGCACAGCCGGTGTGGCTGGGCCAGCACCTGGCCGCGCACGTGTGGGCGCTGACCCGCGACGGGCGGCGGCTGTCCCAGGTGCGCGAGGCGGCCGACGTGTGCCCGCTGGGCGCGGGCGCGCTGGCCGGCTCGAGCCTGCCGCTCGATCCGGAGTGGCTGGCCGCGGAGCTGGGCTTCGCCCGCTCGTTTGCGAACTCGCTGGATGCGGTGTCCGACCGCGACTACCTGACGGGGCTCTGCTACGCGGCCGCGCTGGCGATGGTGCACCTGTCGCGGATCGGCGAGGAGCTGGTGCTGTGGACGTCGGCCGAGTACGGCTTCGCCGAGCTCGACGACAGCGCCGCCACGGGCAGCTCGATGATGCCGCAGAAGAAGAACCCGGACGCGGCGGAGCTCGTGCGGGGCAAGGCAGGCACCGCGATCGGCCGGCTGGCCGGGCTTCTGTCCACCCTCAAGGGGCTGCCCCTCGCGTACAACCGCGACCTACAGGAGGACAAGCGGGCCAGCTTCGACCAGGTCGACGACCTGGCCGGGTCGCTGGCGGCGCTGACCGTGTGCGTGCGCGGGATGCGCTTCGACCGCGAGCGGATGTCGGCGGCGGCCGGGGACGGGCGCACGGTCGCGACAGATCTGGCCGAGCAGCTGGTGCGCGAGGGCGTGCCCTTCCGCGAGGCGCACTCGCGGGTGGCGGGGCGGGTGGCCGCAGGCGAGCGGTTCGACGAGCCGACGGCCGAGCAGGCGGCGGCCGGCCGGCTGGCGCCGGACGACCTGCGCGCGCAGCTGGCGGAGGCCCGCGCGGCGGTCGCAGCGCTGTGAGTGAGCTGCAGCTTGCCGGCGTCGCGGCATCCGCGCTGGCGGGCGAGTTCGGGACGCCGCTGTACGTCTACGACGAGCTCGAGCTGCGGGCCCGGTCGCGGGCCTACCCGGCCGGGCTGGAGACCTACCCGGGAGCCTCGCGGGCGGTGTACGCATGCAAGGCCAACGCAACGGTGGCGGTGATCGCGGCGGTCGTGGGGGAGGGGCTCGGCGCCGACGTGGCCTCGGCCGGTGAGCTGGCGGCGGCGCTGCGGGCCGGCGCAGAGCCGGAGTCGGTGATCGTCCACGGCAACAACAAGTCCGACGCCGACCTGTCGGCGGCGATCGGGGCCGGGTGCGGGCTGGTTGTCGTCGACCACATGGGCGAGCTCGACCAGGTGGAGCGGCTGGCGGCCGCCACCGGCCGCGTGCAGCCGGTGCTGGTGCGCGTCACGCCCGGCATCGCCGCCGACACGCACGACAAGATCAGGACCGGCCACCATGGCTCCAAGTTCGGGTTCGCCGCACCGGACGCGCTGGACGCGCTCGATCGCGCGGGCTCGCTGCTGCACGTGCAGCCGGCAGGGCTGCATGTGCACCTGGGTTCGCAGATCAACCAGCTGGGGACGTACGCGAGCGCGGTCGATTGGCTGGTCGCGTTCATCGAGGAGCACGGGCTGGGCGAACTGCCGGTGCTTGACCTGGGCGGCGGGCTGGGGATCGCGCATGCGCCGGGCGACATCGAGCTCGAGATCCAGCCGTCGCTGGAGGCGATCTGCGCGCACCTGACCGACGCGTTGATCGCCCACGGGCTGCCGATGCCTGAGCTGGTGGTGGAGCCGGGCCGCTCGATCGCGGGGCCGGCCGGGACGACGCTGTACCGGGTCGGATCGATCAAGCGCGCGGCCGACGGCACCGTCTACGCGGCGGTGGACGGCGGCATGTCCGACAACCCGCGGCCGGCGCTGTACGGCGCGCGCTACACGGCGGTCGTGTGCGACCGGCCGGACGAGGAGGGGCGAACGGTGTACACGATCGCGGGCAAGCACTGCGAGTCCGGCGACGTCCTGATCGAGCGGATCGAGCTGCCCGAGCTGCGCCCGGGCGACCTGCTGGCCGTGCCCGCAACAGGGGCCTACAACGCCAGCATGGCATCGACTTACAACCAGCTGCCGCGGCCGGCGGCGGTGATGGTGTCCAACGGCCACGCGCGGCTGGTGCAGCGGCGGGAGACGATCGAAGACCTGCTGGCGCGCGAGGTGTGAACCGCCTTCAAAGAAAGCGAAGAAAGCGTGTCGCCCTGACCGCGGACTCCCGGGCTGGTGATAGAGAGGTGCCGGGCACCGTCACATCACGCGTTGCAGGTCTGTGACGGGAAAACGGCCGCTGAAGTCACGGGCGAGTCACGCGCCGGTCACGGGTGGTAGAACGGTGCCCGGCACCTCTCTATCATCCGCGTCCCGGCGGAGCAGGAATCTGGCTGTGTTGCCAGAATCCGGTTTTCCCCTATCGTGTAGGTGAGATGGCTTCAGCGAGACCACGAGCTGTATGGAGCGGGAGCATCAGCTTCGGCCTGGTGAACGCGCCCGTGCGCATGTACGCGGCGATCAGCGAGCAGAACCTGAAGTTCAACCTGATCCATGAGAAGGACGGCGGCCGCATCGGCTACCAGAAGATCTGCAAGCTCGAGGACGAGCCCGTACCCAACGAGGAGATCGTCAAGGCCTACCAGGTCGAGGAGGACGAGTTCGTCTTCCTGAACGACGAGGACTTCGAGGCCGCCGCGCCGGAGACGTACAAGACGATCACCATCCACGACTTCGTGCCGGCCGCCGAGATCGACCCGATCTACTTCGAGCGCACCTACTACCTCGGCCCCACCGAGGACTCGGCCGAGCCGGTCTACGCGCTGCTGGTGAAGGCGATGGAGCAGGCCGACCTGGTGGCGGTCGCGACCTACGTCTTCCACGAGCGCGAGAACCTCGGCTGCCTGCGCGTCCGCGAGGGCGTGCTCACCCTCGAGAAGATGTTCTTCGCCGACGAGGTGCGCCCGATCGACGGCATCGCCCCGGAGCGCGCCAAGGTCGACAAACGCCAGCTGGAGATGGCCATGCAGCTGATCGGCCAGTACCAGGGGACGTTCGACCCGGACAAGTACCATGACGAGTACCGCGAGCGGCTGATGGGCGTGATCGAGGCCAAGCGCAGCGGCGAGGGCGTCAAGCGCGCCGTCGAGAGCGAGGCACCGGCCGCGCCCGACCTGCTGGCCGCCCTACAGGCGTCGCTGGACGAGGTCAAGAAGCCGGCCAAGAAGAAGAACCCGGCCAAGCCGGCCGCTAAGGCAGGCGCTGGCGGCGGCCGAGCAACGGCGACGCGAGGTCGCCGAGCCGGCTGACCCGCTCGATCACGGACTCCATCGTGAACGCCGTGGGGTCGAGGTCCGGCGTCAGCTCGTCCCAGGCCAGCGGCGTGGCCACCGTGGCTCCCGGCCGCGGCCGCACCGAGTAGGCGGCGGCCGTCGTCCGTCCCAGCCCGTTCTGGTTGGCGTCGACCAGCACCCCGTGCCGCTCCGACTTCTTCCACCTGGTCGTGATCAGGTCCGGGTGCGTCCGCGCCAGCGCCCGCGCCACCGCCGCCACGAACGCGCGCGCGCCGGACTGGTCGGTGCGCCGCTCGATCGGCACCAGGATGTGCATGCCCTTGCCGCCGCTGGTGCGGGGGACGCCCTCGAGCTTCAGCGCCGCCAGCGCCTGGCGCACCAACAGCGCCACCTCGACCACGGTCGAGTACGGCACGCCCTCGGCCGGGTCGAGGTCGAACATCACCAGGTCGGGCCGGTCGGGCCGGTCGCGGCGGGCCAGCCACGGGTGCAGGTCGATGCAGCCCATGTTCACCACCCAGGCCAGCGTGTCCGCGTCGTTGACCAGGATGTAGCGGATCCCGTCGTGGGTGTAGGTGCGCACCCACGAGGGCAGGTGGCTGGGAGCGTCCTTCTGGAAGAAGCTCTTGCCCTTGATGCCGTCGGGGTACCGCAGCATCGTGAACGGCCGGTCGTGCAGGTGCGGCACCACCACCTCCGAAACGGCCTCGTAGTAGGCGAACAGGTCGCCCTTCGTGATCCCCTCGTCGGGGAAGAACACCTTGTCCGGGTTCGAGAGCGTGACCCGTGAGCGGCGCCGCGGCGCGCGCTCCTCGGCCATCCCCAGGAACACCGGGGCGCGCAGCCGGCCGTCGCGCGTGCGCTCCGTGAACTGCACCTTCACGGCCAGCCGCGGCTCGATCCACGTCACCAGCCGGGCCGGCGTCTTGGGCATCTTCGGCACCGGATCGAGCGGCGGCCTGGCCACCCGCAAGGGCTCCATCCGGCGCAGCAGCTCGCCGATGCTGCGGTCGTCCAGGCCGCTGCCGACGTTGCCGACCCAGGCCAGGTCCTTGCCCTCGCCCTCGCCCTCGCCCAGCACCAGCGCGCCCAGCGGCTCGCGTGACCCCTGGCCTGCCGTCCAGCCAAGGACCAGAAACTCACCATCCTGTCGCGTCTTCACCTTCACCCAGTCCGCCGTCCGTCGGCCCGGCCGATACGGCGAGCCTAGCCGCTTGGCCACCACGCCCTCCAGGTTCTGCGCGACCACGGCCTTCAGCAGCGCCGCCCCATCCTCGAACCCAGCCGACAGCCGCACCAGCGGGTTTCCCTCCACCAGCAGCTCGGCCAGCTGCTCGCGACGCTGTTCCAGGGGCTGGTCGATCAGCGGCCGCCGCTCCAGCTCGAGCAGGTCGAACAGGTAGTACGCGGGCGAACCCTCCCCCCGCTGCATCAGCGAGAAGCTGGGCCGGCCGTCCTCGTCCAGCATGCACAGCTCGCCGTCGACCACGCAGTCGGATGTGCGCAGCGCGTGGGGCAGCGCCCGCGCCACGGCGGCGAAACGCATGCCCATGTCGACGCCGCGCCGGCTGGTGAGCGAGGCGACGCCGCCCTCGAGACGCGCCACCACCCGGTATCCGTCCCACTTCACCTCATGCAGCCAGCGCCCGCGTCCGGGCAGCCGGTCGGCGGGGGTCGCCAGCATCGGCGCGTAGCCGGCCGGCGCCGCCCGGGCCACCTGCTCCGGCGAGTCGCGCTTCTTGATCACGAGCCAGTTCTTCTCGTCGCCGCCCATGTGGGCCGGCACCAGCGTCCACAGCCCCTGCAGGCGCTCCCCGGCCAGCCGTACCGTGAGCCCGCCGTCGCGCTTGCGCTCGACCAGCTCGTAGCTGCCATGGTCCCAGATCTCCATCGTGCCGGCGCCGTACTGGCCCTTGGGGATCACGCCGGAGAAGGTGGCGTACTGCATCGGGTGGTCCTCGGTGTGCACGGCCAGGTAGCGCTCGCCGACCTCGAGCGGCAGGCCCTTGGGCAGCGCCCAGCTGGCCAGCACCCCGTTCATCTCCAGCCGCAGGTCGTAGTGCAGGCGCCGCGCGTCGTGTCGCTGCACGACGAACACCGGCAGCCCGCCCTCGGCCGGCTGCGCCTCGCCACCCGCCGGCTCGGGCGTCCGCCCCGGCCGTCGCTTGCGGCGGTACTCGTCGAGCGACATCAGCGGTAGCGGGCGATCCCGACGTGACGGGCGCCGGCTGGGGTGTCGCCGAACCGGTAGACGAGCAACCCGCCCGGCTGCCTGCCGGGCAGCGGGAAGGCCAGCGTGCCGACGGCGCGCTCGCCCTCCCGCAGCTGCCGGCCGATCAGCGGGCGCGGCGTGTTGGCGCCGGCGGCAGCAAGGAAGGTGTGGTTGAGCGTGGTGCGCAGCCACATCTGCGTTGGCTCGACGGTCGCGGTCTGGTTGCTGTTGTTTGTAATGGCAACGGTGAACACGGCGAAGATGCGCGTGCCCGGCGGCGTCACCGTGACGGGCACGTGCTTCTCCCAGCGCAGACCCATGATGCGCAGCTCCAGGTTGTCCAGCCGAAGCGTGGTGCCGGGCGCGGCCACCGTGTAGGTGATGCCGTCCGACAGCTTGACCGTGCCCGAGGCGGGCAGCACGGTGGCCGTGGGCGCCGACGGTCCGCTGCCGGCGGAGGTGGCGCCGGAGGAGCCGCCGCTACAGGCGGTGGTCGCGAGCACGATCGCAAGCAAGGCGGTCAGCCGCATCAGCACAGCGGAGACTCTAGATCGCCTCTACGAGCGCCGCTGCCGCAGCACCTCGAGCGGCGCCAGCGGGTCGATCCCGTCCCGCGCCAGCAGCAGCATCGAGTGGAACCAGAGGTCGGCGACCTCGGCCACCAGCTCCGGGCTGCCGGCCTCGGCCAGCAGCACCTCGACGGCCTCCTCGCCGACCTTGCGCTGGGGCGCCTCCCGCGCCGATCCCAGCATTCCGGCCACGTAGCTGTCCCCGTTCTCGCCGCGGCGCGACTCGATCACGGCGGCCAGCTCCGACAGCACGGCCGGCCGTGGGTCGAACCGGCGCGGCCCGAAGCAGGTCTGCTCGCCGGTGTGGCAGGCGGGCCCGGCCGGGTGCACGCGCATGAGCAGCGTGTCACCGTCGCAGTCGGGTGTGATCGACTCCACCGCCATCGTGTTTCCGGACGACTCGCCCTTCTTCCAGAGCCGGTTGCGCGATCGCGAGTGGAAGTGCGCGAGGCCGGTCTCGCGGGTCGCGTCCAGCGCCTCCTGGTCGGCCCACGCCACCATCAGCACGTCGCCGCTGCCGGCGTCCTGGACGACGCAGGTGACCAGCTGCCCGGGCTCGAGGTTCAGATCCTGATCGGCAGGCCGCACGCCGCCACCTCCCGTTTCACCTGGTGGATCGGATACGTGCCGTCGTGGAAGATCGATGCCGCCAGCGCCGCGGAGGCGCCGGTCTCGAGCGCCGCCGTGATGTCGGCCGGCTGACCGGCACCGCCGGAGGCGATCACGGGCACCCGCACCGACCCGCAGATCGCCCGCAGCAGCTCCAGGTCGTAGCCCCGGTGTGTGCCGTCGCTGTCGATGCTCGTCACCAGCAGCTCGCCTGCGCCCAGCTCGGCCGCCTCCCGTGCCCAGGCCACCGCGTCGCGGCCCGTGGGGCGGCGGCCGCCGCCGGCGTGGGCCTGCCAGCCGCCGTTGCGGCGGGCGGCGTCGATTGCCACCACCACGCACTGGCTGCCGAAGCGGTCGGCCAGCTCGGCGATCAGCGCGGGCCGGTCAATGGGGGCGGTGTTGACGCTGATCTTGTCGGCGCCGGCCAGCAGCAGCTCGCGGCCCTGGGCCGACCCGGACACGCCGCCGCCGACGCAGAGGGGCACGTCGACCGTCTCGGCCGCCCGCTCGACCGCGTGCAGGAGCGCGGTCCAACTCTCCTCGCCTGCGGCGATGTTCAGCCACACGATCTCGTCGGCGCCGTCCGCGGCGTAGCGCGTCGCCGCGTCGACCGGGTCGCCGCAGTCGCGCAGCGACTCGAAGTTGATGCCCTTTACCAGCCGGCCGCCGCGGACGTCGAGGCAGGGGATCACGCGCTTACGTAGCAAGCCACCGCTCCAGCATCCGGCGACCGTCGGACGCGCTCTTCTCGGGGTGGAACTGGACGCCGCTGAGCCGGCCCGATCGAACGACCGTCGGCACCTGGCGGCCGTCGATCGCGGTGCGGGCCGCCACCAGCCGATCGTCACAGTCGACGGCGAACGAGTGCGCGAAGTAGCAGACCGCCGGCGGCCCGTCTCCGACCACGTCGTTCCACCCCATGTGCGGCACCCGCTCAGCCCAGTCGATCGCGATCACGTTCCCGTCCAGCAGGCCCAGGCAGCCGACATCGCCCTCGTCGCTGTGGCCGAACAGGAGCTGCATGCCCAAGCAGACGCCCATCAGCGGCGCGGCCGACGCGGCCAGAGCGCGGTCGAGCCCGCGGCTCCGCAGCGCCGTCATCGCCGGCGCCGCCGCGCCGACGCCGGGCAGCACCAGCCGCTCGGCGTCCGCCACCACTTCGGGGTCGCCGCTCACGTGCACCGTCGCCCCCAGCCGCTCGAACGCGGCCCGCAGGGAGCGTAGGTTGCCGGCGCCGTAGTCGATCAGCGTGACCGTTGTCAGATCGCCCCCTTCGTGCTCGGCAGCGACCCGGCTCGACCGGGGTCGACCGCAACCGCCTGGCGCAGCGCCAGCGCGAGGGCCTTGAAGGCCGCCTCGACCAGGTGGTGGTCGTCGTCCCCGTGCCCCTGGAGGTGGATCGCCAGGCGTCCGGCTCGTGACAGCGAGTCGAAGAAGTGCGGCACCAGGGTGGCCGGCAGACCGCCCACGCGCACGTCGCGCAGCGGCAGGTCGACGGCGGCGTGCCCGCGCCCGCCCAGGTCGACCGTCGCGTGGCAGAGCGCCTCGTCCAGCGGCGCCCGCGCGTTGCCGTAGCGCACGATCCCAGCCCGATCGCCGAGCGCGCGGTCGAGCGCCGTTCCCAGGGCGATCGCGACGTCCTCGACGGTGTGGTGCTCGTCCACCCACAGGTCGCCGAGGCAGCTGAGCCGCAAGTCGGTGAGTGAGTGGAAGGCGAGCGCCGTCAGCATGTGGTCGAGGAACCCGATCCCGGTCGCGATCTGGCTGCGGCCGCCGCCGTCCAGCGACCACTCGACCTCGATGCGGGTCTCTCGGGTCGACCGCTCCACCCGCCCCGTGCGGGCGTCGGCCGCCGCCGGTGCCGGCGCCCCCAGGCCCAGCGCCTCCAGCACCTGGTCGTTCTGAGCCGGGGTGCCGATCGTGATCCGCAGGCAGGTGGGCAGCGCGTCGAACGTGCGGACGACGATCCCCGCGCTCAGCAGGCGCGAGATCCACGGCTCGATCGGCTCTCCCAGGTCGGCGAACAGGAAGTTCGCGGACGACGGGGAGATCTGCCAGCCCAGGTCGGACAGCGCCAGGCGCATCCGCTCCCGCTCGGCGACCGTCTCTGCCACGTCGGCCGCCATCAGGCCGCGATCCTCGGTCAGGGCCCGTACGGCCAGAGCGTCGGAGAAGCTGGAGATGCTCCCGGGAGGCCGGATCGCCTCGAGCTTGCGCGCGATCACAGGCGGAGCCAGCAGGTAGCCGACGCGGGCGCCGGCCAGGGCGAACGCCTTCGACAGCGTGCGCACGACCACCACGTCGTCGCGCTCGCGCACCAGTCCCGACAAGTCGGTTCCGCCGAACTCGATGTAGGCCTGGTCGATCACGACCAGACCGCCGCCTCGGTCGGGCACGTCGCCCGGCGAGTCCTCGCCGGTGGGGTTGTGGGGCGAGCAGACCCAGGTCAGGCGTACGCCATCGGGCCGATCGGCGAGCACGCCGCCGGCCAGCGCGGTGGCGCCCTCGAAGAGGCCGTAGCAGGGCTGCCGCGCGTACGCCGTGTCGCCGCGTGACAGCGCCAGGAGCGCGCACAGGGTGAGCCCCTCGTCGGCGCCGGCCGTGGCCACGATCTGGTCGGCCGGAAAGCCCGTGTACTCCGAGATCGCCTCGCGCAGCCGCAGGTAGCTCGAGTCGGGATAGCGGTTGACCGCAACGCTCGCCAGCCAGGCCGCCGAGCCCGCGTACCACGCAGGCGGCCGCGGCTGGGTGTTCTGGTCGAGCCGGATCACCGGAGTGCCCGGCAGGATCCGCTGCTCCCAGCCCTCCTGCCAGCGGTACGGCTCGATGTCTGCCAGATCCTCCCTGATCATCACGGGACGAGGTTCTCGATCGGCAGGACGAGGATGCTGGAGGCGCCGGCTCCGCGCAGCGGCCCCAGCAGCTCCACCACCTGCTGGTGGTCGACCACGGCGTGCACCGCGTGCATACCCGTGCGCGCCAGCGGCAGCACCGTCGGCGACTCCAGACCCGGCAGCAGGTCGATCACGACCTGCAGCGCGCTGTCCGGCGCGTTCAGCATCAGGTAGCGCTTGCCGCGGGCGGCGATCACGCTCTGCATCACCGTCGCCAGCGACCGTGCGATCGCCTGCTGGCGCTCGTCGAGGCCGGGCCGGGCCAGCAGCACGGCCTCCGACTCGAGCACCGTGTCGACCGCGCGCAGCCCGTTCTGGCGCAGCGTCTCGCCGCTGGACACCAGGTCGCAGACGGCCTCGGCCGCGTCCAGGCGCGGCGCCAGCTCGACCGAGCCGTGGATCGCGACCACCTGCACATCGACGCCCGCATCGGCGAAGAAGCGGCGCGTCGTCGAGGGGTAGGCGGTGGCCACCCGGCAGCCGTCCAGGTCGCGCGCCCGTTGCACCGGCGAGGCGTTGGCGACCGCGAGCTCCAGCCGGCAGTGGCCGAAGCCCAGCGGCAGCAGCTCCAGAGCGTGCGTGCCCGACTCGATCAGCTGGTTGCGTCCGGCCACGGCCGTCTCGACAGCGCCGTCCGCCGCCCACGCTGGGATGTCGTCAGAGCGCGCGAACAGCACCTCGATGTCCCACTGCGAGCAGTGCTGGTAGAGGGCGCGGCCGTTCACCTCGACCTCGACGCCGGCGGCGCGCGCCAGCTCGACGGCGGGGGCGTGCATGCGGCCTTTCGAGGGCAGCGCCAGACGGAACGGCCGGCTCATCGCCGCGTTCCCATGCGTTCCAGCACCAGCCGGTAGCCGCCCTCGCCGTGGTTCAGCCAGTGCGCGACCCGGGTGACGGTCGCGGTGGACGCGTGCAGCTGCGATGCCACGCGGGCGTAGGGCGTCCCGGCGTACACCAGGCGCGCCGCCTGCCAGCGGTGAGACAGCGACTCGAGCTCGTGCAGGGAGCAGATGTCGCGCAGGAACGCCGCCGCCTCGTCGCGCGTGCGCAGCACCAGCAGCGCGTCGCAGAGTTCGTCGATGTTCGAGTCCCGCCAGTCTTCTGCCATCGTGCTAGCATTTTAGCATGCTAAACCGCGATAACGGCACGGCGGTCCGCGTGGTGCCGGCGATCGACCTGCTGGACGGTCAGGTGGTGCGGCTTCGTCAGGGGCGCTACGACCAGGTGACGGAGTACGCCGTCGAACCTGACCGGGTGGCGGCCACCTACGCCGAGCAGGGCGCGACCCTGCTGCACGTGATCGACCTTTCCGCCGCCCGCGACGGCGTGCGCCCGCTCGCCCACGGCGAGGCGATCCGGCGGCTGGTGGGCGGCTCCGGCATGGCCGTCCAGGTGGGGGGTGGCATCCGCGACGAGCGCGCGATCCTGGATGCGCTCGAACTGGGGGTGGCGCGCGTGCTGGTGGGCACGCTGGCGGCGGCGCAGCCGCAGCTTGTCGGGCGGCTGGCCCGTGACACCGCCCGCGTGGCGGTGGCCGCCGACGTACGCGAGGGAACGGTGCGGGCGGCGGGCTGGCTGGAGGACACCGGGGTCGCGGCCGAGACCTTCGTGCGGTCGCTGGCCGAGGCCGGCGTGCGCGACTTCCTGGTCACCGCGATCGAGCGGGACGGAACCGGTGACGGGCCCGACACCGCCCTGCTGACGCGCCTGCGGCCACGCGTGCCGGGCCTGCTGATGGCCGCCGGCGGGATCGGGTCGGCGGTCGACGTGGCCGCCGTGGCCGCAGCCGGTGCCGACTGCGCAGTGATCGGCCGCGCCCTCTACGACGGCTCTTTGACCCTGTTGGAGGCCTCGGCCTCGGCCCGCAGCTCGCCCACCGACAGGCCCTCGTAGCTGAGGAAGAAGAAGCCGATGCCGACGCCCAGCACCGCCTCGATCAGCTGCAGGCCGATCGAGAACGTGATGGCGAGGTTGGTGGGCACGTTGTAAACCTGCAGCGCGGTGTACGTGGCGCCCTGGAACACGACCAGGTTGCCCGGCACGATCGGGAACAGGCCGACCAGGTTCGATGCCAGGAACACCAGCGCCGCCGCCCCGATGCCCTTCTCGATGCCGTAGGCCTCGAGCGCCCACAGGATGCCGACCATCTGCGCCAGCCACGACAGGGTCGACGTGAACAGCGCCCACAGCAGCAGCCGCGGCCGCCGGAACAGCGCCTGGCCTTGGCGCAGGGCCATTGGCAGTGCGCCCAGGCTGATACCGAGCAGGTGCCACCAGCGCTCGACGATGGCTGACTCCGTCGGCACGTTGCCGCGCCGGTAGCGCGCCCACACCTCGATCGCACACGCAGCCACGGCGATCACCAGCACCACGCCGATCAGCACCAGCAGCAGGTTCACCGCCCAACCGGGCACCGACACGAAGACCGTGACGCCCACCAGGACGGCGATCAGCGTCACCCCCGACAGCAGCTGCTCGGTGACCAGGGTGCCGACCATGGTCGGCAGCGGCACCTCGACGCCGCGCGCGCTCAGCTTGCGTCGCAGCACCGAGATCCGCGCCACCTCGCCCAGTCGCGCGAACAGCACCGTGTTCAGCAGGAAGCCGATGAAGATGGCCGGCACCACCTCTGAGAAGTGCACGTTCAAGCGGCCGTCGGGCTCTCCATCGGCTCCGGGGATGCCCTCGACCGCGTCCAGCGAGGCCTTCCAGGTGAGGCCCTTGGCGGCCACCGACACCAGGTTTGCGGCCAGCGCCGCGAACACGAGCGTGGGACTGGCGTCGGTGATCACGCCGCCCAATGCCTTCAGGTCGAGCTTGGTGGACAGGATCAGCACGCCGCAGACTACGGCCGCGGCCACGAGCATCGCCCTCAGCGCCATGCGCCGGTGCGGGCGCAGCTCTCCGGCCAGCTCGGAGATGGTCACGAACTGGATGCCCTGCTCCTTGCCGGCCTCGAGGATCAGCGGCAGCGCCTCCACCGTCTGCGACCGGTCGTCGCCGTTGCCGGAGCCGTCGGCGTCGTGTAGGAGCAGGATCGCTCCGGGATAGAGCCGAGACACGCTGCGGTCGACGATCCGCTCGATGCCGGGCTTGGCCGTGTCCCAGACGCCCGCCGTCCAGCCCACCACGCGGTAGCCGAGGCGGCGCGCGACCGGTACCAGGAAGGGGCTGCGAAAGCCGTGAGGGGCGCGGAACAGCGGCGCCGGGGCGGCGCCGGTCGCACCAATCACAGCCTCGTCCAGCGCGCGCAGTTGGTGGGCGATCCCGGTCGGCCCCTCGAAGGTGAGCAGCCGGTGGTCGTCTCCGTGGCTGGCCAGCTCGTGGCCCTCGGCCACGATCCGGCGGGCGATCTCGGGGTGCGCGCGCACCTGGCGCCCCAGCGCGAAGAAGGTGGCGCGCACGCCGGCCTCCGCCAGCGCGTCCAGGATCGGCGGCGTGAACTCGGCGCTGGGCCCGTCGTCGAAGGTGATCGCCGCCTTCGGGGCCAGCACCCGGCCACCGCCGATGACGCGGCCGAACAGCGGGTTGTTGGGCGTGAACGCCGCCCATGCCAGCACCAGCGCCGTCAGCACCGCCGCGGCGAACACCAGATCGCCGAACAGCCCGCCGAGGGCCACCGCCAGCACCGCCGCGCCCGTCAGCCAGACGGCGGCGAGCGCTACGAAGAGGCTGATGACCTGGCGCTTGCCCATGCCGGTCGTCGTCCTGCCGTCAGATCGGCATAGTAGTTCTCGAGCTGCGCGCCGATCTGTGGCCAGGCGTAGCGCTCGAGCGCTGTCCTGCGGCCCTCGGCGGCCATCCGCTCCCGCCCAGCGTCGTCGTCCAGCAGCCGCGCCAGCGCCGCGGCGAACCGCTCCGGCGACTTGGCCGGGTGCACCAGGAAGCCCTGGCGCCCGTCCTCCATCAGCAGCTGGAAGCCGCTGATGCGGCTGGCCGCCACCGCCCGGCCGCAGCTCATCGCCTCCAGCAGCACCATCCCGAACGAGGCGCGATCGCACGGCGTGCAGAACACGTCGCCGGTGACCAGGTAGTTGGGGCGGCTGCGGTTGAGGCGGCCTGCGAAGTGCACGTAGGGCCGCGCGGCGTCGCTGACCATGCGCTCGTAGTACGGGCGCAGCGGGCCGTCGCCGACCACGATCAGGCGCACCGCCGGCCCCCGCTCGGCGAACAGCAGCTGGTGGGCCTGGATCATCGTGTCCAGCCCGTTGCGGGGATCGAACCGGCCCACGAACCCGATCGAGCGGTGGTCGCCCATCAGCTCAGCCACCGGCTCTGCGTCGGGCGAGAAGTGGTTGGTGTCGATGCCGTTGGGGATCACGTCGTAGGCGTAGGGGAAGTAGGGGGTGAGCGAGCCGATGCAGGCCGCGCTGACGCACACACGGCCGTCCAGCCGCTCGATCGCGGGCCGGATCAGCTCGGCCTGGATATCCATACCCAGAGTCTGCGGAAATACGCTGTGGAAGGTGGCGATCGAGAGCGCGTCGTCGGGGGTGTTGTCGATCGCCCAGGCCGGCATCTGCGGGTTGTAGGGGGCGTGCACGTGCACCACGTCGAAGCCGCGCCCCCGGAAGAATGCGCCCAGCCGGCGGCCGAGCCGCGGCCCGATGGTGTGGGTGGTCTCGGCGCCGTTGCCCCAGCCCGGCACGTACAGGCGGATCGACGTGCCGATGGTGGCCACCTCGAAGGTCGGCTTCGGGACCGCCATCGCGTCGTCCTGCACCGGCGGGGCACCCAGCTTGCGGCCGGTGACGACGGTCACCTCGTGGCCGAGATCGGTCAGCGCACGGGCCTGACCGTCCACGTGCTCGCTGATCCCACCCAGGGTCGGGTAGTAGAAGTCGGTGACGATCGCGATCCTCATCGGATTCGCCATGCTACCGGGTGCGACGGCGTTGGCACTCCCGGCAGCACTGTGCCAACAGCGTCCCGGGTGGCTGGTAAATTTGTGTGACGATGCCGATCTACGAGTACCGCTGCGAAAACGACCACCGCTTCGAGCTGATCCAGAAGTTCACGGATGACGCGGTGTCGGTGTGCGAGGTCTGCGGTGCCCCGGCACAGCGCGTGCTGCACCCGGTCGCCATCCACTTCAAGGGGTCGGGGTTCTACTCGACCGACTACGGGCGCGGCAAGAAGGCCGCCGGGTCGGCCGAGGCAAAGGCCGATTCCGGTTCCGGTTCCGGTTCCGACTCCAAGTCGTCGTCGGACGGCGCCAAGAGCGGCGGCGGGTCGAAGAGCGCGGGCAGCGACTCCAAGAGCGGCGGGGACGCGAAGCCGGCCAAGGCCGCCGAGGGCTGACCGGCCCGGCGCCGCTTACTTGACCTGGCAGCCCGGGTCGTAGAGCGAGCCCTTGGACGCCGGGATCGGCGCGATCTCGCCCAGGAACATCTGCACCACCTGCCGGTTCTGCGGCACCGACAGCAGGACGTCCTGGCCGCCGATCACCTGCGGTAGGCCGCCCGCGTGGCACTCCAGGGTGCGACCGGCGCGGAACTTGTCCCAGCCAATGCCGAGCAGCTCGTTCGCCGACAGGTCGGTGGTCAGCGGCTTGGCCAGCGAGCTGCCGATCGACGGCAGGTGCAGCAGGCTCGAGAACGACACCAGCTGGTGGGACAGCGACTGCATCACCAGCTGCTGGCGCTCGGTGCGGGTGATGTCGGTGTCCTGGGGGTTGGTGGTGTGGCGGATGCGTGAGTAGGCCAGCGCCCTGCGGCCGTCGAGTGTGATGGTGCCCTTCGGGAACACCCAGTTGTGACCGTCAAACGGCTGGGACGACACGATCTTGCGCTTGTTGTAGAGCGTGACGCCGCCCAGCGAGTCGATCAGCTCCTTGAAGCCGGCGAAGTTGACGAGCACGATGTGGTTCACCTGCAGGCCTGTGAGCGAGTTGATCGTCCGGATCAGGAGCGGTGCGCCGCCGTAGGCGTAGGCGGCGTTGATCTTGGTGCGGCCGTGGCCGGGGATGTTGACGTAGAGGTCGCGCGGGATCGAGAGCATGCTGATCAGGTGCTTGCCCGGGTCGGTGCGCATGAGGACGATCGAGTCTGCGCGGGCGGTGCTGTTGGCGCCGCGGCTGTCGGAGCCGAGCACCAGCGTCACCTGCGGGCTGCGCAGGATGTTGCCGGCGGGGGTCAACGCCTTCTCGGTCTTGTGGTCGAGCCGGGCGTTGGCCTTGGCGATCTCGTTCGAGAAGGAGCGGTAGCCGAGGTACAGCCAAAACACCAGCAGCACGACGATGGCGCCGATGCCGAGCAGGATGCCGCGCTTCCAACCGGGGCGGAAGCGCCGCCGGGGCGGCACGGTCGCTACCTGGCGGCCGGGCAGCGACGGCGGGGGCGGCGGCGGCCGGGGCGGGTCATGCCGGGACGGGTCATGCCGGGCGGCGTGACCGGGCGGTCGGCCGTGGCAACGCCCGATTCCCCGAAGGCGAAACGGGCGGCGTCGGGGTCATCCTTGCGAACGTGCCCGCCGCGGTAGACGCGGTAGGGCTTGGACCTCAGTTGCTCGGGCACGGCGCTGTTATGTTAGCCACCGCCATGCCCGACTCCTCCCCCCCGGCTGCCGTCGGAATCGACCTCGGCGGCACCTCGATCAAGGCCGCGCTTGTGTCCGATCGGCTCGAAATCGTCTCCCGCAGCGCCGCCCCGACCGATCTCCGCAGCCAGGCTGTGCTGCTGAGCGCGATCGAGCGACTGGTGGAATCGGTGAGCAAGGACACCGCACCGTCTGCCGTCGGCTTCGGCCTGCCGTCGCAGATCGACCAGCGCCACGGGCGCGTGCTGGACTCGACCAACGTGCCGCTCGAGGACCTCGACTTCAAGGCCGAGATGGCGTCGCGGCTGGGCGTGCCGGTCGAGATCGACAACGACGCCAACGTGGCCTGCCTGGCCGAGTGGCGGATCGGCGCCGCACGGGGCGCCCGCAACGTGGTGATGCTGACGCTGGGCACGGGCGTGGGTGGCGGCCTGGTGCTGGACGGCAGGCTCTACCGCGGCTCGATCGGGTCAGGTGCCGAGCTCGGGCACATGTCCATCGACGAGAACGGTCCGCACTGCCAGGGCCACTGCAACAGCCGTGGCTGCCTGGAGGTGCTGGCCTCGGCCACGGGCGTGATGGCGGCGGCCCAGCAGGTCGCGTCCGACCATCCCCACGGCGGCCTCGCGGCCGCGCGCGCGGCCGGTGAGGACCTGGACGCGCGGTTCATGATCGATCGTGCCCGCGCCGGCGACGAGGAGGCGATGCGGGTGTTCGCGATCGTCGGCCGACACCTCGGCGTTGGCATCACGAACCTGGTCAACATCTTCAACCCGGAGGTGGTGGTGATCGGCGGCGGTGTCGCGGCGGCCGGTGAGGCGCTGCTGGCTCCTGCACGCGAGGAGTACGAGCGCCGAGTGCTGAAGGCCACCGCCGGCGCGCGGATCGTGGCCGCGGAGCTGGGCAACGATGCGGGCGTGCTGGGCGCGGCCGCGCTGGTGCTGTGACGGTCCCGGGCGGCGCGCTGGTCGTCTGCCCGACGCCGATCGGCAACCTCGGCGACATCACCCTGCGCGCGCTGGAGGAGCTGCGGCGCGCCGACGTGGCCGCATGTGAGGACACGCGCCACTCGCGCACCCTGCTGCAACGGCATGGCATCGACCTGCCGCTGATCGCGCTGCACGAGCACAACGAGCGTGCCCAGACGCCGGCGCTGCTGCGGCGCGTCGCCGAGGGACAGCGCATCTGCCTGCTGACCGATGCGGGCTTCCCGGCCGTGTCGGATCCGGGCGCCTGGCTCGTGTCCGAGGCGATCGCGGCCGGCATCGAGCTCGTGGTGCTGCCCGGCCCATCATCAGTGACCACGGCGCTGGTGGCCTCGGGGATGGCCGGTGGCGGCTTCGCGTTTGCCGGCTTCCTGCCACGGTCGGCGGGCGCGCTCGCCGCGCTGCTCAACCGGCTCGACCCGGCGGGACTTCCGATCGTGGCGTTCGAGTCCCCGCGCCGTCTGCCCGCCACGCTGTCGCGTCTGGCGCAACGCGACCCCGGCAGGCGGATGGCGGTCTGCCGCGAGCTGACCAAGCTGCACGAGCAGGTCGAGCGCGGCGACGCCGCATCCCTGGCCGGGCGCTTCGCCGATCCTCCGAAGGGCGAGGTGACGCTGGTGCTGGCGGCGGCGGAGCCGGCCGCCCCGGCGCTCCCGGACCCGGCGCTCCTGGCCGAGCTGACCGCGGCCGTGGGTGCGAAGCGCGCGGCCGCGCTGGCATCGCAGCTGACGGGCGCGCCCCGCAACCGCATCTACGCCAGCCTCACCGGCCCCTGACGGGTTCGTCACGCGTTCGCAGTCAGGGGTCACGCCGCCTGTCCAGTTGTGCAACGCCTGCCGCGCTCTTAACGGAGTCAAACACCCGATCGGGCGCCGTGGGCGGTCCCGCACGGGATCGTGACCGGTCGTCACCGGCCCGTGATGGAGTCCGTATGGTTGTGCGGTTGGCGATCGAGGGTCGTGATGTTCGTGCCGGCGCCGCGATGGTGACCGTTGCGGGTGGCGCTGGGATCGTCACCGCCGCGTGAGCTTCGTTGCACGATTCGGTGTCATGTGGCGGTCACAACGGACCAACGACGGTTCCGCCGCCGGTCGGCACACCGGTAGGATGCAGCGCCTGCCATGGCCTTCTCTGTCACGACACCGATCTACTACGTCAACTCGGATCCGCATCTGGGGCACGCGTACACGACAGTGGCCGGGGACGCCCTGGCCCGCCACCACCGCCAGCGCGGCGAGGACGTCTTCTTCCTGACCGGCACCGACGAGCACGGCGGCAACGTGGCCCGCGCCGCCGAGGCCGCCGGCATGCCGCCCAAGCAGTTCTGCGACGAGGTGTCCGAGCGCTTCCGTCGGCTGACGACCGCCATGGAGTCGTCGAACGACTTCTTCATCCGCACCACCGATCCGGAGCACGAGCGCCGCGTGCAGGACTTCGTCCAGCACCTGTACGATGACGGAGACCTCTACGAGGGCACCTACGCCGGCCTCTACTGCAGCTCCTGCGAGGTCTTCTACGCCGAGGGCGACCTCATCCAGCCCGGCAACCTGTGCCCGATCCACAACCGCCCGGTCGAGTGGGTGGAGGAGAAGAACTGGTTCTTCCCGCTCTCGAAGTGGGCGCCGAGGCTATTGGAGCTGTACGACGCCAACCCCGACTTCGTGCGCCCCCGCGCCCGCTACAACGAGGCCCGCTCGATGATCGCCGGCGGGCTCGAGGACGTCTCCTTCACCCGGGCCACCGTCAGCTGGGGGATCCCGGTGCCGTGGGAGCCGAGCCAGACCATCTACGTCTGGGTGGACGCGCTGCTCAACTACCGCACCGCCCAGGAGTACGGCCTCGGCCGCGACGTGACGTCCGAGTTCTGGCCGACCTCGCTGCACCTGATGGCCAAGGACATCCTACGGCTGCACGGCATCATCTGGCCGGCGATGCTGCTGGCGGCCGGCTACGAGCCGCCCCGCGGCCTGTTCGTGCACGGCTACTTCACGACGGGCGGCCAGAAGATGAGCAAGACGCTCGGCAACGTGATCGACCCGTTCGAGGTGATCGACCTGCTGGGCGCCGACGCGCTGCGCTTCTACCTGATGCGCGAGGTGCAGTGGGGCCAGGACGGCGACGTCACCTGGGAGGGCCTGCACCGCCGCTACGAGGGCGAGCTCGCGAACGACCTCGGCAACCTGGTGTCGCGCGCCACCGCCATGATCGTCCGCTACCGCGAGGGCCGCGTGCCGGACGGCCGAAACGCGCTCGCACCGGTGCACGAGTCGGTGGCCGCGCGGCTGGACGCCGTCGACCTGTCGGGGGCGCTGGAGGAGATCTGGAAGCTGGTCCGCTCGGCCAACCGCTACGTGGAGGAGCAGCAGCCCTGGGTGCTGGCCAGGTCGGACGAGCCCGAGCAGGTGCGGGCGCTCGACGACGCGCTCTACACGCTGGCGGACACGGTGCGGTCGCTGGGCGTGATGCTGTATCCGTACATCCCGGCCTCCGCCGAGAAGATCCTGGCGGCCGTCGGCGACCCCGGCGGCATCACGTGGGAGCGGGCCGCGCTGGGGACGCTCGCTCCCGGCAGCGAGGTGCACCAGCCCCAGCCGCTGTTCCCGCGCGTCGAGACGTGATCGACACTCACGCGCACCTCGAGCGCTGCGAGCAGGGCCCCGACGCCGCGGTGGACGAGGCGTCCGCCGCCGGCGTCGAGCGCATCCTCACGATCGGCCGCGAACAGGCGGTCGACCTCGCCGCCCGCCACCCCGGCGTCTGGGCGATCGTCGGCTGGCACCCGCATGAGGCCGCGGAGGCCGACGTCGAGGCCGTTCGGCCGCTGCTGGCCCGTCCCAGGGTGGTCGCGCTGGGCGAGGTCGGGCTCGACTTCTACCGCAACAACGCCCCGCCCCCAGACCAGCGCCGCGTGTTCGCCGCGCAGATCGAGCTGGCAAACGAGCTGGGCCTGCCGCTCGTGATCCACACCCGCGACGCGGACGACGAGACGTTCCCGATGCTCGAGGGCGCGCGGGTGCCCGTGGTGCTGCACTGCTTCTCATCGCCGCAGCGGCTGGACGAGGCCGTGGCGCGAGGCTACCTGCTGTCGTTCGCGGGCAACGTCACGTACCCCAGGGCGGTGGAGCTGCAGCAGGCCGCCGCGCAGGTGCCGGACGACCTCCTGATGGCCGAGACCGACAGCCCGTTCCTGGCCCCGGTGCCGCTCCGCGGCCGCCCCAACTCGCCGGCCAACGTGCTGCACACGCTGGCGTTCCTGGCCGGCCTGCGCGGCGTGGACGCCGCCTCCCTGGGCGAGCTGATCGAGCGCAACGCGGCGCGCGTGTTCGGGCTGCCGTGAGCACCGACGCGCTGGCCCTGGCGCTCTCCGCGGCGCTGGTGCATGCGCTCTGGAACGTGCTGGTGGGGGGCGCCCGCGACCCCCAGCCGGCCGCCGCCGTCGCGATGCTGGCCTCGGTCGCGGTGGGGCTGCCGCTGGCCGTCGCCACCTGGGACGTGCAGGCGGGTGTCGCCGCCTGGGCGGCCGCGTCGGCCGTGCTGGAGCTGGCCTACATCGTGTTGCTGGCGGCGGCCTACCGCCGCGCCGACGTCTCGGTGATCTACCCTATCGCGCGCGGCGCCGCCCCAGTGCTGGTGCTGGCGGCGGCGATCATGACCGGCGTCGCCACCGGGCCGCTGCAGCTGACCGGCGTGCTGCTTGTCGCGGGCGGGATCGGCATCGTGTCCAGAAGCCGCAACCGGGCGGGGCGCCGCGGCGTGCTGCTGGCTCTGACCGTGGCCGCGTCGATCGCGGGCTACACGCTGGTCGACAAGCACGGGCTCCGCTACGCCTCGCCCGTGCCCTACCTGGAGCTGGTGATGGTGTGGCCGGCGCTGGCCTATGCGGGCTGGGTCGCGTCCCGCGACGGCACCGCCGCGCTGCGTGCGGCCGTGGGCCGCTCCGCCCTGGTGGCCGGCGTCGGCATGTTCGCGGCCTACGCGCTGGTGCTGGCGGCACTGCAGCGTGCCCCTGCCGCATCGGTCTCGGCGGTGCGCGAGTCGAGCATCGTGGTGGCGCCGCTGCTGGCCGCGGCCGTGGCGTGGCGGAGGCCCGACCCGCGCACCGTGCTGGGCGCCGCGGTGGTGGCGGGCGGGGTCGCGATGGTGGCGCTGGCATGATCCGCCCGTGAGCAAGCAGGCCTCCATCGCCCGGCTGCGCGAGCTCGGCATCACGCCCAACCGCGACCTCGGCCAGAACTTCCTGATCGATGACAACGTGCTGCGTATGATCGGCTCGGTTGCGCCGCTGCGCGACGACGACGTGGTGTTGGAGGTGGGGCCGGGGCTCGGTGTGCTGACGCGCTGGCTGGCGGAGCGCACCCGGCTCGTGCATGCGATCGAGATCGATCGCCGGCTGCAGCCGGCGCTGGCGATCACGCTGGACGGCGTGGACAATGTGCGGCTGCTGTTCGCCGACGCCATGCGCGTCGACTTCGCGTCGCTTCGACCCACGCCGGCGGCGATGGTCGCCAACCTGCCCTACAGCGTGGCGACGCCGGTGATCATGGACGCCCTGCCCGTCTGCGAGCGGTTCTGCGTGATGGTGCAGCGCGAGATCGCCGACCGGCTGTTCGCCGCTCCCGCCGGCAAGGCCTACGGCGCCGTCTCCGTGCTGGTGCAGCTGTCCTGCTCGCGGCTGGCGATGCGCCCCGTGTCGCGCAACGTGTTCACGCCGGTGCCGCGCGTCGACTCGGCGCTGGTCGCGTTCGAACGGCGCTCCGCGATCGCCGCCGGGCCGGACTGGCCGCGGCTGTCGCAGGTGGTGCACGCCGCGTTCGCCCACCGCCGCAAGCGGCTTGGGAACTCGCTGCGGCTGGCCGGCATGGAGGCGCCCGCGGACCTGGCCGGGCTGCGGGCCGAGCAGCTGGCGCCGGAGCAGTTCCTGGAGCTGCTGTGATCCTGACCGCCCCTGCAAAGATCAACCTCTGCCTGCGGGTGGGCCCGCTCCGCGACGACGGCTTCCACCGGCTCGCCACGCTGTTCGTTGCCGTCGACCTGCGCGACACGATCGAGCTGCACCCGGCCCCGGCGACCAGCGTCGAGGGGTTCCCGGACACGCTGATCACCCGTGCCCTGGAGGCGCTGGGCGAGACGCGGCGGGTGATGTTGGACAAGCGCATCCCGGTGGCGGCCGGCCTCGGCGGCGGCTCGTCCGACGCGGCCGCGGTGCTGCGCGCGCTGCGCGGACGCCGGCCGGTGGGCGAGCTGTACGCGATCGCCCGATCGCTCGGCTCCGACGTGCCCTTCTTCCTCTCGGGCCTGGAGGTGGCGCTGGGCACGGGCCGCGGGGACGTGCTGCAGCCGCTGCCGGAGTTTCCCCGCAGCTTCGGGGTGCTGCTGGTGCCGTCGCAGGAGCGGCTGTCGGCGGCCGACGTCTACGCGCGGGCGCAGCCGAACGAGGTCTATCCGGCCGTGCGCGGTGACCTGATCCGGGGCGTGCACACGGTTCGCTCGGCGGCCGACGTCGCCGGGCTGGTGGCGAACGACCTGGAGCCGGCGGCGATCGAGCTGTGTCCGGGGATCGCGGACGCGCTCGCGTCCGTGCGCGCGGCCGGCGCACTGACCGCAGCCGTCTCGGGCAGCGGCCCCACCGTGTTCGGCCTGTTCGGTGACCGCGCCGCCGCCGAGGCGGCGGGGGCGCAGATTCCGGGCTCGATCGCCACGTCGCCCGTGTAGAATTGGGCCATGGCCGAATGGAACCTCTCAAGCGACCAGGTCACCCTCGAGCAGAAGCCGAGGCGGCGCAGCCCGGTCCGCTGGCTGCGCGACAACAGCATCCGCATCGCCGTGGTGGTCGGATTCGTCGAGGCCGCGTTCGCCTGGCACGTCGGCTTCAGGCTGATGTGGCTGGTGGGCGTGCTCGCGGTGCTGACGTACCTCTACCTGCGCCGCCGGGTGCCGCCCGCCGCGCGCCGGCCGCTGTGGGTGGTGGCCATGTCACAGGCGGTCGCGGGAATCGTGGTGCCGGCCATCTTCGGGCTGTTCTTCTTCGCCGCGATCGTGGGGGCGCTCCTGCTCGTGATCATGGTGCTGGTCCTGCTCGGCGATCTGCGACGCACCTAGAAATCCCGACCCCTATACTCGTGGTGGTTGCCTGACCGCACGGCGATGGGGCGTGGCCAAGTGGTAAGGCAGCGGGTTTTGGTCCCGCGACCCCTGGTTCGAATCCAGGCGCCCCAGTCTCCCCTTTTGAGTGAAATGACCCAACCGCTCGCCTGCCTCGTCCTCGCCGCCGGCAAGGGCACGCGCATGAAGTCGCGCCTGCCCAAGCTGCTGCACACCGCCTGCGGCCGTCCGCTGCTGGGCTGGTCGCTGGCTGCGGTTGAGCCGCTGGGGGCGGACCCGGCCGTGGTGATCGTCCCGCCCGATCAGCCGGAGCTGGACGCGCTCGTGCCCGGATGGGCGTCGACCGCCGTCCAGCACAGCGCGCGCGGCACCGGCGATGCCGTCCTGGCCGGCCGCGAGGCGCTGTCCGGCTTTGCCGGCGACGTGCTGATCATGAACGCCGACCACCCGCTGGTCGAGGCGGAGACCCTGCTGGCGATGGTGGCGGCGCACCGTGAGGCCGGCGCCGCGGCCACGCTGCTCACGTTCGACCGCACCGAGACGATCGGCGGCGACTTCGGGCGGATCGCGCGCGGGAGCGGGGGAGCCGTGGAGGCGATCGTCGAGCTCCGCGACGCCGATGACGCCCAGCGCGCGCTGCGCGAGGTGAACGGCGGGTACTACGTCGTCCGCAGCGACCGGCTGTGGTCGGCGCTCGACCGGGTCACCGACCACAACGACCAGGGCGAGCTGTACCTGACCGACATCGTCGCGATCCTGGCCGGCGACGGCGAGGTCGTGCACGCCCACCGCCACGACGATCCGCTGGTGGCCAAGGGCGTCAACACCCGGGTCGACCTGGCCGAGGCCGACGCCGAGCTGCGGGCCCGGATCAACCGCGGCCACATGCTTGCCGGCGTCACGCATCGTCGATCCCGCCAGCACGTTCATCGATGCCCGGGGTCGAGATCGAGGCCGATGCGACCGTGCACCCGTTCACCGTGCTGCGCGGCGCCACCCGCGTCGGTGCCGGCGCGCAGGTGGGCCCGCACGCCGTGGCGGTCGACGCCACCATCGGGCGACGATGCCCTGGTCGGCCCGTTCTGCTACCTTCGCCCGGGCGCGACCCTGATGGACGGCGCCAAGGCGGGCACCTACGTTGAGATCAAGAACTCGGTGATCGGGGAAGGCGCGAAGGTGCCGCACCTGTCCTACATCGGGGACGCCGACGTCGGCGCCGGGTAGCAACATCGGGGCGGGCGCGATCACCGCCAACTACGACGGCAACGAGAAGCAGCGCACCACCATCGGCAGGGACGTCCACACCAGCTCTCGATAATGTCTTCGTCGCCCCGGTCACGATCGGTGACGGTGCCTGGACGGGCGCCGGATCGGTCATCACCAACGACATCCCACCCGACGCGCTGGGAGTGGCCCGTGCCAAGCAGACCAACATCGAAGGATATGGACGCCGAAAGCGCCGTCAGCGTTGAGTCGCCGATACCGCTGTTCGCCACCGTTCCGGGCAGCGCCCCGGCGGTGAGCGACTCCCCGCACGCGACCTGGATGGAGCGGGCGCCGCACAAGCGGCTGATGCTGTTCAGCGGCCGCTCCAACCCGGAGCTGGGCGCGCAAGATCGCCGAGCACCTCGGCATCGAGCTGGGCCGGGCCACGCTCAAGACCTTCACCAACGGCGAGGTCTACGTGCGCTACGAGGAGTCGATCCGCGGCGCCGACATGTTCATCGTGCAGTCCTGCTCGTCGCCGACCAACGACTCGCTGATGGAGCTCCTGATCATGATCAACGCGGCCCGCCTGGCGTCGGCCAAGCGGATCACCGCCGTGATGCCCTGGTACCCCTACTCGCGGCAGGACAAGAAGAGCGCGCCGCGCGAGCCGATCACGTCGAAGCTCGTGGCCGACATGATCGAGGCCGCCGGCGCCGACCGGGTGCTGACGATGGACCTGCACGCGGGCCAGCTGCAGGGCTTCTTCAAGATCCCGGTCGACCACATGACCTCGGTGCCGCTGCTCGCCGACCACTTCAAGCTGGTGGTGGGCGACGTCCCGACCCGACGACATCGTGGTCGTCGTCCGGCGACGCCGGCCGCGCCAAGCTGGCCAAGAAGTTCTCCGAGATGCTGGGCTCCGGCTTCGCGCTGATCACCAAGGAGCGCCCCGAGCAGCAGGTGGCCGAGGTGACCAACGTGATCGGCCGCGTGCGCGACAAGGTCTGCGTCGTGATCGACGACATCATCGACACGGCCGGCACGCTCTGCGCCGGCGGCGAGGCGCTGATCGAGCACGGCGCCACCGAGGTCTACGCCTGCGCCACCCATGCGGTCTTCTCCGGGCCGGCGCTCGAGACCCTCGAGGCGTCCGTCTTCAAGCAGGTGGTGGTGACCGACACCATCCCCATCGAACGCCGTCGAGCGGCCCGACAAGGTGCGGGTGCTGTCGGTTGCGCCGATTCTGGCTGATACCATCTCCAACGTCTTCAACGACGACTCGGTGTCAGGCCTGTTCCACGGCGGAAACCAGCTGTTCTAGGCGCCGGCTCGTCACGGTACCAGGGAGCGATCGATGGCTGATGTAAAACTACGAGGTGCGCTCGCGGGAGGAGCGCGGCGGGAAGCTTGCGCGGGCGCTGCGGGCACAGCCGGCGACATCCCCGGCGTCCTCTACACGTCGAAGAGCGGCAGCGAAGGCGCCCACGGCGATCGCCGTCGGTGCGCGCGACCTGCGCACGGCCGTGTCCGGTTCGGGCGGCACCCACGCGCATCATCGACCTCACCATCGACGGGGCCGGCAAGACGCACCCCGTCGTGATCAAGGACATGCAGCTCGACCCGGTCCGCGACCGCGTGATCCACATCGACTTCCACGAGGTGCGGCTCGACCAGCCGATCAACACGGTCGTGCGCGTCCACATCGAGGGCATTCCGCACGGCGTCGACATGGGCGGCGTGCTCAGCCAGCCCACCCATGAGCTGAACATCTCGGTGCTGCCGACCGCGATCCCGGAGCAGATCGTGGTGGACGTCAGCGAGCTCGAGATCGGCGGCTCCCTGCGCCTCGTCGACGTCGACGGCCTCGAGGGCGTGACGTTCCTGGACGACCCCGAGAGCACCGTGCTGGCCACGCGTCAGCTGCCCCCATCGCCGAGGAGGAGCTCGAGCCGGAGGAGGGCGAAGAGGGCGTCGAGGGCGAGGAGGGCGTCGAGGGCGAGGAGGCCGGCGAGGGCGAGGCCGCGGACGGCGAGACTCCGGCGGAGGCACCCGCAGGCGACGAGTAGCGTCGGGTGAGCCTGCTTCGCCGATCGCGCGAGCCGTCGCTCTCCCGCCTGGTGGTCGGTCTCGGGCAATCCGGGCGCGCGCTACCGGGACACGCGCCACAACCTGGGCCGGCGCGCGGTCGAGCTGATCGCGGACGAGCTGGGCGGGAGCTGGCGGTCGCGCTGGAACGGACGGGTCAGCGAGCTGCGCGACGGCGACGCGCGGCTGGCGCTGCTCGTGCCGGAGACGTTCATGAACGAGTCGGGCCGCTCGGTGGACGCCGGCGCTGCGGTTCTACAAGCTGCCGCCGAGCGGCTGGTCGTCGTCCACGACGAGCTCGACCTGGAGCTGGGCGACGTGCGCGCAAAGCAGGGCGGCGGGCTGGCCGGGCACAACGGCCTGCGCTCGCTGGCGGAGCACCGGCACGCAGGACTTCGCTGCGGGTGCGGATCGGGATCGGCAGGCCGGAGCGCGGGCGATCCGCGCCCGGTGGCCGACTGGGTGCTGCAGCCGTTCCCGCCCGGCACCGACGTCGACCGCCTGGTGCGCGACGGCGCCGACTGCACGCTGTCGGTGCTGCGGGATGGGGTGGACGTGGCCATGCGTACCTGGAATGGGAGTTCGACGGCGTAGCCGGTCAGCGGTCTGGCTTCAGCCTGGCCCGCCGGAGACGGCGCCGTGACCTACGCCACGATGCGGATCGCGCTCGGCCTTGCGGCGCTCGCGCCGGCGCCTCGACCACGTCGGGCGCGCGCTTGTCCAGCCGCTGCTCGAACGCCCGGCGCAGATCCTCGCCGCGCATGACGCGGCGCGCTGGAGATCCTCCAGCACGCCAGCTTCGCCTCCATGCGGCGCACCGTCTCCGGGGGCTCGTACAGCCGCGTTCGCACCTGGTATTCGCTCATGCCGCGCGCCGTCATTCGCATCGCGCGCAAGCGTAACCCCTTCGACGGACGGCGTCCACTCCCTACCCGCGTCGCGCAGCGCCGTTTCCAGTCCCGGAAGATCTCCCGCCCCGACCGCGAACGCCCACTCCAGGCTCCGCACCCGCATCTCCTCGTTGGGTGAGTGGATGTCGTCGTCGGCTGTCGCGAAGCCGGACAGGATCGTCGGCGTGCCCCGCGCCACCAGCGCGGCCATCACCGGGATCGACCCGCCGCTGCGCATCGCCAGCGGGCGCGCGCCGGTGGCCCGCTCGATCGCGTCGAAGCCGCCTGGCGATCACGGGGTCAGGCCGGTCGAAACGTACGCCGGGCTGCCCGTCGGCCAGGCGTCCAGCTCGATACTCGCATGCGCCGGGCAGGCCGCGCGCAGCCGCGTCTCGAGCTGCTCGTGCAGGGCCGCCGGCTCCTGGCCCGGCGCCACCCGCAGCGACAGCGACGCCGCGCCTCGGTGCCGATGCTGGTCTTGTGCATGCGGCGGATCGCCGCGCCGATCGAGTGCACCGTCAGCGACGGCCGCTCCCAGGTGCGGTGGTAGAAGTCGGCCTCGGCCGCGGTCGTCGTCCGGCGTCGCGCCGGCGGCCTGCATCAGCTCGGCGCCCGACGGCAGCGACGGCCCAGCCCGCGCGCTCCTCGTCGGTGACCGGCGCGATGCCGTCGGCGAAGTCCTGGTCCTGGCCGGCGACGCGTCGCCAGCACCGCCACCAGGTCGTGGACCGCGTTTGCGGCCGCGCCGCCGTAGAGGCCCGAGTGGAGCTCCTTGCGGTCGGTGCACCAGCCGCACCTGAAATCCGACCAGCCCGCGCAGGGCGGTGGTCATCGCCGGCCGCCTCGCCGCTGACCATCGCCCCGTCGAAGATGACCGCCGCGCCGAAGTCGTCCTCGAGCGTGGCCAGGTAGTCGATCACCGAGTGGCCGCCCACCTCCTCCTCGCCGTCGGCGATCACTCGCACGTTCACGCCCAGGCTTCCGCTCTCGGCCAGGTCGAGCGCGGCGCGCAGCAGCGCCCAGTAGTTGCCCTTGTCGTCGGACGCCCCGCGTGCGTACAGCCAGCCGTCGCGCACCTGCGGGTCGAACGCCGGGGACGTCCACAGCGCCGAGGTCGCCGGGCGCCTGCACGTCGTAGTGCCCGTAGGCCACCACGGTCGGCGCATCCGCCACCGAGGCCGGGATCAGCGCGTCGACCAACGGGTTGCCGTAGCCCTCGACGTCGGTGCCGCCGCCGACCATCGCCGCCACCCAGTCGGCCGCCGCGCGCAGCTCGCAGCGCATGCTGTCCCGTCGCTCGAGATCGACTCGATGCGGAGCAGGTCGAACAGCTCGTCCAGCTGGAGCGGCACTACTCGTGCTTGCTGGTGTGCTTGCCCACCGCGATGTCGACGAGCGTCAGGATCGTCAGGATCAGCGGGATGCCGAGCGCGACCACGAAGATGGTGTCGAGCGTCCAGTCATGCCCGGTCCGGCTTCTCGGTGCCAGACGTGGTCGGCGGCCCAGGTGGCGGCGGGCAGCAGCAGCGGCAGCACCAGGGCGATGAGCGGGGCGAGGCAGCGACGGCGCAACGGTGAACCTCCGGACGATGACGCTCGGCCAGACTACCATCAGAGACGGCCGTGGACCGCACCGACCCGCTCGACCGACCACCGGACATCGCCTCCGCGCTCGCCGGCGCGGAGCTGGCTCTGCCCTATCTGCTGGAGAGCGATGACGTCGCCTCGTTCGCGCGGATCGCGGCCGGCGGCGTGCCCCGCGCCCGCGTCTCGCCGCCGATGCTGCCGCTGCTGGTGGCGGCGCTGTGGCGAACGCGCGAGCAGCTGGCGCCGCGCGGCCTGGTGGTGGTGGTCGACGACGACGAGGCCGCCCGACGCCCTGGCCGAGTCGGCGGCGCCGTACCTGCCGGGAGCCGCGGTCGCCTACCTGCCGTCGCGCGGCGCCGCATACGGCAGCGGCCTCGAGCCGGCCGCGCACCTGGTGGGCGAGCGGGCGCTGGCGCTGGACGTGCTGGCCCAGGGCGGCCTGGTGGCGGTCTCGGCCGACGCGCTGGTGGAGCGGATCGCGCCGGTCGACCGGCGGCCTGCGGTGGTGGAGCTCGACCGTCGGCGCCGAGCCGGGCTTCGACGCGGTCGTCGAGCTGCTGGCCGCGGCCGGCTACGAGCGCGTCGAGCACGGTCGAGGAGCGCGGCAGCTTCTCCGTGCGGGGCGGGATCATCGACGTGTTCCCGACGACGGGCCGCGAGCCGATCCGGGTCGAGTTCTTCGGCGACGAGATCGAGCGCCTGTCGGCCTTCTCGCCGTTCACCCAGCGCTCCCTGCACGAGCTCGACCGCGCCGTCGTGTATCCCGCGGCCGGAGCCCGGCGACCTGGAGCAGGAATGGGGCGCCGAGGCGGACGAGCCGGTGATCCCGGCCGGGCTGGTGGCGCTGGCGCCGGAGCTGGAGCGACTCGCCCAGGTGCTGGTCTGGAACCCCGAGCAGGTCGTGGAGGCCGCCCGCGAGCACAGCGAGGAGGCCGGCCGATCGCCTGCGCGACCCGCAGCTGCGGTCGCGCGGCTACGTGCGGCCGCAGGAGGTCGAGGCGCTGGTCGAGCGCAGCGGCGCGCTCGAGGAGCTGCCGCTGGGGCAGCCCGATCTCGTTCGAGGCGCAGCCGCCCGGCGCTGGCCTCGTTCGGCATCGCCGAGGCCGAGAACGAGCTGCGCGCGCTGGTGCGGGCCGGCTACCGCGTGATGTCTGCTTCCCGCACCGTGGCGAGGCCGAGCGCACCCGGCTGGCCCTGAGCCGGATCGACGTCGAGACGCCGCAGCCGGGACGCGGCCGGGCCGGACGAGGCCGGGGTGGCGTTCTGCCAGGCCATCGATCCGGCGGCGGGGTCGTGATCGCCGTGCGCTGCGGCTGGCGGTGCTGCCCTCGGCCAGCTGTTCCGCCGCCGCGCGACCGCGCCGCGCCATCGGGCTGGGCCGCGCGCTGGCCGCGTTCGGCGACCTGCGGGCCGGCGACTACGTGGTGCACGAGGACCACGGCGTGGGCCGGTTCGTCGGCTTCGACACGCGCGAGGTGGGCGGCGTGATCGCGCGACTACCTCTACCTGGAGTTCCGCGGCGACGACAGGCTGTACGTGCCGCACGAGCAGCTCGCCAAGGTCAGCCGCTACGTCGGATCGGACGGCCGCGCTCCGGCGCTCTCCAAGCTCGGCGGCAAGGCCTGGCACACGCTCAAGGCGCGGGCGCGGAACGCGGTGCGCGAGCTGGCCGGCGAGCTGCTGGCGCTGTACGCGCGGCGCCAGGCGACCAGGGCCGCCGATCCTCCGATGACGACGAGTGGATGGCGCGGCTGGAGGAAGCGCTTCCCGTACGAGGAGACCGACGACCAGCAGCGCGCCATCGACGCCGTCATCGAGGACATGGAGTCGCGAGCAGCCGATGGACCGGCTGGTCTGCGGCGACGTCGGCTTCGGCAAGACCGAGGTGGCGGTGCGTGCGGCGATCAAAGTGCGTCATCGGGCGGCCGCCAGGTGCTGGTGCTGGTGCCGACGACCATGCTCGCGCAGCAGCACGGCGCCACCTTCCGCGACCGCTTCCGCGACTTCCCGGTCGAGGTCGAGACGGTCTCGCGGTTCCGGCCGCCGGCCGAGGTGAAGAAGGTGCTGGCGCGAGTTCCGGCGAGGGCAAGGTGGACGTGCTGATCGGCACCCATCGCGTGCTCTCGCGCGACGTCGTGCCGGGCAACCTGGGGCTGGTGGTGGTGGACGAGGAGCAGCGCTTCGGCGTCGCCCAGAAGGAGCTGCTGCGCCAGCTGCGGCTGGAGGTGGACGTGCTGGCCATGTCGGCCACGCCGATCCCGCGCACGCTGCACATGTCGCTGTCGGGCCTGCGCGACATCTCGGTCATCACCACGCCGCCGCGCGGACGGCGCCCGATCAAGACCCACGTCGGCGAGTTCGACGAGGAGCTGGTCGCCGCGGCCCTGCGCCGCGAGCACGCCGCGCGAGGGCCAGTCCTTCTACCTGCACAACCGGGTCGAGACGATCGACGAGGCGGCCGACGCGGGTGCGCTCGTGGGTGCCCGAGCTGCGCGTCGGCGTCGCCCACGGCCAGATGCCGGAGCGGCAGCTGGAGGAGGTGATGCTGGCACTTCCTGCGCGGCGATCACGACGTGCTGGTCTCGACCACGATCATCGAGTCGGGGCTGGACATCCCACAGGCCAACACGCTGGTGGTGGAGCGGGCCGACACGCTCGGCCTGTCCCAGCTCTACCAGATCCGCGGCCGCGTCGGCCGCAGCGACGTGACGGCGCACGCCTACCTGTTCTACCCCGACCAGCGCGAGCTCAGCGAGGAGGCCCGGCACCGGCTGTCCACGCTGGCCGACTACACCGAGCTCGGCTCCGGATACCGGATCGCGATGCGCGACCTGGAGCTGCGCGGCGCCGGCAACCTGCTCGGCGACGAGCAGTCGGGCCACGTGGCCGCGGTCGGGTTCGAGCTGTACTGCGAGCTGCTGGCCGAGGCGGTGGCCGAGCTGCAGGGTGCGACCGGCGCCGCCGCCGCGGCCGGTGCGGGTGGACGCCCAGGTCGATGCCTACGTGCCGGCCAGCTACGTGTCGCTGGAGGCGGTCAAGATCGATCTGCACCGGCGACTGGCGCTGGCCGGGAAGCGCCTCCGACCTGCGCGAGCTGCGCGCCGAGGTGGCCGACCGGTTCGGCCCGCTGCCCGATCCCGTCGAGAACCTGTTCGGCATCCACGAGGCGCGGATGCTGGCCGGCGAGCTGGGCGCAGAGGTGGTCGTCGTGCGCGGCGCGAAGCTGACAGTCTCGCCGCTGCGGATGGACTCGGCGCAGGTGCGCGAGATGAAGCAGCGGGTGCCGCAGGCCATCTACAGCGTGGCCGCGCGAGAGGTCTCCAGCAAGCTCGAACTCCAACCGAATTCCAACGGCAGACCCAATATGCGGGAGGGATTGGAGGTGCTCGCTGCTATAATCGAATCGCGCCGCCAGACAGCGGCGTAACGTGTTTTTATGAGTCGTTACCGGATAATTCTCCCCCTTGTACTGCTCACCGCGGTCGCGATTTCCGCGGCCTGTGGCGGTGGCAGCAGCGGCGGTTCGAGCGCCTCGCTGGAGAGCGGCGACGTCGCCGTGGTCGGCGATACGCACATCACCAAGCAGCAGCTCGACCAGCTGGTCACCTTCCAGGTGCACTCGGCCAAGGTCGCCAAGCAGAAGATCCCCGCGGCCGGTACCGCCACCTACAAGACGCAGGTGGTCGACCCGATCCTGCAGCGGATGGTCACGAACGCGCAGGTCGAGAACATCGCCAAGCAGCTGGGCGTGACGGTGTCCGACGGCGAGGTCAACGCCGGGCTGCAGAAGGCGATCCAGGCCCAGTTCGGGACGGACACCGCCAAGTACCAGGCCTACCTCAAGAAGTACGCGATCACCGAGGACTATCTGAAGCAGCAGTTGATCCGGCCCCAGCTCCTGCAGACGAAGATCATCGCCAAGCTGAAGTCGCAGTACAAGGTCGACCGACGCCCAGGCACAGGCCTACTACAACGCCCACAAGTCGCATTACGTCACGGCCGACACCCGCAAGGTGCACTACATCCTGACCAAGAACCAGGCCGATGCGAACGCCGCGCGCAAGGCGTTGATCCAGGGCTCGAGCTTCCCGGCCGAGGTCAAGAAGTACTCGCTCGACGCCGCCAGCAATCCCAGCGGCGCGCTGACCGCCATGCAGGGCCAGGTAGAGACCAACTTCGCGAACGCCGTGTTCGCCGGGCTGGTGACGGGCGGCATCAGCCCGCCGGTCGAGGTCGACTCGTCGTACGCGGCATCGAACCTGGCCGGCAAGTGCAAGCCCAACTGCTACTTCGTGATCCGCGCCGACGGTGACACCGTCAAGGGCAGCCAGCAGAGCTACGACGCCGCGAAGGCCCAGATCCTGTCGCACGCTCGAGCAGGCGCAGGAGACGCCGAAGCTGCAGAAGAAGATCCAGTCGCTGCTGGCCGCGCAGAAGAAGCTGACCGCGTACGCCACCCGCGTACAAGCCGGCACCGACCGCTTCCACCTCCGGCGGTACGTCGCCGCTAGTCGCGTGGGCCGGCTGCAGCTCCTTGTTGCGCTTGGCCCTGGTGACCCAGAACTGATCCCTCTTGCGTCCTTCCGGGCGCTGGAGACGGCCGGGCCGGTGCGCGTCGAGCCGGACGAGCCGCTGGCCGCGATGGCTGGTCCGGCAGGGGCTGGCGCTGGCCGCCGATGCGCCGGTTGCGGCGGCTTCGGGGGAGCGGTTCGTGCGCCTGCAGGCCGCCGCGCCGGACGTGCCGACCGTGCCCGAGGGCGACGCGTTGGCGGCGCTGATGGCCGGCGACGCCATGATTGCGCTGATGCGCCTGACCGCCAGGCTGCGCCGCGACTGCCCCTGGGATCGGGAGCAGACGGCGCTCACGATCGTGCCGCACACGCTGGAGGAGGCCTACGAGGTGGCCGAGGCGGCGCAGCTGGACGACCCGGAGAAGCTGCTGGACGAGCTCGGCGACCTGCTGTTCCAGACCGCCTTCCTGGCGCTGCTGCTCTCGGAGCAGGACGAGGGCGACTGGGCGGCCACGGCGCGTGCGATCACGGCCAAGCTGATCCGCCGCCACCCGCACGTGTTCGGCGAGACGGTGGCCGACACGCCAGGCGCAGGTGCGCCGCAACTGGGAGCAGATCAAGAGCGACCAGGAGGGCCGCAGCGGCATCTTCCACGACGTTCCGACGGTGCTGCCGGCGCTGCTGCACGCGCGCAAGGTGCAGCGCCGCGCGTCTGCAGTCGGGTTTGACTGGCACGCCTGGGACGGTGCCTGGGGAGACCTGGCCGAAGAGCTGCGGGAGCTGCGCGAGCGCGCTGGACGCGGCCGGGCCGCAGCGGGCCGAGCACGAGCCGGACGCGCACGTGCGTGCATGAGCTGGGCGATCTGCTGTTCGCGGGTGTCAACGTCGCCCGTCTGGCCGGCGTCGATCCCGAGCTGGCGCTGCGGGCCGCGTCGGGGCGATTCCGCGAGCGGGTGGAGCGGGCCGAGCAGCTGGCGCTGGCCGACGGCCTCGAGTTCGCCGCGCTCAGCCTGGACGACCAGGACGCGTGGTACCGCCTGGCCAAGCGGGATCTGGCGCGTGACTGACGAACAGCCGCTGATCGCAGGTCTGCTGGAGTACGCGATCGCGGTGCTCGATGCCGACCACGCCACCTTCTGCGAGGTGCGGAACGATCCGGAGGTGATCACCGTCCTGGCGGCCGACGGCAGCCTCGACCACCCCGAGGTGCTGCCCGGGTACGGGGCTGGTATCCGATGAGCTCGGCTACGACGGGGTCAAAGGCCCGGGGTTCGGCGGTGGCGGTGTACCGGGCCGGCGACCCGGAGACGCCCGGCGTGACGGCCTTCCTCGAGCGCGTCGGCGCCGCCTTCGACGTCACGATCCGGGTCTACCAGGACGACGTCCTGTCGCACGTGATGGAGCTCTACTACCTCGGCCAGCGGCCGTTCGAGGAGGCCGAGCTTGCCCGCGCCGAGCAGCTGGCCGGGCTGCTCACCACCGTGATCTCGCGCGAGCGCTTGACCAGGGAGCTGGAGCAGGCCGAGACCCGCTTCCGCACGCTGGTGCAGCAGATCCCGGCCATCCCCTACATCGTCGAGGAGGGGCTGCGCGTGGTGTTCTCGACGTCGCACATGGACAGGCTGCTCGGGTCGTCGTCCGGGCCAGGCGCTGGATTTCAACGACTGGCGGACGGCCCTCCACGAGGACGATCGCGAGCGCGCGGCCGACAACTTCGTCCGGCACCTTGAGACCGGCGAGCCCTACGACGAGGAGTACCGGCTGGTCGCCCACGACGGCGAGGTGCGCTGGTTCCACGACCGCGCCACGCTGCTTCGGGGCGGGCCGGGCGATCCGGCCCGCTCGACACGGGGTGATGTTCGACACGACCGAGCGGCACCGCGCGCAGGAGGCGCTGCGCCGCAGCGAGCTGGCCCGGCATGAGGTGCTGGAGGCGATGCTGCACTCCGAGGCGGCGGCGCGGGCACAGATCGCGGGAGAGCTGCACGACGACACCATCCAGGTGATGACGGCCGCGCTGATGGCGGTCGAGCGCGTGACGATCGCTGCGGTGGGCACCGACCAGCGGGTGGCCGACGCCCTCGAGGACGCCCGAGCAACGCTGCGAACGGCGGTCGAGCGCGCCCGGCGGCTGACGTTCGAGCTGCGACCGCCGCTGCTGGACGCGCAGGGGATCGGCGCCGCACTACGCGACCTCGCCGACGAGGTCGGGCAGGAGGGTGGGTTCGCGGTGGCGCTGGCGGCGCCCGACGGCAGGTTCAGCTACCTGGTGGAGGACCTCGCGTTCCGCACGGTCAAGGAGGCGCTGGTGAACGCTCGCAAGCACTCGCAGGCAAGCCGGGTGGAGGTGCGGCTGTGGAGCGACGAGGCCTGGCTGCGCGGCTGCGTGGCCGATGACGGGCGCGGGTTCGACGTCACCCGCGCTCTCGATCGCAGCGGCATGCGGCTGCACCTGGGCCTGGACGCGATGCACGAGCGGCTGCGGCTGGCCGGGGGCGATGTCAGCATATCGTCGTCGCCCGGCAAGGGCGCGCGTGTCGATTTCGCGATCCCGCTGGGGCCGTCGCAGGCCTGACGCATCGCGGGCCCGGCGGCAGCCGCCGGTATCATCGGGCGCTATGAGCTCGATCCTGTCCGTCTACGGCCGTCAGATCCTCGATTCGCGCGGCAACCCGACCGTCGAGGTCGAGGTGATCCTCGAGTCCGGCGCCAGCGGGCGCGCAGCCGTCCCGTCGGGGGCGTCGACCGGCGCTTTCGAGGCCGTCGAGCTGCGTGACGGCGACGGATCGCGCTGGGGCGGCAAGGGCGTCGAGCGGGCGGTGGGCAACGTCAACGGCACCATCGCGAGTGAGCTGGAGGGCGCCGACGCTCTCGATCAGCGCGCCATCGACCAGGTGCTGAGCGACCTTGACGGCACGCCGAACAAGGGCAACCTGGGCGCCAACGCAATCCTGGGGACGTCGCTGGCCGTGGCCAAGGCCGGCGCCGACGAGGTCGGGCTGCCGCTGTACCGCTACGTGGGCGGCACCGACGCGCACGTGCTGCCGGTGCCGATGATGAACGTGATCAACGGTGGTGCCCATGCCGACAACAACATCGATCTGCAGGAGTTCATGGTGGTGCCGGTGGGAGCGGACTCGTTCGGCGAGGCCCTGCGGGTCGGCGCCGAGACATTCCACGCGCTGAAGGCGCTCCTGCACGGCCGAGGTCTGGTGACCGCTGTCGGCGACGAGGGCGGGTTCGCTCCGAACCTGGACTCGAACGAGGAGGCGATCGCGGCCATCATGGAGGCGGCCGAGGCGGCCGGGCATCGTGACCAGGTGGCGATCGCCATCGACCCGGCCTCGACCGAGTTCTACCGCGACGGGCGCTACCACCTGGACGGCGAGGGCCGCGTGCTGGATGCGGCCGAGATGGTCGGCTACTACGAGGATCTGTGCACCCGCTACCCGATCGTCTCGATCGAGGACGGGCTGGCCGAGGACGACTGGGACGGCTGGCAGGCGCTGACCGCGGCGCTCAGCGCGCGCGTGCAGCTGGTCGGGGACGACCTGTTCGTGACGAGCGTGGAGCGGCTCGGCCAGGGCATCGAGCGGGGTGCCGCGAATGCGATCCTGGTCAAGGTCAACCAGATCGGCAGCCTCTCCGAGACGCTGGACGCGGTGCGCCTGGCGCACACGTCCGGGTACGCGGTGGTGATGTCGCACCGATCCGGTGAGACGGAGGACGTCACCATCGCCGATCTGGCGGTGGCCACGAACTGCGGCCAGATCAAGACCGGCGCGCCGTCGCGGTCGGACCGGGTCGCCAAGTACAACCAGCTGCTGCGGATCCAGGAGGAGCTGGGATCGGCGGCCCGCTATCCGGGCCGCGGCGCGTTCGTCCGGCTTACCACGCAGACGGCATGAGCGCGCGGCTGACGCGCCGCACCAAGATCGTCTGCACGATCGGGCCGGCGTCGAGCGACGCCGAGTTCGTCGAGCGGCTGGCGTGGGCGGGGATGGATGCCGCGCGGCTCAACTTCTCGCACGGCAGCCACGAGGATCACTACGGGGTGATTGAGGCGGTGCGGCGGGCGCAGGAGGTGCTGGGCCGGCCGCTGGCTGTGATCGCCGACCTGCAGGGGCCGAAGATCAGGATCGGGGTGCTGGCCGAGCCGCGGGCTGTGAACCAGGGCGACCGGTTGGTGCTGGCGGCGGGGGGCGAGGGCGCGCCCGGAGACCTGGAGGTGACCTTCCCCGGCCTGGCGACCGTTGTGCGGGCGGGCACGGAGCTGCTGATCGACGACGGCCGCGTGCGGGTGCGCGTGGAGTCGGTGAGCGGCAGCCGGGTGGAGTGCCTGGTCGAGCTGGGCGGGCTGATCTCGTCGGGGAAGGGTGTGAACCTGCCGGGCACGCCGCTGCCGATTCCGTCGCTAACCCCGAAGGACCTGGCCGACCTCGACTTCGCGCTGGCCCACGGGGTCGACTACGTGGCGCTGTCGTTCGTGCGCAGCGCCAGGGACCTGGTCGATCTTCGCGACCACATCGCGACGGAGCGGTCGAGCGCGCGGGTGATCGCGAAGATCGAGAAGGCCGAGGCGGTCGAGGACCTGGACGCGATCGTGGCGGCATCCGACGCGGTGATGGTGGCCCGCGGCGACCTCGGGGTCGAGATCGGGGTGGCCGACGTGCCGCTGGTGCAGAAGCTGATCATCCGCGCCGCGCGCGACGCCGGCAAGACGGTGATCACCGCCACGCAGATGCTGGAGTCGATGATCAACCAGCCGGAGCCGACCCGGGCGGAGGCGTCGGACGTGGCAAACGCCGTGCTCGACGGGACGTCGGCGCTGATGCTGTCGGGCGAGACGGCGGTGGGCCGCTACCCGCTGGAGGCGGTGGCGATGATGCACCGGATCGCGAAGGCGGTGGAGCCGTCGCTCAGCTACCACGACCCCGCGCTGCGGCGCGACGGCGAGATGGCGACGATCCTGTCGCACGCAGCCTGCGACATCGCCGAGGAGCTGGGCGCGCCCGTGATCGCGGTGCCCACGCAGTCGGGGTCCACGGCGCGGCAGGTGTCGCGGTACCGGCCGCGCCGGCCGATCGTCGCGGCCAGCCCCTACCAGCACGTGCTGCAGCAGCTGGCGCTGGACTGGGCGGTGGTGCCGATCGTGATCGATGACGCGGAGACGATCGAGCAACTGTGGAGCAGCGTCGCGGACGCGGTCAGGGACAGCGGCCTGGCGGTGACCGGCGACCGGGTCGTGTTGACGGGCGGGACGCGGCTGAACCTGCCGGGATCGACGAACCACATCCTGGTGCACACGCTGGAGTAGGGATCCGGCGCCCGGGGTCGAAGCAGGGGCGGATGGGGCCGGTAATTTCGCAGGGTCGCGATCGCAGCCCGTTCACGTTCCGCAGGGTCGCGGCGGCGTCGGTGCTGCTGCTGATGGCGGCCCTATACGTGAGCCCGGTGCAGAAGTACCTGCGGTCGGACGAGCGGCTGCAGCGCTCACAGACGCAGGTGGTGATGCTGCAGCATGAGCATGACCGGCTGCAGTCGGAGGCGGCGGCGCTCCTGACGAAGTCGCGGATCGTCGAGCTGGCCCGCGCATGCGGCTGGATCTACCCCGGCGAGCACCCGCTCGTGATCCGGGACATCCCGGCCTCCGCGGCCACCCAGTGCGGCTGATCGGCGTGTCACAGCTTTGCAGCGACGTGCACCGACAGCGCGCCGGAGTGCCCCGGAGCCCGAGTCGGTGTTTGACTCCGATAATTGGTCGGGCCCAGTGTTCTCCATGAATCGTGGTCACGGCGGCCGTGACACCTGTCAGAACTGCGTGCCGGAATGCCCCGGTCGCCGAGGCGGTGTTTGACACCGGACCCCGCCCCGAGACCGGCCGTTTCGCGGCCGGTCTCGGGGCGGCTAGGCTGAGAGGGTGGACGACGAGGCGGTGATCGAGCGGCAGTTGGGCCGGCCGGCGCGAGGCGTGGCGGGCGTGGCGGCGCGCTGCCCGTACGGCGCGCCGGCGGTCGTCGAGCAGGACTCCTACCTGCCCGGCGGCGCGCCGTTTCCGACCACCTACTACCTGACCTGCCCGCACGCCGTGGCAGCTGTCTCTGCGCTCGAGCATGCCGGCGGCGTCGAGCGCTACCAGCGCCTGGCCGCCGAGGACGCCGCCTTCGGCCGTTCATATCGCGACGGCGCCCAACGCCAGCTCAGCCTGCGCCGGCCGGCCCCGGTGATGCTCGACGGCGGCGCGTCGCTCGCCCTCGGCATCGGCGGCACCGCCCGCCACGGCGCCGTCAAGTGCCTGCACGCACACGCCGCGTTCGCCCTGGCCCAGCCCGGCTACCTGCTGGGCGACGCGGTGCTGGCCGGGGCCGCGCCCGTGTTTCCCGCCGACGGGTGCTGCAGCGCGTGAACGCTTCCGTCGACCTCGCCCTGATGGAGTGGGAGCAGGGCAGCCGCAAGCTCGAGCACCTCGACGTGCCGCCCAAGCGCGAGGCCGTCTACCGCGAGGTGGTCGACGAGATCGTGGCCGAGCTGACCCGCCGCGTCGGCCAGACCTACACCCTGGAGGACCTCGCCCGCGAGTACGCCACCAGCGCCGCATGGGCCCGCCTGGTCGCCCACCGCACCACCGACAACGTCTGGGCGCACGACCTCACGATCGTCGCCGACGCCGCCTTCGCCCGCTTCGCCCGCGGCGCGCAGGACTACCGCGACCGCGACTGAGCCATCAGGCCCGGCTACTCCGACTCGGCCGGGCGGATCACGATCTGATCCGCCTCGATCTTGACCACGATTGCGCGCCGCGAGGCCCAGTGCTCCGCGAACAGCGGATCGTCGCGCACGGCCCCGTCGATCCAGAAGCCGTACCCCTCATCGCCCGTGTCGAGCACGGCCTCGAACGTCGGCAACCGCTTTCCTCTCCCGCGCCCGCCGCGCCGGCGCCGCTTGGCGCCGCCCTCGCCGTTGCCCTCGGCCGGCTCGGCCGCTGCCCCCGGCGCCGCTGCGGCCGTCTCGCCGGTCTTCTTGCGTCCGCCCCGAGAACGCCGCCGCGGCTTCACCTCGGGCTCCGGCTCGTCGGCCTCCGGCGGGATCACCGGCGGCGGGGCGTCCGCCGCGTACACCTCGGTCAGCACGTCCCGCCGCAGGATCCCGTGCTGCGAGCGGAACGCCGAGATGCTGGCCGGCGTCGAGTTCAGCCGGTGCGCGATCCACACGTCCGTCATCCCCTGCGAGACCCAGTCGCGGATCTCGGTCAGGTACGGCTTGAGCGTCGCCTTCGTGGTGGTCACGGCGCCCAGTCTACTGACCTCACTAGAGTCACCGCCGATGCAGGCGCTCGACCATCGCATCGTGGCCTGGCTCTCGGGCCTCGATCTGCCGCTCGTGACCCCGCTCATGAAGCTGGCCTCCGCGGTCGGCGCCGACGGCATCGTGTTCGTGGGCATCGCCTTCTGGGTGTCGCTGGCGCGCCGCCGGATCGCTCCCGCCGTGGCCGTGCTGTCCGCCGTCTTCGCCTCGCAGCTGCTGTCGACCCTGATGAAGGACGTCGTCGACCGCGCCCGTCCCAGCGTGACCTACGCGGACGTGCACCCGCTCGTGCCGCTCCCCGACACCTCCTCAATGCCCAGCGGCCACGCCTGGATCGCGGCTGCCGCCGCCACGGTGCTGTGGGTGGTGATCCCGGGCCGCCGCGCCTGGGTCGTGAGTCTGGCCGCGCTGATCGCCCTGTCCCGCGTGTACCTGGGGGTGCACTACCCCAGCGACGTCCTCGTGGGCGCCGCCGGGGGAGTCGCGACCGGGCTGCTGGTGCTGCTAGGAGCTCGTCTCGTTCATGTGCATATAGGCCCCGACGACGACGGCGATCGCCGCCAGAATCGCGACGTAGAGGCCCCAGGCGACCGACACCGAGAAGTGAAGCGTGCCGCCGAATGACGACACATCGCCGCCGCCCGGCTTCGAGAAGAACTTGATCACGCACACCAGCAACGCTGCCGCGCCCAGCACCAGCGCCACCATCGAGGCCGGGAACGGCAGGGTGACGCTATCGGCGAACAGGTCGACCGCCCAGACCACCAGGATCACCAGGGCAAGCAGGAACACCAGCTTCGCGCCGCCGCCGGAGTCCCAGCCGCTTCCGCTGGCACTCCTGCTGATGCTGGCGCCGCCGGGCACCGAGACGCTGGCGGTGGCCGTGTACCAGCTGAAGAACACGCTGATCAGCAGAACCAGCGCGCCTCCCGCCGAGATCCAGACCGATCGCGGTACGGCCGCGAAGTCGAAGCTGGCAGCGGGCGCGGACGACCCCGGCGCCGTCGCGGTGGACTCCGCCGCAGGCGGCGGCGGTGGCGGCGGCGCTGCCGGATCAGGTTCCGGTTCCGGGGTCGGATCAGGGGCAGGCGGCGGCGGTTCCGGCGCTGCCGCGGACTCGGTCGGGGCGGGATCCGGCGTCGGATCCGGGCCGGCATCCTCGCCAGCTGTCGGATCGTGACCTTCGGTACTCATGGGACCTCCCTTAACAACCGCGTGTGGGTGTTCGCGACCGTCGACAACCCAAAAGTTGCGAGCGCGGGAAATTCCTGTGGAGGTGCCTCCCGGCGAAGGCTAATCTACACGAAGCGACGGCTCTTACGGCCGTCCCGAAGGACAAGGTGGTGGCGGGATGGGAGCGAGCACGGATCGACTCGACGTGGGAGCTGATGCGTCGAGCTGGGGCGCGGGGTCGCGCGCGAAGGGCGAGTTTCGCTGCGCGGGTTGCGGGTACGGGGTAACCGTTCACAAGGTGCTGCCGGACTGTCCGATGTGTCGCGGCACTTCCTGGGAGCGGGTTCCGTGGCGGCCGTTCAGCCGCTCGTACCCGGTCGGATCTGGCGTACGCTGAACGAGGATGCAGCGGCGGGGCGGACGTGTGCCTCGCCGCCGCAGCGGGGGAGGGCCGGCAGATACGCTGCTCGGGTGTCCGTGCCGATCCGACGAGTACTCCAGGCCGGCGCCGTGATCCTGCTGGCGGCGCTGATCGGGCTGTTCGCAAAGAGCGTGATCGACAACCAGACCTCGATCGCCGCCGACGTCGCCGACGGCGGCCACCCGATGGCGCCGAACTTCACGCTGCAGAACGTGAACGAGCACGGCACGACCACGCTCTCGTCGCTCCGCGGCAAGCCGGTCGTGCTGAACTTCTGGGCGTCGTGGTGCGACCCCTGTAAGACCGAGGCGCCGGCGCTGCAGGAGCTGTCCCAGAAGTACGCCGGCCGGATGACCGTCCTCGGCCTCGATTCCCAGGACGACACCGGCGACGCCCGCGATTTCGCCAGGCGCTACCACCTCACCTACCCGCTGGTGCACGCCGGCGGCTCCTCCATCTACCACCGCTGGGGGCTGTCCGGCTTTCCCGAGACGTTCATCATCGACAGCCGCGGTCGCGTGATCCACCACTTCCCGGGCGAGGTCTCGGCCGCCGACGTCGAGCAGCAGCTGAAGCGGCTGCTGGGGAACGCGTAGTGCGCCTGGCGCTGGTGCTCGTCTGCCTGCTGGGTGCGGCGACGGCGACACCGGCGTTGGCGGCGCAGGCCACCTGGTCGGAGGCCGACCTCGAGAGCCAGCTGATGTGCCCGGTCTGCCACACGCTGCTGAACAACTCCCAGTCGGCCGAGGCCAACCGCATCCGCACCGTGATCGACGAAAAGCACCGGCAGGGCTGGTCCGAGGCACACACCCGCGATTACCTGGTCGCCCAGTTCGGCGAGGAGGTGCTGGCCGCACCGCCCAAGCACGGCTTCTACCTGCTGGCGTGGCTGGTGCCGGCCGCGGTGCTGCTCGGCGGCGTCGCGCTGGCGCTGCTGCTGGCCCGGGCCTGGTCGGGCGGCCGTGGCGGGGGTGACGGCCCGTCGCCGCCGGCTGCGCCGGACGCCGAGATGGATGCCCGCATCGACGCGGAGCTGGCGCGGGAGGAGGCGTGACCGACGCCGCGGTCGCGTTCGGCGCGGGCCTCGTCTCCTTCGCCACGCCCTGCGTGCTGCCGCTGGTGCCCGCCTACCTCTCGTCCATCGGCATCCGCCCGGGCGGCCCGCGCCGCTCGCTGGCCGCAGCGCTGCCGTTCGTGGCCGGCTTCACGCTCGTGTTCGTGGCGCTGGGGGTGCTCGCCGGCCTGGCCGGCGCGACGCTCTCCGACCACCGCGAGCAGCTGACCAAGCTGTCGGGGATCGTGATCGTGGCCATGGGCCTGGGCATGCTCGGCCTGCTGCCGATCCCGTTCATCGAGCGCACGCTGGCGCCCGCCGTCGAGCCGGCCCGCCGCACCGGTTCGCCGCTGCTCCTGGGCGGAGCGTTCGGCCTCTGCTTCACGCCCTGCGTGACACCCGTGCTGGCCTCGCTGCTGGCCCTCTCGGCCAGCTTCGGCACGGCCGCGCACGCCGCCGGGCTGCTCCTGGCCTACGCGGCCGGACTGGCGCTGCCGTTCCTACTGGCGGCCGTGGCGCTGGGCCATACGATGGCCCTGTTCCGGCTGATGCGCGACCGGTACGACCTGGTGCGCACGTTCAGCGGGCTGGTGCTGCTGGCCGCCGGGCTGCTCGTGTTCTTCGACCGCACCTTCGTGCTGAACGGCTGGGTCAACCACATCTCGGAGTCGCTGTGAGCGTCGTCCAGCTGGCCGGGGTGGATCTGTTCTTCCGGGGCAAGATCGACGCCATGCTGCTCGCCAGCGGGCACGAGGTGATCGCCAAGCCGGGAGGCCCGCCCCCCGACCTGGTGATCGCCGACGTCAACCGCACCGACCCGGCCGCCGTGATCGCCCGCTTCCCCGGGGTCCCGGTGCTCGGGTTCGGCCAGCACACCGACCCGGGGGCGCTGCGAGCGGCCCGCCAGGCCGGTTTCGCCAAGGTGGTGGCGCGTTCGGTGCTGAGCGAGCGGCTGCCTGAGCTCGTGTCGGAACTGGTTCGCTAGGATCCGGCGGAGCCCAGGAGGCCCCGTTTCGTGACGTACATCATCGCCGAGCCCTGCATCGACCTCAAGGACAAGTCCTGCATCGACGTCTGCCCTGTGGACTGCATCCACGAGGTGGCCCGGATGCTGGTGATCGACGCCGAGGAGTGCATCGACTGCGGTGCCTGCGAGCCGGAGTGCCCGGTCGAGGCGATCTTCCCCGAGGATGCGCTGCCCGACAAGTGGGAGCCGTTCGTGAAGATCAACTACGCCTACCCCGACTCGGCGGCGATCGACCAGCTGGTCGATCAGGTCAAGCCGCCGGAGTGAGGCGGCGCTACATGTACCCCAGGTTCTCCAGCGACGCCTGGATCGCGGCCTCCTCCTCTGGGGTGTAGACCACCTCTGAGGTCTCGCTGCCGGCCGCGTCCGCCGTCTGCACCTGCCGGCCGTCCGTGAACAGCTCGGTCAGCACGCGCCCGTCCATGTCGTCCGGCACGGGCAGCCCCATCGCGTGCAGCGCGGTTGGGGCCAGGTCGACGATATTCGCGCCCTCGATCTCGCCCGCGGTTACCCCCGGGCCCAGCGCGAGCAGGATCCCGTAGCGCCGGTGCCGCCCGCCGCCGCCCGACGCCGGCAGCCGCTCCACGATCGAGCGGGCCGCGAGTCGGTCGGACGCCACGTAGGGGTGCTCGCCGAAGTCGATCAGGATGTCGGGGATGCGGTCGAGCTCGCTGCCGTCGTACACGTCCTCGCGGCGCAGCGCCTGCACGATGATCGGCTCGCCGGTGTCCGGGTCGCGGGCCGATTCCAGCGCCTCGATCACGCGCGCCGCCACCGCGTCGCGCTGGTCGTCCGGCACGTGCGCCGAGATGAACACGCTCTCGGCCGAGCGCGCGGCCGCGTACGCCAGCGTCCGGTCCTGGTCGATCGGCACCGACAGCGCCGAGTCGATGCCGCGCGCCAGCCGCTCGCGGAACCGGTGCGGCACGCGTCCCTCGAGACCGATCAGGTCGATCCTGCGCAGGGTGTCGATCACCGACCGCGTCGAGAGGCGCTTCGACGCCACCTTCTTGGCGCTCTTCTGACGGAACAGCAGCCCGTGCTGCTCGAGCACGGCGTTCAGGTAGAAGTTCTTCTCGTAGCGCCCGAAGCCGTGGTCGCTGACGACCATCACGAACGCGCCCCGCTCGGCCATCGCCAGCCGGTCGCCGATCACCTCGTCGCAGCGCCGGTAGGACTCCTCCAGCGCCGGGAGGTGCTCGCGTGCCTTGGCGGCGTCGTAGCGCGGATCGGTGGGGTCGAGCACGTTCCAGAACTTGTGCTGGATCGGATCCGGCGCCTGGATCACCGAGAACAGCAGGTCCCAGTCGCCCTTCTCCAGCAGGTGGCTCGTGGCCAACTCCTGCTGGCGGATCACGAAGTGCGTCTGCTCGATGAAGGGCGCCCCCTGCAGGCCGTCGGCGTAGGGATCGGCGCGGTAGCCGCCGGGCAGCGCCTTCAGCTCGGCCTTCAGCTCCGGCGGCCAGGTGTAGTCGACCGACTCCCCGGGCGTGAACATGCCGCACACGAACGTCCCGCGCTCGAGCTGCGGCGGCGGATACGAGACCGGCACCGCCACCACGTGCGCCACGCGGCCGGCCGCGTCCACCAGCTCCCACAGCTTCTTGCCCTTGGCCGACCGCGACGAGACCAGCCGCCGCTCGCCCGGCAGGCCCGCCTCCCAGAAGTCGAAGATGCCGTGGCTGCCCGGGTTCTTGCCGGTCGAGATCGACATCCAGGCCGGCGAGCTGTACGGCGGCAGGCAGGACTGCAGGCGGCCGTGCCGCCCCTGCTCCAGCGCCCGCGCCAGGTTGGGCATGATGCCGCGTTCGGCCAGCGGCACCATCAGGTCCCAGGTGGCCCCGTCCAGCCCCAGCACGACTGCTTTGCCCGTCAGGTCGCTCGCCATCGACCCGGCACTCTACCGATACCGCCACGCCGTTCGAAGCAGCCGTACGGCCGGAGGAGGGGGCGACGTAGAATCCAGTGATGCCGCTGATGCTCCTGCTTGGTCCCGCCAACTGCGGCAAGGTGGCGCAGCTGTTCGATCGTTTCGCCGAGCAGGTCGATGCCGGCGCCGCACCCACGCTCGTGGTGCCGACCCGCCCCGACGTGGAGCTGGCCGAGCGCGATCTGCTGGCCCGCCGCAGCGCGGTGCTGGGCGGCATGATCGGCACGTTCGAGGACCTGTTCGAACGCGTGCTGGAGCGCAGTGGCGAGCCGTCGGCGGCACTCGCCACGCTGCAGCGCCGGCTGGTGCTGGAGCAGGTGGTGCGCGACGCCGGTCTCGACCAGCTGGCCGCCCCGTCCCGCTTCGCCGGGTTCGTCGACGGGCTCGGCCACATGTTCAACGATCTGGCCGGCTCGGCGCCGCCGGAGCTGCTGGAGCGGCGGCTGGCCGCGTTCGCAGAGCCGGGCCGCCGCCTCGAGCTGGCCGTCCTGCACGGCGCCTTCCGCGCGCGGCTGGCGGAGCTGGGCATCCGCGACCGAGCCGGCGGGCACGGCCGCGCCGCCGAGCTGCTGGAGACGCGGCTCGAGGCTTGGGACGGCTCGCCGGTGTTCGCCTACGGGTTCGAGGACATGTCCGGCGTGCAGCTGGCGGCGCTGCGGGCGCTGGCCGCGCGCTGCCCGGTGATGGTGTCGCTGCCCTACGAGCCGGGCCGCCCGGCGCTGGCGGCCGTGCGACCGGCGGTGGCCGCGCTCACCGAGGGGCCGCACGAGCTGATCGAGCTGACGCCGGGCGACCACGTCGACTCGCCCGCGCTGCGCCACCTCGAGCGGACGCTGTTCGACGAGCGGGATGCGCCGGCGCCGCCCGAGCGGGATGGGTCGATCGTGCTGCTCGAGGCCTGCGGCGTGCGCGGCGTCGCCGACCAGGTCGCGTTCGAGACGCTGGCGCTGATCCGCCAGGGCATCGCTGCCGAGCAGATCGCCGTGCTCGCCACCGACACCGGCCGTTGGCGGCTGGCGCTGGAGAGCGCCTTCGTCGCGCTGGGCGTGCCGATCGACGTGGACGCGCAGGTGGGGCTGGGGGAGACGGCCTTCGGCCAGGCGCTGCTGGGCCTGCTGCGCTTCGCCTGGTTCGACGGCGACCGCGCCGACCTGTTCCGTTTCCTGCGCTCGCCCTTCTCCGGCGTTCCGCGACCGACCGTGGATTACGCCGAGGGCCGGCTGCGCGGTCGCGGCGCGCTCCGCCACGACGAGGTGCAGGGGCTGCTCGAGGAGCTCGACTACGCGCGCCTGCTGGCGGCGCCCGACCGGCTGGCTGCCTCCGGCGATCCGGCCGCCGCCGTCGGCGACCAGCTGCGCCGCATGAGCGCCTCCGCGGCAGGCCTCACCGCGAACCGCCTGAACGGCGCCGGCGAGGCGCACGCGGCGGCACTGCGCGCGACGCTGCGCACGCTGGAGCAGCTGGCGGGCGTGGTCGGCCTGGGGCTGGAGCCGCTCGACCGGGCGGGCGTGGCCGGCCAGCTCGAGCGCACCGTGTTTCGCCCCTTCAACGGCGGCGCCGGCCGCGTGCAGGCGCTGGATCTGCGACGCGCGCGCACGCGCCGCTTCCAGGCAGTGTTCGTGCTGGGCCTGGAGGAGGGCGGCCTGCCCGGGCCTGCGCGCGAGAACCCGTTTCTGAGCGCCGACGAGGCGGGAGCGCTGGGCGTCAGCCGGCTCGACCCACTGGAGCGCGATCGGCACCTCTTCTACACCGCCGTCACCCGGCCCTGGCGGCACCTGTTCCTGTGCCGCCAGGCCGCCGACGAGGACGGCCGCCTGCTCGAGCCCTCGCCGTTCCTGGAGGACGTGGTGCGCTCGGTCGGCGAGGACGGGGTCGATCTCCGCCGCCGCGCCATCGGCGATCTCACGCATCCACTGGAGCAGGCCCCCAGCGAGCGTGAGCGCCAGCGCGCCCTGGCACGTGAGCTGCGGACGCGGCCCGACTGGGCGGCGGCGGTCGCCGACCACCACGGCTGGACGCGCAAGCTGGAGCGAGCTCGCCTCGCCTACCGTCGGCGCCCGCAGCTGCGAAACGCGACTGTGCTGGCCGCCGTGGCCGCGCAGGAGCGGTTCTCGGTGACCGAGCTCGAGAAGTTCGCGGAGTGCTCGTCGGCATGGTTCGTCGAGCGGTTCCTGCAGCCGGGCGAGATCGACTACCAGTTCGGGCCCAAGGAGACGGGCTCGGTCGCACACGCCACGCTGCACAAGTTCCACGAGCGCATGCCCAGCGAGCTGGGCGTCGAGCGCCTGACCGAGCATGAGCTGCCCGCCGCCGTGGAGCTGATGCGCCGCTGCCTGCAGGACTCGCTGGGCGGGGTCCGCATCCCCGCGGGCGTGGCCGGCCGGGCCCAGATCCGCCGGCTGGAGCGCGACCTGGAGGGCTTCCTGGCCAGCGAGGCAACCTTTGACTCGCCGCTGGTGCCGCGCGACTACGAGGTGCGGTTCGGCACCAAGACCTCGCGGCCGGATCTGCAGCAAGGCCTGCGGCTGGACGGCTTCGCCGTGTCCGGCACCATCGACCGGATCGACCGCGACCCCGGCATGTCGGCGCGGGGCGCGGTCTGGGACTACAAGACCGGCAAGGGTGCCCGCTCGGCAAAGCAGATCGAGACCGAGCGCAAGCTGCAGCTGCCGCTGTACATCTTGGTCGCCCGCGACATGCTCGGGATCGAGCCCGTGGCCGGCCTGTACCGCGCGCTGGGCGGCGAGCGCAGGGCGCGCGGGATGGCGGTCGAGGGCGAGATGGACGGCGTGATGGCCAACGACCGCATGCAGCCTGAGCTGTTCTGGGCGCAGGTCGACCGCGCCGTCGGCTACGCCAACGACATCGTGGCACGGATCCGTTCGGGCGCGGTGCACCACGATCCGATCTCGGGCAGCTGCCCCGAGTGGTGCCTGCGCCAGGCCGGCGGTATCTGCCGGGTGGCCAAATGATCGCGACCCGCACCTGGAACCGCGGGCAGGCCGAGGCGATCGAGCGCCGCGGCCGCGTGTTCGTCTCGGCCGGGGCCGGAACGGGCAAGACGTCGGTGCTGATCGAGCGGGTCGTCCGCCGGCTGCAGGAGGGCACGCCGCTCGACCACCTACTGATGATCACGTTCACCGAGCGCGCGGCCGACGAGCTGAAGCGCCGGATACGCGTGCGGCTGCGCGAGCTGGAGATGCTTGATGCCGAGGCGGCGGTGCAGTCGGCCTGGATCTCGACCATTCACGGGCTGTGCGCACGGGTGCTCCGTGCACATGCGCTGGAGGCCGGGATCGACCCCTCGTTCGTGGTCGCCTCGGAGACCGAGATGCGGATCCTGCAGTCGGAGGCCTTCGCCCAGACGGTGGAGGCGTTTGGCGAGGACGAGGGCCCGGCCCGGCTCGACCTGCTGGCGCGCTACGGCCAGGACCGCCTGCGCCGGATCGTGACGGAGCTGCACGGACGGCTGCGGGGAGTGGGCCTGCCGCTCGATCTGCGGCCGCACCGCGAGCCCGATCCCGACTCAGCCGAGGACGCGCCCGAGCGGGAGGCGGCCGCCGACCTGGCGCTGATCGAGCAGCTGCTGGTGCTGTTCGACCGGCATTACCAGGCGGTCAAGGACCTGCGCGGCCGGCTCGACTTCGACGACTTGGAGCTGGTCGCCCGCGACCTGCTGCGGGCGAAGCCGGAGGTGGCGGCCGGCTATCGCGAGCGGTTCGCCGAGGTGATGGTGGACGAGTTCCAGGACACGAACCGCCTGCAGGTGGAGCTGGTCGAGCTGGTCTGCGGCGGCGACCTGTTCCTGGTGGGCGACGAGTTCCAGAGCATCTACCGGTTCCGGCGCGCCGACGTCGAGCTCTACCGCGAGCAGCGGGCGGTGGCCGGCGACGCGGTGATCGCGCTCGACGAGAACTTCCGGTCGCGGCCGCACGTGCTCGACCTGGTGAACGAGGCGTACGGCCGCGAGTTCGGAGCCGGCTACCACGACCTGGTGGCGGTCGGCGACTTCGCCGGCGACCCGCCGGCACCGGAGGTGGAGCTGCTCCTGACCGACGTGCGCGCCTGCCGCGAGGACGACATCGCCTGGCGCCAGGCCGAGGCGGCCGCGATCGCCCTGCGCGTGCGCGAGCTGGTGGACGCCGGCGTGTGCGGCGCGGGCGGGGTCGTGCTGCTGTTCGAGGCGGGCACCGACGCCGGCACCTACGAGGACGCTCTGCAGCAGCAGAACCTGCCCACCGTGCGCGCCACCGGTCGCGGCTACTACGGCCAGCAGGAGGTCGGGGATCTGATCGCCTACCTGCGGCTGCTGATCAACCGCACCGACGACCGGGCGCTGCTCTCGGTGCTGGCCTCGCCGCTGGTGGGGATGTCGAACGACGGGCTGGGGCTGATCCGCCTGGCCACCCGGCGGGCGGCCGCGATCGGCGCGTTCGAGCCCGCCCGCTGGCCGCAGGCGTTGTCTGAGGCGGACAACCGGCTGGGCCAGGCCTTCAAGCTGCGCTACGACCGGCTGGTGGAGCGGCAGCCGGGCTACAGCCTGGAGCGCCTGTGCGAGGCGATCGTCGCCGAGCACGACTTCGACCTGGCGCTGCTGGCGCGGCCCGACGGCGACCGCCGCCTGGCCAACGTGCGCAAGCTGGTGCGCCTGGCCCGCGAGTACGAGCAGCTGCGCGGGCCCCGACCTGGAGGGGTTCGTCGCGCTTCTGTGAGGAGCAGGCCGACCTGGCTGCGCGCGAGGGTGAGGCGGCGATCGCCGACGAGGGCGGAGACGCGGTGGTGCTGATGACCGTGCACTCGGCCAAGGGGCTCGAGTTCCCGGTGGTGGTGCTGGCCGATGCCGGCCGCCGGATGGGTGGGCGGGGCGCGCCGGACGTGCTGGTCGACCGCCGGGGCCGCGTCGGCATCCGGGCCTGCCCGGACACCGGCACCACCCGCCCCGCGCTGGGCCTGAAGGAGCTCGGCGATGACGACAGGCGGGCCGAGCGCGAGGAGGGTCGTCGCCGCCAGTACGTGGCGATGACGCGCGCCCAGCAGCACCTGATCGTGAGCGGCGGCTTCTCCAAGGCCGAGGACGACACCCCGGTGGCAGCGCTGTGCCGCGTGCTGGAGGTGGGGCTGCACAGCGAGGGCCTGGTCGATGTCGGCCGCACACGGGTGGACGTGCACGTGGTGGGCGTCCCCGAGACGCCCGCAGCCGTGCTGCCGGATGACGTGCCCGACCAGATGCACCTGTTCGCCGCGCTGGAGACGCCGCTGCCGGAGCTGCCGGAGCTGCAGCTGCCGGCGGCGCCTCCCGGCGTCTCGCTGCGGCGCATCTCCTACAGCGGCCTGGCCTTGTACGACCGCTGCGGCTACCGGTTCTACGCCCAGCGCATCCTGCGGCTACCGGAACGGCAGATCGATCGGCCCGAGGGCGAGGGCATGGCCGGCGTCGAGATCGGCGATGCCGTGCACCTGCTGCTAGAGCGCGACGACGAGCGCTGGCGCGAGCTCTACCCCCACGCGACGGCCGAGGACGAGGCGCGGATCGCGCGGATGCTGTCCAGCTGGGCCGGCTCCCAGCTGGCCGAGCGCGTGCGCGGCCTGCAAGGGGTGAGCGTCGAGCTGCCCTTCGCCTTCGCGGTCGACGACGTGCTGATCAGGGGCCGGTTCGACCTCTACCACCGCGGCGCCGACGGCTCGGCGCTGGTCGTCGACTACAAGACCAACCTGCTGGGCGATCGCACCCCGGACGAGCTGGTCGAGCGCAGCTACGGACACCAGGTCGCGATCTACGCGCTGGCGGTGCTGCTGGGCGGCGCCACGTCGGTGGACGTCACCTATGCCTTTCTCGACCAGCCCGACGCCGTCGTCGTGCGGAGCTTCACGGCCGACGACCTCGACTCGCTGCGCGACGGCGTGCGCGCCTCGATGGCGCCGATCCTGGAGGGCCGGTTCCTGCCGCGGCCCGGCCCCTGGTGCAACGAGTGCCCGGCGCTCGACCTGCTCTGCGCCGGTCCGGCGCCTGCCCTCGTGAACGCCCGTTCCGAGCGGGCGGGGCACCTGCTCGACCTGCTCGCGGCTGAGCATCCCGATGCCCACATCGCGCTGGATTACACGACGCCGCTGGAGCTGCTGGTGGCGACGATCCTCTCGGCGCAGTGCACGGACGCGCGCGTGAACATGGTCACGCCGGCGCTGTTCGCGCTATGCCGCACCCCCGCCGACTACCTGGCGCTGCCGCAGGCCGAGCTGGAGGAGCTGATCAGGCCGACCGGGTTCTTCCGCAACAAGGCGCAGCGCGATTCGCGAGTGCTGCGCCTCGATCGAGCAGCGGTTCGACGGCGCGCGTCCCCGAGACGCTGGACGAGCTGGTGACGCTGCACGGGGTCGGCCGCAAGACGGCGGCGGTGGTGTCGTCAAACGCGTTCGGTCGGCGCGACGGGATCGCGGTGGACACGCACGTCGGCCGGGTGTCGCGGCGCCTGCGGCTGACGCGGCACACCGACCCGGTCAAGGTGGAGCGAGCGCTGATGCGGCTGTTCCCGCGCGAGCGCTGGCTGCAGGTCTCAGACGTGCTGATCTTCCACGGCCGGCGCGTATGCGAGGCGCGCAGGCCGCGCTGCGCCGAGTGCGCGGTCCGTGATCTGTGCCCGTCGGCGCACCTGTTCCTGTGACGGTTCCGGCACCGGAGCGGTCTTGTCCCGTGACGCGCTCCCGATGCACCATCGTGGCATGACACGGATCGAGATCGAGCTCTACGCCGACCGGCTCTCACGCCACGCCGAGCGGCTGCGCGACGACCTGGAGGGCGCGCGCATGCGCCTCGGCTGGCTGCGGCTGGAGTCGAGGGCGCGCGAGCAGCTGGGCGTGCGCGACTGCGCGGTGCTGGAGGCGCTGGGAGTGCTGACGTCGAGCGACGAGGCGGCCGAGCGGCGGCTGGTGGATCGCCGGCTGCGGCAGCTGGAGGTGGTGGAGCGGTTCCAGGCGCTGGTGGAGGCGGAGCTGGAGGGACTCGGCGGCTGAGGCGTCAGTCGTTCCGGGGCGCCAGCGAGGCCAGCAGCCCGCCGTCCTCGTCGTACGCCGGGAAAAGGTCGACCCGCACGGCCTTCTCGCGGCCGCTGCGGTGCCTCAGCACCAGCGGCTGGTCGAGCTTGCGCACGCCCCATTCCATCACCACGGACACCGGGTTGGCCTCGGCGCTGAACCCGCTCAGGCCGAACGCGTCCACCAGCGGCTTGCCCAGCAGCTCGCCCTCGCCGTAGCCGGTCAGCTCGAACACGCCCTTGCCGGCCGAGATCACCCGCGTGTCCTTGTCGCACGCCACGAACCCGGCGTTTGCGGGCGGGTAGAAGTCCTCCAGCAGCTCGAACAGGAACCCGAACCCGCACTTGGCGCAGCCCACCTGCTGGTGGGACAGGCCGTCGCGGCCATCATCGTCGATAGCGCGGGTGCCGCAGTTCGGACAGATCCAGTAACGAGCCATGACCTAAGCGTACTGGCGAAGATTGCAGATCGATTCAGGCGGCTTCGCCGGCCGTCGCCGGCATGGCGGCGGGCAGGGCGTGCGCCAGCCAGCGCTCGGCGTCGAGCGCCGCCATGCAGCCCATGCCGGCCGCGGTCACCGCCTGCCGGTAGGTGTGGTCAACCACGTCACCCGCGGCGAACACGCCCTCGATGTTGGTGGCGGTGGAGCCTGGCTGCGTCAGCAGGTAGCCGGCTTCGTCCATGTCCAGGATGCCCTTGAACAGCCCCGTCGTGGGGTCGTGCCCGATCGCCACGAACAGGCCGTCGGCCGACTGGTCGCGGTGCTCACCGGTGACGGTGTCGCGCAGCCGCACGCCGGTCACACGCCCCTCGTCCTTGCCCAGCACCTCTTCCACCGTGGCGTTGGTGATGAACTCGACGTTGTCCTTGGAGCGGGCGTAGTCGATCATGATCTTGGAGGCTCGGAACTCGTCGCGCCGGTGCACCACCTTCACGTGATCTGCGAACTTGGCCAGGAAGCTGGCCTCCTCCATCGCGCTGTCGCCGCCTCCGACCACGATCACCTGCTTGGCGCGGAAGAAGCTCGCATCACAGACCGCGCAGTAGCTGACGCCCATGCCCTGCAGATGCTGCTCGCTGGGCAGGCCGATCTGCCGCGCCGTGGCGCCCGTGGCCACGATCACGCTGCGGGCCAAGTGCTCCTCGTCGCCGACGTAGACCTTCAGGGGATGGCCCGAGAAGTCGACGCGGCTGACGTCGCCGGCAACCAGCTCGGCGCCGAAGCGCTCGGCCTGCTTGCGCATCGTCGCCATCAGCTCGGGGCCCATGATCCCGTCCACGAACCCTGGGTAGTTCTCGACCTCACTCGTGATCATCAGCTGGCCGCCGTAGGCAAAGCCCTCGAACACCAGCGGCCGCAGGTTGCCGCGGGCGGCGTACAACGCGGCGGTATAGCCCGCGGGCCCACCGCCGATAATGATCACATCGCGAATCTCGCTCATTGCTCTCCAGTCGTCTCGACACCGCCAACTTGTGGCTCCGGCGGGTCGTTAATGTCCTCACTATCTACAACGTGTTCGACCTTGAAACATTCCTGACAGCGGTCGCACCAGGCCGCACCGCCCTCGATCCGGGCGCCGAAGAAGCTGCCCAGCGGCTGTCCGCAGTAGGGGCAGAACCGCACCGCCGGGTGTGCCTCGCTGCGCGGATGCATCAGATTCGAAGTCTATAGTTCCGGCCCGATGAGCCAACGCCAGAAACAGCGCACGAACGAGAATCGCGCCCGCCGCCTCGGCAGCGGGGAGGGCATCGCGCGCCACGGCCGCGGGCCGGTCGCAAAGAGCGGCCCCGGCGGCGTGCCGGCCTGGGCGTGGGTGGTCGGCGGCGCCATCCTGGTCGCGGCCATCGCGGTCGTGGCTGCGCTGCTGGTGACGCGCGGCGGCTCGTCCAGCTCCGGCGACCAGACCGCGGCCGTGATCACGCAGCGCAACTCGACGGCCAAGGTGGACTGGGTCAGCCAGGGTACGTGGCAGCCCAACTACACGAACCTGCAGGCCGCGCTGACGGCCATGAACATGCCGACGGCGAACTCCACCACCGGCTATGCGACCCACTACCACGCCCACATCACGATCTACGCGGACGGCCACACGGCGCCGGTGCCGGCGCTGGTCGGCATCGACGAGGCGACACAGCTGCTTTCGCCGATTCACACCCACGACGACACCGGCGTGATCCACATGGAGGCCGATGAGAAGAACTTCACGCCGAACCTCCAGGAGGTCTTTAACGTCTGGGGCCTGCGGTTCAACTCGCAGTGCATCGGCGGCTACTGTGGTGGCGTCAAGATGTGGGTCGACGGCAAACCCAGCACCCAGTTCGGCGTGCACGTGATGAAGCAGCACGACGCCATCACGATCCTGCAAGGCACGCCGCCGCCGGGCTTCAAGCCCGACAAGAGCTACAACTTCCCGGCCGGCGAGTAGCGCCTCCGCGTCCCCCGTGCGGGGGATGGCCGCATCCCTCCACCGGGGCGATATAGCGGTGATGCGCCCGTTGCTGCCCGCAGTCTGCGCCCGCAACCGCGAGGCGATCGCCTACCTGGCGATCGGCGCGGCGCTGAGCGTCGCCTACTTCGTGGTGCCCGCCAGCCCGAACGCGCAGCACGTGATCTACGAGGCGGTCGGCATCAGCGCCGTTGCTGCGATCTGGCGCAGCAACCTCCGCCACGGCTCGGGGCCGGCCTGGACGGCGATGCTGATCGGGATCGCGCTGTGGGTAGGCGGCGACAGCTTCTGGAACGCCTACCGCTGGATCACAGGCAACGAGGCGCCGTTCCCCTCCGGTGCCGACGTGTTCTACCTGCTCGCCTACCTGCCGCTGCTGCTCGCCATCGCGCTGCTGGTACGAGGCGGCCGTCCGCGAGCGTCCGACCTGGTTGATGCCTCGATCGTCGGCCTCGCGGCTGGTCTGGTGGTGTGGTTCGCGGCCATCGCGCCCTCCGCCGCGGCGCACCACAGCTCCACCCTGACCGGCGCCATCACCGTCATCTACCCGACCATGGACTACCTGCTGCTGCTCGGCGTCGTACAGCTGGCCTTCGTCGGCGGCCTTCGCAACGCCGCCCTTCGCTGGGCGACGGCCGCGTTCGCGACGGTGCTCGTGACCGACATCATCTACGCCCGCATGCGGGTGGACGCCAGCTTCACGGCCACCTCCTACGTGAACGTCGGGTACTTCGCCTTCTACGTCCTGCTGGGCGCCGCCGCGCTGTCTCCGGCGGTGCGGGAGCCGATCGAGTCGGCCAGGTCGCCGTATGGGCGGCTGACCCTGGGGCGGATGGCGCTGCTGACCGGGGCGCTGCTGGCGACTCCGGCCACACTCGGCTTCGACGCCGCCCGCAGTCCGAGGGACGTGCGTGCGCTGGCGCTGATCGGCGCTCTGATCGCGGTCCTGGTGCTGACACGGATGGCGCTGCTGTTTGTCGAGCGCGACGAGCTGGACGCGGCTCGCCGCGAGGCGCAGCAGGCGCTGAAGCAGATCGCCTACCACGACGGCCTCACGCAGCTCGCCAACCGGCGGTCGCTGTACGAGGCGATCGCCGAGGCGATAGCGTCCGGCGGTGGCGGGACGGCGCTGCTGTTCGTCGACCTGGACGGGTTCAAGGCGGTCAACGATGAGCACGGCCACATGGCCGGTGACGCGGTGCTGGCCGAGGTGGCCGGGCGGCTGCGGTGCGCGGTGCGCGGCGAGGACCTGGTGGCCCGCCACGGTGGCGACGAATTCGTCGTGCTGCTGCGCGGGCTGCCGCCGGATCATGTGGGCGAGCTGGCCGTGCAGGCCGCAGACCGCGTGGGGGTGGCGCTGGCCGACCCGATCGACACGCCGATGGCGCAGTTCTCGATCACGGCGAGCATCGGCATCGCCCTGCATCCGCGCGACGGCACCTCATTCGACCAGCTGATCCGGGTGGCCGACGACCGCATGTACCAGAGCAAGCGCAGCGCTCGCGCCGCCTAGCTTACGTCCGGCGTCGGCAGCTCGCCTCCGCGGCCGCGCTCGACGCCGAGCACGATGAAGTAGGACAGCCCGTACAGGGCCAGCAACGGGATGAACTCGACGATGAACGAGATCGGGTCGACGCCCGGGAGCAGCATCGCCAGCACGGCGAGGGCGACGATCGATGCCCGCCAGTGGCGGCGCATGAGGGCCGAGCTCATGACCCGCAGGCGCGCAAGCACCAGCATCACGGCCGGCATCTCGAACACCAGGCCCATCGCCAGCAGCGTCAGCAGCACGAACTGGACGTAGTCCTTGGCCCGCAGTTGGTAGTTGAAGGCCTGGTCGTTGTAGCCGACCAGGAAGCCGATCGTGGGCGGCACCACCAGGAACCAGGCGAACACGGCTCCCACGATAAACAATGTCGGGATCATCAACGTCAGCGGGCGCAGCGAGCGGTGATGCTGCTCGGACACGGCCGGGATCAGAAAGGCGTAGAGCTGGTAGGTCGCGATCGGCATGGTCAGGAGCAGCCCGCCGTAGATCGCGACCGAGATCGACGTGAGAATGCCGTCGAGCGGGCTCGTGGCCAGGAACCGGTAGGCGTGCCCGCCGGGCTGGGGGAGCGGCGCCGCCATCGCGTTCAGGATCGCCCCCGACTGCCAGAAGCAGATGCCGACCGCGACCGTCAGCACCGCCAACACCACGACCAGGCGGCCGCGCAGCTCGTCGAGGTGGTCGACCAGCGTCAGCTGGGCGTCGGGATGAACGCGGGGGCGGCGCAGCATGGGGCTAGCTCTGGTGGGTGGGCTCGGCCGGCGGGGTCGCTGCCGGCAGCGGAGGATGCTCGTCGCCGCTGACCGACTGCTTGAACTCGCGGATGCCCTTGCCGAGCGACTTGCCCATCTCCGGCAGGCGCTTGGGACCGAGCACGACCAGCGCGATGATCATCACGATGATCAGCTGGATGGGTGAGACGTCAGGCATGGAGAAGCTCCTTTGGAGAGGGGTGTGACTTCTGAGCTTTCGGGCGGCGCCCCGGATCGGTTCGCCACACGCCGGCGCCAGATCATCTAACGGCGCTTGCGTGCCTTCCAGATCTCCTCGACCGGCCAGCGGCGCGCCCACTCGACCGGCGCACTCGGATGGCGGCTGGTGGCGTCGGCGGGCGGGCGCACCTCGATCAGGTCCTCGACTTCGAAGCCGTTCTTGCGCAGCAGCCGGATCATGTCGCCGTAGCCGATGTGGAACTCCACGGAGGTGTCGTCCGGCCACTCGAAGCGGTGCATGCCGAAGTAGTCGCGCAGCAGCCGGTCGGTGGCCGGCTCGCTCTCGAGGTCGGGCGTGCATAGCATGTGGATGGTGCCGTTCACGAGGTAGATCAGCTGTCCGCCAGGGCGCAGCAGGCGCGAGGCCTCAGGGATCCAGCGGTAGGGGTCACACCAGATGCTGGCGCCGTACTCGGAGATCGCGAGATCGAAGCTGTTGTCGGGAAACGGCGTCTGCTCGGCGTTGCCCAGGTGCAACGGGAACTCGATACCGAACTCGTGCTGGTAGCGGCGGGCGGTCTCGAGCTGGGCCGGCGAGTTGTCAATGCCGACCGGTCGCGCACCGCGGCGTGCCAGCCAGGCCGACACGTAGGCGGTGCCGCAGCCGAGCTCGATCGCGTCGAGGCCGTCCAGCCGGCGTGGCAGCACGCCCAGCTCGGACTCGGGGATGCCGAAGATGCCCCAGGAGGGCGTGTCGCTGGCCCAGGAGTGGTGGCCGGGCTCGACATACCTGGGCGCGTATCGGTCCCAGACTTCGCGGTTTCGCCGAACGTGCTCGGGCAGGTCGCTCATGGCGGGAACGATGCCAGATCCGACCGCTACTCGAGCACGCCGGGCTGAAAGTGGCGCGGGTCAGGCGGAGGCGGGCTCAGCCGCAGCGAGCTGTCCCGGGTGGGCGCGTAGTCGAGCACGAGCGGCGGGAACAGGTCGTCCGGCCCGACCTCCTCGCCGCTGATCGCGCGTAGGGTGACGCTGCGACCGGGCGTGCCCGGGGGATCGACGTCGATCATGCCCAGGCCCCGATGCTGCATGACCGATCGCTGCGGATCGAGGGTGAGGTCGTCGGCCGTGGCCGGCGCCCAGGAACGAGGCGAGAGGCCCGAGCAGACGAACTCGACGATCGAAAGGCCCGCAGCCCGCGGCCGCGCGGCCGGGTCGGGGTGGTGGTGGATGCGAAGCCCGTGCGCGTCACCGCTCAGAACGATGACGCGCACTCCGCGCAGCTGAGCATCCATGAACGCCGTCATCAGCCGGCGGTACTCGTGGGGCCATCCGAACAGGAAGCAGTCGGGATTCGAGCGCGAGGCGAAGATGTCGGCGCTGTACACGACCGCCAGCGATGCGTCGGTCGTGGCGAGTCTCGACTCCAGCCAGTCTCGCTGAGTGGTGCCGAGCTTGGTCTTGGCCGGCGTGTCCGGCCGGCCCACCGGATCCGCGTAGCGGCGGCCGTCGAGCGTGAAGCAGTGGACGTCCCCGAAGCGGACGTCGTTGTAGCCGAGTGTGGACTGGTCGGCGTGCACGTGGTTCCACAGCGGCAGAGACCACGACGGGAACCGCGAGCGGGGCGCGTTGTTCTGCTGGCTGTAGTCGTGGTCATCGCCGGTGAAACCGACCGGCCCGCGTTTGCGCACCGCCTCGAAATGGGGATCGCTGAGCGTCCTTGTGAAGCGCTCGAAGTAGAAGTCGGGTGCCTCGATGTAGCTCGAGAACCGTGAGTTTCCGGCATAGCCGAGGTCGCCCTGGTAGATGAGCAGCGCGGGCGGGACCGTTGCAACGTCGAGCAGCCGGCCGAGCCCGATGTAGGCCGGCTGCTGCCAGAGATGAGCGCAGGAAGCCGCTCCCATCACGAGCCGGCCGGCGCCGAGCTGTGGTGTGTACCGCTGCGTGCGAGAGAGGCCCACCCTGTGGCCGTCGGTTGCGACGAATCGTGCCCGCCAGTAGACGGGACGGGCGTCGGCCAGCACGATCTGGTCACGTGCCGAGAACGGTGGCCCCGGCCTGTGCACCGCCGAGTGTTCCACCGCCCTGCCGAACGACGGGTCGGACGACCACTCGAACTGGATCGAGGCGGGGACGTCGCAGGCGGCTCTCAAGCCGACGGTGATCTCGTCGCCGTTCGCCCGCGGGGTGCCGGTGACGAGCAGCGCGGCCTGCGGGGTGGTGCTGCGAAACCGCCGCGCCGAGAGCAGGTACCGGCTGACCAGCAGCGACCCCGGTTTCCTGTCCGCCGGTGCCACCAGGAGCACACCCGGCGTCCCGCCGGCGGCGCTCGGTAGCCGCGCCGCGAGCTGCATGCTGGGAGGGTGGCCTGTCCGCCACAGGCCGGCCCTGAGCGTGCGCCCGGAGACGGCCACGCGAAGCACGTGCGGGTCGGTGTCGAGTCCCGCCACGCGCGCGTGCGCCAGCTCGTGGCGCTCCGTTCGGCTGTAGGAGGCCAGCACGAGCCGCCGCTGCTCCACGGTCACCGCGAGGTAGTGGAACGCATCCCGGCGGTGCAGCACAAGGCCCGGCCGCAGGCCCCCGTGCGTCACGTGGAAATGCAACTCGTGCGTGCCGTCCCGGCATTCGTGGTCGAGCAGGAACACGGGGATCGGCTGGCCGGGGGCGGTCGACCTGAGGCCCGCGGGAAGGTGCAGCCGGCCACGGCCGCGGTGGACGTCGAACACGAGCGAGAAGTGGCGCGCATACCAGCGGCGGCCCCACCCGTTTCGGTCGCGCACTCGATCGAACCGATGGTCGACCAGGACGCCGGCCCTGGCCGTGGCGGCGAGGTCGGCGGAGACGAGCGCGGCACCGGTCGCCGACAGCAACGTCCGCCGGCTGAACCTGCCTGGCCTGCCCCCGTGATCGGCCATGGCCAAGCACCTTACCGATTTCGCGACTGCGTGGGGACCCGCCGGCAAGCGTGATTCCTGCGCTTTCCATGGCAAAAATCACCCGATCGAGTGACCGGGCGTCCCTGCCTATCACTTGATCGAGTCGCGCGTCGTGCCGATACCAGGAATGACCGCAGGAACCATCCGCGGCCCGGGTTCTCGGAGAGTGTGAACACATTGCAGGCACAGGATTCCCGCTACGCAGCTCGGCTCGCCGCGCTGTACGAGTCGCACGCGACGGACGTGTTCCGCTACGCACTGCATCTCACCGGCCGGCGAGAGGACGCCGAGGACGTCGTCCAGTTCGTCTTTCTGCAGGCGTTCGGGACGCTCGAGACGGGCACGGAGCTGTTGCATCCGCGGAGATGGCTGATCAAGGCGGCCAAGCACCGGTCGCTGAACGTGCTCCGCGACCGCCGAGAGGCGTCGATGGTGCCGGGCGATCGGCGACTCGTGGCGCGCGATCAGCCGGACCCGGAGGAGGCGGAGGCCCTCGCGGCCGTTCGGTCGATGCTCTGGGCGCTCCCGGAGAGTCAGCACCAGGCGTTCGTGCTGCGGCACTGGAGCGGCCTCTCCCAGGATGAGATCGCCGATGTTCTGGACACCACGCCCGGAGCCGTCGAGTCGCTCCTGATCCGTGCCCGCAGGAACCTGCTCGAGGACCGAAACCAGGTCAGGAGCGAGTGCTCCCGCGTGCGCAGCCGCCTCGTCCAGGCACTGGCTCCGACCGCACGCGAGCAGTCGCACATCGCGAGCTGCCGCCGCTGCCGAATGGCTCAGGCGCGGTTGCTGCGGGCGTCGTAGTCCCACCCCGCGAGGGTCTGACCAGGCAGTTTGGGGCCCGTTGCCGATGGCGGTCTGCAGAAGTAGCATCGCCGGTTGGGGCGGAGAGCGAAACCGACGACCAGGGGAGGTCCGATGACAACGTCGGAGAAGCTCATGGACGCTTCGCAGAAGCTGGCGAAGCTGTCAGAACGGGCAAAGGAGGCCGAGGGCCACGCCTCGGCTGCGCGGAACCAGGCGAAGGCGGACGTCGAGAAATCTGCCGACGAGGCGAGGGCAAGAGCAGAGGCGCACGCCCAGGAGCTCCAGCGAAGCGCGACTGCCACCGGCGCCCACATCTCAGCGTCATGGAACGACCTGCAGAAGTCGTGGGGCGACCACATGGCCCAGGTGCGTCAGAGCATCGATGACAAGAAGGACGAGCGTGACGCGAAGCGGGCGGAGGCTCGCGCCGACGATGCCGAGGCCGACGCGCTGTTTGCGATCGACTACGCCTACGGGGCCGTGGAGGAAGCCGAGTACGCGGTGCTCGATGCCATCTCGGCGAGGATGGAAGCCGAAGATCGGGTGATGGCCACCTAGCCCAATCGCTCGCGCAGAGCCAAGCCCGCCCACCTCGATGGGAGAAGAGGTGGGTGGGGCTGGCTCCCGCACCGCCGGGCCGGCGACCATGCCGCTCAGTAGCCGTACCCGCCGCCGCCGCTGGTCGAGCTCGAGGACGACGCCCCTAGCGTGGCCGCCTTCCAGACGCCGACGTCCTTGAAGCCGTTGCCTGATGCGTCACCGGGCGCCTTGTCGCCGGTGAAGGTGTAGAGCGGCCGGCCGTGCCAGGTGACCTGGGTGACGCCGGTGTCCGGCCGGGTGATGGTGCCCAGCTGGGCGGCGCCGGTCGGCATGCTGCCCCTGGCCACCGTCAGCGGGTGCCACAGCGACAGGCACGAGGTGCTGCCGCCCGGGATCTTCGAGCTCATGGTGCAGATGAAGCGGCCGCCCCGCTCGGCGGACAGCGTGTACAGGGTCATGCCCTTGTGGTCGACCAGCACGCTCGTGCCGAGCTTGGAGTTGTTCGCGCTTTGCACCGTGGTGTTGGCCGATCCGCCGCCGCCACCACCGCCGCTGGTGCCGGAGGCTGACATCGAGCCGCAGCCGGCGGCCAGCGCCACCGCGGCCACCAGTCCGGCCAGCGTCCCCATTCGCAGGTTCATGTTCCACCTCGGTATCGGATGTGGTTTGTTTTGTGCATATCCCGGATACGGTGGAGCGGGCGCGGTGGGATTGTGTGGCAGCATGCAAACCGGACAGGGCCGGCGGACGTACTGCCCGGCTCAGGGAACTGGCATATCGAGTTCGTAAGCCAGCCGACTTGGCTTCTTGACAACACCGGAGCGATCGACGTTGCTCCCGCCGGCGGAGCGAGGCTCCCGAACCGTGGGTCGATCCGCGAGGCTGTGGGCGCTGGCTCTGGTCGTCCGTCGATCATGCAACTCGATGTTCACCGCATCGCCGGGCCAGTGGGTACTCCGGCGTAAGGACGGCGCGTATGAACTGGACGGTGCGCCCCGTGCGGCTCACCGAAGCTTACGTGCGGGGGATGCGAGAGACGCCTTCGCTGGCGTCTCGTTCCAGCGCCTCGGCTTCACGCTTCAGCTCTTGGATGCGCTGCCAGCTCACGTCAAGCTCGCGTCCCAGTTCGCGCTGCGAGTGGCCTGCCCGGACGGCCTCCAGGATCAGGCGCCGGTACTCGACTCGCGCAGCGAGGAGGTCGCGCTCCAGGTTCTCCATCTTGCGGCGCTGCCGGAGGATCGCTTTGACGTGTGGTTCGGCTGCCATCGGCGACCACCGTAGCATGGGGCTAGCCGAACAGGGGCAGCGTTGTCCGACTAGGACAAGGGAACCCCTGTTTGACAGGGTAAGTCCTGTCCTGTACCTTCCGATGCAGCACTATGGGAAGGTTTGTGGTAGCACCCCTGCGAGCCCTGAAGGAGGTCAATATGCGGAAACTGATCGTGCTCTTCGCGGTAATGGCCGCGAGTGTGGCGTCTGCGGACTAGGGCCGTTGCTGTGAAGGGAGAGCCGTTCCGTACCGAGACCGAGCTACTGATCGCCGAGGTCCCGGTCGGGAACTGGTACGAGCGCGGCACCCCCATCTCGTCGGAGAGCGTTGACGCAAGCGGCAGACAGTGAGGTCTTGAACGATGGTGACTACGATCCAAACCGACCGAGTGTCTGCGGTTGGGCCGAACGACCTGGCCGAGGGGGCTGCCACGCCGGGACTGGTTCGCAAGGTCGCGTTCGACTCCGAGCGCGCAATGCTCATCCGCGTTAGTTGTGAGGGAAAGGTCGCCTCGGGCTGGCACCACCACGGCGACCGCGAAGTCCTCGGTCACGTGCTTCGCGGCCGAGTCCGGTTTGAGTTCGGACCCGGCGGTAGCGACAGTACGGAGGTCGAGGAAGGCGGGTACTTCCACGTCCCCGCTGGACTCGTGCACCGTGACGTGAACCCGGGCGAGCAGGCTCAGGACATTGTCCTGTCGTTCGTTGGCACCGGACCACTGGTTGTGAATGTGGATGGCCCTTCGAGCTGAGGCTCGCAGCCTGGTTGCGGCCGTCGGATAGCAGACCAGGTGGATGCGCTCTGAAACGACCTTTGGGGGTGAAACGCCATGATCGTATCGTTGCTGTGAAGGGAGTTCTTCCGTCAGGTCAGGGCGAAGATGGAATCGCCCCGACTGGACTGCCATGGGAGGTGATCAAGTGATCGTGTCCATCGTGCGCTTCCGATCCCTACTGAGCGACGAACAGGTACAAGACCTCTATGCGCGCCGGTCAACTCGTTACGAGAAGGTGCCCGGCCTGATCGAGAAGCTGTACCTCCGGTTCCGCTCAGGGGAACATGGCGCCGTCTACGTTTGGGAGGACGAGGAGGCATTGCACGCCTTCCAGACGAGCGACCTTGGTCGCAGCATCGGTTCGGCATACGCCGTCCCGGCAGAGCCGAGCTTCGATGTCGCTGACGTGACGCTTCTGGTGGACCGGCGTTCCCGCAGATGAGGGGCTAGGTGACGGCGGAGAATCCAATGAGCATCGTGATCGAGCCTCGCCCAGGCCACCCGCATGTCGCCCGGATCATTAGCGATGGCCAGATCGTCGCGACGCTCCGCGCCGACCGCAGCGACCGTGGGAACGTCCGGCTGGAGATCGGTCCGCTCACAGGGCCCGAAAACGACCTCGTGATCGCTATCGGAGCGCGGCGATGAAGCGGCTCCTGAAACGGGAGGTGCAAGAGATGTCCCAGTTCATCGTGGTCGGCGTTGCCAGTATCGAGGCCCGCGATCCGCTATCTGCCTGGCAACGCGCCCATCAGGAGTCCGCGAAACTCACGTGGGAGGTCACGTCCATCGCGCCCGCGAAACACCCAAACCGTGCGGTGACCTTCACGGGCGCCCTCGCCCAGCGGATCAGCCGCGCACAGGCACGCCGTCAGATCATGTTGGTAGCCGCGCTGCTGGCGGCCTTCGCCTTTCCGAGCCATCTCGCCTTCACGACGATCTTGCAGGGCCTCTAGAGCTGAAGCAGTCACCGCTACGCGCGGGCAAGTCCCTAGAGCAGCAGGTCGAGCGCTTGCGACTACAGGCGGCGAACCCGATCCGGTTTCCGTTGGGTCGCGTGCCGTCAGGGCATACCTGCTCATCGGGGAGGGGGATGCTCACGAGCAAGTATGCGCCCCACGGCCGCTTGGAGTGACGCGCCGGGCGGAGCCGCCGGACGTAGTCGACTGATGCTCGTTCGCTGGGTTTCGGCTCAGCCACGCGCAAATGCCCGGGACAGGATTCGAACCTGTGTGACCTTTCGGCCAGAGGATTTTAAGTCCCCCGCGTCTACCAACTCCGCCACCCGGGCTGGGTCTGACGATACCGCCACGCGAGCAGATCAGGCGGGCGAGTCGGCCGCCTCGAGCGCGGCGCCGTGCAGGATGTCGCGTTCGGAGACGGTCAGGCTCTCGGCCCCGAGGTGGCGCATCAGCTCGGCGAGGATCGCGGTTCCGGCCACGATCGTGGATGCCCGCTCCGGCATCAGCCCGCGCACCTCTCGGCGTTTCCCCAGCGGAAGTGCCGCCAGTCGCTCGAGCTGCGCCGCGACCGCGTCTGCCGACAGCTCGTGCCCGTCGACCCGCTCCGGGATCTCCTCGTCGAGTCCGAGGTCGATCGTCGCCAGCGTGGTGATGGTGCCCGCCACACCAATCAGGGAGCCGGCCGGGACGTCGCCGGGCAGCATCCCGGCCGCTTCGCGCCGCAGGGCCGCAACCTCCTCTGCAGTGGGCGGATCGCTGTGCAGGTGCCGCTCGCTCATCCGCACGCAGCCCAGGTTCAGGCTGACCGCGAAGCCGACCCGGCCATCCTCGCCTGCGATCAGCTCGGTGCTGCCTCCGCCGATGTCGCAGACGACTACGGCTCCCGTCAGCCGCCCTCCCGAGACGACGCCGCGCAGCGTCAGCCGCGCCTCCTGCTCGCCCGTCAGCACCCGGGTGCGCACGCCGCAGCGCTGCTCCAGACGCCGCATGAACTCGCCACCGTTGGCCGCGTCGCGGACGGCGCTGGTCGCGACCGCGAGCGGTGTGGAGGCGTCCAGCTGGCGGGCGCGATCCGCATACCGGGCGACGCATGTCTCGACCCGCTGCATGGACGCCTCTGCCAGCTCGCCTTCGGCGTCCACCCGGTCGCCCAGCCGCGTGATCTCGAGCAGCCGCTCCACCTCGCGCAGGGCTCCGCCGTCCGCATCAGCGACCAGCAGCCTCGTCGAGTTGGTGCCGATGTCGATTGCGGCGACGCGCACGGTCACTTGGTCGTGAAGAAGCTGCGGGCGCTCGTCAACTGGCGGCGCACGGCGTCCAGCGAGCGGTACAGCACCATGAACTCGGCGATCGAGACCTGCAGCCGCGCCAGCGCCTCCTTCAGCACGTGCTGGCGACGTTGCAGCTCCTCGAGCTTGGCCGGGAGCAGGTCGAGCTGTGACGCCTCCATGTAGCGGTCGACCTCCGCCTGCGCGGCCCTGGCGGACACCGCCAGACGGCGCCCGCGCAGGCCCACCCAAACCGAAGAGGCCACGACGACGACAAGCCAGAGGATGATCAGGGCCAGCAGCACGGGGAAGACTCTACCAATGCCCACTGTGGTAAAATCCGATGCATCGGCGCGGGGTGGAGCAGTCCGGTAGCTCGTCGGGCTCATAACCCGAAGGTCGCAGGTTCGAATCCTGCCCCCGCTACCTCCATGAGGCCCTCGCTCACGCGGGGGCCTCGTCAGTTAAGCGTCGCGGCGGCTCCAGATGATTGATCGATATCTCTGGCGAGCCTGGCCGCTGCGGTTGGTCTGGGTTCGCGGTGGTTGGGGTGGCTACGGCTGCGAACCGTCGTCTCCGTCCGCGATCTGCGTGATCGCAGATCGCTGATGACCGGTGCAAGTCGTTCCGCCTTGCACCTGCACGAGACTCGGTTCTCGCCCGGTCGGGAGGGATCTGCGTGATCGCAGATCCCTCCCGACCGGCGCAAGGCGATGCCTTGCGCCTTGGACATCACGGAGATACCGACCAACCATCTAGTCGTCCGGCAGCACCGCCATCACGATCGCGGAGGCCGGGCCTCCCAGTCGCATGTCGCACCGGGCGCTGATCAGCGCGTAGGCCTCGAACGGGTCGATCCCGCGCTCGTCGACGAGGTGGTCGTAGGCCTGATCCAGCGCCAGCGCGTGAGCATCATCAAAGCTCTCGGCGATACCTAGGAAGAACGTCTCGCCGCCGCGGCGCAGCCGCGGGAAGCGCAGCGCCATCGCCGGCTCGAGGCCGATCCGGAGCGTCGCCTGGCCGGCCGCCTCGAGGCTGACCGACGTCGGCTCGGCGATGCCCATGGCCGCGTGCAGGTCGCCCATGCTGAGCAGGCCGCCGGCCACGTTCACCGGCAGGTACACCGTCGTCCCCGGCTCCATCTCGCGCAGGTCCATGTTGCCACCGAACGGATAGGCGGGCTCGAAGGTCGAGCCGGCTTCCTCGGCCGGCGCCGTGCCGATGCAGCCGATCATCGGCCGCAGCGGCACCCGGTGCGATCCGACCTGGGCGTGGCCGTCGGCCAGCGGTGTCTGCATGGCTCGCTGCACGTCGGTGCGGTGGCCGAGGCCGCCGAACCCCGGCAGCCACACTGACCAGGCCCGCCGCACCTGCACGTCCAGCACCTCGACCCGCAGCGCGTCGCCGGGCGCCGCGCCGCGAACGCTGACCGGCCCGGTGACCCGGTTGAAGTTCGGCAGGCCGATCGCGTCCACCGACTCGCCTGCGGCCAGCCGGTCGTATGCGATGTCGCTCGTCTGGAAGGTAACGGTGTCGCCGGGGTCGATCTCGAGCGCCGGCGGTATCGACGCGTCGAAGCTGACCTGGAACGTCTCGGCGGGCAGCGTGTGGTCGGCCATGGCAGGCGAATCTAGCAGCAGACTCCGCCCGCGTGGCTACCCGTCGACCACCAGACCCTGCAGCGGCCCGAGCAGGCGCGCGGACCGCCGCGAGGCCCCGTCGATCCGGCTGATGCGATGGGTCATCGGCCGGCCGGCCCGACGGCGCTGGTACTGATCCTCGCACCGCGGTCGCCAGACCTGATCGATCAGCTCGGTGGCGTCGCCCGACGCCTCGGCAATCGAGCACTCCAGGTGCTCCGCCCAGAGCCTGTGACGGGTAGCCGTGGCCAGCTCGGCGTCGTCCGTGACGAGCGCAGCCTCGGTGTCGTTGAACATGGAGTGATCGTTGAGGTTGGCCGAGCCGACGATCAGCAGCCGATCGTCGATCACCCCGACCTTGGCGTGGACGTAGATCAGGTCGGCGACCGATCCCGCCGGCGCGTACAGCGAACACGCCAGCACCCGGCCGGCGCCGCCGTCAGCGTCGATCAGCTCGGCCAAGGATCCGCGCGTGTCGTCGCTGCCGCCCTTGGGCCGGGCCGGCAGCACCAGCAGCATCCGGAACCGGTCGTGCGGCGGATCGCGGAGCTTCTCGGCAAGCAGCGCGACGATCTCAGGCGACCACAGGTACTGGGACTCGATGTAGATCAGCCGCTCGGCCGAACGGATCGCGCGGACGTACGTCTCGAGCACGCCGAACGATCCCTGGCGCAGCCGGCCGTACACATGCTCCGGGACGGTGCGGACGAGCTGCACGGTGGAGGATCCGGCGGCAGGACCGGGTGCGCCGACGGAGACGCGCTCGCCCGTGACCTCGCGCCAGCGCAGGGCGAAGTGCTCGGCCACGTCGGAGACGACCGGGCCCGTCACGACGGACGTGACGTCGTGCCAGCCGACGGCCGCTCGGGCGGGATGCCGGGAGCTGTCGCGGCGGTCGCCCGACAGGGACGTAAGGTCGATGCCGCCGACAAACGCCTCGCGGCCGTCGATCACGATCGTCTTCTCGTGGTGGCAATGGAGCGGGCGCTCGCGCGGGTCGAGCTCGCAACGGATGCGCCCGGCTTCGACCAGTTCGGCCCGGGTCTGACGCGCCATCCGCCGCGAGGGGCGAAACAGCGGCACCGGCGCGCCCGCCCACAGCAGCAGGCGGACATCGACTCGCTCGGCCAGCTCGGCGAGCAGGTTGCGCACCACGACCGGGACGGAGCCGTCGCGCATCACGAAGTCGGGCGAGAGGAACCAGCCGGTGATGTGCACGTACGCGGTGGCCCGCTGCAGCGACTCGATCATCCGGGCGAACGCCTGCTCCCCGTCGATCAGCAGCTCCAGCGCGTTGCCGTGCCGCGGCGCGAACGCGTCCTCTGCCCAGCCGCCGGCGGGCGCGTCAAGGACAGCGTTACCCAGACGCGACAGGCGCCGGCGGTGGTGGGCCTGTACGGCCGCCGAGACCGCATCCCCGACACGGCGGTCGACGGCCTCGGCGGCGTCTCGGAGCGGCATCAGCGCCTGCGCTCAGCGCTCCGCGTCCGCTCGCACGGCGTCCTCTGCCTCGGATCGGTCGACGTCGGGATCGATCTCGTCGGCCATGTTCATGTGCTCCCGGGCGTTTTCGCGCTCCTGGCTGGCCCGGGCCGCGGTGTCCTCGGCGTCGAGCCTTGCGCGCTCCGCCCGTGCCGCCTTCTCGTCGGCCTCCAGCTTTGCCGCCTCGGCGCTGCGGCTGCGCGAGAGCGCCTCCTCGCGATGTGCGTCTGCGGCGGACCGCCGCATGTCCATCTCGCGCGACCTGCGACGCGACACGAGGGCCGCCACCACGGCGATCGCCACGATCACGATCACGATCAGCACTATCCATCCTGCGGTTGACACGTCTATTCCTCCTCGTCGGCTGAGCCTCCACGTACCCATTGCGACCTTCGACCAAACGCTGCCGCTCCGCCCGTGGGCGATCGGGTGCGCTCCTGGACCGGCGTCTATCCTTCAGCCATGCCGATCAACGAACCGGCCGAGGCGGTGCCCACCGACGGTGAGGGCGCCGTCATCGCGCGCCCCACCAGCACCACACGCACCGGCGTCATCACCATGGAGGGCGGCACGCGCAAGCAGCGCCGCGACCGGCTGGCCACCGAGGAGCCGATGGAGATTCGCGTCGAGGAGCCCGGCGCTGAGCAGCGGAACGTGGCCGTGACCATGCGCACGCCCGGGCACGACTTCGACCTGGCCGCCGGATTCCTGTTCACGGAGGGCCTGATCGACGGCACCCAGGACGTGCGCGGGATCCGCTACTGCGCGGTGCCGCGCGAGGAGCAGCACTACAACGTGGTCAGCGTCGGGGTGGCCCGCACGCTGGCCGACTTCGAGATGCAGCGCAACTTCTACGCCACCTCCAGCTGCGGCATCTGCGGCAAGGCCTCGCTGGACGCGATCGAGACGCGCTGCGCACCCGTGGCCGACGGGGCGGTGGTGGACGCGGCGCTTTTGGTGACGCTGCCGGACGAGCTGCGACGCGCGCAGAGCGTGTTCGACCGCACCGGCGGGCTGCACGCGGCCGCCCTGTTCGACGCGGCCGGCACGCTGCTGGTCGTGCGCGAGGACGTCGGCCGGCACAACGCCGTCGACAAGGTGATCGGCGCGGAGCTGCTGGCCGGGCGGCTGCCGCTGTCCGACCGCATCCTGCTCGTCTCCGGGCGTGCCGGCTTCGAGATCGTGCAGAAGGCGGCACGCGCTGGCATCCCCATCGTCTGCGCCGTCTCGGCGCCGTCCAGCCTGGCCGTCGACACCGCGCGCCGGTTCGGGATGACCCTCGCGGGGTTCCTCCGCGACGAGCGGTTCAACGTGTACGCCGGGCCGCAGCGCATCACGGGCGCCACGGGCTAGCGCCGGGCCGTTGGGGCGTCACCCACTCTGATCTGCGCGAGCGAACCAGAGACGTGTCAGATGCGGGCGTGGCCCGGCATGAGCAGGTCTATGTCGCCACCGATGCCGGACAGGTTGCAGAGGGAGCAGCCATCGAGCGGGATCGTTCGCCGCTTGCCGTTGTAGAAGCCAACGGCCTTGTCGCCAGGGTGGACTCCCATTGTGCAGCCGCAGACCCAGTTCTTGGTGACAAGCTTGTCCACGATCCGGCGGAGAGCAGCGCAGGCTGCGGACGGATCGGCGTAGTCGCCACTGGGCGGGTCACAGTGGAGGTTGCGAGCGACACGTACGAACCTCAAGTTGCCGAGCGACTTCACGTGTCCAGGGCAGCGTGCGCCCGGCGGGCAGCGCTTCGCGTAGTAGGAGATGGTGAGAACGGTCTTGGGCCACGGGACTGCAAGGTTGCGGTCAGAGCTTGGGGCGACGCCGCTGCTCTCACTGAAGCCGACGCAGCCCGCGGTGGAAACCGTGAACAGGACGATGGCTGCGAAGCATCGCATCGTCACCTCATCAGGTTCGCACCGTTGATGTTCACGGTCGTCGTCTGCCCGCTCTGAACTACGACCCAGCGTGGCTTCACGTAGACGACGTTGCCGTTTCCGGGAGCAGTCATCAAGGCGTGGCGCCCAGGTCGTAGTGCGATCCGGTAATACCCGGTGGCATCTACGCGCGTGGAAGGGCACACGCCGATCTGCCCCATCTTCGAGCAGAACACCAGGGTACCCCGATACGGGGTCGGTGCACAGCCGCCGGGTAGCAGCAGACCGCCGCACGCGGTTGTCAGCACCCGCCCCTTGACCACCCCATACTGGGGGACGCCGTCCCCACTGCTCGGCCCTGGCAGGTTGTCGCTCTCACCGTCCAGGCTGCACCCCGCCAGCACCCCGGCAAGGAAGACGCCGAGCAGAACACACCGCCACATGCCTCTGAGACGCCACACAGCTCGGAAAGGTTCCACAGCTCGTGCCAACCCGCCACCGGCCGGCCCCGGGGATGGCTGTTGAGAACCTCGCACGCGGCTGCTCAAGACCGGCGGACGCGCCGGAAGTCTTCGCCGGATGGTTGATTCACGGGATGCGTAGATGCTGGGCGCAGGATGGGGCGCGTTGGACGGCGCAGGGCAGGCTGGATGATGTCCTGGCCAAGGACGATCGTGGCGTCCAGCGTCTCCCAGACCAGTCCGGCGTCGCGTAGCTCGTGGAATCAATCATCTAACCTGCGAAGGCAACATGGGGACGACGACTCAACAGGACAGGCGCTGGTGGGCGCTGATCGTGCTCTGCATGGGCAACCTCATGATCGTGCTGGACACGACGATCGTGAACGTGGCGCTGCCGTCGATCCGCACCGATCTCCGGTTCACCGAGTCCTCGCTGGCCTGGGTCGTGAACGCCTACCTGCTGACGTTCGGCGGGTGCCTGCTGCTGGGCGGCCGGCTGGGCGACATCTACGGGCATCGCAAGCTGTTCCTGACCGGCCTGGTGCTGTTCACGGCGTCGTCGGTCGCCTGTGGCCTCTCGACCGCGCAGAGCGAGCTGATCGCGGCGCGGGCCGTGCAGGGAGTGGGCGGGGCGATCGTTGCGGCGGTGGCGCTGTCGCTGGTGATGACGCTGTTCGTGGAGCCGGGCGAACGGGCCAAAGCGATGGGCGTGATCGGGTTCGTGGCCGCCGGCGGCGGCAGCATCGGCGTGCTGCTGGGCGGCGTGCTGACCGATGCGCTCGACTGGCACTGGATCTTCCTGGTCAACCTGCCGGTCGGCATCGCCGTGTTCATCGCCTGCCTCAACCTGGTGCCGGCCGACCGCTCGGAGCAGCGGACGGGACGGCTGGACGTTGCGGGCGCGGTGACCGTGACCTCGGCGCTGATGGTCGCCGTCTACGCGATCGTGAACGGCAACCGGGTGGGATGGGTGACCGGCCAGACGCTCGGCCTGCTGGCCGTTGCCGTGGGGCTGCTCGCCCTGTTCCTGATGATCGAGTCGCGCGTTGAGGCGCCGCTCGTACCGCTGCGGCTGTTCCGGTTGCGGAACCTGGCCACGGCCAACGTGATCGGCGTACTGTCGGCGGCCGCGATGTTCGCGTGGTTCTTCCTGTCGGCGCTGTACCTGCAGCTGGTGCTCGGCTACTCGCCGCTGCAGGTGGGGCTGGCGTTCCTGCCCGCCAACCTGCTGGTGGGCGGGTTCTCGATCGGCATCTCGGCAAAGCTGGTGATGCGCTTCGGCATCCGGCCGCCGCTGATCGCGGGCATGCTGTTCTGGACGGTCGGCTTTCTTTTGTTCGCACGCGTGCCCGTCAACGGCGACTACCTGACCGACGTGCTGCCGGCCATGCTGGTGCTGGGCGTGGGCGCGGGGATCGGCTTCAACCCGGTGCTGCTGGCGGCGATGAACGACGTCGAGCCGACCGAGGCGGGGCTGGCATCCGGCGTCGTCAACACCTCGTTCATGATGGGAGGGGCGCTGGGCCTGGCGGTGCTGGCGAGCGCCGCCGCATCGCGCACGAGCACGCTGACGGCTCAGGGTGAGAGCCAGGCGGCGGCGCTGACCGGCGGCTACCACGTGGCCTTCCTGATCGGAGCCGCGTTCACCCTGATAGCGGCCGGGCTGGCGACGCTGGTGCTGCGGCCGATCGCGATGGGCGCACCGGCCGAGGCGCTGGACGAGGGCGCGCACGGCCGTCAGCCCGCTGCCGTGGAGGGCTAGCTGCGGGGCTCGGCCACGCGGCCGACGGCCTCGATCTCGACCAGCATGCCGTCGAACAGGAATCCACCTGCCACGATCGCCGTGCTCGCCGGATAGGGCGGTGCGAACAGCTCCCCGCGGACGCGCTTGAAGGCGTCGTAGAGCGAGGCATCGGCCAGGTACACGGTCATCTTCACGATCGTCCCGAGCGACGCCCCGCCGGCCTGCAGGGCGAGGTCGACGTTCGCGAAGGCCTGGCGGATCTGGGCCTCGGCGTCGTCGCTGACGACGGTGCCATCGTCGCCGAAGCCACCCTGGCCGGCGGTGAAGACGAGCTCGCCGTCGGTCAGCACCGACTGCGCGTACTGATACTCGGCGGCCCAGGGGAACGGGTTGGTGAGGGCGCGGTTGGTCATGGGCCGATCCTATCCGGAGATCATCTAGTCCGGGCGCTGCGCGATGCGGATCATGCTGTCGCGCACCGGACGAGCCGCGCCGGGCGCCCGTAGCGCCGCCATCAGCGCGTCCACGCAGAGCGGGTCGAACTGGGTGCCCGTGCAGCGCTCGATCTCGGTTACGGCGGCGGGCAGGGCCATCGCCGCGCGGTAGATGCGGTCCTCGGTCATCGCGTGGAACGCGTCACAGACCGCGATCACACGCGAGCCGAGCGGGATCTCCTCGCCGGCCAGGCCGTCCGGGTAGCCGCGGCCGTCCCAGCGCTCGTGGCTGGAGCGCACCAGCGGCACCAGGTCCGCGAAGTAGGGAACCGGCTCGAGGATGCGGGCGCCGATGTCGGGGTGGCGCTGCATCACCAGCATCTCCTCGCCCGTCAGCGAACCCGGCTTGCGCAGGATCGACTCGGGGATGCCGATCTTGCCGATGTCGTGCAGGAGCGCGGCCAGGCGGATGACGCGGATGTCGGCGGGAGCGAGGTCGAGCTGATCGCAGACACGGCCGGCCAGCTCCGCGATCTTGCTGGCGTGGTCGTTGGTGTAGGCGTCCTTGGCCTCGAGCGCGGCGGCCAGCGTGCCGAGGGTGGCGAAGTAGGCGTCCTCGAGCCGCTCCGACATGCGGGCACGGGCCACCATCGTGCCGGCCTCGGCGGCCAGCGCGGTGGCGAGGCGCAGCTCGGCCGGGTGGAAGCTGCGGCGGCGCTCGTCGTAGATCTCGACCAACGCGTAGGGCTCGCCCTCGACGGTCATCGAGTACATCAGCAGCGAGCCGAACCCAAGCTCGCGTAGCCACCGCTCCTCGGCGGGGTCGATGCCGGCCGAGTCGAGCGTGCACGTGTACGGCACGCCCGTGCGCATGACTGCCTCGGTGCTCGGGTAGTCGGCCAGGTCGTACTCGTCGGGGGCCGGCTCCCAGTGGAACGGCGGCCGGGCGTATCCGGCGCGATCTCGCAGGATGCCGCGCTCGTCGTCGAGCAGCGAGATCATGCACGCGGAGGCGTCGAGGAAGGTGGTGAGCTGGCGCGAGAGGTCGGCGAGCACGGCCGGCACGTCGTCGCCGGCGGCCATCGACTGGGCGGCCTCGATCACCTGCAGCACCGGCTCCAGCTGATCCTGGCGCAGCGGCGCGGCCGGCGGGCGCGGATCTGGAGCCGTCTCTCGGTTCATCGACCGCAAGATTCCGCCCCTGTCTGCGGATCCCTCTTTTGGGTGACAGGAGCTCCGCCGCCGGCCGCGACGGCGAGGCTGCCCTGGTGCCCTAGCCGAGGTTGGCCATGAGCGAGATCACGGCCGGGCCCAGCACGACGATGAACACCGCCGGGAAGATCAGCAGCACGGTCGGGAACAGCATCTTCACCGGCGCCTTCATGGCCTGCTCTTCGGCCTCGTTGCGGAGCCGGGTGCGGAGGTCGTCGGCCTGCGTCCGCAGCATCTGGGCCAGCGGCACGCCTAGGCGGTCGGCCTGCACCAGCGCGCGTACGAAGCTGGTCATCTCGGGGGCATCCACGCGGCCGGCCATGGCCGCCATCGCGTCGCCGCGGCCGGCGCCCAGCTGGGTGTCACGCAGCATCAGCGCCAGCTCGTCGATCAGGGGCCCGCGCAGGCGGCGCACCACCCGCTGCAGGCTGGCGTCGAAGCTCATGCCGGCCTCCACCGAAAGCGTCATCAGGTCGAGCACCGTCGGCAGGGAGGCGACGATCTTGTCGCGACGACCGCGGATGCGCATGTCGATCGCCAGCGGGATGCTCACGTAGGCGATCGCGGCCAGGATCAGCCCGACCACCGCCGCGATCCCCAGCGAGAGCGCGTGGAACAGCGACAGGCCCAGCACCATGCCGTACACCGTCAACGGCACCACGACCTTCAGCCCGGCCAGCTCCTCCGGCGTCAGCAGCCGCGACCAGCCGGCGGCTGCCAGCTTCAGGCGCAGCACCTCCGCGCTGTGTCCGCGGCCGCCCGGTGCGATCCGTCCGATCCGCCGCAGCCAGGCGCGGGGGTCGTTCGTCCGCGCCGGCTCACCGTAGCCGTAGCCCGGGATCCGGCCCAGCGTGGACTCCACCTGGATCCGCTTGGCGGCGGCCGCGCGCAGCAGGAAGAACCCGCTGGCGGCGATCAGGACGACTACGAGAACGAACACGGCCTCGCCTCCCTACGCGATCGCCCGGGGTTTCACCATGCGCCGCAGCACCAGTGCGCCTGCGGTCATCATCACCAGCGCCACCATGATCAGCACCCGCCCGGCTCCCGTCTCGTACAGCGGCGACATGTAGCCGGGGTTGATCACGGTCAGGATCGCTGCGAGCACGAACGGCATGCCGAGCAGCACACGCGCCGACATCACGCCCATCGCCACCAGCGCGCGCACCCGGGCGCTGAACTGCTGCCGCTTGCGCACGGTGTCGGCGACCTGGTCGAAGATCTCCGCGACGTTACCGCCGATCCGCCGCTGCACGTCGGTCGTCAACACCACCAGCTCGAAGCTCTCCGACGTCAGCCGTTTGCTCATGTCGTCCAGCGCCTGCTCGATCGGCACGCCCAGCCGCACCTGCTTCTGCGCGCGGCGGAACTCGCCGTGCGCCGGCTCGCCGGCCTCCTCGACCAGCGTGTCCAGAGCCTGGGCGAACGAGCGGCCCGCGCGAAGCGCGCTGGCCCACACGCCCAGCAGCTCCGGCAGCTGGGCCTCGAAGGCGGTCGAGCGGCGACGGGCGCGGAAGCGCAGCACCATCACGGGCAGCGCACCGCACAGGAGCAGCGGTAGCGCCAGCAGCGGCCCTGCGGTGACCAGCCCGAAGGCGGCCGGGGACAGCGCGGTGGCGGCGATGATGGTGACGATCTGGCCGGTGGGAACGGTGCTGCCGGCCCGCTCGGCCAGCGTGTGCAGCCATCCCCACGCCCGCGTCTTACCGAGCCGGGTCTCGAGCCCCTCGTACATGTCCGTCAGGGCCGGCTCGTGCGCCTTCGCCGCCTCCTTCGACAGCTCGGAGGAGTACGGGGAGAGCCGTGCCGTGAGCGCCTGCGGCCGGCGTTCTGCCGCGCTCATGACCACGGTCGCCAGCATCATGATGGCGGCGAACCCGAGCAGCGCCACGATCCACGCCCCGTACTCGCTCCACACCGAGGTCGACGCCCCGGCCACGCCGGCCGGCAGCGCCACGTGCGCCGGCGGCCCGCCGTGCAGGCTGATCGCGAGCGTCCGCGAGCTGGAGTGGGGCAGCGCCACGTCGATGGCCCACTCGCCGGCCAGCCGCGTCTGGGCCAGCCTGGCCGCGACCGGCTCGAGCGCCGAGACACTCGCCGCCGGGACGTAGGTGCCGTGGGTCGCCGCCGCCACCTGGCGCAGCGCCGTGGCCGTGTACGACCCGGAGGAGGTGAGGCCGACCGCGTCCACCTCGACGCCGACGCCTGCGAGCGCCGCCGTGAGATCGTCGAGCGACGTCGCCGACGTGGTGTCGTCGCCGTCCGAGAGCACGACGACCACCCGCCGCGACCCGTCCGCCGGGCCGGTCAGCCGAGCGGCGTCGCCGATGCCGTCGTAGAGAGCCGTGCCGGGGTGCGTCGTCAGCGCGGACAGAGCGGCCTGCACCGCCTGGGCGTTTCCGGTCAGCGGCGTCACGGTGCGGGCCGACCCGTCGAACTCGACCAGGCCGACCTTGTCGGTCGAGCCAACGGCGTCCAGCAGCCGCTGTCCCGCCGCGACGGCGGCCGCCAGCGGAGGCCCGGCCATGCTGGTGGACGTGTCGACGGCGAAGACGAGGTGCAACGGGCGGCGCGGGCCGAGCGGCCGCAGCCGCGTCACCTGCGCCGTCCTGCCGCCCAGCTCGGCCTGCACGTCCAGGCCGGTGAGGTCGCCGGGCGCGCGCACGATCACGCGCACGGTGTGGCCGTCGACCTTGCTGGCACCGTTCACCTGCGGCGGTGCGGCCGGGTCGGCCGCCAGTGCCACCGGGGTGAGCGTGACCGCGACCGCGAACGCCACTCCCAGCGCGTACCGCAGCCGCATCAGGCGCTCCTGCGCTGCCCGCGTCGCAGCACGTCCACCTTCGCCGAGGTGTCGCTGTTGAAGAACGACTTCGGGAGCGACACGCCGTTCAGCTCCAGCTTGTCCATGAAGGAGGGCCGGATGCCGGTGTGGCGCATCGTGCTCGAGACGCGGTCGTCCTCGGCGTCGCCCGCGAACCCGGCCACGAAGATGTCGGTCAGGGTGATCACGTCGCCCTCGACCCGCGGCACCTCGGTGATGTGCGTGATGCGGCGGCGGCCGTCCACCAGTCGCTGCGTGTGGATGATCAGGTCGAACGCGCTCGCGATCTGGTCGCGGATTGCCTTCAGCGGCAGGTCGAATCCGGCGGTGAGCACGAGCGTCTCGGTGCGCGCCAGCGCGTCGCGCGGGCTGTTCGCGTGGATCGTGGTAAGCGAGCCCTCGTGGCCCGTGTTCATGGCCTGCAGCATGTCCACCGTCTCCGCGCCGCGGCACTCACCGACGATGATCCGGTCGGGCCGCATGCGCAGCGCGTTCTTGACCAGGTCGCGGATCGAGATCTGACCCTTGCCCTCGATGTTCGCCGGGCGCGCCTCCAGGCTGATCACGTGTTTCTGCGACAGCCGCAGCTCGGCCGCGTCCTCGATCGTGACGATGCGCTCCCGCTCGGGGATGAACGACGACAGCACGTTCAGCATCGTGGTCTTGCCGGTGCCGGTGCCGCCCGAGACCAGCACGTTCAGCTTGCCCTCGACGCAGGCCTCGAGGAATGCCGCGGCCTGGTGGGAGAGCGTGCCGAAGGCGATCAGGTCGTCGATCGTAAGCGGCTCGCGCGAGAACTTGCGGACGGTCAGCGAGGGGCCGGTGATCGCCAGCGGCGGGATGATCGCGTTCACGCGCGACCCGTCCGGCAGGCGCGCGTCCACCATCGGGCTGGCCTCGTCGATGCGCCTCCCGGTCTGGGCGACGATCCGGTCGATCACCTGCAGCAGGTGCCGCTCCGACGCGAACTGGACGTCGGTCTCCTCGATCTGGCCCCTGCGCTCGATGTAGATGGTGTGGTGGTTGTTGACCATCACCTCCGAGATCGAGTCGTCGGCCAGGAACGGCTCGATCGGCCCGTAGCCGAGGATGTTCGACGTGATCTCGCGCACCAGCCGTGTGCGGTCGGCCATCGACAGCGGCGTGCCGGCCTCGGCCAGCGCCTCGTCGACGGCCTTCTGGACGTGTTCGCGCAGCTCGTCCTCGGGCACCTCGCCCTCGACCAGGTCCTGGCCCAGCTCGCGCACCGCCTCGCGCTGCGCGGCGTTCTTGATTTCGACGAAGGGATCGTTGACGACGTCCGTTGTCGGCTCCACCTTGCCCCGCCCTGCCGCGGACTCGTGACGGCGCAAGCGGCCGTGCAGCGATCGCGACTTGTCGGGTTTCATCGCAGGCTCCCGACCACCGCGTCGAGCGACCGGGCCATGTCGTAGAACGACTTGGCGACCCGTGACTTGGGGGCGTCGATCACGACCGGCTGGCCGCGGTTGACCGAGATCGGGATAGCCTTGTCCGACGCCAGCGTGTAGGTGATTTCGCGCCGCAGCGTGCGCTCCACGTCGCGGTCGTCCAGGCCCACCCGCGCGCCCGAGCGGTTCATCAGGATGCGGACGTCCTTGACGTCCATCTCCAGCAGCTCCAGCGTCTCGAGGGCGATCTTGAGGCTCTTGATGGTCGGCACGTCAGAGGCGCCCACCAGCACCAGCGAATCGGTGTGGTCGATGGCCAGGAGCACGGCCGGGGCGAACTGCGAGGAGGTGTCGATCACGACCGCGTCGTAGCTCTGTCGGGCCACCGCCAGCAGCGGCTCCAGCCGGTCCACGTCGACCAGCTCCTCCTCGTCCGGCCGGGTGGGGGCGGGCAGCAGGTCGACGCCGCTCGAGTGCCGGGTGACGAAGCCGGCCAGCTTCTCGCCGTCCAGGTCGCCGGGAGACTGCACCAGGTCGAGGATCGTCCAGCGCGGGGAAAGCCCCAGCACCAGCGCGTCGTCTCCGGAGTGCAGGTCGAAGTCGATCAGGAGCGTGCGCTTGCCCTGGCGCGCGAAGCAGACCGCCAGGTTGGTGGCGATCACGGTCTTGCCCGACCCGCCCTTGGTCGAGAATACGGTGAAGACGTGCGCCGAGCGGTGGCCCCTGGCCGAGGACGGCGCCATCGCCGCCATGCTGGCGCGGCGGCTGCGCATGGCCCGCGCCTTAGCGGCGGCCATGCCCAGCGACTGCGGCTCCTGTGGCAGGTACACGATCTCGTCCACGCCCAGCGCCAGCGCCTCGTCGAACCAGCGGCTGGGGTGGCTGTCGGTGAGTGCGACGATGGCGGGGCCGTGCGTGTCGGCCAGCGCGATCCGCATCTCGGCCGGCAGGCCGTCCGAGTCGTGCGGAAGGCTCCACACCAGCACCTCCGGCGCGGTGTCGACGATCTCCACCATCCCCGACCGCTCGAACAGGTCGCGGAGCTCGGCGTCGTCCCCCTGAAGTGAAACCCTGATCAGGTCGTTCATCGGTGTATCTCCTCTACTTCGTTGGGACGCCGTGGTGGGGGAACTGCCCCGGCAGCTTGGGAACGGTGATCGGCTGGTAGGTGGCTCCGGTCGAGCCGACCAGCGCCAGCCAGATGTTGTTGGCGCTCTGATCGCCGGACGAGTTGGCCAGCGCGTTGGCGATGAGCAGGCTCTGCTGCTCGGTCACCGCCAGCAGCACGGAGCCCGCCTCCGACCCCGAGTTGACCGCGGAGTCGAGTGTGGGTGCGTCCACCTCGAGTACCCGCGCGTCGGGCACGGCCAGGTAGGTGAAGACCTTGTCGTTCGTGCGGTAGCTGGTCAGCACGTCGACGCGGTCGTTCACGCTGAGGTCGGACAGCAGTCCCGAGTTGGGGTTGAACGGCATGCGGATCGCCCGGAAGTTGCCGGTCACCTGGTAGGCCGGGGTTTGCGTGCGCGGCGCACCCACCCGGTTCGCGGTCAGCTGGTCGCCGTTGTACAGGCTCTGGGTGATGACCTGCCCGGCCACGGCCCCGAAGCTGGTGATGGCGCCGTCTGCGACGTCCGACTGACGGACGGACTGGTAGCTCAGGTACCCCTGCGACCGCGCGTCGTCCACCGTGGTGCCGACCGGCACCTCGTGCGTCGCCACGATCACCGTGACGGTGTCGGCGCTTGACTCCGCGCTCTTGCGGACGTGCGAGGTATAGGCGAACAGCGCGCCGGCGGCGGCGACCGCGAGGACGAAGCTGATGATGAGGTTACGGCTGAGCGTCGGCATCTGGGGTGGATCTCCTTTTGGTGCTGCGAGGCTGGGGCGCTACCCGGCCCGCATGGTCGCGTCGCGGCAGAGATCGCCCGACTTGACAACGATTCCGAGCAGGTTGACGGCGTAGGTGGAGCAGGCCGTCGCCGTGTAGACGGCGGTGCCGTGCGACTTCCTGGCGGTGAGCGAGACGCGCTTCAGCGCGACGTCACCGGCGGCTGCCATGGCGGCCGTGCGGGCGGCGGCCTGGTGGTGCCCGTGGCGCGCGGCGGCGCCGGCGCGGGCGCCGCGGGAGGCCGCATCGTGCAGCGTCCGCCAGGTGCCGTAGACGACGCTCAGCTGCCAGATCGAGAGCAGCAGGACGAGCAGGATCGGCAGCGCTATCGCCATCTGGATCACCGCCTGTCCTTGCTGGTCTGAGCGCTCAGTGATGGTTCGCATTCCGTCGCGGGGGAAGGGCCCTGCATGGCGCCTATCGGCACCGGTCGAGAGGTTCTTGACCTCGACACGGGACGGGTAGCGCCGGGGGAGCCGTGCACTACTACTCACGTAGTAGCGAACTCTGGTCGATCTGTCTACGTGCTCGGGATGAAGGTTGCGCGTTCCGCCTGACCGCGCCTGTAAGGTTCCCGCTCGTGGCGCTGCTTTCCATCCCCAGCCCGGGCGACCCGTTCCTGATCAATTCCGGGCCAATCCACGCCCGCTGGTACGGCCTGCTCCTGGCCCTGGGGGTGCTGCTGGCCGGTTGGATCGCCCGCCGCGAGTTCCGCCGCCGCTCGATGGACCCGGAGCTGGTCTACACGATCGCCGTGTGGGCGGTGCCGTTCGGCCTGATCGGCGCCCGCCTCTACCACGTCCTCACCGACTGGGACTCGTTCAGCAACAATTACTCCCAGATCCCGGCAATCTGGAACGGCGGCCTGTCGATCTTCGGCGCGGTGCTGGGCGGCATGCTCGGCTGCTGGATCGGCTGTCATCGGGTGAACCTGCCGTTGTGGCGGGTGGCCGACTGCATCGCGCCCGGCCTCGTCCTGGCGCAGGCGCTGGGCCGCTGGGGCAACTACTTCAACCAGGAGCTGTACGGCAAGCCCTCCGACCTGCCGTGGGCGGTCAAGATCGACCCGGCCCACCGAACGCCGCCCTACACCGACTCGCCCACGTTCCAGCCGATGTTCCTGTACGAGTCGATCCTGGACGTGGTGGTCTTCTTCGTGCTGATCTGGTTCACGCGACGGTACTGGCGACGGGTGCCCTACGGCACCGTGTTCGCGCTCTACGTGACGCTCTACAACTTCTACCGCGTGCCGCTGGAGACGCTCAAGATCGACACGGCCGACATCTTCTTCGGCCAGCGCGTGAACGTGTGGGTGTCGGGCGTGCTGTTCGTGGTCGGGCTGATCTCGTTCATCATGCTGTTCCGCCGGCGGTCGGACGCGTCTGCGCCGACCACCCCGGCGGTGGCGGCGGCTGTCGCCTCGGGCCACACGCCCACGCCACGCCCGGAGGCGGCGATCGCCGCCCGCCAGCGCACGCAGCGCCGAAAGAAGACCTAGACCCGGTCCTGGTCCAGCTCGTCGGCCAGCAGCCGCTCGAGCGTGCGCACGCAGCCCGCGTCCAGCCGGTCGCCCGCCTGCTGCCAGAGCACCGAGAGGGCGAGGCCGGCCGACGCCTGCGAGCGGTGTCCGCCCGCGGCCACGAACGCCTCGGCGACGGCGATCACACGCGCCTCGAGCGGCGCCTCGGCCACGGGGTCGAACCGCGCCAGCAGCCAGCCGGCCGCTTCGTCGTCGATCATGCCGGCGGACACGCGCTCGGACAAGCGCCTGCGCTCGGCCTCCTCGTCGCCGGCGGCGGCCGGGTCGTCCAGCGACGCCGCCAGGCGCACCCGGTCGACGTGACCAGGGTCGAGGCCGGAGGCGCCTGCGATGTGGCCCGCGTACTCGCTGACGGCGCGCGAGTCGGCCGACCGTGCGCCGCGTGCCTCCAGCGATCGCACCGGGTCGCCGGCGCCCTCCGCGAGCCCGTCCCAGGCGATCACGCGCGCATCGCCGGAGCGACCCAGCGCGGCGCTGGCCAGGCGCACGAGCTCGTCGTTGGTTGCCGCGTGCTCGGGGAAGGCGGCCACGCCGCCGGAGATGGTGATCGGGTCGCCGTCCAGCGACAACCCGCCGGCCAGCCGCCCGACCAGAGCCGCCGCCGACTCGGCGGTCATGCCCGGCAGCACCAGCGCGAACTGGCCCTCGTCCAGCCGGCAGACGCAGTCGTAGCTACGGACGCCGCCGGCGAGGCCGCCGGCCGCCAGCCGCAGCACGCGGTCGGCCCCGGCGGCTCCGTGCTGCGCGGTGTAGCCGGCCAGCCCGTCCAGGTCGACGAGCGACACCGCCAGGCTCTGGCCGGTGCGCTTGGCGCGCGCCAGCTCGCGGCCGAGCACGCTCTGGAAGCCGAGGTGGTTGGGCAGGCGCGTCAGCGGGTCGAGCGTGCCCGACTCGCCGGCGACGGTGTCCCACAGCCGCGAGGCCTCCATCGCCTGCGCCGCGATCCCGGCCGCGATGCGGGCGCGTCCCAGCCCCTCCGGCTCGGCCACCCGCTCGGCCAGCAGCCCACCCAGCACGCGGCCGGCGCTGACCAGCGGCAGCAGCGTGCGGCCGTCGTCGCTGACCGGATCAAGCCCCGGCAGCTCCAGCCGCTGGGGGCCGTCGCCCGCAAGCAGGGCGAGGCCGTCTCGCTGCTCGCTGAGCGCGTAGCTCGAGACGGAGCCGGCGCCCAGCGCCGCGCCGGCCGCGTCGGCCGCCGCCGCCAGGACGCCGGGCAGGTCGAGGCCGGTCTCGCAGGCGGCGACCAGGCGCGCCAGGTCGTGCTCGAAGCCCGTCGTGTCAGACACCGTCGCCCTCCTGCAGCTTGCCCGCCGCGACCAGCACCCGCACCGTGGTGCCGGTGCCCGGTACCGAGTCGATGTCCAGCCGCCCGTTCAGGATGGCGGCGCGCTCCTGCATCGACGCGACTCCGTGGTGGGGCAGGCCGTCGGCCGGCTCCGACATCTCGCCGCTGCCGTCGTCCACCACCCGCGCCTCGAGGCCGTCGCGGGGAGAGCCGTGCACGCTGACGACGATGCTGGCCGGGTTGGCGTGCTTGAGCGCGTTGGTCATGGCCTCCCGCACGATCTGGAACAGGCAGACCTGATCGTCGCCGCTGAGCGCGTCGGCATCCGCCACGTCGAGCGTGACGACGACGCGGTGGTCGGCCTCGAAGCGGTCGGCGATCGCCTGCAGCGCGGTCTCGAAGCCCTGCTCGCGCAGCGTCCAGGGCTCGAGCGCAAACGACAGCTCGCGCACCTCGCCGATCACGGACCGCTGCCGCGCGCGGGCCGTCTCGAGCACCTGTCGGGCGGTCTCGGCGTCGCCCGCCTCCATCGCCTCGGCGGCGGCGTTCAGCATCATGTTGACGCCAGACAGCGTCTGCACGGGGCCGTCGTGGAGGAAGGTCGACAGACGGCGCCGCTCCTCCTGCTCGGCCGACACCACCCTGCGCGAGAGCTCCGCCCGTTCGCTTTCGCGGATGCGGGCCTGTGCCAGCAGCGCCTCCACCCGCTCGAACAACGCGGCGCTCTCGGCGGCGCGTGCCGCGAAGTCGGCGAACAGCGTGGCGCGGGCCAGGTCGTCGGGCCCGAAGCCGGCGCCGCCGTCCAGGTCGAGCAGCACCACCAGCGCGTGCAGGCGGCCGGCCACCACCAGCGGGGCGGCCAGCATTGCCTGCGGACGCAGGCGGCGGGTGACTTCGTCAACTGGCTGGGCCGGGCCGGTGACGGCCCCGACCAGGTCGCGTGCGGCCACCGCCAGCGCTGAGCCCTCGGCATCCATGGGCACGCGTGCGTCGCCCAGCGGGCCCAGCGCCAGGCCGGCGGCGGCCGCCGGCCTCAGCGAGCGCTCGCCCGCGGCCGGAACCAGCACCAGCACGGCATCGGCGGTGAACAGGCGCTGCGCCTCGACCGCCGTGTGCTCGAGCACCGCGGCTGAATCGAGACCGCCCGAGACCGCGCCGAGGCTGCGGACGAGACCGTCCAGGAAGCGGCCTTGCGCGATCAGCTCCTGGCGGAGCTGATGCTCAGTCGATGATTGCGGTTCGGAGGGCGATGGCGACTGCATGTGTGCGTGTGTCCGCCTCGAGCTTCGAGAGGATATGGCGCACATGGCTCTTCACCGTTTCCTGGCTGATGAAGAGCTTGGCAGCAACATCGGCATTCGACATCCCGTCGGCGAGCAGTTGAAGGATCTCACGCTCGCGGGCTGTCAGCATGTTCTCGCGTTCCTTGGTCAGGAATGCGGGCATCAGCGCGGGGTCGACGTAGCCGTCGCCATCGGCCACCTTCTGGATGGCGCGCACGATCGTCTGGTGCGGCGCCTCCTTCAGGATGTAGCCCTTTGCGCCCGACTCGAGGCCGCGCGTCAGCAGGCTTCGCTCGGCGAAGGCGGTGAACATCAGCACCGCCGTCTCCGGGATCTCGCTGGTGATCTCCTTGGCGGCGGCCAGCCCGTCCATGCCGGGCATCCGCACATCAAGGATCACGACGTTGGGCTTGCGGCGCCTGGCCAGCGTCACCGCGGCCTCGCCGTCGGCGGCCTCGCCGACAACTCGGATGTTCTCCGACCGTGAGAGCGACAGGCGTAGGCCTTCGCGTACCACCTCGTGGTCATCAACGATCAGACAGGTAATGGGCTCGCTCACGTGCACTCCAAAAGTCGCGGCATTTGCCACCGGTGAGGTGTATCGGCAGGAATCCGGCACTCCGTTAGCCCCAACCGTTTTCGGCGCCGCCCGACCGTTGGCAGGATTCTGGTCGGTCCCCGCGATCCCTGCACCTTAGAGGTATCCGCCGCCGTTGGTAGACTCCTGGGTGCGTGAGCGACGAGCCTCCGAGTACCTGCCTGGCATGAGAACCGCACTCGCGCTGCTCGCGGTCCTGCTGATCGTCCTTGCCAACGGCTTCTTCGTGGCGGCCGAGTACGCGCTGGTCACGATGCGCCGGACGCGCGTCCAGGAGCTGGTCGATCAGGGCAGCCGCGGCGCCCGCCGGGTGTCGGACCTGCAGCAGAACCCGGCTCGCTTCATCTCCGCCATCCAGCTGGGCGTGACGCTCTCCAGCCTGGCGCTCGGCGCCATCGGCGAGCCGGTGATCTCGAACCTGCTGGACACGCCGCTGGGCTGGCTGCCGGACAGCTGGCACGGAGGTGTTGCGCTGACCATCTCGGCGGTCCTGGCCTTCTCGATCCTGTCGTTCTTCCACGTGGTGCTGGGCGAGATCGTGCCCAAGAGCTACACGCTGCAGCACGCGGAGCGGGTGGCGCTGGTGGTGGCGACGCCGATCAACGTCTTCTACGCGATCTTCCGGCCGTTCATCTGGGCGCTGGTGGCGGCCAGCGCGGCCGTGCTGCGCTGGCTGGGGTTGCCGCCGGGGACGCGGCGGTCGTCGGTGCACTCCGAGGAGGAGTTGAAGATGCTGGTCACGGCCAGCCGCGAGCAGGGCGTGCTGGAGGAGGAGGAGCAGACGATGCTCCACAAGGTGTTCGCGTTCGCCGACAAGGACGCGGCCGACGTGATGGTGCCGCGCCCGGACGTAGTGGCGCTGCCCCTGGAGCTGCCGGTGGCGGAGCTGCTGCGGCTGATGCTTCAGCATCCCTACACGCGCTATCCGGTCTATGACGGCGAGCTGGACGACGTGGTCGGCGTGCTGCACGTGCGCGACCTGTTCGCGGCGCTGCACGACCGCGGGATCGACGGGGTGGACGTGCGCGCGCTGCTTCGCCCGGCGATCATGGTTCCCGAGACGAAGCGGCTCGACGAGCTGCTGTCGGACTTCCGTGCGACCTCGAACCACATGGCGATCGTGGTCGACGAGTACGGTTCGCTGGCCGGCCTCGCCACGCTGGAGGACCTGCTGGAGGAGATCGTGGGCGAGATCGGCGACGAGTTCGACGTGCCGGAGGCGGGCATCCGGCGGCTGGGTGTCGGCCGCATGCGGCTGGGCGGGTCGTTCCCGATCGAGGAGTTCAACATGCGGTTCGGGACGTCGCTGCCCGACGAGGACTACCACAGCGTCGGCGGCTTCGTGTTCGGCGAGCTGGGCCGCGCGCCCAAGGTGGGCGACTCGGTCAAGACCGACGGCGTGCGGTTCGAGGTGAGCGGGGTGGACGGCCCGCGCATCGTCGAGGTGGACGTGACGCTGAAGTCGCCCGAGACGGAGCCGGCGGCCGAGGAGCGGGGCCAGGCCTCAGGCTGAGGCGGCCAGCTCGTCTGAGCGCCGGGCCATCTCGACGTCGCGGTCGGTGATGCCGCCGGCGCTGTGGTTGACCCAGTCGAGCTCGACGCGGCCCCAGCCGACGAGCATGTCCGGATGATGGTCGGCCGCCTCGGCGGCGTCCGCCACCCGGTTGGCGAAGGCCATCGCCTGAGCGAAGTCGTCGAACCCGTAGCGCTTGTGCAGGGCGCCTGCCTGCTCCGACCAGCCGCTGCCCAGCGCCTCGAGGGCCGCAGCCAGCTGATCCGGTGTGAGTACGTCCATCGCGTCGCAGCTTACCGCTGTATCGTGCCCTTCTCCCATGCCGCCCGCAGAGTTGAGCGCAACCGATCACGCGATCATCGAGATCCTCCAGCGTGAGGGCCGCACGACGTACGCCGATATCGGCTCCCGGGTGGGCGTGTCGGCGACGGCGGCGCACGAGCGGATCAAGAAGCTCGAGGCCCGCGGCGTGATCCGCGGCTACCAGGCCGAGATCGATCCGGCCCTGGTCGGAGCCGGGGTGACGGCGTTCATCTTCGTGTCGCAGAAGGCCGGGCCGCGCAGCCCGGTGGAGGAGCTGTTCGCAGACACGCCGTGGGTGCAGGAATGCCACCACGTGGCCGGCGAGGAGACGCTGCTCCTGAAGGTGCGCGCCGAGTCGATGCCGGCGCTCGAGCACCTCGTGTGGGAGATCCGTGCACTCGACTCGGTCGAACGCACGCGCACCGTGGTGGTGCTGGCGACCGTGTTCGAGAACCGCCCGGTCGCGGCGGCGACGGTCGACGCACCGAGCTAGCGCCGGACTGCAACACCCCGGGCACACGTCGTCACGCGCTCGTTGGCAACACCGGTGCCAGGCGCGGGTGTTGCGCCACCGGGGCGTTGCGAGCGCGTTTCAGGCCGCCGGGGTTTCGCCGAGCTCGGCTGCGTTCACTGCCGTTCTTGGGTGATCTTGTGACCTCGCCGCTGGCAACACCGGTGCCAGACGCGGGTGTTGCGTCACCGCGGTGACGCGCCGCCGTGACCGGCGGTTGACGCGCCCGCTACTCGAAGCTGAGCGGCTGCTCGGTGACCGCCATCTCGGCGATCCGGTAGCCCTTGATGTCGGCGCCGCCGCCGGCCAGCGAAACGATCACATAGGTCGCGTCCGGCCAGAAGGCCTGCTCGGCGTCGGTGCGCGAGGGGTAGGCCGGCGAGGACACGTGCGAGTGGTAGATGCCGATCAGGTCGAGGCCGGCGTCGTCGATCTCGTTCATGATCCGGATCTGGTCGCGTGACTCGATCCGGTAGTAGTAGGGGCTGGGCTCGTCCGGCTGGGCCGGGAAGAAGCGCTCAGCGCGGCCGTCGAGCCCGGCGATGATGCCGCAGGCCTCGTTCGGCAGCCCCGCCCGTGCGTGCGCGACGATCTCGTCGCGCATCGCGGCCGGGATCACCACCAGACGCGCTCGTCCATCGCCGCCTCGAGCTCCTCCAGCGGCGTCGTGTACAGCCCCGCGCTCATGTACTTGGAGCCGCCGTCCGCGAACAGCACCACCACGTTCTGTGAGTCGTCCATCTCGGCGGCCACCCGGCGTGCCACCGCCAGCGCTGCGCCCGCTGATACACCGGCGAAGATGCCCTCCATGTCCAGGAGCTTGCGCAGCATCAGCACCGCCTCGCCGTTGGAGACGAGCACCTTGCGGTCCAGCTCCCGGATGTCGAGGATCGGCGGCGTGTAGCCGTCTTCGAGGCTGCGCAGGCCCATCACCGGGTCGCCCTGCAGCGGCTCCGCCGCCACGATCTGCACGTCCGGGTTCGCCTCCCGCAGGCGCCGCCCGCTGCCCATCAGCGTGCCGCCCGTGCCCAGTCCGGCCACGAACGCGTCCACCTGGCCGTCCGGTACCTGATCGAGGATCTCGACGGCGGTGCCGCAGTAGTGGGCGGCAGGGTTAGCCTCGTTCGCGTACTGGAACGGCATGAACAGGCTGGGGTCGCGCTCCGCAAGGTCGCGTGCCATCGCGACCGCGCCGTTCGAGCCCAGGTTCCCCGGCGAAAACAGGATGTCCGCGCCGTACATCCGCAGCAGCTCGACCCGCTCCTGCGTGGCCGACTCCGGCATCACCACCGACACGGGGTAGCCCTTGACCTTGCCGATCATGGCCAGCGCGATGCCGGTGTTGCCGCTGGTCGGCTCCAGGATTCGCTGCCCGGGCGCGAGCTCGCCCGAGTCCTCGGCCGCCTCCACCATCGACAGCGCCACCCGGTCCTTGACCGAGCCGGTCGGGTTCTGCTCCTCCAGCTTCGCGAAAATGCGCGCGCCGGCCGGGGGGCCGATCCGGGGCAGCTCCACCAGCGGCGTGTTCCCGACCGCCGACAGCGCCGCCACCCGCTCCATCTGCAGGCAGCCCATCGCTAGCGCCCGCCTCCGGCCATCGCCGGCAGCACGATCACGGTCGACTCGGGCGTGACGCTGGTTTCCAGCCCCTGCCCGAGACGCACGTCCTCGTTGTTCACGTACACGTTGACGAACCGGTTCAGCTCGCCGCCGTCGTCCAGCAGGTGCCCGCGGATGGACGGGTAGCGGCTGGTCAGATCATCGAGCAGCTCGCGCACGGTCGCGCCGTCGGCGTCGACCTCGCGCGCGCCCCCCACGGCCTGGCGCAGGATCGGAGGCATGCGGACGGTCGACATCTAGGCGACGGCCTTCTGGATCACGGGTGCCACCGCCCGCACCGGGGCGGCGCAGAACTGCTCGTAGTCGATGAACTCGATCTGCTCCGGATCCTTGCTGCAGACCGGGCAGTTGGGGTCACGATGCATCTTCAGCTCCACGAACTCCATTGCCAGGGCGTCGTAGCGTAGCTGGCGCCCGATCAGCGGATCACCCACGCCCAGCAGCAGCTTCACGGCCTCCGTTGCCTGGAGCGTTCCCACCACTCCCGGCAGGACGCCCAGCACGCCGCCCTCGGCGCACGACGGCGCCAGCTCCGGCGGCGGCGGCTCCGGGTACTGGCAGCGATAGCAGGGCCCGACCCGTGGCGCGTAGACGGTGACCGACCCCTCGAACTGGTAGATCGACCCGTGCACCACCGGGATGTTCGCGACCAGGCTGGCGTCGTTCAGCAGGTAGCGGGTGGGGAAGTTGTCGGTGCCGTCGACGATCACGTCGTAGCCGGTGATCACGTCCAGCACGTTCTCCGACGTGAGCCGCTCGGTGTACTTGACGATGGTGATGTCCGGGTTGAGCGCGCTCATGGCGATCTCGGCCGAGCCGACCTTGGCCATGCCGATCCGGTCCTCGGTGTGCAGGATCTGCCGCTGCAGGTTGGAGCGGTCGACCACGTCGGAATCGATGATCCCGATCGTGCCGATGCCCGCCGCTGCCAGGTACAGCGCGGCCGGCGATCCCAGCCCGCCTGCGCCGATCAGCAGCACCTTCGATTCCAGCAGCCGCAGCTGCCCGGCCTCGCCCACCTCCGGGATCAGCGTGTGCCGGCTGTAGCGCTCCTGCTGCTGCGGCGTGAGCGTCTGCGGCAGCTTCCACTCGTGGCCGTTCTGCTTCCAGTTCGAGAAGCCGCCGGCCAGCGACACCACGTCGGTGTAGCCGAGCTCGTGCAGCGTCTTCGCGGCGAACGCCGAGCGGTTGCCGGCTGCGCAGTAGATGATCACGGGGGCGTTGCGGTCGGACACGGCGTTCTCGATCCGCGACTCCAGGTTGCCCCGGGGGATGTGCACGGCGCCGGGGATATAGCCCTGCTCGTACTCGTCGCGCTCGCGCACGTCGACCAGCACCGGGCGCGTCTCTGCGCCCAGCAGCTGCTCCGCCTCTGCTGCCGTGACCTCGCGGATCTCGCGCCTTGTTGCTGCAAGATGTTCGCGGTACGTGGCCACGCCCATCACCTACCCTTTCACTGAAACCCCTCACGCAGAAGCGCGCCGGGGCCGGAATGTCCCTCTGAATTGTAGCGGGGTATGGATCCAAACTCCATGCCCTTACCACTGTGAACGAGCCACCCCGCGAACATATTCCCGGCCGCCGCAGGCGGCTGGTCGTGCTGCTCGCGCTGGCGGCCGTGATCGGCGTCGCGGCGGCCGCCGCAGTGGCCGTGAGCGCGCGCGACGGCTCGCAGCCGGCCGCGGCGGCAGCCGCCTGCCGGGCGCTTTCCGGCCGCCCGCCGCTTGCCCTCGACCTGCCGGGCCCGGCGCTGCCGGCCCAGGACCAGCAGAACGACGACGCCGTGCTGCGCGCGGCCGAGCGACGCCTGCCGGCGGGCGATGTGCGGATCTCGGTGGGGCGCCTGGTGAACGCCTACCAGAGCGCCGGCGCCGCGGCAACGCTGCGCGGCCTGCAGGCGCTCGATCAGTCGCAGCCGGTGGTGCGGCTGCACGAGGGGTTGGTGCAGCTGTGGGAGGGTGACTGCACCGCCGCCGAGCGGACGCTGCAGCGCGTGCGCACGGATGACCTCTACGGCTACTACGGCACCGTTGCAGACAACACCCTGCATACCGACCAGCGGCCGGGGCTGCCGGTCTACATCCCGCCCTACGGCACGCCCGGCGGCAGTGTCGAGCAGCTTCGCGCGCAGGTGCGGAAGCATCCCGACGACGGGCCATCCTGGCTGGGCCTGGCCTACGCCGAGGAGGCGGCGGGCGACCGGCGAGCGGCGTTGGCCGCGGCCAAGCAGGCCCGCACGGTCGACCCCACCGCCGTCTCACCACGCGTGGCGGTGGCCGTGATCGGCTACGACAAGGCCGACCCCACCGCGTCGTTTGCCGTGCTGGGGCCGCTCACCGCCCAGGCCAGCGACCCCACGGAGGTGCTGTTTCATCTAGGGCTGCTGCTCTACTGGCGCAAGCAGGACACCGACGCAGTGGCCCAGTGGCGGCAGGTCGTCTCGGAGTCCCCGGGCTCGATCTACGGCAAGATCGCGGCGCAGCTGATGCGCCAGATCAGCTGACGCGGGTGGCGCCGACGTACATCTCGGAGTACCAGCCCGAGAGCGACGAGATCTCGACGACGGTGCCCGTGTGCGGCGCGTGGATGAAGCGCCCGCCGCCGACGTACATGCCGACGTGGCCGAGGTGGTCGAAGAAAACCAGGTCGCCGGGGCGCAGGTCGGCCCGCGAGACGTGGCCGCCGGCGCGGTACTGGTCGGCGGCCACGCGTGGGATCTGGACGCCCAGCCGCGCGTAGACGTACTGCATCAGCCCCGAGCAGTCGAAGCCGGACGGGCTCTCGCCGCCGTACACGTAGCGCACGCCCAGCTCGCGCCTGGCCAGCGCCACGGCCCGCGCGCCGAGGCTGCCCGAGGGGTGGTGGGCCCGGTGATGGTGGCGGTGACGGTGGTGGTGGTGGTGCGCCTGGTGATGGTGGCGGTGCGTGCCGCCGCCGGAGGGCGGCACGAAGGTGAAATCGGCGCTGGCGGCGAGGTGCAGGGCTGCCCGTGTATGCGGCCCCACCTGGCCGTCCACCAGCAGCCCGTGGCTGGCCTGGAAGGCCTTGACCGCGTGCAGCGTTATCGGCCCGAAGTCGCCGTCTGCGGTGACGCCGAGCGCCCGCTGCAGCACCGCGACGGCCGGTCCCCGGTCGTGCAGGCGGATGACGATCTCAGTCCCAACCGTCGTGACGCGGCCGGCCGCGGCCAAGGCGGCCCGCGTGTGGGGGCCGACTTGGCCATCGACCAGCAACCCGTGGGAGCCCTGGAACAGCTTCACGGCATGCAGGGTGTGGCGGCCGAAAATCCCATCGGCCGCGACTCCGAGCCGGCGCTGGAGCTTGACCACGTCCGGTCCGGTGTCTCCCACCCGCAGGATGCGGGGAAGCACCCGGCGCGCCCCGGCTTTCGCCGACGCCTGGTGCTCCTTTCCCGCCGCGTAGGCGGGTGCTCCCATGCCGGCTGCGGTCGCAGCCATCACCAGTGGCACGCTCATTCGGCGCACCTGGCGGCGGCGGCGGTACGACTCGCGGCGCCGAGCAGAGCGGGCGCGCGAGGCCTCCCACAGCTCCGGTGACCCCAGATCCCTCACGGAGTTCTGCACGGCGACCACGCTACGCCTCTGTTGTCAGGTGACGGTTAGCTGACGGTGAAGATCTTGTGCACGACCGGGGTCACCAGGGCGGCCGCCCGTGCACCCAGCGGCCGGCCAGCATGGTCGCGACCGCGCGGGCCTCGGCGATCCGCTCCGGGTGCGCGACGATGTCGGTGTCGAGCACCACCAGGTCGGCCTCCAGGCCGGGCAGCAGGCAGCCGCGCCGGCGCTCCTCGCCGACGGCGTAGGCCGCGGCCGCAGTGTGGCACGAGATCGCGTCGGCCACCGGGATCCGCTGCTCCAGGTGCCAGGGCTCGCGTTCGTCCAGCGTGCGGTGCACGGCGGCCTGGATCGCGGCCATCGGGTCGAGCTCCTCGATCGGAGGGTCGGCGCCGAACACCACATGGGCGCCCGAGTCGAGCAGGTCGCGGGTGCGATAGCCCTTGGCGGCGCGCTCGCCCCAGATCTCGTCTGCAAGGTCACGATCGCTGGTCGCGTGCACCGGCTGCACCGACGCGATCACGCCCAGCTCGGCGAAGCGCGGCAGGTCGGCGTCGTCAAGGCACTGCGCGTGCTCGATGCGCGGCCGCAGCAGCGCCTCCTGCCACTGCTCCCGGGTGCGGCGAAACGCGTTCAGCGCCGCCCGGTTGGCGCCGTCGCCGATCGCGTGCACGGCCACCGCCAGGCCGCAGGCAGTGGCCTCCGCGATGCCGTCCACCAGATCGTCCTCCGACAGCAACTGCTCGCCCGATCCGTCCAGCATCCATGCCGTGCGCGATCCCAGCGTGCCGTCCATGAACGCCTTCACCGGCCCGATCCGCAGCAGGTCGCTGCCAAAGCCGGTGCGCAGCTCCAGCGCCTTCGCCGCCTCGATCGCCGGCAGCGGGATGCTCATCGCCACCCGCAGCGTCAGCCGCCGGTCGGCGTCGTAGCGCTGCCACAGCCCGCGGCCGCCCTGGGCTTGGAAGTCGTGCACCCCGATCACGCCGCGGGCGTTGGCGACCGCCATGCCTTCGCGCAGCGCCTGCGAGCGTTCCAGCGACGTGGCCGGCGGCACGGGGAAGCGCCAGGCGTCCCACTCCTGGAGCACGCCGGTCGGATGCTCCGCCCCGGCGGCGCGCAGCGCCGCGCTGTTCACCCACAGAGTGTGGTGGTCGTGAGCCCACAGCGCGGCCGGCCGCTCGCCGGTGACCTGATCCAGCGCGGCGCGGTGCGGCGGCCCGTCCGGCCAGGTCGCCTCCAGCCAGCCCTTGCCCCGCAGCCAGCCGTCACCGTCGCGGGCTGCGCCGACCGCGGCGCAGGCCTCGGCCAGGCTGCGGCAGCCGTGCAGGTCGAGCCATGTGCGCTCGAGCGCCCAGTCCAGGAAGTGGACGTGGGCGTCCGTGAACCCGGGCAGCACACAGCGGCCGTCCAGGTCGATCCGCTCGTGTCCGACCGTGTCGGAATCGCCCTCCCGCACGTCCACGCCACCGGCGATCAGCGCGCCGGCTACCGCCAGCGCCCGCACCTGAGGCAGGCGCGGATCCATCGTGTAGATCGGGCCGTTGTGGAGGATCAAGCGGCCGGTAGTCTACGCCGCGTGATAGCGGCTGAGGAGATCGAGGGGCGGCTCGCGCGGTTCCAGGCAGCCCTCGCGGCGGGCGGCCTGGATGCGGCCGTGATCGTCGAGAGCACCGACCTCGCCTACCTGACCGGCACCAACCAGCAGGCGCACCTGATCGTCCCGGCATCGGGCCGGCCGCGGCTGCTGGTGAGGCGCACGCTGGAGCGGGCCCGGGAGGAGTCCCCGCTGGAGCTGATCGAGCCGCTGGGCTCCCTGTCGGGGCTGCCGGCTGCGCTGGCCGGCTGCGGCGTGGACGACGGTGCCCTGGTCGGGTTCGAGCTGGACGTGCTGCCCGCGGGGCGGTACGTCGGCTACCAGCGGCGACTGCCGGGACACCGGCTGGGCGACTGCTCCCACGCATTGCGCGCGGTGCGCGCGGTCAAGACCGGGTGGGAGCTCGAGCAGATGCGTGCGGCGGCCGAGCAGGTGCGGGTGGCCGCCGAGCGGGTGCCGTCGCTCCTGCGTGCGGGCGTCTCCGAGGCCACCGTGCAGGCCGACGTGGAGCGGGTGCTGCGCGGCGCCGGCCACCAGGGGCAGCTGCGGTTCCGCGGCTTCAACCAGGAGATGCACTACGGGCAGGTGCTGTGCGGCCCTAGCGGGGCGGTGCCCGGCTACTCCGACTCGCCGCTGTGCGGGCCGGGGCCGAACCCGGTGCTGGGCAAGGGTCCCGACGACCACGTGCTGGCCGCCGGCGATCCGGTGATTGTCGACCTGGTCGGCGGCCACCAGGGCTACCTGGCAGACCAGACCCGCACCTTCGCGCTCGGCCCCCTTGCCGCCGACTTGCGCGCCGCCTACGACCGGGCGGTCGAGATCCTGCGCGCGGTCGAGCCGGATATCCGGCCGGGCAGCGCGCCGAGCGCGCTGTTCGAGGCGGCCGAGCAGCTGGCCGAGCGGGCCGGGCTGGGCGAGCACTTCATGGGGCACGGGACCGGCAGGATCCGCTTCCTCGGCCACGGCGTGGGCATGGAGATCGACGAGCTGCCCGTGCTGGCGCCGGGGTTCGACGAGCCCATGGTCGAGGGGAACGTGATCGCGGTCGAGCCCAAGTTCGTGTTTCCCGGGCGAGGCGCCGTCGGAATCGAGAACATGTACGCCGTCACGGCCGACGGGTTCGAGACGATCACCACGGCGTCCGAGGAGCTGATCGAGTCATGAGCGTGCGACATCCCCAGAGCGAGGAGCAGCAGGCGCTGATCGAGGCGGTGCGGACGCTGGCCCGCGACCACATCGCGCCGCACGCCGCCGGGGTCGACAAGCGGGCCGAGTTCCCGTGGCATGCGGTGCAGCTGCTGCGCGAGAACGACGTGTTTGCGCTCGGGTTCGCCCCGGAGTACGGCGGCACCGGCACCGGCACGCTGACGTTCCTGCGGGCGGTGGAGGAGCTGAGCTGGGCCGACGCCACGGTCGGGCTGGTGCTCGCGGTGCAGTCGCTGGGCGCGATCGCGGTCGAGCTGTCGGGCTCGGCTGAGCAGAAGCAGCGCTACCTGCCGCGGTGGGCCAGCGGCGAGTGGATCGGGGCCTACGCGCTGACCGAGGCCGGGTCGGGCTCGGACGCGCGGGCGATGCGGACGACGGCGCGGCGCGCCGGCGACGGGTGGGTGATCGACGGCAGCAAGCGGTTCATCACCAACGCCGGCGTGGCGGACACCTACGTCGTGTTCGCGCGCACGGGCGACGCCATCTCGGCCTTCGTGGTCGAGCGCGATGCGCCCGGGTTCTCGGTGTCGCGGATCGAGCCGAAGATGGGCATCAAGGGGTCGACCACCGGCGAGCTCGTGTTCGACGGCTGCCGGGTGGACGCCGCGGCGCTGATCGGCGAGGAGGGCAGCGGGTTCCGCACGGCGATGCGGGTGCTCGACCGCTCGCGGCCCGGGATCGGCGCCCAGGCGCTCGGCATCGCGCAGGCGGCGCTCGACTACGCGCTGCGTTACGCGACCGAGCGGGAGACGTTCGGGAAGCCGCTGTCGGAGCACCAGGGCATCCAGTTCATGCTGGCCGACATGGCTGTCAAGGTCGAGGCCAGCCGCGGGCTGCTCTACGACGTCGGCGTGATGCTGGACGAGGGCATCGACGGCCCGGAGCTGACGCGGGCGTCGGCGATGGCCAAGCTGATGTGCTCGGACACGGCGATGGCGGTGACGACCGACGCGGTGCAGATCCTGGGCGGGTACGGCTACATCGAGGAGTACCCGGTCGAGCGGATGATGCGCGACGCAAAGATCACCCAGATCTACGAGGGCGCCAACCAGATCCAGCGGATGGTGATCGCCCGGGAGTTGCTGCGCGGGCTGACCTGACAGCGGAGCGCGTGGCTACAGTGAGCGTGTGCCCGATACCCACCGGATAGTCGAGTCCCCGATCGGCCCTTTGCTGATCGGCGCCGGCGACGGCGCGCTGACGCTGCTCTACACCTCGCGCTTCCCGGAGCACCGGCCGGGCGGTGGTGACGCCGCCGACGAGGCGGTGCTGGACGAGACCGAGCGGCAGCTCGGCCGCTACTTCGAAGGCACCCTGACCGAGTTCGACCTGCCTTTGGGCCCGCGCGGGACGCCGTTCCAGCAGCAGGTGTGGGCGGCGCTGTGCGACATCCCCTACGGCGAGACGATCAGCTACGGCGAGCTCGCGCGGCGCGTGGGCCGGCCCGGGTCGGCCCGGGCGGTGGGGGCTGCCAACGGCAGCAATCCGATCTCGATCATCGTGCCCTGTCACCGCGTGATCGGCTCGAACGGCAAGCTCACCGGGTACGGCGGCGGCCTGCCCCGCAAGGCCTGGCTGATCGACCACGAGGCCGGACACGGCCCCGGTCAGCTCGCGCTCGCCCCCGCGGCACTCACCGCCGTCCGCTGATCATGCAGGACGACCCGCTCAGGCAGCGTCAGGCTGCCGTCTACAACCGGGCCCGCCGACGGCTGTCGTGGGCCGACTCGGCCGCCAGCCTGGTGGTGCTGGTGGGGATCGTGCACTGGGCGGGCAGGCTGGGCGGGTGGGGCTGCGTGGTGGCGCTGGCCATCGTGCTGCCGCTGATCTCCCTGCCGTTCGGGTACGCCGGCGAGGTGCTGTCACGCCGCAACGGCCTGTCACGGCAGACCACCGGCGGATGGCTGGCCGACCAGGCCAAGGCACGCGCGATCGGCCTGCTGCTGGGCGGCCTGATCGCGCTCGGCCTGCTGGGTCTGGGCCGGCTGTGGCCGAACTGGTGGCCGGTGCCGGCCTGGGGCGGCGCGATGGTGGTGTCGGTGGCGCTGTCGGTGCTGTTCCCGGTGCTGCTGCTGCCACTGTTCATGAAGAGCGAGCCGCTGTCCGAAGGGCCGATGGCAGACGAGTTGTGGGCGACGGTGCACAAGAGTGGCGTGCCGGTCAAGGAGATGCGCCTGCTGCACATGGGCGAGAAGACCTCGGCCGCGAACGCGATGGTGGCCGGCCTGGGGCCGACGCTGCGCGTGTACGTGGGCGACACCATCGCCGAGGGCGAGGACGCCGAGGAGGGCCTCACCGACACCCGCCTGGTGCTCGCGCACGAACTCGGCCACCACGCCCATGGCGACGTCTGGCGGCTGCTCGGGATCACGGCGCTGACGCTGGCAGCCGGCATGGCGGGGGCATGGCTGGCCGTGCGCGAGCTGTCACCGGATGGCCCGGGACACCTCACGTCGCTGCCGTCGCTGGCGCTCGGCCTGACGCTCGGCTCGGCGCTGGTGTCGCCGCTGGGAGCGGCCTACTCGCGCGCGCTGGAGCGGCGCGCCGACGCCTACGCGGTCGACGTCACCGGACAGGGCGAGCGCTACGCGGTCACCTTCGAGCGGCTGGTCGACCAGAACCTGATGGAGCTGGAGCCGCCCTGGCTGTGGCACACGCTGACGGCGTCGCATCCCATGCCGGCCCAGCGGATCGCCACGGCCCGCGCCCGCGCGCAGTAGCCGGACAAGCCGGGAACGGGGCAGGAATAGACTGCCCAGGCACGAAACAGCGTTCCGATGCAGTTCGGAACCGGTGCAGCGGCCGCGGCTCTCGAGGGACGTACGCGGCCGGATCTCACGATCGTCGGAGGACTCGCTGTGGGGCAGGTGATCGCGCTCGCAAACCAGAAAGGCGGGGTCGCGAAGACCACGACCGCACTTAACCTCGGCGTTGCCCTGGTCGAGCGCGGTAAGCGGGTGCTGTGCGTGGATCTCGATCCGCAGTCGAACCTGACAATGAGCCAGGGCATCGACCCCGACGAGCTCGACCGCACCATGTTCGACGTGCTCGTGCACAAGACGCCGCTGGAAGATGTGATCCTGGAGCGCGAGATCGACCTGGCCGCGTCCAGCATCGACCTGGCCGGCGCCGAGCTGGCGCTGTCGTCGATGATCGGGCGCGAGCGAGCGCTGCAGAAGGCGCTTTTGCCGGTGCGCGGCCGCTACGACTTCGTGCTGATCGACACGCCGCCGTCGCTGGGCCTGCTCACGATCAACGCGCTCACAGCAGCGGACGGCGTGATCGTGCCGGTGCAGTGCGAGTACCTGTCGCTGCGCGGGCTGATCCAGCTCGAGAACACGCTGACCATGATCCGCGAGAACCTGAACCCGGACGTGCGCATCGCGGGGATCCTGCCGACCATGTTCGACGGCCGCACGCTGCACTCGCGCGAGGCGGTCGAGATCCTGGAGGAGAACTTCGGCGACCTCGTGTTCGAGACCAAGATCCGAAAGACGATCCGCTACGCGGAGGCGCCCGTGAAGGGCACCTCAGTGCTCAAGTACGATTCGAAGGGTAAGGCCGCCAAGGCCTACCGGGATCTGGCGGGGGAGGTACTCCGAGATGGCTAAGCGCAACAGCATGCGCGACGGCCCGCTCGCCCAGCTGTTCAAGGCGACCGAGGCCAGTCAGAGCACCGAGAAGGACGCCGAGGAGGCGCCCCCACGCGGCCGTGCCAAGTCGAAAGCGACCCCGGCCGCCTCCACCGCGGCCGACGCCGTCCGTCCCCAGCTGATCGACCTGCCCGAGCCGACCGATACCTCGCGCTTCCCGCGCCCGGAGGGCCAGCCTTACCTGGCCGTGATCCGGGTGGTGGGCGTGGGCGGCGGCGGCTGCAACGCCGTCAACCGGATGATCGAGTCCGACGTCAAGGGCGTCGAGTTCATCGCCGTCAACACCGACATCCAGCAGCTGCAGATGTCGGACGCGCCGACCAAGATCCACATCGGCCGCGAGCAGACGCAGGGGTTGGGGTCGGGAGCCGACCCGGAGGTCGGCAGGCTGGCCGCCGAGGGCAGCTACGACCGCATCAAGACCGTGCTGCGCGGGTCGGACATGGTGTTCGTGACCGCGGGCGAGGGCGGCGGCACAGGCACCGGAGCGGCGCCGGTCGTGGCCCGCATCGCCCGCGAGGTGGGCGCGCTCACCGTCGGCATCGTGACGTCGCCGTTCGGGTTCGAGGGCAGCCGCCGCGGGCAGCAGTCGCGGGGCGGCGTGGAGGCGCTGCGCGACTCCTCGGACACGGTGATTGTGATCCCCAACGACAGGCTGCTGGACGTGCTCGAGAAGGGCACGACGTTGGTCGACGCGTTCCGGATCGCCGACGACGTGCTGCGCCAGGGCGTGCAGGGCATCTGCGACCTGATCACCCTGCCGGGGCTGATCAACCTCGACTTCGCGGACGTGCGCGCCGTGATGTCGGACGCGGGCACGGCGATGATGGGAATCGGCATGTCGACCGGGCCCAACCGCGCCGCCGAGGCCGCGACGCGGGCGATCAAGAGCCCGCTGATCGACCACGAGGTGCGCGGGGCGCGCGGCATCCTGCTCTCGATCTCGGGCGGCAGCGACCTGTCGCTGCACGAGGTGAACGAGGCGGCCGAGATCGTGCGGGCGGCGTCCGACGACCGCACCAACATCATCTTCGGCGCGTCGGTGGACGAGCAGCTGGCCGGGCAGATGTGGGTGACGGTGGTGGCCACGGGCTTCTCGTTCTCGGGATCTCCGGGCGTCGAGGCTCGCGCCGAGCGTCCGCAGGCACCGCCGCCGAGCGACCTGCTCGAGCCGCCCAGCTTCCTGCAGGGGTAGGAGCGGCGCGATGGCGCGGGGAGCGATCGCCGCAGGCCATGAGCTGACGGCGCGCGCCGGTGCGGCGGCGCTGGAGGCCGGGGGGACCGCGGTGGACGCGGTGGTCGCGGCGGGCGCGATGTCGTGGGCGGCGGAGCCGGCGCTGACCGGGCCATGCGGCGGCGGGTTCGTGATGGTGCGGCCGGCGCGGGGGAGGGCGGCGCTGCTGGACGCGTTCACGGCCATCCCCGGCCGGGACCTGCCACGCGGACGGCGGCTGGTCGAGGTCGAGCAGGTGCTGGTGCCGTTCGACCAGCAAACGACGCAGGTGTTCCATGTCGGATCGGCGGCCTGCGCGGTGCCGGGAGTGGCGGCGGGGCTGCACGCGGTGCACAGCAGGTACGGGCGGCTGGCGTGGGCCGAACTGGTGCGGCCGGCGGCGGCGACGGCGGCGCGAGGCGTGCCCACGAACGGCGGGCAGAAGGCGGTGTTCGACGCGATCCGGGCGATCCTGACCAGCACGCCGGAGGCCTCGGCGATCTTCGCCCCGGGCGGCCGCTACGTCAGGGAGGGCGACCTGATCGTGCAGAAGCAGCTGGCGGGCACTATCCAGCGGCTGGCCGACGAGGGACCGGACGTGCTGTACCGCGGCGAGCTGGCGCGGGCGATGGTCGCCCACCAGCACCGGCACGGCGGCCGTCTCACGATGGCCGATCTGGGGTCATACCGGCCGGTGTGGCGGCGGCCGCTGCGGTCGGCCTACGGCGGGCACGAGCTGACCACGAACGCGCCGCCGTCGTCGGGCGGCGCGCTGATCGCCTACATGCTGGCGGCGCTGGAGCCGTTCGCGCCGGGGCGCGCCGCCGGGGAGGCGGATTCGCTGCGGGTGCTGGCGGAGTCGATGCGAGCGGCGGGACGGCGACGCGACGCGCGCTTCGCGCGGCTGCTGCACAGGGGCGGGCTGGCGGCGCACCTGCTGTCGCGGGAGCAGGTGCAGGCGGGGCGGCGTGAGATCGAGCGGGCGCTGCAGGGCGCACCGTCGGGCGTGCCCGCGCTGGTAAGCGATCGCGGCACGACGCACATCTCGGTGATCGACGGTGAGGGAAACGCGGCCGCGTTCACGGCGTCCAACGGGAGCCATTCGGGCGTGATCGTCCCGGGCACCGGCCTGCACCTGAACAACATGATGGGTGAGGAGGACCTGGCGGCCGGCCGTCACCTGCGCCCCGGCCACCGGCTCACCAGCATGCAGGCGCCGACGCTGCTGGAACGTGACGGTGCGGTGCGGCTGGTTGTGGGCTCGAGCGGATCGAACCGGCTGCGCTCGGCGATCACGCAGGTGATCGTGAACGTGGTCGTGCACGGCATGCCGATCGACGAAGCGGTGTCCTTCCCGCGGGTGCACGTCGAGGGCGGCCGGCTCGACTGCGAGGGCGGCCTCCAGCCTGACCAGCTGGAGCAGCTGGAGCGCTGGGGCGAGCAGCTGGTGCGCTTCGACGGGCTGAACCTCTACTTCGGCGGCGCGAACGCGGTGCTCCGCGACGACCGCGGCCGGCTCTCGGCGGCCGGCGATCCCCGCCGCTCGTGCTTCGGCCTCGTCCTTGACTGACACACCGCGCTCACGATCCGTGCCTGTCCCGTGCCGGAAGACCACGGCGACCGTGTCGAATTGCGCCTGTTTACCGCACGGTTAAGCCAAATACCCCTCTCCGGCGCGCAACACCGGTGCCAGACGCGGGCGTTGCCAACGGGCCGTGACGGCGCGGTCGCGGGAAGGTCACGGCGGCGGTTACGTGTCCGGTCAGGGCATGCTTTCGGGCAGGCTCTCGGGAGTCCGCGTCTGGGTCGACGAGGCCACGTAGACGCCCGCCAGCACCAGCACCGCCCCGGGCACGAACGTCGCCGGCAGCGCGTCTCGCAGCAGCAGCCACGACAGGCCCGCCCCCAGGATCGGCTGCGCATACAGCGACGCCCCCACCGCGGCCGCCGGCAGGCCGCGCAGCGCCCGGTTCCAGAGCGAGTAGGCGATCACGCTGTTGCCGATGGCGAGGTACAGCACCATCAGCCAGCTGCGCGGCCCGGTGTCGTCGAACCCGTTTCCCAGGGCGATCTCGGCCAACATCGGCGCCAGCGCCCAGATCGCGCCGGCGACGCTGATCACGGCCGTCAGCTCGATCGGGCTGCACATGCCCAGGAACGACTTGCTCGCGACCGTGTACCACGAGAACGCCACCCCGGTGCCCAGCAGGAACAGCAGCCCGGCGAGGCTGGCGCCGTCCGGGCGCCCCAGCCCGACCACCAGCAGCGAGCCGACCAGGCCGATGCAGAGCCCGGCCGCCGTCCGCGCGGCGAACCGCTCGCCCAGCAGCAGCGCCGCCCACACCGCGATCAGCACCGGCTCGAGGCCGACGATGATCGCGGCGATGGCCGAGTTGGAGTGGTTGATGCCCAGGTAGATCAGCACCATCTGGCCCCACAGCCCGATCGAGGCCACGGCCGCGATCCGCGCCAGCTGACCGGCCGACAGCCGCCGGATCACCGGCACCGCCATCGGCGACAGCACCACTGCCGCGATCGCGAACCGCAGGCCCGTCAGCGTCAGCGGCCCGATCGTGCGCAGCGCCACCTCGCTTGCCGGGAACGCCCCCGCATACAGACAGTTTGCGGCCGCGAGCGCCGCCAGCGGATGCCTCAGCAGCCCGCGCTTGCTACTCGCCGTGCGGGACCTTGCCGTTCGTCTGCGCCCGCTCGCGGATCTGCTCGATCTGGGCCAGCGCCTGCAGCCCGCGCGCCAGCAGGTCGATGATCGCCGACAGCCGCGATGCCTCGCTGCGCAGCTCCAGCACCCGCTGCTTCTCCTCGGCCGGGAAGTCGACCCGTGCCATGATCGCGTAGCTGAGCGGCTGCCCGCTGGCCGTCAGATCCTCGTCCGGGTCGCCGCCGCCCGCGCTCGCGATCTGCCGGAACAGCTCCATCACCGGCTCCGTCTCCTCGCCCGCGCTGAGATCCTCATCCGCCGTGTCCGCCATCGCCGTCGTGTACGCCTGGCCACGGGTCATCTCGACCACCCGCAGCACCTCCGTGCCCTCGACCATGATGTTCATCCGGCCGTCCTCGAACCGCTCCAGCACCTGCTCCACGTGCGCCGCGCAGCCCAGCTCGCGCGTCCCGCCCTCGTCCGCGTACAGCAGCAGGAACTCCCGATCCAGGTCGAGGCACTCGCTGATCAGCTGCTTGTACCGCTCCTCGAACACGTGGAGCGGCATCCGCTCGCCGGGGACGAGCACGGTGGGCAGCGCGAAGATGCCGATCTCGCGGGTGGCCATCAGCAGGTTGGTACTGTACCCGCCCGTGCAGGCACGCCCCGAGATCGCAGACCTGAGGCCGTATCAGCCAGGCAAACCGGCGTCGGCGCTGCGCCGGGAGCTCGGCCTCGAGCGCATCGTCAAGCTGGGCTCCAACGAGGGCCCGCGCGGGCCGTTCCCGGCCGCCGTCGAGGCCCTCGCCGCCGCGACCCCCGGCCTCAACCGCTACCCGGAGGGCGGCGCCGAGCTGCACGAGCGGCTGGCCGCTCGCCACAGCCTCACCCCCGACCGCTTGGCCCCCGGCAATGGCGCCGATGGCGTGATCGCGAACCTGGCCCTGGCCTATCTGCGCCCCGGCGATGAGGTGCTGATGGGCTGGCCGTCGTTCGTCAGCTACCGCCTGAGCGCCATCAAGATGGGCGCCACGCCGGTCCCAGTGCCGCTCCGCGACGGCAGCTACGACCTCGAGGCGATGGCCGCCGCCGTCACGGCCGCCACCCGCATCGCCTACGTCTGCAGCCCCAACAACCCCACCGGCGGGATCGTTTCCGGCGATGCCCTGGCCGCGTTCCTCGACGCTGTGCCCGACCGCGCGCTGGTCGTGATCGACTCCGCCTACCACGAGTACGTCACCGACCCCGCACACGTCGACGCGATCGCCGCCCATGCCGCCCGACCCAACGTCGTCGTACTGCGCACGTTCTCCAAGATCTACGGCCTGGCCGGCCTGCGCATCGGCTACGGCGTCGCACCCGCGCCCGTCGTCACCGAGCTGGGCAAGGTGCGTGGCCCCTTCGACGTCTCCGAGTTGGCGCAGGTCGCGGCCGTCGCCAGCCTGGACGACGAGCCCGAGCTGGAGCGCCGGCGCGGCGAGAACGAGGCCGAGCGGCGGCGGCTGGAGGCCGAGCTGGCTGCGCGGGACGTGAAGCTCTACCCGGCCGCCGCCAACTTCGTCTGCGCCGAGGTCGGAGACGGGGCCATCCTGGCCGGCCGCCTCGAGCGCGAGGGCGTGATCGTGCGTCCGCTGGCCCCGTTCGGCGCACCGTCCTGCGTGCGCGTCACCGTCGGCCTGCCGGACGAGAACGACGTCTTCCTCACCGCCCTCGACAGGTCGCTGCAGCCGGCATGAGCGCCCGCCGCGACTTCGACCTGCCGGCGATCCGGGCCGGCGTGCTGGCCGGTGAGAAGCGGGCCGTGGCCCGCGCCATCACCCTCGTCGAGAACCGTGACGAGCTGGCCTATGAGCTGGTGCGCGAGATCTACCCGCACACTGGCGGCGCCATGGTGGCCGGGTTCACCGGCCCACCCGGCGTCGGCAAATCGAGCCTGTTGTCATCGCTGGTGACGCTGCTGCGCAGCGACCAGAAGACCGTCGGCATGGTCTCGGTCGACCCGTCCAGCCCGTTCTCGCACGGCGCCGTGCTGGGCGACCGGATCAGGCTCAGCGACCACTTCCTCGATGCCGGGGTGTTCATCCGCTCGATGTCCACCCGCGGCCATCTCGGCGGGATCTCGGAGGCGACGCTGCAGGCGCTGCTGGTGCTGGACGCCTCCGGCAAGGACGTGCTGCTGCTGGAGACGGTCGGCGTCGGCCAGAGCGAGGTGGACGTCGCCACCATCGCCGACACGGTCGTGCTGGTGCTGATGCCCGGCTCGGGCGACTCCGTGCAGGCGCTCAAGGCCGGCGTGATGGAGATTCCCGACGTGATCGTCATCAACAAGGCCGACCATCCGGCCGCGCGCACCATGCGCAGCGAGATCCGCTCGATCCTCTCGCTCGACCGCGACCGGCCATGGAAGCCGCCGATCGTCGAGACAGAGGCGATCCGCGGCGAGGGCGTCGACCAGCTGTGGGGTGCGGTGCTCGAACACCGGGCGTTCCTGGAGCGCGACGGCGGGCTCGAGCAGCGCCGGCGCCGCAGCATCGAGCACGAGGTGGTGGCGGTGGCCGTGGCACAGGCGCGCCGGCGGCTCAGCCAGGCGGTCGAGGGCGACGCCGAGGTGCGCCGGCTGCTCGACCGAGTGCATGCCCGCGAGCTGGATCCGCTCACGGCCACCCGCGAGATCGCCGAGCGGGTGCTGAAGCTGGGCCGCTAGCGAGAGCCGGCCGAGAACGCCGCCCGTCCCTCGGCGATGATCTCGTCGGCGTAGCTGCGACCATGCCAGCCGCCGACCACCGTGTCGGCGCCGTGCTCGAGGTCCTTGTAGACGTCGAAGAAGTGCGCGATCTCGTCCAGCAGCGAGTCGCGGATGTCGGAGATGTCGTGCATGTGGCTCCAGATCGGATCCTTGAACGGCACGCACAGCACCTTGTCGTCCTCGCCCTTCTCGTCGGTCATCTCGAAGACGCCGATCGGCTCGACCGGGATCAGGCACCCCGGGAACGTCGGCGAGGCCACCAGGATCACCGCGTCCACCGGGTCGCCGTCGCGCCCCAGCGTGTCCATCAGGTATCCGTAGTCGGCTGGATAGACAACGCTCGTCCAGAGCGTGCGGTCGAGCACCATCCGGCCCAGGCCGGGGTCGTACTCGTACTTGTTGCGGCTGCCCTTCGGGATCTCAACGAGGGCGTACAGCGGGGGCTGCTCGGGTTCGCCGGTCACGGTGCGAGCTTACTTGCTGAGCGCGCCGCGCAGCGCGACCAGATAGCCTTCGCGGTTCTCGTGATCCCCCTGGACGACATCCGCGAGGCCGCCGAGAACCTGCACGGCGTCGCCCACCACACGCCCGTGTACCGGTCGGAGACCTTTTCCCAGTGGGCCGGATGTGAGGTGTTCCTCAAGCACGAGAACCAGCAGCGCACCGGATCGTTCAAGATCCGCGGCGCCTACACCAAGCTGCGCTCGCTGTCCGAGTCGCAGCGCGCGGCCGGCGTGATCGCGCCCTCGGCCGGCAACCACGCCCAGGCGGTCGCCTTCGCGGCCCGATCGGCCGGGGTGGCCGCCACCGTCTACATGCCGGGGGCCGCCTCGCTGGCGAAGGTGGGCGCCACCGAGGGCTACGGCGCACGCGTGGAGCTGGTGGGCGACAGCGTCGATGACGCGCTCGCTGCGGCGCGCGCGGAGGCCGCCGAGAGCGGCCTGACGCTGGTGCATCCGTTCGACGACGAGGCCGTGATCGCCGGGCAGGGCACGGTCGGGCTCGAGATCATCGAGGACGTGCCCGACGTGGACACGGTGGTGGTGCCGCTGGGCGGCGGCGGCCTGCTGTCCGGCGTTGCCAGCGCCGTCAAGGCCCTGCATCCCCAGGTGCGCGTGATCGGCGTCGAGGCGGCCGGCTGCGCGCCCTACGTCAGTTCGCTCGAGAAGGGTGAGATCGAGCCCGTGCATCAGACCACGACCATCGCGGACGGCATCGCCGTCAAGCGGCCGGGCGAGGTCACCTTCCCGCTCGTGCGCGAGCTGGTCGACGATGTCGTGACTGTCACCGACGCCGAGATCGGCCAGACGATGGTGCACCTGCTGGAGCGCTCCAAGACCGTTGTCGAAGGCGCCGGCGCCGTCGGGCTGGCGGCGATCCTGGCCGGCCGCGTGAGCGGCCGCAAGGTGGTGGCCGTGCTCTCGGGTGGCAACATCGACACGCCGCTGCTGATGCAGGTGATCCGGTTCGGCCTCACGAATCAGGGCCGCTACCTCGTGATTCGCACCCGCCTGATCGACCGGCCCGGCCAGCTGATGGAGCTGCTGAAGCTGATCGCCGACGCCCACGTCAACATCCTGGTCGTCAGCCACCACCGTGAGAGCGTCGAGGTGGCCGTTGCCGAGACGGGCATCGAGCTGATCCTGGAGACGCGCGACGAGGGCCATGCCGAGCAGATCGTTGCGCTCGTGCGCAGCAACGGGTACCCCGTCACCCGCATGCGCTGAGCTCAGTGGCCGATCCGGCGCACCTTGGCGGTCAGCGAGCGCCGGTAGGCCGCGCGCACCGTGCCCTCCGCGACCCCCAGCGCCACGCCGGCCAGCGCCGCCGTGAACTGATCGATGATGACGCCCAGCGCCAGCGTGGCGACCGCCGCCACGACCAGCACTAGCTGCCCGGTCGTCGTGACGGGGCGCGGCTCGATCCGCTCGACCTGTTGCAACACCTCGCCATAGCTGGCGTCCTTGTGGAGGCCCAGCAGCCGTCGCACGCCGTCGCGGTTCGCGTTTCGCAGCTGCCGCATCCGGATCAGGTAGAAGCCGCCGTAGGCGATCGCGATCACCGCCGCGTATGGCCACGACCTGTGGTGCGTGAACCGTGCCAGCAGCGCCAACGGAGCGGAGGCGCAGCCCAGGATGATGCCCAGGTCCTCGGCGTTGCGACGCCAGAATCCGGCCGGCACCAGCCGCGCCACGATCGTCCCCAGCACCACCGCCACGGCCAGCACGACGCCGCCGACGATCACCGATTGCTGGACGCTCACAGACCCAGGCCGCGGGCGATCACCAGTCGTTGCACCTCGTTCGTGCCCTCGCCGATCTCGAGTACCTTGGCGTCGCGGTAGAAGCGGCTGATCGGATATTCGTCCATGAACCCGTACCCGCCGTGGATCTGGAGCGACTCGTTGCAGGCGCGGCGTGCCAACTCGCCGGTGTAGAGCTTGGCGATCGCAGCCTGCTGCGCGAACGGCCGGCCCTGGTCCTTCAGCCACGCCGCCTTGTAGACCAGGTTGCGGGCCGCCTCGACCTCGGTCGCCATGTCGGCCAGCTTGAACTGGATGGCCTGGAACGACCCGATCGGTCGCCCGAACTGCTCGCGCTGGCGGGCGTAGCTGAGCCCCATCTCGAAGGCGCCCTGTGCCATGCCCAGCCCCAGCGCCGCCACGCTGATGCGGCCGCCGTCCAGGATCTCGAGGAACTGCCGGAAGCCCTCGCCGCGGGGGCCCAGCAGGTTTTGCTCCGGCACCCGGCAGCCCGTGAACGTCAGCTCCCGCGTGTCCGACGAGCGCCACCCCATCTTCTTCAGCGGCTGCGACTGGTCGTAGCCGGCGGTGCCGTTCTCGACCACGATGTTCGACACCTCGTCAGGCCCCGTGCGAGCGGTGATCGTCACCAGCTTCGACAACGGCGTGCCGGCGTTGGTGATGAACATCTTCGAGCCCTCGATCACCCACTCGCCGCCGTCCAGCCGCGCGGTGGTGCGGGTGGCACCGGCGTCGGAGCCGGCGCCCGCCTCGGTCAGCCCGAACGCGCCCAGGCCGCGGCCGGAGGCCAGGTCGTCGAGCCAGCGCTGCTTCTGCTGCTCGTTGCCGAACAGGTGGATCGGCATCGTGCCCAGCGAGGTGTGTGCGGCCACCGTGATCGCGAAGGAGCTGTCTACCCGCGCCAGCTCCTCGATCGCGATCGCGTAGGCGACCGTGTCGAACCCCGATCCACCGGCGCTCTCCGGCAACGGGATGCCGAGCAGCCCCAGCTCCGCCGCTGCCTGCACCAGCTCGGCGGGGAACCGGCCCTCGCGGTCGAGCTGCTCTGCGACCGGCGCCAGCTGCCCCTCAGCGAAGGCCCGCACCGTCTCGCGGAGCTGCGCGTGCTGGTCGGACAGGTCGTAGCCCAGCGTCATCCGCAGAGCGCCTCCGCCAGCTCGACGAGCAGCCGCACGCCGAACCCGCTGCCGCCCTTGCCGACGTAGTCGCCGCGTGAGCGGGCCAGGTCGGCCGTGCCGGCGATGTCCAGGTGCGCCCAGGCGCCCTCGCCCGCGAACTCCTGCAGAAACTGGCCGGCGTAGGGCGCCTGCGCCATCCGCATCGTCGAGGAGTTCGCCATGTCGGCGATCTCGGAGCGGAACAGGCGCTTGTAGGTCTCGTGCAGTGGCAGCTGCCAGGTGTGCTCGCCGGCCCGCTCGCCGGCCGTCATGATGCGGTCGACCCACTCCTGGTCGCGGCCCATCAGGCCGGCGTGGTAGTCGCCGAGGGCGACCACGACGCCGCCCGTGAGCGTGGCCAGATCGACCATGTGGGTCGCGCCCAGGGAGCGTGCGTGGTGCAGGCAGTCGGCCAGCACCAGCCGCCCCTCGGCGTCGGTGTTGGTGATCTCGATCGTCTTTCCGTTGGCCGCTGTGACAACATCGTCGACCCGCATTGCGTTGGTGTCGATCATGTTCTCGGTGGCGCCCACCACCGAGACGAACTTCAGCGGGAGCTGCAGCTGTGCGATCGCGCCCGACGCCTCCAGCACTGCCGCAGCGCCCGACATGTCGAACTTCATCCCGGTCATCGCGGTGGCCGGCTTCAGCGAGTAACCGCCGCTGTCAAAGGTGAGCCCCTTCCCGACCATGCCGAGCACCACGTTGCGGGCGGCCCGGGCGGTGCTGCGCGGAGTGTGGCGGAGCACGATCAGGCGGGCCGGCCGGCTGGACGCCTGGGCTACGGCCGCGAACGCTCCCATCCCACGGGCTGCGATCTTCTTCTCGTCCCAGACCTCGACCCGCATGGTCGGGTGGGCGGCCGCGATCGCACGGGCCCGCTCGGCCAGCTGCTCCGGGCCCAGCAGGTTGGGGGGCATGTGCTGCAGGTCGCGGGCGCGGTTGACCGCCTCCGCCGCCACCGCGGCGCGGCGCCCGGCTGCGCCCGCCGCGCGCTCCTGCGACAGCAGCACCAGCCCGGTCGGCGGCTTCGGCCGGTCGGCCGTCTTCGACGTCTTGAAGCGGTCGAACCGGTAGCTGCCGATGACGGCGCCGTCAACCGCGCAGCGGGCCGCCACGGCGGCGTCCACCGGCAGCCCGTCCAGCACGAACGCGAGCGTGCGGCCGCGCACGCTGCCCAGGCTGCGCACCGCGGCGCCGGCGGCGTTTCGCACCGACTCGGCATCGGCCGTCGGCCGCTTGCCTAGGCCGACGACCGCCACCCGGCGCGCGCGCACACCCTGTCCCTCGGTGTGCAGCACGGTCACCTGGTCGGCTGTGCCCCGGATCTCGCCGGCCTTCACCAGCCGTCCGATGGTGCCTCCGAGCGCGCGATCGAGCTCCGCGACGGGGCCCTCCAGGGCGACCGGCTTGGCGACGGCAACGGCCAGCATGTCGACGTTGGCCATCGCCGGCGCCGCCGCGGAGGTGGAGATCTTCATGGGTCCTCGCTGTGGTCGGGAGAGGGAACCGCGCAAGGGTATCCTACGGCCCTCATGGGACTCCTCATCGTGGACAGGCGCTGCACCAGGCACCCGGTTTGACCTGCCCGGCCTGCGGCAGCGCCGTGCCCGACGGCGCACGCTTCTGTCCCAACTGCGGCCGTCCGCTGACCCAGGTGTCGGCCGGCGGCGAAGAGCGCAAGCTGGCCACCGTGCTGTTCGCCGATCTGGCCGGTTCGACCGAGCTGGCGATGCGGGTCGACGCGGAGCACCTGCGCGCGCTGCTGGCCGATGTCTACAGCGAGCTGTCGCAGGCGGCCGCCGCATTCGGCGGTACGGTCGAGAAGTTCATCGGCGATGCCGTGATGGCCGTGTTCGGCGTTCCCCAGTCGCACGAGGACGACCCCGAGCGGGCCGTCCGCGCGGCGCTGACCATGATCTCGCGGCTGACCAGCGTCGGGCGCCGGCACGGCGTCGACTGCGACCTGCGGGTCGGCATCTACACGGGCGTTGTCGTCGCCGGCACCACGCCCGGCCGCGACTTCCTGGTGACGGGCGAGATCGTGAACCTGGCCGCACGCCTGCAGCAGGCGGCCGAGCCCGGCGAGGTGCTGATCGGCGAGCCCACCTTCCGGGCTCTGGAGCCGATCGTTCGCACCGTGCAGCCGCGGTCACTGGTCGTGAAGGGCCGCGGCGGGCCGGTGCTCGCGTATGCGGTGGCGGGCGTCGCGCCCGCCACCGCCTACCGCCGGCGTCGTTCCCGGGGGCCGTTCGTGGGGCGCACCGGCGAGCTCTCGCTGATCACCTCGCTGGTGTCGCGCGCCGTCGAGCACCGGCGTCCGCATCTGATCACGGTGATCGGCGAGCCCGGCATCGGCAAGAGCCGGCTGGCGGAGGAGGTCGTGATCGAGCTGCAGCTGCAGCCGCAGCCTCCGGTCGTGTGGCTGGGACGCTGCCTGCCCTACGGCGAGGGCGGTCCCTACGCGCCGCTGTCGGATGTGCTGCTGCGAGCTGCCGACATCGCCGGCGAGGCGCAGCGTGACCAGGCCCGGAGTCAAGCCGAGGCGCGCCTGCGCGCGCTGCTGGGCGACGGCCGTGAGCGGGAGATCGACGACGTGCTTCGCACCGCGGGCCTGTCCGGCGACGACGACCCCTCGCCGCCGCCCGACGACGACTTCGAGGACATGGGCCGCGGCCGCGATGCATGGCGCCTGGTGCTGACGGCGCTGTCCGGCCTGCAGCCGGTGCTGGTGGTGCTCGAGGACGTGCACTGGGCGGAGCCGGCGCTGCTCGACCTGGTGGAGTCGCTTGCCACCGGCGATACCCGCGGGCCGCTGGTGATCCTCTGCATGGCGAGGGACGATCTGCTGCGGGCGCGACCGGACTGGGGCTCCGGGATCCGGAACGCGACCGTTGTCACGCTGGACGCGATCGAGCAGTCCGAGATGCAGCGCCTGGCCGGAGCGCTGCCGTCCGACGATGAGGACGCGCGGCAGGCGGTCGAGCTGGCCGGGGGCAACCCGTTCTTCCTCGAGGAGCTGCTGGCCATGGCCGCGGAGGGCGGCGACGCGATGCCGCTGACCGTGCAGGGCGTGATCGCGGCGCGCCTCGACCTGCTGCCGGTCGAGGAGAAGCGCTTCATGCAGCGGGCGGCCGTGATCGGTCGCACGTTCGGCGAGGAGGAGCTGGCGGTGGTCAATCCGGAGGGCGTGCACAAGCGGCTGATCGCCAACCTGTCGCGTCGCGACCTGCTGATCGCGCTCGGCTCCGGCTGGGGCTTCAAGCACGTGCTGATCCGTGACGTCGCCTACGAGACGATGCCGCGCAGCGAGCGGGGCAGGATCCACATGCAGCTGGCCCGCTGGCTGGAGGGCCGCCGCGACGCCGAGCCGCAGACCGTGGCCGGCCACTACGCGTCGGCTGTGTCGCTGGGCACGGCTGAGGCGCGACCGGATGCCGTCCGCATGCTGCTGCGGGCGGCGTCGGAGGCGCGCAAGGTGTACGCCCATGGCCTGGCCCTGCGCCAGGCGGGGCTGGCCCAGGCGCTTGCCAACGGCGAGCGCGACCGCGCGCTGGCAGCCGAGGCCGTCGGCGACGCCTACTGGATGGCCGAGCAGCTCGACGACGCGCTCGACGCCTACGGCCAGGCGCTGGAGCACGGCCACCGGGCCGGCCTGGGCGAGCACGATATGGCACGGCTGTCCTGGAAGTGGGTTGACCTGCCCACCCGCTGGGGCGGCCTGCACCTGCGGGCGGCACCGACCCGCGAGGCGATCGAGGCCGAGATCTCCGACGGCCTGCGCAATGCGCTCTTGGCCGACGCGTCGGTGCTGCAGGCCCGGCTGCTGGTCGCCAAGGCGCTGGTGGTGTGGCGGTTCGAGCACACCGATCCGCCCCAGGAGCAGGCGCTGGAGGTGGCCAACCAGGCGCTCGCGATCGCCGAGCGGCTGGAGCGCTCGGGGCCGCTCGTGATCTCGGCCGCGCTGGACGCGCGGGCAACGCTGCTGGTGGCGCTGCGGCGCTACGACGAGGCGTCCGAGGCCTTCGAGCGGCGCATGTCGCTGATCCGGAGCATCGCCTTCCGCGAGGAGCAGATGGACATCTGCGCGGCCACGGCCCGCCATCGCACCGCCCTTGGCGACTACGCCGGAGCCGTGGCGGCGGCGGATCTCGCCGACGAGCTGGTGGCCGGCGGCGACCGCCGGTGGGTGGCATACCCGGCGCGCACGCGCGTCGAGGCGTACTTCTACTGGGATCGCTGGGACGACGCGCTGCGCGCCCACGACAGCTTCCTTGAGGTGTTCCGTCAGGACGGCCCGGGCCGGCGCCTGAACGTGCCGGGCCTGGTCGGCGGCGTGGCCGCGGCGGTGCACCTGCTGCGCGGCCAGAACGAGCGGGCCGACACGATCGAGCAGCGGATCGGGCGCGTGCCGGCCCAGTTCGATCTGATCGTCGCGCACGCGCTGCTCGGCGCCGGCGAGCCGCAGCTGGCGCTTGAGCGGGTGGCGGCGGTGCCGTTCTCGCGGATCTGGGTGCTCGCAATCACCGCCGAGGCGCAGGCTGCGCTCGAGCGCTGGGACGACCTCGACGAGACGCTGGCCACGCTCGACGCGCTCGGCGGCACCGATCAGCTGCCGCGAGCCGTTGCCCAGATCGATCGCGCCCGCGGCCTGGCCGGCGACGAGCTGGCGCTGGCCAGGGCCGAGGCCGGCTTCCGGCAGCTCGGGTGCGTGTTCGAGCAGGCCCGCTGTCTGGAGCTGATGGGTCGCGTGGGGGAGGCCCGCGCCGTCTACGAGCAGGTCGGCGCCGAGCCGGCGCTCGGCCGTTGCGCATCGCGCTGAGAGCCGGGGACCGTCAGGCGGGCGGGTCGGACGGTGGCTCCAGCGGCTGACCGGTCTGCGGATCGAACCGCGGCATCGGCGACAGGCGCTCGCCGGTCTGCGGATCGAACTGCATGCCACCCGCTCCCGCGTCGGGGTTCTGCGGGTTCGGCCCGTACTTGTTCGACCCAGGGTCGCTCGCCAATGCCAGGAACACGATCAGCACGATCCAGCCGATGACCGGGATGAAGACGAGCAGGTACCACCAGCCGGTGCGGTTCGTGTCGTGCAGGCGCCGGATGCCGACGCCGAGACTGGGTAGCAGCACGGCCAGCGAGTAGAGGTCGCTGACGACCTGTCCGCTGTTGCGTCCGCCGATCGCGCTGAAGACGAGATTGATCACGGCGGCGATGATCACGTTGAACAGCACGAACCACCAGAACTCGGGACGCGCCGCTCGCCCGTTGAAAACCGCGTACTTCTTGATGACGTCGGTGTACCAGTGCATGTCGGCAGACTGACGCGCCGGTCGGACGGACTACAGTGCGGGACCTCAACGCGACCACTGGAGCCCGACATGGCCAACGCCAACGCCACCATCGAGACCAACCACGGAACGATCGAGCTGGAGCTGTTCTCCGACGACGCGCCCAAGACCGTGGCCAACTTCACCAAGCTGGCCGGGGAGGGCTTCTACGACGGGCTGGTCTTCCACCGCGTGATCCCCGACTTCATGATTCAGGGCGGGTGCCCGGAGGGCATCGGCACCGGCGGCCCCGGTTACAAGTTCGACGACGAGATCAACGACCACCCGATCGTGCGCGGCACGCTGGCCATGGCCAACGCCGGCCCCAACACCAACGGCAGCCAGTTCTTCATCGTGACCGCGCCGGCGACGCCGTGGCTGGACGGCAAGCACACGGCGTTCGGCCAGGTGACGGGCGGCATGGACGTGGTCGACACGATCCAGGCGATCGAGACCGACGCCCGCGACCGTCCGGTCGAGGACGTGCGCTTGGAGAGCGTGAAGGTCTCCTAGACCAGCTGGGAGCGGATGTAGGCGGACGCCGCGAGCAGCGCGGGCTCGTCCACGCCGGTTTCGATGCCGAGGCCGTGCAGCCATGAGACCAGCGTCTCGGTTGCCAGGTTGCCGGGCGCACCGGGTGCGAACGGGCATCCTCCCAGGCCTGACGCGGAGGCGTCGAAGGTGGTGATGCCCAGGTGCAGTCCGGCCTCGGCGTTGTCGATGGCGCGGCCGCGCGTGTCGTGGAGGTGCAATGCCAGCCGCTCGGCCGGCACCCGCTCGAGCAGCGGTGAAAGGACGCGGCCCACGTCGTCCGGCTCGGCCACCCCGATCGTGTCGCCGATCGAGATCTGGTCGCAGCCGAGCTTGGCCAGCGCGACCGCCACGTCGGCGCCGGCGGCCGGGTCGACCTCGCCCTGGTAGGGGCAGCCGAAGGCCGTCGACACGTAGCCGCGCGTCCACATGCCGGCAGCCCGCGCGGCGTCCAGGACGGGCGCGAACGCCTCCAGCGACTCGGCGATGGTCATGCGGATGTTGGCCTGCGAGAAGGCCTCCGAGGCTGCGGCGAACACCGCGATCGCATCGGCGCCGGCGGCGATGGCGCGCTCCATGCCGCGCATGTTCGGCACCAGCACCGGGTAGCGGACCCCGAGCCGGCGGGCGATCGCGGGCAGCACCTGGTCGGCGTCGGCCAGCTGTGGCACCGCGGCCGGGTGCACGAACGAGGTGGCCTCGACCACCGGCAGGCCGGCTGCGGCCAGCATCTCGATGAACCGCACCTTGGCGGCGGTGGGGACGATCGCGGCCTCGTTCTGGAGGCCGTCGCGGGGCCCCACCTCGACCACGGTGACGCGGGCCGGGGTCACTCGACCTCCGCCAGCGGCTGGCCGGCGCGCACCAGTTCGCCGCCTGACACGTGCACCGCCGAGACGGTGCCATCCGCGGGCGCGTGCACGGCCAGCTCCATCTTCATCGCCTCGAGCAGCACCAGCACCTGGCCGGCGGAGACGACGTCGCCCGGTGACACCAGCACCTCGAGCACGGTTCCCGGCATCGGCGCCGACAGCGATCCGGCGGCGGCTGCGATGGCGACCGGCTCTTGGTCGTCCGCCGCCAGCCGGTAGGCCCAGCCGCGGTACAGGGCGTGCTCGCCCTCGACGATCAACTCCGGGTCGTCGCCGGCGCCGTCGTCCGCCAGCTGGTGCCAGAGGTCGTCTCCGCCGGCCGCGACGCCCTCGGGCAGGGGTGGCACCAGCTCCGGCGACCACTCCTCGGCGACGAACGCCGTGGTCGCCTCGCCGCTTCGGAACCGGCGGTGGCCGAGCGCCCAGCGCAGGAAGCCGAGGTTGGTGGTCACGCCCAGGACGACCGTGTCGGCGAGGGCGGCCGCCAGCTTCTCGACGCAGGCGTCGCGGTCACCGGCGTGGGCGATCAGCTTGGCGAGCAGCGGGTCGTAGCGGGTGCCGACGGCGTCGCCCTCGCGGACACCGCTGTCGCAGCGCACCCCGGGCCAGGCCGGCAGCCGGAAGCGGTGCAGCGTCCCGGTTGCGGGCAGGAAGCCGGCGGCCGGATCCTCAGCGTAGACGCGGCCTTCGATGGCGTGTCCGCGGGGGACGACGTCGGCCTGCTCCAGCTCCAGCGGCAGGCCGGCGGCCACCTCGATCTGGGCGCGTACCAGGTCGATGCCGCAGACGGCCTCGGTGACCGGGTGCTCGACCTGCAGGCGCGCATTCAGCTCCAGGAACCACCAGCCGCCGTCAGCGTCGAGCAGGAACTCGACGGTACCGGCGCCCTCGTACCCGGCCGCCGCGGCCACCGCCAGCGCCGCCTCGCCCAGCTGCAAGCGCAGCTCGCCGTCGACGGCCGGCGAGGGGGATTCCTCGATGATCTTCTGGTGGCGCCGCTGGATCGAGCAGTCGCGCTCGCCCAGGTGCACGGCGCGGCCGTGGGAGTCGCACAGGATCTGCACCTCAACGTGGCGGGCGGCGGCCAGCCGCCGCTCGAGGAAGACGCGGTCGTCCCCGAACGCCGCGGCGGCCTCGCGACGGGCCGCAGCGACCGCGCCGTGAAGGTCTGCGGGGTCGTCCACCTCACGCATGCCGCGGCCGCCGCCGCCGGCCGCGGCCTTCACGAGCAGCGGCGGGCCGAGCCGCAGGCCCTCGGCCAGCAGCGTCTCGTCGTCCAGCAGCACTCCGGCGTAGCCGGGCATGACGGGGACGCCGGCCGCCTCGGCCAGCCGGCGGGCCTCGATCTTGTCGCCCAGCGCCCGCATGGCCGAGGGAGGGGGGCCGATCCAGCGGACGCCCGGCGCGTGCGACCGCCTCGGCGAAAGCGGCGTTCTCGGCCAGGTAGCCGTAGCCGGGGTGGAGGGCATCGCAGCCTTCGGCCGCAGCCACCAGCCCGTCGGCGTCCAGGTAGCTGTCCACCTCGCGCGCCCCGGCGGCCAGCGCGACGTGCAGCGCGTCGCGATCGTCCGGCTCGTAGGCGGCGATCGGATCGATGCCGAGCTCCCGGCAGGCGCGGATCACGCGCACCGCGATCTCGCCGCGGTTGGCGATCAGGATGCGCCGGATGTCCATCCCGGGTCCCGTTTCTCCAGGAACGCGGTCAGGCCCTCCTGGCCCTCGGGGCCGGCCCGCACGGCGGCCAGCCGCTCGGCCAGGTCGGGCAGCGCCAGCGGTGCGGTGGCGTCGCGGATCAGGCGCTTGGCCTCGGCGATCGCGACCGGCCCGCCGCGCAGCATGTCGGCAGCGGCCTCGGCCACCGCGGCGTCCAGGTCGGCCGGCTCGACGACGGCGTGGACGAGGCCGAGCGACAGCGCCTCGGCCGCCCCGAAGCGGCGGCCGCTGGTGAACAGCGCGCGGGCGTGGCCGGGCCCGATCGCGCGCAGCACGTAGGGGGAGATCATGGCCGGGATCAGGCCCAGGCGCACCTCGGAGAACCCGAACATGGCGTGCGGCACCGTGATCGCGACGTCGGCGCAGGCAACAAGGCCGACGCCACCGCCCAGTGCGTGGCCGTTCACGCGTGCGATCACGGGCTTGGGGAAGGAGTCGATCGTCTCGAACATGGTGCGGGCGGCGGCCGCGTCGCCGACGTTCTGCTCGTGCCCCAGGTCGCGGCTGGCGCGCATCCAGTCGATGTCGGCGCCGGCCGAGAAGGCGCTGCCGGCGCCGGTCAGCACCATCACGCGCGAGTCGTCCATGGCCAGCGCGGCGAAGATCTGGGTCAGCTGCGCGATCAGCGACGGGCCGATCGCGTTTCGCACCTCGGGCCGGTTGATGGTGAGGGTCGTGACCGGGCCGTCTCGTGTCAGCAGGATCTCGGTCACATCCGGAACACCCCGTAGGTCGTGGCGGCGGCTCCCGTGCCGGCCGCGGCGGCCAGGCCCAGCGCCAGCAGCTTGCGGGTGTCGCGGGGATCGATGACGCCGTCGTCCCAGAGCCGCGCGGTGGAGTACCAGGGCGAGCCCTCGCGCTCGTAGTCCTCGATGATGGGCGCCTCGAACGCGTCGCGCTCGTCGTCGCTCATCTCGCCGCGCACGGTGGACAGCACGCGCGCCGCCTGGCGGCCGCCCATCACCGAGATGCGCGCGTTCGGCCACATCCAGAGCTGGCGGGGCGAGTAGGCGCGGCCGCACATGGCGTAGTTACCGGCGCCGTAGCTGCCGCCGATCACGACGGTGAACTTGGGCACCTCGGCGCAGGCCACGGCGGTCACCATCTTGGCGCCGTCCTTGGCGATGCCGCCGGCCTCGTACTCGCTTCCGACCATGAAGCCCGTGATGTTCTGCAGGAACAGGAGCGGGATGTGGCGGGCGGCGGCCAGCTCCACGAAGTGGGCGCCCTTCAGCGCCGACTCGGAGAAGAGGATGCCGTTGTTGGCGACGATGGCAACGGGCATGCCGTGCACGTGAGCGAAGCCGCAGACGAGGGTGTCGCCGTAGAGCGCCTTGAACTCGTGCAGCAGCGAGCCGTCGACGATGCGCGCGATCACCTCGCGCACGTCGTAGGACTGGCGGGGGTCGCGGGGGATCACGCCCAGCAGCTCCGAGGCATCGAGCGCCGGCGGTTCGGGGTCACGGTTGCACGGGGGGCGGAGGAGCCGGCCGGTTGAGGTTGCGGACGATCTCGCGGGCGATGCGCAGCGCATGCTCATCGTCGTTCGCGTAGTGGTCGGCGACGCCGGAGATGCGGGTGTGCACGTCGGCGCCGCCCAGCTCCTCGGGCGTCACGTCCTCGCCGGTGGCGGCCTTCACGAGCGGCGGGCCGCCCAGGAAGATGGTGCCGGTGCCGTGGACGATCACGCTCTCGTCGCACATGGCGGGGACGTAGGCGCCGCCGGCGGTGGACGAGCCCATCACGACGGCGATCTGCGGGATGCCGCGCGCGGACATGCGCGCCTGGTTGTAGAAGATGCGGCCGAAGTGGTCGCGGTCGGGAAACACCTCGGACTGGAGCGGCAGGAAGGCGCCGCCGGAGTCGACCAGGTAGATGCAGGGCAGGGCGTTCTGCTCGCGCGATCTCCTGCGCGCGCAGGTGCTTCTTGACGGTGACCGGGTAGTAGGTGCCGCCCTTGACGGTGGCGTCGTTGGCGACGATCACGCAGGGCAGGCCGGCGACGGGGCCGATGCCGGTGACGATGCCCGCGCCCGGCGCCTCGTCGTCGTAGAGGCCCTCGCCGGCGAGGGCGGAGAACTCGAGGAAGGCGGCGCCGCGGTCGACCAGGCGCTCGATCCGCTCGCGGACGAGCAGCTTGCCGCGGGCGCGATGGCGCTCGACCTGGGCGTCGCCGCCACCGGCCCGCACGCGCTCGAGCCGGCGTTCCAGATCAGCAACAAGTTCCTGCATATGCTCACGGTTCTTGCGGAACTCGTCACCACGGACGTCGAGATGCGTGTCGATGCGCGGCATCCGTCCGGCAATCTACTCCGCAACGCGGCTCCCGCGGCCTGTGCCGGCTTCGCCGCGAACTCGTCACGCCGCCCGATGCGGTGTTTGACACCTCCGACCGGCCGTTTGGCTGCCGGAGCCGAGCGAGTGTAAATCCGGGGTCACGAGGTGGTGCGGAAGTGCCACGGCGGCCGGAGCGGTGTTTGACACCTCACCCACCGCTCAGGTGTCGCGGCGCGGTGACGTCGGCGGGGGCGTTTCGTGACGGGTCAGGCGTCGAGCGGCAGGCGCACCGTGAAGGTGCTGCCGGCGCCCTCGGTGCTCGTCACCGAGATCCGCCCGGAGTGGCGCGTCACCAGCTCGCGGGCGATCGCCAGGCCCAGCCCGACCCCGCCCGACTGGCGGTTGCGGGCGTCGTCGGCGCGGTAGAACCGCTCGAACACGCGCGGCAGCGCCTCCTCGGGGATCCCGATCCCCGTGTCGTGCACCGTCAGCACCGCCTCCTTGCCGTCCGCTCGCGCCTGCACGTGGATGCGCCCGCCGGCGGGCGTGTAGCGCACCGCGTTGTCGAGCAGGATCACCAGCACCTGGCGCACCTGGTCGCGGTCGCCCATCACCATCAGCTCGTCCGGCGTTGCGTACGTCAGCTCCAGCTCGTGGTCGGTCGTGACCGTCCGGAACGATGCGACGGTGGCCTCGACCACCTCGGCCAGGTCGACCGGCATGTGCAGCGCTTTCGCGCCGCGGTCGTCGTCCCGCGCCACCGCCAGCAGCGCGTCCACGAGCGACGAGAGCCGGTCGGTCTCGCTGACGATGTCGCGCGCCTCGACGTTCTCGGGCTGTTCCTGTTGCAGGAACTCGGCGTTCGCCCGGATCACGGCCAGCGGCGTGCGCAGCTCGTGCGATGCGTCCGACACGAACGCGTGTTGCCGATTGAACGCGACCCGCACCGGGCGCAGCGACTTTCCGGCCAGCCACCAGCCACCCACCCCCGCCAGCACCAGGCCGCCTGCGCCTCCGATCAGCAACCCCGCCAGCAGCTTGCTGAGCGCCTGGTGCTCGGGTTCGGTCGAGCGGGTGACCTGGATCAGCGCCACCCGGTTCTCTGGCGCGGTCACCTTTACCGAGTAGACGCGCTGGCGATCGCCCGAGGCGCCGGACGAGCGCAGGTCGGTGCCGTTGGCGTCGGCAGCCTCCATCGACGCCGTGTCCAGGTGGAAGTACCCATCGTTGGTTGCAAGCGCTAGCTGGCTCGGCGTCATGAAGTTGACCGTGTACGGGCCGGTGCTGAGGCTTCGCACGTTGACTGTGTCGGTGGCGACCCACTGCTCCGTCGCCTTCGCTGCCAACAGCCGCACCCCGTTGTCGACGCCGTTCAGCAGCTGCTCCCGCACCACCAGATAGAGCGCGGTGCCGAGCACGATCAGCACCGCTGCCAGCACGCTCACGTACCAGGCTGTCAGCCTGATGCGCGCGGGCGTGAAGAGGCGATCCTCAATCCCCGCGGCGGAATGCATATCCGAGCCCCCGCACCGTGCGGATCGGATCGGCCTCGAGCCCGGCCGCCTTCAGCTTCCGGCGCACGTAGTGCACGTAGATGTCGACGACGTTCGACGCCGGCTCGAATCCCTCGCCCCACACCTCTTCGCGCAGCTGGTCGCGCGACAGCACCTGGCCGGCGTTCTGCATCAGATACTCGAGCAGCGCAAACTCCGTGCCGGTGAGCTCGACCGGGCTGCCGTTGACCCGCGCCTCGCGCGCGCCCGTGTCCAGCTGCAGCGGCCCCGCCTCGATCACCTGCGGCGTCGTCTTGCCGCGCCGGCCCAGCGCCCGCAGCCGCGCCGCCAGCTCGCCCAGCGAGAACGGCTTCACCAGGTAGTCGTCCGCGCCCGCATCCAGGCCGCCGATCCGGTCGGGGACGGTGCTGCGGGCCGTCAGCATCAGGATCGGCACGGCGTTTCCCTCCGACCGCAGCCGCCGGCACAGGTCGACCCCGTTCAGCCGAGGCAGCTGCAGGTCGAGCACGATCGCGTCCGGCCGGTCATCCCGCGCCGCGCGCAGGCCGTCCTCACCGTCGAACGCCGACGTCACCTCGAATCCGTTCGACTCGAGCGACTTGGTCATGATGCGGACCAGCGGCTGGTCGTCCTCCACAACGAGTACACGCATGCCGCAAAGCCTAGACCGTAGCGATTGAGGACATGTTGAACGTTGTCACTTGGTGATCGCCGTCGCCACTTCGGCCACGAACCGCTCCAGCCCCTCCGCGCCGCCCGCCTCCGACACCTCGATCGCCTTGCTGCCGATGACCACACCGTCGGCGCCCGTGTCCATCACCTCGCGCGCGGTCGCCCCCGAGGCGATCCCGAACCCGACCAGCAGCGGCAGTTCGGTGTGCGGGCGCACGCGGCCGACCAGCGGCGCCACCCGGTCTGACAGCCGCTGCCGTGAGCCGGTGATGCCCGCCACCGACACCAGGTACACGAACCCGCCCGCGCCTCTGCAGGCCAGCTCGATCCGCTCATCGGTGCTGGTCGGCGCCAGCAGCGGCACCATGTCCAGCCCGTTGCGGTGGCAGGCTTCGAGCAGGTCGCCGGCCTCGTCGTGCGGCACGTCCGGCACGATCATGCCGTCGGCGCCGGCCGCGGCCAGGTCGGCGCAGAACCGCTCCTCGCCGTACGCCATCACCGGCCCTGCGTACGTCATCGGGATCAGCGGCACCGCGACCCGCCGCCGCAGCTCGCCGATCAGCTCCAGCGCCCGCGTCGCCGTCATTCCGTTTCGCAGCGCCCGCTGACCGGCCCGCTGCACCGTCGGACCGTCCGCCAACGGGTCGGAGAAGGGGATGCCGATCTCGATCGCCGTGGAGCCGCCCCGCACCGCCGCCTCCGCCAGCTCGACCGTGTCGTGGTCGGCCATCAGGTAGATGACCAGCGCCGGCGTCTCGATCGTCACGCCTGCGACTCCCGCTCCTCGACCGCGTCCACGTCCTTGTCGCCGCGACCCGACAGCCCCACCACCACGACCTGCCCGGGCTGCGCCCGCTGCAGCGCCAGCCACAGCGCGTGTGCTGACTCCAGCGCCGGGATGATGCCCTCGCGCATGCAGAGCAGGTGGAACGCATCCAGCGCCTGCGCATCCGTGACGGGCGCGTACTCGGCGCGGCCCGTGTCCTTCAGCCACGCGTGCTCCGGGCCGACCCCGGGGTAGTCGAGCCCGGCCGAGATCGAGTGCGTCTCCAGCACCTGGCCGCCCTCGTCGGCCAGCACGTAGCTCTTCGAGCCGTGCAGCACCGACACGCCGCCCCTCCGTCAGCGTCGCCGCCGTGCCGCTCTCGTCGCCGCCCGCCTCCGCGCCCAGCAGCCGCACGTCCGCGTCCTCGATGAAGGGATGGAACAGCCCGATCGCGTTCGAGCCGCCGCCCACGCAGGCGACGACCAGGTCGGGCAGCCGTCCCTCGGCCGCCAGCACCTGCTCGCGCGCCTCGCGGCCGATCACCGACTGCAGCTCCCGCACCAGCACCGGGTACGGGTGCGGCCCGGCCGCCGAGCCGATCAGGTAGTGCGTGTCCTCGACGTTCGTGATCCAGTCGCGGATGGCCTCGTTCATCGCGTCCTTGAGCGTGCCCGAGCCGGCCGTCACCGGGATCACCTCGGCGCCCAGCATCCGCATCCGCACCACGTTGGGGTGCTGCCGGCGGATGTCCTCCTCGCCCATGTAGACGTGGCAGTCGAGGCCGAACCGCGCGCACACCGTGGCGCTGGCCACGCCGTGCTGCCCGGCGCCGGTCTCGGCCACGATCCGCCGCTTGCCCAGCCGCTCGGCCAGCAGCGCCTGCCCGACGGCGTTGTTGATCTTGTGCGCGCCGGTGTGGTTCAGGTCCTCGCGCTTCAGGTAGATGCGGGCGCCGTTCGCGTACGCCTCCGAGCCGCTCGGCGCGGTAGAGCGGGGACGGCCGCCCCACGTAGTCGCGCGCCAGCAGGTCGAGGCGCTCGTGAAACGCCGGATCCGACCAGGCCGTCTCCCAGGCCGCCAGCAGCTCGTCCAACGCTCCCATCACGGTCTCGGGCACGAAGCGGCCGCCGAAGTCTCCGAAGCGGCCGCGGGCGTCGGGCATGGTGCTCATGTGGCGTCCTTTGCGTTGCGGATGAAGCGGCGCATGCGGTCAGAATCCTTGATGCCGGGCGAGCTCTCGACGCCGCGGGCGGTGTCGACGGCCCACGGCCGGGCCGTGCGCACGGCCTCGGCGACGTTGTCGGGATCGAGGCTGCCGGCCAGGATCACGGGCGCGCGAACGCCGGCGGCCCGCAGCCAGTGCGCGCGCAGCGTCTCGTCGTCAGGGGTCGAGTCGCGGGGCAGGTCGAGCAGCACCGGCACCTCGTCGGGCAGGTCGCCCACCGGATCCTCGCGCATGCCGACGATCGTGCGGTTGTTCGGGTGGGCGAAGCGGCCGTACACCTGGACGAGGTCGAACTTGTCCCACGAGTGGAGGTGGACGGCGGTGTCGGCGTAGACGACGACGGTGCGGACGTGCTCCGGGGCGCCGGTCGCGAGCCGGCACGCGGTCGAGAACTCGACGCCGCGGGGGCTGGAAGGTACGACGATGAACCCGACCGCGTCGGCGCCGGCCGCGACCGCAGCCGCGACGTCCTGGGCTCGCGTGATGCCGCAGATCTTGACCAGCGTCTCAGCCACGCGGCACCCCCACCAGCTCGGCCAGCAGCAGCGGGTCGCGCATCAGCGCCGTCCCCACCAGCACCGCGTCGGCGCCGGCGTCACGCGCCAGCTCAATGTCCTCGCGAGCGGCGATGCCCGACTCGGCAACACGGATCACGTCGCGCGGCAGCGACGACAGCAGCCCCAGCTGCCGGTCGCGGTCGATCTCGAGCGTCTCCAGGTCACGGGCGTTCACGCCCACCACCCGGGCGCCGATCCCAACGGCGCGGTCGATCTCCTCGCGCGAGTGGGTCTCCACGACCGCGTCCATGCCGAGCAGCGCGGCCGTCTCCACCAGCCGTCGCGCCTCGTCGTCGCTGACCATCGCCAGGATCACCAGAATCGCGTCAGCGCCCGCCAGCCGCTGGGCGGCAACCTGCTCCGGGAAGACCGTGAAGTCCTTGGCGATGGCCGGGATCGATACCGCGGCGCGGGCCTCGCGCAGGTGGTCGAGGGAGCCGCCGAAGTCGCGCTCGGCGCACAGCACCGACATGCACGCCGCACCGCCTGCCTCGTAGCGCACCGCCGTGGCGGCGATGTCCGCGTTCGGCGCGATCGCACCCTGCGACGGCGAGCTGCGCTTGACCTCAGCGACCACCGTCACCGAGGGGCCGGCCGCCAGCGCCTCGGCGAACCCACGCGTCGGCTCCCGGGCGTCGCGGCGAACGTCGCCTCCGATCCGGGCCAGGTAGCCGCTCATGCCTCCGCCCCAGCCCGCGCGCTGGTGAACGCGACCAGCCGCTCGAGGGTGGCGGTCGCGCGGCCTTCGTCGATCGCGTCACGTGCGGCGTACACGCCCTGCTCCAGGGTCTCGCTCAGCCCGGCGACGTACAGGGCGGCACCGGCGTTCAGGATCACGGCGTCTCGCCGCGGCCCGGTCTCCCCGTCGAACACCGTGCGGATGATCGCAGCGTTGGCGGAGGCGTCACCGCCGCCCAGGTCGTCCGGCGATCCCGGCCCGGCGCCGAACTCGCGCGGGTCGACAGTGGTCACGCTGACCTGCCCGTCTCGCACCTCGGCCACCAGGTTCTCACCGGTCGGCGTCAGCTCGTCCAGCCCGCCGGCGCCGTGGGCGACCAGCGCGTGCTCGGTGCCCAGGGCGGCCAGCACCTGCGCGATCGGCTGAACCAGCTCCGGCGCGTACACGCCCACCAGCTGCCGCTGCGCGCCGGCCGGGTTCGTCAGCGGCCCCAGCACGTTGAACACCGTGCGGACGCCCAGCTCGCGCCTGACCGGACCGGCGTGGCGCATGGCCGGGTGGTGGGCCTGGGCGAACATGAAGCCGAATCCGACCTCGTCGATGCAGTCGGCCACGTCGGCCGGCGCCAGGTCGATGCGCACGCCCAGCGCCTCCAGCACGTCGGCCGACCCGCTGCGCGACGACACCGCCCGGTTGCCATGCTTGGCGACATACGCGCCGCCCGCGGCTGCGACCAGCGCCGCCGACGTCGAGATGTTGAACGTGTGCGCGCCGTCGCCGCCGGTGCCGGCCGTGTCGACGAGCGTCTGGTGCTGCGGCCGCGCCGGCGTCACGTGGGCGCGCATCGCGCGGGCGCAGCCGGTGATCTCGCCCACCGTCTCGCCCTTCATCCGCAGCCCCACCAGGAACCCGGCGATCTGGGCGGGCGTGGCCTCGCCGTCCATCACCTGCATCATGGCCGCGTGCGCCTCCTCGGGCAGCAGGTCGCGCCGCTGCACCAGTGCGGCTATGGCGACGTCGATCATCCGGCCGTCCCCATCTGCAGGAAGTTCTCGATCAGCGTGCGGCCCTGGGGCGTCAGCACCGACTCGGGGTGGAACTGGACGCCGTGCACGGTCCGCTCGCGATGCCGCACGCCCATCACCTCGCCGTCCGGCGTGCGCGCCGTGACGACCAGCACGTCCGGCACCTCGATCGCGGCCAGCGAGTGGTAGCGGCCCGCCTCGAACGGGCTGGGCAGGCCCGCGTAGAGCGGGGAGGAGTCGTGGCTGACCTGGTCGGGCTTGCCGTGCATCAGCAGCGTGGCGCGATCGACGCGGCCGCCGTACATCTCGACGATCACCTGGTGCCCGAGGCACACGCCCAGCACCGGCAGCCGCTCCGCGAACCGCTCGATCATCGCCTGCGAGATGCCCGCCTCGCGTGGCGTGCCCGGCCCCGGCGAGACGACCAGGTGGGTCGGCCCCCAGGCGTCGGCCTCGTCGGGCTCGATCGCGTCGTTTCGCTCGGTGCGCACCTCGGCGCCGGCCGAGGCGATGTAGTCGACCAGGTTGTAGGTGAACGAGTCGTAGTTGTCGATCACGAGCACCCTCACGGCCCGTACACCCCTGTCTCGGCCTGGTCGATGGCGGCGCCCAGGGCGGCCAGCTTGTTCAGGCATTCCTGGTGTTCATCCGCAGGGTCGGAGTCTGCCACGATCCCGGCTCCCGCCTGCAGGTACGCGACGCCGTCGCGCATGGCGATCGTCCGGATCGCGATGCAGGTGTCCATGTCGCCGCCGAAGCCGAGGTAGCCGATGGCGCCGCCGTAGACGCCGCGGCGCCGGCCCTCGAGCTCCGAGATGATCTGCATCGCCCGCACCTTGGGTGCGCCCGAGAGCGTCCCCGCCGGGAAGGTCGCGCGCAGCAGCGAGGCCGGGTCCTGGTCGTCGCGCAGCTGCCCGAACACGTTCGAGACGATGTGCATGACGTGCGAGTAGCGCTCGACGACCATCGAGCGCGCCACGCGGATGCTGCCCGGCACGCACACGCGGCCCAGGTCGTTGCGGGCCAGGTCGACCAGCATCACGTGCTCGGCCCGGTCCTTCTCGGAGGCGAGCAGCTCGTCGGCCAGGGCGTCGTCCTGGGCGCGGTCGGCCGAGCGCGGCCGGGTGCCCGCGATCGGCCGCAGCTCGCAGGTGCCGTCCAGGTCGAGCCGGACGTGCACCTCGGGCGAGGAGCCGACCAGCTGGAACTCGCCGTTGTCGAGCAGGAACATGTACGGCGACGGGTTGACGCCGCGCAGCGCCCGGTAGATCGCAAACGGCGAGGCCCCGGTGTCGCGGCGGACGCGCTGGGAGGGGACGATCTGGAACGCGTCGCCGGCGGCGATGTGCTCGCGGGCGGTCTCGACGGCCGCCATGTAGCGCTCGCGCGTGATCTCGCGGTGCGCCGCGCCCTCCGGCCGGGGCGCAGCGGCGGCTGCCGCGGGCGGCTTCGACAGCGCCACCACCAGCCGCTCGACCGCCTTGCGCGGGCCGATCAGCGACATCGTGCGGCGGACGTGGTCGAACGCCACCACCGAGTCGGCCAGCATGAAGCGCATCAGCGGCAGGCCCGCGTCGTCGGGGTGGGCGGGCGGCAACGCCACCGGCTCCAGCTGCGTCGCCCAGTCGTAGCTGAGATGGCCGACAGCTCCGCCCACGAACGGCGGATCGCCGGGACCGGGCCCGGGGCGGGTGGCGGTGAACGCCATCGCCTGCTCCAGCGAGTCTGTGGTCTCGCAGCCCGCCGCCAGGAAGCTGTGCCTACCCACCTGTTCGCCCCGCTCGACCGACTCCAGCAGGAACGCCGGCGCGCCCAGCGCCTCGCGCAGCAACAGGTAGGCGCCGACCGGTGTCAACAGGTCTGCAGGAAGCGTTCGGATGATGCGGTCGTCTGTCATTTGGGCAACAAAAAAGCCTCCCGCCGGATCCGGCGAAAGGCCTGTGCGAGGAGCGGGTGCCGCGGCGCAGCTAGCGGTCCGTACCTCGCGCGGGAATCCACCACCAGCTGTTGGGCTTGGTCTGCATGGGAGTAGAAGTATGACCGGGCGGCGACGGCCGGTCAACCCGTTTGCGCCCCTGTGCTAGACCTCTTGCCAGTACACACCACTGCGATCAGGGACCGATTTCATGCCACGAACCGTCATCCTGGGTGCCGCGCGCACCCCGTTCGGCCGCCTCGGCGGGGGCCTGGCGTCGCTGCCCGCGCCGCAGTTGGGCATCCACGCCGGCAGCGCCGCGCTGGAGCGGGCCGGTGTCAGCCCCGACCAGGTCGGCTACGTGGTGATGGGCGAGGTGCTGCAGGCGGGCGTCGGCATGATCCCGTCCCGTCAGGTCTCGGCCGGAGTCGGCTGCCCGGTCGGGGTCGGCTCCGACACGATCAACAAGGTCTGCGCCTCCGGCATGCGCGCAACGGCCTACGGCGACCTGCTGATCCGCTCCGGTGACCACGACGTGGTGCTGACCGGCGGCATGGAGAGCATGTCCAATGCCCCCTACCTGGTGCCCAAGGCCCGCTTCGGATACACGATGGGCGACGGCGTGCTGGTCGACCACATGACCAGCGATGGGCTCACCTCCACCTTCACGCACCGGATCATGGCAGAGGAGAACTCGGTCGTCTCGGCCGAGATCGCGTGCTCGCGGGAGGATCAGGATGCGTGGGCGCTGCGCAGCCACGAGCGCGCTGTGGCGGCCCAGGACGCGGGGCATCTGGCCGACGAGATCGTGGCCGTGACGGTGCCCGGCCGCAAGCGCGACACCGTGGTCGACGCCGACGAGGGCCCGCGCCGCGACACGTCGGCCGAGCGCCTGGCGGCGCTGAAGCCCGTGTTCAGCACGGACGGGGCCACGACCGCCGGAAACGCGCCCGGGGTCAACGACGGCGCCGCCGCGCTGGTGCTGGCGTCGGAGGAGTGGGCCGGGGCGCAGGGGCTGACGCCGCTGGCCCGGATCCTCAGCGAGGGCCACGTCGCCGACGACTACCCCTACCTGGTGCGCACGCCGGCCGCCGCCGCACGCATGGCGCTGGAGCGGGCCGGCATGACCGTGGCCGACGTCGACCTGTTCGAGATCAACGAGGCCTTCTGCTCGGTGGTGCTCTCCACCATCGACCTGCTCGGGGCCGACCCCGACCGGCTCAACGTGCAGGGCGGCGCGGTCGCCTTCGGCCATCCGATCGGCGCCTCGGGAGCGCGCCTGGTCGGCACGCTGGTGCACCAGCTGCGGCGACGCGGCGGCGGCATCGGTCTGGCGGCGATCTGCTCCGGCGCGGCCCAGGGCGACGCGATGCTGATCGAGGTGCTGCCGGCATGAGCGAGATCCGGCGGATCACGGTGGTGGGAGCGGGCCAGATGGGCGCGGGCATCGCCCAGACAGCGGCCGTCGGCGGCTTCGACGTGACCCTGAGCGACGTGGCGCCGCGCCAGCTCGAGCAGGCCGTATCCGGCATCGAGACGTCGCTCGCGAAGCTGACCGAGAAGGGCCGCCTGGACGAGGCGACGCGCGACGCCGCGCTCGAGCGGATCCAGACGGTGGCCGAGCCGGCCGACGCCGACCTCCTGATCGAGGCTGCGACCGAGAACATCGAGCTGAAGCTGCGCATCTTCGGCGAGCTGGACGAGGTGGCCGGGGACGGCGCCATCCTCGCCTCAAACACCAGCTCGATCCCGATCACCCGGCTGGCCGCGGCCACGAGGCGCCCGCAGCAAGTGGTCGGCATGCACTTCATGAACCCGGTGCCGCTGATGCAGCTGGTGGAGGTGATCCGCGGCCTCGAGACCAGCGACGAGACGGTGACCAGCGTGGTGGCCGCCGCCGAGGCGATGGGCAAGACGGTGGCCGAGGCGAACGACTACCCGGGGTTCGTCTCCAACCGGATCCTGGTGCCGATGATCAACGAGGCCGTCTACTGCCTGATGGAGGGCGTGGGCGACCGCGATTCGATCGACACGGTCATGAAGCTGGGCATGAACCACCCGATGGGGCCGCTCACGCTGGCCGACCTGATCGGCCTGGACACCTGCCTGGCGATCATGGAGGTGCTTCACAACGGGCTCGGGGATGACAAGTACCGCCCCTGCCCGCTGCTGCGCAGCTACGTCGAGGCCGGCCGGCTGGGACGCAAGTCCGGCCGCGGCTTCTACGAATATTGAGGCCGAGGCCCGGCGCCATCTGCCGCCATCCCTATCCTCTTGACCTAACAAACTTCTTACCGGGTTATCACCCGAACGGTGGAGTGTGACTTCCGGAGACGGGCGTAAGGTGAAACTCAAGGGCGGCGCGGCTGCTGCCGGCTGCCGGGGGATCTGATGGGCCACGGACGCGACACCAAAGGCGACCGAGAGCGCCGTCACCACGTGGTACAGGAGCGTCTGCGGACGCACCTGGCCGTGACGAGCGCACTCGCCGAAGCGCAGACGCTTGCGGAGGCTGCGCCGCGCCTGCTCGAGGTCGTCTGCCGGGGGCTCGACTGGGAGATGGGGGCGCTGTGGCGGGTCGATTCCGACGAGCAGGTGATCCGCTGCGTCGACCTCTGGCACATGCCGGGCACGCCGCTGATCGGCTTCTCGCTGGCCACGCGCCATGCCGTGTTCGCGCAGGGCGAGGGGCTGCCGGGCAAGGTCTGGCAGGACGGCATCCCCATGTGGGTGCCCGACATCGGCGCGCACCCCGGTCAGCAGCGCGGGGCGCAGGCGGCGCGCGAGGACATCCACGCGGCGCTGGCGCTGCCCGTGACCGCGTACGGCGAGGTGACGGGGGTGATGGAGTTCTTCAGCTCACGGGTGCGCGAGCCCGACGAGGAGCTGATGGCGCTCCTGACCGGCATCGGCAGCCTGGTCGGCCAGTTCATCCGCCACCGCGACGCCGAGCGCGACGTGCGCGCCAGCGAGGCGCGCAAGAGCGCGATCGTGAACGCGGCCTTCGAGTGCATCATCGGGCTGGATGCGCACGGGCGCGTGACCGAGTTCAACCCGGCGGCGGAGCTGACGTTTGCACGTCCGCGGGAAGAGGCGCTGGGCCTCGCGGTCACCGATCTGCTGGTGGTCGACCGGCTGGACGAGGCGCACCGCGCCGACATCGATTCGCTGCTGGCCGGGCAGCTGCCGCGGCTGCTGGGTCTGCCCACCGAGGCGATGGGGCGGCGCAGCGACGGGCGCGAGTTCCCGGTGGAGCTGGCGATTACGCAGATCGACCTGCCCGGGCCGCCGTCTTTCACCGTCTACCTGCGCGATGTCACCGCCAGCCGCGCGGCGCAGGCGGCCATGCGTCACCTGGCCGCGATCGTCGAGACCACCAACGACGCGATCCTGTCCAAGACGCTGGGCGGCACCATCCTCACGTGGAACCGAGGCGCCGAGCTGCTCTACGGCTACACGGCCGAGGAGGCGGTGGGGCGGGCGGCCGGCATGCTGGCCACCGACGAGGGCGTCGACGAGATCGCCGACGTGCTTTCGCGCGTGGGGCGGGGCCAGCAAATCGAACAGTTCGAGACCGTGCACGTCCGCAAGGACGGTTCGATGGTGGACGTGTCGCTGACGGTCTCGCCGATCGTCGACGACTCCGGCCAGATCGTGGCGGTGTCGGCGATCGCGCGCGACATCACCGAGCAGATGCGGGCGCAGGCGCAGATCGAGCACCTCGCCTACCACGACCAGCTGACCGGGCTGCCCAACCGCTCGATGTTCCACGAGCACCTGGCGCTGGCGCTGGCGCGGGCCGATCGCCACCACTTCGGCGTGGCCGTGCTGTTCATCGACCTCGACAACTTCAAGCTGATCAACGACAGCTTCGGACACGAGGCGGGTGACGCCCTGCTGCGCGACTTCGGCGCGCGGCTGAAGTCGGTCACGCGCGCCACCGACATCGTCGCCCGCCAGGGCGGTGACGAGTTCCTGGTGCTGGTGCCGGACCTGGAGCTGGACGGCGGCGAGACGATTGTGCCCCGTGCGCTGGAGGTGGTGTCGGCGATCGAGAACAAGGTGCGAAGCGTGCTGGAGACGCCGTTCCTGGTGGCCGACACGGACGTGCACGTGGGCCTGAGCATCGGCGTCAGCATCTACCCGATCGACGCCACCGACCGTGACGAGCTGCTGCGGAACGCCGACACGGCGATGTACATCGGCAAGGGCCTGATCGAGAACGAGGCGGCTGCGATCGAGCCGGGCAAGGCGCGGGGGCGGCTGGCGATGATGGGTGACCTGCGCCGGGCGGTCGAGCGGGACGAGTTCGAGCTGCACTTCCAGCCGATCGTGGAGCTCGAGAGCCGGCGGCTGGTCGGGGCGGAGACGCTTGTGCGGTGGCGCGACAGCGATGGGCGGCTGGTGCTGCCCGAGCAGTTCGTGCCGCTGGCGGAGCGGTCGGGGTTGATCGAGCCGATGACGCGGCGGGTGATCGAGGGGGCCTGCCGGCAGGCCCGCGAGTGGAGCGACCAGGGCGCGGATCTGGTGGTGTCGTTCAACCTGCCGCCCGGCCTCTGGGGCCCGAGCATCGTCGAGATGCTGCTGGACGCGACCGGTCGCGCCGGGGTCGACCCCAGCCGCATGATGATCGAGGTGACGGAGTCGACCGTGATGGTGCAGCCGGCCCGGGCCGCGCACACCCTGTCGCTGCTGCGCGCACATGGCGTGCAGATGGCGATCGACGACTTCGGCAAGGGACACTCGTCGCTGGAGCGGCTGCGGCAGCTGCCGGTCAGCACGCTCAAGATCGACCGGTCGTTCGTGGCCGATCTACCACACGACCGCGGGGCTGCGGCGATCGTGGTTGCAATCATCCAGCTTGCGCACAGCCTCGACCTGCAGCCGCTGGCGGAGGGCATCGAGACGCAGGAGCAGCTCGACTTCCTGCTCGAGCACGGATGCGACCTCGGCCAGGGCTACCTGCTCGGCCACCCGGTGCCGGCACGGGAGCTGGTGCTGACGACGGCCGGGATGGGCTAACGTGCCGTGGCGCCGACCGCCGCCCCAGTGCGTGGCCGCCGCATCCAGCCCAGCGCGCGCCAGGCGAATGCCGCCCCCGCGGCCGAGGAGGCCGCCGCCGTCAGCCACATCACGTCGTAGCCGGCGTGCTCGGCCACCAGCCCCGAGACGGGCGCGGACAGCGCGCCGGCACCGAACACCATGGTCGATGCCACGCCCACCGCGCGCGCGGCCCGGTCAGGGCCGACCAGCTCGCCGGCGGTGACGTACAGCACGCCGTTCCAGCCGAAACAGCCGAAGCCGAGCGCGACGGTGACGGGCACGGCCAGCACGACTCCGACGTGCAGCACCGGCGCCATCGCGAGGCCCGCCAGCGCGGCCAGCATCCCGCAGTCGATCAGGGTGCGCACCCGGCGGGTGCCGCCGCCGCGGTCGGCCATCCGGCCCCAGACCAGCCGGGATGCCGCGGCCGAGAGGTTCAGCACCACGAACAGCGCGCCCGCCTCGGTCTTGCCGAGGCCGTCGTCGCGCGCCGCGGCGACGATGTACGTGAGCGACGCGCTGAGCGCGTAGACGTAGAGCAGGCCGACCACCAGCAGGGGGCGCATGCCGCGGGCGGTGAGCGCGCCGTCCAGCCGCATGCGCCGGGCGGTGCCACCGCCGGCGGCCGATAGCCACGCGAACACGCTGGCAGTGGAGGCGGTGGCGAAGGCGGTCACGATCAGGGCCAGTTGCACGCCGCCGACGTGGGCCAGCAACGGCAGCGCGGCGGCGCCGATGGCGCCGCCCATCGGCACCGCCAGCTGGCGCCAGCCCAGGGCGATGCCGCGCCGCTGGGGCGGGAACTCGCGCAGGAGGCTGCTCATGCCGGCCACCGGGACCGCGGAGGAGCCGATGCCGGCCAGGAAGATGGCGGCGGCGAAGAGCGTGGCGTTCGGTGCGACCGAGGCCGCGAGGTAGGCGCAGAAGTTGATCGTGGCGCCGACCAGCAGCACGGGACGGGCGCCGAAGCGGTCGACCAGCATGCCCGCCGGGATCAGCGCGACTGCGGAGCCGAGGCCCACGGCCGCGAACACGGCGCCGAATCCGGCCGGGCCCAGGCCGAACTTGTTCTGGATGTCCAGGCCGATCGCGGGCAGTCCGAACTGCACGACCGAGACCGCCGCCTGGGCGATGACGGCGATGATCAGCGTCGTTCGCGGGCGGGGGCTCATCGCGACACGGTATCCGCGTCGCGGCGGAATGTATGCTCGCACCGGTGTCGGCGATCGAACGCACCCGATGTCCGATCTGCGCGTGCGGGCATCCGCGAGACGTGATCGCCGAGCTGGACGCCACCTGGGTTTCGGCACCGCCTGTGGCCGTGCTGCCGGGCTACGCGTGCGTTGTGGCCAGGCGCCACGTGGAGGAGCCGTTCCAGCTGCCGGACGACCAGATGGTCGCCTTCTGGCGCGAGTCGATGGCCGTCGCTCGCGCGCTCAGCTCCCTATTCGAGCCGCGCAAGATGAACTACGAGATCCACGGCAACTCGATCCCGCATCTGCATCTTCACCTGTACCCGCGCTTCCCCGGCGATCCGTTCGAAGGCCGGCCGATCGCCATGGACGCACCCGCCTTCACCCGCACCGAGGCCGATCTCCGGCGCATGGCCGGTGCCATCGCTGCGGTGCGCGGCGGCACCTCCCAGACCGCCTGACGCGTGTCCGCGTGGGCAAGTACCCTGTCTGGCGATGGTTCGCCTCGACCGCATCTACACGCGCGCCGGTGACGCCGGCGAGACCTCGCTCGGCGACGGCGAGCGCGTGTCCAAGAGCTCGGCCCGGATCTGGGCCTACGGCACGGTCGACGAGACCGGCGCCGCGATCGGCGTGGCCATCGCGACCGGCCTGGAGCCCGAGTCGGCCGAGTTGCTGCGCCGCGTCCAGAACGACCTGTTCGACGTCGGCGCCGACCTGGCCGTGCCGGTCGACACCGAGCGCGGACACGGCAAGTCGCGGCTGCGCATCACCGAGCGGCACGTCTCCGCCCTCGAGGCCGCGTGCGACCAGCAGGGCGATCGCCTGGAGCCGCTCACCAGCTTCGTGCTCTCGGGGGGCACGCCCCAGTCGGCCGCCCTGCATCTGGCCCGCACCGTCTGCCGCGGCGCTGAGCGGCACGCGGTTGCGTTGTCGGCCGAGGCACCGATCAACCCGCACGCGCTTTCGTATCTGAACCGGCTATCCGACCTGCTGTTCATCCTCGCCCGCGTCCACAACGACGAGGGCCGCGGCGACGTGCTCTGGCAGCCCGGGGGCTCGCTGGCCTGAGCGTCAGGGTTTTCCCGGCGGCGTACCAGGACAGCCGAGGACGGGGTATATCCTGCCGACATGGCGACCGCCAGCGTCCCCGACCCAGACGGCGCAGCCGCAGAGCAGCACTCGACCATCTCCGGCATTCCGCTGGAGCCGCTGTATACGCCCGAGACGACGCCGATCGACTACGACCGCGACCTGGGCGATCCTGGCACCTTCCCGTTCACCCGCGGCGTCTACGAGTCGATGTACCGCGGCAGGACCTGGACGATGCGGCAGTTCGCCGGCTTCGGCACCGCCGAGGAGACCAACCGGCGGTTCCGCTACCTGCTCGACCACGGCCAGACCGGCCTCTCGACGGCGTTCGACATGCCCACACTGATGGGCTACGACTCCGACCACGCCCGTGCGCTGGGCGAGGTCGGCCGCGAGGGTGTCGCCGTCGACACGCTGGCCGACATGGAGGACCTGTTCCGGGGCATCCCGCTCGACCAGGTCACCACCTCGATGACCGTGAACGCGCCGGCCGCGATCGTGCTCGCCCAGTACGTGTGCGTGGCCGAGCGCCAGGGCGTCTCCGCCGAGCGGCTGGGCGGCACCATCCAGGCCGACATCCTCAAGGAGTACATCGCCCAGAAGGAGTGGATCTTCCCGCCGGAGCCGTCGATGCGGCTGATGATCGACATGATCGAGTGGTGCACCCGCACCATGCCGCGCTGGCACCCGGTGTCGATCTCGGGCTACCACATCCGCGAGGCGGGAGCGACCGCCGCACAGGAGCTGGCCTTCACGCTGGCCGACGGGTTCGCCTACGTCGAGCACTCGATCGCGCGCGGGCTGGACGTCGACGAGTTCGCGCCGCGGCTGTCGTTCTTCTTCAACGCGCACATCGACTTCTTCGAGGAGATCGCCAAGTACCGCGCTGCCAGGCGGATCTGGGCGCGGGTGCTGCGCGAGCGCTACGGCGCCAAGACGGAGCGCGCTCTGCTGATGCGCTTCCACACCCAGACCGCGGGCGTCTCGCTGACGGCCCAGCAGCCCCAGGTGAACATCGTGCGCACCGCCATCGAGGCGCTGGCGGCGGTGCTGGGCGGCACCCAGTCGCTGCACACCAACAGCTACGACGAGGCGCTTGCCCTGCCCACCGAGCACGCCGCGCGCCTGGCGCTACGCACCCAGCAGGTGATCGCGCACGAGACCGGCGTGACCCGCATCGCCGACCCGCTGGGCGGCTCGTGGCTGGTGGAGTCGCTGACCGATGAGCTGGAGCGCCAGGCCTACGACTACTTCGACCGCATCGACCGGCTGGGCGGCGTCGTGGCCGCGCTGAACGAGAACTTCTTCCAGCGCGAGCTCGCGGAGGCCAGCTTCCAGTTCCAGCAGGAGGTGGAGTCGGGCCGGCGAGCGATCGTGGGCGTGAACTCGTTCACCGAGGGCGACGACCAGCCCCTGGAGACGCTGCAGGTGCCGTTCGAGGTCGAGGAGCGGCAGGTGGCGCGCCTGCGGGCGGTGCGCGATGATCGCAGCGAGGCCGCGGTGGACGCGGCGCTGGCGGATCTGCAGCGGGCCGCTGCCACGGACGAGAACGTGATGCCACACCTGGTCGAGTGCGCGCGGGCTTACGCCAGCGAGGGTGAGATCTGCGACGCCCTGCGGTCGGTGTGGGGCGTGTACCGCGAGACGCCCGTGTTCTAGGGTTGGCGTCGTGGACGCCTACGAGATCGCAGAGGTCGAGGCCGACCGCGTGGCCGCGGGCCGGCTCTACCAGGAGTTCCTGCGCGTGCCCTCGATCAGCGCCGGGCTGTACGTGCTGGAGGCGGGCGTGGACGACCCGCAGGGGCCACACCAGCAGGACGAGATCTACTACGTGATCGCCGGGCGCGCCCAGATCCGGGTCGACGGCGAGGATCGCGCCGTGCAGGCGGGGTCGGTGGTGTTCGTCGCCAAGCACGTCGAGCATCGCTTCCACTCCATCGAGCAGCGGCTGGAGCTGCTGGTCGCGTTCGCGCCTGCCGAGACCGAGTGACTCCCGTACCGGGTGCGCTCGATAGACTCGCAGACGACATGGACCGCCCGATTCGAGTCGTCGTCGCGAAGCCCGGCTTGGACGGGCACGATCGCGGAGCCAAGATCATCGCCCGCACACTGCGCGACGCGGGCATGGAGGTGATCTACACCGGCCTGCACCAGACGCCGGAGCAGATCGTCGAGACCGTGATCCAGGAGGATGCCGATGCGGTTGGCCTGTCGATCCTGTCGGGCGCGCACATGACGCTGGTGCCGCGCATCATGGAACTGCTGCGGGAGCAGGGCGCCGACGACGTGCTGGTGGTGCTGGGCGGCACCATCCCGGCCGATGACATCCCGGTGCTGAAGGAGCAGGGCGTGGCCGAGGTGTACACGCCCGGGGCGCCGACCGCCGAGATCGTCGACTTCCTCGAGACCAGGCTGGCCTCCTGATGGCCGGCCTGCGGATCGTCGCCGAGGGCCGCGTGTCGGTGGTCACCGTGAACCGGCCGGAGGTCCTGAACGCGCTCAACACGGTGCTGCTGGAGGAGCTGCTGGCGACGCTCGAGGATCTCGGCAGCGACCCCACGTGCGGCGTGATCGTGGTGACGGGTGCCGGCGACCGCGCCTTCATCGCCGGCGCCGACATCAAGGAGATGGACGGAAAGACGCCGCTCGAGGCGCGCGACTACTCGGAGCTGGGGCAGGAGATCGCGCACAAGCTGGAGACGATGCGCAAGCCCACGATCGCCGCGGTCAACGGCTACGCGCTGGGCGGCGGCTGCGAGATCGCGCTGGCCTGCGACGTGCGGCTGGCCAGCGAGAACGCCCGGTTCGGACAGCCCGAGATCAACCTCGGCATCATCCCCGGATGGGGCGGCACGCAGCGGCTGGCCCGCGCCACCAACATCGGCTACGCCAAGGAGCTGATCCTGACCGGGCGCATGGTGGACGCGGCCGAGGCGCTGGAGCGGGGGCTGGTGCAGCACATCTATCCGAGCGCGGAGCTGATGCCGCGGGTGATGGAGCTGGCACAGCAGATGGCATCGAAGAGCCCGGTGGCGCTCTACTACGCGAAGGAGTCCACGAACCGTGCGCTGCACGGGGACATCGGCGGCAACCTCGTGCACGAGGCCGATCTCTACTCGCTGATGTTCTCGACCGACGACGCCCGCGAGGGACTGCGCGCGTTCGTCGAGAAGCGCACGCCGACGTTCATCGGCAAGTAATGCAACCAGCATACGAAGCAGGGGGAGAGGGTTGAACATCGCAGTCTGCGTGAAAGAGGTGCCGAGCGCGACCAGCGCAAAGCGCCTCGACCCGTCCACGTACCGGCTCGACCGGTCGGGCGACAGCGAGCTGAATCCGTTCGACGTGCACGGCCTGGAAGAGGCGATCAAGCTGCGCGAAGCGGGCCATGAGGTGGAGGAGATCGTGGCCGTCTGCATGGGGCGCGAGAACGCCCAGCGGCCGCTGCAGAAGGCGCTGGCGCTGGGCGCCGACCGGGTCGTGCTGCTGACCGATCCGGCGCTGGCCGGGTCCGACATCAGCGGCACCGCCTACGCGCTGGCGACGGTGCTCGAGGGGCAGAACGCCGACCTCGTGATCCTTGGCCAGCAGGCGTCGGACGCCGACTGCTACGTGATGGCGGCGGCGGTCGCCGACCACCTGCGCAGGCCGCTGGTGACACAGGTGGCGTCGCTCGAGCTGGAGGGCGGGACGTTGCGCGCGAAGCGCCAGACCGAGCACGGCTACGACGTGATCGCGGCGCCGCTGCCGGCGGTCATCTCGGTGTCGGATGCGATCAACACGCCGCGGCTGCCCTCGATCAAGGCGATCATGGGCGCCAAGAAGAAGCCCACCGACCAGGTCTCTGCCGCGGACGCCGGGATCGACCCGGCGCGGGTGGGCGAGGCCGGGGCGAAGAGCGTGGTGCGCAGCGTGTCGCCGCCGCCGGCCAAGCAGGAGGGGCGGCGGATCGAGGATACGGGCGGAGACTCGGCCGGCGCGATCGTCGAGTTCCTGGCCGAGAGGGGCGTGATCTAGGTGGCGACGATCGTGTTCATGGATCACGACGAGGGTGCGTTCAACCCGAACAGCCTGGGCGTGCTGGCGAAGGCCACATCGCTGGGCGGCGAGGTGACTGCGTTCGTGGGTGGCTCCGGCATCGACGACGCCTGGGCGGGCGGGCTGGGCGCGTACGGTGCGTCCAGGGTGCTGGTCGCCGACGACGCGGCGCTGGCGGGGCTGCCGCAACCGCTGGTGGATGCGCTGGAGCCGCACGCGCGGGAGGCCGACGCGGTGCTGTTCGGCGCCGGCGTCGTCTCGGCCGACGTGGCGGCCGGGCTGGCGGCGCGGGTCGGCTCGGGCATCAACTGCGAGACGACCGACTTCACGCTCGGCGACGGCGGCGCGGTCGCGGTGCGACCGGCGCTGGGGGATACCGTGATGGTCGAGTCGACCTTCGCGTCGGCTCCGGCGATCATCCTGGGGCGCGCGAACGCGTTTGCTCCCGAGCCGACCGGATCGGGTACGGCGGCGGTGGAGCGGGTGTCGGTGACGGTGCAGGAGTGGTCGTCGGCGGCGCGCATGGCCGGCCGCGAGCAGGCCGAGACGGGCGGGGTCGACATCACCGAGGCGGATGTGCTGGTGGCGTTCGGCCGCGGCATCGGCGGGCCGGAGAACATCCCGGTGGTGGAGCAATTGGCGAAGGCGCTGGGCGGCGAGGTGGCAGCGACGCGGGCGGTGGTCGACGCCGGGTGGACGTCCTACTCGATGCAGGTGGGGCAGACCGGTAAGACGGTGTCACCCAAGCTGTACGTCGCCTGCGGCATCTCGGGGGCGATCCAGCACAAGGTGGGGATGGCCAATGCCGACGTGATCGTCGCGATCAACAAGGACGTGAACGCGCCCATCTTCGAGTTCGCCGACCTGGGCGTGGTCGGGGATGTGCTGACGGTGATGCCGAAGCTGACGGAGGCGCTGACGGCGCGCTAGTGTGCCGTCATGGCCGAACGGCGGATCCTTGTGGTCGCCAACGAGACCGTGGCCGGGCGCGAGCTGCTCGATGATCTGCACGCGCGCGCGGTGGACGGGGCCGAGGTGCTGGTCGTCGCGCCGGCCCTGAACACGCGGCTGCGGCACCTGTTCGCGGACGTCGACAAGGCCCGCGAGGGCGCCGAGCAGCGGCTGGCCGGATCGATCGAGCACCTGCAGGCGAGCGGCATCCGTGCGCGCGGAGCGGTGGGCGACAGCGACCCGGTGCGGGCGATCGAGGATGCGCTGTTCGAGTTCGACGCCGACGAGATCGTGATCTCGACACACCCGCCGGAGCGGTCGAACTGGCTCGAGAAGAAGACCGTCGAGCGGGCGAGGGAGAAGTTCGACGTGCCGATCACGCACGTCGTGGTCGACCTGGAGCGGGACTGGGCCGAGACCGGGTAGCCTCGCCGCCGTGAGGCTGCCGGTGCTCGAGACGGAACGGTTGCGAGTGCGCCCGCTGTCAGCGGGGGACGCCGACGCTGTGCGCGCGGTGGCGGGCGAGCCGCACTCGGGCTGGCTGGAGTGGACGGCGGCCACCTACGGACAGCTCGAGGCGCTGCGCCAGCCGCCGTACGGCGAGCGGGCGATCTGCCTGCGCGAGGGCGGCGAGCTGGTGGGCATGGTGGGGGTCGTGCCGGCGATGGGGCCGTTCGCCCAGCTGCCGGGCTTCGGCGGCGCGATCGGGCCGGCCGACCGTCTGCGGCCCGAGGTCGGGCTGTACTGGGCGGTCGCGCCCGGGCGTCGCGGCAACGGCTACGCCACGGAGGCGGCGCGGGCCGTGATCGACCACGTCTTCGCGGAGCTGGGCCTGGCCCGGATCGTCGCCACCACCGAGCGCGACAACCCGGCGTCGATCGCGGTCATGCGGCGGCTGGGCATGCGCGTCGAGCAGAACCCGCTGCCCGAGCCGCACTGGTTCCAGGTCGTGGGCTGGCTGGACGCGCCCGTCACGGCCGCGTAACGCCGCGGTCACGCAACACCTGCGCCTGGCACCGGTGTTGCATTCGTGACAGGCGATGCAACGTCCCGGGAGCGCCCCTGTAGAGCCAGATCCGGCGAAATGCGGTGACGGCTCCCGTTGCGCCTCCGCTACCTGCTCGTGACCTGTGCCGCAGCACGGTTGCAACCGGTTGGCGCAACACCTGCGCCTGGCACCGGCGTTGCATTCGTGGCAGCTGCATCGAGGGATGTCGGGCCCCGACGGCGTCAGCGTGATCGTGCGGTTCGCCGCTAGCGGCGCTCGAGCGCGTCGCGGCCACGATCACCTGATTCGGCGAGCTACATGTTCGAGTACTCGGGGCCGCTGCCGCCCTCGGGCGGCGTCAGCCGGCCGCCCTTGGCGGTGATCGCCCCGCACTGCACGCAGTTCGAAGGCGCCAGCTTCAGATGCACGGTCGGCCCGCCGTCGTCACGCCCGATCTCGTAGACCGCCGCGGGGCACATCGCCACCCACGCCTCGGCCACCTCGCGCGGCACGTTGTCCTGGATGCGGATGTGGTTGGGCTGGTCGTCGCGGCTGCGGTTGCCCGACAGGAACACGCTCGAGAGCTTGTCGAACGTGAGCTTCCCGTCCGGCGCCGGGTACACCCGCTTGCCCGGATGCGGCTCGACCGCCGCCTCCGCGTCGCCGTGGAACTTCCAGTCGCCCGGCGGCAACGCCCCGCGGCTGATGTCCATCAGCCCGCCGATCGGCCCGCCCACTGCAAACCCCTTGCCCAGCGCTTGGCGCATGTTCCTGACCTGCTTGAGGTCGCTCCAGATGTGGCTCGCCCGCACCCGCTGGTCGTACCCCGCCAGCGCGTCCGGCGCCGACAGATCCTGCCCCGCCTTCAGTCGCTCGTAGATCGCCTCTGCTGCCAGCATCCCCGACCGCATCGCGTAGTGGATCCCCTTCAGCTTGGGCACGTTCACGAAGCCGGCGCTGTCACCCGTCAGCACCGCCCCCGGCATCGACAGGCTCGACGGCAGCGCCAGGAACCCGCCCTCCGGGATCGTCTTCGCGCCCCACCCGATCCGCTCGCCACCCTCCAGCAGCGGCCGCACCATCGGATGCGTCTTGAACAGCTGCAGCGAGTCGTGCACCGACAGCGTCGAGTCGCGGTAATCCAGCCCCAGCACCAGTCCGATCGCCACCATGTCCGGCCCCATCGGGTAGATGAAGCTGCCGCCGATCTCGCGATCCTTCCGCGTCGTCCGGAACGGCCAGCCCAGCGTGTGGATCACGTGGTCGAGCGGCCTCGCAACCCGCCACACCTCCTTCACGCCCAGGCTCCACGCCTGCGGGAACTCCCCCCGCAGCCCGAACTGCTCCATCGCCGCCCCGGCCAGGTGTCCCTGCGTCCCCTCTGACAACACCGTCGCCTGCGCGTGCACCTCGACGCCCGGCTCGTACGACCCGAGCGGCTCACCCTCGCGCCCCAGCCCCTTGTCGCCTGTCTTGACACCGCGCACCGCCCCGTCGGCCACCAGCAGCCGCTGTGCGTCCGTCTCCGGCAGCACCATCGCTCCCAGCTGCTCCGCCAGCTCCGCCATGTGCCGTCCCAGCTGCGACAGCGAGAACACCAGGTTGCCCTTGTTGTGGAACGGCGGCGGCGTCGGGATCCGCACCTCGAACGACTTGCTCATCAGGTAGACGGCTTCCTTCGTGACCGGCCCGTAGCAACCCGGCAGCGCCGCCACATCCTCGCCCGGCAGCAGGTCGCGCAGCGCCGACGGGTTCACCACCGCGCCCGACAGCAGGTGTGCTCCCACCACCCGTCCCTTGTCGAGCACCGCGATCGGCGTCTCGCCCAGCCGCTCCGCCGTCGCCGGGTCCTCGCCCAGCAGCTGTCCCAGCCGGATCGCCCCGGCCAGCCCCGCCGGACCCGCCCCGACGAAGACCACGCCCACGTCGATGCGCTCGTCCTCCTCCGCCTCCGGAGCCTGGACGAACTCGCCCACCTTGACGGGAGGTGGGTATGCGCTCGGGCGCCGTGCTGCCATGCCGGCGATGCTACCCGAGCCCGCTCGGCGGATGCGCGGCTACCGCCGCCGCGGCCGCGCCGCCAGCTCGCCGCCGCAGTTCGGGCACGTGTGCTGCATCTGCTCGGCGCAGTCCGGGCAGAACGTGCACTCGAAGCTGCAGATCCGCGCGTCGTCGCCGTGCCCCAACGGCGTGTCGCACCGCTCGCAGACGGCTCGCATCTCAAGCGCCATGCGGAGAGGATACGCTCCAGCGCCATGCAGCCGATCGACCTCCGCTCCGACACCGTCACCCGTCCCACCCCCGCCATGCGCGAGGCGATGGCCACCGCCGAGGTCGGCGACGACGTCTGGGGCGACGACCCCACCGTGATCGAGCTGGAGCGCGAGGTGGCGGCCATGCTCGGCAAGGAGGCGGCCCTCTACGTCCCCTCAGGCACGATGGGCAATCAGATCGCGATCCGTTGCCAGACCAGGCCCGGCGACGAGATCCTGGTGCACGAGCTGGCCCACGTGATCGTCCATGAGGCCGGCGGCGTGGCCGTGTTGTCGAGCGTGCAGACGCGCATGATCGCCGGCGAGCGCGGCCTGCCCGGCCCCGATCAGCTGGAGCCGTGGCTGCGCGACCCGGCCGACGAGCACCACGCCCGCCAGCACCTGATCTGCATCGAGAACACCATCGGCGAGCAGGGCGGCCTGATCTTCCCGCAGGATCGGATCGACGCCATCGCCGCCTTCGCCCACGAGCGCGGGATGCGCCTGCACATGGACGGCGCCCGGCTCTGGAACGCCGCCGTCGCCTCCGGCAGCGACCCCGCCCGGATCGTGCGCGACGTCGACTCCGTCTCAGTCTGCTTCTCGAAGGGCCTGGGCGCGCCCGTCGGGTCGGCCGTCGTCGGCGACGCCGACCTGATCGAGACCGCCCGCCGCAACCGCAAGCTGCTGGGCGGGGGCATGCGACAGGCCGGCATCATCGCCGCCGGCGCCCTGCACGCCGTCCGCCACCACGTCGACCGCCTGGCCGACGACCACACGAACGCCCGCGCGCTGGCCGAGGGTCTGGCCGGCTCGCGTCGCCTGCAGGTCGACCCCGAGAGCGTCGAGACCAACATCGTGTTCGGCGCCGTCCCGGCCGGCGAGAACGCCGCGGCGCTGGTCGCCGCGATGGCGGAGGCCGGCGTGCTGTGCGCCGATCTCAGCCCTCGCACCGTGCGGTTCGTGACCCATCTGGACGCCGGCGAGGAAGCCGTTTCGGCCGCCGTGGAGCGCTTGCAGCCGCTGCTACAGTGAACGTATGAAGACCGAGATCCATCCCGAATATGTGGTCGCCCGGGTGCACTGCTCGTGCGGCAACGAGTTTCTGACGCGTTCGACCAAGCCCGAGCTGTCGGTCGAGATCTGCTCCGAGTGCCATCCGTTCTACACCGGCAAGCAGAAGCTGGTGGACACGGGCGGTCGCGTGGAGCGCTTCCGCCGCCGCCAGGCTCGCTCCTCCTCCTAGCACGTAACGCCGGCGCTCATTGCGCGCCTGCGTCGTGCCGACAATGATTGCGAAGATGAGCGCGAATGTCGGTGGTCAGGCGGTTCTCGAAGGCGTGATGATGCGCACCCCGTCGTCGTGGTCCGTCGCCGTGCGACGGCCGGACGGCGGCGTCTCGTGCGTCAGCAACCCGGTAACCAGCCCCGCCTCGCGCCGCGGCTGGCTGCGGCTGCCCGTGATCCGCGGCGTCGTGGCCCTGGGCGAGTCGCTGGCCATCGGCTTCCGCGCGCTCGCCATCTCGGCCAGCGTCGCGTCCATCGAGGAGGGCGATGACGGCCTGCCCACGGGCGAGATCACCCGCGGCCAGATGATCTTTGCCTTCGCGGTCGCGATCGGCTTCACAGTGATCGTGTTCAAGGTCTCACCGGCGATCCTGACCGAGCTGCTGCCGATCCACAACACGGTCCTGTTCGTGCTGGTCGAGGGCGTGATCCGCGTGTCGCTGCTGATCGGCTACCTGTATGTGATCGGCCTGATCCCCGACCTGAACCGCGTCTTCCAGTACCACGCGGCCGAGCACAAGGCGATCAACGCCTACGAGGACGGCGCCGAGCTGACGCCCGAGCGCGTCCAGACCTACTCCAAGATCCACCTGCGCTGCGGCACCGCGTTCCTGCTGTGGGTGATGGTGATCGCCGTGTTCGTGTTCGCGCTGGTGGGCCGCCCGGCCTGGCCGGTCCTGATCGCGTCGCGGGTGCTGCTGTTGCCCGTCATCGCGGGCCTCGCCTACGAGCTGATCCGCTTCGGCGCCCGGCACCCGCACAACCCGATCGTCCGCAAGCTGCTGGCGCCGGGGCTGTGGCTGCAGTCGCTGACGACGCGCGAGCCGACGCTCGACCAGGTCGAGGTCTCGATCAACGCCCTGCGCGACGTGCTGGCTGCGGAGGAGCGGTCGCAGGCCGAGCGCGGCGTGAGCCGCGTCGAAGTCATGGCGTAGTCCCCGCTCGGTATCCTCCATTCCACCATGGAACCCCTGGTTGCCGAGATCGAACGCAGCTTCGCCGAGCTGGAACGCCAGCTGGGCGACCCCGAGCTGATCGCCGACCAGAAGCGCTACGCCGACGTCGCCCGCCGCCACAAGCAGCTGTCGCGTGCCCGCGACATGGCCCGCCGCTGGCGTGAGCTGACCGCCCAGCAGGCCGAGGCCGATGAGATGCTGACCGACGGCGACGAGGAGATCCGCGCGCTTGCCCAGGAGCAGCTGAACGACGCCCGCACCGAGCTGCCCGAGCTCGAGGAGGAGCTGCGCGCCGAGATGCTGGAGCGCGATCCCGCCGACGACAAGGATGTGATCGTCGAGCTGCGCGCCGGCACCGGCGGCGACGAGGCCGCGCTGTTCGCGGGCGACCTGTACCAGATGCTGACCCGCTATGCCGAGTCGCTGGGCTTCAAGACCGAGACGCTGACCGTGTCCGGCGGCGACGCCGGCGGCTTCCGCGAGCTGGCCTTCGAGATCCGCGGCGACGCTGCGTACTCCATCTTCAAGTACGAGAGCGGCGTGCACCGCGTCCAGCGCGTGCCCCAGACCGAGTCGCAGGGGCGCATCCACACCTCCACGGCAACGGTCGCGGTGCTGCCCGAGGCCGAGGACGTCGACGTCGAGATCGGCCCCAACGACCTGCGCATCGACGTCTACCGGGCCGGCGGCCACGGCGGCCAGTCCGTGAACACGACCGACTCGGCCGTGCGCATCACGCACCTGCCCACCGGCCTGGTCGTCACCTGCCAGGACGAGCGCTCCCAGCTCCAGAACAAGGAGCGTGCGATGAAGATCTTGCGCGCGCGGCTGTTCGAGATGTACCGCGAGCAGGCCCAGCAGGAGGCCTCGGCGGCGCGGCTCTCGCAGATCGGCACGGGCGAGCGCAGCGAGAAGATCCGCACCTACAACTACCCGCAGAACCGCGTCACCGACCACCGCATCAACCTCACGGTGCACAACCTGGAGAGCGTGCTGGCCGGCAACCTGCAGCCGTTCACCGACGCCTTGGCGGCCGAGGAGCGACGCCTGAAGCTGGCGGCAGCGGCGGCGTGATCACCCTGGCGGAGGTGCTCCGCCGCTCCACCGGCTACCTCGAGCAGCACGGCAGCCCGACCCCGCGCCTCGACGCCGAGCTGCTGCTGGCGCACGGCCTCGGCCTGTCCCGGATCGAGCTCTACACCCAGTACGAGCGACCGCTCGACGACGACGAGCTGGCCGCATGCCGGGAGCTGGTGCGGCGCCGCGGCCGGCGCGAGCCGGTGGCCTACGTGATCGGCAGCTGGGGCTTCCGCGGCCTCGATCTCGCGGTCGACACGCGCGTGCTGGTGCCGCGCCCCGAGACGGAGCTGCTGGTCGACCGCTGCCTGGAGCTGCTGGAGGGCGTCGAGCGCCCGCGGGTCGTCGACGTCGGCACCGGCTCCGGAGCGATCGCGCTGTCGCTCAAGTCCGAGCGCCCGGACGCCGAGGTGGTCGCCTGCGACATCTCCCAGGATGCGCTCGACGTGGCCGCCGCCAATGCGGCGCGGCTGGGCCTGGACGTCGAGCTGCACCTCTCCGACCTGCTCGCGCAGGTGCCGGGCGCCGGCTTCCGCCTGGTCGTCTCGAACCCGCCGTACGTGTCGGAGCGCGAGATGGCCGACCTGGAGCCGGAGGTGGCCGAGCACGAGCCGCGGCCGGCCACCGTGGCCGGCCCGGACGGTCTCGAGGTCTACCGGCGGCTGCTGCCCGAGGCCGCGGGCCGGCTGGTGGACGGCGGCAGCCTGGCGCTCGAGTGTGGCAGCGGCCAGGCGCCCGCGCTGGTCGCCGAGCTCGCCGCCGCCGGGTACGGACGGGCGGGCATCGACCCCGACCTGGCCGGCATCGAGCGGGTGGTGTGGGCGCTGTGGCGGTAGTGGTCCCGGCCGATGCGGCGCGGCTACTGGCCGGCGGCGGCCTGGCGCTGCTGCCGACCGACACGGTCTACGGGATCGCCTGTGCCGCGGCCGATGTCGATGCCTGCGGGCGCCTGTACGCGCTCAAGCAGCGGTCGGCGAGCCAGGCCACGGCCGCGGTGCTGGGCTCGGTGCGGGCGCTGCTGGAGCTGCTGCCGGAGATGGGCTCACACGCCGCCGCCGCCTGCCGGACGCTGCTGCCCGGCCCCTACACCTTGATCGTGCCCAACCCCGCCGGCCGCCTGGCGCACCTCTGCGGCGACGCGCCCGAGCGCATCGGCCTGCGCGTGCCCATGCTCGACCCGGGCGTCGCCGGCCTCGCGGACGCGGCCGGCGGCCTGCTCATGACCAGCGCCAACCTGCGCGGCGGGCCCGATCCGTCCCGGCTCGACCAGGTGCCGGAGCAGCTCCGCGCGGCGGCGGCGTTCGAGGTGGACGGCGGCCCGCTCGGCGGCGTACCGTCCTCCGTGATAGATGTCACGAGGCCCGAGCCGCGCGTCCTTCGCGAGGGCCCCGGCCTGGAGCGCGCACTGGAGCTGCTGCGATGAGCGACGAGGACACCACCCCCAGCCCGATCGACCGCCTGCTCGATCAGGAGCGCCTGCTGCTGCGGCGGCTGGATCCGCACCAGGCCGAGGCGGCCGTGCGGGCGGGCGGTGTGATCGTCGACACTCGCAGCCACGAGCAGCGCGTCGCCGGTGGCATCGTGCCCGGCTCGATCCGGGTGCACCGAAACGTGCTCGAGTGGCGGGTCGATCCCAGCTCGGACTGGTACGACGAGCGGTTCGCCGTCTACCCGGGCCCGGTGATCGTGATGTGCCAGCAGGGCTACTCCTCGAGCCTGGCCGCGGCCACCCTGCAGCGGCTCGGATTCGGCCGCGCCACCGACATGGTGGGCGGCTTCGAGGCCTGGGCGGGGGCCGGTCTGCCGGTTGAGCCGCTCGCGGCGGAGCCGGATGCCGGGCCCATCGAGTAGCATCGCCGCGAGCCGATCCGACGACGAAGGGGGCGGTGCCGGTGGCCACGGCCGAGCACACCTTGAGGCAGTTCCAGACGGCCGGGCTGGCCGAGACCGATCCCGCCATCGCGGGGCTGATCGACAGCGAGCTGGGCCGCCAGCGTGATCAGCTCGAGCTGATCGCGTCCGAGAACTTCACCTGGCCCGCGGTGCTGGAGGCGGTCGGCTCGGTGCTGACCAACAAGTACGCCGAGGGCTACCCGGGGCACCGCTACTACGGCGGCTGCGAGTGGGTGGACGAGGTCGAGCAGCTTGCCATCGACCGCGCCAGGGAGCTGTTCGGCGCCGACCACGCCAACGTCCAGCCGCACGCCGGCGGGCCCGCCAACATGGCCGCCTACTTCGCCCTGATCGAGCCCGGTGACGCGATCCTGGGCCTGCGCCTCGACCACGGCGGTCACCTCACCCACGGGCTCAAGGTCAATTTCTCCGGCCGCCTCTACGACGTGCACCCCTACGGCGTCCGCCGCGAGGACTCGCTGATCGACTTCGACGAGGTGCGGCGGCTCGCGCACGAGGTGCGGCCGAAGCTGATCGTGGCCGGCGCATCCGCCTACCCGCGCGTCATCGACGCGGCCCGCTTCCGTGAGATCGCGGACGAGGTGGGCGCCATGGTGATGGTGGACATGGCGCACTTCGCCGGGCTGGTCGCGGCCGGCCTGCACCCGAACCCGGTGGAGCACGCCGATGTGGTCACCTCCACCACGCACAAGACGCTGGCCGGGCCGCGCGCCGGCCTGGTGCTGTCGCGCGCCGAGCACGCCAAGGCCGTCGACCGGGCGGTGTTCCCGGGGCTGCAGGGCGGCCCGCTCTGCCACGTCGTCGCGGCCAAGGCCGTCTGCTTCAAGATCGCCCAGAGCGAGGGCTTCCGCGACTACCAGCGGCAGGTGGTCACGAACGCCGTGACGCTGGCCCAGACCCTGATGGACGGCGGCCTGCGGCTGCTCACCGACGGCACCGACAATCACCTGCTACAGCTCGACCTGCGCACCACGCAGTGGTCGGGCAAGGATGCCGAGGAGCGCCTGCACGAGGTCGCGATCACGGTCAACCGCAACACCGTTCCCTACGACGAGCGCCCGCCCGCGGTCGCGTCCGGCGTCCGCATCGGCACCCCGGCCGCCACCATGCGCGGCCTGGACGAGGACGATATGCGTGAGGTGGCGGCGATCATCCTGGAGACGCTCGACCCGGCCGCCGACCTGAAGGCGCTGCGCGAGCGGACGCGGGAGCTGATGGCGGCGCGGCCGCTGTACCCGGCCTTCGCGCACGGGTACCCCATCGTCTAGTGGACGTCTAGTGCCGCTCACGATCGTCGACCACCCGCTGGTGCAGCACAAGCTCGGTCTGCTGCGCGACCGCGACACCACCACCCGCGACTTCCGCCTGCTGGCCGGCGAGCTGGCCGCATTCCTCTGCTACGAGGCCACCCGCGGCCTCGAGCTGGAGCCGACCGAGGTGCGGACGCCGCTGGAGGCGGCGCCCGCGCAGCGCGTGTCGGGCAAGAAGCTGGGTGTGGTGGCCGTCCTGCGCGCGGGCGTCGGCATGCTGGACGCCGTGCTCGACCTGATCCCGGTCGCCCGGGTCGGCTTCGTCGGCCTCTACCGCGACGAGCAGACGCTGATGCCGGTCGAGTACTACTGCAAGCTGCCGGGCGACCTGGCCGAGCGCGACGTGATAGTGCTCGACCCGATGCTGGCCAGCGGCGGGTCGGCCTCGGCTGCGATCCGCCTCTGCAAGGAGCAGGGCGCGCGGCGGGTGACAATGGTTGCGCTGGTGGCCGTGCCCGTCGGCGTGGCCCGCCTGGAGGCCGACCACCCTGACGTCGAGGTGGTGGTTGCGGCGCTCGACCGCGAGCTCGACGACCAGGGTTTCATCCTGCCCGGTCTGGGCGACGCCGGTGACCGCCTGTACGGGACGCGGTAGCCTGCCCGGCCGCTCCTGTACGCTTTTGCCCACATGAACGGCGGGCTGATCGACTATCAGGCGGCCGTGGTGGGCTTCGCGGTCGCGTTCCTGCTGGCGGTGCTGCTGACGCCGGTCGTTTCGCAGTTGGCCTGGATGACGGGCATCGTCGACCGCTCGGTGGACGAGCGGCGCATGCACGATCGCCCGACGCCGCTGCTCGGCGGCCTGGCGATCCTGGGTGCGATCGTGATCCCGTCGGCCGCGCTCGGCCACAGCCACGGGTTCTGGGGGATCATCGCCGGCGCCGCGCTGATGTGCGCTCTGGGCGCGCTGGACGACATCCGGCCGCTGCACCCGGGCGCCAAGATGCTCGGCATCGTCCTGATCGCGTGCATCCCGGCGGCGCTCGGGGTGACCATCGACCACGTCACCCTGCCGCTCTTGGGCGCCTTCGACCTGGGCGTCTGGCAGTACCCGGTGACCGTGTTCTGGATCGTCGCGATCGTCAACATCGTGAACTTCATCGACGGCCTGGACGGTCTCGCCGCCGGCTTCTGCGGCATCGCGTCGCTCACGTTCGCGGTGCTGTCCGTGTCGCTGGGGAGGGCCGACGCGGCGGCCATCAGCGCGATCGTGGCCGGAGCCGCCTTCGGCTTCCTGATCTACAACTTCAACCCGGCCACGATCTTCATGGGCGACTCCGGGTCGCTGATGCTGGGGTACCTGCTGGCCGCGCTCGCGATCCAGGGCGTCCTGAAGACAGCGGCGGCCGTGTCGCTGGTGTTCCCGCTGATGGTGCTGGCGCTGCCGATCCTCGACACCTCGTTCGTGATCCTGAAACGCATCAAGCACGGCCAGCCGATCTACCAGGCCGACCGCTGGCACTTCCACCACCGGTTCGCGAACATCGGCTTCTCGCAGCGGCGCACGGCCCTCTACCTGTACGGCTGGTGCTGCATCCTGTCGGCGCTGGCGCTGGCGATCCGGTTCGTCCCCAACCACCGGCACGACTGGAGCCCGGTGGCGATCGGGGTGCTGGTCGGCCTGGGGCTGCTGGCGGTGTGCAGCTCCGTGTACGTCATCTACCTGCTCGAGATCCTGAAGGCGAGGCACCTGCGGGCGATCGGCCTGCTGCGAACGCGGGGTGGCGAGGACGTGCCACAAAGCAAGCGGGCTGCATGACCTCGTTTTCGCGGTTTTTCCCGATCTATGCGGGTTTGCGGCCATCGCAACATGCATTCGAGGTTGTCACATAGTCGCCGTTTCTGGCATACTGCCTGCGCCCGCCGGATGTTGAGGGCGGCGAGCACGGGACCGACACATGGGTGAGCAGCGACCCGCCGCGAGGGCGGCGGGCGCGGGGATGTACCTCCTCGCTGCGCTGATCGTGTGCGCGGCGCTCGGGCTCGGCGCCGGCTGGTTGGCGGGCAACGCGCTTGCAGGAGCGGCGGTCGGTTTCGCCATCGGGGTGCCGCTCAGCTTCTACCTCGTCTACCGCCAGTACCGGGACATATGAGCACCCAGACACCGACAATCCAGAAGCTCGCCCTCCACAATCTGGATGCCATCGTCGCGATCCTGGCGCTGCCCGTGTTCGCGCTGGCCGGCCTGCCGCTCGAGGGCTGGTTCTGGGCGGTTGCGATCTGGGCCACCAACCGCGTGGTGCAGGTGATGGTGGAGCGCCGTGCCGTGCAGATGGGCGCGCTCCGCGCCGTCGGCGTGCTGGGGGCCAGCATGCTGCTGCGCCCCTGGATCGGGATGCTGCTGCTGTTCCTGATCACCCGCCACGACAGCACTCTGGCGATATCCTCGGTGGTCCTGTTCATGGTGCTGGTCACGGTCGACATCGCCACTCGCATCCTCACGCACCGCAACATCCGCACCCACGCCGGCAGGACCGCGTAGATGCTGTCGCTGCTGGCCGCCTCCGATTTCAACCCGGTCTCGGAGTTCACGGACTTCATCAACCACCCCTATGTCGACCTGCCGTTGGGGCTCGACATCAACAAGGGCGTCGTCTACCTGTGGCTATCGGCCGCCGCCGCGATCCTGGTGCCGCTGCTGATCATCCGCAAGGGCCTGAAGGCCAAGCCCAGCCGCTGGCAGACATTCCTGGAGATGGTCTACGACACCGCCTACACCCAGATCGCCAAGGCCGGGCTGCCCGAGGAGGGGATGCGGATCTGGTTCCCGTACGTCGGCACCTGCTTCATCTTCATCTGGGCGATGAACGTGATCGGCTTCATCCCGCTACCGTTCAGCGGCGAGAGCGTGCAGCTGCTCGGGGTGGACGTGCCCAAGCTGCAGATCTACGCCGCGTCGGCGAACCTGTCGGTGGCGCTGACCCTGACGCTGGTCACCTTCGTGGCCACCCACGTCGAGGGCATTCGCTACAACGGCGTGGTCGGCTACTTCAAGAGCTGGATCCCGGCCGGTCTGCCGCCGGTGCGGCCGCTGCGCGGCGGCTCCTTCGGCGCCGCCATCCTGTTCGGCCTGATCGCCGTGGTCGAGGTGCTGTCCCAGTTCGTGCGGCTGGTCTCGCTCAGCTTCCGGCTGTTCTTCAACATGCTGGCCGGCCACCTCGTGATCGCCGTGTTCCTGGGGGTCGGCGCCCTGATGGCGGCCTCGCTCGGCAACGCCGCCTTCGCGGTTCACATCATCGGCTTCCCGATGGGGGTCGCCCTCTACCTGCTGGAGGCGACCCTGATCGCCGCCCTGCAGGCGTACATCTTCGCCGCTCTTTCCGCCATCTACATCGGTGGAGCAATCCACCCCGACCACTAGGAGAACAATGGCTGTTCAAGGCAACGTCAACGACGCAGCAAAGACCATCGTGCTGGGTCTGGCGACCGGGTTCGGCGCCATCGGACCGGGAATCGGCGTCGGCATCATCTTCGGCAAGACGATCGAGGCCGTCGGGCGTCAGCCCGAGCTGCGCGGTCAGCTGACCGGCATGATGTGGCTGGGCTTCGCCCTGACCGAGGCGATCGTGTTCTACGCCCTGGGCATGGCCTTCGTCGCATACGCGATCACCTAGGAGCGCTGAGCAGATGCTGATCCTGGCAGCCGCAAAACCGAGCCTGATCGACATCAACTTCGGGTTGATGTTCTGGACGATCGTGTCGTTCCTGATCGTCCTGGTCGTGCTGAAGAAGTTCGCCTTCGGTCCGATCCAGGCCACGCTCGACGAGCGGCGCAACGCCATCGCCGCCGACATCGACGCCGCCGAGCACGCCCGCGAGGAGGCGCAGTCGGCGCTGGCCGAGTACCGCCAGGCGCTCGCCGATTCGCGCCGCGAGGCGACCAAGATCATCGAGGAGGCGCGGCGCGCGTCCGAGCAGCAGCGCACGCGCGACATCGCCGATCTGGAGGCCGAGAAGAACCGCCTGCTGAAGCGGGCCAAGGACGAGATCGACTCCGAGACGCGCTCCTCGCTGCAGGCGATCCGCGACCAGCTGGCCGACCTGACCGTCGCCACGGCCGAGAAGGTCGTGCGCCGGCAGCTTGACGAGACCGAGCAGCGGCGGCTGATCGACGAGGCCATGGCCGACGTCGACTTCAGCCAGTTCGCGCCCGCCGAGTCGGGCACGCCCGCGGAGGGCGGCGAGTAGTGGCCGAGCTGATCGACCACGGCGGGAGGGTCTACGCAGAGGCGCTGTTCCGCGCTGCCGAAGAGGCCGGCCGCGTGCCCGCGGTCGACGCCGACCTGCGCGACTTCATGGAATCGCTGGCCTCCGACCGCGCCGCCCTGGGCTCGCTGCTGAACCCGCGGCTGCCGCACGAGTCCAAGCAGCGGATCGTCGCCGCGCTGCTGAAGGACGCCGATCCGCTGGTGCGAAACGCGATGCTGGTGCTGGTCGACAACGGCCGGCTCGAGCTGCTGCACGACGTGTCCGTGGCCTACGCCGAGCTGGCCGCCGAGCAGGAGCGGATCCTCGACATCGAGGTCACCACCGCCGTCGAGCTCGGCTCCGCCCAGGAGCAGCAGCTGCAGCAGAGCATCGAGCAGGCCACCGGCCTGAGCGCACGGCTCGAGGCAAAGATCGACCCCGCAATCATCGGCGGGATCGTGCTGCGTGCCCGCGGCGTCCTCCTGGACGCCTCGGTACGGCGCGAGCTGGACGAGATCCACCGCGCACTGATCACCACACCCCTGCCAGTTGGGAGCGAAGCGTGAAGCTGCGGCCAGACGAGATCGCCTCGATCCTCAAGTCCGAGATCGAGCGCTATGAGGTTGATGTCGACATCGAAGAGGTCGGCACGGTTATCCAGATCGGCGACGGTATCGCCCGCATCTACGGGCTGACGGCCTGCGTCGCGCTCGAGAAGCTGGAGCTGCCGCACGGCGTCACCGGGCTCGCGCTGAACCTGGAGGAGGACAACGTCGCCGCGGTGCTGTTCGGCGAGTGGGAGAAGATCGAGGAGGGCGACACCGTCAAGCGCACCGGAGAGGTGATGTCGGTGCCGGTCGGCGACGCGCTGATCGGCCGGGTGGTGGATCCGCTCGGAAACCCGATCGACGGCGGCCCCGCGATCGAGACCTCCGAGACGCGCCCGCTCGAGTTCAAGGCCCCGGGCGTGGTCGACCGCCAGCCGGTGAAGGAGCCGGTGCAGACCGGCATCAAGGCGATCGACGCCATGATCCCGATCGGCCGCGGCCAGCGCGAGCTGATCATCGGCGACCGCGGCACCGGCAAGACCGCGATCTGCGTGGACACGATCCTGAACCAGAAGGGTCAGGACATGATCTGCATCTACGTCGCCATCGGCCAGAAGGCCTCGACGGTGCGCCAGGTCGAGGAGACCCTGCGGTCGGCCGGCGCGATGGACTACACGATCATCGTCTCGGCGCCGGCCTCTGAGGCCGCCCCGATCAAGTACATGGCCCCGTACGCGGGCTGCGCGATGGGCGAGTACTTCCTCTACAACGGCAAGCACGCGCTGCTGATGTACGACGACCTGTCCAAGCACGCGGACGCCTACCGCCAGATGTCGCTGTTGGTGCGGCGCCCGCCCGGCCGCGAGGCCTACCCGGGCGACGTCTTCTACCTGCACTCGCGGCTGCTGGAGCGCGCGGTGAAGCTGTCGGACGAGCTGGGCGCCGGCTCGCTGACCGCCCTGCCCGTGATCGAGACGCAGGCCGGCGACGTGTCGGCGTACATCCCGACCAACGTCATCTCGATCACGGACGGTCAGATCTTCCTTCAGCCGGACCTGTTCTTCTCGGGCGTTCGCCCGGCCATCAACGCCGGCATCTCGGTGTCGCGCGTGGGCGGCAACGCCCAGCGCAGGGCGATGCGCAAGGTGGCCGGCCGCCTCCGCCTCGACCTGGCGTCCTACCGTTCTTTGGAGGCTTTCGCGCAGTTCGCGTCCGAGCTGGACGAGGCCACGCAGCAGCAGCTGAAGCGCGGCCAGCGGCTGGTGGCGACGCTCAACCAGCCGCAGTACGACCCGTGGCCGTTCGAGAACCAGGTGGCGTCGATCTGGGCCGCCACCAACGGGTTCACCGACCCGGTCGACGTGGCCGACGTGCCCCGCTTCCAGGCCGAGCTGATCTCCTACCTCGAGGCGGGTGGCAAGGTGCTGACCGCCATCCGGGACACGGGCGAGCTGTCCGACGAGACCGAGGCCGAGCTGCGCAAGGCGGCCGAGTCCCTTTCCGAGAGCTTCCAGCCGACGGAGGAAGAAGCCTGATGATCGATCGACATCTTCCGCGAGCCTGGCCGTTGCGAACGGCGAACATTGGGCGACGGCTGAGGGTGGCTACGGCTGCGAACCGTCGTCTCGCGGCGTCCTCGGTCGCGCCAATATTCCCGATATTGACGTTCCCTGCCATTCGCGATCTGCGTGATCGCAGATCGCTCATGACCGGTGCAAGTCGCCTGCGACTTGCACCTGCGCGAGACTCGGTTCTCGCCGTCCAGGACATCACGGAGATGTCGATCGATCATCCCGCCGCCGTCTGATGGCCACCCAGCAGGACATCAAGCGGCGGATCAGCTCCGTCAACAACACCAAGAAGATCACGAAGGCCATGGAGCTGGTGGCGGGCTCGCGCCTGCGCCGCGCACAGGCCCGGATCGAGGCGCTACGGCCCTACGCCGACCGCATGCAGCAGCTGACCGTGGATGTTGCGGCCGCCGCCGGGGATCTCAGCGACCAGCCGCTACTGGCCCGCCGTGATGTCAAGACCGTGGCCGTGGTGGCGCTGACCGGCGACCGCGGCCTGGCCGGCGCGTTCAACGCCAACGTCGTCCGCCGCTCCCTGGAGATCGCTCGCGAGCAGCGCGCCGAAGGGCGTGAGGTGGTGTGGCTGGTGGTCGGCCGGCGGGGCGCCTCGACGCTGCGTTTCCGCCGCCAGACGCTGACCGCTGACTACGCCGGCATCACCGACCGGCCCGCCTACTCCGACGCGCAGGCGATCGCCCAGCGGGTGGCCGACCTCTACCAGCAGGGCGAGGTCGACCAGGTGATGATGGTCTACAACCACTTCGTCTCGGCGCTGACGCAGCGGCTGGAGGAGGTCGAGCTGCTGCCCGTGCCCGAGGAGGCGGTCACCGGCGAGGCGGTCAAGATCGAGGGCTCATACATCTTCGAGCCGGACGAGCGCGACGTGCTGGCCGACCTGATCCCCCGTTACCTCGAGGTCACCATCTACCGCGCCCTGCTGGAATCGACCGCATCGGAGCATGGCGCCCGCATGACGGCCATGCGCAACGCCTCGGACAACGCCGGCACCCTGATCGACGACCTCACCCTGAAGATGAACCGCGCCCGCCAGGCGGAGATCACCCAGGAGATCCTCGAGGTGGTCGCAGGTGCGGACGCTCTGTCTTAGCCTGGCGCTTGCCCTGCTGGCCGCCGGCTGCGGCCGCGGCGCCGCCGCTTCGGCTCCGCCCGAGCCGCGGCCGGTGAACGGGGGCACGCTGGTCTACGCGCTGCCGGCCGATCCGGTCTCGGTGACCCCGCTCTACGGGGGCGACGCCGCCGGCCTCGTGATCGAGCGAAACGTGTTCGCGGGCCTGGTCGACGCCGACCCCTCGACGCTGCGCACGGTGCCGGTGATCGCCCGCAGCTGGTCAAGAAGCCCGGACGCGCGCACCTACACGTTTCGCCTGCGGCCGCACGTCTCGTTTCCCGGCGGTGCCGGCGCAGTCACCGCCGCCACGTTCGTCTCCGACTGGACGCTCCTGTGCAGCCCGCGCGTGGCATCCCCGAACGCCGCGGTGCTCGAGCCGGTGTCCGGCTACGCCGCGTGCGCGTCCGGGTCGGGCACGCTCTCGGGCGTGCGCGCCACCGGGCCGCTGACCCTGGTGGTACAGCTGTCACGGCCGGTCGCGGACTTTCCGTCGATGCTGGCGGATCCGGCCACGTGGGCGTTCCCGCCGCAGCTGGCCGCGACGGCGGGCGACCGGGCGGCGTTCGAGCGGGCGCCGGTCGGTGCCGGCCCGTTCCGGCTGATCAGCCTGCGCAAGAGCACGCATCCGGCCGGCAAGGCGGCCGTTGCCGGGCTGGCCGTGCTCAGCCGCAACCCAGCCTACTTCGGCGCCCGTCCCCACCTCGACCGCGTCGAGATGCCGGTCGTGGCCGGGGCCGACGCCGGCTCGATCGCGGCCTACCGTGCCGGTCGCTACCAGGTGCTGCCCCTGCCGCCGGCCGAGGTGGATGTGGTGCGTGCCGACCCCGAGTTCGGCCGCCAGCTGCTGGACACCCCGCGGCTGAGCCTGATATCGCTGCAGCGGCGCCCCGGCGCGACCTCGTCGCTCGCCGGCGGGCTGAGCGCATCGCAGGTGACCGCGCTGGCGGCGGGTAAGTCGGGGCAGGCCGCCGACGCGCTGGTGCCGGTGGGCATGCCGGGCTATGTCCCGAACGTCGCCAACTTTGCGCCGTCGCCGGTGACGGGCGAGACGGTGACGCTGACCAGGCCGGCCGGCGCCACCGAGCGGTCGTACACGAGCGCCGCCGCCCGGGCGCTGCGAGCGGGCGGCGCCCAGGTGCGGATCGTCCGCCACGGCGACTGGGCGGTGTCGGAGCTGAACCTGCAGTCGGCCGCGCCCGCCACGGTGGTCGCGGCCTTCGCCGGTCCCGGGGAGGCACCCCTGGTGTCCCAGGTGGAAGCGGCCCCGCCGGCGACGGTGGGACGGGCGCTGCTTCAGGCGCAGCAAACGCTGCTCGCGAGCGGCTCGATCGTGCCGCTCACCTTCGGCCAGACGCAGCTCTTGATCGCGCCGGGCGTGCGTGGGTTGGTGGTAGATGCGCTGGCTGCGCCGCGCCTGGCGGGGGCCTGGTTGACAACCGCACGCTAATTCTGCCGCGCTAGAATCTTTCGCTATGTCTGCAAAGGTGATCGCTCTGTGGGATCAGCGACCGGTGCGGCTGGCGTTCAGCGCCGTGGCCGCCGGTGTGCTGGTGGCCGGCCTGATCTCGTTCGTCGCGTCGCGCCAGTCCAGCACGCCGAACTACACGGGCGGAGTGCCGTACACGGCGCCCAGCGCCACCCAGCAGTACGGCGAGAAGGTGAAGCTGCCGGTCGCGGCCCGCACGCTGGCCCGCTCGTTCATCCGCGACGGGGTGCTCCGTCACGACCCGTGGGCGGCGCGGGCGATGGTTTCGGCGAAGCTGCAGTCCGTGGCCACCAAGCAGCAGTGGAAGGCCGGCACGATCCCGGTTCCGCAGTTTCCCCGAAGCGTGTTCGCCGGCGCCGCCTACAACGTGCTGCGCTCGCGATCCCACGACGTCCTGCTGGACGTGCAGTTGGGCTCGACCAACCCCAGCGTGACCAAGAGCCTGGACCTCCTGATCGAGATGAAGCCGATCGGCGGCCACTGGATCGTGGTTTCGGCGGCGCCGCGGAACTCGACCGCCGTGCCCTCTGCGTGACGCGCCACTGGGCACGTCCTTGCGTTTGGGGTATCATCTAACCAGATGGCTACCAGCAGCGAACGCCCGATTCTCTCTGGTGCGACTGCCGGCGCTGCCGATATTGCTGTCGGCGGAGGGTTGGGCACAGGTGAGCCAACCGCCGTCAAGGCACGTGGATTCTGGGAGCAGGCTTGGCGCCGCCTCCGCCACGACCGTGTTGCGCTTGTCGGCGGAGTCGCGATCATCGTCATGATCCTGGTCGCGTTCGTCGGAACGCCGATCGCGAACCACCTGCTGGGCCGCACGGCCTACAGCCTGAACACCAACGCTCAGGGCTTCGAGCCGGCGCTGCCATGGTCGCACACGCCGACGGCGGCGGGCACCTGTTGCACGCTGTATGTCCTGGGCACGTCGGACACGGCCGGCCACGACGAGCTGCTGGGCATGATGGCGGGCGCGCAGATCTCCTTCGAGGTGGCCATCCTGGCCACGATCTTCGGCGTCGCCATGGGAGTCCTGATGGGCATGATCGCCGGCTACTACGGGGGGGTGGTCGACATGTTCGTCTCGCGGGCCACGGAGCTCGTGATGGCGCTGCCGCTGCTGCTGTTCGCCATCGCCTTCTCGTTCACCGTGGGTTCGCGCCTGAATGCCTACACCTTCTTCGGATTGTTCTCGCCCGGGGTTGTGACGCTCGTGATCGTGATCTCGGTGTTCTCGTGGTTCTATCCGGCCCGGATCATCCGCGCCCAGGTGTTGTCGCTGCGAGAGAAGGAGTTCGTGGAGGCGGCCAGGATGGTGGGCGCGAGCAACCGCCGCATCCTGCGCTCGCACCTGCTTCCACACCTGACCGGCACGATCATCGTCTACAGCACGCTGCTGGTGGCCACCAACATCCTGTTCGAGGCCGGCCTTTCGTACCTGGGCGTCGGCATCCCGCAGGGCGAGCCCAGCTGGGGCAACCTGATCAACTCGGCCGTGAACTACTACACGACCATCCCCTGGCTGATGGTGTGGCCGGGCTTGGGCATCCTGTTCGCGACGCTCGCGTTCAACCTGCTGGGCGACGGTCTGCGCGACGCGCTCGATCCACGCGGCACGTACTAGCCGGCTCCAGGCTCCCAACTAACTTTGCGCCACCCCTGTCGTCTACCGACATGGATAGGTGGGGTCTCGGTCAGCCATCGAGCCCCGGAAACGCAACGGGAGAGGAACCGCATGAGACGACCTGGAATGTGGATAGCGCTTGGCGCTGTGACGCTCGGGGTGGTGTTATTTGGAGCATCCGGCTGCGGCAGTAGCAGCAGCAGCGGGAATGCCAGTGGCGTCACCGCCGGCGCGACCGGCCAGACCGGTGGCAAGCCGGGCGGCGTCGTCAAGGCCGCGTGGCACGGCGGGATCGACTTCATCGACCCCGCCCTCGCCTACTACCAGGAGTCCTGGCAGATCGAGTACGCGACATGCGTCAAGCTCCTGAACTACCCGGACAAGCCCGCCCCCGCGGGCTACCAGCTGCAGCCGGAGGCGGCGTCCGCGATGCCGACCGTCTCATCTGACGGCCTCACCGTCACGTTCACCGTGCCGGCAGGCAAGTACAAGTTCAACACGGGCGAGCCTGTCACCGCGCAGACCTTCGCCGACGCGCTGTTGCGCGACCTCAACCCCAAGCAGGTGTCTCCGTTCGTCAGCTTCGTGGCCGGCTCCATCGAGGGCGCCACCGGCTGGAACGGCAAGGGCACCATCCCGGGCGTCGAGGTGAACGGCGATCAGCTGATCTTGCACCTGACGAAGCCGAACGGCACGATCGAGGCCGAGATGGCCACGCCGTTCATGTGCGCGATCCCGCACAACCTGCCGATCAGCGCGAAGGGCGTCACCTCGATCGCAGGTGCCGGTCCCTACTACATCGCCAGCTACACCCCGAACCAGTCGCTGGTGGTCAAGAAGAACCCGAACTACACCGGTCCTCGCCCGCACCTGGTCAACGAGATCGATTACGGTCAGTTCGCGATCGACCAGAACCAGGGCATTCTCGAGACCAAGAACGGGCAGCTGGACTGGTGTCCGGACTGTGTGACGGCAGCTCAGTCGCTGCCGCTCTCCCAGCAGTACGGCGACGGCAGCCCAGCTGCCGCGGCCGGTAAGCAGCAGATGTTCATCTCACCCACCATCGAGGTGAACTACTACGCCATGAACACGGCGAACCCGGCGTTGTCGAACCCGCTGGTCCGCCAGGCGGTCAACTATGCGATCGACCGCACGGGTGCGACCAAGCAGCTCGGCTACAAGGCCGGCATCCCGACCGACAAGTACCTGCCTCCGCAGGTGCCGGGAGCCTCCATCGAGAAGGCGGTCTACCCGCTGACGCCTGACCTGAGCAAGGCCCAGGCTCTGATGACTCAGGCCAAGGCCGCAGGCGTCAAGACGCCGATCAAGGTCCTCGTCTACTCGACGCAGGGTGTGCAGTCGGCAACCAACCGCATGGCGCTCCTGACCCAGGAGCTGAAGCCACTTGGCATCAACGTCACCGTCAAGTACTACCAGCGTGCGGTGCAGTTCCAGGAAGAGGGCGTGAAGGGTACGCCCATGGACATCGCGGACGAGGGATGGCTGGCTGACTTCCCCGACCCGTACGACTTCCTGAACATCCTGCTCAGCGGTCACAGCATCCTGCCGAAGAACGGGGACAACTTCTCCTACTTCGACAACAAGTCGTACAACGACCAGATGGATGCAGCTGCGACCAAGACCGGAGCAGAGCGAGCACAGACCTACGGCGACATCGCCACGTCCATGAAGACGGACCAGGCACCGTGGGCAGCGTGGAGCAACCAGACCAACTACGACTTCTTCAGCTCCAAGATTGGGTGTCAGCTGTGGGAGCCGAGTTACGGGATGGACATCGCGGCGCTCTGCGTCCGCTAGCTCACAGTTGAAGTACCGGGCGGGGGTGCAAATGCATCCCCGCCCGGTATGCTTTCACCAGGATCTGTTTGTCGAGAGGGTGAGGGTGACATGGTCAGATACGTGATTCGCCGGCTGCTCTGGGCAGTGGTGCTGTTCATCGCGGTCACCCTCCTCACGTTCATCATGTTCTACGTGATCCCGGTTAACCCGGCAGCCATGGTTGCCGGCAAGGCGGCGACGCCGGCCGCGATCCAGCACGTCACCCACGCGCTCTACCTCGACCGGCCGCTGTACGTCCAGTACGGCCACTTCATGAAGGAGCTGGTCTGGGATCACAGCCTGGGTTACTCCTACGGCAACCGTCAGAGCGTGAACTCGATCATCGCAAAGGCGGCGCCGGTGACGGCGGCGCTCGTGTTCGGCGGCGCCATCCTGTGGCTGCTGGTGGCGATCCCGGTCGGCATCTACTCGGCCCTGCGGCCGCGCTCGAAGGGCGACCGCGTGGCGATGGTGGGCGTGCTGGCCGGCATCTCGGCGCACCCCGTCTGGGTCGGCTACATGCTGTCGCTGATCGTCGGCTACAAGCTGGACCTGCTGCCGATCCAGGGCTACTGCAACCTGCGCGGCGCCAGCGCGGGCCAGTCGTGCGGTGGCCCCTACGACTGGTTCACGCACATGCTGCTGCCTTGGATCACCTTCGCGATCCTCTACTCGGCGTTCTACGTGCGGATGATCCGCTCCAGCGTGATGGAGACGCTGAACGAGGACTACGTGCGCACGGCTCGCGCCAAGGGGGCGCCGGAGCGCACCGTGATCCGCCGGCACGCGCTGCGAAACGCGATGCTGCCGGTGGTGACCATGCTGGGGATGGACATCGCCCTGGCGCTGGGCGGCGCGGTGTTCGTCGAGATCGTGTTCGGGCTGCCGGGGCTCGGTTGGTGGACGATCCAATCGACCTTCACGTTCGACCTGCCGATCATCATCGGCGTGGTGATCTTCGCCTCGATCATGGTGATCATCTTCAACCTGCTGATAGACCTCCTGTATGCGGTGATTGACCCACGGATCAGGCTGGCCTGATCCGGCGGCCGCCGACGCTGGCCCCGACCCGGTACAATTTCTCGCATGCCGCTGCTTGACGTCAAGGACCTGAAGACGTACTTCCGCACGGACGACGGCATCGTGCACGCGGTGGACGGCGTCTCGTTCAGCGTCGAGAAGGGAAAGACGCTCGCGATAGTGGGCGAGTCGGGCTGCGGCAAGAGCGTCACGTGCATGACGATCATGGGCCTGAACGCGAAGAAGAACACCATGACCGAGGGCCAGGCGATCTTCAAGGACAGGGATCTGCTGAAGATCGACCCCGACGAGCTGCGCAAGATCCGCGGCAACGAGATCTCGATGATCTTCCAGGATCCGATGACGTCGCTGAACCCGGTCTACACGATCGGCGCGCAATTGCGCGAGGCGGTGCAGCTGCACGAGAACGTCAGCAAGCAGGTCGCCAACAGCCGCTCGGTGGAGATGCTGAAGGCGGTGGCCATCCCGCGCGCCGAAACGCGCATGGACGACTACCCCCACCAGTTCTCGGGCGGAATGCGCCAGCGCGTGATGATCGCGATGGCGCTCGTCAACAACCCCGATCTGCTGATCGCCGACGAGCCCACCACGGCGCTCGACGTGACCACACAGGCCCAGATCCTGAAGCTGATGAACCAGCTGCAGCGCGACTTCGGCAGCGCCATCATCCTGGTCACGCACGACCTTGGCGTGGTCGCCGAGACTGCCGACGACGTGCTGGTGATGTACGCGGCCAAGGTGGTCGAGAAGGGCGGCTACGAGGACATCTTCTACCGCCCCGAGCACCCCTACACCTGGGGCCTGCTCAACTCGCTGCCGCGCCTGGCGGCCGAGGGCTCCGACCTGAAGCCGATCCCGGGCACGCCGCCCTCGCTGCTGCAGCCGCCGTCCGGCTGCCGGTTCCACCTGCGCTGCACATACGCGATCTCGACCCTGCATCCCCGACGTGCCCGAGCTGCTGCCGGTGGGTGGCGAGTCGGCCGGCGACCATGCCGTCGCCTGCCACCTCGAGCCCGAGTTCCGGCGGCGCGAATCCCACGACCTGCTCCACGAAGTGATGGCGGAGCAGCAGATCTAGCGAGGTATGTTGGAAGAGCCGCTGCTGACAGTCGAGAACCTGGAGAAGCACTTCCCGATCACCCGCGGGATCATCTTCCAGAAGGAGATCGGGCGCGTGCGGGCGGTGGACGGCGTCTCCTTCGTCGGTCAACAAGGGTGAGACGCTGGGCGTGGTGGGCGAGTCGGGCTGCGGCAAGTCGACCATGGCCCGTTGCGTGATGCGCCTGCTCGACCCGACCGGCGGCAAGATCACCTTCGACGGGCAGGACATCACCAACATCAAGGGCGGCGACCTGTTCAAGGTGCGCCGCGAGATGATGATGGTGTTCCAGGATCCGTACGCGTCGCTGAACCCGCGCAAGCGCGTCGGGTCGATCGTGGGCGAGGCGCTGGAGGTGCACAAGATGGGCACCGCTGCCGAGATCAAGCGCAAGGTGCAGGATCTGCTCGAGGTGGTGGGACTCAACCCGGAGCACTACAACCGGTTCCCGTTCGAGTTCTCGGGCGGCCAGCGACAGCGCATCGGTGTCGCCCGCGCGCTGGCGGTGCGGCCCAAGCTGATCGTGTGCGACGAGCCGGTGTCGGCGCTGGACGTGTCCGTCCAGGCCCAGATCCTGAACCTGCTGAAGCGGCTGCAGAACGAGTTCGACCTCACCTACGTGTTCATCGCACACGACCTGGATGTGGTCCGCCATATCTCGAACCGCGTGGCCGTGATGTACCTCGGCAAGGTGGTCGAGGTGGGCGATGGCAGCCAGCTCTACAACCGGCCGCTGCACCCGTATTCCGGCGCCCTGCTGTCGGCGGTGCCGGTCCCGAACCCGAACGTGGCCCGCAACCGCAAGCCGATCGTGCTCGAGGGCGATGTGCCCAGCCCGATCAACCCTCCGTCCGCCTGCCGCTTCCACCCGCGCTGCCCGCGTTTCCAGGCGGGCATCTGCGACGTCGATGAGCCGCAGCTGACGGAGCGCGAGGCCGGCCACGAGGCTGCCTGCCACTTCCCGCTGGAGACATGGCCGATGTCCGACCTGCGCCTCGAGCCGGGTCGGGTGGCTGCCTCGTAGGGAGACGCGCCACCATGCTGGTCGCCGGGTTGAAACGGCTCGCGCAGCTGGTGGGACTGGTGCTGGCGGCGGCGCTGGTGGTGGCAGTGCTGGGAGCGCTGCTGCTGCATGTGCCCTTCCGCCGCTCGCTATCCGTGACGTGCTACGGCCTTGGTGCGTTCTTCCTCCTGTCAGGCTTCTTCCACGGCGTGCGCCCGGCGATCCGGGTCGAGGACGACTCCGGCGTGATGAGCATGTTCGGCCTGCTGCTGACCTCCGGCAAGCTGCGCACCGCCACGCTGGACGAGCGGTATGAGGCGATCTCCTCGTCGGCCCTGTTCGTGGGGGTGGCGCTGGTGCTGATCCTGGTCGGCGGCCTGATCGACCCGGTGCACCACCTGTTCTGAGGCCGGCGCCTTGGGAACAACGAGCGGACGTCGCTACCATCCGTGTCATGGCATTGATCTCAGCCGTCTCATCGCGAGCTTGACATGTCGATCACGCCGCCCGTGTGGCGGTGGCGCTCGAGGCCCAGCGGCTGTATGCCGATCCCACACGCCGGTCGCTGCGCGAGCGCATCGCGAGAGGGCTGCACATGGGCGGCGAAGGGACGCTTGAGTCGCCGCCGGCTGCTGCCGATCACGGATCCGGGAGCGACGGGCCGCAAACTTCGGGCCCAAAGCCACGTCTATCGTAGGTACTCATGAGCCATTCACATCGCACCTGGTTTCGCAGACTCGAGCGCCAATGTGAGGCGGTGCGCGAGACGATCTCCGCCGAGCTCGACGGCGAGGTCAGCGAGATCGAGGCGGCCTTCGTCCGCCGGCACCGCGCCGAGTGCGCCGACTGCGAGCAGTTCGCGTTGTCGGTCGCGCACACCACCGACGTGCTGCGAGCGGCGCCGCCGGTACAGCCCTCGCGCCGCCTGATGCCGGCGCCGGCGCGGGTGGTCTCGCGCGGCCTGGCGGTGGCGGGGTTCGCGGCCGCGATGTTCGTGGCGGCGCTGCTCGGCGCCGGACTGGCGTCCCGCGCCACCAACACCCCGGCGCAGACCCACCGCCACGAGATCGTCGTCGCCAAGGGCAGCAGCCACGACACGATGGCGCGCGAGCAGATGCTGATCCGCCAGATGCTGCACGACGTGCGGACGCTGGATCGCCAGCCTGGCCACGAGCGCCTCGGCTGAGCAACGCCACCGCCCAGAGACGTGTCACGAACTCCCGCTCCGAGTCGGCCGCCAGGTTGCTAGAATCCCTGTCCACGCGCCAAAAAATGCCGCTCATCCGCTCGAGCAAGGGAGTTACATGTCAGCCGCCAACGGCCACAACGTCGGGAAGATCGTCGAGATCAAGGGCGTCGTCATCGACGCGCAGTTTGAGGGACGGCTACCCGCGATCTACAACGCCCTCGAGATCAGCGTCCCCGGCCCCGCCGACGGCGCCGCCACCACGCTGGTGGCGGAGGTGCAGCAGCACCTCGGCGACGACCGCGTTCGGGCGATCGCGATGGACGCGACCGACGGCCTGGCCCGCGGCCTGGACGTGGTCGACACCGGCGCGCAGATAACGGTGCCGGTCGGCGAGGTGACGCTGGGCCGGATCTTCAACGTGCTGGGCGAGCCGGTCGACCACGGCGATCCGCTGGCCGACAGCGAGCGCTGGGAGATTCATCGCAAGCCGCCGGCGTTCGAGGACCTGTCGTCGACGGTCGAGATCTTCGAGACCGGCATCAAGGTGATCGATCTGCTGGCCCCGTACGTGAAGGGCGGCAAGGTCGGGCTGTTCGGCGGCGCCGGCGTCGGCAAGACGGTGCTGATCCAGGAGCTGATCAACAACATCGCGCAGGAGCACGGCGGACTGTCGGTGTTCGCCGGCGTGGGCGAGCGCACCCGCGAGGGCAACGACCTGTGGCTGGAGATGACGGAGTCGGGCGTGATCGAGAAGACCGCGCTCGTCTACGGGCAGATGAACGAGCCTCCGGGAGCGCGCCTGCGGGTCGGCCTCAGCGGGCTGACCATGGCCGAGTACTTCCGAGACGTCCAGAACCAGGACGTGCTGCTGTTCATCGACAACATCTTCCGGTTCGTGCAGGCCGGCTCCGAGGTGTCGGCGCTGCTCGGCCGCATGCCCAGCGCCGTGGGCTACCAGCCCACCCTGGCCACGGAGATGGGCGAGCTGCAGGAGCGCATCACCTCCACCAACAAGGGCTCGATCACGTCGGTGCAGGCCATCTACGTCCCGGCCGACGACCTCACCGACCCCGCCCCAGCCGCCTCGTTCGCCCACCTCGACGCGACCACGGTGCTGTCGCGGTCGATCTCGGAGAAGGGCATCTACCCGGCCGTCGACCCGCTCGACTCGTCGTCGCGGATCCTGCAGCCGGGCAGCGTCTCGGAGGAGCACTACAGGGTGGCCACCCGAGTGCAGCAGGTGCTGCAGCGCTACAAGGACCTGCAGGACATCATCGCCATCCTGGGCATGGACGAGCTGTCCGACGAGGACAAGGTGATCGTGCAGCGCGCCCGCAAGATCGAGCGGTTCCTGTCGCAGCCGTTCCACGTGGCCGAGCAGTTCACCGGCACGTCGGGCAAGTACGTGCGGCTCGACGACACGATCCGCTCCTTCCAGGAGGTGCTGGACGGCAAGCATGACGAGCTGCCGGAGCAGGCCTTCTACCTGGTCGGCGGCATCGACGACGTGCTGGCCCGCGCCGAAGAGCTGAAGGCCACCGCCTGATGGCGGACCACGACGCACAGCGCGTCGACGTGATCACCCCGGAGGGGCCGGTGTTCGAAGGCGAGGCCGAGATCGTGGTCGTGCCCGGCAGCGCCGGCCAGCTCGGCATCATGGCCAATCACGCGCCGCTGGTGTCGAGCCTGAAGCCGGGCGAGCTGCACGTCACCGACATGCAGGGTCAGCGGCACGAGTTCGCGACCGACGGCGGCTTCGTCGAGGTGCGCAAGAACGAGACGCTGGTGCTGGTCGGCGAGGCGGTGCCGCGCGACCAGATCGACGCCGGCGAGGCGCGGGCCCGGCTGGAGCGCGCCCAGGCGCAGCTGGAGCAGGCTCGCGGTGGCGAGGGCGACCTGTATCGCGCGGAGCGCGAGGCGGCCTTCGCCGAGGCGCTGGTTCAGGCTTCCTCCTAGCCGGGCTGCCCGCCTGCGGTCGTATCATCAGAACCGATGGCCGTGACCGATACGATCGCACCCGCCCGCTTCTGCACCAACTGCGGCCGGCCGCGCCTGGGCGGCGCGCGCTTCTGCGTGGGGTGCGGGCGACAGTTCGACGTTGCTGTAGTGCCGGGTGCCGCGCCGCCCGAACAGTTCCTGGTCGAGGAGGACTCAGAGCCGGCCCGCCCCTACCCGGTCACCTACCGGGCCGCCTACGTCGAGCACCCGTCCCGGGCCGGCACCATCTTCCGGCTGGTGCTGGCGCTACCGCACCTGGTGGTCTCGCTGCTCCTGGCGGTCGTGTCGACTGCGCTCTCGGTGGTCGGCTGGCTGGCGGTGCTGGCGCTGGGCCGTCTACCCCGGCCGATCCACCGGTTCCAGGCGGCGACGGTGGTGTACGTGACCCGCGTCGCCGCCTACCTGGGTCTGGTCGACGACCGCTTTCCGCCGTTCCCATGGCAGCGGCGCGAGGGCCAGTCGGTCGACGTGCGGGTGGCGCCGCCGGCGCGGATGTCGCGGCTGCGGACGCTGGTGGTGCTGCCGCTGAGCCTGCCGGCCGTGGTCACAGCCTTCTTCTTCGGCCTGGTCGCCGGGCTGCTCGCGATCGGCGCGTGGTGGGCGATCCTGTTCACGGGCAGGATGCCGCGCACGATCCACGAGATGCAGGGGCTGACGTACGCGTTCCAGTGCCACACGCTTGCCTATGTGCCGCTGCTGCTGACCGACGCCTACCCCTGGTATGAGAGCGGCCCGCTGGCCCTGCGACGACCCCCGCAGACACGAAACCCCGAAGCGGGCCTTCCCCCGACGGAAGGGCCCGCTCCGGGCGATCGTGTCACCCAAGACGGGCAACCCGGGGGATTTCTTCCACCCCCGCCGCAGTCTTAACAATTGTCCCTACGGCTGCGGGCGCACCAGCCGCGTGGCGTGATCGCGACTGCGCCGCTTTTCCAGCTGCTCGACGGGTGACGTGAGGTCGAACCGGCCGACGTCGAGCGCCGGCGCTTGCGGGTGCGTGCCGGTCGCGATCAGGTCGGCGGCGATGCCGCCGCAGAGGTGGCCGAGCACGTTCCCGACGCCGCTGTAGCCGCCGGCCACGTACAGGCCGGGGCTGTCCGGCAGCGCTCCCACCACTGGCAGCAGGTCGGCCGCGAAGCCCATGATGCCGGCCCAGCGGTGGGTCACGCAGGCACCGCCGAGGCCCAGCCATCCGGCCACAAACGCGTCCAGCCGGGCCTGCACGCCGGCGGTCACGGTCTCCTCGTCGGTGTACTCGTGTTCGAGCTGCTCGAGCCGGCCGCCGCCGACCACGACCCGGCCGTCGTCGGTGGGGCGGTAGTACATGAAGCCGGACTGGGAGTGGGTGGGGTACGCGAGCGGCCCCTGCTGCAGCGGCTCGGTGGCCAGCACCTGGCCGCGCACCGGGTAGACGACGCCGTCCAGCTGCGGCAGCAATCGCGGGATCAGCCCGTCGCAGGCCACCACCACGGCCTGGGCGCGCACCGTCCCCCCGCCGGCGTGGACGATCCAGCCCTCACCCTCGCGCTCCAGGCGATTGACCGGCGAATGCTCGAACAGCGTTGCGCCGCGGTCGGCGGCGGCCGCCGCCAGTGTCCGCACCCAGGTCGCGGGCAGCAGCTCGGCGTCCTGCGGGAAGAACGCGGCTGTGTGACAGCGGTCGCGCATCGGTTCTGGAATCAGGCCGGCGGCCGGACGGCAGGGGATGCCGGCGGCAGTGGCCGCCGACAGCGTGCGCTCGATCTCGGCCCCCTCATGCTCGTCCTGGGCCACCCACAGCGAGCCGCTGCGTCGCACCGCGTGCGGCACGCCGAGCTCGGCCGCCAGGGCGATCATCGCGTCAAGCGATCGCTCCGTCGCGGCCTGCAGATCGCGGGCGCCGGCCTCGCCCAGGCGGCCCCCCAGCTCGTCGTGATCGAGTCCCGTCCCGCTCACGGCGAAGCCGCCGTTGCGGCCGCTGGCGGAGGCGGCAGCGCGCCTGGCGTCGACCACGGTCACGCCGACCCCGTGCTCGAGCAGCCGCCAGGCGCAGGATGCTCCGGTCACGCCCGCGCCGACAACGCACACGTCGACCCGGTGATCCGAGTCGAGCGCGGGAAAGGCCCGGCCCGGGTGCTGCTCCTGCCACAGGGATGGCGTGCTCACAATGGCGCGCAGCCTACAATCGCGCCCGTGCCCGAAGCCGACGAACTCGCCCTCGCAGAGCGGCTGATCTCCTACGACAGCTCCCAGCCCGACGGCGTGAAGGCCGCCATGGGCTTCCTCAAGGGATGGCTGGAGGGGCAGGGTATCGCCCACCGCACCTACGAGGTGAACGGGCTGCCCTCGATCGTGGCGGCGGTCGGCGACGGGCCGGTCACGCTGATCTGGAACGCCCACGTGGACGTCGTTCCCGCACGCAGTGAGCAGTTCTCGCCGTGGCACGTGGACGGCCGCCTGTACGGCCGCGGCGCCTACGATATGAAGGGCGGGCTGGCGGGCATGCTGGCCGCGCTGGCCGACCTGTCACAGGCCCGCGAGCTGATCCCGGGCGTCAAGGTGAAGCTGCTGATCGTGCCCGACGAGGAGTCGGAGGAGGACTCGAATCAGCCCAAGTCGTCCGCGTTCCTGGCGTCCGAGGGGCACCTGGGCGAGTTCGTGGTCTGCGGCGAGCCGACCAACCTCGAGATCGGCGTGCAGTCGAAGGGTGTCCTGGTCGTGCGCGTCGACGTGGAGGGCCGGGCCGCGCACGGCTCAACCCCGTGGCTGGGCGACAACGCGGTGCTGAAGGCGTTCGAGCTCTACCGCAGGATCCTGGAGCTACCGTTCGCGTCCGGCAGCTCGGAGCTGTATGAGCACCCGTCCATCAACATCGGCCGCATCCGCGGCGGAGACGTGGTCAACATCGTGCCCGACCATTGCCGTATGGACGTCGACATCCGCTACCTGCCCAATCAGGCCCCGGAGGAGGTGCTGCGGCAGCTGCGGTCGCTCGGCGCCGAGGTGACGCCGATCTACGAGATGCCTCCGGCGACGCTCGACCCGGGCGAGCCGCACGTCCAGGTGCTGCGCGGGGCCGTGGGCGCGCTGGAGGGTGGCACCGCCCCGGCGGTCGGTCGCCACGGAGCCTCGGACGCGGTGTTCTTCCTGGAGCGGGGCATCCCCGCGATCGAGTTCGGGCCGGCCGGCGGAGGACACCACGGGCCGGAGGAGTACGTCGAGATCGAGTCGCTGCGGCGCTATCGCCGGATCCTCGTGGAATTCGCGCGGCGTCTCTCATCGACTCCCAATCGCGGGTAGGGAACCTGCACCTCAACGCCGAATCGGGCGTTTATACTGCTGCCTTGCCCGCGACCAGTCTGCGGGCGCTCGTCTGTCAGGGAGCTCTTTGCCGACCGAAACACCGCCACAGCCCGCGCCACCCAGCACCGGTTCGGACGGCGGCCCGCCCCGGCGGCCCCCCGTCAACATCTACGACACCCGGACGCTGAAGCGGCGGCGGCCGCGGTGGGTGCGGATCGCGCTGTGGACGGGCGGCTCCTTCCTCGCGCTGGTGCTCGTGGTGGCGGCCGTGGTCGGCTGGTGGGCGCACAACCTGGTGAACGAGGTGGGGCACCTCAGCAAGGGCGTGATCGGCGCGCAGAGCGGCCTCCAGAAGACGCTGCCGATCAGCAATGCTCCCGCGGTGGCGCTGGTGATCGGCTCCGACTACCGGGCTGGGGACGCCGCCGGCGGGTCACGGTCGGACACGCTGATGCTGGTGCGGATCGACCCCCGCACCAAGTACATCTCACTGCTGTCGCTGCCGCGCGACCTGCACGTCACCATCCCCGGCTACGGCGTCGACAAGATCAACGCCGCCTACTCCGACGGCGGCTACAAGCTGGCGCTGAGGACGGTCGAGGACGCCACCGGCGTCAAGCCCAACTACCTGGTGACGGTCGACTTCAAGGGCTTCCGTGACCTGGTGGACAAGTTCCACGGCGTCTACGTGCCGGTCGACCAGTTCTACTACCACGTGAACGTGGCCGGCCAGGAGCAGTACTCGCAGGTGGACATCCCGCCCGGCTACCAGCTGCTGAACGGCACCAACGCGCTGGCCTACGCCCGGTACCGCCACACCGACTCCGACTTCTACCGCAACGCCCGCCAGCAGGTGTTCCTGCACGCCTTCTCGCAGCGCGCCTCCAGCCAGCTGCACGGCATCGGTCTCGACCAGCTGACCACGCTGCGCGACGTGGCCGAGACGGTCGCCAAGAACGTGCAGGTGACCGGGCCCAACGGGCCGCCCAGCGTGCAGACGATGATCGAGCTGGCGACCACGGCCTACGCGATCAAGGACCGCGTGATCACGTCGCGGCTGAACGCCACGGTGGCCGGCGACGCCGTCAATTCCTACGTGGAGGCGACGCCGGAGGCGATGCGCGCGGCCGTGTTCGCGTTAATGCACCCCGAGAGCATGCGGCCGCCCACCAACACGCTTCCGGGCAAGTCGACGAACGGCCCCAAGGTGCCCAAGTTCAAGCCCAAGGTCGACCCGACCACCACGCCGCTGACCACGGTCAACGGGAACGGCACGCCCGGCGCGGCCGCCAGGGGTGGAGCGGCGCTGGGGACGTGGGGCTACCCAGTGACGGTCTCGCTGAACCCGGCGCCGACGTTCACCTTCCGCCAGAGCGTCGTCTACTACCGGCCCGGAGACCAGCAGGCTGCCACAGACGTGGCCGACATCCTGGGCGGCGCCGTGGCGAAGCCGATCACCTCCGCCTACAAGACCTACGCATCGCAGGGGCTGGTCGTGGTGCTGGGCAAGAGCTTCACCGGCAAGCTCGCGCACGTGGCGTCCAAGAGCACGACCGGCCTGCCGTCAGACGTGACCCGCGACGGCACCACCTACCGCGCCTACTTCCAGGCCGCGAACGGCCCCGCCAACTTCCCGGTGCTGTACCCGACCGTGCGCCAGGACGCGTCCACGTTCGTGCCCTGGGTGCATTCGCAGATCCGGACGTACACACATCAAGGAGGCGGGCGGCGGGAACAACTCGCTGTACGCCTACTGGGGCTACAACGGCATCGCCGGCTCCTACTGGGGGATCGAGGAGACCCGGTTCACGAACGCGCCGATCCTGGCAAATCCCGACCAGCGGCGTAAGCTGGACGGGCGCACGTACCAGTTCTACTTCAACGGCTCGCACATCCACATGGTCGCCTTCATCGAGCACGGCACCGCGTACTGGGTGCAGAACACGCTTCGCGATGACATGTCCAATGCGGACATGATCGCGATCGCGCGGTCGCTGAAGCCCGTCAAGTGAGCCCGCCGGCCAAAAGCGCCGTCGGCGTGATCGGGGTCGGCTACGTGGGGCTGGTGACGGCGACGTGCTTCGCCGACCTGGGCCACCAGGTGGTTTGCCGCGACATCAACCCCCAGCGCGTGGCCGACCTGCGTGACGGCGCTGTGCCGATCTATGAGCCGGGCATCGAGCGGCTGCTGGAGCGGAACCGCGGCCGGCTCACGTTCACGGAGGACAGCGAGCAGCTGTTCAGCCGCTGCCGGGTGGTGTTCGTGTGCGTGGACACGCCTCCGACGCGCTCCGGGGACGCGGATCTGTCGCGCGTGCACCGCGTGATCGACGAGCTGCCGGCAGACGGCGAGCGGTTTGTGCTGGTGATGAAGAGCACGGTGCCGGTGGGCACGGGGGACAAGGTGCGGGCGGAGCTGGATGCGCGCGGCCGCGGGCACGTCGGCTATGTGTCCAACCCGGAGTTCCTGCGCGAGGGGCGGGCCATCGCCGACTTCATGGAGCCCGACCGGATCGTGATCGGCGCGCTCGACGAGGCCGACGGCGCGGCGGTGGAGGCGCTCTACGCAGACCTGGACGCGACCGTCGTTCGCACCAACCCGGCCAGCGCCGAGATGATCAAGTACGCGTCGAACGCGTTCCTGGCGACAAAGATCTCGTTCATCAACGAGATCGCGAACGTCTGCGAGGAGGTGGGGGCAGACGTATCGGTAGTGTCCCATGCGATGGGACTGGACGAGCGGATCGGCGCGCACTTCCTGCGACCCGGGATCGGATACGGCGGCAGCTGCCTGGCCGGACACGAGCTGGTCACGGTGCGCCACCAAGACAGCGTCGAGGACATCGCGCTGGCCGATCTCTACCGGCAGCACGAGGGGCCGGGCGACATGGTGCATCCGCAGGGCCTGGACGTGCTGGCCTGGCGGATCGGCGACGAGACGCCCGATTTCCTGCCGGTGTCGACGCTGACGGTGCGCGACTACGATGGGCCCGGCGTGACGGTGCACCTGCGCGACGGGGCGGCGGCCGTGTCCGCCACCGACGACCACCCGTTCGTGGTGTTCGACGAGATCGAGGGCACGCGGATCGTGCTCGGTGGCGAGCTGTCCGAGGGCATGCGGGTGCCGCGCCTGGTCAGCGCGCCGCTGCGGATCGATCCGATCCCGGGGCTGGGCGGCCCCACGGCCTCGCTGCCGCAGCCGCTGGTGCAGCGCGTCGCCTGGGTCTCGGTGGCGCGCGTCGAGGCGCACGACCTGGAAGGGCCCGTCTACTCGCTGGAGGTGCCGGAGGCGGGCACGTTCGTGACCAGCGGCGGCCTGGTCGTGCACAACTGCTTCCCCAAGGACGTGCAGGCGCTGAAGCAGCTGGCCGGCAACTCGGGGTACCACTTCCAGCTGCTGACGTCGGTGATCGAGGTCAACGAGCTGCAGAAGCGCCGTGTGGTGGGCAAGCTCGAGCGGCATCTGGGCCCGCTGCGGGGCCGGAGGATCGCGATGCTGGGGCTGGCCTTCAAGGCCAACACCGACGACATGCGCGAGGCCTCGAGCCTGGTGCTGTCGGCGAGGCTGCTGGCCGAGGGGGCGCAGGTCGTGGCCTACGACCCGGTGGCGATGGACGCGGCGCACGAGCACCTCAGCGAGGGCGTGACGCTGGCCTGCTCGGTGCTGGAGGCGGTGCGCGGGGCCGACGCGGCCGTGATCGTGACGGAGTGGGGCGAGTTCCGGACGCTGGCGTCGGGCGAGGTGCGAAACGCGATGGCGACGCCGCTGATCGTGGATGGGCGCAACCTGCTCGACCCGGACCAGGTGCGGGCGGCCGGGTTCCTGTACGAGTCGGTGGGGCGGCCCAGCGTGGAGCCATCGGGGTGATCGCGGTACTGCTGGTCGGCGGCGAAGGCACCCGCCTTCGCCCGCTCACCGAGTGGTTGCCCAAGCCGATGCTGCCGATCGCGAACCGGCCGTTCCTGGAGCACCAGATCGGCCAGCTGCGCGGGCACGGGGTCGACCGGGTCGTGCTGTCGTGCGGATACCTGGCCGAGCCGATCCGCGAGCACTTCGGGGACGAGCTGGAGTACGCGGTCGAGCCGGAGCCGCTGGGGACGGGCGGGGCGATCCGGTTCGCGGCCGGGAACATCGACGAGACGTTCGTGGTCTGCAACGGTGACGTGCTGACCGACCTCGATCTGGGAGCGCTGATCGCGGTCCACCGCGACCACCGTGCGCGGGCCACGATCGCGCTGCACCGGGTGGCGGATCCCGGCGCCTACGGGCTGGTGCGGACGGGCGCGGACGGTGTCGTGACGGCGTTCGTCGAGAAGCCGCCGCCGGGCGTGGCCGATGTCGACACCATCAACGCCGGCACGTACGTGTTCGAGCCGGAGGTGCTGGAGCTGATCCCGACGGGGCGGGCGGTGTCGGTGGAGCGCGAGGTGTTCCCGGGGCTGGTGGGGGCGGGGCTGTTCGCCTTCACCGGAGAGGGGCGGTGGCGGGACATCGGCACGCCGGCGAGCTACCTGGCGGCCAACATGGAGTGGATGCCGGCGGGCGGTGTGGTCGATCCGACGGCGGTGATCGAGGCAGGGGCCGACGTGACAGAGTCGGTGGTCGGTGCCGGGGCCAGGATCGCGAGCGGCGCGAGCATCCAGCGCAGCGTCGTCCTGACGGGGGCGAGCGTCGAGGCCGGCGCGGTGTTCCGCGACCAGGTCGTGGGCAGGGACGGGAGGGCGGTGTGGTAGACGATGGGGGCATGCGGGCGGCGATCGAGGGGATGGGCGAACAGCTGCTCGAGGGCGACCGCATCGGCGGCGAGGCCGGCGGCGGCCTGGCCATGCCGACGGCGGTCGTGATCGCGGGAATGGGCGGCTCGGCCATGAGCGGTGAGCTGCTGCGGGCGCTCGTGATCCGCGACTGCGCGGTGCCCATCACGCGCGTGCGCGGATTCGGGGTGCCCAGCTGGGCGGGGCCGGGGACGCTGGTCGTGTGCTCGAGCTACTCGGGAGACACGGCGGAGACGCTCGCCTGTGCCGACCAGGCGCACGGCCAGGGCGCGAGCCTGCTGTGCGTGGGGATGGGCGGGGCGCTCGAGCAGCGGGCGCGGGCGTGGGGTGAGCCGTTCGCGCAGGTGCCCGGCGGCCTGCACCCGCGCTCGGCGCTGGGGTACCTGTTCGGGGCGATGGCGGGGGCGTTCGCAGCCTGCGGCCTGTCGCGAGCGGGGATCGCGGGCGAGTGCACGCAGGGCGTGGCGGCGGTCGACCGGGACGCGGCGGCGGCGCTGGGAGCCAGGTTGGCGACGACGATCCCGCTGATCTACGGATCCGGCCCGATGGCGGCGGTCGCCTACCGGTGGAAGACCCAGCTGAACGAGAACGCCAAGATGCACGCCTTCAGCCACGCGTTCCCGGAGCTCGACCACAACGAGATCGTGGCCTGGGAGGGCGCGCCGGCGCAGACGTTCGCGGCCGTGCTGCTGCGCGACCCCGGCGAGCGCGACGAGACCAGGCGCATGATCGAGGCCACGGCCGAGCTGATCGGGCAGGACGCGGTGCTGGTCGAGCAGATCGAGGGACGCGGCGACACGGCCGCCGCCCGCGCGTTCTCGATGGTCGCCCACGGCGACTGGGTCAGTTACCACGCGGCCTTGGAGCGAGGCGTCAACCCGACGCCGGTCGACCGGATCGGCACGCTCAAACAGCGCATCGGCGAGTAGCCCGCGACACGTGCAACGGCGGCGTCACGGAACGCTCACGCCGCCCGAGTGGGAGTCAAACACCGACTCGGGCGGCGTTGGGGCGCCGGGAGGTGGATGTGACGGTTCGTGACCGGATCGATCTCGCACCGCGGGCGTCTCGGCTGCTGATCCGGGTTCGAGGGGCATGTGGGTGCGGCGGTGGAAGGATTGCCGTTGAATTCGTGATCGGTGTCATCGCCGCGGTGGGTCGGACGTGACCGGTCGCGTCGGTGATCGGCACGGTCTTGGCGCACCGGTTTGCGCGGCCCGGGCTTGCGATCTCGCTCGGACTCCACTAGCTCGAGCTATGGGAACCGGATCGCGATCGGCTAGAGTCTGCGCGCCATGAGCACGACTACGCCCAGCGACGTCCGTGATCTCGCCCTTGCCCCGGAGGGGGTGCGGCGGATCGAGTGGGCCGACCGGCAGATGCCGGTGCTGGCCCTGATCCGCGAGCGGTTCGCGGCCGAGCGGCCGCTCGAGGGCATCCGCATCGCCGCCTGCCTGCACGTCACCAGCGAGACCGCCAACCTGATGCGCACGCTCAAGGCGGGCGGCGCCGACGTCGTGCTCTGCGCATCCAACCCGCTCTCCACCCAGGACGACGTCGCGGCCGGCCTCGTGGCCGAGTACGGCATCTCCGTCTTCGCCCGCAACGGCGAGGACAACGACACCTACTACTCCCACATCGAGGCCGCGGCCGACCATCATCCCCAGCTGACCATGGATGACGGCGCCGACGTGATCGGCGTGCTACATGCCAAGCGCCCCGAGCAGCTGAGCGAGATCCTGGCCGGCACCGAGGAGACCACCACCGGCGTCATCCGCCTGAAGGCGATGGAGGCCGACGGCACGCTCGGGTTCCCGATCGTGGCCGTCAACGAGGCCAACACCAAGCACCTGTTCGACAACCGCTACGGCGTCGGCCAGTCGACGCTGGACGGCATCATCCGCGCCACCAACGTGCTGCTGGCCGGCAGCACCTTCGTCGTCGGCGGCTACGGCTGGAGCGGCCGCGGCCTGGCCGAGCGCGCCCGCGGCATGGGCGCCCACGTCACCGTCGTCGAGGTCAACCCGCTGCGCGCGCTGCAGGCCGTCATGGACGGGTTCAACGTCTCCACGATGGCCGAGGCCGCCCGCCACGGCGACATCTTCTGCACCGCCACCGGCGACAAGAACGTGATCCGGCGCGAGCACTTCGGCCTCATGAAGGACGGCGCCATCCTCTCCAACACCGGGCATTTCAACGTCGAGATCGAGATCCCGGCGCTGCAGGAGATGGCCGCCGCGGTCACCGTCGTCCGGCCGATGGTCGAGCAGTTCGAGATGCCGGACGGCCGCCGCCTGTTCCTGCTGGCCGAGGGCCGGCTCGTGAACCTGGCCGCCGCCGAGGGCCATCCCGCCTCGGTCATGGACATGAGCTTCGCCAACCAGGCGCTGTCCGCCGAGTGGGCCGTCAAGAACCACGCCGACCTCGAGCCGAAGGTCTACGTCGTGCCCGCCGACCTCGACAGCGAGGTGGCCCGCCTGAAGCTGGCCAGCATGGGCGTTGCGATCGACTCCCTCACCGCGGAGCAGGAGAAGTACCTGGCCTCGTGGGACGAGGGCACCTGACGCCGGCCGTGGCCGGCGCCGCATCACCGCTCACGCCCGACGCGATCGTCCGGCTCGAGGACGGCCGCCTGGTGCTGCTCGACCAGACACTGTTGCCGGGCGAGCGCCGCGAGAACCGCTACGACGACTGGCCCGAGATGGTCGACGCGATCCGCGCCATGGTCGTGCGCGGCGCCCCCGCGATCGGCGTGGCCGCCGCCTACGGCGCCGCCGTCGCCGCCCGGGGAGGACGCGACCACTTCCACGAGGCCTGCGACGGCCTGGCCGCCGCCCGCCCCACCGCCGTCAACCTGGCATGGGCGATCCAGCGGATGCGCGATGCGGCCGCCGAGGCCTCCGACGACCAGCTCGTCCCGCACCTCGAGCGGGCGGCTCGCGAGCTGCACCGGCAGGAGGTGGCCCGCTGCGTTGCCATCGGCGATCATGGCGCGGGTCTGCTCGACGCCGGCGCCCGCGTGCTCACCCATTGCAACGCCGGCGCTCTCGCCACCGGCGGCTACGGCACCGCGCTGGGCGTGATCCGCAGTGCCCACGGCCGCGACCCCTCGCTGCAGGTCTGGGTGGACGAGACGCGCCCGCTGCTGCAGGGCGCCCGTCTGACCGCCTGGGAGCTGGCGCAGGACGGAATCGACGCCACGCTCTTGGCAGACTCGATGGCCGGCTGGGTGATGGCCCAGGGCCAGGTGGACGCCGTGGTGGTGGGCGCAGACCGCATCGCTCGAAACGGCGACGCCGCGAACAAGATCGGAACCTATGCGTTGTCGGTGTTGGCAGCGGCGCACCAGTTGCCGTTCTACGTGGCCGCTCCCACCTCGACCATCGACCCGTCGGCCGCCGACGGCAGCGCCATCCCGATCGAGTATCGCGACCCGGGCGAGCTGGCCGGCGCATCCGCGGCCGAAGGCGTCGCGGTCTACAATCCCGCGTTCGACGTGACGCCTGCCGCCAACATCACCGCCATCGTCACCGAGCTCGGCGTACACCGCCCACCCTTCCGGTTTGCCTGACTCCTGCCTGGACGACGACCTGGCCGGCCTCGATCCCGCCCTGCTCGCCCAGCTCCAGAGCCAGGGCTTCGACGCTGCCCGCCTGCGCGCGTGGGAGCATGAGCTGCTGCGGGCCGGCCCCGAGGTGAACCGCGTGGCCGGCGTCGTGACTGCGCCCGCGGCCGGAGACGTGGTCGACCTGCCCGAGCGCGGCTCGCAGGAGGGCAGGCGGCTCGAGCGCTTGGGGCTCGACGCCCTGGGCGAGGGCCGCCTGGCGATGGTGGTGCTGGCAGGCGGCATGGCCACTCGCATGGGCGGCGTCGTCAAGGGCCTGGTCGAGGCGATCCCGCGCGCCACGTTCCTGGATGCGCGCCTCGCCGAACGCGAGTACTGGCAGCGCGCGAGCCGCGCGCAGCTGCCGATCTGGCTGATGACGAGCCACGCCACGGACGGCCCCATCCGCGAGGCGCTGGGCGGCCGGGTCGACGGCGAGCGGGTCGGCGTGTTCGTGCAGGGCGCCTCGCTGCGGCTGACCCCGGACGGCTGCCTGTTCCGCGGTGACGATGGGCTGCCCAGCATCTACGCCACCGGCCACGGCGACCTGCCCGAGGCGCTGGTCGCGTCGGGGCTGCTCGACCGGTTCCTCGCCGCCGGCGGCCGGTACCTGTGGATCATGAACCTCGACAACCTCGGCGCGACGGTCGACCCGTTGGTGCTGGGCTGGCACATCGACCACGGCGCACCGCTCACGGTCGAGGTGGTCGACAAGCAGGAGGGTGACCGCGGCGGCATCCCGGTGCGGCTGGACGATCGCCCGGTGGTGCTCGAGAGCTTCCGGCTGCCCGAGGACTTCGACGAGGACACGGTGCGGGTGTTCAACACCAACACCTTCATCGCCGACGCCGCCGCGCTGCGCGACCTGCGGATCGACTGGTCGTGGTTCCGGGTCGAAAAGACGGTCGACGGTCGCACTGCGATCCAGTTCGAGCGCCTGGTGGGCGAGCTCACCTCGGTGCTCGAGAGCCGCCTTCTGCGCGTGCCGCGGCTGGGGGCGGATTCGCGGTTCCTGCCGGCCAAGAGCTGGGAGGAGCTGGACGCCCACCGCGCGCAGATCGCCGCCCGCATCGAGCCGATGCTGGCACAGGTTCGCGACAGCCCGTGACGCCGCCGTGGCGGCCGCGGCCGTAGCCTGGCCGTGTGCACGCCCTGCTCGACCTGCTGGTGCCGCCGCGCTGCGCCGTCTGCCGCCTGGCCGGCCCGCTGCTCTGCGCCGCGTGCCTGAGCGAGTTGCCGCTGCTCGACGGCTCCACCTGCGCCCGCTGCGGTCTGCCGGCGGAGCGCCAGGTGGACGACTGCGCGAGCTGCCGCGGCCGCCGCGTCGGGTTCGAGTCGGCCGCCGCGGCGCTGCTGTTCGACGGTGCCGCCCGTGACCTGGTGCATGCCTTCAAGGACGGCGGCCTGCGCGGTCTCGCAGTGCCGGCCGCCGCGCTGATGGCGCTGGTGCTGGGCCGGCCCGCGGTCGACGTCGTCACCTGGGTGCCCGCCGATCCGCTGCGTGAGGCCATGCGCGGCTACCACCCGGCGCGCTTGCTGGCCGAGCAGCTGGCGCTGCGCTGGGACGTGCCCTCGCGGCCGCTCCTGCGCGCACCGCTGTGGCGCCGCCCGCAGCGCGGGCTGACCCGCGCACAGCGGCGCGCGAACGTGCGCACGGCGTTTACCGCGCCGGTCGCGGTCGCCGGCCGGGTGGGCCTGATCGACGACGTGCACACGACCGGCGCCACCCTCACTGCCGCCGCGCTGGAGCTGCGCCGGGCCGGCGCCGGGGCGGTGGTGGCCGCCACCCTCGCCCGGGCCGAGCACGCATAGGGGACACCGGGTAGTCTGTTCAGGAACGACGAAAGCGGGAGGTCATGCCATGCGTTTGCAGGTGAAAGGCAGGCACGTCGATGTCACCGACTCCCTGTTCCAGTACGCCGAGAAGAAGCTGGGCAAGCTGGCACGCCACCTTTCCGACGAGAGCCGCTGCGAGCTCGAGTTGATCGTGGAGCACAACCCGAGCATCAGCGACAGCCAGGTCGCCGAGGCGACGGTCTGGACGAAGGGCCCGGTGCTGCGCGCCCGCGAGTCGTCCACGGACATGTATGCGTCGATCGACCTGGTCGCTGAGAAGCTCGAGCGGCAGGTCAAGCGCTACCGCGAGAAGCGCACCCGCCGCCAGGCCGAGCACATGGCCCACCACCACACCCACCAGCCCGATCCGGCGTCGGTTGCCACGCTCCCCGAGGAGGACGAGGCGATGATCGTCAAGACGAAACAGTTCAACATGAAGCCGATGAGCGACGAGGAGGCGCTGCTCCAGCTGGAGCTGATCGGCCACGACTTCTTCGTCTTCGTGAACGCCGAGTCCGACGAGGTGAACGTGATCTACAAGCGGCGGGACGGCAACTACGGGCTGATCGAGCCGACCCGCGCCTAGCGCTGGCCGGGCCGGCACCCTGGTCGATCCCATGGTGCCCCAAGGTCCGGTTGGTACCATCCTCGTACGATGAGCGTGTTCCACAAGATCCTGCGGGCCGGCGAGGGCCGCACCCTGAAACGGCTCGAGCAGCGCGTCATCGACGTGAACGCGCTCGAGCCGGAGTACGAGGCGCTGTCCGACGACCAGCTGGCCGCCAAGACGATCGAGTTCCGCGAGCGCTTCGACCAGGGCGAGGATCTCGACGAGCTGCTGCCCGAGGCCTTCGCCGCCGTCCGCGAGGCCTCCAAGCGCGCCATCGGCCTGCGGCCGTTCGACGTCCAGCTGATCGGCGGCATGGTGCTGCACGAGGGCCGCATCGCCGAGATGAAGACCGGCGAGGGCAAGACGCTGGTGGCGACGCTGCCGCTCTACCTGAACGCCATCGCGGGCGTGAACGTGCACCTGGTCACGGTCAACGACTACCTGGCCCGCCGCGACGCCGCCTGGATGGGGCCGATCTACCAGGCGCTCGGCATCTCGGTCGGCGTGATCCAGAACATGATGCCCGACGACGAGCGCCGCGCCGCCTACGAGTCCGACATCACGTACGGCACCAACTCCGAGTTCGGCTTCGACTACCTGCGCGACAACATGGCCCCATCGGCCGAGTTCACCGTGCAGCGCGGCCACTGGTTCGCGATCGTGGACGAGGTCGACTCGATCCTGATCGACGAGGCCCGAACGCCGCTGATCATCTCCGGCGAGCCGGAGCAGGCGGCCGAGACCTACTACGCGTTCGCGCGCGCCGTCAAGAACCTGGATCCGGGCGAGGACTACGAGGTGGACGAGAAGTTCCACACCGCGTCGCCGACCGAGTCGGGCGTAGACAAGATCGAGAAGACGCTCGGCGTCGAGAACCTGTACGCGCCCGAGAACGGTCAGCTGGTCAACCACCTGATCCAGGCGATCAAGGCCAAGGAGCTGTACAAGCGCGACGACGAGTACGTCGTGATCGACGGCGAGGTCAAGATCGTCGACGAGTTCACCGGCCGCATCATGGAGGGCCGCCGCTGGTCGGAGGGCCTGCACCAGGCGGTCGAGGCCAAGGAGAACGTGCGCATCCAGGAGGAGAACGTGACCGTCGCCACGGTCACGATCCAGAACTACTTCCGCATGTACGAGAAGCTGGCCGGCATGACCGGCACCGCCGCCACCGAGGCGGCCGAGTTCCACGAGATCTACGGCCTCGAGGTGGTGCCGATCCCGACCAACGTCGCGGTCGCCCGCGTCGACGAGAACGACCTCATCTTCAAGACCGCCGAGGAGAAGTTCGAGGCCGTCGCGGACGACATCCAGGAGCGCAACGAGATCGGCCAGCCGGTGCTGGTCGGCACCATCTCGGTGGAGGTGTCCGAGTACCTCTCCAAGCTGCTGACGCGGCGCGGCGTCGAGCACGAGGTGCTGAACGCGAAGAACCACGAGCGCGAGGCGCACATCGTCGAGCAGGCCGGACAGCTGGGCGCGGTCACGATCGCCACCAACATGGCCGGCCGCGGCGTCGACATCAAGCTCGGCGAGGGCGTGGTCGATCTCGGCGGCCTGTACGTGCTGGGCACCGAGCGCCACGAGTCGCGGCGCATCGACAACCAGCTGCGGGGCCGTTCCGGGCGCCAGGGCGACCCCGGCGAGACCCGCTTCTACCTGTCGGCGCAGGACGAGGTGATCCGCCTGTTCGCCGGCGACCGCATCTACTCGATCCTCGACAAGCTGGGCCCGTCCGACGGAGCGCCGATCGAGCACGGCATGCTGACCAAGCGGATCGAGTCGGCCCAGAAGAAGGTCGAGGAGTTCCACTTCGTCAACCGCAAGAACGTCGTCAAGTACGACGACGTGCTGAACGAGCAGCGCAAGCAGGTGTACGCGCGCCGGCAGGAGATCCTGCGCGGCGAGGACATTCGCGACAGCGTGCTGGAGTGGCTGTGGGACGTGATCGAGGCGGCCGTCGACGCCCACGCCGGCGGCGACTACGCCGAGGAGTGGGACTGGGACGGCATGTGGGTGGCGCTGGGCTCGATCTATCCGATCCGGATCCCGCAGGCCGAGTACGAGGGCGCCGCCACGCCCCGCGAAGAGCTGATCGAGGTCATCTACAACGATGCCGTCGAGTACTACGAGGAGCGCGAACAGCTGTGGGCGGCGAACAACCCGGACTTGCCGCGCGACCTCGAGCGCTGGATCACGCTGCAGGTGACGGACACCCGGTGGCGCGAGCACCTCGACAACATGGACTACATGCGCCAGGGCATCGGGCTGCGCGGCTACGCCCAGAAGGACCCGCTGGTGGAGTACCGCCAGGAGGGTCAGGAGATGTTCAACGAGATGAGCTTCCTGATCAAGCAGGAGGCCATACGCGTGCTGATGCACGCCGAGGTGGAAGTCGACGCGGGCACCGGCAACGGCGCCCTCCCGCAGTCGCAGGCGCCGCGCGGCGACCTCACCTACCGTCACGAGGACGCGGCCACGCTGGAGGCGATCGCGGCCGGGTCGGACGTGGGCGACCAGCAGGTCGACGTGGTGATGCCGGTGGTCGAGCAGCGCCAGCTCGACCCGGAGCGCGATGTCGGCCGCAACGACCCCTGCTGGTGCGGCAGCGGCAAGAAGTACAAGCGGTGCCATGGCGCATAGCGAGGCCACCGCCGGCGAGCCGCGGTCGCTGGATGATCTGAAGGGCGCCGTCGAGGAGATCAGAGCCCAGCTGCACTGGGTTCGTGATTACCTTTGACCCGGGTGCTCTGGCCGCGCGCCTGAGCGAACTCGACACCGCCATGGAGTCGCCCGGGTTCTGGGAGGACCAGCGGGCGGCTGCGAAGGTGGCGGCCGAGCGCGCCCGCACGCAGAAGAAGATCGAGACCTTCGAGCAGCTGCAGGCCGACTCCGGCGAACTGGACTTCATGCTGGAGCAGGCCGCGGAGGACACGGCCTGGCGCGACGAGCTGGACGCGGCCCTCGACCGGCTCGGCCGTGAGATCGGGATGCTCCAGGAGCAGGCGCTGTTCACCGGCGAGTACGACTCCGGCCCGGCGGTGGTCGGCGTGCACGCCGGCGCCGGCGGAACCGACAGCCAGGACTGGGCCCAGATGCTGCTGCGCATGTACGAGCGCTGGGCGGACGGGCGCGGCTATAAGGTGGAGCTGCTGGAGCAGACCCCGGGCGAGGAGGCGGGCCTGAAGAGCGCCACCTTCACGCTGACCGGCGAGAACGCCTACGGCATCATGCAGGCCGAGAAGGGCGTGCACCGGCTGGTGCGCCTGTCGCCGTTCGACTCGGCGCACCGCCGCCACACCAGCTTCGCGCAGCTGGAGGTGTCGCCGCTGGTCGAGGACGACGTCGACCTCGAGATCGACGAGAGCGACCTTCGGATCGACACCTACCGCAGCCAGGGCGCCGGCGGGCAGCACGTCAACAAGACCGATTCCGCCGTGCGCCTGACGCACCTGCCCACCGGGCTGGTGGTGCAGTGCCAGAACGAGCGCTCCCAGCTGCAAAACAAGGCTCAGGCAATGCGAATCCTCAAGAGTCGGTTGATCGAACGTGAGGAAGAGCTACGACGAGAAGCGCTTGCGAAGGAACGCGGAGAGGCGCAGGATATCTCCTTCGGAAGTCAAATCCGCAGCTACGTCCTGCATCCCTACACCATGGTCAACGACCATCGCACCAACATCAAGATAGGCAATGCCCAAGCGGTGCTGGACGGCGACCTGGACGAGCTGATCCACGCCTATCTGCTGAGCAAGGCGGCGCACGCTTAATGCGGCATGCAAGGTGCTACCGAACCGCCACAAATCGGCCTGCGCAGGCCGGGTCGCCGTTGCATGGCTTCCACCGGCCAGGTACCCTGAATGCCTTCTCGCACGCGCCCGCAGAGGCGCCAACTGATCGCAGATGACCGACCAGCCTCACCTCCCCGACCTCGCTGCGTCGCCTGCCACCGTCCCCGTTGCGGTGAGCGAGCCGCCGCCGGATCCCGCCGTCGCCGCCAACGGCGCCGAGCCCGCCCGCCAGCCGGGCGCGGCGATGATCCTGTTCGACCAGGTGACGAAGGTCTACGAGCCCAACATCGCCGGCCTCGAGGACGTCTCGCTGCAGATCGACAAGGGCGAGTTCGTATTCCTGGTGGGGCCGTCCGGCTCCGGCAAGTCGACCTTCATCAAGCTGCTCCTGAAGGAGCTCGAGGTGACATCGGGCAACCTGATCGTGGGCGGCCGCTCGCTGCCGAAGCTGAAGCGCTCCAAGATCCCCGTGCTGCGCCGCAACATCGGCTGCGTGTTCCAGGACTTCAAGCTGCTGCCCAACCGCAACGTCTACCAGAACGTGGCCTACGCGCTGCAGGTGCAGGGCAAGTCGCGGGCGGAGATCCGGCGCAAGGTGCCCGACATCATCGGGCTGGTGGGGCTGGCCGACAAGAGTGACCGGTTCCCGAACGAGCTGTCGGGCGGCGAGCAGCAGCGCGTCTCGGTGGCGCGCGCATTCGTCAACCACCCGCCGCTCCTGATCGCGGACGAGCCCACCGGCAACCTCGACCCCGACACCTCCGTCGGCATCATGCAGCTGCTGTATCGCATCAATCGCGCCGGCACCACCGTCGTGATGGCGACGCACGACCGCGAGATGGTGGACAAGATGCGCCGCCGCGTGATCCAGCTCGACAACGCCAGGGTCGTGCGCGACGACCGGCGCGGGGGCTACCAGGCGTGAGGTGGCGCTTCTTCGTCTCCGAGGCGATGAACTCGATCCGCGGCAACGTCGCCACCACCGTGGCGGCCAGCGTGACCGTGCTGATCGTGACCTTCCTGCTGGCGGTGTTCGCCTCGGTCGGGCTGTTCCTCTACGACAAGACGCAGGGCGTGCGCAACGACATCACGGTCAAGGCCTACATGCGGGTCGGCACCGAGACCCAGCCGGGCACGCTCGACAAGGTGCACAACCAGCTGGTCGCGATCCCCTACGTCAAGTCGGTCACGTACGTGTCGCCGGCTGACGCGCTGAAGCAGCTCAATAAGGACCTGCAGAAGGACGCCGGCTCGCTCACGCAGAACCCGCTACCGCCGGCCTTCTACATGAAGCTGACCAATCCCGACAAGGCGTCGCAGGTCTCGGCCGCCGCCGGCCAGATACCCGAGGTGCAGAACTGCGGGTCGGCGCCCTGCGTGACCTACGGCAAGGAGATCGCCGACAAGGTGCTGTCGGTGACCAAGTGGGTGCTGGTGGTGCTGGGCGCGCTGATGGCACTGCTCGGCATCGCCGCGGTGGTGCTGATCGCGAACACGATTCGGCTCTCGATCTTCTCGCGACGGCGGGAGATCGAGGTGATGAAGCTGGTCGGCGCCACCAACTGGTTCGTGCGGGTGCCGTTCGTGCTGGAGGGGATGCTGACCGGCTTTGCCGGCGCTGCCGGAGCGGTCACGCTGCTCTCCATCGCCTACATCGGCCTGACCAATCTGAACGGCGGGCTCACCGACCCGGCGCGCAGCTTCCCGGCCGGCGTGGTCGGCCTCGGCGCCGCCCTGATCGCGTTCGGGATGTTCCTGGGCGCGTTCGGTTCCGGGCTCACCCTGCGCAAGTTCCTGAGAATCTAGCGGCCGCGAATCGGGGTAGAGTACAAGGTCGTCATGGGGCGTCGCGGACTCATCTGGCTCGTGGCCGTGGTATCGCTTCTGATCGCGTTCTTCGGCAGCTTTGAGCTGCACTCTCGCGGGGTGTCGACGGTGGGCGGGGACGGTACCGCCCAGGCGGCGACCGTCCGCGACCAGGTCGTGCGGGCGCTGCAGCAGTCCTACTACCTGCCGATCAACAAGGCGGTGCTGCGGGCCCACGGCCTGCACGGGGTGCTGCGGGCGCTCCACGACCCCTACACCCAGTACCTGTCGCCGCACGCCTACCAACTGGTCGTGACCGAGGAGCAGTCGCGGTTCGTGGGCGTGGGCATGGCGTTCACGCACGTGCCGGGTGGCCTGGCTGTGACGGCGACGCTGCCGGGGCTGCCGGCGGCCGCGGCCGGGGTGCGCCGCGGCGACCTGATCACCCAGATCGGCCTGGAACCACTCGCTCGGCTCAGCTACCGCCAGGACCTGCGCCTGCTGCGGGGACCGGCCGGCAGCAGGGTCTCGCTGGTCGTTCGCCGCCATCGCCAGGCACCGCGCACCCTCACGCTGGAGCGCACGGCTCTCGACCTGCCGAACGTGTTCTCGCGGTCGATCCGCTACGACGGCCGCCGGTACACCTACCTGCGGCTGCCCGGCTTCGTCGCGGGCGTCGCGCAGAGCGTCCGGGAGCTGGCCGAACGCGCCAGCAGCGAACACCGGGCCGGGCTGCTCCTTGACCTGCGGGGCAACATGGGCGGCCTGCTGGACGAGGCCGTCAGCGTCGCCGACGTGTTCCAGGACTCGGGCATGGTCGTCGCCACGCACGGCCTGCACCAGCCGCGGCACGTCTACTCTGCCCACGACCGGGCGGTCGCCCATCTGCCGGTCGCGGTGCTGGTGGACAGCTCCACGGCGAGCGCCGCCGAGGTGGTCGCGGGGGCGCTGCAGCGGGCTCACCGCGCGGTCGTCGTCGGCACACGCAGCTTCGGCAAGGGGACGGTGCAGGCGGTGCAGCCGCTGCAGGGCGGCGGTGCCCTGAAGCTGACGGTCGCGGTGTTCTCGCTGGCCGGCGGTGAGCGCGTCAACCGCCGCGGCATCATTCCGGACGTGCGGGTCGTGAACCGGCCGTTCACCCGGGTTGACGAGGTGCTGCGCAGGGCGCTCGGCGTGCTCGCCCAGAAGTGACCGATCACGAGCGGCCGCCACCGGCGGTCTGTGAGGTCGCGCGGCGCGGCAAGCTGCTGGTGGCAGAGCCCTTCTTCGAGCCGGGCCTGCCGATCACGCTGGGCCGGCGGGGATCGGTGCCGGCGCGGGAGGGCGACCTGGTGGCGGTCGAGCTCGAGGGGCGCAAGGCGCGGCTGCTGGAGGTGCTGGGCCGAAGCGACGACGTCTCGGCCGTGCTGCGCGGCGTGCTGGTCTCAGAGGGCGTGGCCGTCCCCTGGCCGCAGGAGGTGGAGGACGAGCTGGCGGCGCTGCCCGCCGACCCGCTGCCGCCTGACCCGGCCCGCGCCGACCTGCGTGGCCGGCTCACGTTCACCATCGACCCGCCGGACGCGCGCGACTTCGACGACGCCATCTCGGTCGAACGGGAGCAGGGCGGCCTGCGGGTGTTCGTGCACATTGCCGACGTGTCGGCGTTCGTGGTCGCGGGTGGGCCGATCGACGAGGAGGCGTCCTGGCGTGGCTGCTCCGTGTATCTGCCCGGCCGGGTGGAACCGATGCTGCCGCACGCCCTTTCCAGCAACGTCTGCAGCCTGCAGCCGGGGGTCGACCGCTACGCGGTCACGATCGAGGTGGCGCCCGACGGCACGGCGGCGGCCTACCGCAGCACCATCCGCAGCGACCACCGGCTCAGCTACCCGCAGGTGGAGCGGATGCTGGCCGGGCACGAGCCTGCCGCAGACGACCTGCTGGAGGCGCTGCGGGACGCGCGCGACCTGTCCGGCCGGCTGCGGGACGCACGCTTCGCGCGTGGCGCCGCGCGCATCGACTCTCGCGAGGTCGAGTTCACCTTCGCGGAGGGCCGGGTGGTTGACGCGGTCGCGGCGGCCGAGCACGAGGCGCACGCGCTGGTCGAGGAGCTGATGCTGATGACCAACCAGCGGGTCGCGGAGATGCTGGCTGAGGCGCGCGTGCCGGCCCTCTACCGCGTACACGAGGCACCCGACCCGGACGCGGTGGCGCTGCTCTCGGCGTGCCTGACGGAGCTGGAGGTACCGACACCGGCGCTGCCCGACCTGCACACACCTGCTCAGGCGGCGGCGCACGCCGCCCGCATCAGCGAGCGCGTCACCCAGTATGTGGCCGGTGCCGGCCGTGGGCGCGTGGCCTTTCCGACGCTGGTGTTGCGGGCGCTGGAGCGGGCGCGCTACGACCCTCGCAACCTCGGCCACTCGGGCCTGGCCAGCACTGCCTACTGTCACTTCACATCGCCCATCCGCCGCTACCCCGACCTGGTGGTGCACCGGGCGCTGCTGGGGCTGATCGGTGCCACCGAGCGCCCCGCTGGCGACCCCGAGCTGCTCCAGCACGAGGGTGTGGTGAGCAGCGAGCGTGAGCGCGAGGCCGCGCGCATCGAACGGCGCGGTGACGACGTCTGCCTGGCCTTCCTGCTCGAGCAGGAGCTCTACCGCAGCGGCTGGAACGAGCCGTTCGAGGGCGAGGTGGTGGGCATGATCGAGGGCGCGCTGTTCGTCCGATTCGGCGAGGTGTTCGAGGGATTGCTGCCGGTTCGACGCCTGGGGCGGGAGCGGTTCGAGATCGACCGGCTGGGAGTCGCGCAGGTGGGACGCACCACCGGCCGCCGCCATCGGCTGGGCGATCCGATCGTTGTGCGCGTGCAGTCGATCGACCGGGCGCGGGGCCGGGTGTTGCTCGACCGGGTCGATCGGCAGCGCGGCTGAGGCACACTACCCCGGTGGCCGGCGCGCGAAGCATCGAGCGGAAGAGGCCACGGCGATCTCCGCGCCGGCTGCTCGTCATCGCCGGTGGGGTGCTGGCCGTGGGCGCGGTCGGGGGTGTCGCGTTTCTGGCCTTCCACGACGACGCGGTGCCGCTGATCAACTCCGGGCCGAACCCGAGGACGCCGGTGGGGGCGTTCACGGCCGCCTGGGTGGCCGGGGACTACCACACGATGTACCGCCAGCTGGCGCCCCAGTCGCGGGCGGCCACCACCTACCGCGCCTTCCGGCGAGCCTACGCGCAGGCGGCGACGGTCTCGACGCTGAAGTCGCTGAAGGTGACCGGACCGGGTGTGATGGCGGCCGGCGTGGATACTGTTCCGATGGCGATGCGCACCCGCGAGTTCGGGCGCCTGGAGGGCGAGCTGGAGGTGCCGGTGGTGCTGGCGGGCAGCAGCTACCTGATCAGGTGGGCTCCGGAGCTGGTGTGGCCGGGCCTGCAGCCGGGTGAGCAGCTTGTCAGCACGGCCAAGCCGCCCGACCACCGTGGAGCGATCCTGTCCACCAACCGGATGGTGCTGGCCCGCGGCCCGGCCGACGATCGGCAGTACCCGCAGGGAGCGCCCTTCTACACGCTCACCGGGTTCGTGCGAGCGCCGCAGACGGCGGCCGAGCGCAGGCAGCGCGTGGCGCTGGGCTGGCCGGCCAACTCTAAGTACGGCCAGGGCGGCCTCGAGCAGTCGCTGAACCCGGTGCTTGGCGGCGTCCCGTCGATCACACTGCAGGCGCAGAGCGCCACCGGTACGCGGCTGATCGCCCACCGTCCCGGGCGCCGGCCGCACGACGTGGTGACCACGCTCGACCCCACCCTGCAGACGGATGCGACCGACGCGCTGGACGGGCGCCTTGGTGGGATCACGATCATGGACGCCCGCAACGGTGCGGTGCGGGCCGCGGCCGGCATCGCGATGGACGCCGTGCAGCCGCCCGGCTCGACCTTCAAGATGGTGACTGCGTCTGCCGCACTGACGAAGGGTGTGGTAACCCCCGAGAGCAGCTATACGCCGGCCCGCTACGCGCTGGTCGGCGGCTTCAAGCTGATCAACTTCCACCACGAGCTGTGCGGTGGCACGCTGGTGCAGGCGTTTGCCCAGAGCTGCAACTCGGTGTTCGGGCCGGTCGCCCTCGCCACCGGCGGCAAGCAGCTGGCGCGCACCGCGGTGTCGTTTGGGTTCAGCACCCGCTCGCACATGGCCTACCCGCTGGACGAGAGCGTGATGCCGTCGCGGAGCGCGCTCCAGAACCCGGTCAACCTGGGCGTCGCCGGCATCGGCCAGGGCGGCGTCTCGGCCACGCCGCTGCAGATGGCATCGGTGGGGCAGGTGATCGCCAGCCGGGGAGTGCTGCATCCACCGTGGATCGCGCGCTCGCCGTCCCGCATCCACGATCGCCGGGCCAGCCGCCGGGTCATCACCAAGCACGTCGCAGACGACGTGGCGGAGATGATGCGGGCGGTCGTCGCCTACGGCACCGGCACGCTCGCATCTAGCTCGATCGCAACGGTCAACGGCAAGACCGGCACCGCGGAGCTGGGCCCCGGCATCAAGAGCGACGCCTGGTTCGTCGGCTACGCGCCGGCCGAGGCGCCGCGGGTGGTGGTCTCGGTGCTGATCGTCCACGGCGGCGTGGGTGGCCAGACCGCGGCGCCGATCGCTCGGCAGATGATCGAGGACGCCCTGCAGTGAGCGGCGTGCGCGGCATCGTCCTTGACATGGAGGGCGTGCTGCACGTCGGCTGGTCGCCGATTCCGGGGTCGGCGTCCGCCGTCGTGGAGCTGGCGGCCGGCGGCATCGAGCTGGGCGTGCTCACGAACACCACCGGCAAGACGCGGGCGGCGATCGCGGAGCGGCTGGCCGGCATCGGCTACGAGTTGCCGGTCGAGCGGATCACGACGGCCGCATCGGCCGCCGCCGAACACCTCCGCTCCCAGCACGCCGGCAAGCGCGTGTACCCGCTGGTCGAGCGGGGTGCGGTCGGCGAGCTGGACGGGATCGAGCTGGTCGATGACCCGGGCACCGCCGAGGTGGTGCTGCTGGGCGGCCCCGACGAGAGCTGGACGTACCCGCGGCTGAACGCGGTCTTCAGGGCGCTGCTGGGCGGCGTGCCGCTGGTGGCGATGCAGCGGAACCGCTGGTGGCCGACCGCCGACGGCCCGGCGCTCGACGCGGGCATGTTCGTGGTCGGCCTGAGCTACGCGGCGGCGACCGAGCCGGTGGTGGTGGGCAAGCCCTCGACCGAGATCTACCGCAGCGCCTGCCGCCTGCTGGGGGTCGATCCGGCGGAGGCGATGATGGTGGGCGACGACCCGGAGTCGGATCTGGCGCCGGCCGCTGGGATCGGCATGCGCACCTGCCTGGTGCGCACCGGCAAGGGCTCGTCATTCGGGGAGGTCGACGTCGACCTCGATCTGGCCGACCTGGCGGCGCTGCCGGCCGCCCTGGGGTGCGAGTGAACCGCCTGGTATCCTGCTCGCCGATGCACTACCGCAGCCCCAACATCGAGTCCGCCACGTCGGTGATCCGCAGGCTGCGCTTCAGCATCTCGCGCGTCTCGCACTGACGGGGCCGGGTCCCAGGGAGTGGTGCGCCCAAAATCGGTGTGCCGCTCAGCTGATCAGTCCGGCTTTCCGATCACTCGAGGGGTTCCATGCACGCGCGCACGCTGACAATCTTCCGGCTCTACCAGCTCTTCAACGGCATCATCTTCACCGGCCCCGTGTGGGCGGTGTACCTGCTCTCGCGAGGGCTGACGCTGACCCAGTTCGGACTGGTCGAGGCCGCGCTGCACGTCGGCATGCTGGTGGCGCAGGTGCCGACCGGCGCGCTGGCCGACGCGCTCGGCCGCCGCCGGCTGCTGGTGGCTGCCGGCTTCTTCACCGCCGTGGGCGAGCTCGGCTACGTCTACGCGCCGGGATTTGGGCTGATCTGCCTGGCCGGCGCCATCCACGGCGTGGCATTCGCGCTGCGTACCGGTGCCGACGAGGCGTACCTGTTCGACGCGCTCGCGCACGACGACGCCCAGGCGCAGTTCCCGCGCATGCTGGGCGGCCTGTGGGCCGTGTTCCAGTTCGCGAGCGCGATCTCGTTCCTGGCCGGCGGCCTGATCGCGACCTGGTCGCGGCCGGCCGCGTTCTGGCTGACCGCGATCTGCGCGCTGATCGCGAGCGGGATCGCCAGCCGGTTGCCGGACGATGCCCGCGGCAGCGCCGGCCAGGGCCTGTCAGTCGCGCGCAGCGGGCTGGCCGCGCTTCGCCGCTCGCCGCGGCTGGCGGTGCTGACGATCGCCTGGAGCATCTACTGGGCGGCCTTCACCAGCGCGTGGTTCTACGCCGCGCCGCTGTTCGCCGAACGCGGCGCCACCGATGCCATGCTCGGGTTCGCCCTGGGCGGCGGCATGCTGGTAGGCGCGCTGTTCAGCTGGGTGGGTGGCCGCATGCACGACCGCGCGTCGCTCACCGCCACGGTCGGTGGGACGTCGCTGGTGGCTGCGGCCGCGCTGGTGCTGGGCCCGGCGCTGCCCGGCCTGGCGCTGCCGGTGCTGATGCTGCTGGTGGTTGCGGGCCTACCGGAGCTGGTCTACGTCACGCTTTCGACCTACCTGCAGCACAACACCCGTTCCGAGTTCCGGGCCACATCGATGTCGATCGCCGAGGGCTTCTTCTCGATCCAGATGCTGTGGCTGTTCCCGCTGGTCGGCTACCTGATCACCCGCAACGGCTACGTCACCGGCTATGCGGTCTGCGCCGCCATGTCGCTGCTCGCGGCGGGCCTGTTCATCGGCTCACAGCGGCTGGCGGGCCTCGACCAGGCGGCCGAGCCGGAGGCGGCGACCGCGTAAAGTCCACGTGATGTCCGCACCCGCCCGCAAGATGATCGCCGAGAACCGCAAGGCCCGACACGATTTCCACATCGTGGAGCGGGTCGAGGCCGGCATCGCGCTGACCGGCACTGAGGTGAAGTCGCTCCGCGACGGCGGCGGCAACATCCGCGAGAGCTACGCTCAGCTGCGAAACGGCGAGGTGTTCCTGGTCGGGGCGAACATCGCTCCCTACCGGCAGGGCAACCTCCAGAACCACGAGCCGGTGCGTGACCGTAAGCTGCTGCTGCACCGCCGCGAGATCCACCAGCTGGGCGTGAAGGTGGCGCAGCGGGGCATGACGCTGGTACCGCTGGCGCTGTACCTGACGAACGGTAAGGTCAAGCTCGAGCTGGGCCTGGCGCGGGGCAAGGAGGGCGTGGACAAGCGCCACTCGATCGCCGAGCGAGACGCCCGCCGCCAGATGGAGCGGGCGGTCAAGGAGCGCAACAGCCGCTGATCAGTGGACGCGGACTCGCGCCGGCCGCCGCCGGTTGTGAGGGCGCGCCTCCGGCGGGCTGCGGCGATCACGGGCACCGGTCGGGTGCGGCCGAGGGGCCGGCGGCGCCGGCCGGCGCCACCATCCGCCACCGCCGCCGCCGCCGTCAGGCGGGCCGTCATCGGACGATCCGCGGTCGGCAAGCTCGACCACGCGGGCCAGCAGCGCCGTCAGCACGCCCGCCACACCCAGATCGACCAGGAAGTGCACCAGCGTCACAGGCGGAATCTACCCCTGATCGCACGCCGGTATGCTCGGCCGATGCGAGCTGTACGCACCATCACCGTCGTCGGCTGCCATGCGGGCGGCGAGATCGGAAACGTGGTGGTGGGCGGTGTGCTGCCGCCGCCGGGCGCAACGGTGTTCGATCAGATGCGCCACCTACAGCAGCACGGCGACGGCCTCCGCAAGCTGCTGCTGCGCGAGCCGCGCGGCAGCGTCGCGTGCCACGCCAACCTGGTGGTGCCGGCCACGCAGCCGGGGTGTGACGCCGGTTTCATCATCATGGAGCCGACGGAGTACCCGCCGATGTCGGGCTCGAACACGATCTGCACGGCCACGGTGCTGCTGGAGACGGGGGCCGTGCCGATGCGCGAGCCGGAGACGGTGCTGCGGCTGGAGGCGCCGGGCGGCGTGATCGAGGTGCGCGCTGCGTGCAGGGATGGTCGCTGCGAGAGCGTCGAGTTCAGCAACGCGCCGTGCTTCGCCGACCGCCTGGACGCGCCGCTGGAGGTGGATGGGCTGGGCACGCTCACCGTCGATGTCGCCTACGGCGGCATGTGGTACGCGATCGCCGACGCGAGCGCCCTGGGGTTCGCGATCGAGCCCTCGGAGGCGCGCGAGCTCTCCCTGGCGGGCGAGCGGATCCGCGCGGCCGCTCGCGAGCAGCTGCCCTGCAGGCACCCCGAGAATCCTGAGATCTCCGGCGTCAGCATCGTCCAGATCGCGGAGCCCTGGCGGGGGGTGGGGGAGGTCACGCGAAACGCCGTGGTCGTGTCGCCGGGGCGGCTCGACCGCTCGGCCACCGGCACCGGCCTGTCGGCGCGAATGGCTGCGCTGCACGCACGCGGCCAGATGCGCGTCGGCGACGCGATGTCCCACGCCTCCGCGATCGGCTCGGCGTTCGAGGGCAGGATCGTGTCCGAGACCACCGTCGGGGACCGCCCTGCGATCGTGCCCGCGATCCGCGGCAGCGCCTGGATCACCGGCATCACGCAGCTGATGGTGGATCCGAGCGACCCGTTCCCGGAGGGCTACCTGCTGTCGGACACGTGGGGCGTCAGCGGCCGCGACAGTCAGTGACGCTTGGAGATCACCACGGTGCCGGCGATCTTGTCCTGCAGCGTCTGCTTGCGCTTCGTCCAGATCACCATCAGGTAGCCGATGCCGAAGGTGATGCTGGTCAGGAACGTGGCCAGGTAGCGGCCGCTGGCGCGGGCGAAGCTGATGCGGTTCCCGGTCAGATCGGTGATGACCAGCCCCAGCGCCCGCTGGCCGACCGTGGCCTGGCGCGACGAGCTCTGCAGGATGGACGAGTAGAGCCAGGTCGTCACCGTCGAGGCCAGCAGCAGCAGGCCGAGCGTGCGCCAATCGCCGTGCCAGTGAATGTGGACGTTGTTGCCGGCATCGGTGGTGGTGGTCACGGTCGGCTGGTTGTAGGAGACGAGCAGGTCGGTGACGATGTTGAACGGAATGGCGATGATCAGCTGGTCGATCAGCCAGCCGCCCAGGCGCGGCCAAAAGCCGGCGTAGCGGGCGGCGGCGGGAGCAGCCGGCAGGCTGCCGACGCTGGCCACCCACGAGCCGCACTGCGGGCAGAACGTGGCATCGTCGAGGTGGGGGCTCCCGCAGTGCTGGCAGTAGGGCACGGCGCGACCCTACCAGCGGTTGCCGATGTGGCCAGCCGCTTAGGCCGCACCTGCGACCACCCCGTATGTGACAGGTGTTGCCGATGACTGAAACGCTGCCCGTCTCGGAAGGCCGGATCCCCTTCGGCGGAGCCGAGACCTGGTACCGGATCGTCGGCGAGGGTGAGCGCCCGGGCGCTCTGCCGCTGCTGCTCCTGCATGGCGGGCCGGGTGGCACGCACGACTACATGGAGCCGATGGCGGAGCTGGCGCGGGGCGGCCGCCGCGTGATCTTCTACGACCAGCTGGGCTGCGGGAACTCGCCGCACCCGAGCGATCCCGACAAGTGGACGGTGCAGCTGTTCCTGGACGAGGTGGCGGCGGTGCGCGACGCGCTCGGCCTCGACCGCATCCACCTGCTGGGGCAGTCGTGGGGCGGCATGCTGGCCTTCGAGTACATGCTGACCCGCCCCGATGGCGTTGCCAGCCTGATCATCTGCGACTCGCTGTCGAGCGTGCCGCTATGGATCGCCGAGGCTGACCGGCTGCGGACGCTGCTGCCCGAGGGAGTGCAGGAGACGCTGCTGGCGCACGAGCGGGCCGGAACCACCGCGAGCGACGAGTACCAGGCTGCCTGCGACGTCTACTCCGACGAGCACGTCTGCCGGGTACGGCCCTACCCGGACTACGTGGCGCGATCGTTCGACCAGCTGCCGAACGAGGTCTACCTGACGATGTGGGGGCCGAGCGAGTTCTTCTGCACGGGCTCGCTGCGCGAGTGGGACGTGACCACGCGGCTGGATGAGATCGACGAGCCGACGCTGATCGTGTCGGGCCGGTATGACGAGTCGACGCCGCTTGTGTCGCGCACCATTCACCAGGGCATCAAGGGCTCGGAGTGGAAGATGCTCGAGAACAGCTCGCACGTCCCGCACGTGGAGGAGCCGGAGCGGTTCCTGGCGGTCGTCGGCGGCTGGCTGGAGCGGCAGGAGCGAGAATTCGGCTGACCCCGGCTAGAATGTGAAGGTACCTCCAAGGGGGCGATCTGGTTTCGACACGGTCGATTTTCGAGGAGGGTTGCAAGCCGAGGTTCCAGGTGGCCTCGTAAAATCCCTGGAAAACCGCAAGTGCGGAATCTGATCTCGCACTCGCTGCCTAATTAATTAGGTAGCGCATCGGCCCCTCCAGCCCGCGGGAGGGATTCCCGGTGTCAGCTAGCGGGCTCGCCGTGAGGGGGAGCGCCTACGCCGCCGATCGGGACTTCAAAGAGGGGCTAGTTCGTGTGGTGGCCCGTCCGGGGGCAGCCACCGGGCGAAATTCAATCCCGGACTACGCTTGTAGACGCTCTCTTCGTGCGGTCGTGGACGCGGGTTCGATTCCCGCCGCCTCCATCCCTTTATTCAAGCTAAATCCAGTTTGTGCGGAATGTCACGCCGCGCGAGGAATCGAGTCCGGTTCGATGCTCTCGTGAGGTCGTCCCGAGGTTCGGCGGGTCAACCATAACATCAGACCGAGGTGAATATCGGGGCTCACCGACGAGCTGCTCATTGTCTAGGCGCTCCCGCGTCGCGTGTTCCCAGGGGCGGTGCTTCGGTGATCTGTGAGGCGCTCGCTGCAGTCTCACGCCACCAGTGGCACGCCGCGAGGCCTTGATCGGTTTGGGAGAGCGCCGGTTTCTCGGTTGCACATAGGGTGTCGTGCACCAGCGGGCAGCGCGTGTGGAACCGGCAGCCGGCGGGCGGGTTGCGCGGGCTCGGAATCTCGCCCTCGAGCGGTACGCCGGCGGTCCGCTCTTTGGGATCGGGAACCGGGATGGCCGCGAGCAGGGCGCGCGAATAGGGGTGCCGCGGAGCCTCGAACAGCGAGTCGGCCTCGGACAGCTCGACGAGCTCGCCCATGTACATCACGCCGATACGGTCTGCGACCGCCCCGACGACGTTCAGGTCGTGGGTAATCAAGAGCATGGTCAGACCACGGCTGTCCCGCAGGTCGGACAGCAGGTTGAGTACGCCCGCGGCTGTCGACACGTCGAGCCCTGCGGTCGGCTCGTCGGCGATAAGAACCGCTGGCTCGATTGCGAGCGCACGGGCGATGCTTACCCGCCTCGCCTGGCCGCCGGACAGCTCGTGTGGATACTTGCCTGAAATCTCAGGAGCAAGGCCGACTGCGGCCAGCAGCTCCTCAGGGCTCCGGCGCTCGCCCTTGGGGATGCCGTGGATGGCGTACGGCTCGCACACCAGGTAGCCGACTCGGAGACGTGGGCTCAGGCTCGCGTGCGGATCCTGGAACACCACCTGCACCCGGCGCCGGAGCCGGCGCAGAGCGCCGGCGCGAAGCCCGGCGATCTGGTTGTCCTCGACGAGCACCTGGCCTCGGGCGATCGGCTGCAGCCCGGCGATCGCGCGGGCAAGCGTCGTCTTACCCGACCCCGACTCGCCGACCAGGCCGAGGATTTCGGCGCGGCCGACGACGAGCGAGACGCCGTTGACTGCCGTCAACGTCCCGCGGCCCTTGCCGAACTCCACCCGCACGTCGCGCGCGTCGATCACGGCGTCGGAGCTCATGCCGCCCCCGGCGCCTGCTGCCATCCGCTCCTGGGATCACGGGCATGGCAGCGCACTACCGACCGGCCATCGGTGACCGGGTCCGGGTCGACGGTGCTGCAGACCGGCGCCGCCAGCGGGCAGCGGTCGGCGAACGCGCAGCCGACCGGGAGTTGCGCAAGGCTGGGGACGCGGCCGGGAATTGTCGCCAGCCGCCGCTCGCGGCGGCGGTGCGACGGCACCGCGTCGAGCAGCGCCCGAGAGTAGGGATGCCGCGGGTCGGCGAAGAACGAGTTCACATCGGCCGACTCGACCACGCGGCCGGCGTACATCACCACTACTCGGTCGACCAGCTGGGCAACAACACCGACGTTGTGCGTCACGAACATGATCGCCGTGCCGCGCTCCTCGCGAAGCTCGAGCAGGAGCTCGACGATCTGGGCCTCGAGCGTGACGTCGAGGGCGGAGGTCGGCTCGTCGGCAACCAGCAGCGGCGGACCGAGCAGGAGCGCGGTCGCGATCAGGATCCGCTGGCGCATCCCACCCGAGAACTCGTGCGGGTAGCGGGAGAGCTGATCGGCCGCGTCGGGGATCCCGACCCGCTCGAGCATCTCCGCCATCCGGCCCCGGAGCTCGCCGCCGTCGCGCCACCGGCGATCCGCGTGTGCGAGTACGGCGTCGGCCATCTGCCGGCCGATGGTGAGGGTCGGGTTCAGGCTCTGCAGCGGATCCTGCGGGATCAGCGCCACCCGCCGGCCGCGCAGCTGTCGCAGCGCCTCTTCGTCGAGCCCAACCAGGTCGGTGCCTTCGAGCGCCACGCTGCCGGCTCGGACCTCGCCGTTGGCCGGCAGCAGGCCCAGCGTCAGGTTGGCGAGCGTCGACTTGCCGCAGCCCGACTCGCCGATCACGCCCACGATCTCGCCCGGCGCCACCGTCACTGTCACGTCGCGCAGGGCGTGCAGCTCGAGCGACTGGGCGTGGTAGACGACGTCGACCCCGCGCGCCTCCAGCACCGGGGCGCCGCTCACCGCTTCCTCCGGCGCCGGCCGCCGCCGAGCGGGAACTGCGTGCGGGACACCCGCGGATCGAACACATCGCGCAACGTCTCGCCGAGAAAGGTGAAGCCGACCGTCACCAGCACGAGCGCGACGCACGGCGCGATCAGCGGCCAGGCCGAGTCGTACACGTTCAGGAAGCCCTCGTTCAGCATCACTCCCCAGTCGGCCGTCGGTGGCTGCACGCCGAGCCCGAGGAACGACAGCCCCGCCGCCACGGCGATCGCTCCCGGGATGTCCATCGCAACAAGAATGAACAGCGGCGGCAGCACGTTGGGCAGGACGTGCACGGTGAGGATCCGCGACGCCCGCGCTCCGAGCGCCCGCTCGGCATCGACATAGACGTCGCTGCGGGCCGCCAGCACCAGAGCGCGGGTGACTCGGAAGTAGTTCGGGACGAACGCGAGCCCGACCAGGATGATCGTGTTGCGGGTGGACGGTCCGTAGAGGGCGATCACCGCCAGCGCCAGCACCACGGCGGGAAAGGCGAGCAACGCGTCGGTGGCGATGATCAGGGCCGAGTCGATCGTGCGGCCGAACCAGCCGGCGATCAGGCCGAGCACCAGTCCCAGGATGAGCGCGATCCCCACGGCGGGCAGCGCGATCGAGAACGCCACGCGGCAGCCGTAGATGAGCCGCGAGAACAGGTCGCGGCCCAGGTCGTCGGTGCCCAGCAGGTGGCTGCCCGACGGACCGGCGAACCTCTGCGCGATGTCCTGCGCGTTGGGCGAGTACGGCGAGATCAGCGGTGCGAACAGCACGCAGAGAATGACCAGGGCCACGACCACGATGCCGAACATCCCGGCCGGCCGTCGGGCGACCTCGCGCATGCGCTGGCCGCGCTGCGCCGGAGCGACCGGGGCCGGGACGTCGGTGACCGCGACGCTCACCTCGAGCCGCGCCCGGTGAGGTCGATGCGGGGATCCAGGAATCGGTAGGCGAGATCGGCGAGCAGGTTCGAGATGATGAAGAGCAGGGCGATCACGAGCGCCGCGCCTCGCACAACGATGTAGTCGCGCTGGTCGATCGCGTCCAGCATCAGCCGGCCGAGCCCCGGGCGGTTGAAGATGAACTCGACGATCACCGCGCCGCCGAACAGCGTCCCCAGGCCGATGCCCAGCACCGCGACCACGGGTATCAGAGCATTGCGGAGGCAGTAGCGGTAGAGGATCAGCCGGTCGCGCAGGCCAAAGGCGCGCGCCGTGCGGACGTACGGCGATGCCAGCTCCTCGAGCATGCTGGCCCGCACCAGCCGGGCCAGGTAGCCGACCCAGCCGGCGGCCAGAGCGACGGCCGGCATCAGCAGGTGCTCGGCGTACCCGAGGGGGTGGCCGCCACTGCCGTCTCCGCTTGCGGGCAGCCAGCCCAGCCGCACCGAGAACAGCAGCACCAGCAGCAGGGCGACGACGAAGGGCGGGACCGACACCAACGACACGGAGAAGAACCCCAGCACGCGGTCGAGCATGCTCCCCGGCCGGGCGGCCGCGAGCACGCCCAGCGGGACGCCGAGCGCGATCGCCAGAGCCAGGCTCACCAGGGCCAGCACGACGGTGCTGATCAGCGCATCGCGGACGAGATCCCAGACCGGGATGCCGTTGATGTAGTCGGTGCCGAGATTGCCCTGGGCGGCGTCGCGCACGAACAACCATACCTGCTCGGGCACCGAATCGTTGAGGTGCATCGCGATCCGCACCTGCTGGATCAGCTGGGGCGTCGCGCGCGGGCCGAGCATCGCCCGGGCCGGCTCGCCGGGTGTGATGGCGCTGAGCAGCGCCAGCGCCGTCATCACCACCAGTATCGTCAGGAACGCGGCGAAGAGCCGCTTGAGCAGGTAGCGGCCCACCGGGTCAGCCCGGCAGCGTGTCGATGATCTCGCGAATCACCTTGTTTGCCTCCGCGGCGCGCATCGGCGACCACAGCGAGCAGTGGCCGTGCCCTTCCAGCAGGTGAAACTGCCCGGTCGGCGCGAGCTCGGCGACGCGCTTGCCGTACTGGGGCGGCGCCTGCACGTCCTCTGCGAACCCGACCACGTGCAGTGGCACCGTGCAGCCTGGAAGCCGGTCGATGACGTCGAACGTGTCGCACGCGTCCCATTGGCCGATCAGCGATTTCTCGTTGTCGCCCTCGAAGTTCGAGTACGACTCCTTCAGCACCTCCCACGTCTCCCCGTCGCCCAGCTCGTCGGCCGGATGCAGCATCGCGGCGTAGTGGCACACGCCCATCAGGCCGGTCAGCGACCCACCCTGCTTGCGGTAGTCGATCTCGGCGCGCATGTAGTCGTGCACCCACCCGGTGCTCTTGCCCAGGGTGCCCATCGGGATCGCGAGTCGCACGAGGTCGGTCCGGTCGAGCACGAGTTGGGTCGCCGTCAGCGCCCCCATCGACTTGCCGACCACGATCACCGGCGGCTCGCATACCTGCTCGATCAGGCCTGCGGCGTCCCGGGCGAAGTCCGCCATCGTCCAAGGCAGCGGCTGGGTGCACTCGGTCTGGCCGACGCCGCGGTTGTGGTAGACGGTGTTGCGGAAGTCGGGGAATGACGGCAGCTGGTACTGGATCCACGTGCGCTCGGGGACGCCGCCCCCGCCGCAGATCCAGACGATGTCCGGTCCCTGGCCGGACTGTGTGTAGTAGGTGGTCGTGTCGTCGGTGGTGAGAGTGGGCATGCGGTCTCCTCGGGTTACCAGAACAGCTGCGGCGTGGTGGTCACGAGCTCGTTGCCGCCTTCGCGGACGATGAAGACGTCCTCGAACCCGGCGGTGCCGACGCTCGGCTCATTGATGACCGTCTCGGACGTGTAGATCTGGCCTTCGCGAAACGGCTCGTCGGAGTCGAACAGTGTGTCGCCCGGCTCGGGCTGGAACGGCTTGGCCGGGATCAGCGGGCCGAGCCAGAACGTCGACAGGCCGTGGCCGTAGATGCCCAGGTCGGCGCGGTCGGTGGTGGCGTCGATGATCGCACCCACCTCGCGCGGCGTCCGGCCGGGCCGCACCTCCGCGGTGATCCGGTTGACGGTGGCGACCGCCTCCTCGATCAGCGCGCGCTGGGTGGGCGTCGGGTGCAGGCCGCACACCGACGTGCGGCCGGGATCGATCCAGTAGCCCTCGAGCACCGGCCCGACGACCCAGGCGCGCACGATCTCGCCGGGCGCGGCGGCCTCGCGCGAGTAGCCGTACAGCGGGTAGTCCCATGCGGCGTGGTCGCCCCGCGGGCCGGTGTGGCATCCGATTCGCTGGACCCCGCCGCCGGCGGCGATGATGATCTTGCCCGCCTCGGCGGCTGCGTCGCACTGCCGGTCACCGCGGACGAGGCCGTTCATGAACGCGGTCAGGGCACGCGATGAGACGTCGCCGATCTCGCGGTAGAGCTCCTGCTCGCGCGGGCTGGCATGGCTCTGGATGCGATACAGGAGATCCTCTTCAGGCACCCACTCGATCGCCGGCGACTCGGCGGTCAGCGGCCGGTACATCTCGGCCGGCAGGAAGTCGTCGCCAACATAGGCGACGGGACCCTCGACGCCGAGCCCCGTGAGGTGAGCGGCCAGCCCGGCCGCGAGGTTGTCGGGATGGGAGACGATCCGCTCGACCGCCAGGTACCGTCGCTCGATCGACTCGAACTCGGAGTAGTCGGCGCGCAGCACGTGCAGCTCCGGCTCGTTTCCTGCGTGCAGCACGAGCGCGGCGAACGCCTGGCCGACCCCGAACCCTGACTGCTCCTGCCCGATGTTGTGCGAGGCGTAGTTGGCCAGGTACCAGACGTTTCCGGCGCGGTCGTAGCCGCCTCCGGTGCGCTGCCAGATGACGGCGGTGTCGTATCCGCGGCGGCCCAGCTCGGCATAGACCGCGGCCCATCGGGCCTCGTACTCGTACTTGGGGAAGTACACGCGCCGCTCCGATCTCTGGCAATTCAGGACCGGGTGGAGTATGACATAGTGCAAACCTGTTTGTACAATGCGAACCAGGAGTGTGCGATGGAGGGAAGCGACGTTCCAGTTCCAGCTGCATCAGGCGGCCGCCCCGGTGGCATCGACCGCCGCGAGTTCATGCTCCGCGGCGCCGCGCTGGGGGCGCTGCTGACAGGCTCCTCCGGCTGGCTCGCCGCGTGTGGAGGTGGCACATCGCTGACGTCCGGCGGCAAGGCCGGGGGCTCGATCACGGTCGGGGCCGATACGCCCACGGGCTTCGATCCCGCGTTCGCGCAGTACTACAGCGACCTGATGGTCGACGGCGCTGTGTACGAGGGGTTGATCACGTACAAGCCCGGCACCTACGACGTCGTCAACCAGCTGGCCGAGACCTTCGAGCCGTCCGCGGACGGCACGCGCTTCCACTTCACGCTCAAGCGGGGCATTGAGTTCCAGGGCGGGTACGGCGAGCTGACCACCGATGACGTCAAGTTCTCGTTCGAGCGCACCGCCGGCATGACCAAACCGAAGGTCGAGAGCGCGTACGTCGCCGATTGGGCGCCGCAGCTGAAGGAGGTGCAGATCGCCGGCAAGTACGAGGGCACCATCGTGCTCAACCACGTCTTCGCCCCGCTGATGCACACGACGCTACCGACGCTTTCCGGGCTCATCATCTCGAAGAAGGCGGCGCTCGAGCGCGGGAAGCAGTTCGGAAGCCACCCGATCGGCTCCGGCCCGTACATGGTGCAGTCGTTCACCCCCAACCAGCAGGTCGTCCTGACGAAGTTCGCGAAATGGGGCGGCGCGTCGAAGCCCGACGTCCAGCCGGTCTATGACAAGATCACCCTCACCGCCAACGGCGATCCCACCTTCGTCGACGCCGGTCTGCGCAGCGGCGACCTGGACGTCGCCCTGATCGAGGGCTCCCAGTACAAGCGGCTCAGCGCCGACGGCTCGCTGACCGTGTCCAAGTTCACGTCGCTGAGCTACGACTGGATCGGCATGAACGTGACGAACCCGGCGCTCACGAACATCAATGTGCGCAAGGCGATCCGGCTCGGGATCGACGTACCGGCGATCATCGAGGTCGCCTACGACGGCGTCTCCCCTCGGGCGACGGCGGTGCTGCCGCCGACGATGAGCATCGGCTACTGGAAGGATGCGCCCGTGTACGACCGCGACGTCAATGCTGCCAAGGCGCTGATGAACAGCGCGGGCGTCTCGGGTCTGGATCTGTCCCTGGTCGTTCCGAACAGCCCCAGCTACTTCAAGACGATCGCCGAACTGGTGCAGGCCAACCTGGCGGACATCGGCATCAAGGTCTCGATCGACGTCCAGGATTCCGCGTCCTACTACGCCCCCAGTGCCGCGGCGCTCAGGAAGATGCAGTTGTTCGGCGGGGACTTCGCGTCGTTCCCCGACCCGTTCTGGTCGATGGAATGGTTCACCACCGCCCAGATCGGGCCCGGCGGCTACAACTGGATGAGTTGGAGCAACAAGCAGTTCGACGAGCTCCAGAACCAGGCTGCGGCGGAGCTGGACGACGCAAGGCGCACGGAGCTGTACATCGAGATGCAGAAGATCTGGGACGAGGACGCAAACTCGGTGTGGCTCGCATGGCCGGCCACGATATGGGCGGCAGACACCTCGGTGGCGATGAAGATCCGCCCCGACGGCCTGCCGGTTGTCCAGGCCTTCAAGAGCGCGTAGCGTCGTGGCCGGCACATCTCAGCCCAGCGCCGCCGCTCCTATCCAGTCGCTCGACCGCGGCGCGCGGCTGCTCGAGGTGATCGCGCGCAGCCCGCGGCCGCTGACAGGAGTGGACGCAGCCGACCGGGCCGAGATCAACCGCAGCACCGCGTGGCGGCTCCTGGCCACGCTGGAGCAACACCGCCTGGTGGAGCGAGACGAGACCGGCCGCTATCAGGTCGGCATCGGCGTGTTCGGGCTGGCCGCCGCAACCCGCTGGGGGGCGCTCGCCCGACGCGCGCGGCCGATCCTCGAACGCCTCGGCAGCCAGGTCGACTCCACCGTCGCAGTGGCGGTAGTCGACGGCGGCGGGTACGAGATCATCGACCAGGTGGACGGCTCCCACACGCTCTCAGTGCGCTGGGTCGGCGTGCGCCTGCCGATTAGCTGCACCTCGGTGGGCAAACTGATCCTGGCTGCGATGGACGAAAGCGAGCTCGAGCTCTTCTTGCGCCATCCGATCGCGCCGCGCACCCCGCTGACCCTCACCGACCCTGCCGACGTCTGTGCCGAGCTCGACGAGGTGCGGCGCACTGGCGTCGCGATGTCGGTTGGTGACTACGAGATCGGAGTCAATGGGATCTCGGCGGCGGCCCGGGATTCGCAGGGACGCCCGTTGGCCTTCATCGCGGTCACCGGCCCGGATGTGCGCCTGACCACTGCCGGCCTGCCCGCCGTGGCCCCGCTGGTGCTGGCCGCCGCCGCTGAGCTCGAGGATGCCCTGGAGCTCAACCGATGACTATCGAATCACGAGGAGAACGACGATGCTGATCGACTGTGATGTCCACGTGGGATACGACAGCTTGCTCGACCTGGTGCCTTACCTCGACGGCCCCACCCGGGAGTTGGTCGAGCACTCCGGGACGAATGGCCTGGGCATGCCGAGCTATCCCTGGTACCACCCGTCGGGTTGGTTGCGGAAGGACGCCTACGACCCCGACCGGGTCCCCCAGGGTCGGCAGATTCCCGGTCAGACGCTGGAGACGGTGCGCCGGTTGCTGCTCGATCCCTATGACGTCACCTACGGGATCCTGACCGCAGACGAGGCCGCTGCATTCTCGATCATCCCTAATGGGATCCTCGGCGCGAAGCTGGCCACGGCGTACAACGACTGGGTGCTCGAGCGGTGGCTGGCCGAGGACGCTCGGCTGCGCGGGCTGATCGTAGTGGCTGCCCAGCACCCCGAGGCCGCTGCCGCCGAGATCCGCCGGAGGGCGGCAGACGACCGCTTCGTCGGCGTGTTCTTGCCGGGCGGGGCCCGGGTGCCCTATGGAAACGTGATCTATGACTCAATCTGGCAGGCGGCGGCCGAGAACGGCCTGCCGGTGGCGGTGCACACCCACTTCGACGGGGTCGGCATCAGCCCGCCGGTGACGTCGGCCGGACAGCCCGATACCTATGCCGAGTACCACGTGCTGTGTGGCTCGGGGATGTACGGGCACTTTGCGTCCGTGCTCCTGTCGGGCGTGTTCGAGCGGTTCCCGGGCGCCAAGCTGGTGATGATCGAGGGTGGCGTAGTGCCGTTCCTGGGCTATCTGTGGCGGCTCGACGCGGACTGGAAGGCGTGTCGCACGGAGGTGCCGTACTGCCGCAGGCTGCCGTCGGAGTACGTGTGGGAGTCGGTTCGCTTCACCACCCAGCCGCTCGAAACACCGGCCGACGACACGGCGCTCTGGCCTGTGATCAAGCACCTCCGGCCGGACCAGACGCTGATGTTCGCAAGCGACTATCCGCACTGGGACTTCGACGAGCCGACGCAGACCCTGCGGATGCTCCCGGAGGAGATCCGCGATGCCGTGGCGTTCGAGAACGCAGCCGAGCTGTTCCATCTCTCGGTCCCAGTGACGGCATGAGCGACGCCGGGCCGAGGGAGGTGCGCGTCGCCGCCGCCGAGCTACCCGAGCAGGGTGAGATCTGCATCATCGAGATCCGTCACCACCGGATCGGCGTGGTTCGGGTCGGCGACGAGTTCCATGCGCTCGCCGACCGCTGCCCGCACCGCGGGGCGCCACTCTGCTCGGCAGGCGAGGTGGTCACCGACATTCGGGTGGCCAGCGACGGCAAGCTGGAGCTGGGCGAGGAGGGCGCACTGATCCGCTGCCCTTGGCACAAGTGGGACTTCGAGATCGCGACGGGTGCCTGTCCCGCCGACGGTCAGATGCGGGTGCGGAGGTACGGCGTCCGTCGTGACGGCGACGGCCTGATCGTGTCACTGGACTCGCCCGGACGGGTGGAGGCGAACGTATGACTGTGCTCCCCGATCCTCGTAGCGAGACCGAGATTGTTACCGCCGACGGACGCGGGATTGCCGTTGCCCGCTGGGGCGTGGCCGGCGGCACGCCGGTGATCGCGCACCACGGCACTCCCGGCTGCCGGCTCGACCTGCCAGGCTCGGTGCCGGTACTCGAGCAGCTCGGCGTTGACCTGATCATGTTCGACCGGGCCGGCTACGGCCGCTCCGATCGTTTGATCGGCCGGGCGGTCGCGACCGCGGCCGCCGACGCGGCCGCGGTCGCCGATGCGCTTGGGATCGACCAGTTCGGCGTCTACGGCGTCTCCGGCGGTGGGCCGCACTCGCTGGCCTGCGCCGGACTGCTCGGCGACCGAATCACACGCACGGCGTGCGTCGTTGGAATCGGACCCTTCGGCGCACCAGGTCTCGACTTCTACGACGAACTGAACGAGCTCAGCGTCGCAGAGTTCGAAATCGCACTGCGCGGCCGCAGCGCGATGGAGAAGTACGTTGAGCCCTTCGTCGCCCAGACCCGGGACGTTGGCACGGCGGTCATGGACGAGTGGGGCGCAGAGTTGCCCGAACCCGACCGTCAGGCGTACTACGGGACGCCGGAGGCGCGTGCGCTGCTGGAGCGCGCTTTGGCCGAGTCGATGGTGGTCTCGGGGGCCGGATGGGTCGACGATAGCCTGGCGTTCGTCGCCCAGTGGGGGTTCGAGCTGGGGGAGATCCCAACGCCGGTAGCCGTGTGGGCAGGCGAAATCGACCGGCTCGTGCCGGTCGCGCATGCGCGCTACATGGCGGCGCGGATCCCTGGAGCCGAGCTGCATGTCGTGCCGGAACGCGGCCACGCACTCGACGACGGCCCGATCTTCGAGTGGCTCGCCGCCGGATGACCGTCGAGACGGACGTGGACCGAACTGCCTGAGGGACAGGCTCCGACGTCGATGCTCGGTTGTATCACCGCCCGGGCGCCGCGGCCTACCTGGAGGATTCGAAACGCGGGTTCGACTCCCACCGCCTCCATCGTCTGTCAACACGTCGTTGGGCTTCAACGGTCGGCCAGGCTTGCGTGCCGCCGGGGTGTGGTTGTCCGTAGACTTGGCGTCATGGTGGTCTGTCTGCAGTGTGGTGTGGAGAACCCGGAGACGAACAAGTTCTGCGGGGAGTGCGGGGCTCTGCTTGCGCCGGCGTCGACTGCTGAGCGGCGTGAGCGGCGGGTCGTGAGCATCCTGTTCGCCGACTTGGCCGGGTTCACGCGGCGCTCGGAGGGCTTGGATGTCGAGGACGTGGAGGGGTTCCTAGAACCCTACTTCGCCGTGTTGCGTGAGCAGGTGGAGCGTCCGGGCGGGCTGGTAGCGAAGTTCACCGGCGACGGCGTGATGGCGTTGTTCGGGGCGCTGACAGCACATGAGGACGATCCCGAGCGAGCAGTCCGCTGCGGCCTCTCGATTTGTGCACGCGTCGGCGATCTGCCAGGCGGGTTGCACGTGCGGGTCGGCATCACGACCGGCGAGGCGCTGGTCACGCCGCCCGCCGATGGTCATCCCGACGCGATCGGCGACGTGGTCAACACGGCGGCGCGGCTGGAAGCGGCCGCGCCGACGGACGGCGTCCTGGTGGATACATGGACGCATCGGGCGACTAGCCGTGAGATCGAGTATCGCGAGCACGAGGCGATCGCCGCGAAGGGAAAGTCTCAGCCGGTCGCGGTGTGGGCGGCCGTCTCGCCGCGCTCGATCGTGCCGGAACGACACCGTGACCAGTTGCCGCTGGTGGGCAGGGACATCGAGGCGCTGGAGCTGCGTGAGGCGTTCGAGCGGTCGCGCCACGAGCCCTTGACACAGCTGGTGTCGGTGGTCGGCCCGCCGGGGATCGGAAAGACTCGCCTGGTCGAGGATCTCCACGACCACGTTGACGCCCTGCCCGATCTGGTGACCTGGCGGCGGGGCCGCTCGCTTCCCTACGGCAGCGGTGGCGCGGTGTGGGCGCTCGGTGAGATCGTGAAGGCCCAGGCCGGCATCCTCGAATCGGATGGCGTCGGCGTTGCCCGGGACAAGCTGAGCGATGCGGTGGATCGCGTGATCCTGGACGACCGCGATCGCAGCTGGGTGACGCGTGAGCTGGGACCGCTGGTCGGTCTGGAAGCCGTGGCGGACCCGGGTGAGGGCGATCGGGTCGAGGCGTTCGCGGCGTGGCGGCGATTCGTGGAAGCGCTGGCCGAGGATGGGCCGACCGTGCTTGTGTTTGAGGACATCCACTGGGCGGACGATGCGCTGCTGGATTTCATCGAGTTGATCGCGAAGCATGCCGGTGCGGTGCCGTTGCTGATCGTCTGCACCTCGCGGCCCGAGCTTTCCGAGCGCCGCCCGCAGTGGGGGGCGGCGACGGTGCCCGGTGCGACCACGATCTGGCCGCGGCCTCTCGCCGGGGGTGACATGGCGCGCCTGATCCGGGACCTGCTCGATCAGGCGCAGCTGCCGTCCCCGGCCGAGCACGCGCTGCTGGACGGGGCCGCGGGGAACCCACTCTATGTGCAGGAGTACGTCCGCATGCTGCAGGATCGCGGCATGCTCGTACGCCGGCCCGGCGGCCGCTGGAAGTTGACCGGTGAGGTGGAGGGTCTGCCCGAGTCGATCCATGGCATCATCGCGGCTCGTCTGGACACGCTCACGGCCGATGAGAAGGCCTTGATCCAGGACGCCGCGGTGATCGGAAGGACGGCCTGGTCAGGCGCGCTGCGCGCTCTCGAAGAGCGCTCGCAGGAGCAGGTGGAGGCCCTCCTCGGCTCCCTCGAGCGGAAGCAGTTCGTGCAGCCGCTGCGGCGAAGCTCGATGGCCGGGGAGGTCGAGTTCACCTTCGGCCACGCGCTGACCCAGGACGTCGCCTACTCGCAGATTCGCCGTGCCGACCGCGCCCGAAAGCACCTGGCCGTCGCCGGATGGCTCGAGGCGCTGCCGGGTGGGCGCGGCGACCGGGCCGAGCTGCTTGCCGGCCACTACGCGTCAGCGGTGGCGCTGCTCGAACACATGGGCAAGGACACGGCGGCGATCCGGCCCCGGGCGCGAGCCGCCTACGTCGAGGCCGGCGACCACGCCGCTGCCACCTATGCCCACCAGGCTGCGGGCGATCACTACCGGGCCGCGCTTGGCCTTACGGAGGATGATGACTCGGCCGCTCGCGCCGAGCTCCTGCTGAGCGAAGCGACGGCTCGGTACCACGACGACACGTGCGACCAGCTGCTGCTGGACGCGGCGCTCGTGGCCCAGCTCCGGGCCGAGCACTGGGAGGGCGCGGCCCGGATCGAGCGGATGTTCGGCAAGTGGTGCGAGCACCACGGCCACTCGGCCACCGACGCCGTAGCGCATCGCCGAAGCGGCGCCGAGTACGCGGCGCGGGTGCCGCCCAGCAACATCATGTGCCACATCGCCTCCGACCAGGCATTCGCCATGGTGGTATCGGGACGGGCCGCAGAGGCGGTCGCGCTCACCGGCGAGATCCTGCCGCTCGCCGATCGCGCCGGCCTCCACGCCGGCCGGGCACACCTGCTGATGGTGCACGGTATCGCCAAGAGCTCGCTCGGCGACCCGGGCGGCGCCGACGATCTGAACACGGCCGCCGAGGTCCTCATCCACCACCCCGATCACCGCACCATCGACGTCTACGGAAACCTCGCGGACGCGCTGCGCGGGCTTGGAGACATGCCCAGAGCAGACGCTGCGTACGAGACCGGCGCTGAGTGGAGCCGCCGGATGGCGGACTCCGGGAGCATCGACTGGATCAGCCTTGAGCAGGCCTATCAGGCCTACCACGCCGGCGACTGGGACACCGCCGAAGGCCTCATCGGCGATGTGCTCCATCCAGACAACGACTTCAGTGTCGCCCAGATCCAGACCGTCCGCGGCCGTATCAGCCTCGCCCGCGGTGGAATCCGCGAGGCGTTCGCCGACGCCGCTTCGCTCCAGGAGCTGGCCGCTGCCGTCTCCAACGACGAGTTCCTCTACTACGGGCTCGCGCTGCGGGCACGCTGCCACGCCGCCGAGGGCGAGGACACCGAGGCCCTCGCCACCTGCGAGCGCTTCCTCACCCGCTGGCAGGACACCGATGGCATCGCCAACCGTGCGATCGAGCTGTGCGAGATCACTACCACCCTGGCGATCCACAGCCGGCACGAACGGATCCGGGAAGCGGGGCTGCTATTGCCGAACGCCTCGCGCTGGCGAGGCGCGATCCTGCAGGTGGCCGACCAGAGCTACGCGGATGCCGCAGCGGCGTACGAGCGGATCGGCAGCCAACCGCTGGCCGCCGACGTGCACCTGCTCGCCGCCGCCAGGGCGCGCGACGAGGGGCGAACGGCCGACGCCGACCATCACCGCCGCGCCGTGCTGGCCTTCGCCCAACGAACGGGTGCCTCGCGTTACGAACGATTCGCAGCTGAGCTGATGGAGGCGACGACGTAGGGCCGCGTTGCTTATGCGAGTGGTTGACACGAGAGCGGCGGACCGCAGCCACGCCGAGTGAACACTTGAGGCGGGGGCCACGCGAGTGGTGAGCCGCGGCCGACCGCCCGTGATACGCCAGTCGGACTGCGGATTGTCCGCACCGTCGGGTCAGAAGAGGCGCGGATGCGGCCGGAACGTGCCTCGCGCATACTGGGGGAATCCCAGAGAGAGGGAGGTTCGCCTTGTCGTCCTTGCCGATGGAGTATGAGATCACCGCAGGCACCGTGTCTCGGTGTTTCGGAGGCGCGCTGCGCGGGTGAGACGATCCGGTTCGACAGTTCGGCGATGCCGGCTTCTGAGTTGCCCGGGCCGGCTGAGTTGCTGGCCGCGGCGTTTGCTGCGTGCGTGCTGAAGAACGTCGAACGGTTCGCTGGGATGCTGCCGTTTCGCTATGACAGCGCCTCGATCACCGTCCGCGCGAAGCGCCAGCAGACACCGCCGCGGTTCACCGAGATCCGCTACGAGCTCGCTGTTGTCACCGATGAGCCGCCCGATCGGGTTGACCTTCTGCATCGCAACATCGTCAGGCAGGGAACGGTCTTCAACACGCTGGCGGCAAGCTGCGATGTCTCTGGCAGCATCCAGGCGACGAATCCCGCGACGCTGGCTAACTGAGCGAGGCGTGTGCCAGCGCTGGCGGATGTCGGCGTGGGGGCGTCCGCTTGTTGCTCGCAGCGAGCTCGGTCGGGACTTGTCGCGTCAGGCGGAACGCCGGCAGATGCACGACGTCATGACGCTTGTAGCCGCGCTCGGCCTGGTGGGCGTGGTCGAGTCGTTTGGACTGCTACTCATCGGGGACCGCGGCCCGCTTTGGTCCGTCCGCCCGGCCCCGATCCTGCTGATCGCGGTGCTGGGTACCCAGATCCTGGCCACCCTGATCGCCGTGTCGGGCATCCTGATGACGCCGCTTCCGTGGCGCCATGCAGCGCTCACCTGGGGCTACGCGCTCGTCTGGATGCTCCTGCTTGACCGGGTCAAGCTCGCCACCTACGCGCTGCTCGACCGCGAGGCTGGTGAGTCCGCCTCGGCTCTGGCCGGATAGCGCCGACCCGTCTGTGCCACACCGTCCGGGGCTGACGTGCTCAATCGGGGTGGATGATCCACGCCTCTGCGGCGTCGAACACGCGGACTACGCCGGGGATCAGGAATCCGAATCCCCGAACGAGGCGTTGGAAGCCGTCGTGGTCGGTCTTGCGATTGCCCAGCCCCGCCACGCTCTTCGCACCCACCGGATCGTCCGGATCGCCGCTGGGCAGCTCGATGCCGCGCGCGGCAAGGAACGAGCGCACCCCCTCATTGCGCAACTCGCCATCCCGGTAGCGATCGTTGTCGGCAACCGGATCGAACGGCACGAACGACCCGCTGTGCTGCTCCGCACGCTCGCACGGGAAGGCATCGAACCTCTCCTTCCACGCCGCCGCGTGCACGCGCGCCGTCTGCGTCAGCACCCCCATCCAGATCAGACAGGCACGCCTCGACCCCGCTCGGCAGTCCAAGCATCAAAGCAGCATAGGAGCGGCCGGGTTCACCCGGCGATTGGTTGCCGCGATCAGGAGGTCGCCACTCCGCCCCTTGCACCATGCGTTGCGCGCTGGAATCGTTGCGTGCCGGTGGATCGCAAACCACAACTCGCGGGCGGGCCCCTGGGTCTCGCCGCGCTGGTCTCGATCGGGATCGGCGGGATGGTCGGCGGCGGCATCTTCTCGGTGCTGGGGTTGACGGTGCAGATCGCCGGGGCCGGGGCATACCTCTCGTTTCTGGTCGGCGGCACCGTCGCGGCCTTGACCGGCTGGTCGTATGCGCGACTGTCAGTGCTGATCCCGAGCCGAGGCGGCACGGCCGCCTTCCTCGATCGTGCATTCGGCACCAGGATTGCCGGGCCGCTGAACCTGCTGCTGTGGTTGAGCTACTTCGTCATGCTGGGCCTCTACGCGGTCGCCTTCGGCGCCTACCTGGCTGCGTTGCTGGGCCTGGATCCCAACGGCGAATGGCGACAGATCCTGGGCAGCATGGTGATCGTCAGCTTCGCGGCGTTCAACCTTCTTGGCGCGCGGGTCGTCGGCCGCGGCGAGGCGGTGCTCGTCTATTTCAAGCTGGCGGTGCTGGCCGCCTTTGTGCTGGGCGGTCTGCTCGAGGTCGACCCCAGCCGGATCGCTCCTTCCGGGTTTCCCTCACTCGGCCCGATCGTCTACGCGGGGACGCTGATCTTCCTCGGCTACGAGGGCTTCGAGTTGATCGCCAACGCCTCCGAGGACGCGCGTGACCCCGAGCGGACGCTACCACGCGCCTACCTGATCTCGATCGGCAGTGTGATCATCCTCTACGTTCTGGTCGCCCTGGTCGCCGTCGGCAACCTGGCGCCGGCCACGATCGCGACCCAACGCGACTACGTCCTTGCCGCGGCCGCCCGGCCGTTCCTGGGAAGCGCCGGTTTCAAGCTGATCGCGGTCGCCGCGGTCGTCTCAACCGCCAGTGCGATCAACGCCACCCTCTACGGCGCCGCCAAGTTCACCTACCTCATGGCACGCGAAGGAGAGCTGCCCGACAGGCTCGGCACGCCGATCTGGAACCGCCCCATCGGCGGCCTGATCGCAACCACGCTTGGCACCCTCGTGATCGTCAACACCGTCGACATCGAAGGGATCAGCCTGATGGGCTCGGCCGGCTTCCTGATCATCTTCGCAGCCGTCAACATCGCCGCCGTCCGCCTCGTCGCACGCACACCCACCAGCCTCGGGTTATCGCTCGCCGGAGCCGTCGCCTGTATGGGCTCGCTCGTCGCGCTGATCACCTACGCCGCGACCCACATACCAGCCCAACTCGGTGTCCTCGCCGCACTCGTCGCCTGCGCCGCCATCGGGGAAGCCACGATCAGACACCACCGCCGGATGCGACCTGCCGGACGACAACGCTCATCCTGATCAGGTTGGCTTTGTCCAAGCCGGAGACGAGTTGGACGAGGTGCAGCGGCTGGCGGATCAGGTGGCGATCATCCGATCGGGAACACTGGTCGCGACCGATACGGTCGAGCATCTCCGCCAGAGCGCGCCGCAGCGGGTCGAAGTCCGGTTTCCCGCTCCGGTCAGCCCATCGCCGTTCGCCGGCATCGAAGGAGTGGTGGTCGTGGCGGCCGACCGGTCGCGATTCTCGCTGCGGGTGAGCGGCGCCATCGCTCCGCTGGTGCGCGTGATGCCGATTTTGAAGACCGGCGCGACCTGAAACTGCCGCTCGAGTTCGGCGGGTAGACGATAGCGGCCCTGCCAGATATGCGCCAGGTCACGTTGAGAGGCCCGGTGAGCGCCTGGCTGCGGGTTACTTCGAGGTCACGAACGTCTGTGGAGGTAGGTAGTCGCGGGTCTCGTACGAGTGGGTGACTGCGGTGATGTGCATGGTGACGTGGGCGACCACCGAGCCGGCGGGATTTGTGGTCAGCAACGCCGGCACTGAGATGATCGTGTTGCCGGTCTCCGGCCGACCGAGCCCGTCCTGGCGGATCTGTGGGTAGCCGAGGTGGTAGGTGGCGGTGATCACCCAGATCAGCGGGAGTGCGAGCGCGATGAACCGGATCCGCCCACGAACCCCACCGGTTCGGCCACGCAGGATGGCGTAGGCGACTGCGCAGGGGAAGGCGGTGAGCAGCAGCGCGTCGATCGTGCCATAGCCGATGCCGCGCCAGAGCAGTTCGAATGCGAAGTAGGCGCCGTGCGGTCGTGGTGTCGCGGAACTATTGGCGATCACGTTGCGCCATAGGAAGATCGCGGTGACGACGCCGATGCCGACGCTCGCGATCCAGTTGCGGGTGAAGAGATCGCGCACGTCGACATGCTCAGTGCGGGCGTAGGCCGCCAGCAGTGCGAGCGTCAGCGCGAAGTAGGCGAGGTAGAAGACGTCGTGCTGTAGGTCGAGCACCGTGATCCCGACGTAGGGGATCAGGAACGCGACGGTGCTTCCGACCGTAAACCACCCTAGGTGACGCCACAAGTTCGAAACCTCGAGTGCGGCTAGCGAATGGGGTGCGGACTGTGTTTGGCTGGCCATGATTGTCACCTCCGCTGGATCTGGATTGCCTCCAGCCTCGCATCGCGCGGCTCGGCGCGCATGGGGGCCGGCGCCTATCCGAAGGAGGAGAAATTACGGAGTGCGCCGCGATTGCTTGACCCGACTGCTAGCGACGCCAGTGACCTACGAGCCGCGGGCCGATGGCGCCCCTGAATCCGCGGCTCCACGAGCTTGCTCGGGCGCACCCTCGATCGCTGGCTTGAAACGGAGGATCTCGTGGACATCCGCGCCCTCACGGATGCAAGTGGGGTGGAGGGGTGTCCGTAGAGTTCGTGCGGCGCAAGCAAGAAAGGAGAGCGAGAGCCGTCTGCAGCTCGCGGCTTCAACGGCGGGCGCTGCGGTTCATCCACCGGCTGGCGAAACGCGACCGACAAGCGGTTGAAGCCGTTGATCGAGATGATCGCGTCGGTGAGGGCGACGACCTCGTCTTCGGAGAACCAGCGCTCGATCTCATCGTACGCGGCGTCGCAGGCATGGGGTCTGCGCGATCAGCGTCACCTCTTCGCACCATCGCAGCGCGGCCCGCTCGCGATCGGAGTAGCACGACGCATCGCGCCACACCGAGAGTAGCTGGCCATCATGGCCTGGTGACGGCCCTCAAGGCGAGCTAGGACATCACGGCTCGGCGGCGGGGTCGCCGACCAGCGCGGCGGCGATCTCGAGTGCTTCGGCGCGGCTGGCGGCGCGGCGGGTGATCTGGGTGCGGCCCAGTGCGTCGCGTAGCACCACTTGGTGACCGCGGCCGATCCGACGCGTGATCTGCACCCACGGATCGATCTGGCCTTGGGCGAGGCGCTCGAGGCCGCCGGAGCGGGCGAGCTTGAGTAGCTGGTTGAGGCCACCACCCAGAAGCTCGTCATCGATGACGATCTGCGGCATCGTGATCACCCTGCCGTGCCGGCGCGGCAAGTCCGTCATGGCTCGGGTCTCGTAGGGGATGCCGAACCGGTCGAGCACCGCCTTTGCCTGGGTGCAGGCGGGGCAGCTCCAGCCGTAGACGATCAGCTCGGCCGGTACTTTCGTCACGCCGTGATGGCCTCATGCAGCAGTCGGACCTCGGCAGGGACGGCGGCGACGACCTCGAGTTCTGTGGGCCCGAACATGTCGATGTGCTCCTGCACCCGGGCCATCCGAGGTCCGAAGCCCGACGATGTCTTCCATGCATGGACGGCTTGGAGGTTGTCCCAGGCGACGAAGCTCACGAACCGCGCGGGGTTGCGCTGGTCGCGCGCTAGGAGCGCTGAGCCCGCACCTGGCATCCGCATCGACCATTGCGCAAACTCGAGCCAAGCATCCAAGAACCCCTGCTCGTGCTCCGGGAAGGGTGTCCATGATCCGGTGGTGTAGATAGGGCGCGTCGTGGGGCTGTTGGTGTGCGTGCTTTCCATATGGTCCTCTCTCTGGGCGTCGGGGGCAGCTGGCTCTTTTACAAATCTGCAGTTGTGTAGTAGTATACAAATGTTCACGAGTAGAGGAGGAGTCGAATGCGAGCACCCAACCCACTGCCTGACCCGCTGGTCGACCTGATCGCCGAGCGCTTCCGCGTGATCGGCGAGCCGCTGCGGATCAAGCTGCTCGACCGCCTCCGCGCAGGGGAGGCGTCGGTCGGTGAGTTGACAGATGCGCTGGGCGCGACGCAGCAGAATGTGTCACGGCACCTGGCCGTGTTGCACGCGGCGGGTATCGTCGCTCGGCGCAAGCAGGGCACCCGCACCGTCTACGCCATTTCCGATCAGAGCGTGTTCGACCTGTGCGAGACGGTGTGCGGATCGCTGCAGCAATCGGTGGCCGAGCTGGCACTGCTGCTCGACCCAGCGCACCAGCCGGTGGAGGCGGAGTCGTGAGCGCCGCCAAGCGGTTTCGGCAGCCGGCGTCGCTGGAGCGGGTGCTGTTCGGCTTGGCGGGCAGCGTGGTCTTGATCGGTGCGCTGCTCTCGGCCGTCGTCAGCCCGTGGTTCTTAGTGCTGGTCGCCTTCGCGGGCGTCAACCAGTGGCTGTACGTGATCGCCGGCGACTGTCCAGCCTCTCTGATCCTGCGGCGAGTGGCCGGGCTCGAGGAGTGCTCCCGATGAGCCCGGTGGTCGGGCCGATCGGTCGGCTTGGTCGCTTCACCGCCACGCACACCCGTTCGGTGGTGCTGGCATGGATCGCGATCGCGGTCGCCTTCGGCTTCTTCGCACCGCGGGTGGAGACGGCGCTCTCCGGCGCCGGCTGGCAGGCCAATGGCTCCGAGTCGGTGCAGGCGCGAAGCCTGATCCAGCAGCACTTCGCCGGGCAGAGCTCGACGGCGCTGATGGTGGTCGTGCATTCACCGCGACTGACAGCGTCCGACCCAGCCTTTGCCGCCGCCGTGGCACGCGCGGAGGGGATCCTGCGCTCGGATCCGGCGATCGTCTCGGTGCTGCCGCCGCGGGCCGGCGTCTCCCTGTCCCATGACGGGCACACGGCGATCGTGATGGGCGGCGCCGCCCAGAATCCGACCCAGATGGTCGCCGCCGCCGACCGCCTCAAGGGCAAGCTGCACGCCGCCGGCTCAGCCGACGTAAGCGTGAACGCGACCGGCGCCTCGGCGATGTGGTCCGACTTCAACACCGCCAACCGCACCGCGATGATGCGCTCCGAGCTGTTCAGCTGGCCGGTCACGCTGGCGATCCTGGTGCTCGCGTTCGGGTCGCTGGTCGCCGCCGGCCTGCCGCTGATGCTGACGATAACTGGTCTCGTTGCCAGCGCCGGCGTGCTCGCGTTAGGCGCGCAGGTGGCGGACGTCTCGATCTGGGCGATGAACTTCGCACTCATGTTCGCGCTCGCGCTCGGCATCGACTACGCGCTGTTCATCGTTGCCCGCTACCGGGCGGCACTGTTCGGCTCGGACATGTCGTCTGTGGAGGCGACGGCAGTGACCATGGACACGGCAGGCAAGGCCGTGCTCTTCTCGGGCGTCACAGTCCTGGTCTCACTGACGGCGGTGATGCTCGTCCCCAGCCCCGCATTCCGCTCGATGGCTCTCGGAATCATGGTCTCGGTGGTGTTCGTGCTGGCGGCCGCGCTGACCCTGCTGCCCGCCGTGTTGTCCTGGCTGGGACCGCGCGTTGACCGGCTTTCGCTGCGCTGGGTGCACTCTGGCGAGCACCGCTCCCCTCGCTTCGCCGCTTGGGCCGAGCGCCTCTGGCGCCACCCGCTGGCATTCGGTGGCATGGCGCTGGCCGTCCTCCTGCTCCTCGCCGCTCCGATCGTGGGCATTCGCACCGGCATGCCCTCGATCAAGGTGGTTCCCACCAGCGACACCTCTCGTGTGGGGTACACGCAGGTGGCGGCCGCCTTCGGGCCGGGGGCTCCTGGTTCACTCCAGGTGGTCACCCCGGCAGCCGACCGTGCCGATGTGGTTCGCGTCCTCTCTGCCGACGCGGGAATTGCCGCAGTGATGCCGGCCCAGCTCGACCGCGCCGGCGGACTCGCATTGATCCAGGCAGTGCCGGGCAGCGACCCCTCCAATCCCGCCATGGGTGCCACCATCGACCGGCTCCGCGCGAACCTCCCAGCGGGCGTGCTGATCGGCGGGGCAGCTGCCGAGAACCACGACCTCGAAGCCGCGCTCGCGCGGGCCACACCCGAGGTGATCGGCGTCGTGCTGGCGCTCGGCTTCCTGCTCCTGCTGGTCGCGCTCCAGGCGCCCGTGATCGCACTCGTGGGCGTGCTCACCAACCTGCTCGCCACGGCAGCCGCATTCGGTGTCGCCCGCCTGATCTTCCAGAACGGCGACGGCGCATCGCTGCTGGGCTTCCAGTCCCAGGGATTCCTCGACGCCTGGGGACCGGTGTTCTTCTTCGCCATGATCTTTGCAATCTCAATGGACTACACCGTCTTCCTGCTCGCATCGGCCAAGGAACACCACGACCGCACCGGCGACGCACACGAAGCGATGATCGGGGGCGTCGCCCACTCCGGCCGCGTCATCCTCGCCGCCGCCGCGGTGATGGTGGCCGTGTTCTTCACCTTCGCCCTCTCCGGGCCGCTGCCACCCAAGGAGATGGGCGTCATCCTCGGCGTCGCCGTCCTGCTCGACGCGCTGCTCGTGCGGCTCGTCTTGGTCCCCGTCGCGCTGCGACTGCTCGGCCCATGGGCATGGTGGCTGCCCCGCTGGGCCGACCGGCTCCTGCCCGACGTCCGGTTCGGCCATTCCTGACCTCGGGCGCTCATCGGAGAGATGTCCAGCACAGGGATCCCCCGCAGACGGTGTCGGGGGATAGCCGGATGCGAGCGCATCGACGCGTGGTGATACTGAGATCGATAGCGACGGAAAGGTTGAATCAAGCGTGAGTCACCGCATCGTGATCCTCGGCGGCGGCACCGGCGGAACCATCATGGCCAATCGGCTACGCCGCGTCTACGATCGCGACGCGGCCGAGATCATCGTCGTCGACCGCGACGACACACACGTCTACCAACCCGGCCTGCTGTTCGTCCCGTTCGGACTTGCCCAGCCAACGGAGCTCGTTCGATCGCGGTGTGCCCAGCTCCACGACGGCATCGAGTTCCGACAGGCGGAGGTCGCCGAGGTGGACGTGCAGGCGGAGGCGGTGCGCCTGAGCGACGGTCAGTCGATCGGGTACGACGTGCTGATCGTCGCCTCAGGCGCTCAGCTGCTGCCTGAGGAGACGGAGGGCATGACCGGCCCGGGCTGGATGGAGAACGTCTTCACGTTCTATGACCCTGCCGGCGCGGCCGCGCTGTGCGAGGCGCTTCGCGGCTTTGAGGGCGGGCGGCTGGTGGTGAACATGGTTGACCTGCCGATCAAGTGCCCGGTCGCTCCGCTCGAGTTCGCGTTCCTCGCCGACTGGTACCTGCACGATCGCGGCGTCCGTGGCGACTGCCAGATCACCTACGTCACCTCCCTCGACGGTGCGTTCACCAAGCCGGTCGCCTCGCAGCGATTGGGCGGCCTGCTGGAGGAGAAGGGCATCGACCTGGTGACCGAGTTCGCAGCGGGCGAGGTCGACGGTCCTGGAGGTCGGCTGATCAGCTACGACGAGCGTGAGGTCGGATTCGACCTGCTGGTCACGATCCCGCTGCACGGCGGGGCGAGCTTCATCGCCCGCTCAAGCGGGCTCGGCGACGAGCTTGGCTTCGTCAACGCCGATCCGCACACCCTGCAGGCGAGGGCCGCGCCGAACATCTTCGCGATCGGCGACGCCACCAACTTGCCGACCTCAAAGGCGGGCTCGGTCACGCACTTCGAGGCGGACGTCCTGACCGAGAACGTCCGCCGCCACCTGACCGGCGAGGCGCTGCAGGGAGAATTTGACGGCCACGCCAACTGCTTCATCGAGACCGGCTTTCGGAAGGCGCTGTTGATCGACTTCAACTACGACACCGAGCCGCTGCCCGGACGCTTCCCCGCACGGGGCCTGGGACCTCTCCCGCTGCTCAAGGAGTCACACCTGAACCACATCGGCAAGCTGATGTTCCAGTGGTTCTACTGGCACCTGCTGCTGCCCGGCCGCGACATCCCCGGCATCCCCAGCCAGATGTCGACGGCCGGCAAGCACCCCGTCGAACCCACCACACCACCACCGGAGGCCTGACATGCCCACCGCAACCATCGCCGACACCGTCGTCAGCGTCGACTCTGAGGGGTTCCTGGAGAATCCCGGCGTCTGGACCCCTGAGATGGCCGTCGAGATCGCAAGGGCGAACGGCATCGACGCCCTCACCGACCGCCACTGGCAGGTCGTCAACTTCATGCGCACCACCTACCTCGAGACCGGCGCCGCACCGTCGATCCGGACGCTGGGCAAGGCTTCCGGCGTCCCCATCAAGGAGCTGTACCAGCTGTTTCCCAAGGGCCCAGCGAAGCTGGCCGCCAAGATCGGCGGCATCCCCAAGCCTCGCGGCTGCATCTGACCACCAGGAGGACTCCAACCATGAGCGACACCATCGACAAGGTCTCCATCATCGTTTCGCGAGGATCGCTGGAGGGCGTCTACCCCGGCCTGATCATGGCCAACGGCGCGCGCATGGAGGGGATCGAGGCCAACCTGTTCTTCACCTTCTTCGGCCTCGACGCCATCCACAAGACCAAGCACGACCACGTCAAGGTCGCCACCGTCGGCGAGCCCGGACTCCACCTCGCTACCTGGCTCGGCGGATTCCCCGGAATGTCGACGCTCGTCACCCACCAACTGGCGAACAAGATGGAGGAACTCGACATCCCGCCCATCCCGGAGTTCGTCGAGATGATCTCCGACTCAGGCGGCGGCCTCTATGCCTGCAAGGCATCGGTCGATCTGTTTGGGCTCGACCGCGGCGACTTCATTGAACAGGTCGACGACATCATCACCGTCGGCGAGTTCTACCACCTCGCCGCCGGCGGCCAGATCATCTTCACATGAGCTAGACCAACGCCGGTCGCCGCGGCCGTGGATTGCATTCGCCGGAACGGCCGCCGCTCGCTGCGCTGCTGCGAGCCTGCGCGCAACGACGTCGACGGGGACGTCGACCAGGCGCGATACTCCTTCAAGGTCGAGAACTGAGCTCCGGCGATCGGCCTCCTTATCCTCACCGGTGGGCGGCATGGCACGGCGCCGGACTCCTTGCCGAGCGAGCGAAGCGAAGGTGCGGTGCCGGTGGCGAGGTACCGCTCGCGCATAAACGAACCACCAACCAGTGTCGGTCGGTCAACATTGGGATGCCGTACCGGCGGGCGATCCCGTCGGCGACCCGCTCGTTCTATTGCTGGGGACCGGTAAGGAAGCCCTCGGCGTCGAGGTCGACCGGCGTGTCGGAGATCAGGGTGGTGGTCATGTCGGTCTCCTCTCAGTCGTCCCGAGAATGACGATCCTCGTCCTGCTCACGCCGCCTCCTTGCGCACGACCGTGCGCACGATTGTGTCGCGGAAGTCGGCGCCGACCTCGAACGAGCGGCGAACGGGGCACGCGCGGGCGACCTTCTCTAACCGCTCGAGCTGCTCGTCGCTGACATCGCCGCCTATACGGATCGAGACGTCGAAGCAGCGAGGCGTCGCGCCGTTGTCGAAGTCGACATCGACCGATACGTCGCCCAGATCCCAGCCCTTCGCGCGCGAGTACATGACCAGCGACGTCGCCACACAAGCCGCCACCGCAGCCGGCACCAGTTCATGCGGCGCGGGAGCACTGCCATCGCCGCCCAACCGCTCCGGCTCGTCCGTGATCAGGCGGTGGCAGCCGTCGATGAGGACCTCCTGGCGGAGTGTGCCGGGGATCGACCGGGCTGTCGCTGTAAGGCTCATCGGCCTCAGCGTCGTCGCGGCGAACAGGTTGAGCATCGGGGCGGGCGCTGAAAGCTGTGCGGGCAAACTACGCACGATCGAGTGTGGCCGTTCAGTCCTGGAACGCCCACTTGCGATTGTGCGCATCGGCTTCGCCACGTCTCGGGATCCCTTCGATCGCGCGCCGCTTTTCATCAGTAGTTCCTGGCATGCGATATCCGCGAGCCCCCCGAAGGCAGGCGGTCGGGTGGCGCCGAGACTGCACGAAGAGCTTGGTGGAGGTGGATGATGGCAGTTGATGTTCGACAGCGAGATGAGGATACGGCGCCCGGTCAGACGCTCCCGCCCCCCGCGTCGGAGTCTGGACGGGCGGTGATCGTGGAGGCGCGCGCGGTCGACAAGCGGTACGACACGGGCGAGATTCGGGTTGAAGCGCTTCGAGGTGTGTCCTTGTTGGTCCGCACCGGCGAGATGCTGGCGATCATGGGACCGAGCGGTTCGGGGAAGACGACGCTCCTGAATTGCCTGTCCGGGCTCGATCGGATCGACGGCGGCGACGTCCTGATCGAGGGGGTGTCGCTGGCGTCGATGTCGGATGACCAGCGCACCGACTACCGGGCGCGGAGGATGGGCTTCGTGTTTCAGTTCTACAACCTGATGCCGGTGTTGAGCGCGGTGGAGAACGTCGAGTTACCGCTGCTCGTCAGCCGAGTCCCGGCGCGGCAAGCACGTGCCCAAGCGATGGACGCGCTCGACATGGTTGGCGTGGCCGAGCGTGCCGCGCACGTCCCCGAGGAGTTGTCGGGTGGTCAGCGCCAGCGGGTGACGATCGCACGTGCGCTCGTGAACGATCCCGCGATTGTGTGGGCGGACGAGCCGACCGGCGACCTGGATAGTGAGAACGCGGAGGAGATCGTCGCCTTGATGCGCCGGCTGAACAGGGAGCGTGGGCTGACGTTCCTGGTCGTGACCCATGACATCAGCGTGGGCCGGTCGACCGATCGGATCGTGCGGATGGTGGACGGAGAGATCGTCGACGAAGAGATGGTGGAGGTGGCGGCATGATCGCGCGCGTGACATTGGCTGAGGTCGACCCTGTCCGCATGAGTGTGGAGCGGGCGGTTCGGTTGTTCCAGGACTCCGTGGTGCCTGCGCTCCACGAGCAGGACGGCTACGAGGGCGCGTATGTGCTCCTGTCTGATGGGGGCAAGGTCCTCGCGCTGACCTTCTGGAGTAGTGAAGATGCGGCCCAGGCGGGGCTGCGCGGCCCGCGGAGCTTCTACACGGAGCAGATCGGCAAGTTCGTAACGCTCTACCGCGCACCGCCCGGACGCGAGATGTACGACGTGGTCGTCGCAGACGCACCTGCGGTCACGCTCGGGTAGAGAGGAGCGCCTGATGACCAAGCTTTTCGGCATACCGATGGGACCACTGGAGCTCGTCCTGGTGTCCGTCCTGGCGGCTGCACTCGCGGCTGTTGGACTCCTGGCATTGCGCGACCGCGTCTTCTTCCGCCTCGGAGTCCGCAATGTACGGCGACGTCCGGGCAGAACCGCGCTGATCGTCGTCGGCCTGATGCTGGGAACCACGATGATCGCCGCGGCGCTCGCCACCGGCGACACGATGACGAGCACCGTCCGGTCGTCGGCGGTGACCGCACTGGGTCAGACCGATGAGCTTGTTTCGGCGAGAGGAGCCACGCCCAACCTCGCGGTGCAGACCGGCGCAGCCACCGGCGTCCGGTACTTCCCGGAACGCGATTTCGCAGTCATCCGCCGAGCGCTATCGTCCTCGCCGCTCGTGGATGGCGTTGCCCCGGCGATCATTGAGAGCATCGCGACGCAGGACCTGAGCAGCCGCCAGACCGAGCCTCAGGTCACGTTGTTTGGGACAAGCCCGGCCGATATGGGCGGGTTTGGTGCGATCACGGACACGACCGGCCGGCAGGTCTCGCTCGCGTCCCTCTCTCGGGACGAGGTGTACCTGAACCGGTCGGCGGCTGAGAAGCTGGGCGCCTCCGCGGGCGATGTCGTGCGGCTCTATGCCGGTCACCGTGCCACCACCATGCGCGTCGCGGCGATCGTCCGATTCGACGGAGCGGGCACGGACGGCGCCGCCGCCCTGACACAGCTCTCGACCGCCCAGCGGCTGCTTGGCGAACCGGCGCGGATCAAGTACGTGCTGGTGTCGAACCGCGGAGACGCCGTGTCCGGAGCTGTGCAAACCACCCATGTGGTGAATCTGCTCCGCCCGGTGGTGACACCGCTCGGACTGCAGACGAACAAGACGAAGCAGGACACGCTGAAGCTGGCAGACCTGACAGGCGCGGCGTTCGTCTCGATGTTCACCACGTTCGGTTCGTTCTCGATCGCGGCAGGGATCCTGTTGATCTTTCTGATCTTCATCATGCTCGCGGCGGAGCGCCGGGGTGAGCTCGGGATCGCCCGCGCGGTTGGCACGCGCCAGCGCCACCTGGTCGAGATGTTCCTGTTCGAAGGCGTCGCCTACGACATCGTCGCCGCCGCCGTCGGCGCACTTGTCGGCATCGCAGTTGCCTACGTGATGGTGCTGGTCATGGCCGGCGCGTTCAACGAGCAGGGCGGCCTGCACATCACCTACTCGGTGACGGCGCGAACCGTCATCGTCGCCTACGCGCTCGGCATGCTGCTCACATTTGGTGTCGTGACCGCGTCGGCATGGCGAGTCAGCCGTATGAACATCGTGACGGCGATCCGCAATCTCCCGGACCCGCCTGCCCAGACGCACACCCGAAAACGGTGGCTACTCGGCGCAGTCGCGATCGGATTCGGCGCGCTCCTCATCGTCTCGGGGATCCAGGCGAAGAACGCGATCACCCTCGGCTTTGGCGTCTCGCTCTTCCTGTTGGGTGCGGTCCCGGTCGCCGAACGGCTGGGAGCGCCACCACGAATCGCGCGCACCACCGCGGGCTGCGCCCTGGTGGCATGGTTCGTGCTCCCGGTCGGGCGCTGGTTGTTCGGCACGCTCAGCATGGACTTCTCGATCTTCATTCTGTCCGGAATTATGATCGTCGTCGGCGCGACGTGGGCCTTGATGTACAACGCCGACCTGCTCCTCGGCGCGGTGACCTGGGTGTTTGGACGGATCAAGCCGCTGGCCCCGGTGCTGCGCATGTCCATGGCCTACCCACTTCGAAATCGCTTCCGCACCGGGGTCACGCTCGCCATGTTCACCCTGGTGGTGTTCACCCTGGTCACCGGCGCGACCACAACCACGTCATTCGTCAACGGGATGAACGACATGCGCACATACGGCGGCGGCTTCGACGTCCGCGCCACGGTCGCGCCCACCAGTCCGATCACCGACATGCGAAAAGCCCTCCGGGACCGGCACGGCATCAACCCCGCAGACTTCAGCGTCGTCTCCAGCCAGTCGTTCCTGCCCGTGAAAGCACATCAGGTCGGCACCCCGGGCAAGAGTCATGACTATGTCGTGCGCGGCCTCGACGACTCCTTTCTGACCCATACGACCTATGGCCTGGCCGCCCGCGCCGACGGATACGGATCGGATCGTCAGGTGTGGCGCGCAATCCACGATCATCCTGGCCTCGCCGTCGTCGACGGCACGGTCGCTCCGCGCCGCACCAACTGGAACTTCGGCGCCACGCAACCGTTTCAACTTCGCGGGTTCTATCTCGAGGACAAGCACTTCCATCCGGTCGCGGTGGACGTGCGAGATCCGCAGACCGGCCGCCAACTGCGAGTGACCGTGATCGGCGTTCTCTCGGATACGGCACCACTGGAAATGGCCGGTATCTCCACTTCGCAGCGCACCCTCGCCGGCGCATTCGGCGCACGCGCCCGGCCCACCGTCTACCTGTTCGCGCTGCGTCGCGGCGTCGATCCGGTTGCCACCGCGACGACGCTGGAGTCAGCGTTCCTCGCCAACGGCATGCAGGCAGACGCAATCAGCAAGCTGCTCGCTGACGCGGTCGGCGCTTCGCTCACGTTCGACCGCCTGATCATGGCGTTCATGGCGCTCGGCCTGATCGTCGGCGTGACCGCCCTTGGCGTGATCAGCGCCCGCTCCGTGGTGGAACGCCGCCAGCAGATCGGCGTTCTCCGCGCCATCGGCTTCAGGCGCCGCATGGTGCAGTGGAGCTTCCTGATCGAATCGTCCTTCATCGCCCTCACCTCGATCGTCCTGGGGACGATCCTCGGACTCGCGGTCGCCTACAACGTCGTCCACGACTCACAGCAGCAACCGAGCTGGAGCAACCTCACCTTCGACCCACCGTGGATGATGATGATCGCGATCTTCGTCCTGGTCTACGTTGTCGCCCTGGCCACCACGTACCTGCCGGCACGCCGCGCCGCCCGCATCTATCCCGCGGAAGCACTCCGTTACCAGTAGGGCGCGGTGACGGCCACGGAGCCCTGACGCCCCAAACCAGGCTCGTAGACACGGTCATTCAGTTCAACCGATCCCTAACTGATCCTTCGCGCTTGCTTGTCGAGGCGCCGCCACGCCCTGGGTAGCGCCTTACGAGCCGCCAGCTTCCGGGCTTCTTGCTCTTCGATGAGGCTGTCCGCGGCTGCATGCGCCAACGGCCGGCGCAGCTCGTGGTCGATGTCGGCAAGCACGCGCGAGGCGACGACGCCGTCCTGATGGTCGCCAAGGATGTCCTGGACCTTCTTGGCGCGTTTGACGTAACCACGAGCGCCCTTCACGCCCGTGGCGGCCGCGAGCTCGGCGGCGTAGCGGGCGTGCTTCACCGCCTTTCGAAGCTCGTGTAACTCGGCGCCGCTGGCCGTGTCGGCGGGTGAACTCCGGGCAAGGCGCCGGGCGCGGCGGTGTTCCTTTCCAAGCATCTTTGAGGGTGATTCGCGAGCGATGATCCGCGGCTCGTCGGTTGCCGCCTGGACGCGATTGAGCAGGCTCACATACCGGGAATCGGAGAGCTGCGCAAGGAGCATCGCCTGGGCGCCGGCACGCCGGTCGCGGAGCAGGTCGGAGATGTCGGTCGCGCCCGCCCGCTCGCCGTCCTCGAGGCCGACCGCCCGTTGCTCGACGTCGGCCACGAGCACATCGAGGTCTCGCACCTGCGCCAGCGCGTCGCCGGCCGGCTTGAGCGCATGTCGCAGGCCGTCTGCCCATTGGCGGTCGAGCATCGGCCGGCCCGCGCGTAGCAGCGCCCGCAGCCGGCGGATGGCCACCCGGTGGTCATGCAGCTGCTCCGGGTCGCCAAGCCGCGTGCCCGGGTCGTGGCGAAGGATCTCGTAGTACTGGTTGCGAAGCGCCGCCGCCAGCTGCTCGTCGCAACGCCTCTTCGGCTTCGCAGACACTCTCTTCGCCGGCACGTCCAGCGCTTGCAGCGCCTTGGGTCGTCCATCTGGATCGACTGCTCCAACGCTCCGAAGCTCGGACTCCAGCCACTTCAGATCAGCCCGGCTGCCCTCGACCAGCTCCACCTCCAACTCCTCGAAGAGATCGACCACCTCCCCGTCCTCGAGCACCTCGACTGTGTCGTGGACGACCGTCGCCACGTCCGTGCCGTTTCGCTCGACCATCACTCCCGCGCGCTCCTGTCGCAGCGTCGCCACCGCGACCAGTGGCGTTCCGCGCGTATGCGCCAACAGCAGCTGCTCGACCTCGCGCGGCACCCGAACGTCCGGCGCATCCCACTCCAACTCCAGGCGGTCATCGCCGCACGGCAGCTTCAGCTGCCACGCGCCCGGGCCGTCACCATCCGCGCTCTCGACCCGGCGCCGCAACGTGATCGATGACCCGGCCAGTCGCAGCTGCTCTGTATCGAAGTACGTCGACCAAAGCGTCCGGGCCGGAAGCTCACGTCCGGGCAACTGAATCCCCGGAAACTCGTCTCCGGCTTGCAGCTTGATCTCCTGCTCCACCGCGGCATCCACGAGTGCTCACGTTCCCGGCTGATCGTGGCTTCAAACACCTCGACCGGTCGCTTGCCGCCCGAGTGACGCGACCGCGCGCCACACCACCGGACGCGCAGCACCACTCTCCTCAGGCCCGGGCGGGCGTTGGGTCTGGCGTGGGATCGCTGGTCGGTGGTGGTGCCGCAGCCCAGAAGTCGGAACGCCGCACGAGGCCCGCGCAAAGCGCGCCGAAGAGCACTGTGGCCGCGCCGATCAGCAGGATCGTGTTCATCCCCGACACGAAGGCCTGATGGGATGCCGCTTCAATCGCAGGGTTGTGGGGACTGATCGCTGCGGCAGCACGGGTGCCGCCCGAGGCGATCGTCTTGGCCAGGCTCGAGGCGGGCACGCCCAGCCCTCCGCGGGTCGCCAGATCGCTGGTCATCTGGTGTTGGAAGACCGCGCCCAGAGCGGCGACGCCCGTGGCCAGTCCGCCGATCCGGAAGGTGTTGCTGATACCGGAGGCCATGCCGCTTCGCTGGGGCTCCACCACCCCCAATCCGATCTTGGCGATCGCGGGGTTGACGATGCCAATGCCGAAGCCGGTGAGCAACAGGCCGGGGATCAGGTGCGTCCAGGTCGACCCGGTTGAAAGATTCGCCATCGAGGCGATTCCGATGCTGGTCACCAGCATGCCGAACCCGAGCACCGCACCAGGCGGAAATCGCTCGACGACCGAGCGGGTTGCGAGCGGCACGATGAAGAGCAGTATCGTCGAGGGGAGAAGTCGCACGCCTCCTGCGAGGGGCGAGTATCCCAGATCGTTCTGGAGGTACAGGGTGATGTACGGGTACATGGCGAACATCCCCGCGCCGATCGCAAACGTCGCCAGCGACACGCCGACGAACCCGCGTTTTCGAAAGAGGGACAGATCGAGCATCGGCCGCTCCTGGCGAAGCTCGGCCGCGATGAACGCGATCGCCAGCAGCGCGGAGCCCCCAAACAGCGTGAGGATCGTCGTGCTGCCCCAGCCGTCGTCGTTCCCGCGCAGGAGTCCCAGGATCATCAGGAACAGCGCCCCCGCGAAGGTCACCAGGCCGGCGATGTCCAGGCGCTTGGCGTCCGGGTCGCCGATGTTGACCATCTTGGCGGCCGCCAGCGCGACGGTGGCGATACCGATCGGCACGTTCACGAAGAAGATCCACCGCCAGCCCAGCGTGTCGGTCAGAAGACCGCCTACCAGTGGTCCGGTGGCCACTGCCGCGCCGACGGTCGACCCCCACGCTGCGATCGCACGTCCGCGGTCAGGGCCGTGGTATGACTGCCCGATTAGCGCCAAGCCGGTGGCGAACATCGCACCTCCGCCCAGACCCTGCAGGGCGCGCGACCAGATCAGGACGTCGGTCGTCGGTGCCAGCCCGCACGCAAACGACGCCCCGGTGAACACCACCAGGCCGACGATGAACACCCGCTTTCGTCCGAACCTGTCCGCCAGTGCACCGCAGGTCAGAATCACGCTGGCCAGCGACAGCGCATACGCATCGATCACCCACTGGAGATCGGTAAAGCCCGAGTGCAGATCCCGCTGGATCGTGGGCAGCGCCACCTGCACCACGGTCACGTCGACGAGCAGCATGAACGTCGCTGCGCACAGCGCAACCAGCGTCCACCATCGCCACCCGCTGGAGTCAGCCGAGCTCATGACGGCACGGTAGCCATCGCCACGCGGTTCGCAACGACAGGCCGTTTGCCGGGCCTGCCTGGAGCACATCGGGCGGCGCGCTGCGGTCGTAGACTGCCCACGTGGCTGCGGTATCTCAGTCTGAGGGCGTTCGTGGCGGCCCGGCGGCCGGGTGGCGCAACGCCGCCGCCTACCTGCGCGACCCGCTGCCGTATCTGGAGGGTGTTGCCAGGACAGGCGGGCCGGTCGCGAACGTGCCGTTTCCGGGCGGCCACAGCTTCTATTTCGTCAGCGGTCCCGACCTGATCCGCCGCGTCCTGGTCGACGAGCATGCGTCGTTCGTGAAGGGCCGCGCGTTGCGGGCGGCGCGGCGCCTGCTCGGTGACGGGCTGCTCACCAGCGAGGGCGCCGACCACCTGCGCCGGCGGCGGATGATCCAGCCGGTGTTCCGACGGGCCGTGATCGAGGCGTACGGCGCCGAGATGGTGGCGGCCGCGGAGCGCACATCAGCCCGCTGGCGTGACGGCATGGAGCTCGACGTCGACGTGGCGATGACTGACCTCGCACTCGACATCGTCGGAAGGACGATCTTCAACGCCGACGTCGAGTCGGAGGCGTCGGAGATCCGCGATGTGCTCGAAGCCGGGATGCGCGTGTTCCACCGCTTCCTGCTGCCCGGCGGCGAGCTGCTCTGGCACCTGCCGCTGCCGGCGACACGCGGGTTCAACAGCGCACGCGACGACTTCGACCGGATGATGCTGGCGCTGATCCGGAGCCGGAATGGGGCCGCAAAGGATCCGCCGGACCTGATCGACCACATGATCTCGCTCGAGGACGACGGCGGCAGCGGCCGGCTGTCGGAGACCGAGATCCGCGACGAGGCTGTGACGCTGCTCCTGGCCGGTCATGAGACGACGGCGCGGGCGCTGACGTGGGCGTGGCACCTGCTGACGCTGTACCCCGACGCGGCGACGAAGCTGCGTGCCGAGCTGGGAGAGGTGCTCGGCGGCCGTTTGCCGACCGCCGCGGATTACGCCCGGCTTCGCTACACACGGGCGGTGTTCTGCGAGACCCTGCGGCTCTACCCGCCGGTCTGGGCGCTGGCTCGGATTGCCGCCCGCGAGGTCGATCTCGGCCACCTGGTAGTCCCGGATGGCGGCACCGTGATCATGAGTCAGTGGGTGATGCACCGAACGCCGGAGCTCTTCGAGCACGCTCTGGCGTTCCGGCCCGAGCGGTGGCTCGCCGGACCGGAGCCGCATCCGGGCGCGTATTTCCCGTTCGGCGGCGGCCCACGCCTGTGCATCGGGGAGCGCTTCGCCATGCTCGAGGGTGTGCTGGTGTTGGCGACGCTGGCGCAGCGATGGGAGGTTGAGGCGCAGGACGGCGCACCGCGGATCGACGCGCGCTTTACGCTGCGGCCTCGAGGCGGGCTGCGGGCACGGATCCGCGCCGCCTGATCGGCCTGTGACAGCTCGGCGGGTCGGGGGGCGTAGCGTCGGCATGACCGGGAACGCGATTTCGCGTGGATGCGCGCGCCCCTCGCAGCTGGGAGCTATGACATCATGCTGGCGACGGCGCGGGCCGAAGCACGCCGACGCCTCGGGGACACGCTGATATGGATTTGAGCAACCGACACCGAGATACGCTCGAGCACATCTTCGCGCACAACCGCAACGTGGAATGGCGGCACGTGAGATCCCTGCTCGACGCCGTCGGCACCGTCGTGGAGGAGCCGAACGGCAAGCTGCTCGTGACGCTCGGCCCCGAGACCGAGGTGTTCGTGCCGCCGCACGGGAAGGACGTGGACGTCCAGCAGCTCGTGGATCTCCGGCGGATGCTGAGGAACGCGGGGTTCGCGCCCTGATCTACGGGCGTGCGGCCCGACGGGCGGCGCATCCAGGCGGTGCCAGCTGAGCCCGGCGATCGCGCCAAGGATGAGAGTTGGCACCGTGCTCAGCACCCGGTAGACGAGCACCGCTGCGACGACCGGGGCGTTCGCGCCACCGAACGCCACGAGTGCGCCCGTCAGCCCGACCTCGATGATGCCGAGGTCACCGGGCGTGATCGGGAACGCGCTGATCAGGCGCACCAGCGACCAGGCGGCGAACACCTCGACCAGGCTGACCTCGCTGGCCGGGACGCCGACGGCGCGCAGCGACGCGAACAGGACCCCGAACACCGACAGCTGGCCGGCGATGCTCGCGCCCATCAACAGCAGTCCGCGTCGCCCCATCACGCCGATCGCGTCGTTGCGGAATCGGACAACGGTGTCGCCGGACCACGTGACCGGCCCGCGCTTGAGGATGCGCAGCGCGCGGTTCGCTAACCCGGCTGCGGCGTCGCCGGCACGGCGTGCGTACTGCAGCCGCGCGAGTCCGAGCCCGAGCGCCGCGGCGACAAGTATGAATACGACAAGACCGATCGTTGCGACGGTCGTCAGCAGTGGGTAGTGCTCGTGCGCCAGCGACAGCAGCCCCAGCGCAACCACCGGCAGCGCGAGCTCCACGAGCACGTTCAGGGTGCCCGTCAGCGCAACGGCGACGCTCACCGCCGCGCTCGAGAACCCTCAGCCGCGCAGCATCGCGAACGTGACCGCAAGGCCGGCGGCATCGCCGGCCGGTGCGACGTAGGTGGTGGCAGTCGACGCCTGCGTCACGACGAATGCCCGGCGCCAGCTGAGCTTCGGCATCACCGCGATCCAGGGCAGTGGATCGTTCGAGAGGTTCACCAGCGTCGCCCCGAGCAGCGCGGCGGCCTCTGGCCACGACAGCCCCTGGATCACGCGCCACACCGCTGTATAGCTCGCGATCTGCGGCAGGACGAACACGTACATGGCGATCAGGACCACGACCCCGACGGCGATCTGGGCCACGCGACGGCGGTGCGAGTGCGGGTTGGAACGCGGCGGAGCGACCGCCGGTTCGGCTCGGGGCCCGTTCGAGTGCTTGGTACCTGCCGGGAGCTCTGCCCCCACGTGATCACGCTCCGTTCGCCGCGTTGTGGCCAGGATCTGATCGTCGGTAAATCGACCGCCGGACGCATCGGCCGCATCACCGACCGTGCGCGTCGAACCGCGCGAAAGCACAGCAGCTAAGCTAGGCGGCGGCCAGCTCGACCGGCCGCACTTCCAGCTCGATCAACGCGCCGGAACGCACCACCGTCAGCGACTGTGGCGTGCCGATCGCCTCCGCCGACAGCTGGCGCTGCAGCTCCTCGACGCTCTCGATTGGCTTGCCGTTGACCGCGACCACGATGTCTTCGGGGAGCAGCCCAGCTGCTCCCGCGGGGCTGGCGGGAGCGATGTCGATCAGCTCGATGCCGGCGGAGCGTCCCAGCGCAGCCACCGCCTTGGGAGGCAGCGGCCGCGGGGCGGCGCCCACTCCGATGTACGCGCGCCGGACGCGCCCGTCGCGCATGAGCGTGGCGATCAGGCCGCCGGTGTGCTCGTTGATCGGCACGGCCAGTCCCAGCCCCATGCCGGCCAGGGCGGTGTTGATCCCGACGACGCGGCCGTCGCTCGTCGCGAGCGCGCCGCCGGAGTTTCCGGGGTTCAGGCTCGCGTCCGTCTGAATCACGTTGTCGATCATCCGCAGCGTGCCCCCGGCGCGGGCAGGCAGCGACCGGCCGACAGCCGAGACTACGCCGGCGGTCACGGACCCGGCGAACCCATGCGGATTGCCGATGGCGACCACCAGCTGGCCCACCTGCAGGGTCGACGCATCACCCAGCTCAGCGGGATGCAGGTCGCTCCCGTCGATGGCGATCACCGCCAGGTCGCTGAAGGGGTCGCGCCCGACCACTGAGAAGCGAAACTCGCGCCCGTCCGGAAACGAGGCCCACCCTTCCCGCGTCTCCGCCGGCACCACGTGCGCGTTGGTGACGAGCCGGTCCTCGGTGATAACGACAGCCGCTCCACCAGCCTCCCGCACGCGCGAACGCGAGCGCAGGCGAACGCGCAGGTTCGCCACCGACGGCGACACGCGCTCCACCACGCTGATCACCGCATGCGAGTAGGCATCCAGAACGTCATCCATCGCTTGAGCGTAGCTTCGGCCCGCAAACCGGGCCAATCTGCCGCCCTCGGGGCGCCGAGCCGGCCGACTCAGACCGGGGTTGGCAGGCCCGAGCGGCTGCCTGATGAGAGCCGGCCGGCGTTGACCAGCGCCAGTGTCACGAGCCATCCGAACACGAATCCACCGACGTGGGCGAAGAATGCAACGCCGCCGCCGCTACCGGGCGAGAACAGGCCGAAGCTTGCCTCGAACAGCTGGTGCAGGAACCAGAAGCCGAGGAAGAACCAGGCCGACACGCGCACTGGGAAGATGATGACCAGCCCGCGCACCGTCGAGCCCGGATACAGCACGAAGTACGCCCCCAGCACCGCCGCAATCGCGCCCGACGCGCCCAGGTTGGGCGTTTACCGCCACCGAGCCGAACGCCAGCGTCAGCAGCGCCTGCGTGAGCATGGCGGCAAAGCCGCCGGCGACGTGGAAGGCGAGATAACGGAGGCTGCCGAACGCGTCCTCCACGTTCTTCCCGAACACGGCCAAGAACAGCATGTTGCCGAGGAGGTGGTCCCAGCTGCCATGCATGAACATCGCGGTGAACTGGCCGACCGGATCGCCGCCGCGAGCCTCGAGGTGCTGCGCGAGATGGAGGTGGTCTCCGCGACGACGGGGGCGGTGGAGGTCGCCCCGCTGGCGGTGGACGTCGCCCGCGCGTCCGTAACCGGGGTACCCTCGGCGGAGCTGCAGGCCGCGATCGAGCAGATCGCCGCCGCCGACGCCGTCATCGCCTCCGCTCCGGTGTACAAGGCCCGGATCAGCGGGCTGTTCAAGTCGTTTGTTGACGTGCTCGACAACGATCTGCTGATCGCAAAGCCGGTCGTGCTCGCCGCAACGGCGGGTAGCAGCCGGCACGCGCTCGTGGTCGACGAACAGATACGCTCACTGTTCGCATACATGCGCGCGCTGACGCTGCCGACCGCGGTATTCGCCGCCCCGGAGGACTGGGGTGCCGCCGAGCTGGGCGAGCGCGTGCGGCGCGCCGGGACCGAGCTGGCCGTCGTACTCCAGGGCCAATCGAGAAGGGAATCGCCGCTCGCGGCTGGGCCGGCTACCAGCACGAGTTCGCCGGCAACGCCACCCGTGCCGAGCAGACGGCCGCGGACACGGACTTCGACTCGCCGCTGATGCCACTGGCTGCCGGCGGCCGTGTGGACTGAGGCGGGATCTGGCGATTCCCCGCATCGGATCGGCGCCGTCGCCGATGTCTCGCGATCCACGACGCCCGGAATGGCTCAGGCCAGCGCCGCCAGTCGCCGCTCGGCCCGCGCGATGCTGGGAACGACCTGCTTGGCCCGGTAAAGCTCCAGCGCCTCCTGAAGCGCCGCCCGAGCGCTGACCGCGTCGCCCTGGCTCTCGAGCATCTCGGCGAGCGCCATCCTCGCGTTGGCCTGGAACATCGTCTCGTCGCTCCGGTCGATGATCGCGATCGCCTCGCGGAGCAGCGCCTGTCCGACCTCAGCGTCGCCTCGATACGCCGTCACCAGCGCCTCGGCCCATCGCCACAGGGCCTCCGAGTCGAGGTCGTCGGGGTGCGACTGCTCGCGCCCGCGGCGCGCGGATTCAGCGGCCTCGTCCCAGCGACCGACGCGCGCCAGGAAGACGCCCTGGAGGCCGTAGAGCGTGGAGACCAGACCGCGCTGGCCGGCCGCCTCCAACCGCTCGATCGACCAGGCGACCTCGGACAGGGCGGTCTCCAGATCGCCCTCGATGTCGGCGATAGTGGCGGTGGTGAACGCGCGCGAGTTGAGCGAATAGCGATCGCCCAGGTCCTCCGCCGACCGCAGCCACTCGGCGATGTCACGGTGGGCCTCGTCCGACCTGCCCAGCATGGCCAGGAACCGGCCCTTGAAGCACACCACGCGGGATCGCATGACGGGCGAGGACGGCCACCGCTCGAGCAACTGCATACACAGATCCAGTCCGAGGGTGGCCTGGCTGTCGCCCCAGTAGTAGGCCCCTAACCGAGCGCTGTCGCTGTCCTGCTCACGCAGGTCGTCGCCCAGATCGCGGGCGATCTCTGCGGCTCGCATCAGCACCTCGTTCATCGGGCTCCAGTGACCCTCGTGGTGGTATGCGGTTGCGATCGCGTGCAGCGCGTCGAACAGCCGCAGCGGCTCGCCCTCGGCCACGAACCGCGCCTCCGCCTGCTCCGCAATCCGCCGGGCGTCGGTGGTGGAGAAGTCCGTGTCCGCCATCAGCTCCGCATCCATCGCCAGCACCCGCGCGTGCAACTCGCGTGACTCGTCGCCCAACTCTGCAGCAAGAGCGCGCGCCTGCTTCGAGACGCCCAGTAACTCGTCCGGCGACGTGGCGAACCAGCCGACCCGCAGGGTCTCGATCAGCAAGTCGAGGGCCTCGAGGCTGGACTCTTGTTGGAGCGACGACGCGCGCGAGTAGATCGAGAAGGCGACTCGATCGTCGCCGCGTTCGTGCGCCTGGCGGGCGGCCGTGATCAGGGCATCAGCCGCACGCCGCTTGAGCGCCTCCAGCCGGGCGTCCTCCGGCGCCACATCGGCCAGCAGCAGGTACGCCTGCTCGAGGTGGTACGCGAGGATATCGCGGTACTCGTCGGCGCGCTGGGCGACCCGTTCCTCGAGCCACTCAGCGAACCGCTCGTGCAACTCCGCGCGCGCCCGCTTGGGCAACGACGCGTAGGCCGCGTCGCGGATCAGGACATGCTGGAAGCGGTAGGCGCTGTCCCCTTCGAACGACGACCTCTCGGGGTCGATCAGCTCGCGCCGCATGAGCCGCTGGAGGTGGGCCAGGAGCGCGGGCCGGTCCGTGTCCGACGTCAGCGCCGCCAGTGCCGACTGGTGGAACACCCGGCCCTCCACCGATGCGCTCTCCACTACCCGCCGTTCCTCGCCGTCCAGGCGGTCGAGCCTCGCGGCCAGGAGCGCCTGGATGGTCAGCGGGACGTCGGAGCCGGCGCGCTCGTCCTCGCTCAGCATCGCCAGCATCTGCTCGACGAACAGCGGGTTGCCCTCGGATGCTCCACCACCCGCTCGCGCTGCTCGGCGGTCAGCGTCTCGCCCGCCAGATCCTCGAGCAGCCGCGCACAGTCCTCCGCCGGCAGCCGCTCGAGCATGATAGTGGTGGCATTGGTCTTTCCCCCCGCCCATCCGGGGCGCACATCCAGCAGATCGGGGCGGGCCGTGCACAGGATCAGAAGCGCACAACCGCGCGCCCAGTCGGCCACGTGCTCGATCAGGTCGAGCAGGGTCGGCTCGGCCCAGTGGATGTCCTCGAACACCAGCACCGTGGGCCGCCGTCGCGCGATGATCTCGAACGTCCGGCGAAGCGCCCAGAACACCTCCTCCACGGCGGCCGGTGTCCCGCCCAGACCGATCGCCCGGGCGACCCGCTCAGAAACCAGGAGCCCGTCCTCGTCGTCGGCGACCAGCCGCTCCAGCGCCGTGCGCGCAGTCGCTCGGTCGTCGCGTTCACCGATCTGGGCCGCCGTCCGCAGCATCTCGGCGACCGGCCAGAACGTGATCCCCTCACCGTAGGGGAGGCACTGACCGACCAGCACGTTCGCCTCCGACGCCGCCCCTCCCACCAGCTCGGCGGCCAGCCGGGACTTGCCAACGCCGGGCGCTCCCATCACCGTGAACATGTGGCAGCGGGCTTCCGAGGCCGATCGTTCAAACGCCTCGGACAGCATGTTGACCTCGAGCGCGCGCCCGACCAAGGCTGAGTCGATTCGGCGCGGGATGGCCTGCGCGTGTGCACTCACGGACAGAAGCCGATGTGCCGCCAGCGGCGCCCGCTTCCCCTTCGCCGTCACCCCAAGGGGCTCGCTGTGGACGGCCTCCCGCGTCAGCCGGTGGGTGGTGTCGCCGATCCACACCTGACCCACGCCGGCTGCCTGCTCGAGCCGGGCGGCGACGTTGACGGCATCTCCGGTCACCAGCGCCTCCCCGCCTCCGGCCACCACCTCGCCGGTGTTGACGCCGATTCGTACCGGTATGCCGGTCGCGATCAGCTCGTCTCGCAGCTCACACGCAGCTCGCACGGCGCGAAGCGCGTCGTCCTCCCGCACCGTCGGCACCCCGAACACCGCCATCACCGCGTCGCCGATGAACTTCTCGATGGTCGCCCCGTGCGATTCCAGAACCCTTCGGGCGACGTCGTGGTAGCGGCCCATCAGGGTCCGCACCCGCTCCGGGTCGATGCCGTCGGCAAGCTCCGTCGAACCTGCCATGTCGCAGAAGACGACCGTCACCGTCTTTCGCACCTCGCGAGCGAGCGTGCCACCATCGAGCGGAAGCGGACTCCCACAGGCGCCACAGAACCTGAAGCCGTCAGGGTTCTGCTGGCCGCAGGCGGGGCACGCGATCACCATGCCGTCAGTCTACGGGGACAACCTCCGCCGGCGGTCGCAAGCTCCCTCGCTCGACGGCGGTGACCATGGTCTCGCGATCACCCGGCGGGACCCACTCGATCCACCAGTCGGCACCCGCCGCCGCCACCGCCCGGATGTGGTCGCGCTCGGCCTCCCAGTCCTCCCGGCGCCCGCTTCCTCCCACGGCGATCGTGAACGGGCGACCGCCGGCGGCCGCGCGCAGGGCGTGCACGTCGTCGGACGACATATCCTCCCACGGGCCGCCATGCGTCTCCTTGTAGAGGCAGGAGCCACCCCATCGCAGCGCCCGGCGCGTCGGGCGCGGGTTCGGGTAGCCGCCGCCGATCCAGATCGGGATCCGCGGCTCCTGCACCGGCCGCGGCAGGAACGTGACGTCGTCGACCTGGAAGTGCTTGCCGTGAAAGCTGAACGGCCTGCCGGCCCAGAGCCCGGCGACGATCTCGAGCCCCTCGTCCAGCATCTCGCCGCGCGTCCGCGCGTCCGGCTCCTCACCAAACGACACGTAGCTCGGATCCGCCGTGATCGCCTCGCCGGTGTCGCCCAGGCCGACGCCAAGGATCATGCGCCCCTTCGAGAGCTGGTCCACCGCCGCCGCCTCGCGGGCAACGTTCCAGGGCCGCCGCCGCGTCAGCGGCGTCACCTCCGTGCCCAGCCGCATTCGCCGGGTGCGCACCGCCACAGCGGCGAGCACCGCCCACACGTTGCACGTCGGCGTCGCACGATCGCCGCCGTAGCAGACGTAGTCCTCGAGGAACAGGCCGTCCCACCCAGCCGCCTCCGCCCGCTCCGCCAGGTCGACGAGGAAGCGCGGGTCGCCGCACTCCCCACCGGTCGGCAGTGACAGCCCGTACTGCACGGCTCACCTCGCCTCCGTTCGTGCTGCGGCGACCGCAGCGTCTGCCACGCCGTCCGCGTGCCGGTGCTGGTGACGGTGGTCGAGCCAGGAGTCCTGGGCCGAGTAGGTTGCCAGCGCCAGGATCAGGCCGGCCAGAAGGGCGCCGAGCAGCGCGGTGCGGCGGCCACCGTCCCCCGCCACCCTGTCCGCGTGGCGGCGCCAGTCGGCCGGGCCCTCGCGTAGCACCCGGGTCAGGTAGGCGAGGATGTGGATCGCGACCAGCACGCCCCAGACCGCGAAGCTGACAGCGTGTAGCTGGAGCAGCGGGCCGCCGCCGTGCCCGACGACGATGAGGGCGACGCCGCTTCCGAACAGCGTCAGCGTGGATACGACCAGCACCGGCGCGATCAGCCGCAGGAACAGCCGAGGCGGCCCTGCGAGCCGGTATGGCCTGCTGTTCGAGTAGTAGCGGACGAATCGCCAGCCGGTGCTGGCGAGCTTGAGGGCCATGGGCGGGATCAGTAGCAGCCCCAGGAAGATGTGCTCGGGCAGATAGGAGGACAGCGCCAGCGTTGTCAGCGTCTCGATCCCGAGCAGGACGAGCAGCACCAGCCCGACCGACGTTGTCAGTCGCTCGTTCCCCGCCGGCCCCCATGTGCGGGTGTGCGCCGCCCAGCGCTGCCACCGCGCTTCCGTGTCTGTGGGGGCGGGGATGTCTTTCATGAGCCCTCGGCGAACGCTAGCATCGGCGTACCCAGGCTTGGTTTCCTCAAACAGGCTCGCTTCGGGCCGGCTCAGGCACCGCGTCGGTGGCATGACCGCGTGGCCGGGTCATCTCAGTCGCAGCGCTTTCCATCGCCGGGCGCCCGTCTTGGGGATGGGATTCGTACCAGGTCGCATAGCGGCCGGCGAGCGGGCCGGCCGTGAGGCCATGGGCGAGGACGGAGAGCCCGACGGTCAGGTAGACGGCGAGCACGATCAGATGCTCGTCCGGCAATCGTGACTCCTCGACCACGATCACGCCGAACACGATCGATGCCAGGCCGCGGGGGCCGAACCACCCGAGGAAGCCCAGCGTGGGACGTCCCGCGTGCGTGCCCCACATCGCGATCGCGACGGGGATCATGCGCACGACCGTGAGGCTGAGCACCGCGTAGAGGATCAGCTGCCAGCTCAACGCGGTGAGCGTGGGGCCGAGCAGAAGCGCGCCGAACAGGATGAAGGTGACGCCGCTGAGGACGTCGCCCACCTCCTCGGTCAGCCGGTTCAGCTGCTCCGGGTCGCGTCCCAGCGCGAGCCGGAATGCGACGCCCGCCACGAACGCTGCGATGAAGCCCGACCCGCCCAGCGCGCTGGCGATCCCGTAGGCGAGGCCGGCGCCGGCTGCCGGGATCACGGGGTACCACTGGGTGGCGATCAGCCCCCGGTTCCCCGCGGCGCGGATGATCACGGCGATCGCGACACCTGCAATCACTCCGCCGGCCACGCCGTAGCCGATCTCCTCAAACAGCAGCCTCGCCGCGCTGCGGCCCCCGGAGATGTCCGACTCCAGATCGGCGATGGCGACGGCGGCGAACAGCAACGGCACGCAGATGCCGTCGTTGAGCCCGCTCTCGACATTGAGCCCCTGGCGAATCCGTTGCGGGACGCGCGGCTCGGTGACGACCGCCTGCCCCAGCGCGGCGTCGGTCGGCGCCAGCACGATGCCCAGGATCACCGCCTCCGCGGCGGTGAGCCGGCCGAACAGCACGGCCGCCGCGACGGCGCCCAGCAGGATCGTCAGCGGCAGGCCGACCGCCAGCAACCGCAGCGGCACGCCCACCGCGCGGCGGAGATGGCTGAGATCGACGCGCGACGCGTCGCTGAACAGGACCAGCGCCAACGTCGCCTCCGCCAGGATGCGCACCACCGAGCCCGTGCTCGAGATGTCGATCGCGGCGAGTGCCTTTGGCCCGACCAGCAGCCCGAAGCCGACGAACAGCATCGCGGGCGTGATAGGCGTTCCGACCAGCCTGCGCGAGACGGCTGCGACACCAAGGAACGCAAGCGACACCATGACCAGGGCCCACTCCATCGGGGGACATCATGGCGGTTCCCGCGGCTCCGCGGGTTGCGTCGAGCACGGCCGCCTCACCTGCCGTCGCCGACTTCGTCAACGCCCGGCAGAAGCGCGTCGCGTTAGCGCAGCCTCCAGAGCAGCTTTGCCGCGCGGACTGAGGCTCTGCTACGGGAAAGGACGGCAACGGCGACCAGCCCAGCGGCAGCGACGGGAATGATGATTCGCGCCTCCCTGCGCAGCTCGGCTACGTCGTCGACGAGCCGTTGCCGCTCGGCCGCTATCTCCAGCCGGATTTCCTCAGCGCTGCGATCAGGCATGAGTCTTCAGCGTGTCGGCAGTGCGCCTGGTCTCGTCGATGGCCTGGCTGGGCATTGGTGCCGAGACCGCGCGTGCAAACCGTCGCGCGAGCAGGACGAGCACGGCCGCGACCAGCAAGACTGCGACCGCGACGATCAGCAGCGAAAGCCATAGCGACAACGCCTCGTTCAGCCCTGCGGCCGCCGCGGCAAGCAGCAGTCCGATCGCGTAGAAGACAAGGACGCCGGCGGTGATGCCAAACGCAGCCGCCTTGCCGAGCGTCGCCGCCTTGCGTTTTGCCTCGAGCTGCCCCAGCTCCAGGATCAGATAGGCCAGCGATCTTGCCGTCGCCTTGACCTGCTTCGCCTGCCTCACTATCCCCCGCATGTGCGGATCCTATCGGTCCCGTGGCGGCGCACGAGCGTCGTTGTTGTCAGGCCGACCGCCGTGAGCAGAGCGACCCATGCTCCGCCCAGCGCGTAGCCTCCCAGCACGTCGGTGAACCAGTGTGCGCCGAGGTAGATCCGCGAGGCGCCCACCACGAGCACCACCGCAGCTGCCGCGATTGCCCACAGCCGCAGCCGAGCCCGACCGGCGAAGTGGGCGAGGACGAGGAGCATGGCGAAGAAGGCCATGCACTGCGTGGCATGACCGGACGGGAACGACCAGTGCGTGTATGTCCCGAGCGCGTCCGGCGCCGGGGGCCTCGGTCGCTCGATGATCCGCTTGAAGACGTTATAGAGCGCCGTCGATCCGGCCAGGCTGGCGGCCAGCATCGCTCCCGCCCGCCAATCGCGGTCGCGCCGCCACCAGTCGAGCGCGAGCACGACTGTCGCGGGGTAGAGCACGGCGGCGGATCCTAGCCACGTCACGGTTCGCATCGCCGACGTCACGGCGGAACCGCGGTGCTCAGCGACCCACGTCAGCACGGATTGATCGACCGACAGTGTGTCGCTTGTCGAGACAACGATCGCCAGCACCCCGAAAACGATCCAACACGTCGCCGAGACAGCCACCGCGGCGATGAAGGCGGATCCGCCATCGCCCGGGCCTTTACCTTCATGCGAGGGTGTTCGCACCCTCCCGATCGTATAACCCGCCCCGCCGCCGTATGGATGTGGGGTTCCCTGACTGTGAGATTCTTCGCCCCTCGCGCGGCGCATGTCGCCAATCGATGAAACGAGCCGAATGAGAAACGCCGATCGTTGTCGCCGTGGCTGACACGGCTGGGCAGAAGGCACCGAGCTCGGTCGCCCGCCCGGCCGGCGTTCGCCTGCTGCGCGAGTACCGGCGTGAGTGGCTGCCGAAGGACGTGGTCGCAGGCCTGGTGCTGACGACGCTGCTCGTGCCGCAGGGCATGGCGTATGCGGAGCTCGCGGGTCTCCCGGCAATCACCGGCCTGTACACGTCGATCCTGTGCCTTGTGGGCTACGCGATCTTCGGCCCGTCGAAGATCCTCGTGCTCGGTCCGGACTCCTCGCTCGGCCCGATGATCGCGGCGACGACCCTGCCGCTGATCGCGGCGAACGGCGACCCCGCCCGAGCCGTGGCGCTGGCATCGATGCTGGCGCTGATCGTTGGTGTGATCATGGTCGTGGGAGGCATGGCCAGGCTCGGATTCGTCGCGGATCTCCTGTCGAAGCCGACCATGATCGGCTACATGAACGGGCTTGCGATCACCATCCTGGTCGGGCAGCTCCCGAAGCTGTTCGGCTTCTCGACCGATGCGAACGGCCTCGTGGACGAGACGCGGGCGTTCGTCGACGGCGTCCGCGACGGTCAGACGGTGGCGGCCGCGCTCGCCGTCGGCGTGCTGGCCCTGGCGGTGATGGCGGTCCTGCGGAGAACGCTGCCGCGAGTGCCGAACGTGTTGGTGGCCGTGATCATCTCGATCGCCGTCGCCGCCGGCTTCGGGCTCGAGCAGCACGGCGTCAAACTGGTGGGCACGCTGCCCGAGGGGTTTCCGCCGCTGACCGTCCCCGACGTGCACCGCTCCGACCTGCTCCCGCTGCTGGGTGGCGCGTTCGGCATCGCGCTCGTGTCGCTCGCGGACACAATCGCGACATCGTCGGCTTTTGCCGGCAGATCGGGTGAGGAGGTCGACGGCAACCGGGAGATGGTGGGAATCGGCGTGGCCAACCTCGGCGCCGGTTTCTTCCAGGGCTTCCCGGTCAGCACCAGCGGGTCGCGCACGGCCGTGGCCGAGCAGGCCGGTGCAAAGACGCAGGTGACCGGCCTGGTCGGCGCGATCCTGATCGCGGCCATGCTGCTGTTCGTCCCCGGCTTGTTCCGCGACCTGCCGCAACCGACGCTCGCCGCAGTGGTGATCACGGCGTCGCTGTCGCTCGCCGATGTGCCGGGCACGGTCCGGCTCTGGAAACAGCGGCGTTCCGAGTGCGCGCTCTCCATCGCCGCCTTCCTCGGCGTCGCCTTCCTCGGCGTGTTGCCGGGGATCGTGGTCGCCGTCGCGCTGTCGGTGATCAACCTGTTCCGGCGCTCCTGGTTGCCCTACCACGCGGTGCTCGGCCGCGTGGAAGACCTGCCCGGTTACCACGACGTCTCCAGCTACCCCGAGGCAGAGGTGCTTCCCGGGTTGGTCATGTTCCGTTTCGATGCGCCGCTGTTCTTCGCGAACACTCGCACTTTCCGTGAGCAGATCATGCTCCTGGCGTCACGCGAACCGGGGCCCGTCTGGATCCTGATTGCGGCCGAGCCGATCACCGACGTCGACACGACGGCGGCCGACATGCTGGAGGATCTCGACGAGGCGATAAACGCCCGTGGCATCTCGCTGGTGTTCGCCGAGATGAAGGACCCGGTCCGTGCCAAGATCCTGGCCTACGAGCTGACCCGCACCATCGACCCGAACCACTTCTACCCGACGCTCGACAGCGCCGTCGCCGCCTACCAGGAGCAGACCGGCGCGGGCTGGACGCGACAGGAGCCATGAGCCAGATGGACTCCGATCAGCGCCGTCCAGCCCAGGAGCGCACGTGCGAGGTGCGATGGATTCGCCGCGGCCGGCACGGAGCCGAGATCGCCCGCTGGTTCTCACGCTTCCCGCAGGTGCCCGAGGTGCGCGACGACGACTATCTGATCTCTCCGCGCCTGCCCGGCCTGTCCATCAAGATCCGGGGCGGTGCGAGCTTCGAGGTGAAGCAGCACCGCGGTGTGGTGGGAGCGCTCGACATCGCGGGCAGTGCCGCGGGCAGCATCGACTCGTGGATCAAGCGGTCGATTCCGCTCCCCGGCGGTGTCGACCGCTCGCGCCCGCTGGAGGAGGCGGCTTGGCGGCGGGTGAGCAAGCGCCGGCAGATCGCCAGGTTCCCGATCGATACCTCGGGCGGTGGCCCGGGCTCACCGGGTGGCCCCGGCTGCTCGGTGGAGCTGACCGAGGTGGAGGTCTCCGGCCAGTCGTGGTGTACGCTCGGATTCGAGGCCGGCGGTCGGGGCGCTCTTGGACGCATCAAACACACCGCGGCCGTAGTCTTCGCTGAGCCGCTTCCCACGGCGTCGGCGTTCCGGGCAGAGGAGTCCTGTTCCTACGCCGAGTGGATCCACGGCCTCGGCCATCCGGGAGGGACGAGATGAGCAAGCACAAGAAGCAGGACGAGGTTGACGGCCGGGTGGCTCGGATGAAGCGCAAGCCGTATGAGGCCGAGATGCGACGGCTGCACGGTGAGCTGGTCGCGATGCAGGAGTGGGTGAAGGCCACCGGCGCGAAGATCTGCATCGTCTTTGAAGGCCGCGACACGGCGGGCAAGGGTGGAACCATCAAGCGGATCACCGAGCGCGTGAGCCCGCGCGTGTTCCGCGTCGTCGCACTGCCGGCGCCGACCGAACGGGAGCGGTCACAGCTCTACGCGCAGCGCTACATCCAGCACCTCCCCGCCGGCGGCGAGGTCGTGATCTTCGATCGCAGCTGGTACAACCGCGCCGGTGTCGAGCGGGTGATGGGCTTCTGCACCAAGGAAGAGACCGACCAGATTCCTGGAGGACCGTGCCGCTGATCGAGCGCACGATGGCGGACTCTGGCATCCTCCTCATCAAGTACTGGCTCGAGGTCGATGCCGACGAGCAGACCCGGCGCCTCGAGGCCCGGATCAACGACCCTCGCAAGGTGTGGAAGCTGTCGGACATGGATCTCAAGTCGTACAGCCGCTGGTACGACTACTCACGCGCGCGCGACGCGATGTTGCAGACGACCGACACCTCGTGGGCCCCGTGGTACATCGCCGACACCAGCGACAAGCGGCGGGGCCGACTGAACATCATCACCCATCTGCTGGACCAGGTTCCCTACGGCCCGCTCACGGTGAGCGAGATCAAGCTCCCGCAGCGGCAACGGCCGGAGGGATACGTAGAGCCCAATCTGCCTTTGCGATGGATTCCCGAACCGTTCTGAGCACTGCTCCCAGCGCTCGCGACCGTGTCATGGCAGCCATCTCGCTGCTCGCGGCGGCATCCGCGGCGTTGGTGGTGGTCGTTGCGGCGCTGGACAACAGCAGGGGACTGGTCGTCGCCCTGCTGGGAGCGGTCGTGCTGATCGGCGCGGGCTGGACGGCCGTGTCGCGCCGGGGCACCCGCCGTACCATCGCGCTCCTGGTTGCGGCCGGCGGACTGGCTCTGCTGCTGGCGTCGATCGGGATCGCGGATGTCGTGTGGTGGCGAGCGCTCGGGGCGGCGGTGCTCTGCATGGTCTCACTGGCTGCGGCCAGGTTGGCTCTGCACACCGGCATCGATGAGCTTCGGGCCGCACCCACGCCGGGCGGCCCGGTGCCGGCCGCGGTGCATCCGGTGCTGCTGATGAACCCGAAGTCGGGTGGCGGAAAGGCAGTGCAGTTCGATCTGGCCGGCGAATGCGCGGCCCGCGGCATCCAGGCGGTGGTGCTTCGCCAGGGAGATGACCTGCTCGAGCTTGCTGAGGATGCGATTGCCGGCGGCGCCGATGTGATCGGTATGGCGGGTGGTGACGGCTCCCAGGCGTTGATCGCCACCGTGGCCAGCCGCCACGGGATCCCCCACGTAGTCGTACCGGCGGGAACGCGGAACCACTTCGCGCTCGACCTCGGCCTTGACCGCGATGACGTCGTCGGCGCTCTCGATGCCTTCGGGGACGCGGTCGAGCGCACGATCGACCTTGCCACCGTGAACGGACGCGTGTTCGTGAACAACGCGTCGCTTGGCCTGTACGCGAAGATCGTCCAGGCGGAGGAATACCGGGACGCCAAGATGCGGACGGCAGCCGCCATGCTGCCCGACCTGCTCGGCCCGGACGCCCAGCCGCTCGACCTGCAGTACACCGGGCCCGACGGGACGGCCCACGAGACCGCTCACATGGTACTGGTCTCCAACAACGCCTACCAGCTCGCGGACTTCTCCGGCAGAGGTACCCGTGAGCGGATCGACCGCGGGCTGCTGGGCGTGGTCACGGCTCGCATCGAGGGTGTCCGAGCAGCGGAGCAGTTCGTGGCACTCAACGCCGCCGGCCAGATCCGCAGGTTCTCGGGATGGCATGAGTGGACCACGCCGCGGTTTCGCATCGACTCCGGCGGCCCGGTCGAGATCGGCGTCGATGGAGAGGCCATGACGCTCGACCCGCCGCTCGTCTTCGAGAGCCTGCCGGCCGCGCTCCGCGTTCGGCTGCCCGGCCACGCTCCAGGCCTATCTCCCGCAGCACGCCGCGTCTCCCGCTCCACGATCGCCGAGCTCTGGGCCATCCTGGCCGGCGGCGGCCGGACGTCAGACATGTCGTAGCTTCACTCTGCTGAGGATCCCCGTTAGGTATCAGGGCGGAGTGATACCGTTTCGGCGGGGATGTCGGATGAGGAGGGTGTCATGCAGCGGAACGCATGGAGCGGTTGGATCTCGTTCGCCGGGTGGCTGATGGTGATCATCGGATAGATTGACGCCGTTGAGGGTCTGATCGCAATCATCAGAGGTAAGTATTACGTGGTGTCACCGCAGCAGATCATCGTGTTCGACCTCAAGACATGGGGATGGATCACGCTGCTGTGGGGCATCCTCGTAGCGCTTGTCGGAGTCGGCCTGCTCTCTGCGTCGAGCTGGGCGCGCTGGGTGGCGATCGTGGTCGCCAGTCTCAGCTTCATCGGGCAGCTGGGCTTCATCGGCAGCACGCCCTACGTATTGTGGGGGCTGTCCGTTCTGGCACTGACGGTGGTCGTGCTCTACGCGCTGATCGTACGCTGGGATGAGGCTACCGCGACTGGCTAGATAGCTGCTAGCTCTGACCGAGGGACTGACCGACCAGCCGGAACTGTTGCCCGGTGAATGAGAGGCCGAGCGAACGCGTGCCCGCTACCTCCAGCCGAAGCACGGCTCGCAGGCAGACGACCTGCTGCTGCCACGTGGCGCTCTCGTACAGGCACCGTACGATTCGCTGCTGCACCTGTTGCAGCCCTGGAGCCAGGCCCCTTTGCTGGGGTTTCTGGCGAGGTGGGTTGTCGTCCGAGCGGGGCGGCGGCGGTGGGGTTGCCCGCGTCGCCACATGACCGGCGTGTGCTGGGGTGGTGCCCGCCTGGTTGGCGGGTTCGAACCCGCGACCGGATACCCAGCCGGCCGCGACGCCCACGGCAAGTCCGACAAGCACGGCCACCACATATCGCACCTGGAACATCACGCGCGAGCCTACATCACCGATGTCTGGCGGGGTGTGCGGGACCGTGCGACCCGTCGAGTGGTGGCGGAGCTATGACATACTTCTCGGGCCAGCAGCGGCGGGAGTGATCGTCACAGCCAAAGCGGATCGACTGGAATATGTGACCGCTGATGAGGCGACGACCAAGCCATGACCGACGCTGCCGACACCCCCACGGAGGCCGACATACTTCCTCCCTACGCACGTGATGCGCTGGACGTCGTCGCATCGGCGCGTTCCGATGCCGACTCCGGCCTGACCGGCGCGGAGGCGGCCGAGCGGCTGGCCCGGCTGGGTCCCGAACCAGATCACCGGCGAACCGCCGCCCTCGGTGTGGGAGGTGGCAGTAGCCCAGCTGCGTGACCCGATGAACATCATGCTGATCGCGGTCGCCATCGTCAGCGTCATCATCGGCCAGGTGTCGACCGGCATCATCGTCGCCCTGCTGATCCTGCTGAACGTGGTGCTCGGCTCGCGCCAGGAGCTGAAGGCGCGGGCCAGCATCGATGCGCTGGCCAGCATGCAGGTGCCGCAGGCACGGGTGGTGCGAGACGGCTCGGTGGCGCTGGTGCCGGCCGTCGACATGGTGCCCGGCGACATCGTCCAGGTGGAAGCGGGCGACATCGTCCCCGCGGATGGACGCATCATCCACTCGGCAACGCTCGAGACGCAGGAGGCGGCTCTGACCGGGGAGAGCGCGCCGATCGGCAAGTCGGCGACGACGCTGGCGGGCGCCGAGATCGCTCTGGGCGATCGCACGAACATGCTGTTCCAGAACACGGCGGTGACCCGCGGAACGGGCGCGATGGTCGTGACCGCCACCGCGATGCAGACGGAGATGGGTCAGATCGCGACGATGCTGTCGTCGATCAGCCGCACGCGATCGCCGCTGCAGAAGGAGCTGGGATCACTGACGAAGGTGCTCGGCATCGTCGCCTGGGGCGCGGTCGCCTTCATCGTGATCGTCGGTGTCGCCCGCGGAGAGGAGTTCAAAGACGTGCTGTTGCTGGGCACCGCGATGGCGATCTCGGCGATCCCGACCGGCATGCCCGCGTTCGTCTCGGGGCTGCTGTCGATGGGCGCCAGGCAGCTGGCCGACTCACGGGCGGTTGTCAAGAACCTCACGGATGTGGAGACGCTCGGAGCCACCAGCGCGATCAACACCGACAAGACCGGCACGCTGACGATGAACGAGATGATGGTGTCGGTGATCTACGCGGCCGGCGCCTGGTTTCAGGTCGAGGGCGAGGGCTACCGCAAGACCGGGGCGATCACCGCCGTCGCCGGCCGTCCGGTGCCGGACTTCACCAGGCTCGGCTTGGGGCTGGCGCTCGACAGCGATGCCACCGTGGGCAACGACGGCACGGTGGTCGGCGATCCGACCGAGGCGGCACTGGTCGTGCTGGCGGCGAAGCTGGGCGTCGACGCGGAGGAGACGCGTCGCGCCTACCCGCGCATCGCCGAGGTGCCGTTCGACTCCGACTACAAGTTCATGGCGACGTTTCATCGCGTCACGCTGGACGGCGCCGAGCACGTGATCGAGCTGGTCAAGGGTGCCCCCGATGTGGTGCTGACGCGCTGCAGCGAGTCGGGCGGGCCGCTCAGCGGCTCGCAGCAGCCGATCGAGCAGACGCGAGCCGGGATCGAGGCTGCGAACGCGCGGATGGGCGAGCAGGGTCTGCGGGTGCTGGCGTTCGCCGCCCGGCTGGTCGGCGAGGGCGAGCTGCAGGCGATGGAGGACGACCCGATGTCGCTCACCCAGGGGCTGTCGTTCGTGGCCATGGTCGGCATCATCGATCCGCTGCGCGCCGAGGCCAAGGCCTCGGTGCAGACGGCGCTCGGCGCCGGCATCGACGTGCGCATGATCACCGGCGACCACGCCGTCACCGCCCGCGCGATCGGCGAGACGCTCGGCCTCGGGCCCGGCGCGATCAGCGGCGCCGAGCTGCAGGCGCTCTCGGACGATGAGGTGGTGCGGCGCCTGCCCGAACTGCACGTGTTCGGCCGCGTCACGCCCCAGGACAAGCTGCGCCTCGCGCGCCTGATGCAGGAGCAGGGTCTGATCGTCGCGATGACCGGCGATGCGGTCAACGACGCGGCGGCGCTCAAGCAGGCCGACATCGGGGTCGCGATGGGCAGCGGCAGCGAGGTGACGAAGCAGGCCGGCCGCATGATCCTGACCGACGACAACTTCGGCACGCTGGTGCACGCCGTCGAGATCGGCCGCAGGGTCTACGAGAAGGTCGTGTCGTACGTCCGCTACCAGATGACCCAGCTGCTGGCGCTGGTGTTCCTGTTCCTGGCGGCCACCGCCTTCGACGTCAATCACGGCGTCGCGTTGACGCCGCTGATGGTGCTATATCTGCTGGTCTTCGTGACGGCATCGGGCGTCGTGGTGATCGCCGTCGATCCCGGCGCGCCGGACGTGATGCACCGCCCGCCGCGCGACCCCAGCCTGCCGATCACCAACCGGCAGGCGATCATGCTGTGGGTCGTCTACGCCGCCACGCTGTTCATCGCCGCGATGATCCCGCTGGTGGCAGGCCCCGACGACCCGCGCACGGATGTCGGAACGGCGTCGCTGACCATGACCTTCGTCGTGATGGGGCTGGGCACGATCTTCAATGCCCTCACCAACCGGCGAGACCCGGCCGGCGGCCTCGACCCGCCGCTGTTGAAGGCGCTCGCGATCTCGCTGTTCCCGCTCGCCATGGTGGTGCTGGCGACCGAGCTGCCGGGATTCCAGAAGGGGCTGCTCACGACCTCGCTGACCGGCCACGAGTGGCTTGCATGCTTCGGGCTGGCCGCGCTGCTGCCGCTGGTCGTCGAGACCAGCAAGTTCCTCCGTCGCCGCGCCGCCCCGGAGACCTCGCTGCTCGACGCCCAGCGCGCGGTCGCGCCCGGGCGGGCGATCGACGAGCACCAGACCTGAGTCGTCACAGCGTGCGCGCGGTCGTCGGGCCGGTGCGGGCGGTCAGCCGGGCGAACACGATCAGGTTGTCGTCGTAGTGGCCCGTGCTCGGGTCGAAGCTGCCGGTGCACGTGATCAGGCGGAGTCCCGGGTAGGGGAGCGGGTCGTAGACGAGCCCTGTCGGAAAGCTGGTCTTGGGGTAGACGGCGGTGGTGGTCACGCGGTAGTGGTCGGTGACGCCGTTTCGGTGGGTCACGAGCACGACCTGGCCGGGCAAGATCTCATCGAGACGTCCGAACACGCCCTCGTTCCCACCCCAGTTGACGTGACCGACGATGACCGCGGCGCCGCGCTCGCCGGGCGCGGTGCCACCGCTCCACCAGCCGGCGTCGATGGCGTTGGTCGGCACCTGCAGTGTGGAGTCGCTGTTCAGGCCGAGGCTGACGACGCTCGCGTCGACGCCGATCGCCGGCACGCGGACCCGCATGCCCGTGCGCAACAGGTGGACATGGTTGCTGGCCGGCAGGATCGGCGTCGTGCGCGCCGGGTGGTCGACCGCGGTCGCGGCCGGAGTGCCGGCGGGAGCGGGATGGCCGCCCGGAAGCGCTGTTGCGACGACGGCGGCGATGACCGTCGCCAGCGCGATTCCACCCAGCAGCCGTGATCGGCGAACACCGACACGCAGCGCAAGCACGAGGGCCAGCATCCCTGCCAGGCCGCCGAGCGCGACCAGTGCCTCACCCCGCACTGGGTGGTCGGCGGGCGTCGGGCGGCCACCGGTCTGCACGCCGCCGACCGGTACTCCGCCGGTGCCGTCGCCGGCTAGGCCGGCGGTGTCTGGCGGCGGCGCCACCGTCGTGATGGTGACGGTCGAGGGGTCGGACTGGATAGAGACGCCGCCTCTGACCCCGACGCCGGTCGCCGTGGCAGTGTCGACCACCTGGCCGGCCTCCACGTCCGCCTGGCCCAGCGTGTATGCCTGATCGGCCGTGCAGGTCAGCGAATCGCCGGGGGAGAGTCCGGGCGCAGCCGGGGCCGGGCAGGTGACCGGGCCGAGCGTTGGGTCGTCGACGGCCACCGCTGTCAGGTCGACGTTGCCGATGTTCGTGACGAGGTAGGAGTAGCTGATCGTGTCGCCGCGCCGCGCCCCGGTCTGGCGGGAGGCGGGCGACACCGCTCCGTTCTTTGCGATCGCGACCAGCGGGGTCGCCGGCGCGGTCGGGATCGTTGCCGTCGCGGGGTCGGACGCGCCGGACGCGCCGCCGATCACGCCCGTGCCGGCGGCTGTCGCGGTATCGGTCACGAAGCCCGCGTCGACGTCTGCGGTGGTCACCGCGTGGGCGTTGTCGGCGGTGCAGATGACCGAGCCGAGCGGAGCCAGCGGTGGCGACGGCGTGGGACAGGTGACCGGGCCGATCGTCGGATCGTCAACCGTCACCGCGGTCAGGCTGACGTTGCCCGTGTTGGTGACGAGGTAGGCGTAGTGGATGGTGTCGCCGACCGTGGCGCCGAGCTGGTCGCCGGCCGGATCGACCATCGCGAGTTTGTCCAGCGAGACTGAGACCACGGTCGCAGCCGGGATCGTCACGGTCGACGGATCGGACGGTGGTGAGTCGCCGCCGCGGACTCCGGTGCCGGTGGCGGTTGCCGTGTCGGTGACCTGTCCGGCATTGACGTCGTCCTGGGTGACGGTATGTGGGGTGTCGGCGGTGCAGGTCACCGAATCGCCCGGCGCCAGCGCCGGCGACGGCGTGGGGCAGGTGACGGGCCCGCCCGTGGGATCGTTGACCGTCACGGATGTGAGGCTGACGTTGCCGGTGTTCGTCACGAGGTAGGAGTAGGCGATCGTGTCATCGACGAGCAGGCCGCCCTGGTCGGCTGGGGGTGAGACGGCGCCGCTCTTCATGATCGAGACCTGTGGGTCGCCGTCGACCGTCGGAATCGTGACGGTCGCCGGGTCTGATGGGGGGCTGGTGCCGCCCGCCTCTCCGACCCCGGCCGCCGTGGCGGTGTCGGTCACCGCGCCGGCATCGAGGTCGCCCTGCGTGACGGTGTGCAGCGCGTCGGCGGTGCAGGTGACCGAGCTGCCCGGCGCGAGCCCCGGTGGCGCCGGTGTCGGGCAGGTGACGGAGCCGATCGGCGAGTCGTCGACCGCCACCGACGTCAGGTTGACGTTGCCGATGTTGGTGACCAGATAGGTGTAGTGGACGGTGTCGCCCAGCTCGGCTGCGTCCTGATCAGCCACGGGAGAGACGGCACCGAGCTTGTGGATCGCCACCTCGGGCGCGGGCGGCTCCGTCTGGATGATCTCGGTCGACGGATCCGACGGAGGGCTGGTGCCGCCGGTGCCGCCCTCGCCGGTCGCGGTCGCGGTGTCGGTTACTGACCCGCGTGCGACATCGGCGGCGGTCACGACGTAGTCGCCGTCGGCGTTGCAGGTGACCGACCCTCCGATGTCGAGCCCGGGCGGCGCAGGCGTCGGGCACGTGACAGAGCCGAGTGTCGGATCGTCGACCGCCACCGAGGTCAGGACGACGTTTCCGATGTTCGTCACGAGATAGGTGTAGGAGATGGTTTGGCCCACCCGCAGAGGGCTCCCGAACCCGCCTGACGCGACTCCCGTCTTGATGATCGACACCAGCGGCCGCGGACTTTCGGTCGGCGTTGTCGTCGAAGACGGCGGCGAGTGGCTCGGGAGGGTCGTGCCCGGCGGCACCCCGCTCGCGGTGCCCGTGTTCGTGACCGACCCGGCAGCCTCGTCTGCGGCGGTGACCGTGTAGACGTCGTCCGCGGTGCAGGTCTCCGAGTTGCCGCTTGCCAGGGTCGGATCCGGGCACGTGACCGATCCGACGGTCGGGTCGGAGACGCTGATGCTCGATAGCGGCAGGACGCCGGTGTTGGTCACCGTGAACGTGAAGGCGATCGTGTCTCCGGCGTCGGTGAGGCCGTTGCCGTTCACGTCGGTGGGCACCTCGTCGTGCTTTTGCAGCGCGATGCTGACGGGCTCGGACGTGTTCGTGATCGTGCAGTCGACGAAGTCGCCGATGCCGAGCGTGACCGTCGCCGAGCGTCCGATGTCCCCGGACGGCAGCTCGGGATCAGAGGCGCCGTTTCGCGTGCACGACCACGACTCCGTGTAGTTCGAGGGAAGCCCGGAGGTGATCTGCTCTGCGAACGTGAAGCTGGAACCCACATCGCTGGTGAGGACGGTGATCGGGCCGGTCGAAGCCGTGTTCGCCGTGCCCGTGTTGGCCGAGCCGAGCAGGTCGTTCGACGGCAGCGAGTGGATGCTGATCCCAAACGCGTCCGAGGGATCGATCCGGCTCGACACCTGCTTGTTCAGCCGGACGGTCGACACGAGCACCCCGAAAGCGACGCCCTGACGGCCTCCACCAACCATCTCCTGGTCGATCGAGCTTGGCGCCTGCGCGGCCAGCATCGGCGTGCCAGTCTTCGTGTTCGTGACGGTCGCGGAACACGTGACCGTCTTGGTACCGACTCCTGTCAGCCGCGAACCCGAGTTGCACGCGTTTCCGACCGGTTCCAGCAACGTGAACGGCGTGTTCGCCGTCCACGTTATCGACTCCAGGCGGTCGGTCGACTCCGCGTCCGCGCCCACGAACGCATACCCCGTCTCCGGCACGCCACCCGGTCCGGTGACGGTGATCCCGTCCAGCGTCGCCGTGGTTGTGGTCCCGCGCGTCGTCTGGTCCAGCGCCGGCCGCCCGGAAACGCCGGTGTAGTGGCCGTTGTTTCCCAGGAATGCATCCACGAACGTCGGGAAACTGGTCGCCGCCACCGGTCCTCCGGAAATGTGCAGGTTGAACCTGATCGTGTAGCCGCCGGGCAGCGTCACGGTCATGGGCTGGCCGGCCGGCTTCGACGCCGAGGTCGGGTCGTACCCTGAGAGATCCAGCCAGCAGAGTGTGCTCGCGAACGTCCCCGTCCCAGCCTGCGCGAAGCTGCACCCAGCAGGCGCACCCGACGCCGCGGCGGGAGTCGCGGGGGTTCGCGCCGGAGCCGCCCCGGCGGTGGTGATCCGCTCGATCCCGACGACCGTGCACGCGCACGCCGCCACGCGCCATGCCAGTCCCCATGATGCCGACCGAGGGCTGGTCCGTCGCCCGTGCCGGCTCCTGACCGCCAACCCCACACCCACCTCGATTCTGCTCCCCATGCGCCGTTTGCCACTTGGCGCACGTGCTCGACGCTAGCACCGCTCGGATGCGTGGGCAAGTCGCCCGGCATGTAGGGCCACTGTGGCCCACGCGGTCCCCGCATAGACTCGTACGCCCGACCCGATCCAGACCTGAGGAGACGCCATGCAGCTGACCAAGAACAGCATCGACACCGCCGGTGGGCCGGCCGACTGGTTCACCGGTGCCGTCTACATCGACGCGGTGGCGGTCCCCTCGGCGGGGTCACGCTTGAGCGCGAGCAGCGTCCACTTCACGCCCGGCGCCCGGACGGCGTGGCACACCCATCCCAACGGCCAGACCATCTATGTGCTCGAGGGCATCGGCCGGGCTCAGCGCCGCGGCGGCCCGGTCGAGGAGATCCGCCCGGGCGACCGCGTCTTCTTCGAGCCGGGAGAGGAGCACTGGCACGGCGCGGCGCCCGACCGCTTCATGGCCCACCTCGCGATGCTCGACGTCGACGAGGAGGGCAAGAACGCCACCTGGGGTGAGCACGTCAGCGACGCCGAGTACACCGTCGCGCCCAGCTCTTGATCATCTAGAGGCGAGCGGCCAGCACGATCAGCAGCGCCAGCATCGTCGCGGCGATGAGGGCGCCGCGGGACAGGCGCGTCAGCCACCGTCGGGCGTGGTAGCGGGCGATCTGGCCGCCGACCGCGATCACCCGCCCGCTCGTCAGCGCTTCCAGCGGCGCGGCGGGGACGTCATGCACGGCCCGTTCCTGCCAGACCCGGATCATCTCCTCGGCCTCGCGCCGGTCGCTGCGGCGGTAGAACGGCAGCCGGCGCCGCCGGTCGATCCAGTATCCGAGCGCGTCCAGCGTCTCGGCCGGTCGCGGCCGCAGCAGCTCCGACACCTCAGGGCCCTGATCGGCATGCCACGTGCGGGACTCGCGCAGCAGCGGCGCGACGAACGCGACCATGCCCGCCAGTCGGTATCCGATCTTTGCGTACCTGATCACGACACCAGGAACGGTAGCGCGTGGAATCACCCTTCTAATGGTACGCGTGCATCACGGCTGGCCGCGGCCACGGCCGATCAGCCAGCGGTTGACCGGAACCGTGAGCACAAACGCGATCGCCAGCGACACCACCAGGCTCCACCAGAACAGGCCGTCAGCGAGGCCGGCGGCGAGCACGCTGGGGACGGCGATGATGAACAGGTTGTCGACGATCTCCATGGTGGTGATCGACACCGTGTCGGAGGCAAGAGCCAGATGAGTAGCTCGGCGCAAGCTCATCACGGCCAGCAGCGGGCGGATCGTCAGGCCGTACCCGAACGTGAACGCGAGCACGATCGAGAGCACGACGGAGGCCGCGTTGCCGAGCCCGATGGCGGTCGCGATCACCATGCCCAGCACCTCCCGATCGCACAGCCGGTGAGGCAGTGCAGCGTCGCCGTCACGGCCAGACGCCAGATCTCCCGGCCGTTTGCCCGAGCGTGGTCGTGAGCCATTTCATGCGCCGGATCCATCCTCACATCACTCGCCGGCGTTATATCGCAATCGAGGTGAAGCGCCACTCCCGTCGAAGTGGCCGGTTCTCCACTGCCGTTTCGGGCTGAGAATGGCATCATGTAGGTACCGGAGCCGGTTTTCCGGGCCCGTTCGAGCTTCGAGGGGAGGTGATCGGATATGCGGAAGAACCTGACCCGGCTGACTCAGCCGATGGTGCGCGAGGACGGCGCGCTGCGACCCGCCACCTGGGACGAGGCGCTCGATCGAGCCGCGAGTGGTTTCGATGCGGTGCGCGCGGCCGGCAACCCGAATGCGTTCGGGCTGTTCAGCTGCTCCAAGGCGACCAACGAGGTGAACTTCATCACGCAGAAGTTCACGCGCGTCGTCATGGGCACCAACAACATCGACAGCTGCAACCGGACTTGACACGCACCCAGCGTCGTCGGTCTGGCGACGGTGTTCGGGGCCGGGGGCGGTACCAGCTCCTACCGGGAGGTCGAGGAGACCGATCTGATCTTCCTGTGGGGCTCGAACGCTCGTGAAACCCATCCGATCTTCTTCCATCGCGTGCTGAAGGCCGTGAACAACGGCGCGCGCCTGTTCGTCGTCGATCCCCGCCGAACCGGCTCCGCCCAGTGGGCCGACACTTGGCTCGGCCTCGACGTGGGCAGCGACGTCGCGCTCTCGAACGCGATGGCGCGCGTGATCATCCACGCCGGCTTGCACAACCGCGAGTTCATCGACCGCGCCACCACCGGCTTCGAGGAGTACGCGGCCAGCGTCGAGCCCTACACGCTGGAGCGGGCCGAACGTGACACCGGCATCCCGGCCGACGCGATCCGCGAGTCGGCGCTCGCCTATGCCCGTGCCGACCGGGCCATGATCTGCTGGACGCTCGGCATCACCGAGCACCACAACGCGGTCGACAACGTGTTCGCGCTGATCAACCTGGCGCTGCTTGACCGGCCACGTCGGCCGCTATGGCTCGGGCCTGAACCCGCTGCGCGGCCAGAACAATGTCCAGGGCGGAGGCGATATGGGCGCGATCCCCAACAAGCTGCCCGGCTTCCAGGACATCGAGTCGAACCACGAGGCACGGGCGCGGTATCGAGGCCGCCTGGAACACCACGATCCAGCCGAAGTACGGCTGGCACCTCACGCAGATGTTCGAGGCCATGGAGCGCGGCGAGCTGCGCTCGCTCTACGTGATCGGCGAGAACCCGGCGCAGTCCGAGGCGGACGCGGCCCACACGCTGCAGCTGCTCGAGAGCCTCGACCACCTGGTCGTCCAGGACATCTTCCTGACCCGCACGGCCGAGCTGGCCGACGTCGTGCTGCCCGCGTCGGTCAGCTGGTGCGAGGCCGAGGGCACGGTCACCAACAGCGAACGCCGCGTGCAGTGCGTGCGCAAGGCGCTCGACCCGCCCGGCCAGGCCCGCGACGACATCGAGATCGTGGTCGAGATCGCCCGCCGGATGGGTCACGAGTGGAGCTACGGTGGCCCCGAGGACGTGTGGACGGAGCTGCGGTCGCTGTCGCCCATGCACCGCGGCATGACGTACTCGCGGCTGGCCGAGCTGGGCGGCATCCAGTGGCCCTGCTCGGACGAGCAGCACGAGGGCGAGCAGTTCCTGCACGCCCGGCTGTGGGACGAGCCGCGGGCAAGCGGCGACCCGGCACCGTTCAACGTCGTCAACAACGTGGCGCCGGTGGACGAGCTGTCGGACGAGTTCCCGATCCGGCTGACGACCGGGCGCCGCCTGGACTCGTACAACACGGGTGTGCAGAGTGGCGGCTACAGCTCGCCGCTGCGGCGCGGGGAGTCGCTCGACCTGTCGCCGGAGGACGCGGCGCGCCTGGCCGTCGCCGACGGGGAGCGGGTGCGCGTGAGCTCGCGCCGGGGGTCAGTCGAGGCGCCGGTGCGGATCGACTCGTCGCTGCGCCCGGGCCTAGCCTTCATGACGCTGCACTTCCCGGACGAGGTGGAGACGAACATCCTCACCATCGACGCGACCGACCCGAAGTCCGGCACCGCCGAGTTCAAGGCCAGCGCGATCCGGGTGGACAAGCTCGACGCCCCGGCCGCTGAGCAGCAGACCGCCGTCGGTGCGAATGTGGCGGCGCGCTAGCCGATGGACCTGCGTCTCACGAACCAGGAGCCGACCGAGGCAGAGCGCGCGGCGGTCGACTCCGTGCTGGGGCCGCCGGACTCGGCCTGGGTGGGCGGCGACCGCGGAGACGACGGCCACGCCGCCCACGGCGGCCACGCCGCCCGGGCACAGCGCCACCTGCTGCTGCCGGTGCTGCACGCGCTGCAGGGGCGGGTCGGCTGGATCAGCCAGGCCGGGCTCGGCTACGCCTGCCGCCGCCTGACGGTGCCGCCGGCCGAAGCCTACGGCGTGGCCAGCTTCTACGCGTTGTTCGCGCTGGAGCCGCGGGCGCCGGTGGTCGCACACGTCTGCACCGACATCGCCTGCATGTGCAGCGGCAGCGGCGAGCTGGTCGCGGAGCTCGAGCGCACGATCGGGTGCTCCGGTGAGCGCCCCTCGAACGGCTCGGCGATCTGGCTGGAGAGTCCCTGCCTGGGCCTGTGCGAGCAGGCTCCGGCGGTGCTGGTCACCAGCGCGGGCGAGACGCCCGGCGACCACTCGATCAGCAACGCCACGGCGGCGGACGTGTCGGCGGCGCTGGCCGGCACCAGCGAGCAGCGCACCGAGACGCTGGCGCCACAGACCGAGGACGGCGGGGACGGCCTGCGGCTGTTGCACCGCGTCGGCACGGTCGATCCGGGCAGCCTGGACAGCTACCGCAGCGCGGGCGGCTACGAGGCGCTGCGAACCGCTTTCGACATCGGGCCCGCCGGGGTGATCCGCGAGCTGACCGACTCCAAGCTGCTGGGCCGCGGCGGTGCGGCCTTCCCGACCGGCCGCAAGTGGGATGCCGTCGGCCGGAACCCCTCCATGCCGCACTACATCGTCTGCAACGCCGACGAGTCCGAGCCCGGCACCTTCAAGGACCGGGTGGTGATCGAGAGCGATCCGTTCGCGCTGATCGAGGCGTTGACGATTGCCGGGTTCGCCACCGCCGCCGAGCACGGCTACATCTACCTGCGCGGCGAGTACCCGCTGGCCTGGGCGCGGCTCGAGCATGCCATCGAGCAGTGCCGGTCTCGTGGGCTGCTGGGCGACGACGTGATGGGCCGCGGCTTTCGCTTCGACGTCGAGCTGCGCAAGGGCGCCGGCGCGTACATCTGCGGCGAGGAGACCGCCCTGTTCAACTCGATCGAGGGGTACCGCGGCGAGCCGCGCAGCAAGCCACCGTTCCCGGTCGACAAGGGCCTGTTCGCCAAGCCCACCGTCGTCAACAACGTCGAGAGCCTGCTGAACGTGCTCGGCATCCTGCACGACGGCGGCGCAGCGTTCGCCCGGATCGGCACCGAGCAGTCCACCGGCACGCGGCTGTTCTGCCTGGCCGGGTGCGTCGAGCGGCCCGGCCTGTATGAGGCGCCGTTCGGCGTCACGCTGCGCGAGGTGCTCGAGATGGCCGGTGGTGTCCGCAGCGGCAACGACCTCAAGGCGGTGCTGCTGGGCGGTGCGGCCGGCGGCTTCGTCGGCCCCGACATGCTCGACCTCGAGCTCTCGTTCGAGGCGACGCGCGACGCCGGAGCGACGCTCGGCTCAGGCGTTGTGCTGGTGTTCGACCAGACGGTCGATCTGGTGCCGATTCTGCTCCGGATCGCCGCCTTCTTCCGGGACGAGTCCTGCGGCCAGTGCGTTCCCTGCCGCGTCGGAACGGTTCGGCAGCAGGAGGCGCTGCTGCGCCTCGCCGCCGACCGGCCGCGTGGCAGCGTGGCCGACGAGACCGCGCTGCTGGCCGAGATCGCGCAGGCGATGCGTGACGCGTCCATCTGCGGTCTCGGGCAGACTGCCGCCAATGCGATCGATTCCGCCATCAACAGCCTTCGGGTGTTCGAGCCACAGCGAGCCTGAGTGAGCGTCGTCCCCGTCACCATCAGCCGCACCGTCGAGCTCGAGATCGACGGCGAGAGCGTCCGCGTCCGCGAGGGCGCGACCATCCTCGACGCCTGCCGCGTGCAGGGACGCGACCAGCCGACCCTCTGCTACGGCGACACCCTGACGCCGGTCAACGCCTGTCGCGTGTGCGTGGTCGAGGTCGAGGGCTCGCGCGTGCTGGCGCCGAGCTGCGCACGCAAGGCCGAGGACGGGATGGTGGTCAGAACCGACACCGAGCGCGTCCGCCACAGCCGCAAGATGGTGCTCGAGTTCCTGGGATCCAGCGTCGACCTGGCCACGGCGCCGAACGTGGACGGCTGGATGGAAGAGTACGAAGCAAAGCCCGAGCGGTACGGCCCGCCGGCGCCACCCGCCCCGGAGGGCGCGCGCGACCGCGCCCAGGCCGGGCACCACCACGCGGGCGACGGCCAGACGGCCGCGACCGTCGCCCAGCCTGTCAAGGTGGACAACGAGAGCTACATCCGCGACTACGCGAAGTGCATCCTCTGCTACAAGTGCGTCGAGGGCTGCGGCACGGACTGGCAGAACACCTTTGCGATCGCGGTGGCCGGACGCGGGTTCGACGCGCGCATCTCGACGGAGTACGCGGCCCCGCTCCCCGACTCGGCATGCGTCTACTGCGGTAACTGCATCGCGGTCTGCCCGACCGGCGCGCTGATGTTCAAGAGCGAGCACGAGATGCGCGAGGACGGCACCTGGGACGAGAGCGCACAGACCGTGACCGAGACGATCTGCTCCTACTGCGGCGTCGGCTGCAGCCTGGAGCTGCACGTGCAGGACAACTCGATCGTGAAGGTCACGTCGCCGCTCGATCACGGCATCACGCGTGGCAACCTCTGCGTGAAGGGCCGGTTCGGCTACCAATACGTGCAGAACCGCCCGGACGAGGAGTAGATCGCGGGGCTACGCCCCAGACCCGCGGGGCGGCGGGGGTAGAGTACGCCCGAACCCGGAATGATCGGGGGGCAGGCACGTCGCGTGGAGGTTTGTGGTGAGGCTTCGAACTCGCCGGAGCGCCGGCCAGGAGCTGCAGTTCGTCCTGGCCAGTCAGGACTGGTCGGCGGGTGGATCGCTCCGTGGCGAGGTGCTCGGGGTCGACGAACCGGTCACCGTCACGGTCGTGCGGCTCGAGCGCTCTCCATCGGCAACGCTCCCGTTCGGCGTCAGCGACTGCGAGGTGGCGCCGGTCGACGGCCGCGCCGAGTTCGAGCTGCCGCTGCCGGACTGGCTGCCGCCGGGCTGGTCGGGTGAGCGGACGGGGCTCGGGTATGCGGTGCGGGCCCTCAGCGGCACCCGCCGCACCCGCCGGCATGGGGCGGTGCCTCTGGTGATCTCAGGCGGTGAGCAGGCGATCCACCAGAGCCACCATGCCGACCGCGTGATCGCGTCGCACCCGGGACGCCGGTTTCACCTGGAGCTGTCCGACGTCCGCCTGCAGGGCGGCGGCCACATCCAGTGCCGCGTGCACGCCGAGGAGGGGCTTGACGAGGGCAGCGTCGTGGTCGTGGCCCGGTTCGAGGAGGCGTGGCGTACGAACCTGCGGATCCGCAACCGCCGGCACCCGCCGCTGTGGCGCAGCCGGTCGCTGTGGCAGGAGCAGGCCACGATCGAGCTGGGCATGGACCGGCGATGGTATCCATGCAGCTTCGACATCCCGGTCGGGCTGCCGCCCGCCGTCGAGGCGCGCACGCTGGCGTGGCGGTACGAGATCGATGCCCGCCGCGCGCCGCGGCGGGGCGTGGCGGACCGGGCCGCGCTGACGCCGCTGCGCTTCGATCTCGCTCAGCCGCCGTCCGCGTAGCGCACGATCAGCTGGTCGGTCAGCCACTCCACGGGCGCGCGGTCATCGGTCAGCGGGTCGCTCGACGGCGCCTGCGGTTTCAGCCCCTCGGCCAGGTCGGCAGCGGGGTCGAGCGCGGGCGCGGCGGCGGCCACACGCGCGCGCAGCTGGGCGGCCGAGACCGGCCGTGCGAACCCGGCCACGATCTCGTTGAAGCCACCCACCCGCCAGCGGTAGACCTTGGGGAAGACCGTGGCCATGGTGCCTGCGATCGCACTGGGCAGGCGCTCGTCGCCTGGGATCGTGCCGACGTTGGCCATCACCATCCCGCCCGGCCGCAGCCGCTCGTCCGCCAGCCGCCAGAACTCCTGCGTGGTCAGGTAGAACGGTATGTAGGGCTGGCGGAACGCGTCCAGGAAGATCGCGTCGTAGCGAGTCGTGTGGGTGGCGAGGTAGGGGCGGCCGTCGGCCGTGGCCACACGCACCCGCGGGTTCGATGCCAAGCCGAAGTAGCGGCGCCCGATGGCGGTGACCTCCGGGTCGAGCTCGATGCCGAGCACGTTGGTGGCGGGCCAGAAGGTGCCGTAGGCGCGGCCCACGGTGCCGCCGGCGTATCCGATCATCGCCACCGATCCGAACCCGGGGCCGTGCATGTCCGGGGCGAGCAGGAACTGGTCCCAGTAGCCGCCGGTGAGCACGCGGTTGCGGTGCCAGACCGAATGCTCGGCCCAACCCTCGTTCAGGTGCAGCACGCGGCCGCCGTCCGCCGTGGCCTGCACCTGGATGAACTGGTAGGCCGACTCGCCCTCCCAGATCACCCCGGATCCGGGCTTGACCAGGCCCGGCGGCAACAGCGCCAGCGCCACCACCGCGGCCGGTGCCAGCACGTATCGCCAGCCAAGCGCCGGCGTCGCGGCCAGCGCCAGCACGGCGGCCGTGGCGAGCATGGTGCGGCGGGTGCCGATCAGCGGGATCAGCAACACCACCGGCAGGAACGTGCCCAGGATCGACCCGGCGGTGGACAGCGCGTACAGGCGCCCGGCGATCTCGCCCGCCCGCTCGACCGAGTCGACCGCGAGCCGCACCGCGAACGGCGAGACCATCCCGAGCAGCGTGATCGGTACCGAGAACAGCGCCATCGACGCGAAGAAGGAGCCCAGGAAGGCGCCCACCGACGCCTCCGCAAACGCGCCCACCGCGGCCGAGAGCAGCGGCTCGGACAGGAACGGAATCACGGCGATCGCCATCGCGGCGCACACGATCAGCCGGCACATGTAGGGCAGGCTGGGGTGGCGGTCGGCCAGCCGGCCGCCCCAGAAGTACCCGACCGAGAGGTAGATCAGGATCAGGCCGATGATGTTCGCCCAGATCAGGATCGATGCCCCGAAGAAGGGCGCCAGCAGCCGCGAGGCGCACATCTCGGTCGCCATGGTGCCTGCACCGGCCACGAATACCAGCGGGTAGAGGAGTCGGTTCACCTCGCGCGCAGCCTATCTCCGGCCCGGTTGCGGCGACATGCCCCGGCTCACGGCCGTACGGCGCTACTCGGACAGCATCAGCGCGAGTGCTGCGAACACGACCAGGATCCAGGTGATGCTCAGCCCGACGCCCAGCCGCGCGACCACCTGCCACCGAGACCCGAACCGGTTGCCGAGGCGGACGATCGCCAGCGCGCCCAGGACGATCCCGGCGAACGGCGCTTGGAATTCGAGGTGGAACGGGATCGGCGGGAGTAGCAGCGATGCGGGCAACAGCAGGGCGCAGGCCAGCGAGAGGCTCGCTGCCATCCTCGCGCGCGACTGCGATTCGCCGGTGGTGCCTGCCGCCACCGTGCCCGCTTCCCCGGCCACGGCCGCAGCCCGCCGCTGCATCGAGCGGAACGTGATCACGAACACCAGGATCAGCACCAGACCCAGCTCCATGATCATCAGGCACCTCCTCATCGCGGACATCGAACTGCCATCACGGTAGGTGGCGAGATACGGCGTCCGCGAGGGGGATATCCCTACATCACGTCTGGGGCCAGCACCTCGCGGATCACGTGCCGGGCATCGCGTACGAACACGGGGTTGGTGTGCATGTAGTAGGGCAGGGCGATCAGCGCGAACGAGCGCCCAGCCGCGGCCCCGCGCCCACGTGGCGTCATCGACCTCGATCGCCGACCGGAACGCCTCCCGGCCGTCGGCCTCAAACAGCGTCCAGACGGCCATCGCGTCGTAGGCCGGGTCTTCCACGGCCATGCACCCGAAGTCGATCACGGCGCTCAGCCGTCCACGTCCTTCGACCAGCACGTTTCCCGGCAGCAGGTCGCCGTGGATCCAGACGCCGGGACGCTGCCACTTCGGTGCACGAACGGTCGCGTCCCAGGCGGCGGTCACGGCGGGGCTGTCGACGACGCCGTCGAGCTGGGCGATCGCCTCCCGGGTCGCGGCGTCCCGCCGGGCCAGCGGCACGCCGCGCGATCCGTCCCGCGCGGCGATCGGCCCGCCCGCCGTGTCGATCCGCCGCATCGCGGCCACGAAGCCGCCCAGGTCCTGGGCCAGGCCCACGGGATCGGGCATCTGCTCGACGTTGACGATCTCGCCGGCCAGCCAGCGGTGCCAGCTTCGGCAACCAGCGCAGCTCCGTGTCGATGGTGCCGGTGCAGCCGGGGATGCGGGGCAGACGCACGGCGATGTCCTCGCCGAGCCGGTAGATCGCGTTGTCGGTACCGGATGATTCGACCCGATCGATGGGAAGATCCGCCCACTGCGGGAACTGGTCGGCCAGCAGCCGGTGCGCCAGCGATGGGTCGGTCCACCTCGTCGGCATGCATCTTCCCCGGCATCGGCGGGTCGATCCTTGCCGGGATGCTTCTGGTAGAACCCGTCCAGATGGACGACCTGGGAGACCGGCGGGTGGAGACCTTCCGGTCGCTGGCCGAGTCGATCCTTGCTCTGCCCGGCGGTGTGCGACTGGTGGCGGTCGACGGCTACGGCGGGGCCGGCAAGTCGACGTTCGCGGCACGGCTGGCGGCTGCGCTGGGCGGGGCTGCGGTCGTGCACACCGACGACTTCGCGACCGGAGAGCCCGGCGTGGAGTGGTGGCCGCGGCTGGAGCGCGAGGTGATCGTGCCGCTCTCGGCGGGAGAGGCGGCGCGCTATCGCCGCTGGGACTGGGAGGCGAGGCGGCTGGCCGAGTGGCATGTGGTGGAGCCGATGCCCGCGGTCGTGATCGAGGGCGTCTCCAGCGCCCGGCGCGCGGCCGCCGACCGGCTTGCCTACGCGATCTGGGTCGAGGCACCCGCAACGCTGCGCCTGGAGCGGGGGCTGGAGCGGGACGGCCCGGAGGCGCGGTCGTCCTGGGATACGTGGATGGCCCAGGAGGACGCCCACTTCGCGCAGGACGGCACCCGGGCTCGCTGCGACCTGGTGGTCGACGGCAACCCGGGCGTCGACCACGATCCGGAGACGGAGTTCATGCGGGTCGGCTGAGCATCGGCGGGTGCCGGCGGTACGATGGCACGATGTCGACGACCATCAAGCGGGCACACAGGACGCATGCGCTCGCCCAGCCGGCCGGCAGCGGGTATCCGCAGAAAGACGGGTCTGCGGGCGGCGCCGGCGACGCCGGGGATGAGGCCGTGAGGTTGTTCGACGAGCTCTGCGCCCTTGTGCCCGACCCCGCCGAGCGTGCAGGCCTGATTGGCGTCAGCACCGACCAGGATACGGCTTGGCGTGACGGCAAGCAGATGCCGGTGCTTCGCGCCCGGCGCCGCGCGATCGCGGCCGCATTGAGTCGCGCCGCGGCCGGCGGGGCGGCGGCCGGCTGACGATGGCTCGCTCGCGGGTTGCATGACGCGACCTATGATCCCGGGCATGTCAGCCGTCGAGCGCCCGCCGTTTCCGCCGTTCACCGAGGAGGATGCGTGGAAGAAGGTGCTGGCCGCCGAGGCGGCGTGGAACACGCGTGATCCCGACCGCGTCGTCCTTGCCTACACCGAGGACACGCAGTGGCGGAACCGCGCCGAGTTCCTGTCCGGGCGCGAGGAAGTGCACGCGTTCCTCGTGCGCAAATGGGAGAAGGAGCTCGACTACGTGCTGCGCAAGGATCTCTGGACGTTCGCCGGCAACCGCATCGCTGTGCGTTTCCAGTACGAGTGGCACGACGCTGACGGCCGCTGGTGGCGGTCGTACGGCAACGAGAACTGGGAGTTCGAGGGCAACGGGCTGATGCGGCGGCGCGAGGCCAGCATCAACGACGTGTCGATCGAGGCGGGCGACCGTCGCATCGACGGCCCTCGGGCGGAGGGCGACGGCGCCGGCATCCCGCTGCGCTGACGATGACATGACCGACCCGGCATCAGCACTGACGCTCGAGATCTGGTCGGACGTGGTCTGCTCGTGGTGCTACGTGGGCAAGCGGTACCTCGAGCAGGCGCTCGAGCAGGTGCCCGACGGTGAGTTGATCGACCTGCGCTGGCGCAGCTTCGAGCTCGACCCGACGCTGCCCGCCGACGCCGGATCGGCCGACGAGGAGCTGGCCCGGCGCCGCGGCATCAGCCTCGAGGAGGCGCGTGCGATGCACGAGGAGACCGAGCGGATGGGCGCGGAGATCGGTCTCACGTTCGACTTCGCCCGTGCCCGCCGCGGCAACACCCTCGACGCGCACCGGGTGCTGCACATGGCGCACGCCGCCGGCGTGCAGAACGCGGTCCAGGATCGGCTGATGTCGGCGTACTTTGCCGAAGGGGAGCCGATCGGCGACCCGGCGACTCTGGCCGCCGCGGCCGGCCGTGGGGGGCTCGACCCGGCGGCCGTGAGCGAGATGCTGGCAGGCGACGACTTCGTCATGGATGTCCGGACCGACGAGACCGACGCGCTCGAGCTGGGGATCAGCTCGGTGCCCTTCTTCGTCTTCAACCGTCGCTACGGGCTGGTCGGCGCCCACCCGCCTGAGACGATCGTCGAGACGATCGAACGCGCACGCCGCGGCGACTAGAAGGTCTGATCAGCCCAGCAACAACGGCTCACGCCGCCCTCTCAGCCATGCAACGCCCGGCGCGATCTTTACAGAGTCAAACACCGACTCGGGCGGCGTGGGCGGTCCGGCACAGGAACGTGACCGGTCGTCACCAGCCGGTGATGCCGGTCCGCACGGTTGCGCGACGGCCGTGACGTTCGTGCCGGACCGGCGGTGTGAATCGTTGCGTGTAGCGGTGGGATCGTCACCTCCGCGCGAGCTTCGTTGCAGGATTGCGTGTCACGCGCCGGTCACGGCGCTGCAACGCGGCACCGCTCAGCTCACTCGGTCGCCAGCACCATCCGGTTGCCGGACGGGTCGGACACGGCGGGGCCGTGCTCGCTCTCCTCGGCCGCGTGGCCGGCACGCTCGAGGCGCTCGAGCACGCGGTCGCGGGCGGCGTCGTCCGGCAGGACGATCGTCGCGTGGCGCAGGGCGGCCGTGCCGGCCGGCGGCGGTGAAGCGCCCCGGCTCTCCCAGGTGTTCCCGCCCAGGTGGTGGTGGTAGCCGCCGGCCGCCAGGAAAGCGGCGCTGTCGCCAAGCTGTGCCATCAGACCGAACCCGAGCAGGTCGCGGTAGAAGCCGACGGTGGACTCGATCTCGGCCACCTGCAGGTGCACGTGTCCCATGGTGGTGCCGCCGGGCAGCCCGTCGAACGGCCCGGACCTCGGGTCGTCCAGCTCGCCCAGCAGGTTCTCCACGTCCAGCGGCTCGGTAGTCATGCGCACGCCCACCTGGTCCTGCCAGATCTCGCGTGGCCGGTCCCAGTAGATCTCGATGCCGTGGTGGTCGGGGTCGCGCAGGTACAGCGCCTCGCTCACAAAGTGATCCGACAGCCCCACCAGCGTGACGCGGTCGCGGGCGGCGTGGGCCAGCCAGCGGGCCAGGTCGTCGCGTTCGGGCACCAGCAGCGCGAAGTGATAGAGCCCGGTGTGGCCGCGTGCGGGTGGCGCACCTGGTAGCTCGGTCAGCACCAGCAGCCCGCGCCCGCCCGTGCCGAGCGTGACCGCGCCGTCGTCCTGTGCGACCACCTCGAGGCCGATCTGCTCCTCGTAGTAGCGGATCGAGCGCCCCAGGTCGGCGACGGTCAGGTGCACGGCGCCCATGTGCGCCTCGGGAGCGATCAGGGCGGTCGTCGTGGTGGCCGTGGCCTCCAACTGCTCGGGGTCGCGCGGTCCCGTGCCGGCATCCCTGATCGGCTGGTCGCTCATGCGACATAGGCTAGCGCCTCGGCCGTACGATGCCGGGATGGGACGGACGCTACGGGCAGCAGCTGCGGGTGCGGCCGCGGCCGGCGTCTGGGCCGCGGTGGAACCGGGCCTGCGCAGGTTCTCGCACTCGCCTCACAGCGAGCCGCGCTTGGTGGGGCGGATGCTGGCGCCGGAGCGGTACTGGCTTCCGGTCGGGCTGACAGTGCACGTGCTGAACGGGGCGGTGTTCGGCATCGTCTTCGACCGGCTCGGCGGCCGCGGCATCCTGCGGGCGGTGGCCGCCGCCCAGATCGAGAACGCCTGCCTGTGGCCGACGCTGCTGGTGTTCGACGCACTGCATCCCGACGTGCGCGACGGCAGCTGGCCGGAGCTGTTCGGCGACCGCCGCGTGGTGGTGCACGAGGCCGCCGGCCACGTGGTGTTCGGCGCCGCCCTGGGTACGTTGCTCCGAGACTGAGCGGCGGGGGCGCGGCCGCAGCCACGCCCCCGCTCGATGCTCAGGCCGCGGCGCGCAGCTCGGGCTGCTCGACGGCCTGCTCGGCCGCTCGCCGCCGTCGCGGGATCGCCAGTGCGATCCCTGCGCCGGTGGCGACCACCATGGCGCCCACCGCCACGGCGGGCACCAGCCGTCGACGAAGTGCTGGGCGCGCCGTACCCGCCGCGATCCGAGAAGATGGTGCCGAGCACCGCCACGCCGAATACCCCGCCCAGCTCGCGGATGGCGTTCGCCGCGCCCGAGGCCTTGCCCTCGTCGCGCCGGGCCACGGAGCCCAGCACCACGTGCGCAGACGGGGCGAAGTAGAGCGCCATCCCGACACCGGCCATCATGAACGGGATCACCATCTGGATGTACGGCGTGCTCGTGCTGCTGATCGCCGCCATCCACGCCAGCGCGCCCGCCTGCAGCGCCATCCCGGTCGCCATCAGCGGCCGCCCGCCGATGCGGTCGACGTACGCGCCGGCGATCGGCGCGATCAGCATCGGCATGGCCGTCCAGGGCAGCGTGGCCACGCCCGCCCGCAGCGGCGAGTACCCGTGCACCAGCTGCAGGTACTGCGTGAGCAGGAAGATCGAGCCGAACATGCCGAAGTACATCAGCAGCGACGCCGCGTTCGACGCCGCGAAGGCGCGGCTGCGGAAGAAACGCATCGGCAGCATCGGGGCGGACGTGCGCAGCTCCCAGGCGACGAAGCTCGCCACCAGCACGGCGCCGGCGCCCAGCGCGACCAGGATCTGGGGATCGGTCCAGCCCAGCGAGTTGCCGCGCACCAGCCCCCACACGATCCCGAACAGCCCGCTGCTGACCAGCGCCAGCCCGGGGATGTCCAGCGAGCGATCGGGGCCGTGGCTCTCGCGCAGCCGCGTCGCCGCTAAGGGCAACACGGCCAGCCCGATCGGGACGTTCAGCCAGAAGATCCACTGCCACGAGATGCCCTCGACCACCGCACCGCCGACCAGCGGCCCGATGGCGACGCCCAGCCCGCTGATCGCCGACCAGAACCCCAGCGCCAGGCCGCGGCGCTTGACCGGGACGGCGTCCGACAGGAGCGTCAGCGTCAGCGGCAGCACCATCGCGCCGCCGAAGCCCTGCGCGGCGCGTGCCGCGATCAGCCAGTTGACGTCGGGCGCCAGCGCGGCGGCAGCAGATGATGCCGTGAACACGGCCAGGCCGATCACGAACATGCGGCGGCGGCCGAACCGGTCACCAAGCGCCGCGCCGGTCAGCAGCAGCACCGCGAAGGTGAGGGTGTAGGCGTTGACCGTCCACTCCAGCTCCTGGATGGTCGCGCCCAGGCTGCGCTGGATGGTGGGCAGCGCGGTGGTCACGACCAGGTTGTCGAGCACGACCATGAACAGCGCAGCCGACGTGATGGCGAACGTCCAGAGGGTGCGTGTGCGAGAGGTCATCTCCGGTTCCTCCTTCTATGTAGTGGTTACTCACTTACAACCGATGTGAAATAAAAAGGTGCGGTGCCCGCTAGTGCTTGAGCTTCTCGAGCATCAGGTCGCCCATCAGCTCCTGCATCCAGGCGCCCTTCACGGAAGGCGCGTCCATCGCCGCCATCACGTTCAGGAACATGCCGGTCGAAAACCAGGAGCGGATCTGCTCCGCGTCGGCGCCGGACATGTCCGTGGCCTCGCGGTGAAGGTGCTCGTAACAGCGCCGCACAGTGTCGCGCACATCCGCGTCGTCGCAGGCCGCGTACGCCTGCATCTGCATCATCAGCTTGGGCCGGTCGGCCAGGAGTTCGCAGTAGGCCATGCCCATGCTCTGCAGCCGCTGCTCCGGCGTGTCGCCGTCGACGGCGTCGCGGAACGTCTGCTCGGTTCGCCGGAAGCAGCGTTCCACCGACGCCAGGAATAGCTCGCGCTTGGTCCGGAACAGCCGGAACAGGTAGGGCTGGGAGATGCCGGCCCGCCGGGCGATGTCGTCGGTCGAGGCGCCGTGCAGGCCCTTCAGGCCGAACTCGATCATGGCCGCGTCGAGCACGGCGTGGCGGCGCTGCTCTGCGGTCTGACGGGTGGTTGTGGCGGCCATGCGATCAAAGTTAGCAGTCACTCACAACTATGTCAAGCTGGGGCTTGCTGAAGGACTGTTGGTAGGCTCGCGCGGTGATCGAGCCCTTCGACGCCCAGCTGCCGGTGCGGATCAGGTTCGGCCCGGGTGTCGTCGGCACGCTGGCCGAGGTGATCGGCGGCCGCCGCGCGCTGGTGGTGTCCGAGCCGCCGGTGCTCGCGATCGACGCCGTCGCGGCGGCGGTGGCGGGCCTGCCGCTGTACCAAAAGCAGCCCGGCGAGCCGACGCCGGAGCTCGTCGCCGACGCCGCCGCACGGGTCGCGGCGGAACGGCCGGCGGTGCTCGTGGCGGTGGGCGGCGGCTCGGCCATCGACCTGGCCAAGGCGGCGAGGCTGGTTGCCGGCCAGGGCCGGCCGATCGAGGCGTTCCTGGCGGGCGAGGCGGCGATTGCGGTCCCGTCCGTCGACCTGATCGCGGTGCCGACCACGTCCGGCACGGGCAGCGAGGTGTCCGGCGGGTCGGTGGTGGTCGACCCTGTGCAGGGCCGCAAGCTGGGGGTGGCGCATCCGCGGATGCGAGCCCAGGATGCGCTGGTCGACCCCCTGCTGACAGTGGATCTGCCGCCCGAGCCGACCGCCTACACCGGTGCCGACGCGCTGGCCCAGGCGATCGGCGGCGCGATCGTCTCGAACGGCAACCCGATGTCGCTGGCCGTCGGCCTCGAGGCCTGCCGCCACGTCGCGGCCGGCCTGGAGCCGTCGGTGGCCGACGGCTCCGACGTCGAAGCCCGCACCGAGCTGAGCCTGGGCAGCCTGATGGCCGGCCTGGCGATGAACCTGTCCGACTCCGGCGCCGACCACGCGCTCGGCCACGCGATCGGGTCGACCCTAGGGCTGCCGCACGGCCTCACGGTCGGCCTGGTGCTGGCCGAGACGCTGGAGGTGAACCGTCCCGCCTGCGCCGGCCGGCTCGAGCGGGTTGCGGATGCCCTGGGCGAGCCGGACGACAAGAGCGGCGACGGGTCGCGGGCGGTGCGCGCCGTGCGCCGGTTGCTGGCCGCGATCGGGCTGCCGACATTGCGCGAAGCGGGCGTCCAGGAGGGCCACATCGACCACCTGGTGGAGCTCTCGCTCGCCGACTACTGCCTGACCGTCAATCCGCGCACCTGGACGGAGCGCGATGTCCGCGCCGCCTACGCCGCGGCGATGGCGCTCGACCGGCGCTGAGCCGCGGCGGCGGCTCATGGCCGGGGCTGATTCAGCCGATGCAATCCTCGAAACCCTTGAGCACCGACATGGCTCCGAACGAACCCTCAGACCAGGACGCGGCGGTGGCCGCGCTGCTTCGGCGCGTGGCTGCGACCTCCGGCGTACACATGTACGAGATGGAGCTGTTCGACGACTTCGAGTACGTCTGCCACGTCTGGATCGGCCAGGCCCTGGACAGCCTGCTGGGCGGCGTGCCGGAGGGGATGGACAAGGAGGCGGCCTGGGAGGCCTGCATCCACCCCGACGACCGCGCCACCTACGAGGCCGGCTTCGCGCCGCTGCAGAAGGGCGACGTGACCGAGATGGAGTACCGGCTGGTCGGGTTCGACGGCGCCACCCGCTGGGTCTGGGAGCGTTGCATCCCCAGGCCGGTGGTCGACGGCAGGCGGCTGGTGGACGGCATCGTCACCGACATCACGGATCGCCACCTGGTCGAGCGGGAGCTGGCCGAGGCGCACGCCCGTCTTGCGCACCTGGCCTACCACGACCACCTCACCGGGCTGCCCAACCGCGCGCAGTTCCAGGAGCATCTCGACGCCGCGCTGGCTCGCGCCGGCCGCGACGGCTCCTGCGTGGCCGTGCTGTTCATCGACCTGGACGGGTTCAAGCAGGTGAACGATGCCCACGGCCACGCCGCCGGTGACTCGCTGCTGCGTGCGGTCGGCGAGCGGCTCTCGACGATCTCGTGCGACGGCGACGTGGTCGCACGCCTGGGTGGCGACGAGTTCCTGATGCTGGCGTGCCTGGGCACGGCCGACCAGTCGCACCTGGACGCGCTCTGCGACCGCGTCTACCAGCAGCTCCTGGCCCCAGTCAGCGTGGACGGCGCCGACCTGATGGTGTCCGGGAGCGTCGGCCTGGCGCTGTTCCCGCGCGACGCGGGCAACGGCGACGACCTAATCCGCGTCGCCGACGTGGCGATGTACAGCGCCAAGCAGCACGGCCGCCGCCGCGCCGCCTGAGTGCCGGCCGCTTCAGACGGCCAGGTCGACCCCGTCCCGCGCCAGGTTCTCGGCGAAGGCCGCGGCCCGCTCGCCGCGCGGCTGCGACAGCTCGCCGACGCTGCGGAACTGCGGCCCGATCTGGCGGCCGCACTCGAGGTACAGCGGATAGGTCTCGTTCACGAGCTGCTCGGCCGTCTCGGGCGAGAGCGCCTCGGCGGTCACCACCAGCAGGTCGATGTCGGAGTGCATGGGCGAGCCCGCGTCCCACATGTCGCCGCGGGCGGCCGATCCGAATAGCACCAGGCGCAGCAGCGAGCCGCCCAGCCGCTCGCGCAGCAGCGCGCAGTAGCGGAGCAGGTAGTCGCGCTCAGGCGGGGCCAGGTGCCGGAGCGGATCGTCGGTGCCCGCGGCCGGCGTCACATCTCGACCTGGATCTCGCCGTCCTGCTCGCGCACGGGGTAGGTCTCGAGTGAGGCCACCGCGGGCCCCACCAGGGCCTCGCCGGTGCGGATGTTGAAGACGGCGCCGTGGCAGTAGCACTCGAGCTGCTGGTCGGTGAGCGTGCCCTCCGCCAGCGGGCACTCCTCGTGCGTGCACCACCCCTCGAACGCGTAGAGGCTTCCGCCGCTGCGGGCCACCACCACCGGCTCGCCGCGGTTGTCGGCCTCGAGCATCTCGCCCTCGGGGAGGTCGCCGGTCGCCGCAACGGTCGTCCAGTCAGCCACGGGTCATCTCAGCCCCATCTCGCGTGCAGCGCCAGCGGCGCTCGGAACTCCCAGCCCGACAGCTCCACCGGCTGCTCCGGATCCAGGCGCAGGCGCGGCAGGCGCTCCAGCAGCAGCCGCAGCGGCAGGCGCACCTCGTGGCGGGCCAGCGACGCGCCCGCGCAGTGGTGCGCCCCCAGGCCGAACGCCGCGTGCGCGCCGGTGCGGTGGATGTCGTACCGCTCCGGTTGCTGCCAGTGGCGCTCGTCCTGGTTGGCCGACGCCAGCACGGCAGCGATCACCGTGCCCGGCCGAAGCGGCACGCCCGCGATCTCGGTGGGCTCGGTCACCTGGCGCGTCTGGGTGCCCACCGGCGAGTGCCAGCGAAGCGCCTCCTCGACCGCGCCGTCCAGCAGTTCCGGCTGTGCCCGCACCTCGGCCAGCGCCTCGGGGTGCTGCAGCAGCGCCCACAGCGCGATGCCAAGCGCGTGCCCCGGCTCCTGCATGCCGCCCAGCAGTATCAGCTTCAGGTTGGCCAGCACCTCGGCCTTCGAGAGCCGCTCGCCGTCCGGCGGCTGGGTGTGCAGCATGTCCGACAGCACGGTTCCGTCCGGCTCCTGCTCCAGCCGGTCGAGCAGCGGCAGCACGCGATCGTCGACCTCCGCGCTCGCGGCGTCGGCGATCGCCTGCTTGTCGGGATCAGACTCGAAGTTGGAGCCGCCCAGCGCCAGCGCCCCGAACCAGCGCCGCAGCGTGTCCGCGTCGGCGTCGCCGAGGCCCATCACCGAGCCCAGCGCCAGCACCGAGACCGGCTCGCAGTAGGTCGCCATCAGCTCGCCGGCACCGTCCGGCTCGATCGCGGCCAGGTGCCGCTCCGCGATCGGCTCGATCACGGCCGGCGCGTAGCCCGCCACCACGCGAGGCCGCATGGCCGGGTCGATGGTGGCCCGGATCCGGCGCTGCTCGGCGCCATCCACGGTCAGCATGTTCTGCCCCAGCGTGCGCGTCAGCGGTGAGGAGCCGACGTCGGCCGTGAACAGTTCCGGGTGGCGCGCCACGTGGTGGACGTCCTTCCAGCGCGTGACCAGGGTCAGCTCCACCGCCGGCACGTGGCAGACCGGCGCCTCGTCGCGCAGCCGCCGGTAGATCGGGAACGGATCCCGCTCCAGATCAGCGACCGTGATCGATTTGGCGAACGTCTCGATCGAGCTCATAGGTGGTGCGTGTACTCGGCGAACTCCCAGTCGGTCGTCCACAGCCGCGCGCGGTTGAGCTCGTACTGTTTGATCTCCAGGAACGTCGAAACCAGCTCCTCGCCCATCACACGCCGGAGATACTCGTCGCCGTCGAGGGCTTCCAGTGCCGCCTCGAACGCACGCGGCAGCGGAGGGCAGTTCTCGGCGTTGGGATCCTCGTAGACGAGCCCGCTGAGCGGAGCCGGCGGATCGAGCTCCCGCTCGATCCCGTCGAGCGCCGCGAACAGCGCCGCCGCGGAGGCGAGGTAGGGGTTGGCGGCTCCGTCGGCGACGCGCATCTCGATCCGGGTCGCGGCTCCCCGTTCACGAGGGACGCGCACTTCGCACAGTCGATTGTCATGCCCCCAGCTGACGAGCGTGGGAACCTGTCCCTCCTCTTGGATGCGGCGGTATGCGTTCGTGGTCGGGTTCATGAACGCCATCAGCGATCTGCCGTGCTCGAGCAGGCCGGCAACGGCATGGTGGGCCACGCTCGAGAGGCCCTCCGGGCCGTCTCCGTTCAACAGGTTATTTCCCGATTCGTCAGCCAATGAGATGTGCAGATGGAACCCTGACCCCTCGTCGTCGTTCCACGGCTTGCCGACGAACGTCGCCAGAAGACCTTCTATCGCCGCCATCTCCTTGACGGCGTCCTTGAACAGGAAGGCCCGGTCGGCGGCGTCGAGCGCGTCCGAATGACGCAGGTTGATCTCGTACTGGGCGCGCCCGTACTCGTGGTTGGCGGCGTAGGCACCCAGCCGCATGTCGGAGAATGCATGCATCATCTTGCGCAGGATGCCGCGGGGATCGGCCACCGCTCCGACGGTGTAGACGTGGCTGTCGTTGTCGACGTAGCGCCGGTAGCCGTTGGGCGCGGCCGCGTCCGGCGCGCACAGATAGAACTCGAGCTCGGGGCCGAGGATCGGCACCAGCCCGCGCTCGGCGAATCCGGCGATCGCGCGCTTCAGCACGCCACGCGAGTCGACCCCGTAGGGCGAGCCGTCCATCCGCTCGAGGTCGGCGATATAGACCGCCACTTCGGGATCCCACGGGACGCGGCGCAGCGTCGCCGGATCCGGCCGGGCGATGATGTCCTGGAAACCGTGCTCGAACCCCGACACGACGTTGTGGCGGAGGTCGACCGTCATGATCGCCTCGCAGTACCCCGCGCCGTCCTCGAGCAGGTGGTCGAAGAACGACGCCGGGAACTCCTTGCCGCGCGCGATCCCGTGCAGGTCGGGATAACTGAGGCGCAGCGTGGTGACGCCGTCGTTGACGAGCTGATCGAGCGTTTCAGCCATCTACCGCCCTTTCGGAGAGGTGGAATTGCAGTGTTTCACGCCGGCGTGACCCGCACCGGCATGGTCTTGTAGGCGTTGGTGAAGTTCGAGTGCATGCGGCTGGCGGGCGCGGTCGGCTCGACCGCGGAGACGCGCGGCAGCAGCTCCTCGAACATGATCCGGGTCTCCAGCTTGGCCAGGTGCGCGCCCAGGCAGAAGTGGGGGCCGCCGCGGCCGAACGTGACATGGTTGTTTGGCTTGCGGGTGATGTCGAACCGCATCGGATCGGGGAACTGCTGCTCGTCGTAGTTGGCCGACACCAGCCAGGTGACGACCTTGTCGCCCTGGCGGATGCGGACGTCGTGCAGCTCGGTGTCGGCCGTGGCCGTGCGCCGGAAGTGGATCACGGGCGAGCTGTACCGCATGATCTCCTCGGTGGCGGTGCCCATCAGCTCGGGCTGCCCCTGCAGCCGCTGCATCGCCTCGGGGTTGTCCATCAGCGCCTGCATGCCGTGGGCGATCGACTGGCGCGTGGTCTCGTTGCCGGCCACCACCAGCAGCAGGAACATCGTGTCGAACTCCTGCTCGGTCAGCCGGTTTCCGTCCTCGTCCTCCCACGTCACCAGCTTCGAGACGAGGTCGTTGGTAGGGTGCTCGCGCCGCTCGCGGGCGATCTCGTGGCCGTAGTTGTATAGCTCCATCGCGTACGGGCTGCGGAACGGGTAGAGGCGGTACTTTGCGCTCTCCGGGCTGGCCGGGTGCAGGCCGCCCAGGTCGGGATCGGTGTTGCCGATCATCTTGTCGCCCCAGGCGATCAGCCTCTCGTCGTCGGACAACGGCACCCCCAGGATCCGGCACAGCACCTGGATCGGCAGCTGCTTGGCGACCTCCTCGACGAAGTCGAACTCGCCTCTGGGCAGCGACTCGTCCAGGATCTGGCGGGTGAGGTCGCGCAGCAGCTGCTCGTACGCCGCCACCGCCCGCGGCGTGAAGCCCTTGTTCACGATCGCGCGCAGGCTCGAGTGCTTCGGCGGGTCGGTGTCCAGCATCGACTTGCGGGCCTCGATCTGGTCGGGGTCGAGGTCCTCGAGCGCCGTCGCGCCGGTCTCCGACGAGAACGTGCGCCAGTCCTTCAGCACGGCCACCACGTCGTCGTAGCGGGTGATGCACCAGAACCCCTTGCCGTACTCCCAGTCGTACCAGTGCACCGGCGCCTGGTGGCGCATCAGCGTGAACGTCTCGTGCGGGATCCGCTCCGCGAAGGCGTCGTTGTCGAGGTAGACATCGGCCAGGGTCTGGGTCATGCGGTGCTCCCATCCAGGATCTGCAGCGTCTTCAGGTCGGAGTAGAAGTCGAGCGCGTAATCGCCGCCCTCGCGGCCGATGCCGCTGATGCCGACCCCGCCGAAGGGCGCCGTCAGGTCGCGCACCAGGAAGGTGTTGACCCAGACGGTGCCGGCGCGGACGGCTCGCCCGACCCGCTCGGCCCGCTCCTGCGTACCGGTGTAGACGATCGCCGACAGGCCGTACCGGGTGGAGTTCGCCAGCTCGACCGCCTCGCGCTCGTCGCGGAAGGTCTGGAACGTCAGCACCGGGCCGAACACCTCGCGCTGCACCACCTCGGAGTCGTTGGATCGCGGCTCGATCAGCGTCGGCTCGTACCAGAGGCCGCCCATGTCCGGCTGCCTGCCGCCGCGCACGATCGTATCGCCGTTTGCCCGCGCCCGCTCGACGAAGCCCTCGACCCGGGCCAGGTGGTCGGGATGGATCAGCGGCGAGATGGTGGTGCGGTGGTCGCGCGGGTCGCCCAGCACCTGTGCGTCCACGCCGGCGTGGAACCGCTCCAGGAAGGCGTCCCGGACCGACTCCTCGACCAGCAGGCGGGTGCCGGCCAGGCACACCTGCCCGGCGTCGTCGTACTGGCCTGCGGCCTTGGCGGCGGCGGCGTCCAGGTCGGAGTCGGCGAACACGATCAGCGGCCCCTTGCCGCCCAGCTCGGCGGTGAACGGCACGATGTTGGCGGCCGCGGCCAGGCCGATCGAGCGCCCGGTCTCGGGCGAGCCGGTGAAGCTGATGCGGCGCACGCCGGTGCTCGAGACCAGCGCCGCGCCGGCCTCCTCGCCGATGCCCTGGACGACGTTGAACACGCCGGCCGGGAATCCGGCCTCGGCCGTCAGGTCGGCCAGCAGCGAGCACGACAGCGGCGCCCACTCCGGCGGCTTCAGGATCACGGTGCAGCCCGCGGCCAGTCCCGGCGCCGTCTTCCAGGTGGACAGCATGAACGGGGCGTTCCAGGGCGTGATCACGGCGGCCGGGCCGCTGGGCATGCGGATCACGCGGTTCTGGGTCGAGTTCGAGCGCCACACGCGCTCCTGGTAGGAGGCGGCCAGGTCGGCGTAGGCGCGGAAGTTGCGGGCGCCGCGGGCGATCACGCGCGCCTTCAGCGAGCGCTCCAGCATCGCCATGTCCAGGCACTCGACGGTGGCGATGCGGTCGATGTTCGCGTCGATCAGCTCGGCCAGGCGGTGCAGGTGGGCGGCGCGGCCCTCCGGCCCCAGCGCCGCCCACTCCGGGAAAGCGGCGCGGGCCGCGTCCACGGCCCGGTCGACGGCCTTCTGGTCGCCGCGGGCGACCTCGGCGATCACCCGCTGGTCGATCGGCGAGATCACCTCGAACGTCTCGGCACCGTCGACGCGCTGGCCGTCGATGAAGTGACCGGAGGGGACGGTGATGTTCGCGACCGTGCTCACGTCCGGAACCCCATCAGGCCCAGGTCGAGCACGCTGACGCCGCCGTCGACCGGGATCACGGTGCCGTTGACATAGGCGGCCGCCGGCGAGAGCAGCCAGGCCACCAGCCCGGCCACCTCGCCGGCCTCACCGGCGCGGGGGATGGGCATGTGGGCGTGCGTCAGCCGGTAGGCGCCCTCGCGGTCGATGCCGTGGAGCCCGGCCAGCTCGTCCATCGCGCCGTCGGCCATGGCCGTGCGGATCCAGCCCGGGCAGACCGCGTTCGCGCGCACGCCGCGGTGGCCGAAGTCAACGGCGATCGACTGGACGAGCATGTTCAGGCCGGCTTTGGACGTGCAGTACGCCGATGAGTCGGGCCCGGCCCGCAGGCCGGCCAGCGAAGAGACGGCGACGACCGAGCCGCCGCGCTGCTCGAGGTGTGGGAGGGCCGCGCGGGCGGTCAGGAAGGCGCCCGTGAGGTTGGTGCGCAGCACCGCGTCCCAGCTCTCGGGCGTCTGGTCGACCACGCTGCCCGAGTGCGACATGCCCGCGCAGTAGACCAGCGCGTCGAGGCCGCCCAGCTCCTCGACGGCGGTGCCGACCGCGGCCTCGGCGCCGGCCGGTTCGCCGCAGTCGCCGGCCACCGCGATGCCGCCGATCTCGGCCGCCACCTGCGCCAGCGGATCGAGCCGGCGTCCGGCCACGACCACGCCGTAGCCGTCGGACGCGAGCCGCCGGGCGACGGCCGCCCCGATGCCGGTGCCGCCACCGGTGACCAGCGCCGCTTGGCTCATTCCGGGATCGTCTCGAGGTCGTCGACGGTGTAGGCGAACTGGAAGCGGAAGCCCTTGCCGACGCTCAGCGGCGCCAGCGCGTCGTGCTCCTCGCCGGGCGCGGGGTACAGGGCCAGCGTGGCCGCTCCCTCGTGGATCTGGGACGCGGAGCGGTTGCTGGAGCGGGCCCGCACCAGCTCGTCGACCGCCGGGTCGTCCCACCTGCCCGCCGCCAGGCGCGGGAAGTGGCGGTGGTTGACCAGGGGCGGGTCGTTGTGGGTGGGGCCGGCCTCGCTCAGCCGTTCGGGATTGACCGTGCCCTCGGCCAGCAGCCGGCCGTTGGCGGTGAGCGTGCCGGCGAAGATGCGGCCCTCAGCCCGGCAGTCGAGGCCGAAGCTGCGCGTCATGTGCACTTCGCCCAGCTTCTTGGGGAAGCCCTGGATCCAGCCCCGGATCAGGGCGAAGTCGCGGTCGACCCAGATGTAGGGGCAGGTGGTGACGTGCTCGTCTCCCAGCATCGCGTTGGCGATGATGAAGAACTCCTTGTACTGGCCGCGCACCGGGTCGAGCAGCTCCTCGCCCGAGTCGGAGCAGGACTGCCAGTCGACGAACAGGCCGGCGCAGCGCCCCGGGTCGTCGGCAAAGGGGGCCAGCCGCGGGGGCAGCACCGCGGCAACCGCGTCCGGGTCGGCCCAGAACTCGATCACCAGGAAGTCCCCGACGTAGTGCCACGGCGGCGAGGGGATGATGGACGCGCCGCCATGCGGCGAGAGCGGCAGCGAGTATCCGCGCGGGCCGTCGCTCATGGCCGCTCCAGGGAGCCGACCACCTCGTACATGACCGCGTCGTCGGCCGGCGACACCTCGATGCCGAGCCGCTCCCGCGCCTCCTCGATCTTCGCCATCGCGGTGTCCGCCGCATCGGCGTCCTGGAACACGGTCACCGACACCGCCGAGCCGTCCTCGGCCAGGCAGTGGTAGAGCGCGGTCACGCCCTCGACGTCGCGCAGTGCCTCGATCACCCACTCGGAGCGGTCGAGGCCGAGGTCGCCGCGGCCCGCGTCGAAGCGGGCGACGCGGACGATCACGAGGGCTCCTCCAGGAACTGCTCGACCAGCGACTCCGGGAACGACTTGTCGGCGATCTTGTAGGCAAGCGCCGTCATGCGGTAGGAGTCGGACAGGTAGAACCGCTCGTAGAGTTCGCCGCGCCCGCCCAGGTCGCTGCCGATGTAGTCCCAGGCCAGGCGGAACAGGCGGATGCGGCGCTCGGCGTCGGCGCCGGCCGCCTGGTAGTACTTCGCGATCTCGTCGGCCAGCGGGCCGTCCATGTCGGCCCGCGACGGCGTGGCCATGAAGCCGCCGCCGCCGATCAGCTGCAGCAGCTCGTTCACGTAGGGCAGCCACTTCGGCATCTCCCCGCGCAGCGCCAGGAAGGGGCGGTCGTCCGGATACCAGACACCGCCCTCGTCCAGGTGCGAGCCGGCCTCGGCCGAGATCAGGCCGGAGCGGGTCAGCTCGGCCATGTTCCAGATCTGGCCCAGCTTCTCCTGGATGTGGTCGAAGCGCACGACGCCGGTGGTGTTGGCCAGCCTGTGGCCGAGCCCGAGCGCGAACGACAGCTTCACGTAGGCGCGGGTGAAGGCCTGGTGCATGATGTGGCCGCGCCAGCCGGTGTCGGTGATCACCTCCGAGTAGGCCTCGGTGTCACCGCAGAGGAACAGCCTGTCCTTCGGCACCTCGACGTCGTCGAAGATGACGACGGCGTCCATCTCGTCGAAGCGGGACGACAGCGGGTAGTCGAACGTGGAGCGCTGTTTGGAGTAGCTGTCACGGCAGATGAAGCGCAGGCCGGGCGTGCCCATCGGCAGCGCGAAGGCGAGCGCGTAGTCGCCGTCCTGGGGGCGGATGTCGGAGCCGGGGTAGATGGTCAGCTCGTCGGCGTAGGGAGCCAGCGTGGCCAGCATGCGGGCGCCGCGCACGGTGACGTGGTTCTCGGTCTCACCCACCTTGTGCAAGGCGACCTCGCCCGCCGCCTGCTCGGCCTCCGGCTTGCTGCGGTCGACCTGCGGGTTCATGATCGAGTGGGTGGTGGAGAGGTCGCGGTCGCGCATCAGCTTCTGGTAGGCGACCAGGTTGGCGGCCCCCTGCTCGTTGCCGCGACGGGCCCACACGTCGGCGCGGCCGGCAAAGCAGGCGAAGGTGACGTTCAGGTAGTCGGGGGTGCGGCCCATCATGCCGGCGGTGAGGGCGGCGGTCAGCTCGATGGCGCGGCGGCGGCGCTCGAGGTCTTCGCGGCTGCGCGGGATCAGGTGGGTGACGTTGACCAGGCGGCCGTCGTCGGGCGAGGGCGCCAGCATCTCGTCGGCGTGCTGGTGCTGGAGGTCATAGACGCGGGCCATGGTGCGCGCCGCCTCGGCCAGCTGCGGGTGCTCGAGCGGATGGGTGATCTTCTCGCCGTTCAGCCAGATCTCGCGGGTGTCGCCGCGCAGGCCGTCCAGGAACTGCTGGCCGGTGCGGGCGGCTGTCGGCGTCTGCTGCTGCGCGGTTGCCATCAGGCCTCCTGGTGGGTCAGCGGGGGCAGCTGCTCCCCCTTGGCGAGCAGGCCCTCGCGTTCGTAGCGGACGGCCTCCTCGTCGAATCGGAAGTATGACCGCGGAGGCAGGATGCCCCAGACGTTGCTCGAGTGGGGGGTGTCGTCCCAGTCGCGCGGCTCGTGATCGGGCTCGAGCTGCTCCATGTCGCAGTAGCACTCGACGATCAGCTCCTCGTCGGGGATGCGCACGTAGCCGCACAGGTTCTGGGCCAGCGCGTGACGCAGCGGGCCCCAGACCAGCCAGCGGCCGTGCTGGCCGAGGTGGTCGAACACCACCCGCAGCTCGCCCCAGTCGACGTACTCGAAGGCGAAGTGGTGGAAGTGGGCGAAGTCGTGCTGCACCAGCGCCATCGAGTGGTGGTCGGAGTTGACCGAGAGCCAGTTGCCGGCGCCCAGCAGGCGGTCCGAGATGCGCATGCCCAGCACGTCGGTGTAGAAGGCGGTGGCGCGGTCGAGGTCGGTGGTGAGCACGTTCACGTGGCCGAGCTTGCGCGGGTGCAGAGCCGGCAGCGTCTCGGTCGAGCGTGCCACGGGCGGCCGGCGGTCGTCCTCTTCGCGGAAGGGCATCAGCTCGATGCCGTACCCGTCGGGGTCGGCGCAGTGGAGGGCGCCGTCGTGGTGCTCGTAGTCGACGCCGTGGTGGTCGAGCTGGGCGGCCGCCTGCTCGAGCGTGCAGCTGCGGCGAAGCTCCCAGCCGGTGTGATCGTGGCCGGGGGCGCCGGCGCCGACCAGCTGCAGCGAGTAGGGCTCGTAGGCGCAGCGCAGGAAGGCGTGGTGGCCGACCCGCTCCACCTCGGTCAGGCCGAACTGGATCGCCCAGCGGTTCTCGGCCTCGTCCAGGCTGGCGACCCGCAGCGCCACGTGATCGATGCGGCGGATCTCGATCATGATCGCGTCACTCCTTCCTGTACGGCTCGATCCGCCTCGTCCTCGGGCATGGCCAGAGCGACGTGCAGCGTGTTGGCCGAGACCTGCAGCTGGTCGCCCGGCCCGGACAGGTCGACGTCCCAGTCGACCACGGTGTTCGAGAGCCGGCCGAGGCCGGTCACCTCGACCTCGACCACGTCGCCCGGCTCCATCGGCCGCGAGTGGGCGGGGGTGCCCGACAGCACGACGTCGCCCGGCTCGAGCGTGATCACGCGGCAGAGGTCGGCCAGCAGGTAGGAGATCGGCCAGATCAGGTCGGCGGCCGAGCCCTGCTGTGCGACCTCGCCGTTCAGGTAGGTGCGGATCTCGAACTCGGTGGGGTCGAACTGATCGGCGGGCACCAGCTCGGGGCCGATCGGGCAGAAGCCGTCCTGGCCCTTGACGCGCAGCATCGAGCCGCGGTCGGCGTGGCGGAAGTCGTGCAGGCCGACGTCGTTCGCGCAGGCGTAGCCGGCGACGTGGCCGAGCACGTCCGGCTCGGGCACGCCGTGCATGGCGCGGCCGATCACGACGGCCACCTCGCCCTCGTAGTTGAGGAAGCGGGCGCCGCGGGGGCGGCGCAGCTCGCCGCGGTGGCCGTTCAGGGTGGTCGGCGGCTTCATGAAGTAGGAAGGCTCGGGCGGCGTGCCCGCGGCGTACTCCTCGACGCGGCTGCGGTAGGTGAGGTGCGTGGCGATGATCTTGGTCGGCTCGACCGGCGCCAGGAAGTGCGCGGTCGCCTCGTCCAGGCGCTCGCCGGAGTCGAGGACGACGCTGCCGCCGTCCAGCCGGCCCCAGCTGGGAGACCCCTCGACCAGCACCCGAACCCGTCGCTCAGACACGATTGGATACAATATGCGCTTTGCTGCTGGAGGGCAAGCCCGGCTCCCCGGCCTGGTGGACGCGGTTACATGACTGAGTCTATCCCTGCCTCGGGGCGAGCTCGTCGCGCCAGCGGAGCAGGGCGGCGACGCCGGTTACGACCTGGTCGCGCGTGAGGTCGTGGCGGGTGACGTTGGGGATGCGCTGCACCGGGCCGGTCAGCGGGTCGTCGCCCGCGGCGGCGTTCATGAGCATGCGCAGCGGCAGGTTGTGGCTGACCACCAGCACCACCGGTCCCGGCAGCCTCAGCACCCGGCGCCATCCGGCCAGGAAGCGTGTGGTCGCGTCCAGCGCGCTCTCGCCGCCGGGCGGGGCCGCGGTCAGCGGGTTGTTGCGAAGCCAGGTCGTGTAGGCGGAGACGGGGCCGTCCTCGAACGGGCCGACGCCGATCTCGGCCAGCTGGTCGACGACGTGGGTGGAGATCTCGCGGTCGACCACAATCGCCGCGGCGGTGAGGCGTGTGCGCAGGGACGGCGCGACGGCAAGGGCGTCGATCCGCTCGGAGGCGAGGTCGCGGCCGAGGCCGCGGGCGGCGCGCTCACCGGGGGCGGTCAGGCCCACCTCGACGGTCGAGTCGGGGTTCATGCGGCCCTGGGCGCTGTAGGGGGTCTCGGCGTGGCGGACGAGAATGAAGCTGTTGACCATACACTCATCGTGTCGCATGGGTCGGCTGTCCGTCCAGCGCGGCGCGGCCGGCGCATGCTGGATATGGTTGGGCGGTGACCGAGCAGGAGGACGGAATGGAGAGCGCGACGCGGCACGAACGCGGCCTGGCGCGGCTGAAGGAGCTGGGCGACGAGCCCGGCGGCGACGCCTTCATCGAGCGGATGGGCAGCCCGATGGGCGACTGGCTGGTGGACTGGGTGTTCGGCGAGGTGCACACACGTGACGGGCTGACGGCGCGCGAGCGGGAGCTGATCATCGTGGCGGTGCTGACGGCGATCGGCAGCTCGGATCCACAGGTCGCCGCGCACATCCGGGCGCTGCGGGCGATCGACGTGCCGTGGCAGGAGATCGAGGAGACGATCCTGCAGACGGCGCCCTACGCGGGCATCCCGCGGGCGATCAACGCGCTCAAGGTGCTGCGGACGGAGCAGGGACGATGAGGGCCGTGCGGTTCCTGGATCCGTCCGGCGCCGTCAAGCTGGGACGGCTGGACGGTGAGGTGATCTTCGACGCGGGGCCGGCCGGGCCGCGCGGGTTCGTGCCCGGCGAGGAGGGGTGGCGGACGATCGCCGACGCCTCCGGGCTGGCGCATCCGATCGAGGACGTGCGGCTGCTGCACCCGACCGAGCCGGTGAAGCTGCTGGCGATCGGCCTCAACTACCGCGACCACGCGGAGGAGGCGGAGCTCGAGATCCCGGACGTGCCGGTGGTGTTTGCTAAGTGGACAACATGCCTGATCGGCCACCGCCAGACGATCGTGGTGCCGCGCGAGGAGACGCGGCCGGACTACGAGGGAGAGGTGGCGGTGGTGCTGGGGCGGGACGTCTACAGGGCCGACGACGCCACGGCGCGGGCGGCGGTGGGCGGGATCACGGCCTTCCACGACGTGTCCGGTCGGCGGGCGCAGCTGGAGACGCCGCTGCGGCAGTTCACCCTTGGCAAGAGCTTCGACACGTTCGGGCCGATGGGGCCGTGTGTGGCATCGGCGGACGGCGTCGACCTGGCCGACATCGACGTCTCGACGAAGGTGAACGGCGAGCAGCGGCAGTCGTCCAACACGCGCAACCTGATCTTCTCGGTGGTGGAGCTGATCGTCTACCTGTCCCGGGGGATGGCCCTGCAGGCGGGGGACGTGCTGGTGACCGGCACGCCGGCCGGGGTCGGCGACTCGCGGGTGCCGCCGGTCTACCTGAACGAGGGCGACGTGGTCGACATCACCGTGGGCGGGGTGGGCACGCTCTCGAATCCGGTCACGCTCGAGCGCTGAGCTCAGGGGTCAGAGCCAGACTCGGCCGGTGTCGACACTCCGGCACACGATCTCGACAGGGCTAACAGCCGCCGTGACCACGATCTGTGGGGAACAGCCAGTTCGGACTCGGACAGGGCTCAGAGCCCGATCAGCCCCGACGGTGATTCTGCACAGGATCGTTGCATGCCGTGACGGCGCTGTGACCCCGAGTTGGTGTCAAACACCAACTCGGCCGCCGTGGCATCTCGGCACGCGATCTTGACGTATGTCACAGCCCCCGTGACCACGATTCATGGAGAACGGCCGGTCCGGCTCCGAACGGGTGTCAAACACCGACTCGGCCGCCGTGGGGGTTCGGCGCAGCATCGTTGCGTGTCGTGATGAGACCGTGATGCGGCCCGGCGGTCGTCAGGCGCGGAATACGGGGCGGCCGTCGACCACCGTCAGCAGCACCGGCAGGTCGACCAGGTCGTCCGCGTCGCAGTCGACCGGGTCGGCTGCGAACGCCGTCAGGTCGCCGCGGTAGCCGGGCACGATCCGGCCGGCGACCGCCGTGTCGTTGACCGCCAGCGCGGCCTGGGTCGTGTAGCCCTCGAGCGCCTCCAGGGCCGACAGCCGCTGGTGCTCGCCGTAGCCGCCCGCGTCTCGGTTGCCCGGCCGCCGACGCAGCCGCGCCCAGGCCATGCACTCACGCGGGTCGAACCCCGCCACCGGCCAGTCAGAACCCAGCGCCAGCACCGCGCCCGATCGCCGCAGCTCGGCCGTCCGGAAGCCGCGTCCCGCGCGCTCGGGCCCCAGCGACCTGCTCCATGGATCGCTCATGTCCGGGGTCATCCACTGCAGGTGGCTGACCTGCTGCGACGCCACGACCCGCTCCGGCGCGAACCGCGGCAGTTGGTCGTCCTGCAGCGTCTCGATGTGCTCGACGCGGTGCGGCCCGCGCGCGACCGGCCCCGCCCGCCGGTAGGCGTCGAGCGCGCAGCGCACGCTGCGGTCGCCGATGGCGTGCGTGATCGACGGCATCCCGGCCTCGGCGAAGCGTGCGATCACCGCGGCGTAGCGCTTCGGGTCCGGCCAGTTCGGGTCCGTGCCGCGTCCCTCGGTGTCGGGCTCTTCCAGCCACGCGGTGCCCGACTCGACAACGCCGTCGATGAAGAACTTCGCCCAGCCCGACCGCCACAGCCGCCCCGACTGTGCGCCGGCCGCGATGGCCGCGCCGATCTCGTCGTCGCCCATCGTCGGCTGTACCGTGAATGGAACCACCTGCCGCACCGTCAGCCGGCCGCTCCCCTCCAGCGCCCGGCAGTCGTCGGGCGTGGCCAGCGTGCCGTCCATCATGTGCGAGGCCGTCAGGCCGACCCGGTTCATCGCCGCCAGCGCCTCCGCGATGTAGGCCAGGCGCTGCTCGTCGCCCGGCACCGGCATCGCCTCCACCACCAGGCCGATCGCCTCCTCGCGCAGCTCGCCCGTGGGCCGGCCGTCCGGGCGGCAGACGATCTCGGACGCATCGTCGAAGCTGCGCGCTCCCGTGATCCCGGCTGCGGCCAGCGCCGGCGGCGTCGCCAGCGCGGTGTGGAAATCAAAGAACGTGAGCAGCGCCGGGTTGCCGCCGACCGCCTCCTCGAACAGCTCGCCAGTGGCCTCGATCCCGTCGAACACCCGGTACTCGAGCGAGAAGCCGGTCACCCACTCGCCCTCGCCGCAGTGGCGCCGCTCGGCCGCCAGCAGCTCGCGCACATCATCCACCGTGGCCGCGCCGGCGAGGTCCGCGCCTTGCGTCTCCAGCGCGCCCAGGAACGGATGCATGTGGCTGTCGGTCAGGCCCGGCACCACCGTCACGCCGGCTCCGTCGATCAGTTCCGCGCCGGTCCCGCTCGCCCGGCGCGCCTCGTCGTCGTCGCCGACGGCGACGATCGCGCCGTCGCGGATCGCCACCGCACTGGCCCACGGCCGGTCGGGGTCGAGCGTGCGGATCCGCGCACCCAGGATCGCCAGGTTGCCGCCGTCGCTCACGACGGCGCCACCGGTGGGTGCGCCGACACGTGCTCGCGCGTCAGCCGCTCGGCCGCGTCCGCGTCGCCGGATGCGATCGCGTCGACGATGCCCTCGTGCTCGTCGGCCCAGCCTGCCGCCCCGCGCGGCTCCGCGGCCTGCGCCTGGTAGATCGGGACGCCGATCCGCGGCACCCACAGCATCTCGGCGAACCGCGTCAGGTGCGGGTTCCCCGACGCCGCGGCCAGCGCCAGGTGGAACGAGCGGTTCGCGGCGAAGCTGTCCATGCCGTCTCCGGCCACCTGCCGCTGCAGCTTGACCGCATTCCGCATCACCGCGATCGACTCCGGGTCGCGCCGCTGCGCCGCCAGCCGCGCCGCGCCCGGCTCGAGCGCCACGCGTGCCGACCACGCGTGCCGCATGTCACCGAAGTCGAGCTCCGAGACGGTCGCGCCGCGGTTCGGCGAGAACTCCACCAGACCCTCGGTGGACAGCCGCCGCAGCGCCTCCCGCAGCGGTGTCCGCGATACGCCCAGCTCGTCGGCGAGCGACGCCTGGCGCAGCTTGGTGCCGCGCGGCAAGGCGCCTGACAGGATCCGCTCCCGCAGCGCCGAGTAGACGTGGTCGACGACGCTCTGGATCTGGAGCGGCGCGATGGCGGGCTGAGCACTCATGGTCTTTGCATACATTACGCCGTCGCCTGGGCGGGTCAAGGCGAGCGGTCTTGACAGCCGTCCGCCTGCGGTGCGAATGTATCCAATCCAATCGACCCGAGGAGGGACGTCATGGCAGCAACCTCACCGCCGCCCACCGAAGGCGGGGGATTGGGCGGACGACGGCTCGGCACCATGGCCGCCGTCGCGCAGGCCCTGGCCATCGGCCCCATGTTCTCGACCGCTCTCGTCCTCAGCCTGGTGTCGAACCCGGTCAACGGTTCGATGTTCAACACCGCCCTGAGCGTCCTCGTCGCCGGCCTCGGCGTGCTCGCGATCGCCTACGCCATCGCGCTGTTCGCCCGCAAGTACCAGGGCGCCGGCGCCATCTACGAGTACCTCACGCACGGCGCCCATCCCGCGGTCGGCGTCTTCTTCGCGGGCGTCTTCTTCGTCGGCACCCTGTTCCTCGGGGGCGGCGGCATCTACCTCGGCCTCGGCATCCTGACCCAGGGGTTCTGGGCGCAGCACATGGACTGGCTCACCTCCACGCTGCCGGCCTGGTGGGTGTTCGCCCTGTTCTTCCTGGTGCTGGTGTTAATCCTGAACTACGTCGGCATCCGGCTCGCAATCGGGCTAATGCTGAGCTTCGCCGCGATCTCGTTCACCGTGATGACGATCCTGGCGCTGGCGATCATCTTCCAGGGCGGCGAGAACGGGAACACGCTGCAGATGTTCAACCCCGCCACCACCTCGATCAGCACCGTCTTCGACGGCGTGATGCTGGGCATCCTGCTGTTCGTCGGGTTCGAGGCGGCGGCATCGATAGGGGAGGAGAGCCACGATCCCCACAGGTCGATCCCGCGCGCGCTGCTGTGGACGGTGGGCGTGTCGGCCGCCTTCTACGTGCTGATGTCCTACGCGATCTCGATCGGCCTGGGCAAGGCTGCGGTCGACCAGGGCGCATGGCTTGATCCGGCCGCGCTCGACAACCTGGCCACGCAGTACATCGGCAAGTCCTACGCCGGCCTGGTCGACCTGGTCGTGATCCTCGACGCCACCGCGCTGGCGCTCGCGATCTGCGTCACGATCGGGCGCGGCTACTTCGCGCTCGGCCGCGACGGGCTGCTGCCGTCGGTGTTCGCGAGGACCTCACGGCACAACACGCCCTGGGTCGGCAACCTGATGGTGGTGGTGGGCGGCGTCGGCCTGATCCTGATCGGCGCCTACAGCCACACCATGGATCGCTTCATCCCGATCGCCGGATCGCGGGAGTTCAGCGCCTTCCTGGTCTCGGCCACGGCCGGGTCGTTCGCGATCGAGCTCGTCTACATCGCGCTGTCGGTGGCGGCGATCGGCCTGCTGGTGAGGGACAACGGCGCCTGGTGGCAGTACCTGGTCGTGATCGTGGCCGTCGCCACGCCGGTGCTGGGCTTCTACGGCGCGTTGCACCCCGGGCCGCACGACACCACCAACCTGAACTGGCTGGCGATGTGGTGGGCGCTGGGCGTGGTGTTCCTGTCACTGATCTGGTACATCCTGATGCAGGTCTGGAAGCCGGAGCGGATCAAGAACGCCGCCTCGCATGCGGCAGCGCATCACGGCGTCGCCCCGCTCGACGAGAACGTCGACTTCACGCCGGCTCCGCCGGACACGACCATCTGATCCACGCTTGACGTCGCCCGCCGGCCCTTGCCGGCGGGCGACGCTGTGCTACAACTCCTGTGAGCACCTTGTAGCAGGAGGCACAAGTGCGGATCGCCGAGATCATGCAGACCAACCTGGTTGCGGTCTCGCCGGCGACCACCGCCGTTGAGGCGGCCGGCGTGATGAAGGAGCGGCGGGTGGGCGCCTGCCTGGTGATGGAGGGGCCGGAGCTGGCCGGGATCTTCACCGAGCGCGACCTGCTGTTCGCGTTCGCCGATGGGCGCGACGTGCGCAAGCGGCCGGTGACCGAGCTGATGACCCGCCAGGTGACGCTGGCGCCGCCGGACGCGGACGTGGTCTGGGCGGCGGACACCATGAAGCGCATCCGCGCGCGCCACCTGCCGGTCGGCGAGGACGGCAAGGTGGTGGGCATCGTCTCGCTGCGCGACCTGTTCGCCGCGGCCGAGGCGGTGCTGCGGCTCGACCCACGCGGGCTCGACGTCGCGCGCGAGATGCTGCAGGCGGCCAGCCGCTGACCAACGAGGAAGGGAGGCAGCGACCACAAAGGCAGAGATGCAGTCATCGGACAGGACGATCGCGCTGATCCTGGTGGGCGTGCTGGCGGTGATGCTGTGGCCGATCTGGCTGGCGGCGGTGGCCGCCGAGCGGCAGTTCACCTGGACGGTCGTGGCGTCCGGGCTGATTCCGCTCGCGTTCAGCCTGCTCGTGATCGCCGCCGCGCTGCGGCTGCCCTCACGGCTGGCGCACCGCTACCAGCACGGCATACACGCCCTGGGCGAGCGGCTACACGCCGGTACCCACCGACACGCCTGACAGCGTCTCGGCGAACACCTCGGCGATGCGGCCGATCTCGGCCTCGTCGATCACGAACGCGGGCGACACCTGCAGCGAGTGGCCGGCCAGGCCGCGCGTGAGCACGCCTCGCTCACGGCAGGCCTTGACGATCCGGTCGACGACCCCGGGCTCGGCGGCGCGCGCGTCCGGCGCGATCTCGACGGCGGCCAGCAGGCCGACGCCGCTTCGCACCTCGCTCACCTGCGGCAGCTCGGCGAGCGGCTGCATGGCCGCGTCCAGCACCTGCTCCAGCCGCGAGACGCGCTCCAGCAGCCCCTCCCGCTCGAGCAGGTCGAGGTTTGTGAGCCCGGCCGCGCATACGCTGGGGTGACCCGAATACGTGTAGCCGTGGCGGAACAGAGCCGCGCCCGGCGTCGTCCAGAACGGCACCTGCAGGCGCGGCGACGCGATCACGGCGCCCAGCGGCAGGTAGCCCGACGTGATGCCCTTGGCGCACGTGATCATGTCGGGCGTGATGCCGAATCGGTGGCAGCCGAACCAGGTGCCCAGCCGGCCGAAACCGCAGATCACCTCGTCGGCGATCAGCAGCACGTCGTGTGCGCGGCACAGCTCCTGCACCCGCTGCCAGTAGCCGGGCGCCGGTGCGTAGATGCCCCCGGCCCCGATCACCGGCTCGCCGATGAAGGCTGCGATCTGGTCACCACGCTCGCTGAACAGGCGCTCCAGCGCGTCGGTGTCGTCGCTGCCGACCGACGCCGTGTCGGGGATCAGCGCGCCGATGCCCTCGCGGTTGGCGGCGATGCCGGCCAGGCTGGTGCCATAGGCGTTCATGCCGTGGTAGCTGCGCTCGCGATGCACGATCGTGCGCTTGTCCGGCTTGCCGAGCGCGTGCCAGTAGCGCAGCGCCAGCTTGCCGGCCGTGTCGACCGCGTCGGAGCCGCCGCTGGTGAAGAACACGGCGCCGTCCGCGAACGGGGCCAGCGCCGCCACGCGGTCGGCCAGATCGATCGCGGGCCGGTTGGCGGTGCCGGCGAAGATGTCGTAGACGGCCAACTCGCGCATCTGCGCCGAGACGGCGTCGGCGATCTCGCCGCGGCCGTGGCCGATCGAGCAGTACCAGAGGCCGCCCTTGGCGTCGATGTACTCTCGTCCGGCCTCGTCCCAGACGCGGGCGCCGCTGCCCCGGCTGACCACGAACTCATCGTCCTTCACGCTCGCCATGTCGGCGAACGGGTGCCAGAGGCTGCTCATCCGGTGGACGATACCAACGCCTGGAACAGGCTCGCGCCGGTGCCCTCGGCGTTGGCATCGGGGTGCCAGAGCACGGCCACGCAGAAGCGGCGGCTGGGGTCCTCGAGCCCCTCGACGATGCCGTCCGGGTCGGCGTGGGCGGCCGCCACCAGGCCCTCGCCGATGCGCTCGATGCCCTGGTGGTGGTGCGAGTGCACGGTCGCGCGCTCGCCCACGATCGCCCGCAGCCTGCTGCCGGGGACGGTGACCACGTCGTGCACGCCGTACGTGGAGTCGTCCTCGCGATGGGGCCGCTGATCGAGATGGTCGGCCAGGTGCTGGATCAGCGTGCCGCCGCGGGCCACGTTCAGCACCTGGATGCCGCGGCAGATCGCGAGCACCGGCAGGTCGCGGTCGAGCGCGCGTCGCATCAGCGACAGCTCGACCGCGTCGCGGCGCTCGTTGCGGGGGCCGGTGCGCGGGTCGCGCTCGGCGCCGTACAGCTCGGGGGCGACGTCGTCGCCGCCCACGAAGACGATGCCGTCCAGCAGGTCGAGCACGTCGTCGGGGTCATCGGCCAGGTACGGGTCGGCCGGGATCACCAGCGGGCGGCCTCCGGCCAGGCGGGTGCCCTCGACGTAGCCGTGGAACGTGACCGTGGCCCAGCCTGACCACTTGCCCAGCTGCACCGGCGCCCAGTAGCTCGTGATGCCGATGGTGGGGCGGCTCAATCTCCCGCCGCCGCCGGCGCCGGCGTCGCCGCCAGCGGGACGTCGACGACCTGCTCGCGCACCGACTTACCGGCCAGGTAGCCCACCACGGCGAACGCGATCACCACGGCCAGCGTGCCCAGCGTGAACACCTCGAAGCGCAGCCGCGAGACGCCCCAACTGTCGACGAAGTTGTAGTCGGCTCCGAACACGTACTCGAGCGTGTCGGGGAAGATCGCGACCCACGATCCCATCAGCACCCACGCGGTGCACAGCACGCCGATCGTCCAGAGGCCGCCCTTGCCGCCGGGCACGCTGAAGACCCGTGGCACGTCGGCATGGCTGTAGCGCAGCTTGATCAGCGCCGGGAAGATCAGGATGTAGGACACGAGCGTGGTGGAAATCGCCATGTACAGCACCACCGTGAAGGTGTCGGCCTCGCTGCTCGAAAGCAGGCGCACCGCGGCCACCATGAAGATGGTGGAGGTCACTCCGGAGAGCACGTTCACCCGCACCGGGGTGCCCAGCCTCTCGTTGAACACGCCGAACCAGGGGAAGAAGGCGCCGTCGTAGGCGGCCACGGCCTGGATCCGGTCGGAGCCCATCATCCAGACCGCGCCGGAGGTGACCAGCGCGAAGATGAAGCCAAGCGCCATCAGATCGGTGAGGAAGTTCTGGGCACCGCCGTAGACGCCGAACATCTGATGGACGGCGTCCATGAACCCGCCGATGCCGGTGATCTTCGACGACGGCAGCACCGCCACGATGCCGAAGATCGGGATGGCGTAGGCGATCGAGGAGATGACCGCGCTCTTGGCAACGGAGCGGGGCACGTCGCGTTGCGGATCCTCCATCTCCTCGGCTGCGCCGTTCTGCAGCTCGAAGCCCACGAACCCGAAGATCAGGAGCGGCACCAGGCCGATGAAGATCCCGGCCGTGGGCGAGAAGTCGCCGATGCCATAGCCGTGCACGCCGTGCTCGATGGCGTAGACGACCACCGTCAGCGAGAAGAACCCGAGCACCAGGAACCGGACGATCGCGCCGGCGTTCGGGATCCACTTGCCGTGCTTCAACGACACGATCGCGACGCCGATGCTGATCCAGATGAAGATGAACTTGAACGCGTAATCGCCGAAGGTGCCACTCCCGACGCCGTGGATGTTGGAGCTCCAAGCGTCGGTGGCCACGAAGCAGAGCGATCCGCCCACCCAGAAGGGGTTTGTCACCCAGTACAGGACGGCGCCGATGCCGGCCGCCAGCCGGCCCCAGGTCAGCTTCATCCACTCGTACGGCCCGCCCTCCTGCGGGAATGCCGTGCCCAGCTCCGCCATCAGCAGGGCGTAGGGGAACATGAACAGCACGACCAGGACGACGACCCACGTGAATGCCTGGGCGCCGTAGCTGGCGGCCTGTCCCAGCAGGTCGAGGCCGACGATCGCGCAGACCGTGAAGAAGACCATGTCGAGGTGGCCAAGGCTCTTGACCAACTTGCGCTTCTCGGACAGGGCGAGCTCGGTGGTGTGCTCTACGGGTGCTGCTGGCGTGGCCATGGGGTCCTCCGGATCGGGCGCGGAATACCGTTGACGCTACGCCTTGTGCCGCTCGCTGTCTAGATGGAGCGTCAGTCGCCGACGAGCGCGTTCAGCGAAGCCGCGCCGCGCTCGACGACGGTCGGGTCGAGCCGGCGCAGGCGCCGGGTGACCTTCCGCTCGAGCCGCTCGCCCGCCGCAATGGCAAGGTTGCGGCCGGACTCGGTCAGCAGCGTGCTGCCATGGGCGCCGCTCCGCTTGACGTACCCGCGGGCGGCCAGCCGCAGTGCGATCTGCTTGGCCTGGCTGGTGCTGGCGGCGAGCAGCTCGGAGAGGGCGCGGGTGGTGACCGCCTCACCCTCGGGAACCTCGCTCAGGAGCAGGAGCGCGTAGAGCTCCATCGGGCGCAGGGCGACGTCGCGTGCCGTCTCCAGCACGGAGCGGTCGAGGGAGCGAAGAAGCCGCAACCCCGCAGGCACACCGGTGGGTGCCGCCGGCGGAGCGTCGTGGGGGGAGGTGACAAGCGCGAGCCTGACGGCGCTGCGGCTGGTGGAGTGTGGAGCACCCATGCGGCTGCATCTTCACCCACCGACCGCTTTCGCGCACTCGCCGTTTTGTGGTAATTGCCTGGCAGATTTTGGGCAGGTGGCATCAGGCGGGTCCCTGGGCGCACGGTTCGACGGCCCAAAAGAAGAACGCCAGCACCGCCACGAACGCGACCGCCATCAGCACCGTCAGCAGCACCCGCCGGGACGCCGACATCGCGGTCGCGCGCCGCGCCATCGACGTGGAGACGACGCCGATGCCGGTCACCCCGGCCACCGCGGCCGAGATGAAGCACTGGGTCTCCCAGGTGGAGGCGGAGGGCAGCGAGGCGATTACGAGGGACATGCGGATGAGAGGACTTGAACCTCCACGACCTTACGGCCACACGGACCTGAACCGTGCGCGTCTACCAATTCCGCCACATCCGCGCGGGGAGAGCTGATTCTAGCGAGGCTTGCAGGCGCCCGTCAGCAGCTCGGCGATCTCGCCCTCGCTGTAGCCAACCTCGGCCAGCACCTCGGCGGCGTGCTCGCCCAGCCGCGGCGGCGGCAGCCGGCTGCCCGGCCGGTCGGCCTCGTAGCGCATCGGCGAGCGCACCAACCCGATCTCGCCCGCCGCGGGATGCTGCACCCGCTCCACCATGTGCGCCGCCGGCCCCGCGAACGTCTCCGGGATCGACAGCACCGGCCCGCCCGGCACGTGCGCGCGCTCCAGCACCTCGCTCCACTCCGCCACCGTGCGCTCCTCCAGCAGCTCCCGCAGCTGCGGCACCAGCACGTCGCGGCCCTCCACCCGCCCCGCGTTCGTCTGCCAGCGCGGATCCGTCGCCAGGTCGCCGCGGCCGGCCTCGGCGCAGAAGCGCCGGAAGTGGTCATCAGTGCCGACCGCCAGGTTCACGTACCCGTCGGCCGCCCGGAACGTCTCGTAGGGCACGATCGACGGATGCGCGTTTCCCAGCCGCTTCGGCTCGATGCCGCTGATCAGCCAGTCCCCGGCCCGGTTCGCCAGCCACGCCACCTGCGCGTCCAGCAGCGACACCTCGCAGCTCCGTCCCCGCCCGCTGCGCTCGCGCTCGTGCAGCGCCGCCAGCACGGCCGAGCTCGCGAACAGCCCGGCCACGATATCGGAGATGGCAACAGGCACCTTCATCGGCTCACCCTCGGGCTCCCCGGTGATGCTCATGATCCCGCCCAGCCCCTGCATCAGGAAGTCGTATCCGGGCCGCTCCGCGTCCGGCCCGTCGGACGGGTAGCCCGCGATCGTGCAGTGCACCACCATCGGGTTCACGGCCCGCACCGCCTCCCAGTCGACCTCGTAGCGGAGCGCCGCCGCCGGCAGGAAGTTGTGCAGCAGCACGTCGCAGCGGCCGATCAGCCGCCGCACCACCTCGCGGCCGGCGTCGTCGCGCAGGTCGACGGCGATCGACCGCTTGTTGCGGTTGACCTGCATGAAGTAGGCGCTCTCGCCGCCCTCGAACGGCGGCCCCCAGCGGCGGCTGCCGTCGCCCTCGCCGGGCCGCTCGACCTTGACCACGTCGGCGCCCAGGTCGCCCAGCATCATCGTGCAGTAGGGGCCCGCCAGCACCTGCGTCAGGTCGAGGACGCGCAGGCCTGCCAGCGGGAGCGCACCGCTCAGCTGGTCGCCCCCGCCGTCAGCTTCTCGACCTCGGCCAGCGCCCACGCGGTATGCTCGTCCGGCTTCACCCGGCGCTTGATCGCGGCCAGGTTGCCGTCGGCGTCGATCACGAAGGTCGAGCGCTCGATCCCCATCGAGGTCTTGCCATAGTGCTTCTTCTCGACCCACACGCCGTAGTCCTCGGCCATCGTGTGCTCGGTGTCGGCCAGCAGCGGGAACGGCAGCCCGTACTTCTCCTTGAACTTGCGGTGCGACTTCGGCGACTGCGGGCTGACGCCGATCACGTCCGCGCCGATCCGCCCGAACTGCGCCCAGCTGTCGCGGATGCTGCAGGCCTGGCGGGTACAGCCGGGCGTATCGTCCTTGGGGTAGAAGTAGACGACCACCGGCCGGCCCTTGAGATCGTCGAGCGACACCGTCTCCTCGGTGTCCGACTGCAGTGAGAACGGCGGAGCCGGCTGGCCAACCTCGAGCATCGTTACTCCTTGGGAACGGGTGCGTTGCTGGGCCGTACTGTAGTGCGGGGGTGCGGGCAAACCCGCCTGGTAGCGTGGCGCCATGCCCGAGGTGCACATGGTGGTGGGGACGCTCCTGATCGTGACCAACGCGGTCGTGGGCGTCTGGGGGCTGATCGCCTACCGCCGGGACAGGCCGCCCGCCGGCTTCTACACGCAGCTGCTGGCGCTCTCCCAGACGATGGTGATCGCGCAGGCAACGCTGGGCCTGATTCTGCTCTCCGACGGCTACCGCCCGGGCGACAAGCTGCACTTCGCCTACGGGTTGCTACCGCTGCTCGCGATCGCCTACCCCTATGCTTTGCGGGGTGAGGACGGACGCAAGAACCTGCTCTACTTCGCGGTCGGCGCCACGGTGGTGGCGGCGCTGGGAGTGCGTGCCTACATGACGGGGCCGGCCTGATGGATCGCGACAACCTGCGCGGGTTCGCCATCGTGATCGCGATCGCCGCCGTGGCGACGGTCTTCTTCGAGGTGTCCTCGGCCATCTTCAGCGCGATCCTGGGCGCCATCAGCCTGATCTTCATCTGCCTGCTCTGGTACTTCGGCTACGGCTGGTACCACCGCAACCGGATGGCGATCTCGCTGATGCCCGACCGACAGCGCAACATCCTCTACCTGGGACTGGGCGCCGTCACCGTGTCGGCCGCGCTCTACTCGCTGGCGCAGTTCCAGCTGATCGACCTGGGCGCCTTCTCGGTGCCGGTGCTGGCCGCGTTCTTCGGCGGGCTGTTCGCCATGTACTACGCCTGGAACGAGTCGAAGCGCTACTACCTCTGACGGAACGGCGCGTAATTCTCAGTCTCATTCTCAGGTTTTGGCCTTAGGAAGATCCCTGCAAATCGGCGTGTTTTCGTAGTCCGCCCAAGCAACGCGTAGTCCTGGAACAGGTTCTCGCCCAGGCGTGTTCGGGTGGCAACTCGGAACTGGCGTGCGGGATCGTTCGGCCCGGCTGTTGGCGTCTCGCGGATGGAGTTGATCAAGGTCGGAGTCGAGGGGTTTTAGGCGCTTCCGCGAGGCGCACGAGATGGACGTGGACGCCAAGCTGGTGGCCGTCGTCGGCCCGTCCGGCCTTCGGACGAGGATGGAGAAGAAATCGACGAGGAACAGCTTCAGCGCGAGTTGGAGATCGCTGAGATCTTCGATGCAGCGATGAGCAGTCTGAAATCGGACTCGAAGAGATGATGAGCGCCATCCCAACAGAAGCGCCTGTTCTTCTGGTGCTCGGAACCGCTGCGGCCGCCCCAGGGACGCGCCACTTAGGCGGCCGCATCGGTCGGCCGAGGATGCGCAATCTCGGCCTAGATGATTGATTCCACGAGTTGCGTGGCTCTGGAGCTGGTGCGAGCCGCCCCATACGCCACGATCGCTCTTGAACAGGCTTCGTTCAGCCTGCCCTGCGATCGATCCCGTCGTCTGGAACGCCTCGTCCTGCGCCCAGAAGCCACGGATCCCTTGGAAGCAACCATCTAGCCGATCGTGTACTCCTCGACGCGATTGTTGAAGGTGTCGCAGACGTACAGGGTCGTGCCGCTGATCTCGAGCTTGGTCGGCATGTTGAACTGGCCGTGAGTCGAGCCGAGCGACCCGAATGTCTGCAGCACCGAGCCCGTGGGTGAGAACTCGACGAGCTTGTTCTGGTTGGTGTCGGACACCCAGATGTTCCCATTGCCGTCGACCGCGATGCCCTGCGGGTTGTGGAGCGCGCCGAAGGTCTTGATCAGCGCGCCGGTGGTCGCATCGAGCTCGACGACGCGGTTATCAAGGGTGTCTGCGACATAGACGGTGCTTCCAACCACGGTCAGATCCTTTGGGCCCTTGACGACGCCGGCGGCGCTCGTCCATGTTGTGGTCAGCGTGCTCGTGTTCCACCGCTCGACCCGGTTGTTGAAGGTGTCGGCGACGATCACATCAGCGCCGGCCGAGTCGATCGCAAACGGCCAGTGCAGCTGATCGGTGCCGCTTCCGAGCTTTCCCATCTTGTTGCCGGTCGGGTTTCCCTGCGTGTTGAACTGGGTCAGACGGTTGTTCTTGGTGTCCGCCACCCAGATCGTGTTCGAAGTGCCGTTCAGGGTCAGGTCGCGTGGCCAGTTCATGCCGAGCAAGTCGGTCGCCAGCCAGCCACGGTGGCCGATCACCTGCTCGAACGCTCCCGTCGACGTGGTGAACTTCTGGATACGTTGGTTGACGGAGTCGGCGACGTAGGTGTCATTCGACCCGACGGCAGCGCCTGATGGCTCGTTGAAGCCGCCGTCGGCGGGGCCCTTACCCCCGTAGTTCAGCTGGAATGTCCCGGTGTTGGAGAAGCGGCTGACGTGGAAGCCCCACAGGTCGGCGCCGTACACTTGCGGCGATGTGCCCGCGCCGACGGCGACGCGGCGAAGCTGGAAGAACTGCCCGTTTCCGGTGCCTGCGCTTCCCATCTCGCGGATGAACGTCCCGGTCGAGGTGAACTCTTCGATCCGCTCGTTGTCTGAGTCAGCGACGTACACGTTGTTCGAGGAGTCGAGGGCGACGCCGTAGGGTCGGTTGAAATGGCCGGCGGCTGTGCCCTTCGATCCCCAGGTTCGGATGAAGGTGAAGGTCGGTGAGAATTCGACCATCCGGTTGTTCGCGAAGTCGGCGACGTAGATGTCGCCTGAGGCGTCGGTTGCGGCGTCGCGGGGCGCGTTGAGATCACCGTTGCCGGTGCCGAGCGGCGCCTTGTAGGCGCGGATCAGGGTGCCGTCAGGCTTGAACAGCGAGATTGTGTTCTGCGCGTCGTCAGAGGTGAGGAGGATCGGATTGCCGCTTGCGTCGACGCCGGCGCTGATGCCGATGATCGACGTCGGCCGGTACGACCAGGTGGCGAGCCAGTGGCCGCTGGTCGCGTCCAGCACCTGCACGCGGTTGAACTCGGTATCGGCGACGTAGACTTTCCCGTTCAGGTAGGCGACATCGCGGGGATTGGAAAATACGCCGGCTCCCTTCGGGCCGCGCGCACCCGACCGCCAAAGCTGGGCGCCATCAGGCGCGTAGGCGGCAACCTGGTCGTTCCCTGTATCAGCGACGTAGAGATTCCCGGACGCGTCGACGTCGATCCCGGATGGGTACATGTCTGCCTGCCCCTGGCCGTTTCCGAGCGTGCGCAGATAGATCGGCTTGGTCACCGTGCTCGCCTGGCCGAGAGAGACCGTCGCGGTGTAGCGCGCCGCGCCGCTCACCGCCTTGACGTTGATCTTCCAGGTGCCGCTCGTCGAGGCCTGGTATGTCAGCCTCTTTGGCTTGGCCGCGCCGGTCGCCGAGGCGACCTGCGTCCCGGCCGGATTCTTCAAGAAGAGCGTCAGGTTGGCGCCCGCGTTATCCCAGTTGAGGTTGACGGTGATCGAGGCGGGAGCAGCAACGGTGAAGGAGCCGACGGCGAGTTTGGTGCCGGAAGCGTCAAGCGATCCCGTGAACGTCTGATCGCCGTTGGTCGTTGATCCGGCGGTGGTTGCGATCGTGACAGTGAATGCGGAGGAGCCCGAGAGCGCTTTGACGCCAACTTTCCATGTGCCCGTGCCGGTTGCTTGGAAGCTGATGGATTTCGGCTTGGCGGTCGTTGTGACGGTCTTTGCGAAGCTGCCGTCGGGCTTGTAGAGATAGAGGCCGAGGTTGGCGCTTGTGTCCGACCAGTCCAGATCGACGGTGATCTGGTCGCCGGCGGTCGCGGAGAAGGTTTGGAACTTCCATTTCGTCCCAGTTGCTGAGACCGTGCCTGAGAAGGTCTGCGACGCGGCCGCACCGCTCACCGGCACGACCACTGCCAGCAAACAGACAACGAGAAGTAGTCGTACCGTTCGCCCGTGCATCGTCATGCCGCTGACTCCTATCGCGATGGATCGCCTTCGTGCCCCACGACCAGGGTACGGGCCTTGTTGGGGCTGGCCAACGACTGTTAAGGGATCCGAACAGAACTGGCGCGACGAGGCTCGTACCATCCAGGTGTTGGCAATTAGGAGGTCGTGCGTGGGCAGGTTTCGATGGTGGGTCGTGGCGGCTGCGATGGCGGGCGCCATGATGCTCGTTCCCTCGGCGGTCGCAGACACGGCGACACAGATGTTCACGGGAACCGTGTCGAGCACCGGCACGGTCTCAAAGACGTTCGCGTTCAACGTGACCGAGACGGGCACGATCACCGCATCGCTTGACTGGTCAGACAGCTCAGCGAACCTCGACCTGTTCCTCGTGCAGCCGGGCGGCGGCGACGTCGCCAAAGCGGTGTCGAAGACCGCCAAGCCGGAGACGCTGGCCTTCGACGCGACCCAGACCGGGACGTGGAAGATCCGCGTCCGTGCCACCAGCGGCTCCTCCGGCTTTACCGCACAGGTCGCCTATCCCGTCGTCGCACCACCGCCGCCTGACACCGGCCCGACCGATACGGCCACATTCACCGGGACGCTGCCAACGTCGAGCTCGATCACGCGAACGCACAGCTTCAACGTCACCCGCACCGGCACGATCACCGCGTCGCTTGACTGGTCGAACAGCTCAGCGAACTTCGATCTGTTCCTCGTTCAGCCCGGCGGTGGTGACGTAGCGAAGGCCGTGTCGACGACTACCAACCCGGAGCAGATCAGTTTCGCCGCGACCCAGACCGGCACCTGGAAGATCCGTGTCAAGGCGACCAGCGGCAGCTCCGACTACACCGCGACGGTCGTCTACCCGGTCGAGCAGTCCTCAGGCGGCGGCGGAGGGCCGGCAACGTTTTACAGGTCGATCGGCTTCAGCGGCCCGGCCGGAATCTACGCCTATGGGATGGACTGGGATTCGAGCGACAACTCGATCCTGGTCGGCGACTACTGGAACTACCGCGTGCAGCGCTTCTCTACCAGCGGCAGCCATATCGCCAGCTACTCAGACATCACCGGGCCGAAGGCAAACGGTGGTATCGCAAGTGCCGCCTACGACATCGCCGCGGACCCGACCGATGTGGTCGATGGGGGGGCGTCCTACTGGGCTGCTGATCAGGGAAGCTCGAACTTCGTCGAGTTCTCCCACTCCGGCGCCTGGCTGCAGACGATCGGAAAGCAGCAATCCTCGGTGACCGGCGCCGATGCAGCCCATCCTGGCCACAGCTACGCCGTTGGCTGCGGCGGTGGCCAGATGAACATCCCCACCCACATCATGGTCGACACGGTGTTTTCGACGCACTACCTGTATGTCTCGGATCCCCGCTGCCGCGAGGTCTACGTGTTCGACCACCACGGCCTCTACAAGGGCGCGCTTGACTGGACTGGCTCCGGGGTCGGCACGCCGATTCCGCGCGGCATCGGCGAGGACGCCGCCGGCCACATCTTCGTGGCGGAGTACAACTCGCGGCGGATCTTTGTCTTCAGCCCCCTCGTCGACTCGACACACGGCGGCACGATCATCGCCTCAAGCCCCGCACAGAGTGACCTGCGCGACGTCCGCGGCATCGCCATCGACCAGACCAACAACCTCGTCTACGCGGTCGGTGCTGCGCTGAACCGCGTCTATGAGTTCCACTACACGCCGAGCTCGATCCCAGGCGCAAACCCCGGCGCCTCGAACACCGCTGTTCGCTTCGTCAACGAGTGGCGAAACAGCGACGGCACGAACAACGCGACCGGTCATCAGGGCTTCGACTCGATCCGCTTTGCCGCCGTCGACGGCCAGGGAAACGTCTACGTCGGCGAGACCTGGGGCTGCGACCCCTACTGCACCGGCACCTCCTACGGCTATGGGGTCGAGAAGTTCGCTCCCGGCGACATCGCCGCCAAGCCCAACTGCGACGTCTCCACCGCCACCACGACGGTGAACACCTGCGCCGGCGCAACGCGGCTGTCCTGGTCGACCGGGCCACAGCCGCCGCCGCGGGGCGGGTTCAACCAGCAAAACGGCATCGCTATCGACGGCTCCGACAACCTCTACGTCGTGGACACGTTCGAGCAGCGCGTGCAGAAGTTCGACCTCTCCTCGACCTGCACGACGGCGGGCAGCTGCCCTGCCTGGCTGCTCGAATGGGGATCGCGACAGCCCGCTTCGCCGACGTCAGACGGCTTCGGGTATCCCCGAGCCCTCACCTTCGGCGATGACGGTCGGGTTTGGGTCGGCGATAACAACAATGCCGTCATGGCTTTCACGACCAGCGGCAGCTTCGTGCACCGCTTCGGCTCGCAAGGCAAGACCGCCGGCCAGTTCTCCGGCGGCGTCCAGGGCATCCAGGTGGTGGGTGGCAAGGTTTACGCCACCGACGTCGGCGGCTGTCGCCTGCAAGTGTTCGACGAGACGAAGCTGCTTTCAGCCACGAGCATCGCCAACGCTCCGAGTGGCACTCTGCTCGAGTCGCTCGGCAGTTGTGGCACCGCGACCGGCCAGATGACGGCGCCGCGCGGCATCGCCGTCTCGCCGGATGGCAGCACCGCCTACGTCGCTGAGACAGGAACCAACCGGATCACCAAGTGGAACCTCTCCACCAAGACGGCCACGGTCATGAAGCCCACCTGCGCAGGCAAGGGCCTCGCCCAGCCGTGGGGCATCACCTGGGATCCCTCCCACACCTGGCTCTACCTCGGTGATGTGAAGAACGCCCGGATCGTCCGCATGAGCCCCGACGGCGCGACCTGCCAGGTCGTCGTCACCCAGGCCGACCTGCCGAATGGCCTGCAGCTCCAGGGGTCGAACTTCATCGCTTTCGATAGCGCCGACCGCATGTGGGTAAGCGACAACAGCCGCCACATCTACGGTTTCACCATCACCGGTTAGTCCCTGTTGACCGGAAGCCCCGGAGTGCTCGCCAGAAGCCGGCGGGCACTCCGGGCCGCAGCCGCCTGGTAGGTGCCGGAGGTTTCGCCCTGGACGTGTTAAGACATCTGAACGGCTCCAGTCCTATCTTCCGGCCTCCACCTCGGCGTAGCATCTAGGTATGCGGTTCATCAGCATCCGATGGTGGCTGCCTCTCGCGTTCACGCTGATCGCCGCCGGCACGGCGGCCGGTGTCGGACTCGTGCTCAACCAGCGGGCCGAGGACGCGTTTCATGCCCGTACGCATCAGCTCGCGGTCGGCGACGCGGTTGATGCCGGAAACCAGCTTCGCCGCTTCGGTGCCAGTCCCGACACGATGAGTGCGGTCGCCGCGAAGCAGAACCTGGCGTTGTTTGTCGTCGACTTTCACGGGAGTCCCCTGACACGCGCCACTTCTAGCGGAGTTGCGCTTGCCAATGTGCCCTCGGTGGACGCGGCTGTCTCAGCGGTGAGCCATCTGCGGCGGTATGTCCGCGGCACGGCAAACGGCGGGACGGTTGTCGGGTTGCGGATGCCGACGATGAACGCGGTGCTGATCGCCTACCGCCCACGTTCGAGCGCCGCTGCGGAGGCCGCCGTCGTCCGTCGCGAGCTGGTTCCAAGCGCGTTGATCGCGGGCGCGGCGGGGGCATTGGTCGGGGTGCTGGTGGCGACACTCTTCACGAGACGTGTGCGCCGCATCTCGGAAACCGCCGATGCGATTCGAAGGGGCAACTTCAACAAGTCGCTCGAACCGCGCTTTCCTGACGAGATCGGGTCGCTGGGAAGGGCGATCGACGAGATGCGAACGCAGCTGGACGCGTCGTTCCGCGCGCTTGCGTTCGAACGTGACCGGCTTCGAACAATCCTCGAGCGGTTGCACGATGGCGTAATCGCCGTTGATCTGGATAACCGGGTCGAGTTCGCCAATCCGACCGCACAGCGATTCGCCGCGGATCTCCAGTTCCAGCCAGGTGAGCAGATCGTGGAGCCGTGGCCGGACATCGACCTACGTGCGGTCGTCGCAGAGGTTCGAGGTTCCGACGCTCCGGTGGAGCATCGATTCCGGCACGGCGGCAGAACGTTCGACCTGGTCGGGCTGGCTGCTATGCGCCGACAGAACACGGTGATTCTGGTGCTGACCGACGTGTCGGAGCGTGAACGGCGGGAGCGTGCCGAGCGGGAGTTCGTCCAGAACGCGGCGCATGAGCTGCGGACGCCGACCGCGGCGATCATCAGCTCGATCGAGTCGATCAACAATGGTGGGCGGGAGGACGCGGAGGTGCTCGATCGGTTTCTCGGCCACATCGACCGCGAGGCCGCTCGTCTCGCCCGGCTGACTGCCGCCATGCTGACGCTTGCACGTGCGCAGACCAACACCGAGCCGATCGTGATGCGCCCCGTCTCAGTGCCGGCCGCGCTCAACGAAGCGATTGACGGACTCGGTGCGACCGGTCTGCGGCTTCATCTTTCGTCTGATGAGGATCTGTGGGTGGCAGCCGATCCAGACCTGACCTACCACCTGTTCCACAACCTGCTCTCGAATGCGGCGAAGCACGGAGGCTCATGCGTTCGGGTGGATAGCCGTCGCAACGGCAAGGGGACGATCATCACGGTCCGCGACGATGGGCCGGGCGTGCCGTCCGAGCAACAGGACCGGATCTTCGACCGCTTCTACCGCGCCAACGGCCGGCGCGACTCGAATGGCTTCGGGCTTGGACTGGCGATCGTACGAGAGGTCGTCTCAGCGCTTCGCGGCGAGGTGAAGGTCGCAAGCGGCTCCTCTGGGACGACAGTCGTAGTCGTACTGCAAAGCTGGGAGGAGCAGGCGTGAGCGGCGAGCGCGTGTTGATCGTTGACGACGAGCGGCCCCTGCTCGAGGGGATCGCCCACAACCTCCGCCAAGCGGGGTACGAGCCGGCCGTGGCGACGACGGGGGAAGACGCGATACATGAACTTGAACGCTGCTCGTTCGACGTTGGCGTGTTCGACGTGATGCTGCCAGGCATTTCAGGCTTCGACCTCTGCCGACGTGTTCGCGCCCAGGCAAACGACATGCCAATCATCCTGCTGACCGCCCGCGACGCCGAAGATGACCGCGTCTATGGCCTCGACTGTGGGGCGGACGACTATGTCGTCAAGCCGTTTTCGCAGCGGGAGCTGGCGAGCAGGGTTGCCGCCTTGCTTCGCCGCCGCCACTTGGATGCGCACGCCGCGCAGAAGTCGCAAACGGTCGTCGTGTCGGGACTCCGGGTCGATCTTTCGAGACAGTGGGTCTCGTGGGACGGCCGGCGGATTGCTCTTACGCGATCAGAATACGAGGTCGTTGCCGCGTTGGCTCGTGCCCACGGCGCGCCCGTCGGTCGCACTGAGATCGTCCGCAACCTCTGGGATAGCGACCACACCGGCGACGACCGCGTCTGCGATGTCCATGTTCACTCGATCAGACAGAAGATCCGGCGTGCCGGTGGCGATCCCCGTGTCGTGCGAACGGTGCGCGGACTGGGCTACGCGCTCACGGAATGACGTCGCGCATGAGCGCTCCGCGTTCCTGGCCTACCGGGCTGCCGACGGCAGTCACGTTCCAGCACGGCGATCAGGTCGCGCTGCCGGCCCGATTCGCGGATGGCGACGCCCGCTTCTCGGAGCAGCTCGTCCGCTTCTTCGTCGAGCGGTTGACCGATCCGGGCGAGGCAGTGCTCGACCCGTTCGCCGGCTTCGGCACCACGTTGGTGGTGGCAGAGTCGCTGGGACGGGTGGCGTTCGGCGCCGAGTTCGACTCCGAACGCGCGACCTTCATCCGGTCGCGCATGCGCGCGCCAGACCGCCTGTTCACCGCCGACGCGCGCGAGCTCGACGCGCTGCCGGTCCCGCCGGTCACGCTCGCCATCACCTCGCCGCCGTACTCCTCGCCGGGCGATCCGGAGGAGGCGCTATCCGCCTACCGCGACCCTAACCTCGGCTACGACCGCTACCTCGCCGACCTGCAGCGGGTGTGCCGCTCCGTCGGCTCGCTGCTGACGCCGGATGGCTGGCTCGTGATCGAGGCGGCGAACCTGCGCCGTCCCGACCGGGTGGACACCCTGGCCTGGGACATCGCGCATGCGGTCGGGGAGGTGCTGCCCTTCGCCGGCGAGATCGTGGCGCGCTGGGACCCGACCTACGGGTACGGCTACGACCACAGTTACTGCCTGCTGTTCTCGCCTCCCGCCGGGTAGTCGCCGTTGCGACAGCGCCGTACCCGAAGATGCACCCGTTCCCGTCGCGTGCCGCGTCGTCCGGGGCACAATGCGGCATGGCCAACGACGCGTCCGACAGCACCAGGCCGTTCTCGGGCAAGACCGCCTGGGCGCGCAACCTGGAGACGCCGCTTCGTGAGTTCATAGGCACCGAGACCGGCAGCGCCGGCGTGCTGCTTCTGGCCACGATCGCAGCGCTGCTCTGGATCAACATCGATTCGTCGTCGTACCGCAGCGTCTGGGAGACCGACCTGGTCGTCCGGCTGGGCGACCACTCGATCAACCTCGACCTGCGCGGATGGCTGAATAGCGGCCTGATGACACTGTTCTTTTTCGTGGTCGGCCTGGAGGCTCGCCGCGAGTTCGACATGGGGGAGCTGCGGCAACGGCGGCGGGTGGCGCTGCCCGTGCTGGCAGGAATCGGCGGCATGGTCGTGCCGGTGCTGATCTACCTGGCCTTCAACGTCGGGTCGTCGACCGCCCACGGCTGGGGGACGGCGATGTCGACGGACACCGCCTTCTCCCTGGGATTGCTGGCGCTGGTCGGGCCGCGCTTTCCCGACCGCCTGCGTGTCTTCCTGCTGACTGTGGCGATCGTCGATGACGTCATCGCGCTGACCGTGATCGCCCTCGTTTACAGCGGCCACATCGTCGTCGGCCCGCTGCTCCTCGCACTGGCGGTGCTCGCCCTGATTTTGGTGATGCGCTCCCTCGGGATCCGTTTCGGCCTGCCCTACGCCTTGCTGGGAGTGGCGGCCTGGCTGGCGGTCGAGAGCTCGGGAATCGACCCGATCGTGGTCGGGTTGGTGCTGGGCCTGCTGGTGTACGCGTCGCCCGCCGCGCGCGGCGACCTGGAGCGCGCCACCGACCTGTTCCGTGCGTTCCGCGAGCAGCCCACCCCGGAGCTGGCGCGCACCGCCCAGTCGGGCGTCCGCACCGCCATCTCTCCCAACGTACGCCTGCAGGGCGTGTTCCACCCCTGGACGAGCTACGTGATCGTGCCGCTGTTCGCCCTGGCGAACGCCGGCATCGAGATCAACGGCGCCTTCCTCTCGCGCGCGTTCACCTCGACCATCACGCTCGGCATCCTGATCGGATATGTGGTGGGCAAGCCGATCGGCGTCGCCGGCACCTCGTGGCTGGTCACCGTTTTCAGCCGCGGCCGGCTGCGTCCACCGGTCGGATGGGCGGCCGTCGTTGGCGGGGGCGCGATCGCCGGCATTGGATTCACCGTGTCGATCCTGATCGCCACCCTGGCGTTCAGCGGCGACCGGCTGGAGGAGGCCAAGCTGGGCGTGCTCAGCGCTGCGCTCGTGTCCTCGCTGTGCACATGGCTGCTGTTTCGCGCTCACCGCGCGGCTCCCGGTGCGGCTGCGCGTGCAGGCGTTGCTCGGATCGTCGGAGGCGATCGTCGACCTGGCGGCCCCCGTGGACGAGGAGCGCGACCACATCCGCGGACCCGCCGACGCGCCTGTCACCGTCGTCGAGTACGGCGACTTCGAGTGCCCGTACTGCGGCCAGGCGGAGGCGGTGATGCGCGATCTGCTCGCCGACCACGGCGACGTGCGCTACGTCTGGCGCCACCTGCCCCTGAACGACGTCCATCCGAACGCCCAGCTCGCGGCCGAGGCGGCGGAGGCGGCCGCCGAACAGGGCTCGTTCTGGGACATGCACGACCTACTGCTGTCCAATCAGAGCGCCCTGCGGCCGGGCGACCTGGTGGGCTATGCCGAGCAGCTCGGTCTCGACGTCGACCGCTTCCGCGACCACATGCGCCGCGGCGCCGGCGCGGAGCAGATCGACCAGGACGTCGACTCGGCGGACCGCAGCGGCGTCTCCGGCACGCCGACGTTCTTCATCAACGGCCGCCGCCACAACGGTGCCTACGATCTGCCAACGCTGTCCGCCGAAGTCAGGGTCGCCCGCGCACGGTACGCTGGTCGGCGTCCGGCCCGCTACAACCTGACCGCCCGCTCAGGCGTCGACCGGCGCCGCCGCGGCGGCAGCGCCCAGCGTGTCCAGCACCTCGCGGATGTCGCCCGAGCGGCACGTGAAGATGGGCGTGTCGCGCTCCGTGTAGCGGCTGGCCTCGGTCTCGCGCAGCGTCATCATCAGATCCAGGAAGTCGCCCACGAAGTCGGTCTCGAACGCCACCACGAACTCCTGGTCGTCGATCCCGAACGAGTAGGTGGTGTTGATCTTCACCGTCGGGAACTTGTGCCCGGTGGCGATGTGCTCGTTCATGATCCCCTGCCGCGTCGGCTTCGAGAGCTGGTACCAGGCCCGCGTCTTCACCATCGGGTAGATCAGCAGGTACTTGGAGTCGGGGTTCCACATGATCCGCCCGCGCTTGTGCATCGAGCGGCCTTCGCCCTTCACGTACTGCGAGCGCCGCGTCATCGAGAGGTAGGCGTAGGGCGTCTCCAGATGGGCGCCGAGCGCCGTCCCCAGCAGGGCGGTACCCAGCTCCTGGAAGTCCTCCAGCCGCTCCGACACCTTCCACAGCATCACGTCGGCGTCGGCGCGCAGGCCGACCATCGTGTAGGCACGGATCGGGAACCGCTCGCCGTACTCCTCGACCGCCGCCACGAACTCGGCCAGCGCCGCCTCGCGCTCGGCTGCGGGCAGCAGCCGGAAGCCGCGATCGAGCTTATAGAAGGAGAAGTGCACGAACTGCCGGTCCTCGCCGGACGAGTTGTTCGGAGCCTCTCCGTTGGCCTCGCTCATGGTTCGATGGTAGCAGTGGGATGCCGTCGCCAGGCCGTCACCACGTTCGGCACAGGCGCGGTCTGGTTCCGTGACGGACACCCGGCCTAGCGTGGGCGCATGGATCGCTCCCGGGGCCAGGCAAGCATCGAGGCGGCGCTGCTGCTGCCGGCGCTGCTGGCCCTGACGCTGGCCTGCTGGCAGGCGCTGCTGGTTGGCTGGACGGCGATCTCGGCCGAGCACGCCGCCCGTGCCGCCGCCCGCGCCCGGCTAGTCGGAGCGGCGGTGCAGCCGGCCGCCGCGGGCGCGCTGCCGGGCGCGATGCGCGGCGGCCTGCAGGTGCGCACCTCCGACGGCGGCGTCTCGGTGCGGGTGTCCGTGCCGCGCGTGATCCCCGGCTTTTCGCTGTCGCTGACCGCCGACGCGCCGGTGGTCGAGCAGTGACGCGCCGCCAATCGGGGCAGTCGAGCGTGGAGATGATCGGCTGCGCCGTGCTGCTGGCGCTGGCGACGGTGGCGGTGCTGGAGGCGCTGACGATCGTGCGCGCTCGCATCACCGCCGAGCGGGTGGCCGACCAGGCGGCCGTGCTGGTCGGGGAGGGCCGGCCGCTGCCGGCGTCGTTGCGCGACGCCGCGCGGATCGAGCGGCGCGGAGACCGCGTGGTGGTGACGGTGCCGTTGCCGATCCGGCTGCCGGCGCTGCCGGCCGCCGCGGTGGTGACGACAACGGTGCCGCGGTGAGCGAGCGCGGCCAGGTGTCGTCGATGGCGTGCGCGCTGGTGTTGCTGCTGGTGCTGGCCGGGTTTCTGATCGGCATCCTCGGCGGCATCGACAGCGCCGGGGCGAACGCCCAGCGCGCGGCCGACATGGCCGCCCTCGCCGCCGGCAAGGAGCTGTCCGCCGACCCAGCCGCGACGGTCGCCGACCTACGCGCCGCCGCCGATGGTGCCGCCCGCGACAACGGCGGACGGCTGGTCTCGCTGACCCAGCTGAGCGACGACGGCCTGCCCAGCGGCGTCGAGGTGTCGGTCGCGGTGGACGGCGACCACCCCGTGCGGGCGCGGGCGCGCGTCGCGGTCGAGTTCAAGGTGGCCGCGCCGGCGGGCTCGTTCCGGCCGGTCGACCTGCACGGCCTGAGCGGCCGCGCGGCCGTGGTAGCGGCCGCCGCCGCGCAGGTGGGATGGCCCTACGTGTGGGGCGGCGAGAGCCGCGCCGAGGGCGGCTTCGACTGCAGCGGGCTGGTCGACTACGCGTTCACAGCTGCCGGTGCGTCGCTGCCGGGGCGGCCCACCGCGGCCGACCTGTGGCGGATGGGCCGGCCGGTGCGGGGGGCCGCGCTGCAGCCCGGCGACCTCGTCTTTGTGGGGACCGCCGGCGGCGCGCCGCACCACGTCGGCATCTACGTGGGCGACGGCACCGTGCTCTCGGCGCCGCACACCGGCGCGCGGGTCGGCTACTCGTCGCTCGCCTACGGCGGCTGGGACGGCTACGCGAGCCTGTTGCCGGCCGGCCCGGCGCCGCTCGACGACCCGGTCTCGGCCGCCGCCCGCCGCAGCGGCGTGCCCGGCCACGTGCTTGCGGCCGAGCTGCGCATGGGTCTGGCGAGCGATCCGGACGCGGCCGCCGCCGCCCTGGCGCGAGCCCAGGCGGCGCACCCCGGCTCGCTCGAGGAGGCGCTGGCGGCGCAGCTGGGGAGCGCGTCGGCGGCGGCGCTCGTCCTGCGGGACGGCGGCGGCGCCGGCGTCGATTTGGCCGGATCCGTCAGGCTGGTGCCGGTGCCACACGCCGGCGTGGACGCCGAAGGTGGCGGCGAGCCGCCTCCGGCAGTGCCCGCGCACGCGCCGGGCGGCCGTCCTGCCGGCCCAGCGGCAGCCGGCTCGTCCTGGAGCGACGATCTCGGCACCGCGCTCGACGCCGGCGGGCACACTGCCGAGCAGCTGGGCGAGCGCGGCCGCGCGGTGCCGCTGCAGGCGGCGGCCGCGCTCCAGCACCTGTCTCGGTTCGGCCTGACCGCCCTGGGCGGACTGCTGCCCGACCCCCACTGGCGCGACGCCGTCAACCTGGTCGGCTCGATCTGGGACACCTACAGCGCCGTCCGCGACCTGACGGCCGCTGCCGCCGCCGGCGGGCTGGAGCTGAGCGGCGTCGGCCTCTGGGCGGCGCGGTTCAGCGTGCTGGGCGGGGCGCTCTCGACCGGGCTGTTCGCGGCCCAGGCCTACTCCGCGCGCCGCAGCCGCGACCGCGTCGGGTACGGGCTGATGGCGGTCGGCAGCGCCGCCACCACCGCCGGGCTGATGACGGCGGGCGGATCGCTGCTGGCGATCGGGGCGACCACCTCGGTGGTGCCGCCGGTAGGGCTGACGCTGATCGCGGTGGGAGCGGGCCTCTGCGTCACGGGCTACCTCCTGCGCCATCCCGAGTGGTGCCACGGCGCGGCACGGGTCGGCGCCACGGCGCTGGATGTTGCCTGGCGCGCGCAGACCGCTCCCATGCGGGTGGTCGCCTCCGTGGCCTCGGGCGTGGCCGACCGGGCGCGGTCGCTGGCCGGCTCGATCCCCACCCCCTGGTAGCGGCCGCGATGGCGTGGATGGGCACGGCTACGATCAGGACAGGATGCCCACCATCGCCCGCAACGAGAGGCTCGACGCCCAGCTGAAGGAGCTGCCCGACAGCCCCGGCGTGTACCTGTTCCACGACCGCGACGGCGTGGTGCTGTACGTGGGCAAGGCCAAGTCGCTGCGAAAGCGCGTGCAGTCGTACTTCCGGCGCGAGGCCTACGCCACGCTCAAGACCGCCGAGCTGGTCGACCGGATCGAGGAGATCGAGTTCGTGGCCGCCGGCAGCGAGCACGAGGCGCTGCTGCTGGAGCAGAACCTGATCAAGCGGCACCGGCCGCCGTTCAACATCCGGCTCCGCGACGACAAGTCCTACCCCTACATCGCGGTCACGACCTCCGACGAGTACCCGCGGGTGATGTTCACGCGCGAGCGGCACCGCCGCGGCGTCCTCTACTTCGGCCCCTACTCGAGTGCGAAGAAGGTGCGGGAGACGCTGGACGTGCTCAACCGCGTGTTCCCCTACCGGCCCTGCGAGGGCCCGCAGCCCGGGCGCCGCTCCGGCGTGCCCTGCCTCGACCACCACATCGGCCGCTGCGCCGCTCCCTGCGTCGGCCTGATCTCGAAGGAGGACTACGCGGCCGTGATCGACAGCGTGGTCGAGTTCCTGTCCGGCCGGGTGCGCCCGCTGGAGCGGCGGCTGGAGCAGCAGATGAAGGACGCCGCCGCCCGCCACGAGTTCGAGGAGGCGGCCCGCTACCGCAACCGGCTGACCGCCGTCCGCCACCTGTCCCAGCGCCAGGTGGCCGACCACGTCGGCTCGCAGACCGGCGACGTGCTGGCCGCCGCCGTCTCCGACACCGCCGCCAACGTGCAGCTGTTCCAGCTGCGCGACGGCCGCCTGGCCGACCGCCGTAGCTTCTACCTGGACAACGCCGGCGGCGAGCGCGAGTCCGAGGTGCTGTGGGGGTTCGCGCTCGAGTACTACGGCGGCCAGGTGGCGATCCCGCCGTCGGTGATCGTGCCCAAGGGGTTCGAGGACGCCGGCCTGCTGGCCATGTTCCTGTCGGAGCGCCGCGGCAGCGCCGTCGAGGTGCGGGTCGCGCAGCGCGGCGAGAAGCGGCGCCTGGTGGAGCTGGCCGCAGGTAACGCCGAGATGGCGCTCGAGCACGACCGCCTGGTGGCGCTGCGCACCCGCGCTCGCCGGGTGGAGGCGCTGGAGGAGCTGCGCGAGCAGCTCAACCTGGAGTCGCTGCCGGTGCGGATCGAGTGCTTCGACATCTCCAACCTGGGCGAGTCGAACACGGTCGCGTCGATGGTGGTGTTCGAGGACGCGGTCGCCAAGCGCTCCGACTACCGCAAGTTCACGATCCGCCACGGCGCCGGGCAGGACGACTTCGCCAGCATGGCGGAGGTGGTGGGCCGCCGGTTCGCGCGCATGGCTCGGGTTACGGCCGACGAGTTCGACGCCAGCTTCTCGTCGCCGCCGAACCTGGTGGTGATCGACGGCGGCAAGGGGCAGCTGGCCGCGGCCCTGAAGGCGATGGCGGAGCACGACCTGCCGCGGGTGGCCGTGATCGCGCTGGCCAAGCGGGAGGAGGAGGTGTTCGTGCCGGGACGGCCGGATCCGATCGTGCTTGAGCGCGGCTCGGCCGGCCTGCAGCTGCTGCAGCGGATCCGCGACGAGGCGCACCGCTTCGCGCTGGGCTTCCACCGCCAGCGCCGGGCGCGCTCGTCGGTGGACACGATCTTCGCGGGGCTGCCCGGCGTGGGGCCGGCCCGGCGCCGCGTCCTGCTGCGCCACTTCAAGACCGCCGACGCGCTGACCGGCGCCAGCCGCGAGCAGCTCGAGGCCGTCCCCGGCCTTCCGCCCAAGGTGGGACGCCGCATCCACGAGGCGCTGCACAAGACCGGCTGAGTCAGCCCTCCGCGGCCGGCGTCACGATCACCCACTGAAACGTGACCGTGCCCTCCGGCTCGTGCAGCGGCACCACCTCGTCGACGTCGATGCGAAAGCCGGCCTTCCGCAGCAGCTCGCGGTTGCGGTCAGGGCCGTAGCCGCTGAAGTGCATGGGCACGCCCAGCCACTCGCCGCTCGCGTCGGCGTTGTCGCCGCAGGCGATGCTGGTCAGGAACCACGAGTCCGGCCGTAGCCAGCCGCGCACCGACCGGAACACGCCGCCCAGCTGCTCGCGCGGCAGGTGACCGAGCGCTTAGAAGCAGGTGACGCCGTCGAAGCAGGCATCGGGGAACTCGACCGACGCCAGGTCGGCATGCACCAGCTCGGCGTCCGGCAGCTGCTCGCGGGCCAGCCGCTCCAGCAGCAGATCCAGCATCCGGGCGCGGCCGGGGTCGGCGATCCCGCTCGCCCAGGCCAGGTAGCGCTCCGCGATCCGGTCGTATCCGGACTCGACCAGCTGCTTCCGCGGGTCGCTCGAGGCCGGCTGCCGCATGGCCGTCAGCCTACCGTGGGCCGTGGGCCCCCCATCACGCACACGCTAACCTCGACCGTGGAATGCCGCTAATCCCAGACCAGCCGCCGAACTTCGAGTTGGTGCCGACCTCGCGATCGCGAAACCGCGTGCGCGTCGTCTGCCTGGGCGGCGGCACCGGCCTGTCGATGATCCTGCGCGGGGTCAAGCGCATCTCGAACGTGACCGCCGTCGTCACCACCACCGACGACGGCGGCAGCTCCGGGCGCCTGCGCCGCGACTTCGGCATGCCCGCCCCCGGCGACGTGCGCCACTGCCTGTCGGCGCTGGCCGAGGACGAGTCGCTCGTGAGCCAGCTGTTCGAGCACCGCTTCACCGACGGCGAGCTGGCCGGCCACAGCTTCGGCAACCTGTTCCTGGCCGGGCTCACCGACCTGCTGGGCAGCTTCGACCAGGCCGTGTCCGAGTCCGCGCGGGTGCTGGCGGTGGTGGGGCGGGTCGTTCCCAGCACCACCGACATGGTCGAGCTGGTAGCCGAGATGGAGGACGAGCGCACCGTGCGCGGCGAGACCGCGATCGCGGCCGACGGCTCATCGATCCGGGCCGTACGGCTGGATCCGCCCGACCCCGCCGCCCACCCGCGCGCGCTGCAGGCGATCGAGCGGGCCGACCTGATCGTGATGGGCCCGGGCAGCCTCTTCACGAGCACGCTACCGCCGCTGCTGGTGCCGGGCATCCGCGAGGCGGTGCGGGCGGCCAAGGTGCCGCGCATCTACGTCTGCAACCTGCTACAGCAGCCGGGCGAGACCGAGGGCTACCGCGCCTCCGACCACATCGCGCGCATCTACGAGCACGTCGGCGACGACCTGGTGGACGCCGTGCTGGTCAGCCGCAACCGGGCCGAGCACGGTGTGCCGGTGCCGGTCGACCGCGGCGGCCTGCGCCGCCAGGGAGTGCGCGTGTTCGGCGCCCGCCTGGCCGGTGAGTGGCAGCACGACGCCGACAAGCTGGGCCGCACGCTGGTGCGGCTGTCCCGCTGGAACCGCGATGAGCTTCAGTGAGGACGTCCGGCACGAGCTGGTTGAGCGGCCGCCTGCCAAGAGCTGCTGCCGGCTGGCCTTTCTCTCCGGCCTGATCCGCCACGCCGGCAGCCTGCAGGTGCGGAGCGGGGGAGAGCTGGCGGCGGTCGCCGAGCTGGCCGATCCAGCCGCCGCCCGCCTGGCCTTCACGCTGCTGCGTGAGCGCGGAGCCGACTGCGAGATCCTGTCGTTCCGCGAGCACCGGTTCCAGCGCCGAAACCGCGTGCTGCTGCGGATCGCCGGCGGTACCAGCATCCAGCTGCTGCACGAGGCGGGCGTGCTGTCGGAGGCGCTGACGCCGCTGGAGCGACCGCCGCGGCGGCTGCTGAACCGCGCCTGCTGCCGCGGCGCCTACCTGCGCGGCGCGCTGGTGGCGGCCGGCTCGGTGTCGGCGCCGCGGCAGCCGGCCCACCTCGAGGTGCGCACCGCCGAGCTGGAGGCGGCCGAGGCGCTGGCCGAGGTGGCCGCGGCGGAGGAGATCCCGATGCGCACGGCCTCCCGGCGCGGCCACGCCATCGCCTACCTGAAGTCGCGCGACGCGATCCGCGACCTGCTGGCGCTGGTCGGCGCCCACGACGCTGTGCTGTCGCTGCAGGAGGCCGAGGTGATCAGCGCCACCCGCGAAGCCGCCAACCGGCTGACCAACTGCGACCGGGCCAACCTGGGCCGGACGAGCGCCGCCGCCCACCGCCAGAGCGAGGCGATCGCCTTGCTCGACCTGGAGCTGCTCGATCCCCAGCTGCGCCGCGTGGCGGAGCTGAGGATGGCCAATCCATCCAGTTCCCTGGCCGAATTGGGCGAGCGCGCGCACCCGCCGATGACCAAGTCTGCGGTGGCCCGTCGCATGAAAGTTCTCATTTCCCTTACAAAAACCTAAAATATCCCCCAAGTGGGTGTTACCCGAAAAACGAGCGCCAGCGATCATAGGTAGACAAGGCTTGTGGGTGACCCGGCATCCCTTGCGCGACAGACCTTAGACCCCATCTGACGCTGCCCGATCTTGCCGGTCACCCACAAGCTGAGGGCTCCAATCCCGACCCCCACGGTCGCCAAGTGGATACACTGGCGGCCGTTTTCCATTGCGATTTGGGGGTTCTCGAATGAGCGCACGTGTGGCGATCAACGGGTTCGGCCGTATCGGCCGAAACGTGTTCCGGGCGGCCAGGGACCGGGGGGCCGGCTTCGAGATCGTGGCCGTGAACGACATCACGAACGCGCCCACGCTGGCCCACCTGCTCAAGTACGACAGCATCCACGGCGCCTACCCCGATGACGTCTTCGTCGACGGCGACGGCCTGTCGGTGGGCGGCAAGCACGTCGCCGTCGTGGCCGAGCGCGACCCAGCCGCGCTGCCCTGGGACGACCTCGGCGTCGACGTGGTAGTGGAGTCGACCGGCTTCTTCACCAAGCGCGAGGGCGCGTCCAAGCACCTCGAGGCGGGCGCACGCAAGGTGATCATCAGCGCGCCCGCCACCGAGCCGGACTTCACGGTCTGCCTGGGCGTGAACGACGAGCTCTACGACGCGGACAGCCACCACATCATCTCCAACGCGTCCTGCACCACCAACTGCTTGGCGCCGGTGGCCAAGGTTCTGCTGGACAGCTTTGGCATGCAGAAGGGGTTCATGACCACGACCCACGCCTACACCGGCGACCAGGCACTGCTGGACGGGCCGCACCGCGACCTGCGTCGGGCGCGGGCCGCGGCGATGAACGTGATCCCCACCTCGACGGGAGCCGCCAAGGCGATCGGATTGGTGATCCCGGAGCTACTCGGGAAGCTGGACGGCATCTCCATGCGCGTACCGGTGCCGGACGGCTCCGCCACCGACCTGGTCGCCGTACTCGACCGTGACGTCACCCGCGACGAGATCAACGAGGCGTTCGCGGCGGCCGCGAACACCGGCTCGATGACCGGCATCCTCCAGTACACCGACGATCCGATCGTGTCCACCGACGTGGTCGGCAACTCGTTCAGCTCGATCTTCGACTCCAAGCTGACCATGGCCAACGGCAACCTGGTCAAGGTGCTCTCCTGGTATGACAACGAATGGGGCTACTCCTGCCGGGTGGTGGACCTGATCAACAAGATCGCGTGAGGACCGTCCGCGACCTGTACGTCACCGGCCGGCGCGTGCTGGTGCGCGCCGACCTGAACGTGCCGTTGGATGCCGGGAACGTGGCCGACGACACCCGCATCCGCGCGGCCGTCCCGACGATCGAGCTGCTGCTGGACGAGGGTGCGCAGGTGGTGGTGTGCTCACATCTGGGCCGGCCCAAGGGTGAGCCGAAGCCGGAGCTGTCGCTGCGGCCGGTGGCGGAGCGGCTGTCGGAGCTGCTCGGGCGCGAGATCGCCTTCGGCGACGAGCAGGGGGAGCTGCGGATGCTCGAGAACCTGCGCTTCGACTCCCGCGAGGAGGCCAACGATCCCGGATTCGCGGCCGAGCTGGCCGCCAACGCCGACCTGTTCGTGCAGGACGCCTTCGGGGCCGTGCACCGCGCGCACGCGTCCACAGTCGGTGTCGCCCAGCTGCTGCCGTCGGCCGCGGGGCTGCTGCTGGAGGCCGAGCTGAACGCCTTCGCCAACCTGCTGGACAGCCCGGCCCGGCCGTTCGTGGTCGTGATCGGCGGTGTCAAGGTGGCCGACAAGATCGGGGTCATCGACCGGCTCACCCAGCTGGCCGACTCGATCCTGATCGGAGGCGCCATGGCCTTCACCTTCCTGGTCGCGGACGGACTCGCGGTGGGCGCGTCGCGGCACGAGGACGAGGGCGGCCAGACGATCGCGCGGAAGGCGATGGGCGACGCCCGCGAGCGCGGCTGCCGGCTGCTGCTGCCCAGCGACGTTGTGGTGGCGGATCGCTTCGCCGCCGACGCCGAAACGCGGGTGGTGCCGGTCAGCGACATCCCCGACGGCTGGATGGGGCTCGACATCGGACCGGCCACGACTGAGTCGTACGCGTCTCGCCTGGCCGCCGCCGAGACGATCTTCTGGAACGGGCCGATGGGCGTGTTCGAGCTGGAGCCGTTCGCCCAGGGCACGCTGGCGGTGGCCCGCGCGGTGGCCGGCTCGAACGCCGCCTCGGTGGTGGGCGGCGGCGACTCGGTGGCGGCCGTCAACGTGGCCGGCGTGGCGGGCGACATCACCCACGTCTCGACAGGAGGCGGCGCCGCGCTCGAGCTGATCGAGGGCAAGCCACTGCCCGGCGTGGTCGCGCTGCAAGGATCGCCGGCGTGAGCGGGCGGCGGCCGTTCGTGGCCGGCAACTGGAAGATGCACAAGACCGCCGGCGAGACCGGCCCGTTCGTTGCCGACCTGGCGGCACGGCTGCCGGATGGGCCGGAGGTGGCCGTGTGCGTACCCTTCACGTCGCTGGCCGAGGCGGTGCGGGCGGCGGCCGGATCGCAGCTGCGCGTCTACGCCCAGAACATGCACCAGGCCGCGCAGGGTGCGTTCACCGGCGAGATCTCCGCGGCCATGCTGCTCGACCTGGGCGTGCACGGCGTGCTGCTGGGGCACTCGGAGCGGCGCCAGTACTTCGGCGAGACCGACGACGCCCTGGCCGAGAAGCTGGCAGCGGCCGACGCCGCCGGCCTGGACGTGATCCTGGCCGTGGGCGAGACCGAGCAGCAGCGCGAGGCCGGCGAGACCGAGCGGGTGCTGGCCCGCCAGATCGGCGACTCGGGCGCCGCGTCCCACGCCGGTCGGCTGACCATTGCCTACGAGCCGATCTGGGCGATCGGCACCGGCCGCACGGCCACGCCCGAGCTGGCCGAGGAGGCCCACCGCTTCATCCGCCGGCGCTTCCCGGCCGAGATCGGCGAGCAGATCCGCATCCAGTACGGCGGAAGCATGAAGCCCGACAACGCCGCCGAGCTCTTGGCCCAGCCGGACATCGACGGCGGCCTGATCGGCGGCGCCAGCCTGGAGGCCGACGCCTTCCTGGCGATCGTGGCCGCGGCGACGTGAGCGGGCCTGTCTGCCTGGTGGTGCTGGACGGCTGGGGGCTCGCTCCGCCGGGGCCCGGCAACGCGGTCGACCTGGCCGACACGCCCGTCTTCGACCGCCTCTGGGCGGCCGGTCCGCGCACCGCGCTGGCCGCCTCGGGTCGGGCTGTCGGCCTGCCCGACGGCCAGATGGGCAACTCGGAGGTAGGCCACCTAAACCTGGGCGCCGGGCGCGTGCTGTTGCAGGATCTGGTTCGGATCGACGAGGACGTCGCCTCCGGTGGGATCTGCCGCAACCAGGTGCTGTTGGACGCCTGCGCGCGCGGCCGCGGCGCGGCCCTGCACCTGGTCGGGCTGGTGTCGGACGGCGGCGTGCACAGCCACATCCGCCACCTGCACGCGCTGATCGAGATGGCGCGCAGGGAGGGCGTCGAGCGCATGCACGTCCACGCGTTCACCGACGGGCGCGACGTCTCGCCCACCAGCGGCGCCGGGTTCCTGGAGACGGTGCCTAATCTGGCAACGGTGTGCGGGCGCTACTTCGGCATGGACCGAGATCGCCGCTGGGATCGGACGAAGCGCGCCTACGATGCGATGGTGCACGGCGTCGGCGCCGTGACCGACGATCCGGTGTCCGCCGTGCGGGCCGGGTACGAGCGCGGCATCACCGACGAGTTCATCGAGCCGATGGTGGTCGGCGACCCGGCGCAGGCGCGGGTGCGCGGCGAGGATGCCGTGGTCTTCTTCAACTTCCGGCCGGATCGCTGCCGGCAGCTGTTCCGGGCGCTGCTCGAGCCCGGCTTCGACGAGTTCGACCGCGGGGATGACCCGCCGCTACCCGCTCTGGTGCAGATGACCGAGTACTCGGAGGACTTCCACGCGCCGGTTGCCTACCCGTCACAGTCGGTGACCTCGGTGCTGGCGCAGGTGCTGGCGTCAAACGGCGTGTCGCAGCTGCACGTGGCCGAGACGGAGAAGTACCCGCACGTCACCTACTTCTTCGACGGCGGCAGCGAGCGGCGCAGCGAGGGCGAGCGTTGGTCGCTCGTCGACTCGCCGCGCGACGTGGCCACCTACGACCTGAAGCCGGCCATGAGCGCCGAGGGCGTCTGCGACCTGTTCTGCGACGGCATCGCGACGGGCGCGTACGGGTTCGGCCTGGTCAACTTCGCCAACGCCGACATGGTCGGCCACAGCGGCGTGATCCCGGCCGTGGTGGTGGCGGTGGAGACCGTCGACCGCTGCCTCGGCCGCGTGACCGCCGTGGTCGAGCGAGCCGGCGGCGTGTGTCTGGTCACCGCCGACCACGGAAACGCCGAGCGGATGCTGGAGCCGGACGGCAGCCCGCACACCGCGCACACCACCAACCCGGTGCCGCTGATCGCCGTCGGCTACGCCGGTTCGCTGCGCGAGGGTGGCCGCCTGGCCGACATCGCACCGACCGTTCTGGAGCTGCTGGGGCTGCCCCAGCCGGAGGAGATGGACGGCCTCAGCCTGCTGGCTGCTGTCCTGTGAGGAAGGCTTTGCCCGCTCGGCATGTACCTGGTGTACAGTTCCGGCGGTTTTCGTAACCATCCCGACACAACTTGGCACTCCAGCAGCCAGACCCCGACGTCCTTAGGCTCGCACGACACGGAGACGAGCGTGCGTTTGCAGTGATCGTGCGCCAGTACCAGGTGCCACTGCTGAACTACATCACCCGCGTGCTGGCGGGCGACCAGGCGCTCGCCGAGGACATGTGCCAGGAGGTCTTCCTGCGGGTCTACCAGGCGCTTCCCGGCTTCGACGCGCGCTGCCAGTTCACGACCTGGATGTTCCAGGTGGCAAAGCACCGAGTGGTGGACGAGCTGCGGGCGCGCGAGCGGCGCGGGCGGCCGGCGGTCGAGCTGGACGTGGTCGCGCATCTGCACCCGGTGCGGATCGAGACCGAGGCAATCGAGGAGATGGACACGGTCTGGCGGGCGATCGGCGCGCTCCCGATCGACCTGAAGATGGCGCTGCTGCTGCGCGACGTGGTCGGCCTCAGCTACGCCGAGATCGCCGAGTCGCTGCACACCACCCTGGCGACGGTCAAGTGGCGGATCTACAAGGCCCGCGAGACGGTCGCCGCCGAGCTGCAGCTGCAGGGCTACGGGCGCGCGCCACGCGGCACCAAGCGCACTGCCTAAGCCACGCCTGCTCGATGAGGGGTGGTGCTTCGGCAGGGTCAGGCTGAAGCCAGACCCTTGAGCCGCGCGAGCGTCTGACCTACCTGCCCTCGCCCAGCCTCCACGCAAGGCTCGCCGGCAGCCCCGCGTCCGCGATCGCGCGCTGCGCGCGCTCGATGTCGTAGTCCACCCGCCGCCAGGTGGCCGTGGCCGCGTCCAGGTCGAGCACCATGTACGCGGCGCGCGGGTCGCTGTCGCGCGGCTGGCCGACCGAGCCCGGGTTCAGCAGCCAGCGGCCGCCGTCCAGCGCGCGCGTGCCCGGCTCCGAGTAGCCGCCGTTGGCGCGGCCGTGCCGGCCCGGCGAGTACGCCAGCGGAACGTGGCTGTGGCCGATCAGGCAGATGTCCCGGTTCATCACGTCCAGGCAGCTCTGCGCCGTGCGCTGGTCGATCACGTACTCCCAGACGGGATCGCGCGGGCTCGCGTGGTGCAGTTCGATGCCGGCCCGCTCGCCGCTCGGCTGCAGCGCCCGCAGCTGCTCCAGCGCCTCCGCGCTGAGCGTCTCCTTGGCCCAGCGCGCGGCCACTGCGGCATCGTGCGCGAACACGCTGATGTCGACGGTGCCGTTCACGACCAGGTCGTGGTTGCCGGACAGACAGATGTCGGACACCTCGATCAGCGCACCGGTGCATGCCTCGGGATCGGCGTTGTAGCCGACCAGATCGCCCAGGCACCACAGCTCCTCGGCGCCCTCCTGCTCGGCAGCCTCCAGCACCGCCTCGAGTGCCGGCAGGTTGCCGTGGACGTCGGAGAGAATGACCGCTTTCATGGAACCGGGTGCCGCGTCGGGGAGAGAGGGTCGACCGGCATGCGTCGGTACTCTACCGACGCCGTGCGCCGCATCATTCTGCCCGTCCTACTGCTGATCGCGCTGAGCGTGTGGCTGTGGACGTCGGCGGTGCTGCCCGGCCCCTCGCCGGTGCCGCCGGCCAGGTCGGTCCTCAGCTCGTCGCAGATCCACCGCGCCCAGGACTACCGCAACCTCGGCTACGCGATCACGCTGGCGGCGCTGGCCGTGCAGCTGCTCGTGGCCTGGCTGCTGGCGCTGTGGGCGCGCCCGCTGGCGGCCCGCATGCCGGCGATCCTGGCGGCTGCGGCCGGCGCGTTCGCGATCTCGGCCGCGGCGCTGCCGTTCGACTTCTGGGCGCACCGCCGGGCGGTGGACGTCGGCCTCGACCTGCAGAGCAACGCCGGCTGGGCGCGCGACGCGCTGCTGGCCTGCGCCGTCCAGGCGGTGGCGGTGGCCGTGGTGTACGGGCTGGGGCGGATCGCCTACCGGCGGTTCGGGCCGGCCGGTGTCGCCCTCGCGGCCTGGATCGCGGTCGCGGTCTTCACCCTGGTGCAGCCGGTGCTGATCGACCCGCTGTTCATGTCGACGCGGCCGCTGCCGGCGGCGGTGGCCGCGCGGGCCGCAGCGCTGGAGCACACGATGGGCGTGCACCCCGCCTCGATCCGGGTGGCCGACGCCTCGTCGCGCACCACCGGCGAGAATGCCAAGGTGGACGGGCTGGGGCCGACCGTGCGCGTGGTCGTCGACGATACCGCCCTGCATGCCCCGCCGGCCCAACTGCGGGCGTTGCTGGCGCACGAGCTCGGCCACGTGCAGCGCATGCACACGCTGAAGGGCGTGCTCTGGTTTGGAGTAGTCGGCGTGCCCGCGATCCTGCTGGTGCTGGCGGCGGCCTCCCGGCTCTGCCGGGGACGGCTGCTCGAGGCCTCCGCGGTGCCGGTGATCCTGGCCTGCGCCCTGACCGCGGCGACGTTGCTGCTGCCGGTCGAGAACCTGATCTCACGCCGGATCGAGGCCGAGGCCGACTGGGCGGCCCTGCGGGCCACGCACGATCCGACCGGGATGGAGGCGCTGCAGCGGCGGCTGGCCATCACCAACCTCTCCAACCCGGCGCCGCCGCGGTGGATCGTGTGGGCGCTGTTCGACCATCCGCCGGTGATGGACCGGATCGCGGTCGCCCGCGGCTACTCCTCGGCGTCTTCTTCCTCGGCGCCGTAGTCGTCGTCGCTCTCGCCGTCGAACTCGGGCAGGCTCTTGATGCCCTCGCGGGTGCGCCACTTGGAGTAGTTGTCCTCCATCGCCTCGATCAGCTCCTGCATGAAGCGCGGTGACAGGTTGACGCGGGCGACGACGACGCCCGGCACCTCCTCCTCCTCGACCTCGTGGTCGACGCGGGCGAAGGTGATCGTGAACTCGTAGGGCGAGTGGCTGACGTTGGCGAAGTTGGCGTAGACGCCGGCCATGATCTCCGGCGTGAAGTGGATGTTCAGGTGCCGTTCGCCTGGGGCGTCTTCCATCGCGCCACCCTACTACGATGGTTCCATGAGCGGTAGCGTTCTCAGCGAGCTGGCCGAGCCCCTGCGGGCAGCGGTCAGCGCGGCCGGTGGCGACGGCGAGCCGGTGCGGCTCGACCGACCGGCCGACGCCGCGCACGGCGACTACGCGAGTGCGGTGGCGCTGGCGCTGGCCAAGCCGATGAAGGCGGCGCCCCGCCAGATCGCCGAGCGGATCGTGGAGCAGCTGCAGTCGCCCTGGATCGAGGGTGCCGAGATCGCCGGGCCGGGGTTCATCAACCTGCGGCTGCAGCCGGGCTGGTACGGCCACGTCGTGGAGCGCGTGCTGGACGAGGGCGAGCGCTTCGGCGCCGGCGCGACCGCGCGCCCGCAGCGCCTGCTGGTCGAGTTCGTGAGCGGCAACCCGACCGGTCCCGTGACGGTTGGCAGCGCACGCAACGCCGCCTACGGCGACTCGCTGGCGCGGCTGTTCTCGTTCGCCGGACACGAGGTCGAGCGCGAGTACTACTTCAACGATGCAGGCCGCCAGGTCGACCTGTTCGGTGAGTCGCTGCGCGCCCGCGGCCGCGGCGAGGAGGTGCCTGAGGACGGCTACCACGGCGAGTACGTGGCCGGGATCGCGGCCGAGCTGGGGCTTGGCCCGGACGCGCCGCTCGAGCAGTGGACGCGGGCCGGGACTGAGCTGATGATGGCGCAGATCCGCGCCACGCTGGAGCGGTTCCGCGTGCACTTCGACTCCTGGTTCCTGGAGCGGTCGCTGTACGAGGACGGGTCGGTCGAGCGCGCCATCGAGCGGGTGCGCGCCGCCGGGCACACCTACGAGCAGGATGGCGCGCTGTGGTTGCGCTCCGCGGAGCTGGGCGACGACAAGGATCGCGTGATCGTCCGCTCCAACGGCGAGCCCGGGTACCTGGCCGGCGACATCGCCTACATCGTCTCCAAGATGGAACGCGGCTTCGACACCGCCGTCTACGTGCTGGGCGCCGATCACCACGGCTACATGCGGCGCCTGAAGGCGGCGGCCACGGCGCTCGGATACGACCCCGATCGCATCGACGTGCAGCTCTACCAGCTGGTGCACCTGACCGAGGGCCGGATGTCCAAGCGGGCGGGGCTGGTGGTGACGCTGGACGACCTGATGGACGCGGTCGGCGTCGATGCCGCCCGGTTCGTGCTGGTGCAGCGATCCCACGACCAGACCATCGACCTCGACCTCGACCTGCTCGTCCAGCAGAACGCCGAGAACCCGGTCTACTACTGCCAATACGCGCACGCCCGGATCGCGGCGGTGCTGAGAAACGCCGGCGATGCCGCAGAGGGCGCACGGCCCGCCGCCTCGTGGGTGCCGGAGCCGGCCGAGGTAGCGCTGGTCAAGTCGCTGGCCGAGTTCCCGGACATGGTGACTGAGGCGGCCGAGTGGCGCGGGCCGCACCGCGTGGTCAGCTACATGCAGGACACGGCCAAGGAGTTCCACCAGTTCTACGGACAGTGCCGCGTGATCGGCGAGGCGCCGGACATCCAGGCCAGCCGGCTGGCGCTGTGCAAGGCCACCAAGCAGGTGCTGGCGACGGCGCTCGATCTGATCGGCGTGGACGCACCCGAGCAGATGTAGGGGCCGGCGGGGCGCTGCTACCCTGCCGCCCATGAGCGTTCCCGAAGCTCCCAGCATCTACGAGGTTGACGAGCTCGCCGACCTGCTCTCGGGTGATCACGCCGATACCGGTGACGGCGAGTGGTACGCGATCCGCACCGATCCCTGGCCCTGCCCGGCCTGTGGAGACGTGTTCGACTACATCACGGCCTGCCACCACGTCGTGGTCACGCCGGAGCGCGACGACCTGATCGACCACGCCGCGCGCGCCGCCCAGGTCGGCCGCAACCCCAAGATCGTGCGCTACGAGGACTCGCTGCCCACGATCACCCTGTGGCAGTGGCGGGCGCTGGGCCGGCCGGTGCACGGCATCAAAGCCTGACCGGCGATGATCGGACGACGCGCCCAGGGCCTGGTGGCGGTGACCGTCGCCCTGGCGGGCATGGCGGTGCTGCTGGCGGCGGGCGGCGCACCGGCGCCGGTCTCGCAGCCGCTGCAGCCGACCGATCCCGGCGAGGTTGTGCCGTCCAGCCTCAGCCACCACGCCTTCGGACTGTGGGCGCAGGCGGCTGCGGACGCGGAGCAGGCGGCCGACGCGTTCGGCGGCAGCATCGAACACTGCCGGCGGTCGGTCAAGGATCCAAATCGCCTGGGCGGGTGCATCGGCCGTGTCGTCAACGGCCTGCACGTGCGGGTCGACGCCGCCGTGTCCAGCGCCCGCGTGCTGTTCCCGGCCGGCGGCCGCTGCGGGCGCGCGCTTCGCATCTACGTGCCCAGCCTGTCCGCCTATGCCGCCGCGCTGACCTGGTTCGACCAGGGCGACGGTCCACGGCCCTACAGCCGGGTGGGCCTGCTGGGGCTGCGCCAGCACAGCCGTCGCGCCGCCGGCAGCGTGTTCAGCGCCTGCGGCGCGTTCCTGTAGATGGTTGAAGCACCCCCGGACGGGGCAGGTATCTCAGGACCGGCCGCGAATCGGTCGATGATCTTTCGATGCTCGAGCACGTTGACAGCACCTCGATCGCCGCTTCGCCGGACGCCGTCTACGACGCCACCTGCGCGCTGGACTGGCTCGACCCGGAGATCGCCGTCACCCGGATCAGCGATGGAGGTGACGGCGTCAGCGGCAGCTACCGCCTGCGCATGCACGTGCTGGGGTCCCACCACACGGCGGTACTCGAGGTCGAGGCGGGAGCGGACGGGCGGCGAGTCGGGTTCAGCAGCGTCGATTGCAAGGAGTGCACGATCGACGGCATGTACCTGCTGGAGCCGTCGGGGTCGGGCACGCGGGTAAGCCTGCGGTTGCAGGCGCAGCCGCGCGGGCGCTACCGGTTCATGAAGCCGCTGATCATCCCGCTCCTGCACAAGTCGGTGGCAGACGCGCTGGCACGGCTGAAGGCGCACGTCGAGGAGCGCCTGGCCGAAGCCGCCTGATCGTCGTCCGACCGCGTAGCATGCGGCGATGAGCGGCGGCGCAGGGGAGCAGCCGGCCAGCTTCCAGCATCTGGTCGACACGATGCCGGGGGCGGTGTTTCTGCGCGACCAGGCGGCCGTCGCCGAACGGCGGATGAGCTACGTGAGCCCGCAGACCGAGCGGGTGACGGGGGTGTCGGCCTGGCGCTGGCTGGCGCCGAATGCGCTGGACGTGCTGGGCGAGTTCCTGGACGCGCCGACGCTGGCGGAGCACCGCGCGCGGGCAGACGCCGCCGCCGAGCGGGGCGAACAGTACGACGCCGTCTACCGGATCCGCGGCGACGACGGCCGCGTCCGCTGGGTGCGGCACCACAGCGTGGTGCTGCCGGACGCGCCGCACACGCGGATCGGGTTCTGGCTGGATGTGACCGAGAACCGCTACCACGACATGGTGGAGGGCCTGCCCGCGATCGTGGCCGTGCTGGACATGAACGCCGACCAGGCGCTGTTCGTGAACCCGCAGGTGGAGCGGATCACGGGCATGCCGCCGGCCCACTGGACGCGCCCTGGCGGGCTGGCCGAGTTCCGCAGCCGCGTGCATCCCGACGACTATCCGGAGCAGGGCGGGCTGCCCCGGTTCGGGGTGCGGACGCGGTCGGCCGAGTTCCGCTGGATCCGCCCCGACGGCCGCACGCGCTGGCTGCGGAGCGTCTCGGCGAGGCTGCCGGGCACGAACGGGCTGGTGCAGGCGCTTGCATTCGACGTGACCGCCGAGATGCGGGCCACGGAGGGGCTGGCCCAGCAGCGGCACCGCTACCAGACGCTGGTGGAGCAGCTGCCGGTGGCCACCTTCGTGACCGACGTCGAGGGCGTGCTCACCTACGTCAGCCCGCAGATCGAGCCGATCCTGGGCGTGACGCCGGAGCAGCTGGTCGGCATGAGCGCGGAGGCGCGCCAGGACTTTGTGGTCGAGGATGACCGGCCGGTGATGGAGCAGGCCGGCGGGCGCCTGTACCGGGGTGAGACCGACCGCTACGACATCCAGGTGCGGATGCGAAACGCCGCCGACGGGCGCACCCGGCACGTGCACATGATCGCGCGCGACCTGCGGGACGGCGAGGGGGCACGGGTTGCGCTGCAGGGCGTGATGGTGGACGTGACCGACGAGCGGGTGGCCGAGCAGCGGCGGCGCGAGGCGCTGGAGGCGCTGGTGACGGCGGCGGAGGCGGAGCAGACGCGGATCTCGGCCGAGCTGCACGACGACACGGTGCAGGTGATGACGGCGATGCTGATGCAGATTCGCCGGCTCGGCGGCGACGACGCGCGGGTGGCCGAGCTGGAGACGATGCTGGCCGGCGCGCTCGACCGCACCCGCCGGCTGATGTTCGAGCTGCGGCCGCAGGTGCTGCAGCGGGCGGGGCTGGCGGCGGCGATCGAGGAGCTGGCCGCCGAAGGGCCGTGGAGCAGCCACACGGTCGAGATCGACGTGCCGCGACAGTCGGACACCACGGAGGCGCTCGTCTACCGCACGATCCGAGAGCTGATCATCAATGCCCGCAAGCACTCGCAGGCATCGGAGCTGCGGGTGTCCGGCGCGGTGCAGGAGGGCGAGCTGGTGTTCGACGTGCGGGATGACGGCATCGGCTTCGACCTCGAGCGCGCGCTCGACCGCGACCTGATGCGGATGCACCTGGGGCTGGACACCAGCGCCGAGCGGGTGCGGGTTGCGGGCGGAGAGTTGCGGATGCAGAGCGAGCCGGGGCAGGGTGCGCGGTTTCAGCTGCGGTTGCCGGTGGCGCCGGCCGAGAGCGGTTAGGGTGCCGGTGATGCGAACGGCACGATGGGGGAGGACGCATTCGCGCAGGCTGGGCGGGCTATGCCTGGCGATCCTGCTCTCGGCGGTGCTGGCGGCCGGCTGCGGGGGAGGTGGCGGCGGGTCGTTCACGCTGCCGTCGAACGCGACGCTTCCGACCGGCGGTGGCGGTGGCGGTGGTGGGGGCGGTGGCCAGACGACGACCGAGACGGTGTCCCCGCCGCCCGAGACGCAGAAGACGAATGCGAACAATCAGGACGAGACCAACTGGGCGCTGATCGCGCTGATCGCGGGCGCGGTGGTGCTGGTGGCGCTGATCGGCTGGCTGATCGCGCGCAGCCGCGGCGCGCGCGGGCGCTACGGCCGGGCGGTCAACGACATCTACGCCGAGGGCGTGACGGTGCACGACCGGCTGGCGACGCTGGGGCCGCAGCCCGGGGCGGCGATCGCCGGGGTCGATCCGATGCTGGACAAGCTGACGGCCGATGCCAGGCGGCTGCAGCCGAGCGCGCCGAATGACCAGGCGCGGACGGCGCTGGAGGATCTGCTGCGCGACCTGGTTGCGATTCGCTCGGCGGTGAGCGCGATCGAGACGAGCGGCGCGGCGGCGGAGACGGTCGACCTGCCAGGCCGGCTGGCGTCGCTGCGGGCCTCGCTCGACCGGGTGCTGGCGACGCGCTGACCGAGGGGGCGGTTCGCTAGAATGGCGGCCTCGCGGACGTAGCTCAGTTGGTAGAGCGTTGGCTTCCCAAGCCGAAGGTCGCGGGTTCGAGACCCGTCGTCCGCTCCTCAGGAATCAAGCCTAATCCGGCATGGTTGGGCCGTTCGCGCCGCGTTGGCGGGTAGCCTTCTCGATCCGCCGAAGTCCGCCAAAGTCTGCTGTCCTTACAGTTGGGGGGCGGACGGGGGGACACAACGGGCAGCTCGCGAGTAAGCACGAGCGGCGGCAGCTGGGTCGACCTGACCAACTCGATGTCCGTAGGATCCAATCATGGAATCTCTGTCGCGGCAAGGCTGGCGGGCCGTCGACCCGCCGCGGCGACCAGTCCTGTTCGTTAATCCGCGGTCCGGCGGTGGCAGGGCGACGCACGCGAATTTGGTGGAACAGGCACGCGAACGAGGGATCGACGTCGTCGTCCTCCAAACGCATCAGGACCTCGCGGCACTAGTCGGTGAAGCAGTGGCGGACGGAGCGGACGCGCTTGGCGTTGCCGGCGGTGACGGCTCACTGGCGGCCGTTGCCACGGCGGCCCGAGCGCACGGACTCCCGTTCGTGTGTGTTCCGGCCGGCACCCGCAACCATCTCGCGCTCGACCTTGGCGTCGATCGGCACGACCTAGTCGGCGCGCTCGATGCGTTCACGGACGGGGTCGAGCGATCGATCGACGTCGCGGAGGTGAACGGCCTGGTCTTTCTCAACAACGTGTCGCTCGGAATCTATGGCGATGCGGTCCGCCAATCGGCGTACCGGGACGCGAAGTTGCGCACTCTCGCGAAGACCGCCGCCTCGGTGCTCGGTCCAGGCGCAGCTGTCCCGGAACTACAGCTGGTCGACGACGTTGGTCGCGGACACCCGCATCCCGCCGTCGTCTTGGTTTCGAACAACCCCTACGCACTCAGCCGGCCGCTCGTGACCGGCACCCGGCCGACGCTCGACAGCGGCCGGCTGGGAATCGTCGTCCTCGACGCGCCACACCCGGGCGCGGATCCTCCCGCGCGGGCCTGGACCGCCACCCGGCTCGGGGTAAAGGCGGCAGCGCCGGTTCATGCCGGCGTCGACGGCGAGGCAGTCGATCTCCCCGCTTCGCTCGAGTTCGTGATCCGACCCGGCGCGCTCCGCGTCAGGATCTCCATCCATCATCCGGGCGTTTCGCCGTCGGGCCGGCTCCCGTGATGCTCGAACGCGCCCTGCTGCTCAGCCTACCCTCGGTCATCACGGGCCTCCTTCGAGCTCGTGGTCATGATCAACCACAGGACTCGCGGGAGGCCCGGACAACGTCAGCCGTCTCGCAGGTGTGTGGTCAATCCACCTAGGTGCTCATTGCCATATCGTTGGCTTCTATGCGCGCCGCGATTGCATCGAGCACCGCGTACTCGGCATCCTCGACCGTCGCGTAGGCGTAGTCGATGGCAAACAGCGCGTCGGTCTCGGCGTCATCGGCGCGGCTATCCGCATGCTTCGCGTCAAGCTGGCCCTTCTTCTCGTGGATGCTTTGACGCACCTGCGCCATGTGATTGGCCATCGATTCTTGCATTTCGTTCCGGGACGCTGAAATCTGGGCGCCGGCGGCCGCTGCACTCTTCTGCAGTTCCTGGGCGTGGGCCTCTGCCGCGGCCCGCGCGTTGTCGGCGGATTTCTCGACCTCGGCCTTGGCCTGGTTCCGCGCAGCAGCCGCGTGATCCTCGGCCTCCTTCGCGCGTTGGGAAAGCTTCGCCAGTCTCTGCGAAGCGTCCGTGAGCTTCTCCGACGTAGTCATCAATGACCTCCTCTGGTCGTCGGTGTGCCTCGCACTCGAACGACCGATGCTACTCCCACCCACCGCGATCAGCAACCGAAGCACCCAGTGTCTTTCGACGAGCACGCTGTAAGGGCTGGCTCGTGGATCATCTGCCGAGCGTTGCATCGGAGCACCCAGCGGATCGCCGGCGCGACCCCAAATCGAATCTTGTCACCTCGACCGGCGCTCGCCGCAGCGCCTTTGCCGCGGCGAGTCCGCCGAGCCGCCGCCGATGACCACGACCCGGATGTCGTCTCGGTTGGCGCATCTCCTACGCCCCGACACCTGCTGGCTCCCGTGCCGGCGCCGGCTTCCTCGGTGCCGTCGCTTCGGTCAGGCGCGCCGTGATGTGCAGCTTCGCCGAGGGTCGGATCATCCCCAGGTGGCCGCTGCTCATGCCGAACCACCGCGGATCGACGGTCGTCACTGCCTCCACCTCCAGCTCCTCGCCGATCTGTCGCACGGCCGCGTCGAACTCGATCGGAACGACGACGCCCGCCGCTTCAAGGCCGCCCTGGATGTGCAGCGTCCCGTCGCCGGCGTTGAGAACACGTGTCGACCTAAACCGCACCCAAGGGTGGTCGGCGATGTGGAAGAAGTCAGCCGATCGCAAGTATTCGTCCCGCTTGCCGAGCCCAGTGTTGAGGCTGCCCGCGTCGATCGTCAACTCGATGCTCTGGCGGTCCGGGGCGGGGTCATAGCCGCCGTCAAAGCGCTCGAAGCGGCCGCGCACGGTACCAAGGCCCCAGAACGTCTTGACGGTGAACTCGACCGAGCTCTTCTCGGGGTCGACTGTCCAAGGGGTCGGGAAGGATGCCCGACGTGTGTTTTCCATGATGCTCATTGCGACTCCTCTCGTGGATGTGTCACGAACGGTCGCGTGGCCCGCTGCCATCCGACTGCCACCGCCGCGCGCGGTGCTGCCACTCGCCGCTTTACGACGCAGTCGGGGCGTGGGACACTCTTTCGCCCACATCCACTCGGAGTGCGTATGAGCGATCGGCTGGAGATCCGGCTCCTGGGACCATTCGAGGTCATTACGGCCGGACGGCGCGTCGACATACCCGGCTGGAAACGGCAGGCGCTGCTGGCAATGCTGGCCGTTGCGCACGGCCGCGTCGTGGCGGTGGACGACCTGATCGACGCGCTGTGGGGGGCGGACCTCCCCGCCGCTCCACGAAATGCCGTCCAGCACCATGTGGCCCGGCTGCGCGCCGCGCTCGGTCACGAGGCCGTTGCCGGTTCCGGCGACGGCTACGCGTTGCATCACGCGACCGTCGACGCGGTCGCCTTCGAGGAACTGCTGGCCTCGGCCGTAACCGCGCGGCGCGACGGCGACCCGCACGCGGCAGCCGCGGACGCCGCCTCGGCGCTCGCGCTGTGGCGCGGCGCAGCGCTTCAGGGGCTCACCGATGCACCCTGGTTCGGCGCCGAGGCGCGGCGGCTCGAAGCGCTGCGCCTCGACGTTCAGGAGGAGCGGTTCGACGCTGCGCTGGCACTCGGCGAGCACCGCGAGGTCGTGCCCGAGCTGCGCGCGGCGCTGGACGAGAACCCGTACCGTGAGCGGCTCTGGGGCCAGCTGATGCTCGCCCTGTATCGCAGCGGACGCCAGGCGGACGCGCTCGATGTCTTCCACGAGGCGCGGCGGGTCCTCGCCGACAGCCTCGCACTCGAGCCTGGGCCGGAGCTTCGCGCCCTGCAGGAGGCGATCCTCGCGCACGACCCGGCGATCGCCGCGGCGCCCACGGTGCAGGCTCGACGAGGCAACGTGCCCTCGCCCGCCACCTCATTCGTCGGCCGCGAGGCGGAGCGCGCACAGGTCGCCGCCGAGCTTGCCGAACACCGCGTTGTCACGCTGCTGGGGCCGCCGGGCGTCGGGAAGACTCGCATCGCCCTGGAGGCGGCTCGGCCGCTTCAGCACGAAATCACTGACGGCATCTGGTTCGTCGACCTCGCGCGCGCCGTCGAGCCCCCCGACGTGACGCGTCTGCTGATTCGTGCCGTGGAGGCACGCGGCGATCAGCTGGATCGTGTGGTCGAGCGCCTGCGCGATGCGGAGGCGGTCCTCGTGTTCGATTCGTGCGAGCGGCTGCTCACCGAGGTGCGGCGCGTGGTCGAAGAGGTGCTCGCCGGCTGTCCAGGCGTGCGGGTGCTGGCGACGAGCCGCGAGGTGCTCCACGTGACGGGGGAGGTCCGGGTCACGGTCGAGCCGTTGTCCCTGGAAGATTTTGATCGCGCTGGCGATGTCAACTCACCCGCCGTGGCCCTCTTCTTCGAGCGCGCGCGTGCCGCGCGGCCCGGCTTCCAGCTGGACGCGGAGACCGCTCGGCTGGCCGCCGCTATCGCCCGGTGCGTGGACGGACTGCCGCTTGCTATCGAGCTCGCGGCGGCGCGCGTGAACGTGCTCGGCCTCGCGGAGCTGCTGTCGCTCGTCGAGCGCCGGGTTGCGTTGTTTCGCGAACAGGCCGCCTCCGATGCCGGCGCGGCGCTGCGAACGCTCGTGGAGTGGAGCTACGACCTATTGCACGCGGACGAGAAGACCCTGCTGCAGCAGGTCGCGGTGCACCGTGGCGGCAGCTCGCTGCCCTCCCTGGTCGCCGCCGGCGAGCGCCACGGGCTGGATGAGGCGACGGTCACCCTGCTGCTGGAAGCGCTGGTGGACAAGTCGATCATCACAGTGTCGTTTCCGGACGGCGGTGCGCGCTACACGCTGCTCGACACCGTGCGGGACTACGCGGTTGCTCGGCTGGAGGAGGCAGGCGCGCTCGCCGCCGCGCGGAGCACGCACGCCGCGTACTTCGCGGACATGGCTGAGCGAGCACGGGAGGAGCTGCGTGGACCGGGCTGGTTGGCCTCGATGCGGCGGCTGGAGCTGGAGAACGACAACTTCTGGGCGGCGATGACGTGGGCGCGAGACGCGCCCGACCCGTCCGTGGCCGTGCGGCTGGCGGCGCCGCTCGGGTGGTACTTCGCGGTTTCCGAGCGGGTGTCCGAGGGGCGGAGGTTCCTGGAGCTGGCCCTGGAGGTGGCGGATGAAGCCGTGCCGGTCGATCTGCAGGCCGAGGCGCTCGCGGCCCTGTGCTATCTCGCGGCGGAGGAGCTCGACGTGCAGGCGGCGTCGGCGGCTGGCGAGCATGCGCTCGAACTTGCCAGGACCTCGACCGCGTCGGCTGCGCTGACGATGGCGCAGATGACGCTCGCGGTCGCGGCGGCGCGGTCGGGCGACCTGGAACGGTCGGCCACCCTGGCCGAGGCGGCTCGGCGGGGCGCGGTGGCGGCGCATGACGACTGGACGGCGGCCGCGAGCGGCCTCATTCGTGCCCAGAGCGCCGCCGCCGCAGGGGACGTGGAGACCGTCGCCACGATGGCGTCCGACGTGATCGCCCACGCTGACACGATCGCCTACGACGCGTTCCATGTCCCGGGGACACTGCTTGAGGGATGGGTCGCTGCCCAGCGAGGTGACCGCCCGGCCGCCGAGGCGGCCTACATGCGGACGCTCGACGGCGCCGAACGCTCGGGCCTGGCCGACCACGCAGCCTTCGCCTTCGCCGGCCTCGGCTCGTCTGCACTGGCGGCCGGGGACCCGCGCCGGGCCGAGCAGCTGCTTCGCCAGGCGCTGGCAGCCGCCGAGGCGGCCCGCGCAGACTGGGTCGCCGCGCATGCGCGGGCCGAGCTCGGCCGCGTGCTCGCCGCCGCCGGAGACGACGCCACCGCAGAACGGCTGTACCGAACAGTGCTTGACTGGTCCACCCTCCCGCGACCCCACCAAGCGCGGGAGACGCTCTTTATCGCCCTCGCGGGAGATCCCGCGACCGCGGCGCTACTCGGCCTGGCTGAGCTCGCGGACGCGCGCGGCGACGAGGTGACCGCCGACGACCTCCGTCGACGCGCCGGGCTCGCGCTCACCTGACCGACCGCGCAGCTCCCCTCCCGGACGGCAGCGGCGCACGACCGCGTGGCAGCGACATGGCAGCGAACCGTGCGAGCGTTCTCGGCAGCGATGAAGCACGACACGAAAGGAGGTTCAGAATGACGACGACGATCGATGAGCAGCTGGCCGAGGCCGGCCGCCGCATCGATGACCTGGAGGCCAGCATGCGCCTGCGACACGGCGACCGGCGGCAAGACGTCCGCCGGCACGTCGATGCGCTTCGGCAGGAGCAGGCGAACGCCCAGGCAGCGGCTCGCCGCACTCCCGACCCGGTCGGCGAGCGGCTCTCGCGTCTGCGATCACGGCTGGACGTGGCCGAGCGGTCCCTCGACGCCGACCTGGCAGAGAACCGCGCACACTTCACGGCTGCGGTGGAAGCCGAGCTGCACGGCTGGGACGCGTTCGCCGAGCGGCTGCAGGCGACCGCCGCCGCCAAGACCGGCAGCGCACGCGACCAGGCCGAAACCGGGATCAAGGAGTTGCGTCGCCGCCGGCTGGCGGTGACGGAGCGCTTGGATGATCTGCGTGACGCTCCCGAAACAGCCTGGGGGCAGCACCAAGAGCGCGTCACCGCCGCGCGCGATGACCTGGAACGTACGGCGGACGACCTATCGGCATCACTCTTCTAAAGGAGGACACACATGAACCTGGTATCCCATACAACCAAGCGAATCCGCTGGACGATCGGCATCAACGGCGCCCTGTCGGTGGCATTCGGCGCGATGATCCTGGCTTGGCCGGGCATCAGCCTGTACGCGCTCACCATCCTGTTCGGCGCGTACGCGCTGTCGTGCGGGGTCGTCGGCCTCGTGAACGCCTCCCGCGTCAAGGAGGGACGCGGATGGACGGCCCTGTCGAGCGTGCTCGGCATCGGCGTCGGGCTGGCCGTCCTGGCGTGGCCGAGCATCTCCGCTCTCGGGCTGCTGTACGTGATCGCTGCCTACGCGATCGCGGTCGGCGTGATCGCCATGGCAGGCGCCTTCTGGCTTCCAATCGAAGGTGGGGACGCCGTGCTGCTGTCCTTGAGCGGGCTCGTCTCCATCCTGTTCGGCCTCGTGATGTTCGTGAAGCCGGGCGACGGTGCGCTCGTCCTGCTCGCCCTGATCGCTGCGTTCTCGCTCGTCAAGGGCATCACCGAGCTGGTGGTGGCGATCGGCGGGGCTCGTATCATGAAGCGCGCGTCTACCACCCCAACCGGGGCGACCGCATAGGTCCGTCCCGACATGTGCGGGGGGCTGCGGGCCCCCCGCACACAGGAGGCCGACGATGTCAGATCGCAACGCACATCCGAACAGCCCCGAGGCCGCGGCGAGACGCGGCGCGGACGAGTCGACGTTCGATCGCGCGAAGCCGATCGCACTGGGATTGATGCTGGCGGTGCTCGCCGTGGCGGGTCTGCGCGTCCTCGTTCAGCTCGAGCACGTCCTCATCCTCGTGTTCCTGGCCGTTCTCGTTGCGTCTGCGCTCTCTCGGCCGGCCGCCGCACTGGAACGCCGTGGTGTGCCGCGCGGCGGCGCGGTCGCGATCGTCCAACTGGCCGCGACGGTGGTCATGATCGCGCTCGTCTGGATCGTCGTGCCGCCATTCGTCAGCCAGCTGCACCTGTTCGCGCACGACGCACCGAGCTACGTCACCAGGTTCCACCGGATCCGCAATGAGTATGTATCCATCAAGCGGCAGTACCCGGAGGCTGGCACGTTCGACTCGTCGGTGTCGGCCATGGCCGCGCGGCTGGCGAGCGGTGTGGGCGGCCGGCTGGTCGACCTGCCGCTCAGCGCCGCGCAGATGCTGTTCAACCTGATGATCGTCTATGTGCTCTCGACGCTGCTCGCGCTCCGCCGCGAGCGCGTGCTCGACGCCGCACTGCTCATGGTTTCGCCGCACCGGCGCGATCGCGCACACGACGTGATGGACAAGATCTGGATCCGCCTGGGCGGCTACCTCCGCGCCAAGCTCGTGGTCATGGTGTGCGTCGGCGTGCTGATGTACGCCGCGCTGCGGCTGCTCGGCGTGCCGTTCGCGGTTCCCCTGTCGGTGATCGTGGCGTTCGGCGAGCTGGTACCGAGGGTCGGCGTGTGGATCGCGCGCATCCCGCTGCTGACGATCGCGGCGTTTCAGGGTTGGGAGACGCTTGGCCTGACGTTCCTCGCCTCGGCTGCCATCGAGGAGCTGAAAGCGGACGTGATCGGGCCGCGGGCCGAGGGGCAATCGCTGAACATGGATCCCATGCTGGCCCTCATCGCCGTGCTGTGCGGGACCGCGCTGCTCGGCTGGGAGGGAGCGCTGATCGCAGTGCCGTTCGCGGCGATGCTGCAGGTCGTGTTCGAGGAGGTGATCGTACCCTGGCGCCTCGCACAATGGGACACGACCGACGGCGAGGACCACGCCGACGACGTCGAGCCGGCCGGCACCAGCGCTTGGACGACCACGGGTCGCCGCCCGGTGATCGTCAACCTGACTCGCGACTGACCCGAAGCTTTGCGAGCCGCTACGCCGTTGCGGTTCGTTGCCGACTGGGCGAGAGTAGGCATGTCATGGACGCGCCTCGCCACACATCGGGCCGAGGAACTCCGCCCCCTTCGGCTCGGCCAGCCGCAGTCCGGGATGTGCCAGCAGCCGCCCGGGCTGCATCCGGCCGGGCCTGCCGATCCGAGACGCCGCGTTCAAGTCACGGCAGCTGGACGCCTCCGGCCGACCGGCAGGACCCGATCGCGCTGCTCGAAGAGCAGGCCGCCCAACGCGTGCCGGAACTGGTTCCCATCCGCTACGGGCGCATGTCGCTCTCGCCCTTCAGCTTCTACCGGGGCGCCGCGTACGTGATGGCCGCCGACCTGGCGGTCACGCCGCAGACGGGAATGCGGGTGCAGCTCTGCGGCGACGCCCACCTGGCGAACTTCGGTGGGTTCGCATCCCCCGAGCGGCAGCTGCTATTCGACCTCGTCGACTTCGACGAGACGCTTCCCGGCCCATGGGAATGGGATCTGAAGCGGCTCGCGACAAGCGTGGCCGTCGCCGGTCGTGAAGACGGCTTCAGCACACGTCGGAGGGTTGCGATCGTCCAAGAGCTGACGCGCGAGTACCGAAAGGCGATGCGCCGGTTCGCCACCATGGGGACGCTCGATGTGTGGTATGCACGGGCGAGCGTCGCGGACGTTCGGGAAGTGCTGCGCTCCCAGGCCAGCGCACGTCAACTCAGGGGGTTCGACAAGACGCTCGCCAAGGGCAGGCGAAAGGACCACTCGCGGGCGTTCGCCAAGCTCGCCGTAGCGGACGCCGGCGAGCCGCGAATCCGATCTGATCCGCCACTGATCGTGCCGATCGCAGACCTCGTCGATCCCCCAGCCGCGCGACGGCTCGAGCTTGCGGCCCGCGCGCTGGTCGACTCCTATTTCACCAGCGTTCCCAACGATCGCCGGCGACTGCTCGAGCGATACCACTACGCCGATCTCGCCCGCAAGGTAGTCGGAGTGGGGAGCGTCGGGACGCGCAGTTGGGTGATTCTGCTGCTCGGTCAGAATCCGAGCGACGCGCTGTTCCTACAGGCGAAGGAAGCGCCGCGGTCCGTGCTCGAGCGGTTCGCCGGCAGATCCGAATACTCGAACCAGGGCCAGCGGGTTGTCGAGGGTCAGCGGCTGATGCAGGCGGCGAGCGACATCTTCCTCGGATGGCTGCGCGAACCGCGCGGCCTCGAGGATCTCAACTTGCGCGACCTGTACGTCCGCCAGTTATGGGACTCGAAGACGTCGCCCGACGTGGCGGCCATGAAGCCATCCGATATGGCGCTCTACGCGAGACTGTGCGGCTTCACGCTGGCCCGTGCCCACGCCCGGTCAGGCGACGCGGTTGCGATCGCAAGCTACCTAGGCAGTTCCGAAGTCATCGATCGCGCAATCGCGGCCTTCGCCGAGACCTACGCCGACCAGAACGAGCGCGACCACGCCGCGCTCCTAGACGCTATAGCCACGGGGCGCATACTGACCGCACGCGAACCGTGACGCCGCAGCTGCCACTGTGGCAGCCTCTCAATAACTCGGGTCGCGTGGTCGCCTACGGTGGTTCTCATTCGAACTCTTCGATCCGCTCGCCGAGGATGATTAGCCCGGCTGCCTCGATCAGCGCGAGATGGGAGAACGCTTGCGGGAAGTTGCCGAGGTGTCGGGCGCTCTGAGTCTCGTACTCCTCAGCGTAGAGGCCGAGCGGGGAGGCGATCCGCAGCAGGCGTTCCATCAGGTCGCGGGCGAGCTGGGTCTCGCGGATGATCGCCAATGAGGAGACCAGCCAGAAAGAGCAGATCAGGAACGTTCCCTCCTTGCCGGTGAGGCCATCGTCGGTCTCGTCTGTTCGGTAGCGAAGAACGAATCCGTGCTCGGTCAGCTCCTCGTTGATAGCGAGCACGGTGTTTCGGAGCCGCTCGTCGGTCGGGGGCAGGAAGCCGAAGAGCGGCGCCAGGAGCGTCGAGGCATCCAACGCGTCGGTTGCGTAGTGCTGGCGGAGTACGCCTTCCTCGGAGACGCCGTGCTCGAGGATGTCGGCCCGGATCTCCTCCGCGGTGTCGCGCCAGGTCGCTTGCAGCTTCGGGTCGCCGCGGATCTCGGCGAGCTTCGCGGCGCGGTCGAGAGCAACCCAGCCCATCAGCTTCGAGGACACATAGTGCTGCGGTGCGCCGCGCGCTTCCCAGATGCCCTGGTCGGGCTCGCGCCAAGCCTCGGTGGCGCACTGCGCCTGTGACTCGACGATAGGCCAGAGCCGGCGAGGCAGCCGCTTGCTGCGACGCGTGTGGAGCAGGATCGAATCGAGCACGGCGCCGTAGACGTCGTTTTGGCGCTGGTCGAAGGCGCCGTTGCCGATCCGCACCGGTCGTGCTCCCGCGTATCCTGAGAGATCATCTCGCGTCGACTCGGTGAGGTCGCGCCGGCCGTCGATCCCGTACATGATCTGCAATGAGCCGTCTTCGGTCGGCTCAACGTCGGCGACGAACTGCATGAACTCGTCGGCCTCCCAGTCGAGATTCATCCAGTGCAGCGCCTGCAGCGTGAACGTCGTGTCGCGCATCCACGTGTAGCGGTAGTCCCAGTTGCGCTCGCCGCCCGGCGTTTCGGGCAGGGAGGTGGTGAGCGCCGCCACCGTGGCTCCGGTGGGCATGTAGGTAAGGCCTTTGATCGTCAGTGCCGAGCGCTGCAGGAGGTGGCTGAAGCGGTGGTCGGGCAGCCGTGCCCGCCCTAGCCAGCCACGCCAGAAGCGGGTGGTGGCGGCGATCTTCGCGTCGGCGTCTTCCACGTCCTTGGGGACGGCAAGCCCTTCGGCCCAGGAGAGGGCGCAGTACGCGCGGTCTCCTGGGCCGAGCACGTGCCGGGCCCGTGCGCGATTGTCTTCGATCCCGAGTGCGAGGTCCGACCCCAGGCGGATGGTCTGGCCGGCGCCGCTCGCGTCCGCCGTGTGGAGATCGCCCTCGACCAGTGTCCATTCGGCGGCCGTGCGTCCGTAATCGAACACCGGCTCGCAGACGAGGTCGACCTCGACCTCACCGGCGAGGCACTCGACCGTCCGCACCAGCATATGATCGGCATCATCGTCCGCCGGTGGCCGCGTATGCGGCGTGACCGAGTCGGGGTGCTCCCGAGGCCCCATCGTCAGTGCGTCGCGAACGACGATCCATCCGGAGGGCGTCCTCCATGTCGTCACGAGGACGTTCGTTCCCGGCTCATAGGCGCGCGCGGGTGGGTGGTTGACGCCAAACGGCGCGAAGCGAAAGAAGCCGGCTCGGCGGTCAAGCAGGCTCCCGAAGACGCTGGGCGCGTCGAACGAGGGTATGCAGAGCCAGTCGATCGCCCCGTCGGGTGCGACCAGCGCACCCGTGTGGCAGTCGGAGAGGAACCCGTAGTCGGCGATCGGCGGGAACGGCGAAGGCGCCGCGGCACTCTGCGGTTCGCGTTCCATATCCGGCGTGTCGGCGCTCATGACTCGACCCACGGGTCGCGCCGGCCGCCGCGGTCGGCGACGAGCGTGTCTGCGGCCAAGGGGCGCGGAGCCGCTTCCTTGATCGCCGTCGTCATCTCCCTTTCCACCGAGCGTTGTCGGGCCCACGCCGACCATCCTCGCGCCGAGTGCCTCGGCGGGGCATCGGTGCGGGCCGAGCCGTCACCCACCACCTGGAAGCGAAGTAAGCCCATCACGCGTCCTCGCGTGCTGCGGATCCTGGATCTCCATCAGGACACACCCTGACACCCCGACGGCGGTCTTCGGAAGGCTCCTGAACGCCACGACTCGCGGAGGATCACTAGCTGAGTCTACGACCTCGCCGCCGGCGACGCTGGCCGCCTCTTCAGCGCTCGGGCGGACGGACACTACGCTCTGAGTTGCACTCGGTCACATCCGTGGGTGGCTCGTTTCCGGCAGACATCCTCATCGCGGCGCGGGCGGGCAGCAGGAGGTGTTGGTGGAGACGCTTTCGCAGAAAATTCCGGCCTGGGCCAGCCTCGCAGTCCGTCCGTCATCGCCGAGCGGTTTACGAGATAGGAGTTCCCTGGGATCGCTGGGTGGATCGAGAACACTCGGCTAGGCGCATGAAGTCTCCGATTCGCCGTTGCCGGAGGGCGCTCCCGTCCGACGGTGCTGCCAAAGTGAACTGGTGGCGAGCATTGATTGGCAGACCGTCCTCGCGAGTGGCGTTCTCAGCGCGGTTGTCGCTGGTGGGCTGTCGCTCTTCGGGCAGCGTGCACAGCGGCGTCACGAGCGCGAAGAGTGGATGCGCGGCAACATGATCGAGGCGGCCGACAGGTTCATGACGGCGGCGACCCAAACCTATACAGCGACTTTCGACATTTCAAAGTTTCAGCATCCGGAGGCTGCTCTAGATGAAGCGCGTCGCGCCCGAGTGCAGCTCCGAGAGATGCTCGCGCTCCAGTCGCGGAGCGTCAAGAGGTTCAGCCGTGCTCTGCAGCACAAATCGCCGGGTCGCGACCGGGGTCTGAGCTATCCGGACTCTCAGCTCACCGGCGGCGGCGTTCCCTCAGTGCTCGCGGCCAGCCACTGATCCCACCCGCAGACGACGCATGCGTGCTGGAACGCTGAGCGAGCGAAATTGACGCTGTCTGTATGCGGGTCGGAGCTGGCGCAGACGTCGTCCCAGTCCAGGATGTATTCGCCGAGGGCGACGTCCCAGTGGGCGGCCGCAGGTCGCAGCGCCGCATCGGCGAATCCGTCGGGCGCGGGATGCGCATACGCGTAGAAGGCGGCCTTCGGATAGCGCGCGTCGCCGGGCCACCAGCCGACGGCGACCTCCTGGGCGTCCATCGCGTTTCGCGTGATGAAGTCGCCCGCCGGCGGCTGCGCCGCCTGGCCCGAGTACAGGCTCACCGCCAGGTCGAACGAGCCCCACCACGCGTTGACCGGTGTCGATCGCCCCCGGTAGGGCGCCCGGAACGCCGCCAGCGCGAGTGCCGCCTGGGTCGCGGCCCGGAAGTAGGCCGCGACCTGGGCCGGGTCGTAATGTTGGTGCTGGTCGTCCTCGTCCAGCGGCACGCTCCACGTCACCTCCTGAGGCGTCGGATCGATCGTGACCTCGCCACCCAGGTGGCTGACCGCCTCGACCAGCTCGCGCGTGACCTCGCCGACCGGCCGGTCGGGTGTCAGCGCCAGGCGGTGGTCACGTCCGTCGCTGTGCTCGACCACCGCCTGGTGGCTGTGCAGGTCGAGCGCGACGACCAGCGCCCCAGAGCCGTCGGGCGCCGGCAAGGGCAGCGTCTCCAACCCGCGCGCGCTGAGGCGCAACGCCCCATGCTGGAGTTGCGGCTCGGGCGGCGCGAGCACCACCGCCAGCTTGCCCAGCACCTGGGAATGGGCGTGCAGCGTATCGAGGGTCTCGCTCCAGTCCGCCAACGGGAGCCTCTGCCATCCTGAAGTCATACCGGCACGCTACCAACTCGCGGCCCTCAGCTCACCCCCGCGCCTTCAGCATGTACAGCGTCGTCCGCCGGGCCACCACCAGGTGGATGTCGCCGGCCGCGATCACGGTCGAGTATTCCCGGTGCGCGCCAGAGTAGTCGCCGATGACCGGGTCTACGGCGGCGGCGGATCAGCCGCCGAACCGCGCCTGCAGCTGCTGCTGGGCGTTGTTGGGGCCGTTCAGGAGCAGGTCGGGGAAGGCATCGACCGCCTCCGGCGTCGTCTCCAGGAAGCGGGTGTTGTAGTTGGTGATGCCGTCTGCGATCACCTCGCGCATCTGCGCGGCGGTGCTGATGATGCCGTTGCCCGCGGTCTGGAGGCCGACCACGCCGCCGTGCTGCAGGGCGATCGTGATCGTCTGCGCCGCCGGTGGGCTCCACTCGCTGAATGGGCCGAGCGAGCCGTCGGCACGCACCTTCGGCTGCAGGTTCGTCACCATCGACCAGAGCCGGACGCCCCACTGCGGTACCTCGGTGGCCGCGATCCGCTGGGCGGCCGCGTACTGGTCGGCCAGCAGGACGCCGTAGGCGATGGCCGAAGGGACGGCGGTCAGGTTTGCCTCCTGCACGTCGATCGCCGTGTGCCAGGCGGCTTCCAGATCGCTGCGGTTGGAGAGCTGCCTGTCGGCCGAGGTGGTGCCGCTGGTCGCATGCGCGTCCCACTCCGCGCGGTTGACCGTGGCCCGGTCGTAGGTGCCCGACACGCCCTTGTAGACGCCGGTGTACGTGCCGCTGCCGTACCCGGTCGCCATCTCGCTGGAGAGGATCGAGGGCATCGCCACCGGCACGAACTCCACGTGGTCGGCCCAGGTGTCGCCCGCCCCGTCCGACTGCTGGAGGTGATCGTTGAGCGCCCGCATCAGGTTTGCGTAGTGCCAGCCGAGGTTGGGATCCCAAGGCACCGGCACGTGTATCTCGCCGGGCCAGCGCGAGTTCGACGGGTCGTTCGACAGCAGGTCGAGCATCTGCACGGGGTGGTCGGGGTCGGTGGCCAGCCAGGGCGGAGCGTCGGCGCCGCACATGATGCGCACGATCAGCTTGTAGTCCCGGTCTCGCGCGTCCGCGAGCGATGCGTCCAGGCCGCTCCAGTCGAAGGTGGCGGCATCCGGCTGGATCTTTTGCCAGCGCAGCATCACCGACACGATCGCAAGCTCAGGATGCGCCGTCTTCTCGGGCGCGCTCTGATCGACCACCTGGCGGGACGAGACGCCGGTCGGGAAGGGAGCGCCCGCCCTCGCCGGCAGCGACGCGTTCGACGTGTTGCCTGCGACGTCGATCGCAGCCACCCGGTAGACCGATCCGGGATCGGCCTGTTCGCTGAAGGTGGTGCCGGTCACCGTCGCCACCGGGTTTCCGTCTCGCAGCACCTGGTAGCCGGAGACCCCGCTGCCGGTGTCGCTGGACGCGGCCCAGGAGACCGTGTTCGTGCCCGAGGCGGCGAACGCGAACACGCCCAGGGGCGTCGTCGGCGCGGTGGTGTCGACCACCCACGTCACGGCGCTCGATTCGGCGGATCGGCGACCGAAGCGATCGACCGCGGCCACGGTGTAGGAGTGGCTGCCGTCGCCCGGCGCCGCGTCGGTGAAGCTGGTATCCGGCGTCGTGACCAGCGGCTGGCCATCGCGACTGACGCGATAGCTGATCGACCCCGGCGTGTCGTCGCTGACGGCGTTCCACGAGACATGCGGCCCGTTCGGGGTGCCCGCGATCGCCACGCCGCCCGGAGTCGCCGGCGGCGTGGGATCGTAGACGACACCCGTGGTCGCCGAGGTGGCGGCGTTGCCGACCCGGTCGAAGGCGACGATGGCGTAGCCGTGCGAGCCGACGGCCGCCGCGCCGTCCGTGAACGTGGTCGCCGTCGTGGTCGCAACGACAGCGCCGTCACGCAGCACCCGGTAGCCCGCGACGCCGGTTCCAGCGTCGGTCGATGGCGACCAGCTGAGCGCCGGTGCGGAGGTAGTGTCGGCGCTCGCCGCCTGCGGCGCGTTGGGAGTGGTCGGCGCCACGCTGTCCACCACCACGACCTTCGCGGCCGACGGCGCCGCCCGGTTGCCGGCAACATCCTCGGCGACCACCCTGTAGGAGTGGCTCCCGTCGGGGGCGCCGCTGTCAAGGAACGACGCCGTCGCCGTGAAGCCGCGCGACTGGCCGTCGCGAAACACCTCGTACCGCCGCACGCCGGAACCGCCGGTATCCGTCACGGCCGCCCAGGTCAGCGACGGCGCCGTCGCGGTCGGCGTCGCCGCCGCGATCGCACCGACGGCCTTCGGCGCGAGGATGTCGTAGTTGACGCTGGCGGCCGCCGATGCGGCGGAGAGCTTGTTGCCGGCGCCCACCGCCTTGACCGTGTAGCTGTAGGTACCGCTGGTCTTGAGGCCCGTGTCCGCGTAGCTGGTCACCTTGGTCGACCCGATCTGCGTGCGGCCCCGGTAGACGCGGTATCCGCCGCTTGCGGCGGCCACCGAGTTCCAGCTCAGCGCGGGGGCCACGCGGGTGGGGGAGACCGCGGTCAGCCCGGTGGGCGGAGGTGGGGCGGTCGCCGCGACCGCCGTTGTGGCCAGCAGCGGCGTGCACAGGGCGAACGCGACAAGCGCCCGCACGTGCCTCCGAGCCCAGGCTGTCAAGGGACGTTCCTTCGTGTGGGAGCAGAAACGGTAACGCGCGTGGCGACCCTATCCCATCGTGCGGATGGTGACAAGCCGCGCCGCAGGCAGGCCGCGGTACTGTGCCGGGCATGGGCGGTCAGCAGCGCAAGAACTACTTCGGTGCGGGAGTGGCCGAGCGCTACGACGACAGCAGCTCCGAGATGTTCGACCCGGCCGTGATCGAGCCCACCGTCGACTTCCTGGTCGGTCTGGCCGGAGACGGCACCGCGCTGGAGCTCGGCATCGGCACCGGCCGGGTCGCGCTGCCGCTCTCCCGGCGCGGCGTCACCGTGTGTGGCATCGACCTCTCGAGCGAGATGGTGGAGCAGCTGCGAGCGAAGCCGGGCGCCGACCAGATCCAGGTCACCCTCGGCGACTTCGCCACCACCAGGGTGCCGGGCGAGTTCACGCTCGCCTACCTGGTCTACAACACGATCAACAACCTGACCACCCAGGACGATCAGGTGGCCTGCTTCCAGAACGCCGCCGCGCACCTCCGGCCGGGCGGATGCTTCGTGGTCGAGGTCGGCGTCCCTCAGCTCCAGCGGCTGCCTCCGGGCGAGACGGTGCGCCCGTTCACGGTCACACCCACGCGGCTCGGCTTCGACGAGTACGACATCGCCAGCCAGGGGCTGGTCTCGCACCACTACTGGATGGAGGGCGACCGGTTCCGCGGCCTGTCGGTGCCGTTTCGCTACGTCTGGCCGGCCGAGCTCGACCTGATGGCGAGGCTGGCCGGGATGACGCTGGGCGAGCGCTGGAGCGGCTGGAACCGCGAGCCGTTCACGAGCGAGAGCCGCAAGCACATCTCGGTCTGGCAGAGGGGTACTTGACGAACATATGTTCGGTGTGCCAGTATCCGGCCCGTGCCGGAGCACCTCGCCACCCAGCTGATCGCCACCTCGCTGAACTTCGTCACCACCCGTCGCGCCTTCGAGATCGCCATCGACGAGGCGCGCCGCGCGGGGTGGCCCGACGACGAGGTCTGCCGCGTCACCGGGCTGTCGCGCCAGACGGTGGAAGCGGTCGCCGGACGGCGCCACGACGGCCGGTAGGCACGGTTAGCTGTCGTCGTGCTCGGACTCGGGAAGCGACGACCCGGCCAGGTCGCGGACGTACAGCTCGAGCATCGGGTCGATGAACGCGAACTCGCCCTTGCCGGTCTGCCGCAGGATGTAGGCGCCGACCAGCGCGTCGCTGACCCGGTCGACGCTCCCGATCGGCACGCCGACCGCCTCGGCCGCCTGCTTCTGGAAGGGCCGGCCGCCGTTCAGCGTGACCGCGCGCAGCACCCGCTGGGCCGAGCCGCTCAGGTTCCGCCACTCGGCGTCGAGCGCGTGCTCCTCCTGGAGCTTCGCGGCATCGAGCGCCGCCTGCCAGGCCTCGATCGTCACCGGCTCGCCCGGCTGCGACCGCTCCCACAGCTTGGAGCAGAGGAACATCGTGCGCTGCGGGTGGCCCTGGGCCGTCGACAGCACGATCCGCAGCACCGGGCCGACGTCCCTGCCGTCCGCGGCGAACTGCGCGGTCACGTATGTGGCCACGTCGGCAGGGGCCAGCGGCCCCAGCTCGAGCGGCTCGGCCTGGTTCCAGAACGCGCGCCGCTTGTCGGAGAAGAGCGCGTTCATCAGCCGTGGCTCCGAGCCGGCGAAGATGTAGGCGCAGCCGTCCGAGTGGTGCTGGATCGCCGACCGTAGCTTGTCGTCCGCCGCGGGCACGGCCAGCACGTCCTGGAACTCGTCGAAGCAGACGATCACCGCCTGCCAGCCCTTCCCGGCGAATCGCTGCGGCAGGTCGAGCAGCGCGAACAGCGCAGCCTCGTCGTTGCCCGGTCTCGCGCCCAGCTTCGCGCCCGCGCCGGCGCCCATGAAGCTGACGTTGAACTCGAGCTCGATCGACGTCAGCACGGGGCGCAGCATCTTCTCGAGCGGGCCGCGCAGCTGCGCGTAGGAGCGGCCCAGCCTGGTGATCACGTCGGACAGGGTGAGCACGCCCTTCAGGTCGCAGAGCACGCCGACGGTGCCGTGTTTGCCGGCCTCGTGGAACACCTTGCGAACGAGGCTGGTCTTGCCGTAGCGCCGGGGCGCGTCCAGCCGCACGAGCATGGCCGAGTCGCACCAGGACAGCAGCTTCTGCACCTCGAGGTCGCGGTCGATGACCTGCTCGGGGAGGATCGGCCGCTGGTAGGGGAACGGGTTCATCCGTTCGCAGCCTACTCGCGATCCGAGGAGGTTTCTACTCGAAAATCGAGTAGATTGCTGCTCGCAACGCGAGGCGCAAATCGTGGAGCGCTGATCTACACTGCAGGCGTGTCCGTGGTTCTGATCCTGCTGGTGCTGGTCGTGCTGATGATGGCGTTCGGCTTCGGCCTGCTCGGGTTCGCGCTCTCGGTGGCCTGGTCGCTGATCTGGTACGCCGTCGTCGGCCTGGTGATCGGCAGCCTGGGCCGGGCGGTCGTTTCCGGCAACCGCAGCCTGAGTGTGCTGAGCACCATCCTGATCGGCATCGTCGGAGCGCTGCTTGGCGGCATCATCGCGAACGACGTGCTCGACGTCGGCTGGTTCGGCCAGTTCCTGACCGCGGTGATCGTGGCTGCCGTGCTGGTGCTGGTCCTGGCCGGACGCAAGTCGCACGGCCGTCGAGGCGTAGCGGCCCTTGGGCCAGAGTTGAGCGTGCGCACGGACCTGCACTGGCGAACGCCGTCGGCGCGGCTGCTCGTGCTGCGCCGGCTCGAAGTGGCGGGCCTGACGGCGGTCGCTGCGATCGCCGCCCTCGTCCTCGGCTGGCTCTACTTTTCCGCCTTGCTGGGCAGCGGCGCCGCCGTGGCGGCGGTGATCGCGGGCCTGGCCGCGGAGCGGGGCGTGAGGCGCCGCTTCGCGTCGTGGGGATATGCCGAGCGCGAGGACGACCTGCTGGTGCGGCGCGGCGTGCTGTTCTCGCGGCTGTCGGTCGTGCCCTACGGCCGCATGCAGTTCGTCGACGTCACTGCCGGCCCACTGGAGCGGTCGTTCCGGCTCGCCACCGTCAAGATGCACACGGCAGCCGCCGCCAGCGATGCGCGCATCCCCGGGCTTGAGCGCGAGGAGGCGGCGCGCCTGCGCGACCGGCTGGCCGAACTGGGGGAGGCACAGGCGGCCGGGATATGAGCGAGCCGGGCGTATGGCGGCGGCTGTATCCGCTGTCCCCGATCGTGCGCGGCGGGCGCGGCACCATCGGCATCGTGATCCTGCTGGTGCCGGCGCTGCTGCGCGGCGGCATCTCGGCCGGCGACCTCGTCCCGCTGAGCGTGATCGCCCTGATCACCCTGCTCGGGTTCGTCTCCTGGTTCGTCACCCGCTGGACGATCGACGGCGACGACCTGCGGATCGAGACCGGCGTGCTCCGGCGTCGGTCGCTGCGGTTCCCGCTGTCGCAGGTGCAGGCGATCGACATCCTGCGCCCGGGGCTGGGACGGCTGCTGGGCGCCGCCGAGCTGCGGCTGCGGATGGGTGGCTCCTCCGGTGGCGCCGCCCGGCTGTCGTACGTGGCGGCCGGCGAGGTCGAGCAACTCCGCGACCAGCTGCTGGCCCTCGCGCACCGCGCGCCGCCCGACCAGGCAACGCCGGCGACCGTGACGGCCGACGAGCACGTCCTGACGACCGTTCCCACCACCCGGCTGATCGCGTCGATCCTGATCAGCGACGTCGGCTTCTACGCCGAGGCGGTGCTGGCGGCATTGGTCGTGACGGCGCTGCTTGCCCCGAGGTCGCCTCCGCCGTGATCAGCGGGGGCGGCCTGGTCTGGCTGCTGGGCGTCATCACCGTCACCTGGCGGCGGTTCAACCTGGAGTACCGGCTGACCGTCGCCGATGCGCCCGACGGGCTGCGGCTGAGCGGCGGGCTGGTATCGCTCACGTCTGAGACGATCCGGCCCGGTCGCGTGCAGGCCGTGCGGATGGTGGAGCCGCTGCTGTGGCGGCCGTTCGGGTGGTGCCGGCTCCAGGTCGACCTGGCCGGCGGTCGCCAGCCGTCGGACGGTGACGGCACCGCGCAGCGGCGCCAGCTGCGCGTCGTGCTGCCGGTCGGCCGCCGGCCCCTCGTTGAGCAGGTGCTCGACCGGATCGTGCCCGATCGACCGCAGCGCCAGTCGCAGCCGCCCCGTCGCGTCCGGTTCAAGAGCCCGCTTCGCTACCGCATGCTGGGCTGGGGCGGCACGGACACCTGCGTGGTCACGACCAGCGGCCGCGTGCGGCGCGTCACCTGCTGGGTGCCGCTGGAGAAGGTGCAGAGCCTGCGGCGCGTCCAGGGGCCGGTGCAGCGGCGGCTGAACCTGGCCACCGTGCACGTCGACACGGCCGGCAGGGCCGTGCGCGCCGCGCTGCGCGACCGCGACGCCGGCGAGGCCGATCAGGCCCTGGCCCGCTACGCCGAGCTGGCCCGCGCCGCTCGCCGCACACACGGCTGAGCACCGGGATCTACCACAGAACCCGGATACCATCGAACGGCATGACCTACCAGCCGCCGCCGCCCCCACCGCAGCCCGGGCCTCCGTCGCCCTCGCCACCGTCGAACGACGGTTGGACGCCCCAGCGGATCGCGCTGGCGGTGGCAGGGATGGTGGCCGCCCTGGTGATCGGCGTGCTGGTCGGCGTGCTCGCCGCGGGCAACAGCAACGGCGGAGGGTATACGACGGTCATCACCGGCGGCACGCAGACGATCACCCAGACCGAGACCTCGCCGCCCAGCACTATCACCAACACCGTGACCGTGACCGAGCCGGCGCCGCCGCCCAGCTCGTAGCCGAACGGTCAGACGGCAGCGTCGGGGTACGCCGCGTCCATGGCCGCGTGCGTGCTGACCATCAGCTGCATGGTGTGACGCAGCGCCATCGCCACCGACGGCCAGGCGGCATACGCGCCCTGCTCAGCCAGGCGGCAGCAGCAGACGATGAAGTCGTCGGTGGAGCAGAGCGTGATCCGCCCCGGTGCGTCCAGCGAGCGCGTGAGGTCGACGTCCGCGTTCGCGCAGAACCCGACCAGGGCCGCGATCGGCCGCTCGAAGCAGTTCCAGAGCTCGTGGGTGGCGACGTGGATGGCGTCCCGTGCCCCCTCCTGGCCGGCCAGGTGAGCCCGGCTTGCCCGCAGATACTCGAGCAGCACGGCTGAGCCGCCGTCGATGAGGCCCGCCAGGCGCGCGCCGGCAGCCCGGGCTGCGTCGCGTAGCTCCGCCACCTCGGACGGGGTCGGACCCGGCCGCTCGCGGTCGAGCGCCACCCGCTGGTCGACCTGCTGAACGGCGACCAACACGAGCGCGGCGTCGCGTACGGCGGCGGCGACGGTTGCCGGGTCGCCGGCGGAGCGTTGATCCTGGAGCCTCATCGAGGCGCCAGTGTGCCGCTGTTCGAGATCGTTCACCATCACCAGATCGGAGTACCCGGTAGTCACCGAACTCAACCGATCGAGTGGCCCGGACGATCCCCCATGTGAGGATTGCCACACTTGTGTTGCACATGTAGCGTGGGAGCATGGCTCGGGGTCTTCGCCTGGCCGCTTCGGTGGTCGTGCTCGCGGTTGTCGTGTCCGGCGCAGGTGGACGGGCGACGGCCGGCGTGCGCCATGCCGCTGTGGCACCGGTGCCTCAGGCGTCGGTGGTGATACCGGGCAAGCTGATCGTGGGCTTCCGTCGCGGCGTCTCGGCCCGCGCCCGGCAGCAAGCGCTGGATGCGGCGGGAGTCGGCACCGGCACCGATCTGGGCAGCAACCGCGTGCAGCTGGCCACGGTCGCGCCGCGCGCGTCGGCGCGCGCCATGTCGCTGCTCGAGGGCAACGCCGACGTCAGCTACGTCGAACCCGACCGCACGATCCACCTGTTCGCCAACCCGGTGCCGAACGATCCTCAGTTCAAGAAGGAGTGGGGGCTCAACAACACCGGCCAGACCGTGGACTTCACGGCCGGCACGCCGGGCGCAGACATCGGCGCGGAGCGGGCCTGGGGCGTCACCACCGGCAAGAAGTCGGTGGTAGTGGGCGTGATCGACACCGGCATCGACGCCACCCATCCCGACCTGGCCGCGAACACGTGGACCAACCCCGGCGAGAACTGCCCGGTTGCCGCAACGACGGCATCGACAACGACCACAACGGCTACGTCGATGACTGGCGCGGCTGGGACTTCATCAACAACGACAACAACCCGATCGACGACAACGGGCACGGCACCCACGTTGCCGGCACCATCGGCGCGGTCGGCAACAACGGCACCGGCGTCACCGGCGTAGACTGGAACGTGCAGCTGATGCCGCTCAAGTTCATCGGCGCCGACGGCACCGGAGACGTGGCGGGTGCGGTGGCCGCGCTGCGGTACGCGACCGCCATGGGCGTGCGCATCACGAACAACTCCTGGGGCGACACCGAGTACTCGCAGGCCCTGTACGACGCCATCGCCGACGCCAACGCGCACGGCGACCTGTTCGTTGCCGCCGCCGGCAACGATGGCGTGAACAGCGATACGACGCCCACCTACCCGGCCGACTTCAATTTGCCCAACATCATCTCGGTGGGCGCGAGCGACTCCACCGACCACCTCGCCTACTTCTCGAACTACGGTCAGAGCAGCGTCGACCTGGCGGCGCCCGGCGTCAGCATCTACTCGACCTGGCCGGGCAGGGCCTACAAGTCCGAGAGCGGCACCTCGATGGCCTCGCCACACGTGGCCGGCGCGGCCGCGCTGGTGCTGGCGGCGCACCCGGCCGCCACCGCCGACACCATCAAGGCGCTGCTGCTGCGCACCGTCGACCATCCCGCGACACTCGCCGGCAGCAGCGCCAGCCGGGGCCGTCTCGACGCCGGAAACGCGCTCACCTGTAGCAACAAGCCGCAGCTGGTGATCGACGCTCCCGGCCAGGGCTTCGTGGCCGCCGCCGGCCACACGGTATCGGTGCGCCTGCTGGCCGGCGTCTGCGGCGACCTCGCGGGCGTGACCGTGACCGCGGCCGCCAACGGCCAGCCGATCGCGCTGACCGCCCAGGGCGACGGCAGCTACACCGGCCAGTTCACGCCGGCTCCCGGCAGCACCACTGTCACCGCCACTGCCACCAGCAGCGGTGGCACCGACAGCGGCAGCGTCACCGGCACATCGCCCAGCCCGATCGCGGTCGGCGGCGCGCCCGTCACCGTCACCTCGGGCGCCGGCGAGGACCAGCTGCTGGCCTTCGACGGCACCGCCGGCACACGCGTGAGCGCCCTGCTGTCGGCGTCGACGATCACCAGCAGCACCGTCACCATCAGCAACCCGGACGGGTCCACGGCCGCCTCGAAGACGCTGTCCACCGGCAACGCGTTCATCGACTCGTTCACGCTGCAGCAGACCGGCAGCTACGTGGTGCGCGTGCACCCGCTGCAGGCGGGTGGCGGCAGCATGGCTATCCAGCTCTTCAACGTGCCGCCGGATGCGACGGCGGTGATCAGTCCCGGCGGGCCGCCGGTGACGCTGACCACCACCGCGCCCGGCCAGAACGCGGTCGCCAGCTTCACGGGCACGGCCGGGCGGCGGGTGGCGCTGTCCACCTCAAGCAGCATCAGCTTCCTGAAGACGATCATCATCGGTCCAGGCGGGACGCAGCTCGCGGGGCCGCTCTACACGAGTGCCGGCTACGGCTTCATCGACACCGTGCAGCTGCCCTCCGACGGGACGTACACGATCCTGGCCGATCCGCAGGATGAGCGCACCGGGCCGGTCACGCTGACGCTGTACGACGTGCCGGCCGACGTCACGTCCACCATCACGCCCGGTGGCCCTCCCGCCTCGGCCACCACAACCGCGGCCGGCCAGAACGCGCTGTTCACGTTCAGCGGCGTGGCCGGCCGGCGGGTCAGCCTCGGTGTCAGCTCCAGCTACTACCTGCTCAAGACCTCGATCCTGAACCCCGACGGCACGGTGCTGGCCGGGCCGGGCTACACCGGCGCCGGTACCTCGTTCGTGGACGCCGCGACGCTCAAGCAGACCGGCACCTATACCGTGGTGGCCGACCCGCAGGACGTCGGCACCGGCAGCGTCAGCTACACGCTGTACGACGTGCCGGCCGACCCGGTGGCGACCACCTCGGTTGCGGCACCGCCGGTTACGCTCACCACCACCGTACCCGGCCAGAACGCCTCGGTCACGTTCCCCGGCGCGGCCGGCCAGTCGGTCAGCGTCAGCTACAGCACCTCTGGCATGCTCGCCACGTCGGTGACGCTGGTGTCACCTTCGGGCGCCACCATCGCCTACGGCTCGGGCGGCTTCATCGATGCCCTGGCGCTTCCGGCCAGCGGCACCTACACGATCCGCATCGATCCGCAGGGCGCGGCGGTGGGCAGCGCCACCGTGCAGGTGCTTGGTGTGCCCGTCGACCTCACCGGCAGCATCACCGTCGGCGGAGCGCCGCTCACGATCTCGCTGGGCGGCGGGCAGAACGCCGGGATCACGTTCGCCGGCGCGGCCGGCACGCGGCTGAGCATGGCGGTCACCGGTAGTGCGCTGCCGCAGACGCGGCTCGACATACGCGCGCCGGACGGCTCCGCCTTTGCCACCTTCTACGTGTCGTCGTCCGGCGGCTTCCTCGACACGCGCACGCTGCCGGCCACCGGCACCTACACGATCGTGGTCGACCCGTCAGGCGGCTCGCCGGTCACCATGACGCTGACCGCCTACAGCGTGCCGGCCGACGCGTCGGCGACGACCACGCCCGGCGGCGCCGCGGCCTCGATCCCGATCACGGTGCCCGGTCAGAACGGCCTGGTCAGCTTCACCGGCGTGGCCGGGGAGCGGGTCAGCTTCCGCCTGACCACGGCGATGTCGGTGCGGTTCACGGTCAGCAAGCCGGACTCCACGACCCTGCTCTCGACCATGGCGCCGGGCAACACGTTCATCGACGTGACCACGCTGCCGGTGTCCGGCACCTACACGATCGCGGTCGATCCGTTCGACGCCTCCACCGGGCCGCTGTCGGTGACCGTCTACGACGTGCCGCCGGATTCGTCCGGGTCGATCACGCAGGGCGGGCCCGGGTTCACGGCGGCGATGACCGCGCCCGGCCAGGGCGGGGCGGTCACGTTCACGGCGACGGCCGGCCAGTCGCTGGTGCTGAACCTGAGCGCGGTCATCGTACCGATCATGCGCGTGTCGGTGCTGCGGCCCGACGGCACCCCGCTGCTGTCGCCCTCGTGGGTGCTGGGCTCGACCTCGTTCGGCCTGACGGCGCCGGTCGCTGGCACCTACACGATCGTGCTCGACCCGTACAACGACTACACGGGCAGCGCCACCGTCTCGTTGTCGTAGGAGCCCTCGCCAAGAACGTGGCGGACGAAAGCGGTCAATACCCGCTGCCGCTCGTACCTCCGCCTCCATCCCAAGGTGCATCAAGGCCGACGTCTCGGGTCTTTGCCTGGTGGGCCAGCTTGACGCCGTGACGGAAGCGGCGGGCCTCGCCCGCGTCCGTGAACTCTGGCTGGCGCTCGATCCCCAGCTCGTCGTGGTAGGGGACCACATAGAGCCCGTCCAGCCGGTAGACGCCGCGCCAGCGCGTGCGCGCGAGCCGGTAGCTGAGCGCGTCGTGGGCGCGGGCGGTGACCGTGATCTGCCCGTCCAGGGTGCCGGTCGCCAGGTTCAGGCGCTCGCACATCTGCTCGACTGCGTGGTCGGAGAACGACCGGTCGAGCAGCGCGGCAGCCTCGGCGCCCAGGTCGGAGACGACCTGGCGGTCGTCGCCGAGACGGTCGAGGCATGCCAGCTTCGCGTCGGTCCCCGCGGCCAGCTCGGCCACCGGGGCGGACACGATCGACAGCTGGCGCTGCTCGGCCAACCTGCGGGTGATGCGGTGTCGGTCGATCTTCTCGAGCAGCGCGTCGGCCCGGTGGACGGCGCGATCGGCGTCGAACAGCTCCGCGGCTAGGGTTGTGAGTGCTTCGCGGAGCGGCCCCGGCTCGATCAGCTTCCGTGCCCGCCAGGCGGTCTCGGCGAGGTGCGATGAGGCGGGCACGCGTCGCAGCCGCAGGCTCCGCCGGCGACGGCCCGGGGCGCCGGACTCGTGCTCGGCCCGCAGGGGCAGCGACGAGGTGCGCAACCCGGGCGCGCGCACCTCGTAGATCCGCTCGGCCTGCTCGACTCCCGCCAGCAGGTATGTGCCGAGATCGCGGAACTGGACGCCTGACGACACCAGATCGCGTGTGGTCTGTGACACCAGGATCTGCCCGCCGTGACCGGCCGCGCAGATCCTCGCCGCCCGGTTCACGTCGATCCCGATGTAGGCGTCGCCGATCAGCTCCGGCTCGCCAGTATGAAGCCCCATCCGCACCCGCAGCTGGGAGTTCTGCGACGTCAGCGCCAGCTGTGCCGCGATCGCCGCCGCGAGGCCGTCGGATGCGCGCGGGAAGCAGGCGAGGAACTCGTCCGCGCGGCAGTCGACCTCGCGGCCCGCGTGCGACGCGACCGCATCCCTCAGGATCTGGCGGTGTCCGTCCAGCGCGAACTGGTAGGCGGCACCGAGCGCCTGGACGAGTAGCGTCGACCCTTCGACGTCGGTGAAGAGGAGTGTGACGGTTCCGCTGGGAAGGTCCTCCATCGCACGATCACCCTCCCTCAGCCTACTGGAGTTACGAGCCTCTGCTCGGTCAGTCGTGCGCGTCGCGCTTGCTCTTCGACCGCTGGCTCTGACGCCTCGACGCCGACAGCTCGACCTTGCGCAGGCGGATCACGTCGGGCGTGACCTCGACGCACTCGTCCTCCTCGATGTACTCGAGCGCCTGGTCGAGGCTGAGCAGGCGCGGCGGCGCCAGTCGCACCAGCACGTCGGCGTTCGAGCGGACGTTGGTCATCTGCTTGGCCTTGGCGATGTTCACGTCGAGGTCGTCCGCGCGCGCGTTTTCGCCGACCAGCATCCCCTCGTAGCAGTCCTCGCTGGGGGAGACGAACAGCACGCCGCGTTCCTGCAGGTTGGTCATCGCGTACGTCGACGCCGGCCCGGTGCGGTCGGCGATCAGCGAGCCGTTCTGGCGGCCGCTGATCTCGCCGTGCCAGGGGTCGTAGCGATCGAACACGTGGTGCAGGATGCCGGTGCCGCGCGTCTCGGTCAGGAACTCCGTGCGGAACCCGAGCAGGCCGCGGGCCGGAATCACGTAGTCCAGCCGCACCCATCCCGATCCGTGGTTCGTCATCTGCTCCATCCGCCCCCTGCGCACCGCCAGCGCCTGGATCACGGTGCCCGAGTACTCCTCCGGCACGTCGATGGTGACCCGCTCCACCGGCTCGCAGACCTTGCCGTCCACCTCACGCGTGACCACCTGCGGCTTCCCGATCGTGAGCTCGAAGCCCTCGCGCCGCATCAGCTCGATCAGCACCGCCAGCTGCAGCTCGCCGCGGCCCTGCACCTCCCACGTGTCCGGTCGGTCGGTGTCGAGCACCCGCAGGCTGACGTTGCCGACCAGCTCGCGGTCGAGCCGGTCCTTGATCATGCGCGCGGTCAGCTTCGTGCCGTCGCGGCCGGCGAAGGGCGAGGAGTTGGTGCCCAGGGTCATCGCCAGCGACGGCTCGTCCACCTTGATCACGGGCAGCGGGTGAGGGTCCTCGGCGTCGGCGATCGTCTCGCCGATCATGATCTCCTGGAGGCCGGCGACGGCCATCACCTCGCCCGGCCCGACGTGGTCGGCCGCCACCCGGTCGAGCCCCTCGGCCACGAACATCTCGGTGATCTTCGTGCGCGTGATCGTGCCGTCGGCCTTGCACCAGGCCACCATCTCGCCCTTGTTCAGTTCGCCCTCGTGCACGCGGCAGAGCGCCAGCCGCCCCAGGTAGGGGGAGGAGTCGAGGTTGGCGACGCGGGCCTGGAACGGCGAGCCCTCGTGGTACCGAGGCGGCGGCACCCGGTCGAGGATCAGCTCGAACAGCGGATGCATGTCGGTACCCGGCTCGTCTTCCGTGGGCGAGGCCAGGCCGTCGCGGGCGATCGTGTAGACGATCGGGAAGTCGATCTGCGACTCGTCGGCGTCGAGGTCGAAGAACAGCTGGTAGATCTCGTTCACCACCTCGGCGGCGCGCGCGTCGGGCCGGTCGACCTTGTTCACGACCAGGATCACCGGCAGCCGCGCGGCCAGCGCCTTCCGCAGCACGAACCTGGTCTGCGGCAGCGGCCCCTCGCTGGCGTCGACCAGCAGCAGCACGCCGTCGACCATCGTCAGGCCGCGCTCGACCTCGCCGCCGAAGTCGGCATGCCCGGGTGTGTCGATGATGTTGATCTTGGTGCCCTGGTAGCGGCAGGCCGCGTTCTTGGCCAGGATCGTGATGCCGCGCTCGCGCTCGAGCCCCGCGTCCATGATCCGGTCGACCACCGCGGCGTGCGCCGCGAAGGTGCCGGACTGCTGCAGCAGCGCGTCCACGAGGGTGGTCTTGCCGTGGTCGACGTGGGCGATGATCGCGATGTTTCGGATGTCATCGCGGAGCTTGTGTGTGTGCGGGCTCACCGACGGAGCGTAGATGGCGACCGCGGGCGGTCAGCCACCAGACCCCTGTCTACGCAGCCACGCCGGCCGCCTGCGCCAGCGCGTGCAGCACCGCCGGCCGCGTGATCATGGCCGGCGCCTGCGACCGCAGGTACGCGACCACCGCGTCCGCTTCAGGTTCCACCGGCAGCACGGTCTTCCAGGTGGCCAGGTGTCCGGGCTGGTGGAAGTCGCCGTTCGCGACCGCCGGTAGGCCGGCCTCGGCCACCCAGTCGAACACCTGCGTCCGGTTGATCAGCTCGAACCGGTGCGCCAGCGAGCGCACGGACGGATCGTGCCACCAGCGCTGGGTGGTGCGGCCGGGGATGGTGTCGCGCCGGGCGCCGTGCGGGTGCGCAGCGATGATCGCCGCGCCGTGGTCGCGCGCCGTCTCTACCGCCGCATCGAGCCCGTCCGCGAGGCCGACAAACCGGTCGAGGCCGACCGCCACGGCGTGGGCGGCCTGCTGTGAGTCGGCGTCGTCCCACGTCAACTCCAGTCCCGGCAGCACCAGCAGACCATGCCGTCGCTGCGCATGTTCCGCCTGCCGGCGGATCTCGGCCAGGTACTCGGCGTGGACGGCGGCCGTGACCATCCCTCCGTCCCGCACAACGTGATCCGTGATGCACAGCACGTCGAACCCGGCACGTCCGTAGAGGTCGACGACGTCGGCCAGTTCGAGATCGCCGTCGCTCCAGCGCGAATGCGCGTGCAGCTCGCACAGGAGACCGCCCCCGACCACCCTCGTGCCGTGCGAGCTGCTCATGTACTGCATGGTTGCAGATGCCTCGCGGATCCGGGGTGGCGAATGGGTGTCAATCAGGAAAAGACCTGGAAATCGTCATGTGCCTTTACACTCGCCTTCTCAACTAGGTAGTGTTTCGGGCGCGGGCCAAAGAGCACGGAGGATTGGGATGAAGGACGCGAAGCACAACAGCGTGACGGAAGCGCCCTCGACCGACTGGGGGTACACCCCGCACGAGCACGAGGAGCTGCTGCGGATGGCCGAGGAGCGGCGCAAGGCGCAGGCCGGACGCACGCGGCAGTCGACCCCGCTCGAGCTGCGGATCGCACGCTCGAACGAGGCCACCGCTTGAGCCGTTAGTCCAGCAGGTCGATCCGCCGTTCGACGCGCCGCCCGATGGCGGACAGCGTCTCGATCAGCCGTTCCGTGCGCTGATCGCCCGGCCATCCCAGGGCGACCTCGTAGTCGTCGTCCAGGAACGTCACCACCGTGTCGGCGATGGCGGCGACCATTGCCCGCTCGGTGCCGTCAGGCAGCCCCGCCGGTGGCAGTACCACTAGGCCCCAGCCGGCCTCGGTCAGCGGCGTCAGGTGATCGGCCCCACCCGCGAGCGGGTTCAGCACCGAGTCCGGGACCACCGCCACCCGCCGAGAGCGCAGGTCACCGCGCACCGCTGTTCTCCACGGCCGCCGCCAGCTTGGCCAGCTCCGCCGGCTCGTCGTAGTCGAACAGGTCCTGTCCGATCCCGATCACGCGCGCCCGCGCCACGTCGTCTCCCAGCAGGTCCAGCAGCGTCTCCGTGAACAGCCCTGGCCCGGGCGTCACCGGGTAGTCCTCGTCGCGCGGCTTGTCCGGCCGGCCGCCCCAGTCACCGGCGCTGGCGGTCAGCTCGACGCCCATGCTGGGGCTGCCGTCGATGCCGATGATCACCACCCTCGCGCCGGCGCCGAGGTCGGCCCGGATCTGCTCCGCCACCGGCTCGGCCAGCGTCCGGCAATGCGCCCGGAAGGCCGGCGTGTCGTACTGCTCGCGCACCGCCCAGAACCGCCGGGTGCCGCCGAACGCCAGCTCGGGGCAGGGCATCTGTCGGATCGTGGCGCCGTGATCGCGGAGCAGCCCTACCACCGGCGCCGACACGCCCGCGCAGCGCGCGCCCTCGTCGACCTTGGCGTTCGCGTTCAGCAGGCAGTGCGCCAGGTAGCAGACCGTCCTCACTCCGACACCAGCACGATCTTGCCGACGTGCTTGCGCTCGTCCATGTAGGCGTGCGCGGCCGCTGCCTCGGAGGTCGGGAACGTGCGGTCGACCGGCACCGTGATCGCTCCGTCGAGCGCCATCGCTAGCGACGTTCGGATCTCGTCCGGCGTGGCAACGCGGAAGCCGAGGATGCGGTGGCCGTGGCGGAACAGCTCGATGATGTCGAGCGGCACCACCTCGCCGGCGTGCGCGCCGCACGTGACCAGCCGCCCGTCCGGCGCCATGGCCGCCAGGTGCTCCCCGAACCGCGGGCCGCCGGTCGTGTCGATCACCGCGTCGACGCCGCGACCGCCGGTGGCCTCGGCCACGGCCTCCGCCACCGGCGTGTCGCAATAGCAGAAGACCACGTCCGCGCCCAGGGCCCGCACCGCGTCTGACTTCTCGGGCGCCCCCACCGAGGCGATCACGCGCGCCCCCGACAGCCGCGCCGCCTGCACCGCCGCGCCCGCCACGCCGCCCGAGGCCGACGGCACCAGCACCGTCTCGCCCGCGCGCACGGCCGCGACCGACACCACCATCGACCACGCGGTCGAGACCACGCACTGGGCGGCCGCGGCGGTCACGAAGTCGTCCGGGGAGCGCAGCGGGATCACCGCGCGGGCCGGCACCGCCACCAGCTCCGCGTAGCCGCCCCAGCGATCGGTGCCGAACACCACGAACCGCTCGCACAGGTCGGGCCGCCAGCGCGCGCAGGCCGCGCAGGTTCCACACCCAAACTGCTGGTAGGCCGTGACCGGTTCGCCGTCGGCGATGCCCGCGACCTCGGACCCCACCGCGGTCACGGTGCCGGCGAACTCCGCGCCCAGCACCCAGGGCATGGTGAACGGCCAGCGCGAGCTGCCCGCCCGCGAGTCGAGGTCGCTGTGGTTGAGGCCGCATGCGTGCGCCCGCACGATCACCTCGTTGCGACCGCAGGCGGGATCGTCGAGCTGCTCCCAGCGCATCACCTCGGGGCCGCCGTACTCGCGGAAGGTCGCGGCCCGCATGTGTCAGCCCTGCATGCCGACGTATGGGATCGGCTCCGGCGCCGCGTACGCGGAGGCCTTGCTGGTGCCAAGGCCGCTCCGCCACAGCGAGTGGGCGAGGCCCGCACCGAAGGACACGCCGTCGCAGACCGGCACGCCCACCTCGTCCTCGACCGCGCGCGCCACGTCGGCCATGCCTCCGCAGGCGAGGATCAGGGCGTCGGCGCCGTTGTCGGCGGCCAGGCGCTTGCCCAGCGCGACGATCGCCGAGGTCGTGTCAGGGTGGCCGCTGCCCTGCTCGGCAACGGGGATGTTGAGCGGCACGATCCCGGCGCAGCGCGACCGCAGGCCGAGCGCCTCGATGCCCTCTTCGAGCGCGGGGATGCTGCGCGGCAAGGTGGTGATCACGCCGAACCGCTTGGCCACGAGCGATGCCGCGATGTAGGCGGCCTCGCCGATGCCGACAACGGGTGCAGCGGTCAGCTCGCGGGCGGCGTCGAGCCCGGGGTCGCCGAAGCACGCGATCAGGTAGGCGTCGTAGTCGGGTAGCGCCTGCACCAGCGCCGCCACCTCGGCCGCGGCCACCACCGAGTCGGCCGCGCTCTCGATCGACGTGGGGCCGCGGTTGGGGTTGACGGCGGTCACGTCGCACCCCTCCGGCAGCGCCGCGCGGGCCACCCCGCCCATGGCCTCGGTGTGGTGCTCGTCGGTGTTGGGGTTGATCAGCGCCAGCCGGAACACGTCAGCCCGCCGTCGCCGTCGGCTGTCCGCCCAGGGAGTGATCCTCCTGGCAGGACAGGAAGCGGCCCGACCCCGGCTCGGCCAGGATCTCGCCGTCGGCGTATACCGTCTCGCCGCGCACCAGCGTCCGCACCACCCGCGCCCGCACGCGTCGTCCGTCGAACGGCGACCACGGGTTCTTGGAGAACTGCTGCGAGCGGGCGTCGACCGTCCACTCGGTCTCCAGGTCGTAGAGCGCCAGGTCGGCGTCGGAGCCGGGCACCAGCGTGCCCTTGCGGGGATAGAGGCCGGCGATGCGAGCCGGGTTGGTGGACGAGAAGCGCGCGAAGGCGTCCAGCGTCATGCCGCGACGGTGGTAGGCCTCGTCCAACGCCAGCGGCACCGTCTCCTGGATCACCTGGCAGCCGAGCAGGGCGTCGAAGATGTTGTCCCAGCCCGGCTCCTTCTCCTCCGGGGTGTAGGCGGAGTGGTCGGAGATCAGGCAGTCGGCGGTTCCGTCCAGCACGTACGACCACAGCCGCTCCACGAGCGCGCGGTCACGCAGCGCCGGCGCGCACACGCCGTAGGGGCCGAGGCGGACGAGGTCGTCGAGGTCGAGCAGCAGGTGGTGGGGGCAGATCTCCATCGTCACGGGCCGGCCGCGTCGCTTCTCGTCGGCCACCAGCTGGGCGCTGACCGGGCTGGAGACGTGCACGATCTGGATCCGCACGTCGGCGTGGGCGGCCAGGTACAGCGCCCGGTGGACGGACTCCTCCTCGACGAAGGGCGGCCGCGCCTCGTGGTGGGCCATGGGATCGGTGCGGCCCTGCTCCTGCATCCGCGCCAGGCCGGCCTGCAGCAGGGAGTCGCTTTCGGCGTGGACGAGCACCAGGCCGCCGACGGCCTGCACCTCGCGCATGCCCTCCAGGAACTCGGCGTCGGTGACGTGGGGGTAGGAGGGGTCGGAGATCGGCATGAAGGCCTTGAACCCGCCCGCGCCTTCGGCCCACTGATCCTTGATCTCGGGGATCGAGGGCGCGGTCAGCGCGCCCCACAGGCCGAAGTCGGTGACCACCTTCTGCTTCGCCATCTCACGCTTCTCGCGGTAGAGCTGGGCGGTGGTCACCGGCGGATAGGTGAGCGGGTGCTCGATCACCGTGGTCATGCCGCCGGCCGCGGCCGACATGGTGCCGGTGGTGAAGTCCTCGCGCTCCGTGTGCCCGGGATCCTCGAAGTGGGCGTGCATGTCGATGGCGCCGGGCAGCACCACCAGGCCGGAGGCGTCGATCAGCTCGTCGGCGCCGCTGCGGTCGGCCTGCTCCGCGACCGCGGCGACGCGGCCGTCCTCGATCGCGACGTCTGCGGCGAAGACGCCGTAGTCGGTGGCCAGCGTGCCGCCGGCGATGACGGTGCGCTTGCCGCTCACGATGGGGAGTGCTCGGGTCGTGGCATGGCCGGGACCGAGCCTAGCAAGCGCCGGTCCGGGTCGCCAGGGTGCCCGCGAGCGGTGGATCGCCGTGGCGACGTCGGCCTCGGTACCGCGCTCTCGTTCGCAGACGAGGCTACGTTGGCCGCACCACGGATCTCTACCTGCAGACCGAGACGACGTCAGAATGAGAGCGGGGGAGCCTAGCTTGCCGCAGCTCCGCTGGAGATGTCCGTTCGTTCCCAGATCGCGCGCTGTCCGCTGTGGATAGTCGCGGTCACGAACACCCCTGCTCCAAACACGGCTTCGTCGAACACTTTCAGCCGTGCAGTGCGGAAGCGGTAGAACCGGTAGGCGCGGAGGTCAGGCGTCGCGTAGCCGGGGAAGCGGGCCGCGTACAGGGACTCGACGTGGGCGATCTGGGTTGTTGGGAGTTGACGCGTCGAACCAAACAGCTGAATGCCACGGTCAGGTTGCCCCCAGACCTGGTGGGAGTCGAAGACGGTGATCGCCGTGCTCGGCCGAGCGTCGATGTTGCGCGAATGCTTCGCGCCGGGGTCGGATAGCCAGAAGATCTCGAAGTCCCTGTTCCACACGAAATACGCGGTGTGGATGTGCGCGGTGGTGCGGGGCGCGGCGGTTGAGATGGCGCACAGGGGCGACGCATCGAGCAGCCCAAACGCAGCCCGCTCGATTCGAGGTCGAGCAACCGGTCGCATTGATCGACGGATGACGTGTCGATTCTAATGTGGGAGCCGTCGGCGCCTAGCCCACCAGTCGCCGTGACGTGCCTTGCAAGGGTTGTGTCGTGATCCAGTGATACCGGCAGAGTCAGGCACCGCGACTCTTGAGACAGCGTGGGTTTCGATGCCCCGGCCGGTTCCTGAACGGTCATACGGTGCCAAGTCGGAGGGAGGAGCGCATCTTGAGCGAGACGGAAGACTTCTTGGGGTCGGTGCTGCCGCGGTTGACGGAAGCGGACACGGCGCTGCATCAGGGGACGCCGGCCCACGCATGGCGATCTGGTCGCATAACGCTCCGGTGACACTGTTTGCTTCAGCGCTCGCCGCGAGCGGATGGGACGAGATCAGATAGGCCCGCCGCCAGCTAGGCCGGTTGGTCGACGCAGACCCCTAGCGACGAGTCCCGGCCTCCAGCTCGTTCGCGAGTGCGGAGCAAGCTTCGCCGCGCGGACGGCGAGACGGCTTCGTGATACCGGCACAGTCAGGCACCTGCCGGAATCCATCCGTGCGCGGGAAAGTCAGAGCTGGTTGAAGCTCAGCGCGAAGGCGACGAACCCAAGCATGAGCAGCGCGACGATCGCCGCGCCGCACCCAAGCGCAAAGAGTGCGCGGTTGGATTGACTCCGCTGAGCCCGGACGCTGAGTCCGAGGGTCGCAGCGGCGACTACGGCGACCATCTCGGACGCGACGGGCCACGGGGCTCCGAACTCGATCCCGTTGGGATTTCGAATCGCGTAGGCACCCACAGCCATAGCCACCCCGGCAACGAAACACAGGAGCAACCCTGACGCCGCTGCGAGCGGCCGCGAACCGAGCGGAACCGAGGCACCGTTTCTCATAGCACCCATGCTATCGGAGGTCAGCGTGGATCGCAAGCGTCCAGTCGGATCGTGCAGCGGCGCTCAGGCGGGCTCGCTACCCCGCGCCGCCCAGAGTCGCCAGGGTGCCCGCGAGCAGCTGGATGGCGGTGGCGACGTCGGCCTCGTCGGTCAGCTCCTCCGGCCGGTGGCTGACCCCGCCGTCGCGGCTGCGGACGAACAGCATGCCGCATTCGACGCCGGCCTCGGCCAGGATCCCGGCGTCGTGACCGCCGCCAGAGGCCAGGTCGGCCAGCTCCAGCCCGGCTGCCGCGGCAGCCTGCCGGATGGCGTCGCCGACACGTGCCGACATCGGCACCGGCCGGCTTCGCCACACCTCGTCGAGCGTGACCGCACAGCCGCTGACTACCGCCACCTGCGAACACGCCTCATCCAGTCCGGCGATCAGCTGCTCGAGGCCCGCGGCGGTGGGGCAGCGCGCATCGATCGAGATCGTGACCTCCCCGGGGATCACGTTGGCGGCGGCATCGGTGATGGTCAGTCTGCCGACGGTCACGACCGCTCCCTCGATCCGCGCTGTGCGCTCACGCAGCGCGAGCGCCAGCTCGGCGGCGGCCAGCAACGCGTCGCGGCGGCCCTCCATGGGCGTCGTGCCGGCGTGCCCCGGGCTGCCGGTGATCGTCGCGGTGAAGCCGGACATGCCCGCGATCAAGGTGACCACCGCGTGGGCCAGCCCACGCCGTTCCAGCACCGGGCCCTGCTCGATATGCACCTCGACGAATGCGGCCGGCAGCGTGCCACCGCCGAGCGGCTCCGGGTAGCCCAGCTCCGCAAGCGCCTCGCCTATCGACACGCCGTCCGCGTCGGTCGCCAGCAGGTCGGCGTCGGTCACGGCGCCGCACAGACAGCGGCTGCCGAAGCAGCCCTCGCCGAAGCGCCAGCCCTCCTCATCGCGGAACACGGCCACACAGAGCGTGGCCGCCCGCGGCACATCGCGCAGCTGCGCGACCGCCTCAAGCGCCGCCAGGACGCCCAGCGCTCCGTCGAAGCGACCGCCGTTGGGGACGGTGTCGATGTGGGAGCCGGCCCAGATCTCGCCCGCGGCCGGATCGCTGCCGGCCAGGCGTCCGTACAGGTTGCCGCACGCATCCCAGCTGATCTCCAGACCTTCCTGCCCGAGCCAGGTCGCGACCAGCTCGCAAGCCTCCTGCTCGGCCGCGCTCAGCCCGGGCCGGTGTGCTCCCGCGCGGCCCTCGCGCCCGATCTCAGCCAGCTGGGACAGCCGCTGCATGGTGCGTGCTGCTCGCTCTCCCGCTTGCATCCCGCGTTCAGGCCGGGTGCTCGATCAGATCCTGCAGCCGCTGCGCGAGCGAGGGCAGCATGGCCACGGCGATCTGCGGGTGCTCGTTCAGCAGCCCCACGAACTCGTGACGTGCGATGGCGATGGCGCGCACGTCGGTGGCGGCTCGCACGCGGGCACTGCGGATGTTGTGCTCGCTGAGCAGGCTCAGCTCTCCCACGAACTCGCCCGGACCGAGCTCGACGGTGCGGTGTTGAAGCTCGATCACCACCCTGCCGTCGAGGATCACGAACAGACCGGCACCGGGCAGGCCACGCTCGATCAGCACCGAGCCCTTGACGTGCTCGTCGATCCCGGCGATGGCGGCAGCGCGAGCGATCGCGTCGTCGTCGAGCGTCGCGAAGATCGGCACCGTCCGCAGCCCCTCAATGATGGCCTCAGTCACGGCAGGGATCTTACGGCGCGGGTGGCGCCGGCGCTCCGTCCGCCGCCGCGGCTATCGGTCTGCGAACACGGCACCCACGCGGTTGCGCGGCAGCGCCGGTGACCGGTGCCCATCCCGTCCCACCATGTCGTCGTTGGCGACCAGAGCGTTCACGGTGGCCTCCTCGACCGCCTCCACGACAGCCTGGTAGAGCTCGTCCATCCACTTCCACGGCAGGAACCGCAGCGACGACGGGGCGGGATCGCCGTCCGGGAAGCCGGTCTCGAACGCGCCCGGGTTGGCGGTCGAGAAGGCCAGGAACAGGTCGCCCGAGAAGTGCGATCCGCTGGTGCCGGTGCGAGCCAGGCCTAGTGGCACCCGCCGTGCCAGCGCCTGGCACTGGCCGGGCAGCAGCGGGGCATCGGTGGCGATGACCGCGATCACCGACCCGGCGCCGGGCTGCGTCCGGTACGTCACCTCGATCGGGTTGTCGTCGGCCAGCTCGGCGCCAAGCGGCCGGCCCGCGATCGTCAGCGCCGCCCGCTTGCCGAAGTTGCACTGCAGGAAGGCGCCCACCGTGTAGTCGCCGTCGCCAAGGTCAACAACGCGCGATGCGGTGCCCGAGCCGCCTTTGAAGGCGTAGCAGTTCATGCCGGTGCCGCCGCCGACCGAGCCTTCCTCGATCGGACCCGAGGCCGCCGCCTCGATCGCATCGATCACGACCTGCCGGGTCACGTGCCCGCCGTTGATGTCGTTCAGGTAGCCGTCGTACGTCTCTGCCGCAACCGGCAGCAGCCACAGCTCCCCCAGCTCCGTGAACCGGCGCACCGCCCAGTGGATGGTGGCCTCGTGGGCGATCCCGACCGCGTGCGTGTTCGTGATCGTGATCGGCCACGCGACGGTGCCGGACTCCTCGACCCATGACACTCCGGTCATCTCGCCGTTGCCGTTCAACGAGAACACGCCGGCGGCGCAGGGATCGGCGCTGCGGTCGCGCCCGCGCGGGTGGATCGCAGTGACGCCGGTGCGGACACTCTCGCCCTCGATCAGCGTGCGGTACCCGACCTCGACCCCGGGCACGTCGGTGATCGCGTTCCACTCGCCGGGAGTGCCGGTAAACGGCACGCCCAGCGAGCGGGCGCGCGGCTTTCCGGCAGGAGTTTGGAGGTGACTGGTCACGTGAGGAGCGACAGGATAGCCAGCGGGCCGGTGCTACCCTCGGCGCATGGCGGAGTTGCAGATCGAGGGCGCGGAGCTGGTGCTGCACCTGTCCTCGGTCGAGAAGATGGAGGGCCTGCACGGCGACGTGCGGGTGCCGCTGTCGTCGGTCACGGGTGCCCGCTCCGTCGACGATGTATGGCAGGAGCTGCGCGGCATGCGGGCGCCCGGCACGGGCGTCCCCGGCACGCTGGCGGTGGGCACGTGGCGGGGTGGCTTCGGCAAGGACTTTGCGGTGGTGCACGGCCACGGTCCAGGCGTGGTCGTGGAGGTCGCCGGCGAGGAGTACGCGCGGCTGCTGGTCAGCATGGCGGACGCGGACGTGATCGCGACGCACCTCGCGTCCGTGGCGACATCAGCCTAGAGGGAGTCAGGCCCGGGGCGCGGGAGTGCCCAGGAACCCGGCCACCATCGCCCGCATGTTCCAGCGCTCCATTCCGATGTACGTGGCGCCGGGCGACCCCGGCGGCCCCAGCGTGTCGCCGTACAGGTTCGCGTAGACCTTGACCCCGGCCTCCGATGCGATCTGCTGCTCCAGCGCCGGGTTCAGCGACGACTCGGTGAAGATGGCGCGCACGTGCTGCGCCCGGATCTTGCCGATCAGGTCGGCCACGTCCTTGGCGCTGGGCTGGGCCACGGTCGAGAGCGACGGCAGCACCGAGCCCACCACCGTGATCCCGTAGTGCGCGGCGAAGTAGCCGAAAGCGTCGTGGTTGGTGACCAATTTCCGCTCGCCCCGGGGGACGGTGGCGATCAGGCGCTTGTTCGCGGCGTCCATCGTCCGGATCCTGATCACGTAGCGGCGGGCGTTGGCGCGGTAGGCATCGGCGTGCGCCGGGTCGATCGACGCCAGCCGCTCGCCCAGCGCGGTCGCCGCCCGCTCGAACAGTGTGGGGTCGTGCCACCAGTGGGGATCGCCGTCCGGCTCTGACGAGTCGCCCGTCCGTAGCGGCAGCCCCTGCGACGCGACCCAGACCGGCGTCCCGGGGACGGCGTTCGTCACCAGCCCGTCGATCCAGCTGTCCACCCCGACGCCTGATTCGACAACCAGCTTGGCGCCTGTGAGGGCGATCGCGGTGCTGGGGCTGGGCTCAAAATCGTGCGGGTCGACGTTTGGCTTCAGGATTCCCACCAGGTGCACGTTGTCGCTGCCCACATGCCGCACAAGGTCCTGCATCTGGGTGGTGGTCGCGACCACGGTGATCTGCCCCGGGGTCGAGCTCACGGTGTGGGTGGCGGTGCAGCCCAGGGGCAGCAGGCAGAGGGCGACTAGGGTGAGCAGGCGGATGCGGGGCACGGGCCGTCAGCCTAGCATAATGACAATCGGTTTCACTATCGTTTGTTGCGAACGGACACCGTTACCAGTAGAGTTCCCGCTCGTGGAACCAGGACGCAACCGCAAGAACCGCATGGCGCTGCTCGACGCCGGCCGCGCGATGAACCGCGCCTTCAGCGTGCGTGAGCTGCATACCGCCGCCCGCGATGCCGCCCCCAGGCTGGGGCTGACGACCGCCTATCGCACCATGGAACGCTGGCGCGAGGAGGGCTGGGCCGAGGAAGCGGGCACGCGCGGCGGCGAGGCTGTCTACGTGCTGTGCGCCGCGCGGGGGCACCACCACCACGTCGTCTGCGTCGACTGCGGCGCCACCGCGCTGCTCGAGGGCTGCGCGCTGGAGCCCGCCCGCGAGTCGGCTCGCACCGCCGGCTTCGACCTGCTCGATGCGGCGCTGGGCTCGCTGCCCGCGCGGTGCCAGGCCTGTGCCGGGGCCGATGAGCAGCCCGCCTAGCGCAGCGCCGGCCACAGCCGCCGCGCTGCTGGACGGGGTGACCGTCGCCTACGGCCGGCACGTCGCTCTGGACGACGTCTCGCTGGAGCTGTCGCGCGGCAGCATCATCGGGCTGATCGGCCCCAACGGAGCCGGCAAGACAACGCTGCTGCGGACGCTGCTGGGCATGCTGTCGCCGCGTAGCGGCAGCATCGACGTGAGCGGGCCGGTCGGCTACATGCCGCAGCTGGGCCCAGCCGCCTGGGACTTTCCGCTGACCGCGCTCGACGTCGCCCTGCAGGGCGGCTACCGGCGCACCGGCTGGCTGCGGCGCCCGGGCGCGGCGGAGCGCCGGTCGGCACGCGAGGCGCTGGGCGCGGTCGGGCTGGAACACATGGCCGGCCGTCAGATCGGCCAGCTCTCCGGAGGCCAGCGCCAGCGGGTGCTGCTGGCCCGGACGCTGATGCAGGACGCGTCGCTGCTGCTGCTGGACGAGCCGCTGTCGGGCGCGGACGCCGCCACCGAGGCCGCGTTCCTGGAGACGCTGCGGGGCCTGCGCGAGCAGGGCCGGACGGTCGTGGTCTCGACCCATGACCTGGGCTGGTCGGCCGCCCACTGCGACCTGCTGTGCCTGCTCTCGACCCGCGTGATCTCGTTCGGACCGCCGGGGCAGGCGCTCAGCGCCGAGCGCCTGGCGGAGGCCTACGGAAGCGCCATGCTGGTGGTGGGGGGAGTGCACATCCTGGCGCCGGAGGGCCATCACAGCCACTGACATGCACTACCTGACCGACCCGCTCCAGTTCGAGTTCATGCGCCGCGCGCTGATGGCGATCGTGCTGACCGGCATCGCCTCGGGCGTGCTCGGCAGCTACGTGGTGCTGCGCGGGCTGGCGTTCATCGGCGACGCACTCACGCATGCCGTGTTCCCGGGCATCGTGGTTGCGGTGGCGCTTGGCCGCAGCATCCTGCTGGGCGCGCTGGTCGTGGGGCTGATCACGGCGCTCGGCATCGCCACCGTCAGCCGTGGCCGGCGGGTCAGCGAGGACACGGCCATCGGCATCCTATTCGCGGCGATGTTCGCGCTGGGGGTGGTGCTGGTATCGACCCTGGCCGCCTACCAGCGCGACGTGGCCGACCTCCTGTTCGGTCAGATCCTGGCCGTGTCGCAGAGCGACCTGTACCTGGCTGCGGGCACGACGGCCGTCGCGGTGGTCACCACCGTTCTGCTCAACAAGGAGCTGTCGCTGATCGGCTTTGACCGCGACATGGCACTGGCCATGCGCTATCCGGTGTTCCTGCTCGACCTGGTGCTGCTGGGGCTGATCACGCTTGCGATCGTGGTGTCGCTGCAGGCGATCGGCAACATCCTGGTGCTGGCGATGCTGGTCACACCCGCGGCCACCGCCCGGCTGCTCACCCAGCGGCTGGCCACCATGCAGCTGCTGTCCGCGACGCTGGGCGTGGCGGCCGGTGTCATCGGCCTGTACATCTCGTTCTGGTGGAACGTGGCATCCGGCGGCGCCGTGGTGCTGACGACGACCGCCATCTTCTTCGTCGTGTTCGCGGCCGTGGAGCTGGGCCCGCGACTGCAGTCGCGGGCTGGGTTAGAGAGCGGATAATCCGTCGCAGGCTTGTTGCACTCGCCGCAAGCAGTGAGAGATTTTCGATCCGCAGTTGAGTCGTGCCGGCACAACCTCGGGGGAGGACCGTATTCGCCGGCACCGCGATGGCCGGAGGAGGGGGGAACGGGCCGAACCCAGCGGTCGGCAAGGCGTCGACTACGCCCAACTTCTCGGTCGGGACGGCGGTCAAGGTGAAGGCTGCGGCTGTGATCAACGCTAACGCCACGGTGCTGCGGGCATCGACCGTGCCGTACCACGTCACGTCGATCACCAGCCTCGGAACCGGCATCTACGACCTCCGCTTCAGCAGCATCAGCGGATGCGCCTGGGTCGGGACGGTGGGCCTCGGCACGTTCTCCGGCTCCACGGGCCCGGCGCAGATCACCATGACCGGCCGCGCCGGTACGAACAACGGGCTGTACATCACCACGTTCAACGGTGCGGGCACCCCGACGAACGAGCCATTCCACGTGATCGTGGTCTGCTGACCAATCCGGCATCGGGGCCGGCGGAGCTTCCGCCCGCCCCGATCGGCTCTCAGACCGGCGCGTAGCGGCGATGCAGCATGATCGCGTTGCCGTCCGGATCCTGCAGGAAGGCCATGTGGCAGACGCCGGTGTCGATCGTCTCGCCGGTGAACTCGACGCCGTCTCGCTCGAGCGTGGCTCGCGCCTCGGCCACGTCGGGAACGCGCAGCGAGATGCCATTGTGGTTCGGCTCGAACGGCAGCCCCAGTCGCTCCGGCTCCCACACGCCGAGCGTGACCTGGCCGGCCCTCACCTCGAAGCCGTTCGGCGTGTCGCGCTCCAGCGGCAGCCCCAGAGTCTCGGTGTAGAAGCTCTTGGAACGCTCGCGGTCGCGGCTTGCGACGGGCACGAAGTCGACCCGTTCGACGGTGATGGGCATGGCTGCCTCCTGGTCGGCGATGACTCCAGGGTAGTCAGTCCGAGCCTTTATCCGGATATCGTCGCGCACATGTCCGCCGCCACCGACACCGCACGCATCCGCCGCCTGCGGACGACCGCGCAGCTCCTGGCCGGCCCTCCCGCCCGCAGCGTGGCCGCGGTGCCGCACCAGCTGCTGGCCCTGCAGGCGCAGGATCTGCGCGCAGCCCGTCTGGCCGTGCGCGCTCGCACCGCCGGCATCACGGCAGCCTGCGTGAACGATGGCCTCGACCGGCGCGAGGTCGTGATCGGCTGGCTCTGCCGCGGCACGCTGCACATGGTCGAGCCCGACGACTATCCCTGGCTGCTGGGGTTGACCGGTCCGCCACAGCGCCAGGCGAACGCGCGGCGGCTGCTGCAGGAGGGGTTCCCGCCCGCCCGCGCCGACCGGGCCGTGCGCCTGATCGAGCGTGCGCTCGCCGACGGCCCGATGGAGCGAGGTGCGATCGGCCGGATGCTGGCCGGCCGTGACCTCGATTCGAGCGGCCAGGCGCTCGTGCACCTGCTGTTCCAGTCGTCCCAGGCGGGGGCGACGGTGCGCGGCCCGATGGTGCGCGGCCGCCAGACGTTCGTGCTCACCCGTGACTGGCTGGGCAACAGCCCGGCCGGGGAGCTGCGCGGAGCCGACCGGGACAGGGCGCTGGCCGAGCTGGCGCGGCGCTACCTGCGTGGCCACGGCCCCGCCACCCCGGCCGACCTGGCGTTGTGGGCGGGCCTGCCGCTGCGCGACGCGCGAGCCGGATTTGCGGCCATCGGCGGCGAGCTGCGCGAGATCGGGGCGATGGTGGTGCTGATCCGCGGCGCTCGGCGCACGGCGGAGCCGCCGCCGCGGCTGCTGGGCGCATTCGATGCCTACACGCTGGGCTGGAAGGACCGCGAGTTCGCCGTGCCCGGCGAGCACGCGCGGGAGGTGCGGCGCGACGGATGGATCAAATCCGTGGTGACCGTGTCCGGCATCGCGATCGGCGTGTGGTCGTCGCACGCCCACGGGCGACGCCTGGTCCTCGATCAGCAGCTGTGGGAGCAGCCATCGGCGGACGACGCCCGGCTGCTGCTCGGAGATGCGGCCGCCCTGGCACGCTTCGAGGGCCTCGAGCTGGGCCAGCTGAGCTAGCGCTTCTCGGACCCGACCAGCGCGGTCGCCACGCCCAGGCCGATGAAGATGCATCCGGTCACCCAGCGCTGCAGGCTGCGCACCGTCGAGCGCCCCTTCACCCAGCCGGCCGCGCTGCCCGCCGCGACCGCCCAGGTGCCGTCGGTGATCAGGCCAAGCACCGCGAAGGTCAGCCCCAGCACCACGATCTGCTCCGGGATCGGCGCGCCATTGCGGTTCACGAACTGCGGCAGGAACGCGAAGAAGAACAGCGCCGTCTTCGGGTTGGTGACGTTCACCAGGATGCCCTGGCGGAAGATCAGGCCGAGCCGCGTCTCGCGCGGCGCAGGGACCTGCGGGCGGGCGGTGCGGTCGGCCAGGGTACGGACGCCCAGGTAGATCAGGTAGGCGGCGCCGATCAGGCGCACCGCCCCGAACGCGATCGACGAGGACACCAGGATCGCCGACAGCCCCAGCGCGGCCGCGGTGATGTGGATCAGCGTGCCGCAATGCACGCCGAGCGTGGCCATCAGGCCCGCGCGGCGTCCGTGCTCAACGCTCTGCGAGACGATGTAGAGCACGGCCGGCCCCGGGATCAGGAGCAGCACCAGCGCAGTCGCGACGAATGCCAGCCAGGTGGCGAGATTGGGCATGGTGCGAGTCTATAGGCACGAAAGACCGCGGCTACAGCCCGATTGCGGTGGTACTCCGTCCGATCGCCCACCTACGCTGTGATTCGATGGTAAACGAGCGCAAAGACACTTTGGCGATGGCAATCGACGTCCGGCTGGCCGAGCTGTGGGCTGAGCTGTTCGAGCTGCGCCCCGAGCACCTCGATATGGAGCTGCTGGGGTGGTTCCTGCGCGCCGCCTACGGCCAGGGCTACACCGACGCCCTGCGCGAAACGCAGCGCGGGCAGCTGTGCCTCGATCTTGGCTACGCCGTGCCCGATACCGCTGCGTGAGCCGCCCTGCGGCTGAACGGCGAACGCCCTTGATACGCTGACGCCGATGACTGCCGCTCCGCGTCTGGTGATCGCGCTTGCCGTCGCAGCTCTGCTGGCGGTGTTCCTGGTCTATCAGGTCGCCCGCGGCTCCGGGCAGCTGGTCGTCACCGTCGGCCAGCTGCGCGCCGACAAGGACGGCGCCGCCAAGCACACGGTGCAGCTCACGGGCACCGCGGTCAGCTGCAAGGGAGTCGATTGCGCGACCGCCCAGGCACCCTTCACGATGGTCGTGAAGGACGAGGGGTCGCCACAGACCGTGCCGGTGCGCTACTCGGGCGGATCGGTACCCGACGCCTTCCAGCAGGGCCGGCGGATCATCGTCACCGGGCACATGGTGAACGGTCAGTTCGTGGCCAACCCCGACTCGCTGGTCACGAAATGCCCGAGCAAGTACTCGGGCGGCGGTGCCTAGGATCGGCGTGACTGAGCCAAAACAGGCCCAGAACATTCGGGCAGTCTTTCGCAAGCCGGGTGTACCGGACATGCTCGGCTGAGCATCAGTAGGGGCGCGAGCCAGACACAGCGCCCCATCGTGCCCCCCAATGCGTCGACGCGGTCTGTGTCGGCACACTGCGGCAGCACGTAGCCGCCGGCGCCGCTGTAGAGGGCGGCGGCAACGTCGTCGCCAGGGTCACGACGGACAGTCGAGCGTCACACCGCGACGGCCGCCAGCTTCTAGGCGTCCGGCTTTGGCGCCTTGCCTAGGTGCTCTTGGAACTCTCCGCGCTCCGGCACCGGGATCTCACCACCCGTCTTAGGTTTCTGCTTCGGCCGTTCCTGGCCGTTCGGCTCGGGGTGGCCGATGGCGCTGCTCTCATCATCGAACCGGGCTTCGTCATCATCGGCCGGCGGTGGTGGTTGCGGCTTCTCTCTCATGCTGCAGGGTAGCGGCGTGCCTCATCGCCTCGCCATGACGCTCGGCAAGGTGATCGAGCCAAAGCGCATGTTGAGCAAGTCGACGACGCGGTCGGACGGTTCTGGCCCGCGCCTTGTGCAGCCCGCAGCGCCTCCTTACGGTGGGCCGCCGCCGGTGGGTTGGGGGGGTCGCGGCGCCGTGTCCATTGGGCTGATGATCACATGCTCGGCGAGTTGCTCGATCTCTTGTCGGGTGCCCGTTCCCAGTCCTCGCCGGGTCGCGTTGAGCGCCCCTGCCGCCATGCCGAGACGGATCGCGTCGATCAAAGCCATTCCTCGCGCGAGACCGACGCCGGTGGCGGCGAACATGGAGTCGCCGGCTCCCGTGTGGTCGAGCGCCTCGAACACCGGCCCGGCGATCGCGATGCACTGACCGGGGCGTTCGTTTCCGATGAAGATGGCAGGCGCAGACGCGCGGGAGATGAGCACATTCTCCGCCCCTGCCTGATTCAGCCGTTCGGCGGTCTCCGTCAGATCGGCCAAGGCGGGGCTGGCGGCGCAGCCGTCTCGAAGAAGTTCTTCCGCACTGACACGCAGCAGAGTGACGCCGGCGCTCAGCGTGGCGGCGAGTGGCGGCCCAGTCAGATCAGCAACCGCTCGTTTGTCGTTCGCCCGCAGATCGGTGATCAGACGACGGTAGATTTCCGGCGGCACCAGATCGCCGGGTCGGCAGCCGGTGACGACGGTCAGATCGGCGTCCAGGCCGGCAGCCAGCGCAATGCCGTATAGCTCATCGGTTGCGTGCCGGCCGAGCGGCCGGCTCTCGACCGTGACGATCTCCGAGCGCTCCCCGCCGCGGCGATCGTGGATGTACACCCCGTTCGCGGTGTTGGCGTCCGCTGCCCGGAGAGTCAGTGAGCTGTTGGATTCGATCAGGCCATGAAGAACCCGACCCGGCTCGCCGCCCAGCGCGCAGCAGAGGGTCACCCCCGCTCCCAGCGTCGCGGCGAGTTGTGCAACCCAAAATCCCTGGCCGCCGGCATGGAGATGAACCTCGGCCCGGCCGGCCCCAGGTTCGATCGTGATGGTCAGAACCGGCGAGGGGGCAAACACATCCGGCCGCCGTCCGTCGATCCTCGACCTTCAGTCACATCGCCTCCCGGACGACGCGCGTGATCGGCTCCACGAGCGCGCGACCCGAGGCCAGGGTGTACCGGGAGTTCGCATCATGTGGGGTGCCATCGAAGTCGTAGACGCTGCCACCAGCCTCCCGCACCATCAGCAGGCCGGCGGTAACGTCCCACGGCAAGTTGGAGAGCATCATCGTCGCGTGCACTCTTCCGCCCCAGCCATGCGAGGTCGAGTGCAGCGGAGCCGTGCATACGCACACGCAGGCAGCGACTTGCGAGGCGGCCAAGCAGGGCGAGATGCACACGGTTCTCCTCCTCCGCACCGGCGCCAACCTTGAAGTCCGCCAGCCCGATCACCGCTTCGGACAAGTCGCTGATGGTGGCCACGGTCATGCGCGCGCCGTTAAGATAAGCACCGTTGCCTTCGCTGGCGACGAACCGCTCGCCCAGAAACGGCGTATCAACGACGCCGAGCACGGGCTGCCCGTCTTGGACGAGCGAGAGCGAGATCGCGCACAGTGGGCTGTCCTTACTGAAGTTGATCGTGCCATCGATCGGATCGAGCACCCAGCGGTACCGGCTGTTTCCGGCCGTCGCGCCCTGCTCCTCTCCCAGGAAAGAGATGTCCGGCGTCGTCTGCGCCAGTGACGCCCGCATCGCCCGCTCGATCTGGAGGTCGACATCCGTGGCAAAGTCACGATCGCCCTTGCCAACGAGCGCTCCGATGTGCGAACGACCCCGGCGAAGGATCCCGGCTCCGACGTCGACCGCCTGCTCGGCGGCAAGCAGCAGCCGCCCCGACAGCCGCTTCGAGTTCGCTGCGTCTCGAGCTGGAACCTGCGTCATCGGGCGACCGCTGTCTCTATGACGCCGGCCAGCCGGCTGCCGTGTCGCTGAGCCATACGTGCGATCACCCTAGCAACGGCTGAACGTCATGGCGGCCGCGCCGGTCCGGCGACCGCCGACCCGCCGCCGACCGCACGGCCTCCTCGCGCTCGCCTCCGGTGGCCCGGCCTCAGTCCGGATCCCCGGGGGGAAAGACGAGCACCGGCCTGCGCGCGCGGTTGACTAGCGCGTGGGACACGCTGCCCAAGAGCGACGAGCGAAGTCCGCTCAATCCGCGCGAGCCGACCACGATCACGGCTGCGTCCATGGAGTCGGCGGCTTCCAGGATCGTCTGCCAGATCGGCCCGTGTCGCAGCTCGACCCGCGGCTCTGCACCGGGTACCAGCTTCGCAGCTTCTGCGCTCAGCTCTCTCGCGCGCGCTGCTCCGGCCCGGTCGAGTTGATCGCCGGCGTCCGCCGGCATCCCTGCGAGTGGTGGTGCGATGACGCTGTGCCAGGGTGACTGCCAGACGGTGATCACGACCGACCGGCGCCCGGGGAAGAGACGCGCGCCCGCCGTCAGCGCCCGTCGTGCTCCCTCGGAACCGTCGTAGCAGAACAGCACCGGGCCATCGTCCTGGCTCATGGCGGCGCAGTCTACCGCCGAGGCCCTGCGTTGGATCGGCCTGCGGGTGCCGGCGGCTGCCGCTGCACCTTACGGCACCGCCTGCGCGGGCGTCCATTTCCGGAGCTGATCGACGATCTGGCTGAATGGAGCACGCCCGGTGCGCGGCTTTACCGCGCGCAAGGTACGCGGCTTCCGTGATGCCAGTCGACCGCCGCTGCGTCAGGATGCTTGGAGGAACAGTGCGGGCGGCACGAGGGTGATGGAGGTGCACATGGGCCGGGTGGGGATCGTGATAACCGCGATGGCGATGCTGGTGGTCGGCCCCGGCGCGTTTGCCGCGCCGGCCGCCGTTGCCTATCCGAGCTATCACCACGCGCGTGTGCTTGGGGTGGTTCGCCACGCGGGTGGCCATGTCGCTCTTACGTTCGATGACTGCGGGGATCCGGCTGCGTGGCGATCGATCCTTTCCACGCTGCGCGGCCGAGACGTTCGTGCGGCGTTCTTCTGCATCGGGCAGCAGGTGGAGGCACACCCCACCTTGGCACGCCGTGTGCGCTCCGATGGCGACATGCTGTGCAACCACAGCTGGTCGCACCCGGATCTGGCCACGCTCGGTGCTGATGCCATCGCGCAACAGATTCGGCGGGCCAGAGCCACGATCCAGGCCGTGACCGGCAGCCGGTGCGGGTATTTCCGCCCTCCGTATGGATCGTATTCCCGAGCCGTCCTCGAGATCGCTGGGCAGCTGGGGTACCGGCGTGCGGCGTTGTGGAGCGTCGACCCGCAAGACTGGCAGCAGCCGGGCGTCAGTGTGATCCAGCGGCGGGTTCTGGCCGCGACCCGCTCGGGGTCGATCGTGCTGCTGCACTGTCTGCCGCAGACGGCGCAAGCGCTGCCGGGAATCATCAGTGGGCTGCACCGGCGCCACCTCGCGCCGGTGCTGGTGCGCACTCTGGTTCACATCGGAAACCCGGGCCCAGGCTGGTGGCCGCGCTACTCCTCCCTCTTGACCGCCCAACCCCTCGCGATGCGGGCTTTCCCGCGGTCAGCATCGGTGGACGCCCCGATCCCGACGCCGCCGCTGCGGCCTATCGTGGCCGCATGACGTACCTCATCATTGCCGTTGTCGTCGCCGTCGTGGTGGCGCTCTTGGCCGCAGCCATCAAGATCATCAAGCAGTACGAGCGAGCTGTCATCTTTCGGCTGGGAAGGCTGCGCGACGGCGCCCGCGGGCCTGGCCTGATCCTGATCATTCCCCTGGTCGATCGCCTGCGCCGCGTCTCGCTGCGAATCGTGACGATGCCGATTCAGTCTCAGGGCATCATCACCAGAGACAACGTCAGCGTGGACATCGCGGCCGTTGCCTACTACCGCGTCAAGGATGCCGTGCGCTCGGTGGTGGCTATCGAGGACGTGGCCACCGCCATCAACCAGATCGCTCAGACCACGCTGCGCTCGGTGGTCGGCCAGCACTCGCTCGACGAGACGCTCGCCGAGACGGAGAAGATCAACGCCCACATCCGCGAGATCCTCGACGTTCAAACCGAGGAATGGGGCGTTGAGGTGAGGCTGGTCGAGCTGAAGGACATCCAGCTCCCGGAGAGCATGAAACGGGCGATGGCGAAGCAGGCCGAGGCCGAGCGCGACAAGCGCGCGAAGATCATCGCGGCCGAGGGCGAGGCGCTCGCTGCCGACAAGCTCGGCATCGCATCGGACGTGATGATGGCCCACCCGCTCGCGCTGCAACTGCGGAACCTGCAGACGCTGCTGGAGATCTCAGTCGACAAGAACTCGACGATCGTCTTCCCGTCGCCGCTAATGAGCACGATTGAGGAACTAGGCTCCTTCCTGGCGCGTGAGACCGGTGCGGCCGGCCGGGACGACCAACCTGGGGACGGCTCGCCGCATGGGCCAAACGACGACATGCAGCTGGCGGCTGGATGAAACACGCGGGCGGCACCGGTGCAAGCACGGGCGACCTGCTGACACGGTGACCCGCGATGGCGGGCAGCATCGTCATACGGTTCCCCGACCCTTCCCTGCAAGACACGGGGAATCGCAATGCGCTCGCTAGCGGCGCGTGGAGATGGGCTAACAGGACCTGTCGGCAACGACCCAGTGGCGCACGGGAAATCCGAGGGCATCCAGCTCGAGGACAAGGAACTGCTGCTGGTGTCCACCGGCCCGATCAGCACCCGACGACGGCCCTGGCCGACCCGGTAGGACGATCGCGTTGAAAGGGCGCGACGGTCGACGCCGATGAAGGTGGCACTCATTCAGTCGGGACCTGCTGGTGGGCGACGTCGAGGGAAACGCGGGCATGATTCGGCGCGAGTACGAGCGGTCGATCGCCCAAGGTGCCGAGCTGGGGTTTCGACCGAGCTTGCTCTCACCGGCTATCCGCCGCGCGACCTGCTGCTGAGAGAGGATGTTCTCCGTCGGCAGTTCGATGCATTGGAGGGACTCGCGTCGCTCAGCGGGCGCCGCGCCGCTGGTCGTTGGATTTGCCGAGCGCAACGCCTCGGGGCGCGGGAAGTCGCTGTTCAACTCGCTGGCGGTCGCCTGCGACGGCAAGGTCGTCGCAGTGCGCCGAAAGACACTGCTACCCACCTACGACGTGTTCGATGAACATCGCTATTTCGAACCATGGAGCGATCCTCAGGGCTCCGTCGAGCTCGGTGGCAAGCGCGTCGCATTCCTGATCTGCGAGGACATCTGGGGAGGTGTCGAAGATCCCGATCACACCGGGACGGCGGCCCATGACCCCGTCGCCTGGACGGTGGACGAGAAACCGGATGTGCTGGTCGTCATCAACGGGTCGCCGTACTGGTGGGGTAAGGGTGACGTACGTCGCGACCTGGTCGCGACCGTCGCGCGACGTGCCGGGTGTCCGGTGGCGTTCGCGAACCAGGTCGGAGGCAACGACGAGCTGATCTTCGACGGCCACAGTTTCGGCGTCGCCTCATCGGGCGAGCTGATCGCAGCGGCGCGCGCATTCGAGGCGCAAACGTTGCTGTTCGACACCAGCTCACCGGCCGCAGCCGACTGGGAACCGGACACCGATAGCCTCGCTTCGCTGGAGGCGGCGCTCGTTCTGGGTCTGCGGGACTACGTCCGCAAAGTTCCGGCATTTCCCGGCGGTGCCTTGGTCGGCATATCCGGTGGCCTGGACTCCGCAGTCGTGGCGCAGCTTGCCGCCCGGGCACTGGGACCTGCTGACGTCGTCGGCGTCACCATGCCCTCCCGGTTCTCGTCGCAGGCAGGGCTCGAGGACGCGCGGGCGGTGGCCACGGGGCTGGGCATCGGTCTTCGTGAGATCCCGATCCACGACCTGTACCAATGCTTCGGCGATTGTCTGCGTCCCCAGATCGGCTGGTGCGAGCCGCCGTCGGTCACGGAGGAAAACGTCCAGGCGCGGATTCGCGCGGCGCTGTTGATGGCGATCGCAAACCGCGAGCAACGGATCCTATTGGGCACAGGCAACAAGTCGGAGCTGGCGATGGGCTACTGCACCCTGTACGGAGACATGGCGGCGGGACTCGGTGTGATCTCTGACCTACCCAAAACCACCGTGCGGAGACTGGCGGCCGAGATGAGCGTCGCCGGCCGGCCGATCCCGAATCGCGTCCTCAACAAGCCGCCGTCCGCCGAGCTTCGCCCGGGGCAGCGCGATACGGACACGCTGCCCGAGTACTCGATGCTCGATCCGCTGCTCGAGGCCTACATCGAAAGGCGGATGGATCCCACTCAGCTCGTCGCTTTCGGTTTCGATCCGACCCTGGTGCACCGCGTGGTCGAGGCCGTCGACCGAGCTGAGTTCAAGCGACGCCAGATGGCCCCCGGCCTCAAGGTGACGGCGAAGGCATTCGGGACGGGTCGCCGCCTGCCGATCGCAGCGGCGCGCGCCTTATGATGCGCTCGGCGCGATTCGAACGTGCGGCCTCGGCCCCCACATCGAGGGCTCCCGCGGTGCTGTGGCGGAAGGACGAGCGTACGGCAGGCTTCGGCATGGCGTGTGGTTTGTCGCCGGGCGACCAGCGGCCCGGCCGGCGCGATCCGCAGCTCAGCCCCGGCCCCCTCACCGCGTTGGCTGCGGGTTTCCCGTATCGGAGACCGTGCTTCCCACGACGCGCACGGCCACCACCCGCGTGAGGCTTCAACCAGGTTCCGCGAGCGTCCCGGCGGAGTCCGGGGCGCCACGGGAGAGACGACCGGAGGAGGTATCACATGGCCATCACGACCAGGAGCTGGAGCCCTTTCCAGCAGATCGAGCGCATGCAGCAGGATCTGGATCGGCTGTTCGGCAGCCTTTCCGACAGTGGGCAGCGGCGTGCCTGGCTGCCTGCCGTCGACGTCGAGCAGACGGCCGACGCCATGATCCTGAAGCTGGATCTGCCGGGCATCGACCGCGACAAGATCGCGATCGAGACGCACGACGGCACCCTCACCATCTCGGGTGAGCGCGAGGAGGAGCGCAACGAGCAGCACGAGGGCTACGTCGTTCGTGAGCGCACCGCCGGCAGCTTCGCGCGCAGTTTCACGCTGCCGCCGCATGCCAAGGCGGATGAGATCACGGCGTCCATGGAGGGCGGCGTGCTGAAGGTGACCGTGCCTCGTCCAACCGACGAGCAGCCGACGCGGATCACCGTCAGCTGACCGGTGACGGCTCCCGGGTGGCCCGCCGCTGTCTCGGCGGCCACCCGGGCGGCCCGGAACGAGCGAGCATCATGATCGGGTACGAATTCTGGAGAGACCGAGCCGGCCGTGTCTGGGTCGTGAAGCTCGTGGACGGGGACGTCACGGGTGCCTGTGGCCCGCTTGCCGGCGCACGGGTAGACGCCAGCCGGCTGCCGACCTACGACTATGACGACGTCGCCGGCGCGCGCATCCAGCGCCAGCGGGAACATTTCCTGCCCGTGTCTGAGCCTGAGCTGATCCTGCTGTCGGCCGAGACGGATTGAGGAGGTCGACCGATGACCACGGAACTCGGCGACGGGCTGTCGGCGATCGACGCGGTGCGGCCGTTTGCAGATCTGTCTCACGCCGATGTTGCCTATGCCGGCGGCAAGGGTGCGAACCTCGGCGAGCTGCAGGCGGCCGGGCTGCCGGTGCCGCCAGGGTTCGTGGTGGGCGCCCCCGCCTACGCTGCGTTCTGCGACGGTGGCGGCCTGCGCGAGCGGCTCCAGCGGCTGCTCGCCGAGGTGGATGTGGATGACCCGGTGGCACTTGACCGCGCGGCCGCATCGGCCCGCGTCATGATCGCCGAGGAGCCGCTTCCCGCCGGGCTCGATGCGACGATACGGAGCGCCTACGAGCGGCTGGCGGATGGTGGCACGCCGGTCGCGGTGGCGGTGCGTTCATCGGCCACCGCGGAGGACACGGCCGACGCCTCCTTCGCCGGGATGAACGAGACGTTCCTCAACGTCAGCGGCGCCGATGGCGTCGTCGCTGCCGTCCGCCGCTGCTGGGCGTCCCTGTTCGGCGCACGCACGATCTACTACCGGGCCAGGCGCGGCTACGGGCAGGCCGGCATGGACATCGCCGTGGTGGTCCAGCGGATGGTGGACTCGGCAAAGGCGGGAGTGATGTTCACCATCGACCCGTCGACCGGTGCCGACGACCGGCTCGTGATCGAGGGCTCGGTAGGCCTTGGCGAGGCCGTGGTCTCCGGCAGCGTCTCTCCTGACCGCTACCTGGTGGACAAGCGGACGCTGGCCGTGATCCGGCGCGAGGTGCGCCGAAAGGAGTTGTCGATCGTCACGGCCGAGAGCGGCGGCACGGTGCAGCGCGAGCTGACCGCGGATGAGGCGGCGCAGCCCGCGCTGAGCGACGACGAGGCGCGCGAGCTGGCGTCCTTCGGGCGGACGATCGAGCAGCATTACGGCTCGCCGCAGGATACGGAGTGGGCGATCGAACGCAACGGCACCATCTGGATGCTGCAGTCCCGGCCGGTTACGGCCACCGGCATGACCGCGGAGACGGACGAGCCGGCGACCATGGCCGGCCGCGAGCTAGTGCGCGGGCTGGGCGCCGCTCCCGGGCGCGCGTCGGGCCCGGTGCGGGTGCTTGCATCGATCGCCGATGGCGCCTCGTTGGCGCAGGGCGATGTGCTGGTGGCGCACATGACCGCGCCCGACTGGGTGCCGCTGATGCGCCGGGCGGCGGCGATCGTTACCGATTCTGGCGGCATGACCTGCCACGCCGCGATCGTCTCGCGCGAGCTGGGTATCCCATGCGTGGTCGGCACCTCCGTTGCCACGCAGACGTTGCGTGACGGCGAGCTGGTCACCGTCGACTCGGCACGGGGGGTCGTGTTCGAGGGGGGCGCGCCGACGCCGGCGGTCGTCTCACCGACCGGGCCGACCGCAGCGGCGGCGTCCCCGCCCGCGGCCACCGCGACCCAGCTGCTGCTGAACCTGTCGGAGCCATCCCAAGTCGAGCGCGCCGCCGCGCTGGCCGTGGACGGCGTGGGACTGCTGCGGGCGGAGCTGATGGTGATCGAGGCGCTTGAAGGGGAGCACCCGAGGGCGCTGCTTGAGCAGGGCCGGGCGGGAACCTTCGTCGAGCGCATGGCCGAGGGGTTAACCACCTTCGCGGCCGGCTTCGCGCCGCGGCCGATCACCTACCGCACGATCGACTTCCGCACCAACGAGTTCCGGAACCTGCGCGGCGGTGACCGCTTCGAGCCGGTCGAGGCAAATCCGATGATCGGCTACCGCGGCGCGCTTCGCTATACGAACGAGCCCGACCTGTTCCGGCTCGAGCTGGACGCCGTGCGCAGGGTCTGGGAAGCAGGCCACGAGAACCTGAACGTGATGCTGCCGTTCGTCCGGACCGCGCGGGAAGTCGAGGTCTGCCGCCGGCTGATCGCGGACGCGGGGCTTCTGGCGCTGCCGGGGTTCGTGGCCGAGGTGCCCTCGGTGCTGTTCACCCTCCCGCGCTACGCCGAGCTCGGCGTGATCGGCATCTCGATCGGCTCGAACGACCTCACGCAACTGCTGCTGGGAGCCGATCGTGACTCTGAGCTAGTCGCCGGCGTATTCGACGAGCGCGACCACGCCGTCGTCACCTACATCGACGAGCTAATCAGGCGCGCTGCCGGGCTGGGGCTGCATACCTCGATCTGCGGGCAGGCACCCTCGGTGCACCCGCAGTACGCGGAGCTGCTGGTGCGGGCCGGCATCGACGCCATCTCCGTGAACATGGACGTGGTCGACCGCACCCGCCGGCTGATCGATGCGGCCGAGCGGCGACTGCTGCTGGACGCGGCGCGCCTTTCCCCAGCCGAGCGATGATCGAGGCGCACGGATCGACGAATGTACGGCCGTTCGGCCGCGCCCCTGGGCGCGGTCGACTGCGGATCGCGCTGGTGGCGCCTGCCTGGTTCCCGGTTCCGCCTCGCCGCTATGGAGGCACCGAGCTTGTCGTGTCGGCGCTTGCGGACGGCCTGGCCGGCGCCGGACACGCGGTGACGTTGTTCGCGTCGGGTGATTCCAACACTCACGCGCGCCTGTGCTCCGTCTACGCGGAGGCGCCGAGCACGCGGCTCGGTGACGAGACGGTCGCACTTCGGCACGCGCTCGCTTGCTATCGGCGGGCGGCCGAGTTCGAACTCATCCACGATCATTCGGGCCCCGCCGCCGTCGCCCTTGCCGTCAACTCGGCCACGCCCGTCCTGCACACCGTCCACGGCACGCTCGAGGGTGAGCTGGGCGATCTCTACGAGGACCTGGACGAGGTCGCTCCGGGGGCCGGGCTGGTCTCGATCTCCCACAACCAGCGACGGGCGCGTCCGCACCTGCCATGGGTCGCGAATTGCCCGAACGGACTCGATCTCTCGCGCTACCCGGTGAAATCGCGGGCCGGCGGGGACTACCTGGCCTTCCTGGGCCGGATGGCTCCTGACAAGGGTGTGCACCGTGCCATCGAGCTGGCCCGCGTCCTTGGCGTTCCGCTGCGGATCGCGGCCAAATGCCGGAGCAGGGCCGAGCACGACTACCTCCGGTTGCAGATCGCGCCCCTGCTCGATGACCGGATCGTCTACGTGGGTGAGGTCGGCCACCGCGAGAAGCTCGAGCTGCTGCGCGGAGCCCGAGCTCTGCTCTTCCCGATCGACTGGGAGGAGCCCTTCGGCCTGGCGATGATCGAGGCGATGGCCTGTGGCACGCCCGTGATCGCGACTCGGCGTGGCTCGGTCCCGGAGGTCGTCGATGAAGGGGTGAGCGGTGCCATCATCGACGACGGCACAGACATCCGGGAGGCGCTGGCGTCGATCGACCGGCTCGATCCGGAGACGGTGCGCGGGCGCGCACAGGAGCGCTTTTCGGCCCAACGGATGGTGGCGGATCACCTGCAGCTGTACAGGTCGATGCTTCGACAGGCCGATCCGTTTCGAGGCGGCCGGTGGGTGCTGGCATGAGCCGGGGCACGCGCACGGTGGTGGCCGCCATCGACGCCACCGATGCGGACGCGGCCGTGCTGTCCACGGCGCGTGCGCTGGCGTCCCTGCTGAGGGCGGAAGTAGAGGCCGTGCACGTCCTCGAGGACGGTGGCGAGGGTGCGCGCACGGACGCTGCCGGCGCGGACATCCGGTTCACCACCGTGCACGGCCATCCGGTCGTCGCGGCGATTAAACTCCGGGCACAGAACGCCAACGCCGTGGCGCTGGTGGTGGGTGGGCACGCTGAAGCGGATCGGTCGCACCTCGCCGGTCACGTGGCGTTGCGGCTGATCACCGAACTCGACAAGCCGGTGGTGCTGGCCCCGCCGGCTGCCACCAACGCCGGCGACATCCGCCGCCTGCTGGTGCCGCTCGACGGTGCCCGTGCCACCGCCGAGGCGCTGTCGGACATGATCGAGGCAGCCCTCGAGGCCGTGGTCGAGATCACCCTACTGCACGTGCACGAGCCCGCTGAACTACCGCTGTTCACCGAACAGCCCCAGCACGAGCGTCCGATCTGGTCGCGCGAGTTCATCATCCGATCGCACCTGCAGCCCGAGCGCGTGCAGCTCGAACTGCGGGTGGGCGCACCGGAGGAGCACCTGCTCGATGTCGCCGATCAGGTCGGCGCCGACCTGATCGTGCTCGGCTGGCGCCAGGACCTCGCCGAGGGCCACGCCACCGTCGTGCGCGAGGCCGTGGCGCGAGCGCGCATCCCGGTCATGCTGCTCCCGATCTCGGCCGGTAGTTCCCCGTAACAGGATCGGGGTGGATTCTGATGCGGCGACAGGCGGCGGGGTCGATACTGACGCCGAGAGGAGGTAGCACCGTGACCACCCATCAGTCCATCTTCCAGCTGGCGGAGCAGCAACTGCCGGCTGCCGCGATGCTCGGGCTCGGGGACGAGTTGGCGGCGGTTGCTGATGCCCTGCACGAAGATGAGCGGGTGATCAGGGTCGCAACCGCTTACGACGGTGACGCTTTCGGCGTGTTGGCACTGACCGACCGCAGGGTACTGTGGGCCGCGGCCGGCCTCGCCCCCGGCACCATCGTGCTGGCCTGGCCGCGCGAACAGGTGCGCGTCATGGCGGCGGATGACGGCGGACCGTGCATCGAGTTCGACGACGAGCGGTGGCAGTTCAGCCGGATCCTCCCCGCCGATGCGGTCGACGAGCTGGTGGATCAGCTCTCTGACTGCGATGCAGCGGCCGAGGCTCTCGCCGTCGCGGCCGAGTGACCGACGGCGACCTGTCCTTCACGGGTGCGTCCGTGCCCGGGCTGGATCGCCGGTTCGAGGCCGTCGTGCTCGACTGGGACGGGACGGCCGTTGCCGACAGGCGCAGCGATGCGACCGCCGTCCGTACCGCCCTTGAGCGGGCCTGCGCCGCCGGCCTTCACGTCGCTGTCGTCAGCGGCACGCATCTGGGCAACGTGGACGGCCAGCTGGTGGCGCGTCCCGGGGGTCCCGGGCGGCTGAGCCTTCATCTGAACCGGGGATCCGAGACCTATGCCGTCTCCCGCGACGGCCCGCGGCTGGTTTGGCGGCGGCAGGCCTCCCGGGCGGAGCAGCGGCTGCTCGACGAGGCGGCATCGGGCACCGCCGCGGAGCTGGCCCGGCACGGGCTGCACGTGGAGATCATCAGCAGCCGCCTCAACCGCAGAAAGATCGATCTGATCCCGGAGGCGGCCTGGGCGGACCCGCCCAAGGCCCGCATCGGGGAGCTGCTGGCGGCGGTCGAGCGCCGGCTGGCATCATGCGGGTTCGGCGACCTGGCGGAAATTGTCGATCTGGCCGGGCGGGCCGCCGCAACGGCCGGTCTCGCGTCTGCGCGCATTACCAGCGACGCCAAACACATCGAGATCGGGCTGACCGACAAGTCCGACGCCGCGCGCTCGATCGCGGCCGGGCTGTGGCGGCTCGGGGTCGGGGCGGGGCAGGTGCTCGTGCTGGGTGACGAGTTCGGGGCACTGGGCGAAGTGCCGGGCAGCGACTCGCTGATGCGGATCGTTGAGACCCACCGATCGACCTTCGCGTCGGTGGGACCGGAGCCGGCGGGGGTACCGAGCTGGGTGATCCATGTCGGCGGCGGCCCAGACACTTTCCTTGCACTGATCGCCGACCAGGTCCGACGCAGGCAGCTGGGGCAACTGCCGCTTCCTGACGAAGCAGGAGGGTGGACGATCGAGAAGCCGCCCGGCCAGGGGCGACGTGCGGCAGCGCCGCTGTTCACGCTCGCGGACGGAAGGCTGGGCACGACCGGGGGGCCTTTGTGGTCGCACCAGCGGGCCGGCGCCCGTGTGCTGATGGCGGGCGTGTATGAGGGGCGGGGCGCGGAGTCGCACCTGGTTGCCTGTCCGGTCTGGCACCGGCTGGGATCACCCAGCCACGATCATGGCCATCGTCGCTGGACGCTCGATCTCCACGCCGGTGTGCTATGGGATGGGGCCGCGGGACGCCACGAACGCGACGCGGTGCTGTTCGCGTCACGAGTGCGCGGCGCGACCGCGGTGCTGCGGGTCGCCTGCGGGTCGGACGCACCTCCGCTGGAGGCGCCAACCGGCCGGCGCGTCGAGCATGGCTGGGTAGAAGGAACGCCGTGGATGCGCATTGCTGCCGGCCGCGGCGGGGTGGTGGCCGCCGCGCGCGAGCGCCGGCAGGCGCCGCAGACGCTTGACCGGTACGTCGCCTACCACAGCTCCAGCGCCCGGCTGCCAGCGCCGACCGCCGCGATCGCGGCGGCGAACAGTGCCGCGGCGGCCGGCTTCGACCGCCTGCTCGATGAGCACCGCACGGCCTGGGCTCGACGATGGCAGCAAGCCGACGTCCGCATCGTCGGCGACGACGAGTTGCAGCGGGCGGTCCGGTTCGCGCTGTTCCACTTGATGTCGTGCGCCGGCGAGCGTGGTGAGGCGTCCGTTGGCGCGCGCGGGCTGAGCGGCCCCGGCTACCGCGGCCATGTGTTCTGGGACGCCGACGTGTTCGTGCTGCCGTTTCTCGCCGCGACCCACCCGGCATCAGCACGCGCGATGCTGGCCTACCGCCTGAACCGGCTCCCGGCCGCGATGGCGGCTGCGCGTGCGGCGGGCTGGGCCGGTGCCCGCTTCCCGTGGGAGTCGACCGACGCCGGAACCGACGTCACCCCCTCGCAGGTGCACGATCCGGTCAGCGGAGGCCTGGTGCGGATCCGCACCGGCGAGATCGAGGAGCACATCGTGGCGGACGTCGCCTGGGCCGCCAGCTGCTACGTCGATTGGACGGGCGACACCTCGTTCTGGCGAGCGGGAGGAAGCGACCTGGTTATCGAGACCGCACGCTACTGGGCGTCCCGGGCACGCTGGGATCGGGCCGGGGCCGCCCACCTCGACGGCGTGATCGGGCCAGACGAGTACCACGAGCTGGTGGACGACAACGCGTTCACCAACGTGATGGCGCGCTGGAACCTGCGCCGCGCCGCCGCGCTGGCGGAGGACCTGGCGTTGGTCGGTGAGGAGGAACGACGGCGATGGCTGGAGCTGGCGGACGCGCTCGTCGACGGCTACGACGTGGACACGCGCATCTACGAGCAGTTCGCGGGCTTCATGGGACTGGATGACCTGATCATCCGTGACCTGGCGCCGCGGCGTCCGATCGCTGCCGATCTGCTGCTCGGGCGTGATCGTGTGAGGGCGGCTCAGGTGGTCAAGCAGGCAGACGTGCTGATGCTCCACCACCTGGTGCCCGAGGAGGTGGAGCCGGGGTCGCTTGACGCCAATCTCGACTTCTACGAGCCGAGGACGGCCCATGGCAGCTCGCTGTCGCCCGGTGTTCATGCCGCGTTGCTGGCGCGGGCAGGCCGGCCGGCGCAGGCCCTGGAGGCGATGCGGCTGGTCAGCCGCATCGACCTCGACGATCTCAGCGCCACCACCGCAGCCGGCCTGCACATCGCCGCCATGGGCAGCCTGTGGCAGGCGATCGTGATGGGGTTCCTGGGCGTGCGCGCCTCGGCAGATGCGCTCCTGGTTGACCCGCGTCCGGCCCGGGAGTGGCGACGGGTGAGCGCGGCAATCCGCTACCACGGACGCAGCGTCGCCATCGAGGTCGAGGGAGGTCGGCTGAGCATCACCGCAGGCGGGCCTGTGCCGGTTGCGGTGGCGGGCACTGCGACCGCGACCGTCGGGCGGCGGGAGGCGGTCTTCGTCCGTGATGGCGAAGGCTGGAGCCGATCTCGCTGAGAAGGGGGATGTCGGCCGATGGGGTGGCGCAGGTCGCGGACGCCACGGGTCGGGAGCGGGATGCGGTGCGATCCTGGCGATCCGGATGACGTTGCGATGATCGCGCGGCTAGCAGGTCGGCGGGGATGGCCGGATGGCGCACCGCTCCGGATACCGGCGCCAGTCGACCTCAGGTGCGCGCGAGTCGACTCGATCAGGGGTTTCCCGCACGGCGGATCCCGGAAGTCGCCGATTCCGGCCGTGCTGCACGCTGTCACACTCCCGGCATGGTTCCCCGATCCCTGATGTTGCGGCTGACTGGCGAGACGGAGCACGATGTGTCGCGGACGGTGGTCGACGAGCGCTACTGGCTCGCGCACAGCGACGGCTTCCGGGTGGACGGCCCGGCCGGTCGCCTGGGGACGGTGCTGCGCGTGATCGACGGCGACCAGACGCTCGTGATCCGTACCGGCATGCTGGGCAACCGCACTCTGCTGGCGCGCTATGACCAGGTCAAGCGCCTCGAGCCCTGGCGCGAATGGCTTTCGCTGGCCGAGGTTCCGACCCCGACCGGTACCGCCGCCACCTGACGGTTTCACCGTGCGCCGAATCTCATCCACTTCTCGAGCGGCTGATTCATCGAGCGGCCTGCGCGTCTTCCGCGACCGGGCTGACGCCGGCCGCACGCTGGCCGACCGGCTGGCGTGGGAGGGGATCCGGTCGGGGGTGGTGGTCGGGCTTGCCCGCGGTGGCGTCGAGGTCGCCGCCGAGGTGGCGCGAACGCTGGGGCTGCCGCTGGACGCGCTGGCAGTGCGCAAGATCGGGGCACCGCACCAGCCCGAGTACGCGATCGGCGCCGTCACCCCCGGCGGCGGGCTCTACCTGCGGCCGGAAGCGGCGGACACCGGTGGGGGCGTGGACGTGATGGTCGAGCGGGCGCGTGCGTCCGCCGAGGCGCTCGACGCGCTGCTGCACCGCGGCCGTGAGCCGGTGCCCGTGAGGGGGCGCCGCTGCATCCTGGTCGACGACGGCCTGGCCACCGGGGCGACCATGGTCGCAGCGGTCGACTGGGCCCGCCGGCAGGGAGCGGCGTCGATCGTGGTCGCGGTCCCGGTAGGCGCCCCGTCCACCGTGGCCATGCTGGGCCGCGCCGGCCATGAGGTGGTCTGCCTCGAGCAGCCGGCCGAGATGATCGCCGTGGGAGCCTGGTACGACCGCTTCGATCAGGTGCCCGACGAGCGCGTGACCGCGCTGCTGGAGGCCGCGGGGGTGCCGGTCGCCCAACAGGTGGTCGTGGAGGCGGGGCCGGTGCTGCTCCCCGGCGAGCTGCGAGTACCCCGCGAGGTCAGCGGCGCGGTCATCTTCGCGCATGGCAGCGGCAGCAGCCGCAAGAGCCCGCGCAACCACCTGGTGGCCGCGCGGCTGAACGAGTCCGGCCTGGCGACACTGCTGTTCGACCTGCTCTCGGAGGCCGAGGCGGCCGACCGCGGCCGGGTTTTCGACGTGCGGCTGCTGGGCATGCGGCTGGACGCCGCCCGCAGCTGGCTGCGGTCGCACTCGCCTGTCGGCGACGTCCCGTTCGGCTATTTCGGAGCCAGCACCGGCGCCGCCGCCGCCCTGTGGGCGGCCGCCGACGCCGACGATGTCAGCGCGATCGTGTCCCGGGGCGGCCGCCCCGACCTGGCGGGTTCGCACCTGGCCGGCGTCACAGCTCCCACGCTGCTGATCGTCGGTGGCGAGGACCGGCAGGTGCTCGAGCTGAACCAGGATGCCCGCAGCCGGATGCGGTGCATCACCGACCTGGTCACCGTCCCGGGCGCGACCCACCTGTTCGAGGAGCCCGGCGCGCTGGGCCGGGTGGCCGCTCTGGCAGCCGGCTGGTTTATTCGGTACTGCTGACGGTTCCCCGGTGCCACGGCGGCCGCGCGGTGCAGAACCGGGAGTTGCAGCGCGTTCGCCGTGTCGACGTACGCGTCCCGCCCTGGAAGCGAGTAGAGGCGGTGGAAATCGACCGCCCCGTTCAGCTCCAGCACCAGCAGCCCCGCCGGTCGTGCGATCAGGTCGACGCCGACGAGGTCGCCGTCGACAGCAGCGGCGGCGGCGACGGCCAGTCGGATGGCGGCCGGTTGCGGCACCAGCGGCTCTCGGGAGCCGCCGAGGCTGAAGTTGGTGCGCCAGTCGCCTGGTCGTGGCCGGCGCCGGATCGCGCCGACCACACGTTGGCCGGCGACCACGACACGCGGGTCGGCGTCATACGCCGCGAGTGGCACCCGGCCGCGGTCGCGTCCAGCCGCAATGTGCGGGGGTGAGGGATGCGCGCCCGCGACAGCAACCGGGCGGTGTGCAGCTTGTCGTGCGTGGCGCGCAGCGCCGCGGGCTGTTGACGACGCGCACCCCGACCCGCCGCAGAACGCGCAGCAGGTCGAGACCGGGCTCGGCGCCGTCGAGCGTGGCGCGGACGTCGATCCGGCCCACCGCCACGTCGCCGGCACGCAGCTCGTGGATCGCCTCCGGCGGCGTCAATCGCTGCGCCGGAATACCGAGCTCGCGTCAGGCGGCGGCCATGTCCTCGTTGCACCAGCCGTTCTGCCAGGCGACGACGGCGACACGTCTGGAGGCGTCTGCGAGGTAGGTGGGATCCACTGGCACGGGTGTCAATGTGAGCTACGCAACGATAAAGAAGACCGAGATCGTCGGCGGAATCCCGCCGAACATGGCCGTGTACGAGCGCGAACCGCCGGCGGAGTTCTGGTCGTGCGCCCGGGCCGAGCTCGAAGGCCTCCCCGGCGGCGGGCTCAACATCGCCCATGAGGCCGTCGATCGTCATGCGGCGGCGACCGCGCCGGCGTCGCCGCCCTGCGCTGCATCGCCAGTGACGGCAGCAGCCTGGATATCTCCTATGCGCGAGCTGGCAGCGCTGACGAACCGGTTCGCGAATGCGCTGTCCTCGGCCGGCCTGGAACGGGGCGACGTGTCTGCTCGCTCGCTCGGGCGCCTGCCCGATGCTGTACGTCGCGGCGCTGGGGACGCTCAAGCTCGGGCGGCGTGTACTGCCCGCTGTTTTCGGCGTTCGGTCCCGAGCCGCTCCGACGCGCTTGGCGATCGCGAGGCGCGCGTCGCTCGTCACCACTCGTCGCATCTACGAGCGCAAGTGCGCGCCGGCTGCGACCGTCGCTGCCCGACCTCGAGCACGTCGTTCATCGGCAACCCCGACCAGCCGTCCGGAGTCCAAGGCACGCTCGACTGGCACGTCTTGATGGCCGATGCCTCCGACGTCCGCCCCGCGATTCGCACCGACGCTCCCGAGGACCTGGCGCTGCTGCACTTCACCAGCGGCACGACCGGCACGCCCAAGGGCGCGGTGCACGTGCACGAGGCGGTCGTGGCCCACCACGATCACCGGCCGGCTGGCGCTCGATCTGCATCCCGGCGACGTCTTCTGGTGCACCGCCGACCCGGGCTGGGTGACCGGCACCTCCTATGGCATCATCGCCCCGCTCACGAACGGCGTGACCAACATCGTCGATGAGGGCGACTTCGACGCCGAGCCGCTGGTACCGGATCCTGGAACGCGAGTCGGTCGCGGTGTGGTACACGGCGCCGACCGCGATCCGGATGCTGATGAAGGCGCGGCCCGAGCTGGCTGTCCGAGCACCGACCTCCCGGCGCTGCGCTTCCTGGCCAGCGTCGGCGAGCCGCTCAACCCCGAGGCGGTGGTCTGGGGTCGAGGCCTTCGGCATGCCGTTCCACGACAACTGGTGGCAGACCGAGACCGGCGGCATCATGATCGCCAACTTTCGCCGTCAACCGACGTCCGGCCGGGCTCGATGGGCCGGCCGCTCCCGGGAGTCGAGGCCGCGGTCATGCGGCGCACGGGCGAGACGCGACGCGTCGACCGCGGTCGACGAGCCGGTGGGCGGAGGGCGAGCTCGCGCTTCGCACCGGGCTGGCCGTCCATGTTCCGCGGTTACCTCGACGAGCCCGAGCGCGTACCGCCGCTGCTTCGCCGATGGCTGGTACCTCACCGGCGACCTCGCTTGCCGGGACGAGGACGGCTACTACTGGTTCGTCGGGCGAGCCGACGACGTGATCAAGACCTCCGGCCATCTGATCGGGCCGTTCGAGGTCGAGAGCGTGCTGATGGAGCATCCGGCCGTCGCCGAGGCGGGCGTGATCGGGACACCCGACCCGGTGGCCGGCGAGGTTGTCAAGGCGTTCGTGGTGCTGAAGGACGGATTCGAGGCGTCCGACTCGCTGCGGCGTGAACTGCTGGCGCTGGCCCGCACGGAGAGATCGAGCAGCGAGACGGCCAATGTCGAGATCACCACCGCCGCCAGGATGCCGGGAAGCTGCGGTCTGACGTGGCGGATGGCGAGGATGAGTCCTGCCAGCGCCTCGACGCCGCCGCGGCAGGTCTTCGACAACCCGCTCGGCTCGATTGCAGGAGATGACTCACTGGGTGCCATCGAACGCCTCGTGATCCTTGATCTGTATGCCGGCACGGAAGGCAGCCGGCAAGGTGGTCACCTCGGCGGAGGTCCTCGTTGGGCAAGGCGATTGGACAAGCCGCTTCGTCCCGCTGCGAGGTCGGATCTCCACGATCGCGCACCTCTCGGTCGTCTCCCCACGCACCGGGGTCGGCGGGGTCGCTCCCGCTCCATGCTGCCCCCGAAGGCGGCTACAGTTGTCCCGATGCTGGCCATCAGCTCCACGTCCTCCCTGAGTCGGATTGCATCTTGCATGAAGTACTCGGGCGGCGGCCCGGGGACCTGAGCTTGGCCACCGTCGGCAGCGCGCTGCTGCTGCTCGTGCTGGCGCTGGTCACCTACGCCACCGTGGCGTCCGTGGTGGCCGGGTTGCGCCGCGACCGCCGGTTGATGCGCAGCGCCGGCAACGCCGTGATGGCGGCGTTCGTCTGCACGGTGTCGGCCGTGGTGCTGCTCGAGGTCGCGCTGGTGCGCCACGACTTCTCGATCGCGGTCGTCGCTGCAGCACACCAGCCGCACGCTGCCGACGCCGTACCTGCTGACCTCGCTGTGGGCCAGCCAGCCCGGCTCGCTGCTGCTGTGGCTGACGGTGCTGACCGGCGCCTCGTCGCTGGTGACGCTGCAGAACAGGCACAAGAACCGTGAGCTGATGCCGTGGGTGACGGCGGTGCTGGGCGGCTGCATGGTGTTCTTCGCATCGATGGCGACGATCATCTCCTCGCCGTTCGAGCGCACCGCCGGCGTCGTGCCGCACGACGGGTTCGGCCTCGATCCCTCGCTGCAGAACCCCTACATGGCCGCGCACCCGCCGGCGCTGTACCTGGGCTACGTCTCGTTCGCCGTGCCGTTCGCGTTTGCCATGGCGGCGCTGATCACGCGCCGCACCGACGCCCGCTGGCTGGCCTCCGTGCGCCGCTGGACGCTGTTCGCATGGGCCTCGCTGGGCGTGGGCATGCTGCTGGGCGCGCACTGGGCCTACGTCGAGATCGGCTGGGGCGGCTACTGGGGCTGGGATCCGGTCGAGAACGCGGCGCTGATGCCGTGGCTGGCCGGCACCGCCTACCTGCACTCGGTGATGGTGCAGGAGAAACGGGGCATGCTGAAGGTCTGGAACGTGGTGCTGGTCACCGCGACGTTCGCGCTGTCCATCTTCGGCACGTTCCTGACCCGGAGCGGCGTGGTCGACTCGATCCACTCGTTCGTGCAATCGCCGGTCGGGCCGGCGCTGCTGGTGTTCCTGTCGATCGTGCTGGCGTTCGCCGACCACGCTGCTGGTGTGGCGGCTGCCGCTGCTCCGCAGCGACCACAAGCTGGAGTCGGTGGTGTCGCGCGAGGCGACGTTCCTGTTCAACAACCTGCTGCTGCTGGCGTTCGCGTTCGTGATCCTGTGGGGCGTGGTGTTCCCGCTGTTGTCCGAGGCGGTGCGGGGCGTGCGCAGCACGGTGTCGGTGCCCTACTACAACTTCTTCCTGGTCGCGTTCGGGCTGCCGCTGCTGGCGCTGACCGGGATCGGTCCCCTGATCGCCTGGCGGCGGGCGACGCCGGGCAGCCTCTGGCGCACGTTCCGCTGGCCGGTGATCTCGGCCGCGGCCGGCGGCGCGCTGCTGGCGCTGCTGGGCCTGGGGTCGAGCTGGCCGGGGCTAACGGCGTTCTCGCTGTGCATCTTCGTGACGGTCACGATCGGCCTGGAGTTCGCGCGCGGTGCCTCGGCCCGCAGGGCGATCGCGGGCGGCTCCTGGCCGCGGGCGCTGGTCGACCTGGTCAGCCGCAACCGCCGCCGCTACGGTGGCTACGTCGTGCACCTGGCGGTGGTGCTGCTGGTGGTCGGGATCGCTGCCTCCGGTGCCTACGGCAGCGTCAACCAGGCGGTGCTGAAGCCCGGCCAGTCGATGCAGGTGGGCGGCTACACGCTCACCTATACCGGCATGCGCTCGACCACCGGCCCCAACTACGTGGACACGGCCGCGCGGCTGGTGGTCAGCCGCGGAGGCAGCCCCCAGGGGACGCTGTATCCGGCCGTGCGCGACTTCACCGACCACACCGTGAAGACGCAGTCGAACGAGGTCGACATCCGCCACGACCTGCGCGGCGTCGACGTCTACACGATCCTGCAGGGCGCCGACCCGAGCAGGAACGAGGTCGTGATCAAGGCGCTGGTGAACCCGATGGTGAGCCTGATCTGGCTGGCCGGCCTGGTGTTCGTGCTGGGCGCCGCCATCACGATCTGGCCCGATCCGCGCGAGGCCCGCCAGCTCGCGCGACGCTACTCGACCGCGCTGGCCAAAGAGGCGTGAGCACCGCCATCGAGGCCGCCGTCGTGGCGGTCATCGTCGCCACCGTGGTGGTGGCGGTGGCCTGGCCGTTCCTGTCGCCGGAGCGGGGAGCGCCCGAGCAGGCGCTGTCGCCGCGCGACCGCAGCCGGCTGGAGCTGATGGAGCGCCGCGACGCCGCGTACGCCGGCCTGCGAGACCTGGAGCAGGATCACCGCACCGGAAAGGTCGGCGACGAGGACTACCAGAGCGAGCGCCGGCGGCTGCGCGCGGATGCCGCGGGCGCCCTGCGAGGGCTTGATACGCTAGATTCCGAGCCCGATACGTCGTCTCCGGAGGAATGACCGTGGGGTTGTGGCAGCGGTTCACGATGATCTTCAAGGCCAAGGCCAGTCGCACGCTGGACCGGGTCGAGAACCCGGGCGAGACGCTCGACTACAGCTACCAGAAGCAGCTGGAGATGCTGCAGAAGACCAAGCGCGGCCTGGCCGACGTGGTCACCGCGAAGAAGCGGCTGCAGCACCAGACCCAGGGGCTCGAGCAGAGCGTCGTGAAGCTCGACGGCCAGGCCCGCCAGGCGCTCTCGGCCGGTCGCGACGACCTCGCCCGCACGGCGCTGGAGCGCAAGGTGCTGGTGCAGGAGCAGCTGCAGGGTCTCGACCAGCAGATCGCAGGGCTCGAGGAGCAGCAGCGGCAGATGGTCGCGCAGCAGCAGGAGCTGTCGCAGAAGGTCGAGGCCTTCCGCACCCAGAAGGAAGTGATCAAGGCGCAGTACTCGGCGGCCGAGGCGCAGGTGCGGATCGGCGAGGCGACGGCCGGGCTGTCGTCGGAGCTGTCGGACATCGGCGCGGCCACGGCGCGGGCGCAGGACCAGGTGGAGCAGATGCGGGCGCGCGCGTCCGCCGTCGAGGAGCTGGTCTCGACCGGCGCCCTGGACGAGGTGGGCTCGTCCAGCACCTCCTCGCTCGATCGCCAGATCGCGGCGCTCTCGGCCGATGCCCAGGTCGATGCCGAGCTGGAGAAGATCCGCACGGAGCTGACCGCCCCGGCCGCACCGGCCGCGGAGCTGGGCGAGGGGCAGGCGGCCGAGCAGCCGGCTGCGGCGCCGGCCGAGCCGCCGGCCGCAGAGCCCGAGCGCGAGCAGTAGAGCCAAGTTCGCCGCCGCGTGCGAGGCGAACGTATGTTCGCTATAGTGTCGGCATGCGGTGGCTACCTGACGAACCGCAGCTGGCGCTGTTCGGCCCCGAGCAGCGAGAGCTGCCCAGCGTGGAGTACATGGCGGTCAACGCGCGGCGGATCATCAACACGCTGCCGGCGTCGTCCCGGATGCCGTTCCGCCACACCATCAACGTCTACCGCGGCTGCCGCCACGCCTGCACGTACTGCTTCGCCCGGCCCACACACGAGTACCTGGGCCTGAACTCGGGCGAGGACTTCGAGCGGCGGATCGTGGTCAAGGTGAACGCGGTCGAGAAGCTCGAGCGCGAGCTGGAGGACCCCGCCTGGAGCGGCGAGGAGATCGCGATGGGCACCAACACCGATCCCTACCAGCCGGCCGAGGGCCACTACCGGCTGACGCGCGGGCTGGTGGAGGTGCTGTCGCGGCGGCGCAACCCGTTCTCGATCCTGACCAAGTCGTCGCTGATCGTGCGCGACATCGACCTGCTGAGCGAGGCGGCGGGGCGCACGCGCGTGAGCGTGGCCATGTCGATCGGCACCGACGAGGACGCGGTGGCGCGGATCACCGAGCCGGGCGCGGCGTCGCCCAGCAGCCGGCTGGAGGCGATCTCGCGGCTGGCCGACGCGGGCCTGCGGCCGTCCGTGCTGATGGCGCCGATCCTGCCCGGTATCAGCGACGGCGACGAGCAGATCCGGCGGCTGACCGGGGCCTGCCTGGATGCCGGCGCCGACCACGTCAGCCCGATCCTCCTGCACCTGCGCCCGGGCGTGCGCGAGCACTACTTCGGGTGGCTGGAGCGGGAGCTGCCGGCGCTGGTCGACCTGCACCAGGACGCCTACCGCGCGGGGCCCTACGGGATGCGCCACGACCGCGAGCGGGTGGCCTCGATCGTGCGCGACGAGCTCAGCGCGCGAGCAAGTGGATGTCCGGCAGGTTCCGGAAGCGCTGACGGTAATCGAACCCGTATCCCACAACGAACGCATCGGGGGCCGTGAACCCGACGTAGCGCGGCTCGATCTCGATCAGCCGCCGGTAGGGGCGGTCGAGCAGCGTGCACACCTCGACGGATTCGGCGCCGCGGAACCGCAGCGTCGTGAACAGGTAGTTGAGCGTGAGGCCGGTGTCGACGATGTCCTCGACGATCAGCACGTGCGCGCCGCGCACGGGCCGGTCGATGTCCTTCAGCAGCCGGATCCGGCCGCTCGACCCGGCGGAGGCGCCGCGGTAGGCCGAGATCGCGATGAAGTCCAGCCGGTGCGGGATCGTCAGCCGCCGCGACAGGTCGGCCAAAAAGATCGCAGAGCCCTTCAGCACCGTCACCAGCACCAGGTCGCGGCCGCGGTAGTCGCCGCTGATCTGGCGGGCCAGCTCGTCCACCCGCCCGGCGATCAGATCCCCTCCGAAGGCGATCTCACCGGGCGATGGCGTCAGCAGGTTCTCTGCGGCCACGCTCACGAAGCCTCGCCGAGCTCATACTTCTCGGCTAGGGCCTCGACGTCGCGCCGGTAGAACAGCTTGACCCGCACGTCCGGGCGCAGCTCGCGGAGCCTGCGCAGCTTGCGGTTCTTCTTGGTCACGAGCGATTGCTTCATGGTGGTGATCTCGAGGTAGAGATCCTGCTCGGGCAGGTAGAAGTCGGGAGTGAACGCCTCGAGCGTGTTGCCGTCCTCGTCGACGTCCAGCGTGAAGGTGTGCGGCTCGTACTCCCAGCGGATGCCGTGGTAATCGAGGATCTGCGCACACTCGAGCTCGGCCTCGTTGGCGAAGGCCGGCGGAGAGTCGCCCGCGTAGGCGTGGAACCGAGGTTGTTCCTGCATTCCGCTTGGAAACTGTACTTCGCAGGGCGGACAGCGCGGTCTATGATCGCCACCCTATGACAGCGGAACGCCCGTTCGTGATCGCGCATCTCTCCGACCTGCACTGCGGGTCGCCGTACTTCGTGGCCAACCTGCTGGAGCGCGCCATCGTCGAGATCAACGACATGCAGCCCGACGTCGTTGTCTGCTCCGGCGATCTGACCACGTTCGGCTACAAGCAGGAGTACACGCAGGCCCGCAGCTACCTCGACCGGCTGGACTGCCCGGACGTGATCACGATCCCCGGCAACCACGACTCGCGCAACGTCGGCTACGTGCACTTCGAGGAGATGGTGGGGCCGCGCTCGACCGTGCTGCGCAAGCACGGCATCACGTTCGTGGCGATCGACTCGTCGGAGCCCGACCTCGACCACGGCGTGGTGGGGCGCAGCCGCTACGCCTGGATCGAGGAGCAGTTCCAGCCCGAGGCCGACTTCCGCGTGTTCGTGCTGCACCACCACCTGCTGCCGATCCCCGGCACCGGCCGCGAGCGCAACGTGGTGCACGACGCGGGGGACACGCTGGAGGTGCTGCAGCGCGCCAAGGTCAACCTGGTGCTGTCGGGTCACAAGCACGTCCCGTACGCCTGGCGGCTGGAGGACCTGTTCGTTGTCAATGCCGGCACCGTCTCGTCGCTGCGCGTGCGCGGATACACGCGGCCCTGTTACAACGTGGTCGAGATCGGCGACGACCTGGTCGACATCTACCGCCGCTACCCCTACCACGACCGCGAGACGATCATCCGCTTCTCGACCCGCACGCTGGCCTACGAGAAGCACCCGCCCCAGCGTGGGAGCCGCTGATGCGCCCGCGGGTGCTCGCGCTGGTGGACGGCGAGCACTACCCGCAGGTGGTGCGGGCTGCGCTCGCGCACGCGTCTTCATCGGCCGACGTCGTCGCGGCGCTGCTGCTGGGCGGCACCGAGAAGCTGGCCGGCGACCCCGACTACGGCGTGCCGCTGGAGACGCTGTCCGGCGACGCCGCCTCCTCGATGCTGGAGGCGGCCGCCCGCCACGGCGCCGATCGCGTGCTCGACCTGTCCGACGAGCCGGTGCTGAGCGAGCGGCGGCGGCTGTGGCTGGCCGCGAACGCCCTCGCCGCCGGGCTGGCCTACGAGGGCGCCGACTTCGAGCTGCGACCGCCCGCGGCGGAGCCGCTCGGCCAGCCGGCGCTGGCGATCGTCGGCACCGGCAAGCGGGTCGGCAAGACGGCGGTCTCGGCGCACGCGGCCCGTCTGCTGCACGCGGCCGGACGCGACGTGGTGGTGGTGGCGATGGGCCGCGGCGGCCCGGCCGAGCCGGAGCTGGTGGTGCCGTCCGACGGACCGGTCGGCCTCGAGCAGTTGCTGGAGCGCTCGCGGGCCGGGATGCACGCGGCCTCCGACTTCCTCGAGGACGCCGTGCTGTCGGGCGTCGCAACCGTCGGTGCGCGCCGCTGCGGCGGTGGCCTGTCGGGCGGCACGTACCTTTCGAACGCCGCCGAGGCGGCGCGGCTGGCCGGCTCGCTCGATCCCGATCTGATCCTGCTGGAGGGGTCCGGTGCCGCGGTGCCGCCGCTCCGCGCCGATCGCACGGTGCTGGTCACGTCGGCGCACCGCCCGGCCGCGGCGCTGACGGCGGGGTTGGGGCCGGTGCAGGTGCTGCGCAGCGACCTGGTCGTGATCACCATGGCCGAGCACGGCTGCGACGACACCCGCGAGGCGATCGAGGCGGTCGCGCCCGGGCGGCCGACGGTGGCGGTGACGCTGCGGCCGTCGCCCGTGGAGCCGCTGGGCGACGGGCCGGTGGCGTTCTTCACGACCGCGCCGCCCGAGCGGGCGGGCGCCCTGGCCGAGCGGCTCGAGGCCGACGTGGTGGCGGTGGTGCCGGCCCTGTCCGACCGGCGGGCGCTGCGCGAGGCGCTGGCGCGGGACGACGTTGCGGCAGCCGGCACGTTCCTGGTCGAGGTGAAGGCGGCCGCGATCGACGTCGTCTGCGAGCATGCGGCTCAGCACGGCGTGCGCGTCGTCTTCTGTGACAACGTGCCCGAGCCGGCCGAGGGCGAGCCCGACCTGGACGCCGCGCTGATCGAGCTTGCAAACGAGGCGGTGGCGCTCCGTGCCTGACCAGCGCGAGCCCCGCATCCGCGGCACCGGCCACCCGCTGCCGTTCTCGAAGGGCCGCATGGCCACCAACCTGTTCCTATCGGGGGTGGAGGCCGAGCACGCCTACGAGCTTGCGCTCGACATCGAGCGCGCCGTGCAGGAGGTGGGTAGCCAGGAGATCGCGCTTGCCGAGCTGCACTCGATCGTCGAGGACGTGCTGAGCCGCGCCGACGGCCCGGCGGCGGTCGAGCGCTACCGGGCCTGGCAGAAGGTACTGCGCCGGGAGCGGCCGCTGGTGCTGATGCTGGGCGGCGCCACCGGCACCGGCAAGAGCTCGTTGGCGACGGAGCTGGCCTACCGGCTGGGCATCAGCCGGATCACCTCCACCGACGTCGTGCGCCAGGTCATGCGCGCCTTCTTCGCGCCCGGTCTGATGCCGGCGCTGCACTACAGCTCGTTCGAGGCGGGCGCCGGCCTGAAGATGCCGATGCCCGATCCCGAGCAGGACGATCGCGCGCTCTACGGCTTCATCCAGCAGGCCGAGCAGGTGGCGGTCGGTGCGGCGGCGGTGGTCGAGCGGGCGGTGCTGGAGGGGCTGTCCACGGTGCTCGAGGGCGTGCACCTGGTGCCGGGGTTGGTCGAGGTGCCGGAGCACCGCGCGGCGACCGTCGTGCAGGTGCTGCTGACCATCCAGGACGAGGAGGCACACCAGGCACACTTCGTGGCCCGCGACTTCAGCACCGGCGGCGTCCGCGCGCTGGATCGCTACCTGCGCAGCTTCGGGGAGATCCGCCGCATCCAGGACTACCTGGTGGGCCGGGCGGAGCGCCTGGGCGTGCCGATCGTGGATGGCACCGATGGCGAGGAGGCGCTGCGATCGGTGCTCGACCTGATCCTGGAACGCGCCACCGCCGCCCCCGGCCCTGTACCCTGACCGTGATGAGCAACCGCGTCACCCCCGGCCATGGCCACCAAGGCTCGTAGCCCCAAGCAGCAGCCGCGGCCGGAGCCGAAGCTGTCGGAGGAGCGCTGTCCCTGCACCGACCTGGCGTCGGTCAGCGAGCGCAGCGCGCTGGCGGCGGGCCGCTATCTGGGCCGGGGTGACCCGCGCGGGGCCGACACGGCCGCCTGCGAGGCGATGGTGCATGCGATCGACGCGCTGCCCGTCAGCGGCACGGTCGTGATCGGCCGCAGCGAGCAGGGCCACCCGCTGGCGCCGGGTGCGACCATGGGCGGCGGCGGCATGGAGCTGGAGCTGGCCTGCGACCCGGTCGAGG
>CAVTSO010000018.1:0-96538 GCA_963737445.1 uncultured Actinomycetes bacterium | reverse complement strand
GGCCTGCCCGGCGAGTAGGGGGTAACGCCGCCCGTTCAATGGCCTGACAGATGGCCTCTTCATCCGTTTTATAGTTATAAAACTCACAAGGAGGTTTCAGATCATGAGTCGCAGCTCGAAACGGTTTTGGCTCGATTTGCGCGGCGGCCGGGTCCTTCCCGCAATCCTCCTGGCAATCTTCGTACTTGCCTTCTCCGCCACGGCTGCCTGGGCGGTCGGGGCGCTGAGCCAAAAATCTGGAACGGCGGGCTGCATCTCCGAGGACGGCAGCGACGGCACCGGCGGGGTTTGCCAGGACGGCAGAGGCCTCAGGGAGGTCGAGAGCGTCGCCATCAGTCCCGACGGCGAGGATGTCTACTCACTGTCGTTCCAGGAGGGCACTGTCGCGAAGCTTGACCGCGAGCCCACCAGCGGCGAACTGAGCCAGGACCCCGGCAGCGCTGGTTGTATCTCGCCGGGCGGATCCGGGGGTTGCAACGTGGGAAAAGAAGCTGTCCGGGGGGCAAGAGCTGGTGGCAAGTCCTGACGGCAGAAACGTGTACGTGGCGGCCTCAACGGCGGTGGTGACGCTCAACCGCGGCGTCGGTGGAAGCCTGACTCAGGAGAGATCGCCGCGTCCGCTCCGGCCGGCTCGCGTCCCACCGACACCAGCCGGAAGTCGCGCTCCCGCCGCCAGCCGGCCACCCCCGCGTCGTAGCGCGATCCGCCCAGCAGCAGCAGCGCGTAGCCCGGCGGCTTGGTCAGGTAGACGTCCACGTGCAGCCAGTCGCCGGTCTCGCAGGCGTCGGCGATGATCCTCGGCCCTTCGCGCAGCATCAGCGCGGACTGCTGCGCCGACCCGAACCGCTCGGCAGGCGCGCACACCCAGACGCCGCGGCTCGACTCCGCGACCTCGACCAGCCCGGGCAGCCATCGTTCACGGCCCTCGATCAGCTGCGCGACCGCCTCCGCCGCCATCCGGATGTCGTCTGCGGGGGCGCCGCACATCAGCGCCAGCACGGCCTGGGTGCAGGCGAAGCTGCGGCACGCGACCCCGCCCGCCTCCGGGCCGGCGAGCACGTCCAGCGACTCGTCCGCCTCGGAGGCGAGCACGCTCGAGGGCGTGTTCGTGATCGCCAGCACGCGGCTGGCGCCGCTGTGGCGCCGCAGCGCCTCCAGCGTCTCGCCGGATCCGCCCGAGGCCGAGATCAGCACCGCCAGCGTGTCCGCCGCGGCCGGCTGCGGCGTGCCGGTCGACGCCAGCTCGGCGTGTGCGTCGAGGCCGCGGCCCCGCAGCGCCGCGACGGCCGTGCCGGCCGCATAGCCGGAGCTGCCCATTCCGATCAGGAGCAGGCGCGGCCGGTCGAGCATCCGCTCCAGGCGTGCGTCGCCGTAGGCGGCGGCGACCCGCTCGAGCGCCTCCGGCTCTCCCAGGATGTCGACCAGGAACCCCTCGCTGTTCACTGCGCCCGCACCCCCATCAGCCATCGCATCCCACCCATCGCCGCGTACGTCCACTCGGGCAGGAACGTGGCGGCGTAGACGAACTCGTAGGTCTCCTTCTCCACCTCGAGCGCGCGCAGCAGCAGCGGATCGTGATCGCCGTATGCATCCAGGAAGGCCTCCCGCGCGTTTGAGATCCACGCCTCGATCTGCCGGGGGTGGCCGGGCAGGAGGTCGCGGTTGACGTGGCGGGCGAGGTGGTCGAACGAGCGCAGCATCGCCGCGACGTCGCGCAGCGGCGTACCCAGGCCGTTGCGCTCGGCCAGGGGCTTGGTCGGCTCGCCCTCGAAGTCGACCACCCGCAGGCCGTCGCGGGAGCGCAGGATCTGCCCGATGTGGTAGTCGCCGTGCACCCGCGTGAGCAGCGGAGGCGGCCCCTGCCCGACGGCCGCGAACTCCTCGCGCAGCCGCGGCGCGTAGCCCTGCAGCTCGGAGCGCGTGTCCGCGTCCACAAGCTCCAGCACCCGGTCGAGCTGCGCATCCGCCGACCGCCGCCACTCGTGCTGCTCGGCGGCCGTGGCAAGGCGCGACTCCAGCTGCGCGAGCGCCCCGTGCAGCGTGCGGCTGTTCGCACCCAGCCGCGCGATATCGCCGACCTCGCCCGCCTGCACCGCCGCGGCTCCCCACTCCCACCCGCCCTCGGCGTTCGACACGTAGGCCTGCAGCATGGCGATGGCGTGCCCGCGCCAGCGCACGGCGCCGACGTAGGCGGGCACGAATGCGACGCTGGCCTGCTCGGTCAGGTACTGCCCGATCTCGATGTCGGGATGCGGCCCCGGCTCCAGCCGCCGGTACATCTTCAGCGCCAGCCGCTCGCCCACCACCACGGTCGTGTTGGACTGGTCGGCTCCGATCGGCCGCTGCGAGAGGTCGGCTGGCAGCAGCCCCGGGAGCACCGTCCCCGGCCAAAACGACCAGTCGCCGTGGTCGCCGCCGGCCGCGATCGCCTGCACCAGCGGCTCGCCGATTCGCTCCTCGCCGGTCAGGTACAGGTAGCGCTCGTCGGCGCGATCCTGCGACCGCACCGCCAGCACGTGCAGCGCGGCCCCGCCCGGCAGCTCCAGCCGATCCTGTTCCGTGACGGTCTCGATCACGGCTCCCTTGCCGCCGTACCAGCGGGCGGCGGCGATCTGCTCGGCCAGCGCCGAGCCGTCAGGCAGCGAGACGCTCAATCAGGTCCGCCGCAAGGACGGCGCCACGGTCTGCCTGCAGCCGCCGCGAGATGCCGGCCAGGCGGTCGTGGAGCGCCCGGTCGGACACCAACCGGTCGATCGCCGACGTGATCTGCTCGGGCTCGAAGGTGTAGGTCGGCAGCCGCACGCCGAACCCTGTCTCGTCAACGCGCTGGGCGTTGTCGTACTGATCCCAGAACACCGGCATCGCGACCATCGGCTTGCCGTGGTGAAAGCACTCGGTGGTGGTGTTGTTGCCGCCGTGGGTGATGACCAGGTCGACGATCGGCAAGACCGCCGGCTGGGGCAGGAACTCCTCGCCCCACATGTTGCCGGCCAGCTGGTACTGGTCGTGCTGCGGGCCGCGGGACACGATGTAGCGGTGCCCGGTCGCCCCCAGCGCCTCCACCAGCCGCTCCATCAGCGCCACGTCGGCCGATGCCAGCGAGCCCAGGGACAGGTAGACCAGCGCGCCGTCTCCGCTCCGCAGCTGGTCGGGCAGCTGAAACTCGCCGTCGCCGGTGCGCACGCACGACTCCAGGCGGTGCCACGACGGGTCGAGCGGAGCGCTGCGGGGGTAGTCGGCCTCGGCCGGGTACAGGTAGAGGTTCAGGTCGGGGCTCTGGTGGATGAACTCGAGGTCGTGAAGCGGCGGCGCACCCTGCTCCTGCACCCACTCGTTGAAGTCCTGCCAAAGCGGACGGTGCACGGCGTCGTACTCGCGCACGAAGTCGGCCCAGCCGCTGCGGTCCGCCAGCGGATATCCGGAGAACACGGGCGGCAGGGCCGCGTCCTTCAGCTCGAGCGGGTTGCAGGAGGCGATCCGCACCCACGGTGCCTCCGCCGTGACGACGGCCGGGAAGCCGCACACGTTGTCCTCGACGATCACGTCGGGGCGCAGCTCACCGAAGATCTCGCGCAGCCGCGGCTCCACGTAGCGAGCGCCGTCGAGCAGCGCCGCCCAGGTGGGCTGGATGAACTCGGCCAGCTGCTCGATCGTGGGCTTGCGGAAGACCGGCGCCGTGTCGCGAATAAAGTCCTTCCAGAACTGCCCGGGCGCCTCCTCCACCTCGGGGGGCGGGCCCAGCCGCATCAGCCGCTCCTCGAACCCGCGAGCCTCGAGCGTGCCCGCGAACGACTCCTCGACGATGAACACCACGCGGTGGCCGCGAGACCGCAGCTGCTCGCCGATGCCGACGCAGTTGTTGGTCGGGCCGAATGCGCCCTCCGGGAAGAACACGACCGTCCTTGCGCTCACATCGCTCCCTCGTCGAATACCGCGACGGCGGGGCGGGGCCGCCGTGGCCCCACCCCGCCGTCAGTTCACGGATGTCGCGGGATCAGACCGCGGCCGCCGAGCGGGCCTGCGCGTAGCGCTCGCCCACGGCATTCCAGTCGACGACGTTCCAGATCGCGGCCAGGTAGTCGGGCCGGCGGTTCTGGTACTTCAGGTAGTAGGCGTGCTCCCACACGTCGATGCCCAGGATCGGCGTCTGGCCGTCCGAGATCGGGGAGTCCTGGTTGGCGGTGCTGGTCACCATCAGGTCGCCGCCGCCGACCACGAGCCACGACCAGCCGGAGCCGAAGCGGTTCACGCCGGCGTCGGTCATCTGCTGCTTGAGCTGATCGAAGCCGCCGAAGGTGGACGCGATCGCGTCGCCCAGATCGCCGGACGGCTCGCCGCCGCCACCGGGGCCGAGCACCGTCCATAACAGCGAGTGGTTGGCATGTCCGCCGGCGTTGTTGCGGACCGGGCCCTGCTTGTCGGCGGGCAGCGAGGAGAGGTTCTTGAGCACCTCTTCGACCGGCTTGTCGGCCCACTCGGTGCCCTCGAGCGCGGCGTTCGCCTTGTCGACGTATGCCTGGTGGTGCTTGTCGTGGTGGATTCGCATCGTCTGCTCGTCGATGTGGGGCTCCAGCGCGTTGTAGTCGTACGGCAGTGCGGGGACCTCATAGGCCATGCGGGCTCACTCCTTCTGTCCTTGTGCGTGCCGACTAGCATACCCCGCCATGGGGCCCTTTCGAGTCGCATTCCTCGGCCTCCCGTGAGGCTGATCGGCACGAACGCGCTGGTGGCCGGCGGCGCCCACCGGGTGGGCCGGGAGATCGCACTCGACCTCGCCCGCGGCGGCGCCAACGTCGGCATCAGCTACCACAGCTCCCGGGAGGCGGCGGCGCGCACCGTCGCCGAGATCGCGGAGCTGGGCGTTCACACCTGCTCGCGGGCGGCCGACGCCTCACGGCCGGAGCTGATGCGGAAGCTGGTCGAGCAGACGGCGGCCGAGCTGGGCGGCCTCGACGTCTACGTGCACTGCCCCTCGGCCGGGTTCGAGGCGCGGCCGGCGGAGCAGATCGACGAGCCGCTGTGGGACGCAGCGATGGATTCTACGGCCAAGGGCTTCATGTTCGGTGCGCAGGCGGCGTACCGCCTGATGCGCGAATCGGGTGGCGGCGTGATCGTGGCCATCACCGACGTGGCCGGCATTCAGCCTTGGCCGCGGTTCGCGGCGCACGGCGCGGCCAAGGCGGCGCAGATCCACCTGGTCAAGTGCCTGGCCGCCGACTGGGGCCCCGACAACGTGCGCGTCTGCGGCGTCGCCCCCGGGCCGGTGCTGATGCCCGACGAGGTGCGCGGCAACAACGAGGAGACGGTGCTGGGCCGGCTCGGCGATCCGGCCGACGTCGCACAGGCCGTTCGCTACTGCATCGAGGCCGACTTCTTCACCGGGCAGAACCTGATCGTGGACGGCGGCCGCATCCTGCGGCAGTGACGGATACCGACCGCGGCCCCGCCTATCCTTGAGATCATGGCCACCATGGAGCAGCCGGTGAACGCCTCCAGCGACCCGATCGACGTGCTCGACCACGGCTTCGTGCGGCTCGACGCGAGCATGGCCGACGACCTGTCGGTGGTCAACTCCGCGCGCGTCTCGTTCGCGCAGCATTCGAGCGAGATGACGGAGCGCGAGGAGGGCCTCATCCGTTTTCTGATCAGAGAACGGCACGGCAGCCCAACGGAGCACAACGCGTTCCGGTTCCACATCAAGTGCCCGATCTTCGTCTGCCGGGAGTGGCAGCGGCACCGCATCGGGTCGTTCAACGAGTGGTCGGCCCGTTACTCGCAGCTCGAGCCGGAGTTCTACGTGCCGGCCGCGGAGGATGTGCGCACGCAGGTCGGGAAGCCCGGCTCCTACAGCTTCGAGCCGGTCGATGATGCGCTGGCCGAGCACACGCGCGAGGCGCAGCTGGCGGTCTATCGAGCCGCCTACGAGACCTACCTGGAGCTACTCGAGCAGGGCGTCGCCAAGGAGGTGGCGCGAAACGTGCTGCCGGTGGCGATCTACACCCAGTTCTACTGGACGGTGAACGCGCGCAGCCTCATGAACTTCGTGTCGCTCCGCAACTCCGAGACCGCCCAGCGCGAGATCCGCCGCTACGCCGAGGCGGTCGAGCACCTCTTCGCCGAGAAGATGCCGGTCACGCACGCCGCGTTCGTGGCGAACGACCGCCGCGCGCCTTAACAAACCGTCGGCGTCAACCCCGCCGAAGGGGGATGCTGAAATTCGGCCCCGGGGCGATGTTGTGAACATGACGCCCACCGTCTCCCCGCTGGCGGGTCGCCTCGCCGTGCGCGAACGCGATCGCACCTCGGCCCAGATCCGGCGCTTCGCGCTGCTCTGGATGGCCGCGTCGATCGGCGTGCTGCTGTCGGTGGCGATGGCCAGCGTGGTGGCCTCGCACTACCGCGACGACGCCGCGCGCCGGGCGCGGGCGAACGCCGACGCCGAGCTGGCCGTGGCACACCTGCAGGCCCAGATCCAGGGCCAGGCGGCGAACGTGCTCGGGTACCGGTCGACCGGTGAGGCGATCTACCGCCAGCAGTTCTCGGCCGGCGGCCGCGATACGAGGGCAGCGCTGGCCACCCTCCGACGGGCCACGATCACGGCCGGCAACCACCGCACCGACCGGCAGCTGCTGGCCGGCGCCACCCACGACATCGCGGCCTGGGAGACCGCGGCCGCGCTGGAGATGGCCCGCCCTCGCGGCGGACAGGGCGGCCTGTCATCAGCGGGGAACCCGGCACCCAACGGGAAGGTGGCCGAGATCACCCGGGAGCTGAACCGGCTGGCCTCGTCGCTGACCGGTGAGACGCAGAACGCGCGCTCAGCCTCGAGGCAGCACGCGCACATCGCCGACCTGATCCGCCAGGGATCGCTCCTGCTGGGGCTGATGATCCTGTTCGCCGGCGGCGTCCGGCTGCTGCGCCGGGCGTTCACCCTGGCCGCCGAGGCCGATGCACGGCGCGCGCGCGAGGCTCGGTGGAGCACCCAGATCGAGGCGGTGATGGCCTGGAGCGTGCGCGCCAAGGGCGCGGTCACCCGCAGCCAGCTGATCGGCTTCGCCCACATGGTGCCGCGCGAGGCGGTCGGCGCGCACTGCTTCATCGTCACCGAGGGCGCGGCGCCGACGCACCCGTCGCACGGCCTGCCCCGGTTTGCGATCGAGGTGGACGACGCCGGCGAGGGCCTGCACGTCTCGGTCTGCTTCCAGCCCGAGCGCGGCGACGAGCACGACCATCAGGCGCTCGACCTGCTGCTGGGCCATCTGTCGGCGCTGTGGCGGACGGTGCTGCGGCAGGAGGACTTGGAGCGCGCGGCCGGCCACGACGCGCTCACGGGGCTGCCCAACCGGCGCGCGTTCGAGGCGGAGCTGCGGCGGCGGGTGGCGCTGTCGAAACGTCGCGGGCTGGGATTCACGCTCGCGATCGTCGACCTCGATCACTTCAAGCAGGTGAACGACTCGTTCGGCCATCCGGAGGGCGACGCGGTGCTGCGGCGGGCCGGCGAGGGCATCCGCGAGTCGCTGCGGACGTCCGATCGCGTATTCCGCTTCGGCGGAGAGGAGTTCGCCCTGATCCTGGAGACGGCTGACGAGGACGGCGTGGCCGACCTGCTGGAGCGTGCCCGTCTGGCGGTGAAGGCGCTGGGCGTCGCGCCCACCCCGGCGCGACGGTTGTCGGCATCGATCGGCTGGGCGGTGTTCCCGCACGACGCGGACGACCGGGCCGAGCTGATCGCGCTGGCGGACGGCGCGCTCTACCAGGCCAAGGAGTCGGGCCGCGACCGCGTGATCCGGGCCGGGCGGTACGAGCGCCTGGCCGGCTAGCCCGGACGCTAGATGCCGATCGCCAGACCGTCTCGCCGCGGCTCGGTGCCGCCGCGCAGGATCCCCTCGGGGGCGCGGTGGATGACATGGCCGTTGCCGAAGTTGCTAACGTCCGCGACCACGTTGGCCGGCCGGCCGAAGCGGTCGACCAGGTCCCCCAGCGGCGGCTCGAGCGACACGCTGCCGTCTTCCTCCAGCCGGTAGCGGGGCGCGTCCAGCGCGGCCTGCGGATCGAGCCCGTGCTCGAGCATGTTGACCAGCACCTGCACGTGGCCCTGCGGCTGGAACTGGCCGCCGGTGACGCCGAGCACCGCGGCCCAGCGGCCGTCCGCATCGAGCAGGGCGGCCGGGATGATGGTGTGGAAGGGACGCTTGCCGGGCGCGAACCCGTTGGGGTGGCCCGGCGGCTCGACGAACCCGGAGCCGCGGTTCTGCAGCATGAAGCCGTGGCCGGGCACGATCACCTGGGCGCCGAAGCCGTAGAAGATGCTCTGGATCAGCGAGACGGCCATGCCGTCCCCATCCACCGCGCAGACGTACGCGGTGCCGCCGATGGTCGCGTAACCGCGCTCGTAGGCGGCGGCCAGCGCCTCCACCTGGTCCGGCAGCTCGGGTGAGCGCAGCGATTCGAGCGCCCAGCCCGCGATCGAGCCCTGGCCGTTCGGCGGCAGCTCCAGCAGCTGGTAGCCGTGATAGCCGAACGCCAGCGGCTCGACCCAATCGTTACGGTGCGCCTCGAGGTCGCCGGGAGCGAGCCAGCAGGCGCCGGCGATGGCGGCGGCGGTGTCGTCCCGGTAGAAGCCGCCGGCCACGACCGTCTCCAGCGTGTCTGCCAGCGCCGGGTTTGCGAAGTACGGACGGGGCCGGAACACCTCGCGGGCCTCACCCGAGAGCTCGTCCCAGTCCTCCGTCCATCCGGCCGTGTTGCGCGGCTGCATCGGGAAGCCGCGCCGGGCGAGTGCGATCGCCGGCTGCAGCGCCGCCGCCAGGCCCCGCGACGAGAACCGCTCGGCCAGGTCGGCCCAGCCGGCCGGACATCCGGGCACGGTCACGCTGCGCGGCCCGAACAGCTCGGGCCGCGCAGCGCCGGGATCGGCCGGCGACCGCCCGCTGGCGTTCAGCCCCACCGGCGGCTCGCCGTCGCGGACGACGATCGCGAACAGGTCGCCGCCGACGCCGCACTGGTTGGGCTCGGTCACCGCCAGCACGCCGGCAGCGGCCAGTGCCGCGTCCATGGCATTGCCGCCGTCTCGCAGCACATCCGCGCCGGTCAGCGCGGCCAGCGGCTGGCTGGTCGAGACCATCCCGCCACGACCGATCGCGGGCGGCCGGCTCGGGGAGAGGGACCAGGTCACTCGCGGATCGTAGATGGTTACTGGGCGATCCGCCGCTCAGTTCAGCGGGAACGGCAGCTGCCACCAGGGCGGACGGCCGCTCGGCTCGATCGAGCTGACCCACTTCACCCACCAGAAGCCGCGGCGACCGGGCACCACCAGCCGCGCCGGGCCGCCGTTCGCCGACGGCAGATTGCGGCCGTCCAGCCGGGTGGCCAGCAGCAGCTGCGGCAGGTCGGCCACGTCGAAGCGGCGGCTGTAGCCCGTGTGGGAGCTGACCAGCACGCTGCGGGTGCCGGGCGGCACCGGCCCCAGCAGGTCGGCCACGGCCACCCCGCTCCAGCGGTTGAGGCTGTACCAGCCGCTGGTGCAGTCCAGCGCACAGGTGACGGAGCGCGGCGCCAGGCCGGCAATGCGATCGCGCCACTCACCGGCGTCCACCGTCGGCGTGGAGTCGTCCAGCCACGACGTCGGGATGGGCTGGTCGCGACGCAGCGAGCCGGTGGCCGCGCGGGAGGCGCCGAGCGTGCCCTCGAACCCCGCCTTGACGGCGACCGCCAGCACGGTGATCCCGGCCAACCGCAGGAACCCGGCCCGCGTCAGGTCTCCCCGCCGGGGCCGCTGCGGCCGGTTGATCACATGCATCGCCACCAGCGGCAGCAGCGCCAACGCGAGTGCGATGTGGATCGCCAGCACCGTCACCGGCCCCAGGGCCGCCAGCCCCAGCGAGTGCGCGATTCCGGTGGCCAGCATCGCCACCGCCACGACCGCCGTGGCTACCGCCGCGCCCATGTCGGGCCGCGCACGCCGCAGCCCGCGCCGCACCACCGGCACCTTCCAGCGCACCAGCAGCAGGGCCGCGAAGCCGGCGGCGCCGTGTGCCCACGTCACGATCCAGGTCCGCGACTCCCCGACCCAAAGCGCCAGGACGCCGGTCACGAACGCAGCCAGCAGCGCTGCCAGCAGAGTCAGGTTAGTGCGGCGCGCCACGAACTCAGGCTAGCCGCGAGCGGTGGCCGTGCCCCGTGGGGCCGACCACCGCCCATCGCGATTGGCTACGCCTCGACCGGCACAGCATCCTGGGCCGGGTTCACGGCCGGCGCGTGCCGCAGCCCGAAGAAGGCAGTCATCGCCGCCGAGAAAGCCAGCACCGCGCCCACCAGCATCGCCCCCTGGACGCCGTGCACGAAGGCGGTCAGCGCCTGGTTCTCGAGCGCGTTGGCGACCGCCGGAGGGGCGCCGTGGCTGATCGCCAGCTGATGGATCTTGGCGCCCTGGCCGCCGGTCACCAGCGGCACCGCCGCCTGGGGGCCTGTCCACACGCTGTCGACCCGCGTGGACACGACCGCGCCCAGCACGGCCACGCCCAGCGCGCCGCCGACCTGCCTGGAGGCGTTGATCACCCCGGAGGCGACGCCCGCCTTGGTCTGGTCGACCGCCCCCATCCCGGCCGCCGACACCGCGGGCATCGTCATGGCGATGCCCACGCCGGCGAGGACGTACGCGGGCCAGATCATGTTGTAGGAGCTGTCCACCTGCAGCCGCGACAGCTGCAGCAGGCCGGCCGTCATCAACAGCATGCCCACCGTCATCTGGTAGCGCGGCGGCACTCTGCCGCTCATCCGGCCCGCGATCGGCGCCACGAAGATCACCATCATGGTCAGCGGCAGCGACCGCACGCCGGCCTGCAGCGCCGAGTAGCCGAGCACGTTCTGGAAGTACAGCGTCACGAAGTAGAAGATGCCGAACATGGCGAAGCCGACCATCAGCACCACCGCGCTCGAGGCCGAGAACACCCGCGACCGGAAGAAGCTGAGCGGCAGCATCGGCTCGCGGGTTCGCGCCTCACGCCAGATGAAGGCGGCGAACAGCACGGCGGCTGTGCCCAGGAAGAACAGCGTGTAGGCCGACGTCCACGAGTGGCTGCCGGTCTTGATCAGCCCCCACGTCAGCGAGAACAGCGCGGCCGTGACCAGCACCACGCCGATCAGGTCGAGCGTCTTGGTGGTGGTATCGCTTGACTCGACCACGGCCCACCAGGTGACGAGGGCGGCGATCACACCGATCGGGACGTTGATCCAGAACACGGCCGACCAGGACACGTTCTCGACCAGGAATCCGCCCAGCAGCGGTCCGATGGCCAGGCCCAGGCCGGAGATGCCGGCCCAGACGCCAATGGCGGTCGGAAGCTGCTTGCGCGGGAAGGCGGACACCAGGATCGACAGCGACAGCGGGTTCAAAAGCGCGCCGCCGACGCCCTGCAGCGACCGGAACGCGATCAGCTGGGTGTCGGATGTGGCCAGCGCACACGCGGCCGACGCGGCCGTGAAGATCGCGAGGCCGACCAGGAAGATGCGCTTGCGGCCAAAGCGGTCACCGAGCTTGCCGCCGAGCAGGATCAGCGCGGCGAACGTGAGCACGTAGCCGTTGACCGTCCACTCGAGGTTCTCGGGGTTGGTGATGTGGAGCGAACGCTGGATCGTCGGCAGCGCGACGTTCACCACCGTGTTGTCCAGCATGATCATGAACAGGGCGAAACACATGGCGAACAAGGTCCACCACTTGTGGTTTGGATGGTCCTTGGTCATCCATCCACCTCCTGGGGATTCGTCTGCAGCAAAGCGAGCAGCGTTTGTGGAATCTTGGGCAGCTGGTCTGCGACCTCGGGTCCTTCGAGGGCCATGCGGAAGCCGGCGGCGAGCACGAAGCCCAGCCACAGCCAGCCGATCTGATCGGCATCGATGTCGGAGCGGGCCGTGCCCATCTCCTGCATGTGGGCGACCGAGCTGACCACCCGGCGCCGCATCTCGGTCACGCTCTGGGCGAGCGCCCGCTTGATCACGGGATCGTCGGCCAGGGTGATCGCAAGCATCCGCAGGCGCGACACCTCGATCATGACCGGATCGTGCGAGAGGTCACCGACCATCATCACCATCTGCTCGAGGCCGTTGTCGCAGCCGTCCAGCATGGTGTGGATCCGCTCCTTGAGCTGGGTCGTCGCGTCGACCAGCACGGCTGCGAACAGGGCCTGCTTGGAGGGGAAGTGTTTGTAGAGCATCGGCTCCGAGCAGCCCGCTGCGCGGGCGATCTCGGCGGTGCCGGCCCGGTGGTAGCCATGCCTGGCAAAGACGGTGCGGGCAGCCGCGAGGATCGTCTCGTACCGCTCATCGCGCGTCAGTCTCTGTCTCGGTGCCACGGCCATAACAGATAGATTAGTGAATGTTCACTAACCACGCAAAGTCTGACCGTTTTGGAACGTTAACCGGGCGCCGCCGCGCCCGCCGGGCCGGCCGCTACCGTAGGCGGGAATGGATGCCCCGGGGTCGGCTCCCCGATGACCACCTGATCCTGGACGAGGTGACGCAGCAGCTGGCCACCACCTTCCAGCTGCTGAGCGGCGACCCGAACGAGGCCGCGGAGCGGGCCCCGGCGGAGATCGGCGTGGACACGCGTTCGGAGGCCGCCCTTCTTGGGGAGATCGCCGCCGCCGGACCGCTCGCGTATCCGGATCGGTTCGAGCAGAGCCACCGCCTGGTGATGCGGGCCCTGGAGGTGCTCGACCGCGACGGCTGGAAGCATCCGGTGCTGCGCCGGCTGGGCCCGTTCTCGGGAACCGCCGCCGCAGCCGTGCAGTTCGTCGCACGCACGATCGTGCGCGGCCACGTCTCCAACGTCGTGCACGCGCTATCCCGGCTGTACGCACGCCGGGAGAGCCAGTCGCAGACGGCCAGCGCCGAGCGCCGCATGCTGGCGCGGGCGAGGATCCAGGCCGACCGCCTGACGCTCGGCTACAAGGGCGGAAGCCTGCCGCTGCCGACCGTGCTGATCGGCGGCGCAGCGGTGCCGGTGCTGGCGTCGATCGCGCGCCAGTTCGGCGCGGTCAAGGGCCAGGGACCGTTGCTGATCGTGCCGCTGGGCGTGATCCTGGCGATCGTGTTCGCCGTGCTGGCGTGGGTGCTGCTGCAGGGCGCCGGCCTCGCCCACCGCCGCATCAAGGTGACGCTCGACCCGTCGCTGGCGGCGCTGTACGAGACGATCGGCCACTGCGGCAACCCGCCCCGGGACGACAGCGCGGCGATCGCGGCGGCCGCGATCGCGCTGACGGCGCTGGCCTGGTTCGTCGTGCCGATCGCGATCGCGATCATCGCGACGTTCCTGTAGCCGCCGACACCGCTCAATCGCTAAGGCATCGGCGCCGGATGGCCGATACCGGGGCCATGACACTCTCGCCGACAGATGCGATGTCGTTGCTGTTCAACAAGCCCGACGTGGAGCTGGAGCTCGACGGCGGCGGCATCCTGCGCATCCATCTGATCTCGCTCGAGGGCGAGCGCGCGACGGTCACGGCGCCGCGCCTGTCCGTCGCCACCGGCATGACGCTGACCGGCCGGGTGGTCGGCCCGGACGCGCGGCCGTGGGAGCTGCACCTGAACGTCGACGACGCCAGCTACCACACCCAGGATCTTGCGATGGTGCAGCTCGTGCCCGGCGCCATCCAGGTGGACGAGAGCCGGCGGGCGGCCGAACGCGTGCCGACCGGCGGTGTCGCCTGGTTGGAGGCGGTCAACTGCCAGGAGGTGGTCGACCGCGATCGCGTGGACGGAACGCTCGACGACCTCTCGCGCACCGGCGTCGCCTTCACGACCGCCCGCGTGCTGCGGGTCGGCGACCGGCTCATGTTCCACGGACGCTTCTTCGCCGACTCGATCAACGGCGAGGTGCGCGTGGCCTCCGTGCGACCCGCCCACCAGCCGGGACACACCGTGGTCGGATGCCGGTTCCTGCACGTCGACAACGACAGCATCGCCAAGATCGACCGCGTACTGTCCGGGGGCCAGGAGCCCTCTCAGCAGCCCGGCCTGTCGATCGCGGCCCTGCGCGAGCTGGTCGTCGTCGAGGACGGCGTCGAGCCCGAAGAGGATCCCGGCAGCGGCTGGCTGAGCCGGATCCGTCGCGACCGCTAGATCGCGACCATCTAGAGCAGCTCGGACGCGTGCTCGCGGAAGATGACCGCGAAGTCGCCTGCCCCGGGAGCGTGCAGCGCCTCGACCAGCGCCTTCAGCCGCGGGGGCATGACGAGCACGTAGCGCGCCGGTCCGTCACCCGCGTTCCAGAACGAGTGCGGCGTCCCCCGCGGCACGAACACCGCCGCGCCGGCACCTGCCTCCACCTCGTCGTCGCCCACGCGGAACCCGAGCGTGCCCTCGAGCACGTACCAGGCCTCGTCGTCGGAGTGGTGGACGTGCAGGCCCGCGATCGGCCGCTCGCGGCTGGTGAGCCCGCCCGGATCGGACCACTCGACCAGCACGAACTGCCCTTCCCGGCCGCCCACGGCTCCCGCAGCGAGCGGGTCGGCGCGCGTCGCCATCAGCTCGGCGAGTAGGCCCGGCCGGGCGTGCCGCCCACGCACAGCACCAGCGTTGCGTCCTCGAGCGCGACGGCATCACGTACCACCTCGGGGCTGACGTGTATCATCTCACCGGCGTCCAGCTCGACCGTCTCGCCGTCACACGTGAAGCGGGCACCGCCGCGGAGCAGCAGGTACAGCTCCTCCTGGCCTCCGTACTCGGTCTCGCTGTGCGGAACGATCAGCTCGCGGCCGGCGTCGGCGACGTTGGCGTTGACGCCGAATCCGGCGATCCCGAAGTGATCGCCGATCGACTGCCAGCGGCTGCCGAAGTCGGGCTCCCGGGCCCACTCCTCCCAGAACCCGGGCTCGGCGTTGCTGCCCACCGCCTCGATCCGTGCCACCGACCAGGCCATCAGCGCTCGACCTGCGACCCGCCCACGATCGCGTCGCGGCCGTCCGGATAGCGCACCCAGGCCTTGTTGGTGCCGTCGTAGTCGGGTGCCCACAGGATCAGGGTGGCCGGCTGGCCGCGCACCGTGCAGGGCGCGTCGCCCTCCGGGTCGAGGCCGCGCCAGATCCGGATGAACGGGTTGTGCTCCCACTCGTCGCCGATGGTGGTGGGCAGCGTGTGGCCGGGGTGCACCCGCACCGCCGGGTCGAGCTCCATCAGCCGGTCGATCGACCTGCGCATGTCCGCGTAGCCGTTCTCGCCGCCGCCGGCGGTGCCGCCCAGGGTGCCCTTGAACAAGACGTCGGCGGTGAACACGTCGCTTTGGTCGACGAGGAAGCTGAGGTGGTCGGTGCAGTGTCCTGGGGTGTAGATGGCCTGGATCCGCAGATCGCCGGAATGCACCTCCTGGCCGTCGGCCAGCTCCGGCCAGCGCAGTAGCGGCACGCCCAGCCGGGCTGCCGTCTCCTCCACGCCGACCACGTGGTCGGCGTGGCCGTGCGTGACCAGCACGTGGGTGATGGTGATGTCATCGGTCGCGACCCGGGCCGCCAGCGGCTCGGTGACGCCGTTGCCATCGATGTAGACGCCGTGGCCGCCATGGTGATCGGCGACCAGGTAGGCGTTCGACGTCCAGGTCGGGTGCTCGACCCGCTCGATGATCACGCGGCGCCGAACCCGATCACGCTGCGGATGCCGTCCTGCGCCTCCATCAGCTCGAAGCCGTGGTTGACCTCGTCCAGCGTGATGTGGTGGGAGATGAAGGGGTCGACGTCGATCTGTCCGTCCAGCCACATGTCGACCAGGCGGGGCACGCCGTCGCGGCCCTTGACGCCGCCGAACGAGCTGCCGGCGATCCGCCGGCCGGTGATCAGGAAGCGCGGGATCACGTCCAGCGTCTCGCCGCGGCCGGCCACTCCGCACACCGTGCACAGGCCCCAGCCCATGCGCGCCGACTCCACGGCCTGGCGCATCACCTTGACGTTGCCGGTGGCCTCGAAGGTGTAGTCGGCCCCGAAGCCGCCGGTCATCTCGACGATCCGCTCGACCGCGTCGTCGCCGCCGATCATGGTCTCGGTGGCGCCCTGCCCACGCGCGAGCTCAAGCCGGCCCTCCGATATGTCGACGCAGATGATCCGCTCGGCGCCCTGCAGGCGGCAGCCGGCAACGGCGCCCAGCCCGACCATGCCGGCGCCGAACACGACGCAGGTCGATCCGGCCTCGACCTTGGCGGTGTTCATGGCAGCGCCGAGGCCGGTCGAGAGCCCGCAGGCGAACAGCGCGGCGCCCTCGAGCGGCGCCTCCGGTGAGATCTTCGCCAGCGCGATCTCGGGCATCACAGTGTACTCGGCGAACGTCGAGGTGCCCATGAAGTGGCGGATCGGCTCGCCGTCGCGGGACAGGCGCGCCGTGCCGTCGGGCAGGTAGCCCTTGCCCTGCATGTCGCGGATGGCCAGGCAGCAGGTTGGTCTTGGGGCTGAGGCAGTGCACGCACTTGCCGCACTGGGGCGAGAACAGCGTGACCACGTGGTCGCCGACGGCCAGCGAGCCGACGTCCGGGCCGACCTTCTCGACCACGCCTGCGCCCTCGTGGCCGAGCACGGTCGGTGCGTAGCCGGAGGGGTCGGCGCCCGAGGCGGTGTAGAGGTCTGTGTGGCAGACGCCGCAGGCGACCAGGCGCACCAGCACCTCGCCGGCGCGGGGCTCGGCCAGGTCGATCTCCTGCACGACCAACGGCGCCCCGAACTCCTCAAGCACGGCTGCCCTGATCCTCATCACGCCGAGTCTACAGTTCCCGCGACATGCTCCACCACTCCCACGGACGGCTGCGGTGAACGTCGATGAGGCAATCCGCACGCGCCGCACGCACAAGGTGTACCGGCCCGATCCGGTGCTGCGCGAGCAGCTCGACCAGCTGTTCGAGCTAGCCCGCTGGGCGCCCAACCACCACCTCACGAACCCGTGGCGGTTCCGGGTGCTGGGGCCGCGGTCGCTGGAGGCGCTGAAGCAGGCGCACCCCGAGGGCGCGGCCAAGCTCGATCGTGCTCCGACGCTGGTCGTCTGCTCCGTTGTTCAGACCGGCGACGAGGCGCAGGACGAGGAGGATGTCGCCGCGGGAGCCTGCGCGGTGTACGCGATCATGCTGGCCGCCCACGCGCGCGGGATCGCGACCTACTGGCGCACCCCAGAGGTGCTGCGAAGCGCCGAGGGCCGGGCGGCCGTGGCGGTCGGAGACGACGAGCACGTGCTGGGACTGCTACACCTGGGCTACGCCGACCGCGACTGGCAGCCGCCGGCACGGCTGGAGCCGGACGGTTTCGTGCAGTACCTGGACTGATGCGGCGAAGCGACTGGTCTCGGATCGCGCACGGTGACCTGGAGTTCATGGGGCCCTACGACGAGGCCAGCTTCGAGCGGCTGCTCGACGGAGCCGGGCTGGCCGCTGGGGCGCGCGTGCTCGACCTCGGCTGCGGCAAGGGCGCGCTGCTGCGGTGGCTTGCGTCGCGCGCGCCGATCGACGGCACGGGCGTCGATCTGCACCCGGGAACGTCGCCGATTCCAGGCGTACGGCTGGTGGCCAGCGACGCACGGTCGTTCCCGGCCGAGCCGGCATCGTTCGACCTGGTCTGCTCGGTGGGAGCCGTCAGCGGCATCGGCCAGCTGGCCGCACTGGCCCGGCCGGGCGGCCTGGTACTGCTGGGCGACGGCTACTGGCGACAAACGCCCGGCGAGGACTACCTGGATGCGCTGGGGGCGACGATCGACGACATGCTGGACGGGCGGCGACGCTGGCGATCGGAGCGCCACACGGCCTGACACTGGTGACGGGCGCTGCCGAGCAGCGTCGAGCAGTGGGATGGCTACGAGGAGCACCTGGGCCGCGAACGGCGAGCGGTACGCGGCCGAGCACCCAGGCGAGCCGGGCCTGGCGGAGTTCCTGGACTGGATCCGAAACGGCCGGCGGCGCTACACGGAGCTGGGCGGCCGGGAGACGCTCGGGTTCGCGCTGCTCCTGTTCCGGAAGGGCCAGGCAGATCCGTGACCGGTGCGTGACACGCAATCCCGCAACGATCCTCACGCCGCCACAACGATCCCAGCCACCACCGGCACCGATCCGCACCTCGCGACCGCCGGAAACATCACGCCCCCAGGTCCCGGCACCGCCCAACCACGCGGCCGCCCGTCACGGTCTCGCAACAACCTGCAACGATCGCGTGCCGGACCGCTCGACGCCGGCCGAGTCGGGGTTTGACTCCTCGCGTGTGCCCGGGCCGTGGGGCAGCCGCGGGCACGCTGTGACACCCCTGCCGACCCTCGCGGCGACCGTTCTCTCAGTCGCGCCAGCCGACCGAGCGCGCCCAGCGCTCGGCCTCTTCCCGCCGCACGGCCGGGTCGGCCGGCCGGTGGTCGCCCTCCTGCTCGGCCGCCGCCTGCGCGCTCGCGACCTGGTCGGCCAGCGGCGGCAGGCCCACCGACGCGCGGCGCTCGTCGACGTCCTCGGCGTCCTCGATCACCCACGGCACAAGGCGGCCCGACTCGTCCCAGTCGAACATGCTTCCGTAGACCTGCGGGCGCCCCTCGTAGAAGCGGATGCCGTCGAGCAGCGTGGCCGGATGCCAGGCCGGGATCTCGCCCTGCGCGGCCGCCTGCTCGAGCAGCGGCAGGCAGCGGCGCTGCAGCGCCGGATCGCCGATCGCGTGATGCAGCACCAGCCATGCCGCGTCGGCTCCGTCCTCTCCGACCATGGTCGCCACCCGGCCAGCCGTGGGCGTCCACCATCTCGCCCAGGCGGTCGCCGTTGCGCGCGGTGGACGATCGCCATCAGCGGGTTGTACCCGTCGAACAGGCTGCCGTCCTCGACCAGCCGCTCCCGCATGGCGCCGTCGTCGGCGGCCATGGAGATCAGCTCCTCTCGCAGAAACAGCTCAATCACGTATGTAGGCTATCGGCCGTGAAGGTCTTCATCATCAGCGACATGGAGGGCATCGCCGGCGTCACCAAGTGGGCCGAGACGACGGGCGGCGAGCCGCTGCACGCCGAGCGCTCGCGGCTCTACACCGAGGAGATCAACGCCGCCGTGCGCGGCGCGTTCACCGGCGGCGCGACGGAGGTCGTGGTGATGGACTGCCACGGCGCCGGCAAGGGCTGGACGTTCAACTCGCTGATCCCCGACCTGCTCGATCCGCGCTGCGACTTCGTCGTGCAGCAGGAGTGGACGCGAGTACACCGAGTTCCTCGAGCAGGGCTGCGACGCGGCGCTGTTCGTCGGCATGCACGCGATGGCGGGCACGCCGGACGGCGTGCATGAACCACACCGTCTCCGGCACCGGCTGGCGCAACCTCGTCGTTCAACGGCACGCTCGTCGGCGAGACCGGCATCAACGCCGCGCTGTGCGGCACCTGGGGCTGCCCGGTGCTGATGGTGACGGGCGACCGGGCCGCCTGCCGCGAGGCGAAGGCGCTGCTCGGCGACGGCCTCACGACGGTCGCCGTCAAGCAGGGCCTCGGCCGCTTCAGCGCCCGCCACATCGCGCCGGCTGCGGGCGCGCGAGCTGATCGAGGAGGCGGCCGCGAGCGCGCTGTCCGACCTCGCCGCCGTGCCGCCCTACGACCCCGGCTCGCCCTGCGAGATCCGCGTCGAGCTCGCGACGAGCGACGAGGTCGAGCGCTACCGCCACCACGCCGTCGTCGAGATCGTCGACGGCCGCACGCTGGTGTCGCGCGCGGACGACTGGTGGACGGCCTGGCGGCAGTTCTACTTCACGTTCTTCCGCGACATCGACTAGATGATTGGTCGAGATCGACCCGCAGCAGCAGGTGGGCCAGCTCCCAGCCGGCGCCGCGCTCGCCCTGCACCCGCGAGCCGAGCAGCGTGACGCGGTAGCCGAGCTGCTCCAGCAGCCAGACGAACAGGCCGTTCAGCTCGAAGCACCAGCCGGCCGCGCCGCCGCTCCACGATCTTCACGTAGTTCGCGTGGCGGTCGAGCACCAGCCGGCGCCCGAGCGCGATGTCCAGGTTCTCGAACGGAACCGTCAGCATGTGCGCGCGCTGCAGTTCGGCCAGCACCGCATGCGTGGGCTCGGCCGCACCCGCGTATCCGATCCGGTCGAGGTATGCCCCGACGTTCACCCGTGCGTCGTGCGACCGGTGTTGTTGAGCTGCACCTTGGCCGGGAACACCATGCCCGGCTGCGGGTCGAAGCTGAGCAGTGCGATCAGACGGGTGGGCCCGGCGACCACCGGAGACACGCGATGCAGCGAGCGGCGTGCCGCGGAACAACGCCAGCGTCCCCGGAGCGAGCGGCGCCGTCCGCACCTCGTCGCTCGTGCCCTCGAACACGCGCCGGATGCGATCGGTGCCGGGGTCCTCGCTCGTCGCGGATCATCTGCACGTACTCGAACTCGCCGCCCTCGGCCGGCCTCTGCAGCAGCAGCGAGACCACGAACTCGTTGTCGTCGAAGTGCCAGCCCTGCTCACCGCCCGGCACCATCGCCGTGATCACGAGCGCGATCAGCGGATCGTCGCAGCGGTAGACGCGCCGTCCCAGGACGCTCCGACAGGAACTCGGTGATGCCCGTCCCACTCGTACAGCGCCCGGATCGGTGAATCCGGCCCGATCAGGTCGTAGGCGATCGTGCGCATCGAGTGGCGGTGGGCGGTCCGCGCCGGGTCATCCGCGTCCAGCGACGGAGTCGATCTCCGACTCGTCCATGGCCACGATCGCCCGCTCCTTGCGGAAGGCACCCTCCACCCGCGGCTCGAGCTCTGCCACCGACTGCGCCACCGCGTCGGGACCCAGGAACCCGGGCAGCAGGCAAAGGCCGGTCCGCTCCAGCTGCGAGCGGCAGTCGGCGATCAGCGCCCGCGCCCGCTCGCCGTCGAGGTCGTCGATCGGATAGCGCTCGAGGTCGAGAGGCAGGGTGGCCGGCATGCCGCCATGCTACCTGCCGCGAACGCGTACCTCGACCATGTGGAAGCGGTCCTGGAGCGGCCCAGCGCCTTCAGCGAGATGTCGCAGCCGTGGGCGAGCCGCCCCCGCAGCAGCGAGCCGTCGATCGTCGTCGTGAAGTGCCTCCAGCGGCCGCTGCCGGTCTTGTGGACGACGTGCCGGTCCCAGGCCGACCTGCCCCACGACACCCGGAAGCGGCCGTGGCCGCCGTTCAGGTACCAGACCCCGATCACCACCCTGCGGCCGCTCACGCCGGCCACGAAGTCGTTGTTCAGCCGGAATCCCATCCGCGACCGCGAGGTGTGTCCGGCGATCCGCCGCGCGTAACGGCCGAAGCGCTGGCGGGGCGGCCCGATCATGTGCCTGCCCTGCCCGCTGCTGAGCGCCGTTGAGGTCTGGCCAGGCGCGTACTGCGTCATGAACTGGCCGAGGTTCCCGGCCGTGCGGCCGCGGCCCTTGCGCAGCGCGATGAACGCCCCCGGTGACGTCTGCGGCGTGGCCGCGCTGCCCGCGTAGCGGTTCGCGAAGTCGAAGGCGGCGCGGTACTGGGCGTTGCCGCCGTGCCGAATCTGCTCGCCGTAGACCGCGATGTACGACACGCCCTTGTAGAGCTCCAGCAGGATCCGCCAGTAGTTCCAGCTGACCGGATTGTGCTTACCCCGGTAGGAGATCGGCTCCCAGTAGCCGACCGTCCGCCCCGCCCGGTCCCACCTATGGGCGTACACGTCGAACGCGTCGCGGCTGGGGTTGTAGTCGATGTCGGAGGCGGTGCCCATGATCCACGCGCCGTTTTGGCCCAGCCAGCTGAGCGGCGCCCCGTCCGAGATGAACGTCTCGGCGCGCAGCGCCACGTGGATGTCGGGCGTCATGGCAGAGTCGTACAGGCCCATCACGTTTCGGAAGTAGGTGTGGGCGACGGTCGGCGACCACCCGCCGGCGACGGTCACGGCCGGCGCGGCGGCCGTGCACGAGGCCCTGTGCGGCAGCATCGTCAGCTCGGTGCCGATCGCGTTCGGGCTGGCTCGCACAAGCGCCACCGTCTCGGGATGCGGGTAGGCACGGATGGCGGCGGCCAGGCCGTTCACGAGCTCGCTCTGCAGCGTCAGGTACGCCGGGTTCCAGTACTGCGGCACCGCCTGGCCGTTGACCGATCCGCAGCGGGCGACGACGTTCCAGATCCACCCGGGCTTGCCGTGGGTCGAGTTGATCTGGACGGTCGCCGTCTTGCCCATCGCCCGGTAGGCATCCAGCTGGGCGTAGAGGCCCGACCAGTTGAAATGGCCGCGCGAGGGCTCGACGTCGCTCCACTGCAGAACGATCTGGCCGCCGTGCACGTATGGGCGCGAGGCCACGTCCCGTGGGGCTCCCCAGACCTCGTAGACGCCGGGCGTGGCGGCGTGCGACCCGGCGCTGCCGGACAGAAGCAGGGCGATCGCGACCAGTGGCGACCAGCGGATGAAGTGCGGACATCCCATGGCGATGGCTCCCCTGGGGAGCACCGCCGTATCGGCAGAACGCGGAGATCGCTTTAGGCGCCGCGGCTAGGCGACTGCCGGCTCTGGCGCCGGCTCCAGCACCACCTCGGGCGCGTGCACCTGCGCCAGGCGGGCCGCCACGTAGATGCCGACCATGTCCAGGAAGCAGTAGCCGCCGGCGATGCCGCTGGGCGGGTTGCCGAGCGAGACAAGGCCCATCGGGGAGTGGTGCGCCCAGGCCCAGGTGCCGACGTTGGTGCCGACGATCTCGAGGTACGCGGTGACCACGAACGCCGCGGCGTAGACCAGCGGCGCGCGGCCGCGCAGGATGAAGGCGGCCAGGAACAGGTAGAGGACGGCACCGCCGACGTCCGGCCGGGCGCTGATCGGCCAACTCCCCACAGCGCCCAGGCGCCGGCCACGACCAGCACGGCGCGCGGAAACCAGATGCCGGCGCGGGTGCCGTACATGGCGCCGCCGATCGTCAGCGCGGCCAGGTAGACGAGGCCGTGCCCGGGCGGGACGAAGCTGGGCACGTTGTGCAGCCGGTAGGTGTAGAGGCCGAGCAGCGGCGAGGCCGTGTATTCGAGCATGGTCGCCGCCACGATCACGGCGCCCACCTGGTAGCGCACGGAGCGGCTCTCGCCGCGGAGCAGCGCGAGCAGCAGCAGCCAGGTGAAGGCACCCAGCGTCCGCTGCGTCCAGATGCCGGCACCGCGGTCTGCGAGCAGGACGGCGGCGATCCACAGCACCGAGATGGCGCAGATCAGCACGAGGCGGCGTCGGCTGGGATGGAGCACGAGTCGAATACGTAGCGTATAGCCCGGCGGTTCACAACCGGTGGCGCGGAGATGCCGAGCTAGGATCGGGCTCGTGCCCGCACCGCTGACGCCCGCGCCGTTCGACCACTGGCCCCGCTACCAGGAGCTGACCGAGCTGCTGCAAAGCTGGGTGGCGGAGCGGCCGCAGCTGCTCACCGTCGTTCCCATCGGTCGCTCCCACGAGGGCCGTGACATCTGGATGTGCGAGGTGACCGATGCGGCCACCGGGCCGGCGCGCGACAAGCCGGCCGTCTGGGTCGACGCCAACATCCACGCCACCGAGGTGACCGGCGGCGCGGCCGCGCTGCACCTGGTGCACACGCTGCTGGCCGGCCACGACGTGGACGAGCGGATCGGCCGCGCGCTTGACGGCCGCAGCTTCTACGTGGTGCCGCGCCTGAACCCCGACGGCGTCGAGCTGGCTCTGGCCGACGTACCCCGCTACGTGCGGTCCGGCGTGCGCCCCTGGCCGCTCCCGGCCGAGCTGCCCGGCCTGCACTCGTCCGACGTGGACGGGGACGGCCGCATCCTGTCGATGCGGATCCAGGACGAGACCGGCAGCTGGAAGGCCGCACCCCGAGCACCCGCGCCTGCTGGTGCCGCGCGGTGCCGACGAGGAGGGCGGCGGGCCGTACTACCGGCTGCTGCCCGAGGGACACCTGACCGACTACGACGGCGACATCATCAAGGTCCCGCCCAGCCTGGCCGGGCTCGACTTCAACCGCAACTTTCCCTACGACTGGCGCCCCCACTCCGATCAGGACGGGGCCGGCGCCTACCCGACGTCCGAGCCCGAGATCCGGGCCGCGGTACAGGCCGTCGTCGACCGCCCGAACATCACCTGCGCCGTCAGCTACCACACCTTCAGCGGCGTGTTGCTGCGGCCCTACGGCGCCCGGCCGGACGACGACTTCCCGCCTGCCGACCTGCGCGCCTACGACCGCATGGCCGACGAGGCGGTGCGCCTCACCGGGTACCCGCGGGCGTCCGTCTACCACCACTTCCAGTACGAGCCGAAGACGTGGATGCGGGGCGCCTTCGACGACTGGATCTACGAGCACCTGGGCGTGTTCGGGTGGACGACCGAGTTCTGGAGCCCGATGCGGGCAGCCGGGGTCGACGTCGGGATGCGCTTCATCGACTGGTGGAAGGACCACCCGCTCGAGGACGACCTGAAGATGCTTGCCTGGTCGGACAACGAGATGGGCGGACGCGGCTTCATCGACTGGTATCCGTTCGAGCATCCCCAGCTGGGGCCGGTCGAGCTGGGCGGCTGGGACGAGGTCAACGTGCTCAGCAACGCACCCTTCGACCGGCTCGAGGCCGAGGTCGCGCCCCACAGCGACTGGGCCGTCTACCTGTCGCTGGTGTCGCCACGGCTGGCGGTGCGGTCGTTCACGGCGGAGCCGGTGGCCGGCCGCACCCACCGCCTGCGGCTGGTGGTGCAGAACACCGGCTGGCTGCCGACCAACGTGTCGAAGAAGGCGATCGAGCAGAAGGCCGTGCGCCCGGTCGAGGTTGATCTGGAGCTGGGCGACGGCGCGCGGCTGGTGTCAGGTCTGGCGCACACGGAGCTGGACCAGCTGACCGGGCGTGGCGCCGCCGCCATCAGCATGCTGGGCTGGGACGCGGGCCACGAGCCGAGCAGCGAGCGGGTGCGTGTCGAGTGGGTGGTCGAGGCGCCCGCCGGCACGGTCGTGCGGGCGACGGCGCGGCATCCGCGCGCCGGCGTCTGCAGCGCCGAGCTGACGCTGGCATAGCAACAGCCGCCCGGCGGCGCGGAGGCCACCGAGCGGCTGTAGTGCGTTGTCTGCCTAGACGCGGACCGGGACAGGCTCGAGGGCGATCGCCAGCACCTCGTCCACGGTCATCACGGGATGGAAGTTCATGCTCTCCCGCACGTCGTCGGGCACGTCCTCCAGATCAGCCCGGTTTCGCTCCGGGATGATCACGTCGGTGAGCCCCGCCGCGTGCGCGGCCAGCACCTTCTGCTTGAGCCCGCCGATCGGCAGCACCCGGCCCTGCAGCGTGACCTCACCGGTCATGCCGACCGTGTGCTTGACCTTCCGCTCAGTCAGCAGCGACGCCAGCGCGGTCACCATCGTGATGCCGGCACTGGGGCCGTCCTTCGGGATCGCCCCCGCGGGGACGTGGACGTGGAAGCCCTTGTCCTCGAACGCGTGCGAGTCGATGCCCAGCTCGGCCGTGTGGCCACGCACGTAGGAGAGCGCGATCCGCGCCGACTCCTTCATCACGTCGCCCAGCTGGCCGGTCAGCTCCAGTCCGGAGCCGCCCGCCACCGATGTGGCCTCGACGAACAGCACGTCGCCACCGGTACCGGTCACCGCAAGGCCCGTTGCCACACCGGGCACCGCCGTGCGAATCGCAGCCTCCTGGTAGAAGCGCTGCTTGCCCAGCGCCGAGCGGGCCTCGTCGACCGTCACTTGGAGCGGGGCCTTGGCCTTCCCGGACGCGATCTGGGTGGCGGTCTTGCGCAGCACCGTCCCCAGCTCGCGCTCGAGCTGGCGCACGCCCGCCTCGCGGGTGTACTCGGTCACGATCAGCTTCAGCACGTCGTCGGACACCTGCACCTCGTCCTCCAGCAGCCCGTTGCGCTCACGCTGGCGCGGCCACAGGTAGCCACGGGCGATCGCGACCTTCTCGTCGGTGGTGTACCCGTCGAAGCGGATCACCTCCATGCGGTCGAGCAGCGGCCCGGGGATCGAGTCGGCCACGTTGGCGGTGGCGATGAACAGCACCTCGGACAGGTCCAGCTCGACGTCCAGGTAGTGATCCCGGAACGAATGGTTCTGAGCCGGGTCAAGCACCTCCAGCAGCGCGGACGACGGATCGCCGCGCCAGTCGGCGCCGACCTTGTCGACCTCGTCCAGCATGATCACGGGGTTCATCGTGCCGGCGTCTCGCAGCGCCCGCACCAGCCGCCCCGGTAGGGCGCCGATGTAGGTGCGGCGGTGGCCGCGGATCTCGGCCTCGTCACGCACGCCGCCCAGCGACATGCGCACGAACTCGCGGCCGGTGGCCCGTGCGATCGACTCGCCGATCGAGGTCTTGCCCGTGCCGGGAGGCCCGATCAGCGTAAGGATGGCACCCGAGCGCTTGTCGGCGGCGATGCCGCGATCCTGCCGCAGCTTGCGCACGGCCAGGTACTCGGTGATGCGGTCCTTGACGTCCTCGAGGCCGGCGTGATCGGCGTCCAGCACCTCGCGTGCGTGCACCGGGTCCAGCCGCTCCTCGCTGCGCTTGCTCCACGGCACGGCGATCAGCCAGTCCAGGTACGGACCGGATCATCGACGCCTCGCCGGACTGGTCGCCCATGCGCTCCATACGCGACAGCTCGCGCTCGGCCTGCTCATGCACCTCTTCGGGCATGCCGGCCTCTTCGATCTTGGCGCGGTACTCGTCGATCACCGACGCGTCGTCCTCGCCCAGCTCCTTTCGGATCGAGTCCATCTGCTTGCGCAGGAAGTACTCGCGCTGCTGCTTCTGCGCACCGGTCTCGACGTCGTCGCGGATGCGCTGCCTGACCTGGGCTTGGGCCAGCGCCTCGCGCTGTGCCTCCAGGGCCAGCCGCAGGCGCTCGATCACATCGAGCTCCTCCAGCAGCGACAGCTTCTGCTCGAACGACAGGTCGGGCGAGTAGCCCGCGCTGTCGGCCAGCGCTCCGGCGTCGGTGATCGAGCGCACGAACGCCGCCACACGGCCGTCGTCGCCGCGCAGCTCCAGCTTCTCCTCGACCACGGCCCGGAACTCCTGCTCCAGCTCGCGCGTCTTGACGGGAGCCGGCGTGTCGTCCACGTGGCGCTCGGCGGCGACCCGCAGACGGCCGGAGGAATCGGCCTCGGCCGCGCCCAGCACGGCGCGGTACAGGGCGTTCAGCGACACGGCGGTGACGCCGCGCGGCAGCCTCGCCCGCTCGGTCACCTCGGCCACGACGCCCACCTTTGCGTACTCGCCCTCGTGCGTAGGCACCAGCAGCACGCGCTGCTCGTCGCCGACGTCGATGGGGAGGGTGATGCTCATGTTCGGGAAGACGACCGCGTCTTCCAGTGGGATCAACAGATAGGTATCCATACTCTGCAGTCTACCTCGATAGTTGAGGTTGTCAAATATGTTGGTTTGTGATTATTATAGACGTATGAGCAATGACGCAAGCGAAGCCTGGACGCTGCTGTTCCGCCTGTTCGTCTCGCAGCGAGGGCGGGTTCCGCAAGTGGCCGCCGAGTTCGATCTCTCCCCCATGCAGGCGCACGTGCTGCGCCTGCTCGAGCCTGACCAGCCGCTGCCGATGCGCACGCTGGCCCGCAAGCTCTGCTGCGACGCATCCAACGTGACCGGCATCGTCGACCGGCTCGAGGAGCGCGGCTTGGTGCGCCGCGACGCTGCCCCCGGCGACCGCCGAGTCAAGATGCTGGTGATGACCAGCAACGGCCTGGAGGTGCGTCGCCGGATCGTGCGGCGCCTGTCGGAGGCACCCGAGCCGATCGCACGGCTGTCCGCCACCGATCAGCGCGCGCTGCGCGAGATCCTGAACCGGGCGCTCGAGCCGGGCCTGTGACCGAGGCGGCCAAGCCCACCCAGACGCGCCGGATCCTGCGCCTGTTCTATCCGTACCGGGTACGGCTGTCCGGCCTGCTGGCGATGATCGTGATCTCCGCCGGGATCAGCCTGATCTCGCCGTTCCTGCTCCGCGACCTGCTCGACAACGTGCTCTCGCAGGGCAGCAACCTGAACACCCGCACGCTGACGCTGCTGGTGGGCGGGATGGTGGCGATCCCGATCGTGACGGGCGTGATCGGCGTCGCCCAGACCTGGCAGTCGAACCTGATCGGCCAGCAGGTGATGCACGACCTGCGGGCCTCCGTCTACACCCACCTGCAGCGCCTGTCGCTGGCGTTCTTCACGCGCACCCGCACCGGCGAGGTGCAGTCGCGGATCGCCAACGACATCGGCGGCGTGCAGACCGTCGTCACCACCACCGCCACCTCGATCGTCTCGAACGTGACGACGGTGCTGGCCACCACCGTCGCGATGGCGGTGCTGGACTGGCGGCTGACGCTGGCCTCGTTCGCGATCCTGCCGCTGTTCGTCTGGATGACCCGGCGCGTGGGCCGTGTCCGCAAGGCGCTGGCCGCGACGATGCAGGGCTCGCTGGCCGATATCTCGACGCTGGTCGAGGAGTCGCTGTCGGTGTCGGGCGTGCTGCTGGCGAAGACCATGGGCCAGACCGGCGACCTCACCCGGCGCTTCTCCGACGAGAGCCGGCGCCTGGCCGACCTGGAGCTGCGCCAGCGCATGGCCGGGCGCTGGATGATGGCGACGATCCAGGCCACCTTCGCGATCATGCCTGCGCTGATGTACGGCATCGCCGGCTACGGGATGGCGCGCGGCGGCAGCGTCGTCTCGATCGGCACGCTGGTGGCGTTCACCACGCTGCAGACGCGCCTGCTGTTCCCGATCGGCTCGCTGCTGAACGTGCAGGCCGACCTGCAGACCTCGACGGCGCTGTTCGACCGGGTGTTCGAGTACCTCGACCTGCCGGTCGAGATCGAGGAGCCGGCCAACCCGGTGCCCTTCGACCCGGCCCGGGCGGCCGGCGAGGTCGAGTTCCGCAACGTCGGGTTCCACTACGACGAGGCCGGCGGACCCACCCTGCGCGACATCAACTTCGTCGCACCCGCAGGCAGCCGCGTGGCGATCGTGGGCGAGACCGGAGCGGGCAAGACGACGCTCGGCTATCTCACCGCCCGCCTCTACGACGTGACCGAGGGCGCCGTCCTGATCGACGGCGTCGACGTTCGCGATCTCTGCTTCGACGCGCTGCGCGGCACCGTCGGGGTGGTGTCGCAAGAGACCTACCTGTTCCACGGCACGGTGCGCGACAACCTGCGGTTCGCGAAGCCGTCCGCGACCGACGAGGAGCTCGAGCAGGCGGCGCGCGCGGCCCAGATCCACGACCACCTGGCGTCGCTGCCGGAGGGGTACGACACGGTGGTCGGCGAGCGCGGCTACCGCTTCTCGGGCGGGGAGAAACAGCGCCTGGCGATCGCCCGCGCAGTGCTGCGCGACCCACCGGTGATGGTGCTGGACGAGGCCACGAGCGCGCTGGACGTGGAGACCGAGCGGGCCGTGCAGGAGGCGCTGGAGCACCTGTCGCGGGGCCGCACCACGATCGCCATCGCACACCGGCTGTCGACCATCCGCGACTCGGACATGATCCTGATGCTGGACGAGGGCCGCGTGATCGAGCGCGGCACCCACGAGGAGCTGGTCGCGCTGGGCGGCCGTTACGCCGCGCTGGTCGAGCGCGACGCCGTGGTCGGCGTCTAGATGATCGATCGATATCTCTCGCGAGCCTGGCCGCTGCGGTCGGTTTGGGTGAGCAGCGGCCGGGGTGGCTACGGCTGCGAACCGTCGCCTGGCTGCGTCCTCGGTCGCGCCACTACGACCCGGTATTGACGCTCCCTGCGTCCTTGCGAGACTCGGTTCTCGCCGTCCAGGACATCACGGAGATATCGATCAATCATCTATACTTTGGATCCAAACCATGGCTGACCGCTCGTACCGCACCGCCGACCCCTACCGCGATCTGGACGTGATCGACGCCCGCGCGCCGCGGGCCAACCAGACCGTCGTCGGCCTGGTCGCGCTGGCCGGCGTGATCACCGGTGAGTGGTGGCTGCCGGCGCTGGTGGCGGCCCAGCTGGCGCTGGGGCTGACGATGGGACGCCGCTGGTGCCTGGCCTGCGTCGCCTACTTCGAGCTGCTGCAGCCTCGCATCGGCGAGGGGCCGCTGGAGGACTCGCGGCCGCCGCGGTTCGCAAACCTGATGGGCGTAGCCGTGCTGACCCCGGCCGCGATCGCCTACCTGGCCGGGCTGCCGCTGCTGGGCGCCGTGCTGGGCCTGGTGGTGGCGGCGCTGGCGCTGCTGGCGGCGGCCACCGGGTTCTGCACCGGCTGCCAGATCTACAAGCTGGGGGCGCGCGTGCGCGGCCTCGGGCGCGGGCACGGCCACATCGAGCGGATCGAGCTGTCCGACTTCGGCGACGCGCTTGCCCCCAACACGGTCGTGCAGTTCACCCACCCGCTCTGCTCCGACTGCCACCGGCTGGAGCGCGAGCTGCGCGACGAGGGCCGCACCGTGGTCACGGTCGACGTGCGGAGCCAGCCCCAGCTGGCCCGCAAGTACGGCGTGGGCGTGGTGCCCACGGCCGTGACCGTGGACGGCTCCGGCGCCGTCCTGGCGCGCCTGGCCTGACGGATAGCGACTAGCGGGGCCCCTGCCGCGGCGCCCAGTGCGGCGCGCCGAACGACCAGTCCAGGTGCGGGTGGAAGCTGTTGATGGCCAGCACCCAGATGTACCAGCCGATGATCGAGGCGTACCCGAAGAAGGCGCTGGTGCGGTAGACGGTCAGCATCACGGTCTCACCGGTGAAGCGGTTCATCCATGACCAGAAGGGATCGCTGGGATACAGCTCGTCGCGGAAGTACGTGATCGTGAACATGCGCCAGTAACGCAGCAACCAGAGCGCCCAGAACGCGTCCCAGACGCCACCCAGCGACGTGTAGTAGGCAACCGCATCCTTGGCGCGGCCGGCCTCGCCGACGTACTCCCAAAGCCCGAAGTGCATGTGCCAGGTCGAGAACGGAAACAGCATCATCACGCCCACGGAGTCCAGCGAGTCGCTGAGGACGTGGGCGATGGCGCCGATCAGGTACGAGAACGCCCAGGTGCGGTTCTTGGTCAGGAGCAGGATCACCCCCGTCACCGCGAACCCCCAGGACGGCGTGTGGGTGAACCCCGCACCCGGCCAGCCGCGGTGGAACTGCACGGGGTCGGACAGGATTGCGTGGTGGTGGGAGAACCCGAACCCGTACACCGCCCACTTGGTCAGCACGTCCGGCGAGTAGGAGCCGATCAGGCACCAGACGATGCTGATGCGCGCGCCGAGCTTGGCGCGGAACAGGTATGGCTCGAGGTCGTGAGCCGCCCAGCTCACAGATGGCCGCGGGTCAGCTTGGGCGCAAGCCAGGTCGCGAACAGCACCAGCGGCGCCATCTCCCAGAAGCCGAGCAGGAAGAAAGCCGGCGCGGACACCCCCAGCGAGACCGCGATCGCCAGCACGATCAGCCAGTAGACGACCGGATGCAGACGGCGGTCGGGAGCTTCCTCGGCGTCGTTCATCCGCGGCAGACTACTGCCCGGAGCCGACACCAACCAGCCCGATCCGATTACAGTCCCGCCGATGCCGCGCAGCTATCCCACGGTGCTCGACCTGGTCGGAAACACGCCGGTCGTTCGCCTGCAGCGGATCACCGAGGGGCTGGCACCGACGGTGCTGGCCAAGCTCGAGTACCTGAACCCGGGCGGGTCGGTCAAGGACCGGATCGGCCTGCGCATGATCGAGGCCGCCGAGCGCGAGGGCAAGCTGCGCCCCGGCGGCACCATCGTCGAGCCGACCTCCGGCAACACCGGCGTCGGCCTCGCCATCGCCGCCGCCATCCGCGGATACCGCTGCATCTTCGTGATGCCCGACAAGATGAGCCAGGAGAAGATCTCGCTGCTGCGCGCCTACGGCGCGGAGGTGGTGATCTGCCCGACGGCGGTCGAGCCGAAGTCGCCGGAGAGCTACTACTCGGTCTCCGACCGGCTGGCCGAGGAGATCCCGGGCGGGTACAAGCCCGACCAGTACTCGAATGAGGCTAACCCCCAGGCTCACTACGAGACCACCGGGCCGGAGATCTGGGAGCAGACCGGCGGCCAGCTGGATGCGGTCGTGATCGCGCTGGGCACCGGCGGCACGGTATCGGGCGTGGCCCGCTACCTGAAGGAGCAGAACCCGGAGCTGCGCGTGGTCGGCGCCGACCCGGAGGGCTCGATCTACTCGCAGCCGGACGACGTCCATCCCTACATGGTGGAGGGCATCGGCGAGGACTTCTTCCCCAAGACCATGGACCTGACACTGATCGACGACTTCGTCACCGTCAGCGACCGCGACTCGTTCCTGACCGCCCGGCGGATGGCGCGCCAGGAGGGGCTGCTGGTGGGCGGCTCCGGCGGCACCGCCGTGTGGGCGGCGCTGGAGACGGCCCGGCGCCACGGACCCAAGGCCACCATTCTCACGATCATCCCCGACGGCGGCCGCTCCTACCTGTCGAAGTTCTACGACGACAACTACATGCTCCAGTACGGCTTCCTGGAGCGTGAGGCGCCGTCGCCCACCGTCGCCGAGGTGCTGCGCCACACCCGTCGCGAGCACGCCGAGCTGCCGGCACTGGTCACCATCGAGGCCGACCACAAGGTGGGCGAGGCGATCGAGCTGATGCAGCGCTACTCGATCTCGCAGCTGCCGGTGGTGCGCGCGGACCCGGTCGCATCGCTGGCCGACGTGGTCGGATCGCTGCAGGAGCGGGGGTTGCTCGACCGCGTGTTCAAGAGCCCGGACGCCCTCAACGAGGGCGTCGCCCAGGCCATGCAGCCGCCGCTGCACGTGGTCGACGCGACCGAGTCGGTCGATCGCGTGTTCGCCGACCTGACCGCCGGCAGCCCGGCCGTTGTGGTGGTCGAGGACGGCCGGCCCGCCGGCATGCTGACCCGTTCCGACTTGCTCGAGTACCTCGCCGACCGACGAAACGGCGTGTGAGCCGCACGGTCTCAACGGCCGAGCTGCGACGGCGCGCAGTCGCAGCCCAGGGATACGCATCACGCACCCGCCGGGGCCGGCCGGCCGAGGTGGCGGCGGCCGTCGACCGGCTGGGCTGCGTGCAGCTGGATTCGATCTCGGCGGTCGAGCGCAGCCACCGGATCACCCTGGCCGGCCGCGTCGGCAGCTATCCGCGCGGCACCGTCTCGAAGCTGCTCGGGCAGGGCCGCATCTTCGAGTACTGGGCGCATGAGGCCTGCCTGGTGCCGATCGGCGACTGGCCGGTGTGGCGGAGGCGGATGGACGAGCGGCGCTCTCACCACTGGTTCGGGCCGGTGATCGACCGCGACCCGGAGCTGGCCGACCGCGTGCTGTCGGAGATCCGCGAACGGGGGCCGCTCGGCTCCCGGGACTTCGAGGGAGCGCGCAGCGGCGGCATGTGGGGCTGGAAGCCGGCCAGGCGGATGCTGGACGCGCTGTGGACGGCGGGCGACCTGGTCGTATCGGGCCGCAACGGCTTCCAGCGCCTGTACGACCTGCCCGAGCGCGTGATCCCGGACGAGATCCTGGGCGCGCCGACACCTAGCGAGGACGAGTTCCTGCGCGCGCTCGTGCTGCGCTCGGTGCGCGCCCGCGGCGTGCTCACCGAATACGGCGTGGTCGAGCACAACCGCCTGCGCGGCGGCACGGCACGGATCCGGCCGCACGTCGACGCGCTGGTGGCGGACGGCGCGCTGGAGCGGCTCGAGGTGGCCGACGGCGGCCCGCCCGTGCTGGTTGCGACCGGCCCGCAGCCGCCCGGCTCGGCCACCGCCGGCGTGCTGCTGTCGCCCTTCGACAACCTGCTGTGGGACCGGCCGTTCGCGGCCCGCGTGCTCGGCTTCGAGCACCTGATAGAGGTCTACAAGCCGCCGCCAGAGCGGCGCTACGGCTACTACGTGCTGCCGTTCCTGCTGGGCGACCGCATCGTCGCCCGGCTGGACGTCCGCAGCGACCGCCGCGCTGGCGTGCTGCGCGTCCTGGCTCACTATCCCGAGCCTCGGGTGCGGTGGGGAGCCCGCCACGAGGCCGGCCTCGAGCGCGCCCTGGAACGGCTGGCGACGACCGTCGGGCTCGAGCAGGTGCACCGCGCCGACCTGGGGGCGAAAGCGGCGTCCCTGGTAGCTCCGCCCAGCTGAGCCGATATCCTTGGCGGCGGATGCAGTTCGACACCCGCGCCATCCACGACGGCCAGCCTCCGGATCCCTCCACCGGCGCGGTGACGGTGCCGATCTACCAGACCTCGACCTATGTGCAGGAGGCGGTCGGACAGCTGAAGGACGGCTACGACTACTCGCGCACCGCGAACCCGACCCGCCGCGCGCTCGAGACCTGCCTGGCCTCGCTGGAGAGCGCGGAGCACGGCTTCGCCTTCGCCAGCGGCATGGCCGCGACCACCACCGTGATGCACCTGGTCTCGCCCGGCGATCTGGTGGTGTCGGTGAACGACGTCTACGGCGGCACCTACCGGCTGTTCTCGAAGGTCTACGAGCCGCGCAGCGTGCGCTTCTCCTACCTCTCCGCCGACCAATGCAACACCGAGCTGGAGCGGCACCTGGAAGGCGCGAAGATGCTGTGGCTGGAGTCGCCCACCAACCCGCTCCTGAACGTGGTGGACATCGCGTCCGCGGCCGCGGCGGCGCACGCGGCCGGCGCGCTGCTGGTGGTGGACAACACCTTCGCCTCGCCCTACCTGCAGCGGCCGATCGAGCTCGGCGCCGACATCGTCGTGCACTCGGCGACCAAGTACCTGGGCGGGCACTCCGACCTGGTGTCCGGCTTCGCCGCCACGTCCGATGCCGCGCTGGGTCAGCGGCTGGCGTTCCTGCAGAACTCGCTGGGCGCCGTGGCCGGGCCGTTCGACTCCTGGCTGGTGCTGCGCGGGCTGAAAACGCTGCCCGTGCGGATGCGCCAGCACTGCGAGAACGCGCGCGCGGTGGTCGGATTCCTGGGCGGTCACCCTGCCGTCACGCGGGTGCTCTACCCCGGCCTCGAGGATCACCCCGGCCACGACATCGCCGCGCGCCAGATGCGCGACTACGGCGGCATGATCTCGTTTCTGGTCGACGACGAGCGGCAGGCGCGTGACGCGGTTGCGCGCACGCGCGTGTGGTCGCTGGCCGAGAGCCTGGGCGGCGTCGAGAGCCTGATCGAGACGCCGGCGCAGATGACCCACTCGTCGACCGCCGACGCGCCGTTCGCGACACCGCCCAACCTGGTGCGGCTGTCGGTCGGCATCGAGTCGGCGGACGATCTGATCGAGGACCTCGAGCAGGCGCTGGTCTGAACTGCGTTAGCGCAGGTGCCGGCGCCGCGCCGCGATCACCGACAGCCAGGCCAGCCCCAGGCCGGCTGCGCCGAACAGCGCCGGCGGCGCCAGCGACGAGCCGTATGACCCGAGCGTCCTGATCTCGAGCACGCCCAGCACCAGCAGCCCGAAGCCCATGCCGAGGGTCAGCTCCCGGCGCATCGCCACGGTCATGGCCACCAGCAGCGCCGCACCCACCACGGCGCGCACGCCGTCCTGGCCGGTCGCGACAGGGATCGCCGAGTACGCCAGCGGCATCAGCAGGGCGGCCGCCACCAGCAGATTTCGCTCCTCCTCGCCGCGCAGCAGCCGGCCGGCCGCCACCAGCAGCGCGACGGCGCCCAGCGTCACCAGGAACCGCGTCCAGTCGCCGCCGCCGCGGGAGGCCAGCGTGATCTGGAACCCCGCCGACAGGTGCAGCTCGATCCCGAGCACCAGCGCCAGTGCGGCCGCCAGCAGCCAGCGCGGCTGGCGGGCCAACAGGAACGCGGCGGCGTAGACGCCGGCCCCGAACAGAAATGCGTTCGCCACCACGTCGTTGGAGAAGCTGTACAGGAACACGACGCTGGCCCCGGCGCCGGCGTGGTGCCACAGCAGCAGCACCAGGCCCGGCACCAGCGGCGCCGCCCCGAGCAGTGCCGCCAGATCGACCGCGGGCGGCGGGTCGTTCCTCGCCGCCGCCCGCGATCCGGCCACGTGGGCCGCGATCATCAGCAGGCAGAAGGCGACCGTGACCAGGCCGGCCGTGCGCGCCCCCAGCTCGCCGCCGCGGGCCTCCAGATAGCTGCCCCAGCACACGAACAGCGCGACCAGCGCGCACAGCCGGAGCACGCCAGGAGTGAGCTGGTGCCGCACATCGCGGTGTTCAACGACGGCGGCCCGGCTCCTTCGGCGGCATCAGGTAAACGGCCGCAGCAAGTCGTATGATCGGCCGATCCTAGACCGGTCCTTGGGATAACCAGGAAAGGGGAGAACATGCCGGAAGCATGGGACCCGGCGTCAACCACGCTGGACGATGACGCCCAACAGCTGAAGGAGCTGGGCTACAACCAGGAGCTTGAGCGCTCGTGGGGCGGCTTCACGAACTTCGCTATCTCGTTCTCGATCATCTCGATCCTGGCAGGGTGTTTCACCACCTACGGCCAGGCATGGAACAACGGCGGTCCGGTCGCGATCTCGTGGGGCTGGCCGATCATCTGCGGTTTCATCCTGATCATCGGCTTCTGCATGTCCGAGATCCTGTCGGCGTATCCGACCGCGGGCGGCATCTACTACTGGGCGCTGCGGTTGGGCGGCCCCGGCTGGGGATGGTTCACGGGCTGGTTCAACCTGGTTGGACTGATCGGAGTGGTGGCGTCGGTGGATTACGGCGCGGCGCTGTTCACCTCGTACACGATCGGCCTGTTCGACTCCAGCTATGACGCCTTCAACCTGACCAGCATCTTCATCATCTACGTGATCTTCCTCGCCGCCCACACGCTCCTGAACGTGTTCCCGGCTCACATTCTCAAGTACTGGAACAACACGTCGGTGTACTGGCACGTCGTGGGGCCGGCGATAATCGTCGTGATCCTGCTGTTCTTCACGCTGCACGGTCATCAGAGCTTCTCATTCGTGTTCACTGAGAAGATCAACAACTCCGGATTCTTCAACGGCAGCAACACCGGAATTGGGTACTGGTTCTACGTGCTGCCGCTGGGCTTCCTGCTCACGCAGTACACCCAGACCGGATACGACGCGTGCGCCCACCTGTCGGAGGAGACCAGAGGTGCCTCGAAGGCCGCAGCCCGCGGCCTCTGGCAGGCGATCTTCTGGGCGGCCGTCGGCGGCTGGATTCTGCTGCTGCTGTTCACGTTCGCAGCGACGAACGTCGACTTCATCAACAACGTCCAAGGCAACAACCCCTACGGCGCCGGATACGTGGTCGGCATCTTCGATTCCTCGCTGAGCCTGGCCACGTTCAAGATCGTGATGATCATTGCCAGCATCGGGCAGTTCTTCTGTGCCGGTTCCGGCATGACCAGCGCGTCGCGCATGATGTTCGCATTCAGCCGCGACCGAGCCGTGCCTGGGCACCAATGGTGGTCGAAGGTGAGCAAGAATCACGCACCGGTCAACGCGACGCTGGCCATGGCCGCCCTGTGCCTGATCGTCGCGCTGCCGGCTCTGAAGGGCAACAGCGCAAACATCCCCTTCGCGTTCTACGCGATCGTGTCGATCACGGTTCTTGGGCTGTACATCGCCTACGTGATCCCGGTGTACCTGCGCTGGCGGATGGGCGACGCGTTCGTCGCCGGCCCGTGGACGCTCGGAAGCAAGTACCGCTGGATGTGTCCGGTGGCGGTGATCGAGGTCATAATCATCTGCTTCTACATGTCGGCGCCGTTCGCTCCCGCAGGCATCCCCGGCCGGGAAGGGTTCGCGCTCGACAACGGCGTGGTCAACTACGCACCGGTGCTGGTTGCGGCGGTGATCCTGTTCGCCGGGATCTGGTGGCAGCTGTCAGCGAAGAACTGGTTCACCGGGCCTGACATCCCCAGTGCCACTGCGGCCGAGGCGGATCTGACCGGCGGCGACTGACGCCAGAGACGAAGACGGCCCTCGTCGCAGCGCCGACTGCGGCGGGGGCCGTCGGTCGGTCGGGACCAAAGATTCGCCGCTCCGGCTTGCCTTTTGTCCCCCAGTCGAACGAACTTTCGAGTCACCTCTACGGCCCGTCCGCCTGGCTTCAACCTACTCGGCTGCCCTCAGCGGCGCAGGAACAAACCTATGGCACCGAGCCCCCGTCTGCAACCGCATAATTCGCGCTCTTTGCGAGTATTCAGAATAGAGAACGCGTAGACTTCGCGGCCATGACCGACCTGACGCGACGGCTGGCGGTGGCACGCGGCGACGAGCCCGCCGACCTGGTCGTGCGGGGCGGCCGGGTGCTCTCGGTGCACACCCGCGAGTGGCTCGAGGCCGACGTGGCCGTGTGCGACGGCTGGATCGCCGGTGTGGGGGAGTACCGCGGCCGCGACACGCTGGACGCAGGCGGGCGATACGTCGTCCCCGGCCTGATCGATGCGCACCTGCACCTCGAGTCGTCGATGCTGCTGGTGGACGAGTTCGCGAAGCTGGTGCTGCCGTTCGGCACCACGTCGGTGGTCGCCGACCCCCACGAGATCGCAAACGTGCTCGGCACCGACGGCGTCCACTGGCTGGCCGACGCCTGCTCCGACCTGCCGCTGGACGTGTTCTTCATGGCCCCGTCCTGCGTGCCGGCGTCGCGGTTCGAGTCGCCGCGGCGGGCGCTCACCATGGGAGACCTGGAGGGCCTGCTGCGCCGCCGAAGCGTGCTGGGCCTGGCCGAGATGATGAACTTCCCGGGCGTGATCGCCGGTGATCCGGACGAGCTCGCGAAGCTCGGCCTGGAGGGAGCTGAGCACGTCGACGGACACGCCCCGGGTGTGCTCGGCCGCCGGCTGCAGGCGTACGCCGCCGCCGGGATCGGATCGGACCACGAGGCGACGACGATGCAGGAGGGCCGCGAGCGGCTGCGAGCGGGCATGTGGCTGCTGATCCGCGAGGCGTCGGGCGCACGGAACCTGGACGCGCTGCTGCCGCTGGTGCATGAGTTCGGCCCTGGGCGGATTGCGTTCTGCACCGATGACCGCGAGCCCGGGCACATCGCCCGCGAGGGCCATCTCAACTCGATGGTGCGCCGGGCGGTGGAGTCGGGGGTGGATGCTCGCGACGCGCTGGCCATGGCCTCCTGCAACGCGGCCGCCTGGCACGGGCTGGGAGACCGCGGCGCGATCGCACCGGGGCGGCGAGCCGACCTGCTGGTGCTCCCCGACCTCGAGCGGTTCCTGCCGGAGTCGGTGCTCAAGGACGGCGTGGCGCCGGCGCCGCCGGTCGCGCCGCCGGTGCCGGAGTGGGCACGGCGCACCGTGCGGATCCAGCCGATCTCGCCCAACGACCTGCACACGCCGGACGACGGCGGCTCGATCCGCGTGATCGGCCTGGTGCCGGGCCAGATCGTGACGGATGCGCTGGTGATGCCGGCGACCGTCCGGGACCGGCTGGCCGTCGCCGACCCGACCCGGAACCTGGCCAAGATCGCGGTCGCGGAGCGGCACCTGGGCACCGGCCGGGTCGGGCTCGGATTCGTTCAGGGCTTCGGGCTGCAGCGCGGGGCGATCGCGAGCACCGTCGCCCATGACGCGCACAACATCGTCTGCGTGGGCGTCGACGACGGCGACATGGCGCGCGCGATCGGGCGCCTGGCCGAGCTGGGCGGGGGCATGGTGGCCGTCGAAGGCCGCGGCGTGCGGGCGGAGCTGCCGCTGCCGGTGGCGGGGTTGCTCAGCGACCAGCCGCTGGACGTGGTGCTGGCACAGAGCGAGGCGCTGTCAGATGCGGCCGCGGCGCTCGGCTCCACCGTCGCGGCGCCGTTCCACGCCATGAGCTTCCTGGCGCTGTCGGTGATCCCGTCGCTCAAGATCACCGACCAGGGACTGGTGGACGTCGATCAGTTCAGGCTGGTGAGCCTGGCCGCGGGAGACTGAACGGGACCAAAGATTCGCCGCCCCGGCTTGCCTTTCGTCCACCGACCGAACGAACTTTCGAGTCGCCTCTACGATCCGTCCGACCGGGTTCAACCTACTCGGCTGCCCTGAGCGGCGCAGAAGGAAACCTATGGCACCGCCGGGTGGTGTGCAAGCGGATAATTCGCGCATTTTGCGAGTATTCACAGCTGGCAACGTGGTTCTGCCCGGTTGCTAGCCGTGCGCAGTGGGCTCGTAGTACGGATTCGTGCCCGATGCGTGGTCGGTCACATCCACCACCCGCGTGATCTCGGGCACCCCGGCCCGGATCGCCGACTCGACGCCCTGCTTCAGCGTCACCGCCACCATCCCGCAGCCGACGCAACCGCCGCCCAGGCGCAGGAAGGCGCTGTCACCCTCGACCGCCACCAGCTCGGCGTGGCCGCCGTGCGACGCGATCGCCGGGTTCACCTGCAGCTCCAGCACCTGGCGCACGCGAGCCGCCGCATCGCCGTGCAGCTCGGGCAGCTCTGGCAGCCGCAGGGCCGGGCTGGTCTGCGTCGGCAGCTTGGGGTTCTCGATCACGAGCCCTCCTCCGAGCCGCTCGTCGATGGCGATCGTGGCCTCGTCGAGAGCGGGCGCGTCCAGCCGCGGCACCACGACCTGCAGCCCGCCGCTGGTCACCACCACGTCGGTCTCGTCGATCTCGTCGTGGCGCAGGAATGACATGTCGTACTGGTAGGCGGCGCCCGCCACGCCCACGATCTCGACCCACAGCGCCAGCCCCTCGGGCTCCTGCTCGCGGGCGCGCACCTCGAGCACCCGCCGAAGCGCGGCATCGGTGATCGTGATCGGCATACCCGGAAGGATAGTCAGGCGGCGTCGCGCATGGCGTTGTGCAGCGCCACGATCTGGTCTGCCGGCACGGCTTTGGAGAACAGGAAGCCCTGGCCCAGCTGGCAGCCGTTCTCGATCAGGAACGTGCGCTGCTCCTCGGTCTCGATGCCCTCCGCCAGCGGATGCAGGCCGAGGTTGTGGGCGAGCTGGATGATGGTCGCCACCAGCACGGCCGCGCTGGGGTCACCCGGCAGGTCGGCGATGAACGACCGGTCGATCTTGAGGGTGGTCACCAGCATCTGGTTCAGCCGCGCCAGCGAGGAGTGACCGGTACCGAAGTCGTCGATCGCCAGCCGCAGGCCGCGCTCGTGCAGCTCGGCGATGATCGGCTCCGAGCGCAGCGCGTCGGCCATCACGGTCGACTCGGTGATCTCGACCATCATGCGGTCGGCGGACAGGCCGAACCGCTCGATCGTGGCCAGCACCTGCCGCATGGCGGTCGGCTGCCAGAACACCGCCGGCAGGTTCACCGACACGTACAGGTCGAGCCCCATCGAGCGCCACTCGGCACTCTGGCGGCAGGCCTCCTCGATCACCCACTCCGAGATCGGGCCGATCAGCCCGGTGCGCTCGGCCAGCGGGATGAAGTCACCCGGCATCACCAGGCCGTTCTGATCGTCCTGCCAGCGCAGCAGCGCCTCCGCTCCGACGTACGCTCCGGTCGCCAGCGACACCAGCGGCTGGTAGTGCAGGATCAGCTGGCCGCGCTCGACCGCGCGACGCAGACGGCCGGCCATCGACAGCTGCGCGCGCGGATCGTGGCCGGGTGACGAGAACAGCTGGTAGCCGTCGCGGCCGGACTCCTTGGCCTTGTACATCGCGATGTCGGCGTGCTTGAGCAGGCTCTCCGCGTCGGGGGCGTCGGCCGGATAGAGGCTGATCCCGAGGCTGGCGCTGGTGTAGATCTCGGTGTCGGCCAGAATCAGCGGCCGCTGCAGCGCCGCGCGCACCTGCTCGGCGACGCGGCGCGCAACGTCTCCCACGTCGACGACGTCACCGCTCTCGTTGGTCTCTACGTCGGCGATCAGGATCAGGAACTCGTCGCCGCCCTGGCGGGCAACCACGTCGGCGGCGCGGGTCGATCCGGTCAGTCGCGCGGCCACCTCGCACAGCAGCTCGTCACCGGCGTTGTGGCCGAAGCTGTCGTTGACCAGCTTGAAGTCGTCCAGGTCGACGTACAGCACCGCGACGCCGCAGCCCGCCCGCTGTGCGCGCGCCAGCGCCACATCGAGGTGCTCGTGGAACAGGATCCGGTTCGGCAGGCCGGTCAGCGGGTCGTGGAAGGCCAGCCGCTCCAGCTCGTGCTCTGCGCGCCGGCGATCGGTGATGTCCTCGCCCACCGACGCCTGACCGACCACGTCGCCGTTGGCGTCGCGGAGCAGGGTGTTGCTCCAGGAGAACAGCCGCCGCTCGCCGGAGCGAGTCAGGATCGAGCTCTCGTAGTGGGCGACCACGCTTCCGCGCTCGATCCCGCGCTGGGCACTCTGCTCCAGCTCCAGCTCGTCAGGCGGGGTGAAGGTCTCCGACCAGATGCGGCCCAACAGCTCGTCCTCCCACCAGCCGGAAAGCTCGGCGAGGTACTCGTTGCAGAACGTGATGCGGCCCTCGAGGTCGGTGACGACGGCGGCCAGGCGCACGTTCTCGAGCATCTCGCGGAAGCGCGCCTCGGAGGCCTGCAGCGCGCCCTCGGCCTCCTTCTGCTTGGTCACGTCGAAGATCACGCCCTGGATGAAGCGGGGGGTGCCGGTCTCGTCGCGCACGGCGGCCGCGTCGTCGCGGAACCAGCGCATGCGGCCGTCCAGTCCCTGCATCCGGTAGGACGCGGAGTAGGGCTCGCCGGTCTCGACGGTGTGCCGGTACTCGGCGATGGTGTGGCGGTCGTCGGGGTGCATCCTCCGCTCCCAGCCGTTGAAGCCGTCCAGCCACTCGTCGGCGGGGATGCCCATCAGCTCGACGATCTGAGGGCTGACGTAGAGCGGATCGCCGCTGCCGGCCAGGTCGACGTAGGTGATCGCGGGCAGGTTCTCGACCAGCACCCGGTAGCGCTCCTGGGCCTCGCGGAACTCATCGTGCAGCACCGCGTTGTGCACCGCGGCCGCGACCACGTCGGTGAGCGCGCCGAAGAACTCCATCTCCGCGTCCCACGAGCGGTCGGTGACGTCGGCGAACTCCATCAGCCCGATCGTCTCGCCGCGCGACACCAGCGGCAGCATCAGCATCGTCTGGTAGCCCTCCTTGAGCAGGACGCTGCGCTCGTGCGGGTCGCACTCGGGGTCGGAGACGCGAACCACGACCGCGGTCCGATCCTCCATCACCTGGCGCGAGAGCGGGAAGTCACCCAGGGCGTACTCGACATCGGCCTCGGCGATCTGACCGACGATGTGGTTCTCGTAATCGGTGAGGGTGATCAGCACATCGCGGTCCCGCTCCCAGAGCGAGACCGCGGTCGCCGCCGCGCCGTTTACGGCCGTCGCGTGGGCCGTGAAACACCGCAGCACGTCCTCCAGATCCAGGCTGGAGGAGAGCGCCCGGGACAGGTCGACAAGCGCACGGAGACGATCGGCAGAAGCCATCGCTAGGACATCGGCCGGGTACGCCCCGCGCTTGAGCCGTTCCCGCGAGCGCGGCAGCGACGATCGGGGTGCGGAGGTTACAGCCCGCACATGGCGCCGGTGTTCGGCCACGGGCTGTAGCCGATGTGTGCGACGGCACGGCTTGCGACGGCCAGCTGGTCGGCTGGCGACCAGTACCGGGCATCGCGGCCGCGGTACTTGCGCAGCTTGTCCGCGCCCCAGTGCTGCATGAACGACGCGTCCATCTGGAAGCCGCCGTAGTAGCCGGCGAGGCTATGGGTGGACCAGCTGCCCTCGTAGCGGTGGATGCACATCAGGTTGGGGAACCGCTGGCGGATGATCCTACGGAAGTGCTTGCTACGACGGCGGTAGTGGCGCGTCAGGTGCTGCAGGCGGACGATCCGGGTCATGTGGATCTCGGCCCGGCGGGGGCGGTAGTGGATGCCCAGGCGGCGGGCCAGGTGGGAGGCCTGGTTGCGACGGAAGCGGGCCTTGTGGCGCCATGTATGAACGGCCGTCTGGTGTGCGACGCTTCCCGTCACGGCGGCGTTGGCACGGTGTGCGGATGCTGTCAGGGTGATGGCCGCCAGCATCAAAACGGCAACAAACAGGTGTTTCCTCAGGATCAGGACCTCCTACTCGGGGACAGAGCTGCGCCCACGCGAAGCTGTCACCTACGCGAGCAGATCGAGCGCATTACGGGGTACGGACCCACCGACCCCGGTGTTGGAGCACGCCGGGCATGGTAGCGACCCCGTTGCCCCCGCGCGCAAATACCTCGTGCCGTTGATTGCTATGATATTGGAGTCGCTGCAATGCAATCGGCAGGGAGGTGCGGACCATGAGGGTGAAATCGGTAATCCAGCATGCACGTCCCCGCCTGCCCCGACAGCGCTGACCGACCGCGCTCCGCGGCCTCCGGGGATCCCATCAACCCTGGAGAGATATCCACGTGAGTGACATTTCCTGGTGGCCCGAGGACGGGCCGCCCGCATCTGAGCGTTTGCAGCAGCTGGGCTGGGATCAGGCCCGGGACGAGGAGTTCGCACAGCTGGGCGAGGAGGGCAGCGTGCCCGGGCGCATCGCACGCGTCGACCGCGGCATCTGCACGGTGTTTGCCGCGCAGGCCGCGCACCGAGCGGTGGTGCCGCCACGGTTCGAGACGCCGGCCGTGGGTGACTGGGCGGAGGTGACACCGGCCGTCCCGGGCGGCGACGACGCCGTCCTACGGGCGCTGATGGAGCGGCGAACGGCCTTCACGCGGCAGGCCTCCGGCGAGGAGACGATCGGGCAGGTCGTGGCGGCCAACATCGACGTCGTGTTCCTGGTCAACTCGCTCGACCAGCGGTTCAGCCTGCGCCGGCTGGAGCGATACCTGACGCTCGGCTGGCAGAGCGGTGCGCAGCCGGTGATCCTGCTGACCAAGACCGACCTCTGCGAGGACACGGAGCGGTTCGTGCTGCAGGCGGAGTCGATCGCGTTCGGCACGGATGTGCTCGCGATCAGCGCCGCCACCGGCGATGGCCTCGGGGCGCTCGACGCGCACATCAAGGGGAACCACACGGTGGCGCTGCTGGGGCTGTCCGGGGCGGGCAAGTCCACGCTGATCAACCGGCTGGTTGGCGAGGAGCGACTGCGCACGCAGGATGTGCGGCCGGACGGGCGCGGCCGGCACACCACGTCGCACCGCGAGCTGATCCCGCTGCCGTCGGGCGGGGTGCTGATCGACACGCCGGGCATGCGGTCGGTGAGCATGTGGGACGGCGACGGGGACGGCCTCGAGCAGACCTTCGCGGACGTGCACGAGCTGGCGGCCGGCTGCCGGTTCAGCGACTGCAAGCACGAGGGCGAGCCGGGGTGTGCCGTGACCGCGGCGATCGCGGCAGGCACGCTCGCCCCGGACCGCCTGGAGAGCTACAACAAGCTGCTGCGGGAGCTGCGGTTCCAGGAGCTGAAGCAGGACAAGCGCGCGCGCTCGGAACAGCGGCAGCAGTGGAAGACGCTGAGCAAGCAGATGCGGAACGCCTCGCGGCCCTCGCGGGACTGATGGGGGCAGCCGTCGGCGACAGCGGCGTGTCAAGCGTGGCCGTGATCGGAGCCGGGTTCGCGGGCCTGTCGGCGGCCGCGGCGCTTCGGGCGGCGGGCGTCGCGGTGACGGTGCTGGAGCGCGAGCGGCGTGTGGGCGGCCGGGTCTGGTCGCAGACGCTGCCGGGCGGCGCGCTCGTCGAGATGGGAGCGGAGTTCGTGACGGAGGGCTACACGGTGCTCCCGGCGCTGGTGAGCCGGCTGGGTCTCGAGCTGGCGCCGATGGGGATGAGCTTCACGCGGCGCGACCCGCGCGGCGGCATCGGCGTCGATGCGGCCGCGCGGGACGCGGCGCTGGCGGCGCTGGTCGGGGCCGTGGAGGCCGGTGCGGGCGAGGGGCTGACGGTCGCGGAGCTGCTGGAGCGGGTGCCGATGGACGCGGGCGCGCGCGAGCTGATCGCGTGCAGGATCCAGGTCTCCTACGCCCATCCGGTATCGCTGCTGGCGGCGGGCGCGGTGCGCGAGGTCGGTGAGCTGTTCGACGACGTGGAGGCGCGGCGGGTGGCGGGCGGAAACCAGCTGGTGGCAGAGCGGCTGGCCGCGGGGTTGAAGGTTGAGACTGGAGACGCCGGCGGTGCGGGTGGCACGGGTCGGGGACGGCTTTCGGATCAACGACGACCTGGACGTGGACGCGGTGGTGGTCGCGGTTGCCGGCTCCCGCCACGGATGCGATCATCTTCGACCCGCCGCTGCCCGGCTGGAAGGCCGGCGCGCTGGCGCGGGTCGTCTACGGGCAGGCGGCCAAGCTGGCGGTGCCGCTGCTGGCAGAGGCGCCGGCCAGCTCGGTGCTGTCGGTGCCGGAACACTTCTGGACGTGGACGGCGAGGAACGGCGACGGAGCCGTGGCGCCGCTGGTGACGGCGTTTGCGGGGTCGGGGCCGGCCGTGGACGCGCTGCGGGTGGACGCGGGGCCGGAGCGGTATATCGAGCGGGTAGCAGCGCTGCGGCCCGACCTCGAGCTGGACGGCGCGGGAGCGGTGCTCTCGACCTGGCCGGAAGGGGCCTACAGCGCGCGCCAGCCCGACCGGCCGGCGGATCTCGACGACCGGCTGGAAGGCACGGTCGGGCGCATCGCCTTCGCCGGCGAGCACACCGACCGCCACTGGTACTCGACCATGGAGGGCGCGCTGCGAAGCGGCGAGCGCGCCGCCCGCCAGCTGCTCGGAAGCGCCTGAAGAGCTCCTTCCCGGCGGAAACAGGGCTCAGAGCCCGCATCGGCGTCCGTTTGTACTCCGTCGCACAACCGCGACCTATGTCACGACCGCCGTGATAGGCAAACGGCCCAGTTGAGCGAAACAGCTCCAATCAGGGCTCAGAGCCCGCTTCGGCCCTCGCCAGAGGTTGTGCGGACCCCATGACTGAACGTTGCGAAATCGGCGCTGGCTACATGGGCAGATCGCGCACCGCGAACTGCACCGCTTCGCTGAACGTCGGGTAGGGCTGGATCGTCTCTCGCAGCAGCTCCACCGGCACCTGCGCGCGCACCGCCAGCGTCAGCTGGCCCAGCCACTCGCCCGCCTCGGGGCCCACGGCCACCGCGCCCACCAGCACCCCTCGCTCGGGGTCGGCGATACACCTTCAGGAACCCCGGCCGCTTTGGCCGCTCGTAGGTCGACGTGCGCGACACGCTGTCGATCCTCCGCTCGCCGGTCACCAGCCCATCGCCGCTCGTCCGACCCACCGACGCCACCTGCGGGTCGGTGAACGTCACCGCCGGCACCGCGCTGTGGTCGGCCTTCGCCGGCTTCCCGGCCATGTCCGCCGCCGCCACGCGGGCCTGGTACTTGCCGACGTGCGTGAACATCGCGATCGCGTTCACGTCTCCGATCGCCCACACTCCGTCGGCCGCGCGCATGCGCTCGTCCACCTCCACGGCTCCGCCCTTGCCGAGCGTCACCTCCAGCTGCTCGAGCCCGAAACCGTCCGAGTTCGGCCGCCGCCCGGTGGCGACCAGCAACCGCTCGCCCTCCATCGCCGTGCCGTCCTTCAGCAGCAGCTTCACCCCCGGATCGATCCGATCCACCCCCTGCCCCAGGTGCAGGGTGATGCCCTCGCCCGCGAGGAACTCGCCCAGCAGGTCGCCCGCCTCGGGGTGATCGCGTGGCAGCAACCGGTCGGCCGCGTCCACGATCGCGACCCGCGCGCCCATGCGGCTGAAGAACTGGGCCAGCTCGCATCCCACCGGCCCTGCGCCCAGCACGATCAGGCTGGACGGGATCTCGCGCCGGCTGGTGGCCTCCCGGTTCGTCCAGTAGTCGACGCCGTCCAGACCGGGGATCGGCGGAATCGAAGGCCGCGACCCGGTCGCGACCACCAGCCGTCCGTACTCGACCTCCCGCTCGCCCACCGCGATCACCCCCGGCCGCAGCACGCGGGCCTCGCCTCGCACCAGCTCCGCATGCTTGGACGTCAGCCATTGCGCCTGCGAGGAGTCGTCCCAGCCGTTCGTGATCGCCTCGCGGTGCCCGAACACGCCGTCGGCGCTGACCGGCCCGGTCACTGCCTCTCTCGCACCGGGCACGTTGCGCGCCGCCGCGACGGCCTCCAGCGGCCGCAGCATCCCCTTGGTCGGCATGCACGCGTAGTACGAGCATTCGCCGCCGACCAGCCCTCGCTCCACCAGCGTGATCCGCGTGTCGGGCTCGAGCTCGCGGAGGGCGGACACGCAGGCCTCGCCCGTGCTCCCGCCTCCCAGAATCACCACGTCGCCGCCGGCCATTTCCGCTCCTCCCTGTTTGTTGTCAGAAGGGGGGAGAAGCGGGCCGAGGCCCCCGGGGGCTCCAACCCGAGGACCTCGGCAACAGTCACGCGAAGCGCTGCAACAAAGCCAGGAGTAGACCCCAGTTTCGCCCGCGCAACGTGGCTGCCGCGCACCCTTTCGGTGCGCCACCCCAGATTTCAGCGCACCAACGAGTCTAGTGCGTCACCCTAAAGGGGGCCCGTCGCACATCCGCCGGGCGACCTGTTCGGCGTCCACGAGCGCGCCGAAATCGGCGTAATCGAAGATCCGCGCGGACCTGTCGGTGTTGATCGCAACCACCGTGCCGCTCTCGGCCATCCCCACCAGATGCGGGATCGCGCCCGAGATGCCGAAGGCCAGATACACGTCCGGCGCTACCACCTGGGAGCTTGCGCCGACCAGGTCCGCCCGGGTCGCGCGCGCCGCCTCCACCTGCGGCCGCGACACGGCGAACCGCCCGCCGTAGCGCTCCGCCAGCCGCCGGTAGGGCTCCAGGTCATCGCCCGCACCACGCCCGGCCGCCACCACCACCTCGCCTCGTCCCCGCACCAGCTCGTCGATGCGCGCCGCCACCTCGCCCGCCGCTCCCTCGAACAGCTCCACCCGCCGCGGCCGCGGCTGCGCCCGCTCCGGCAGCGCCGGGGCCGGCGGCGGCGCGGCCGGTGCCGGCGGCGGATCCTGCATCGGTCGCTCCCGCAGGTAGGGCAGTGCCACGTCCGGATCCGGCCCGTCGATCTCACGCGCCATCCGGTGGCCGTCGAACACGACCTCGGCCAGGATCCGCGGTGCGACGCAGTCTCCGATCCGGTGCACCCGCGGCAGCGTGCCGTCCAGCTCGTGGTAGAGCCGGTCGCGGGAGACCCGCTGGGTGACCAGCACCACGGCGTCGGCCGCGATCGTGAGCGGGTCGCCGAACTCGTTCTCGGCGTCCACTCGTCCCGGCTGGATCCCGGCCAGCGTGGTGGCGGGGCGCATCGCCACTCCCGCCTCGTGCAGCCGGCTGCGGGTGAGCACGTCCTCCAGCGTCTCGGCCGCGAACGGCGCGACGGTGTCATAGCCGGTCACCAGCTCCACCGCGTGCCCCTCCCCGGCCAGCAGCTCGGCCAGCCCGGCCGCCGCGAAGTACCCGTCGCCGTCGTACACCACGACCCGCCGGCCCGGCGGCTGCTTGCCCTCCAGCAGCACCTGCTCCGGCGTCAGCACGTGCGGCAGCGCGTCGTCGGCGCCGGGGATCGGCTCGCGCGTGAAGCCGTTGAGCCCGTCGCCGGCCCAGCTCGAGCCGGTCGCAAGCACCACCACGTCGGCGCCCCAGCCGCGGATCTCGTCCGCGTCCAGCTCGCGGCCGGTGGTCAGCTCGATCCCCGGCAGCCGCTTCAGCTGCACAACCCGGTAGGCCACCAGCCGGCCCCACTCCCCCATCCCCGGCAGCCGCGTGATCCAGCCCATCGATCCGCCCACCATCGCACCGCGGTCGACCAGGTCGACCCGCGCGCCGCGCCGCGCCAGCGTGATCGCGCACTCCAGGCCGCTCGGCCCGGCCCCGACCACCAGCGCGTGCAGAGGCTCCGCCAGCGGCGGTACGTGCTCCGGATGCCATCCCCGCCGGTGCTCCTCGCCGGCGGTCGGATTCTGGGTGCAGCCGATGTGGCGGCGGCTGTCGGCCTTCGAGATGCAGACGTTGCAGCCGATGCACTCGCGGATCTCGTCCACCCTGCCCTGGCGGATCTTCTCGGGCAGGTACGGATCGGAGATCGACGGTCGGGCGGCGCCGATCAGGTCCCAGACGCCGCTTCGGATCACGCTCGCCATCAGGTCGGGATCCGTCATCCGGGCCACGCCCACGATCGGCTTGCGCGTCGCCTCGCGCACGCGGGCGGTGCTCTCCAGCTGCCAGCCCTCGCGGTAGAAGCGGGAGGGCCCGGAGTCCAGCGACCACTCGCCGATCGAGCCGACCGTCACGTCCCAAAGGTCGACTAGGTGGTCGGCCAGCGACACGAACTCGAGGCCCTCGTCGAGATCGACACCCAGCGCGCCACGGCGGTCGACCGCCACCCGGCAGGCCACCGCGCAGTCGTCGCCGACCTCCTCGCGCACCATCTCCAGCGTCTCCAGCCAGAAGCGGGCCCGGTTCGGCAGGGATCCGCCGTACTCGTCTCTGCGGCGGTTGTAATGGGGCGACAGGAACTGGCCGGGCAGGTACGTGTGCGCGCCGTACACGTAGACGATGTCGAAGCCGGCGGTGCGCGAGCGCCGCGCCGCCGCCACCCAGTCGTCCTGCACGCGGCGGATGTCGCGCCTGGTCATGGCCCGCGGCACCACCCCCACCGCGAAGTCCCCGGCGATCTGCGACGGCGCCGCCGCCGGCAGCCGCGACTCGCTGTTCTCGCCGTGCGCGCCCGTGTGCGACAGCTCGATCCCGGCCAGCGCGCCCAGCTCATGCGCCTGCTCGGCGGTCACCGCCAGCATCCGCAGATCGTGGTCGTCCCACATCCGCGCGGCCACGTACGGCGTCTCGTCGGACTCGGCGCTGATGGTGCAGTACTCGGTGCAGACGGCGGCCCAGCCGCCCTGCGCCTTGACCGCCCGGTGCCGGGCCTGCGACCACGGCTTCTCGACGCCGAACCCGGTGCAGTGGGGCACCTGGTAGAAGCGGTTTCGGAGCGTCTTGGGGCCGATCCGCACCGGCTCGAACAGGATCTCGTGTCGGGGATCGCAGCCCATGTGAGCGAGCGATCCTAGTCGGCATGGCCGGGCTATGCTGACGGCCATGCGACCTCGCATCGAGCTTCTCTGGTGGCAGGGCTGCCCGTCCGTCGAGCGCACCCTGGCGGACCTGCGCGCCGCCCTGACCGACCTCGGCCTCGATCCCGGCGCGATCGAGATGCGCGAGATGGCGACCGAGCAGCAGGCCGTGGAGGAGCGCTTCACGGGGTCGCCCACGATCCGCATCGAGGGCGTCGACCCCTTCCCGGCCGACGACATGCCCGGACTCACCTGCCGCATCTACCGCCGCGCCGACGGCCGTCCGTCGCCCACCCCCGACCCCGCGCGGCTGCGCGAGGCGCTGGCCCAGGCGGTGGCCGCGTGATCGCCACCGCCCACGATTTCGCGCTGCCCGATACCGACGGCCGCGTGCACCGGCTTTCGGAGCTGACCGCCACCGGGCCGGTCGCGGTCGTGTTCACCTGCAACCACTGCCCCTACGCGCTGGCCTGGCACGGGCGGCTGGCCGATGTCGCGCACGACTACGGGTTCCGCGGCGTCCGCACGCTGTTCGTGAACCCCAACGACGGTGAGCGCTACCCCTCCGACTCGCTCGACGCCATGCGGGCAAGGGTGGCCGACGAGGGCTGGACGGTGCCGTACCTCCACGACGAGGCCCAGGAGGTGGCACGCGCCTACGGCGCGCGCACCACACCGGACGTGTTCGTGATCGACGGCGAGATGCGCATCCGCTACCGGGGCGCTCCTGACCAGGACTACGAGGACCCGGCGGCCAACGCGCTGTGGCTACGCGAGGCGCTCGACGACGTGCTGTCGGGCGTCGAGCTGCGGCGGCCGGAGACGACGCCGGTCGGCTGCAGCATCAAGTGGAAGCCGTGAGCGCGGCCGGCCGCTGGTAGCGGGAGAGCCGCGGCCCGCTGGTGACCACGGCGATGTGCTGCGAAGCCATCCGGCCACGCATCTGGTCGGGCGTGACCTGCTGCATGATGTGTTCCGGAACACGGCCGAGATCACGTCGGCGGCGCCGGCGACAGCCAGCAGCGCCAGCGCCGCCCAGAACAGCGCACCCGGCATCAGCCCGAAGGCGGCAATCGACCCGCCCCACACCACGACCGACACCATCACCGCGGCGCGCTGCCGGCGCACGTGCAGCCCCCAGCCGCTCGAGACCGCGGCCAGCGGCGCGCCCGCCGCCGGCGCCGCGTACAGCAGGCCGAGGCCCTCCGGCCCGACGTGGAACGTGGTCGCCGCCTGCGCCGGGAACAGCGCCCGTGGCACGCCGAACACCATCGCGTTCAGATCGACCAGGAAGTGCCCAGCAGCGCCGGCTGGCGACGGGCAAAGCGCAGACCGTCCATCAGCGACGACCAACCCGGCGCGACCGTGCCGCCGGCCGGCAGCAGCGTCGGCAGCCCCAGCGCCACCAGCACGGCGATCGCGAACCCGGCCGCCGCCACGACGTAGGTGACCGTGAGCTAGCGGGACGGCGGCCGACAGCCGCCGGCGGGGTCGAGCAGCGGCCACGCCGCCGCCACCACCCGCTCGGGCCAGGCGTCGTCGAGCGTGCCGCCCGTCAGCACGCGCTGGATGCCCGCCCCGAACAGCATCGTCACGACCATCTCGACGTCGATGCCCTTGCGCACGTGACCGGCGGCCGCGGCCGCCTCGAGCACCGAGCGCATCCGCTCCATGCGCGGCTCCACCACCGCACGGCGGAACTCCTCCAGCATCTCCGGGTGCTGCTCACGGTTCAGGTAGAGCGAGCTGCAGATGGCGACCCCGTCGCACGCCTGGATTCCCGTTCGGAATACCGTCATCAGCGTGACCAGGTAGGCCCGCACGTCGGCGAGATCGCCCACGCTTGCGTCGTCCGGGTAGGCATTCAGCGCAGCGCACACCAGCTCGGCCTTGCTGGGATAGCGCCGGTAGATGGTGGCGCGGGTGACGTCTGCCTCGGCTGCCACCGCCTCCACCGAGAGCCGGTCGTAGCCCTGCAAGGGCAGCAGCCGCAGGGTGGCGGCGATGATCTCGCGGTCCGCCTCCTCGTTACGCGGCCGCCCCGGGGGGCGCCTCTGTTCAGCAGTTGTCAGATCAGACATCGCATCCGTCGCTCGGGTTTGACAAGGTCGCAAGGTTTTGATACACCACTGTACTGTATCCTATTACACGACTCCAAAGTTTGGAGATGGTTCGATGAGTCCTGACAGTGATCGCAAATGGCTCGCACTGATCCTGCTGTGCGCAGTCCAGTTTATGGTGGTGCTCGACGTGGCGATCGTCAACGTCGCGCTTCCCACCATCAAGAACGCGCTCGACTTCTCCGACGCCAATCTGCAGTGGGTGGTCAGCGCCTACACCCTGACCTTCGGCGGCTTCCTGATGCTGGGCAGCCGCATCGCCGACCTGCTCGGCCGAAAACGGCTGTTCATGGCCGGCCTGGTGCTGTTCTCGGCCGCGTCACTGGCCTGCGGCCTGTCCCAGTCGGACACGCAGCTGATCGTGTTCCGCGCCATCCAGGGCCTGGGCGCTGCGGTGATCTCGCCGGCCGCGCTGGCCATCCTCACCACCACCTTCGCCGAGGGCGAGGAGCGCAACAAGGCGCTCGCCATCTGGGGCGCCATCGCCGGTACGGGCGGCGCCGTGGGCGTGCTGCTGGGCGGCATCCTCACCGACCAGGTCGGCTGGGAGTGGATCTTCTTCCTGAACGTGCCGATCGGCCTGATCGTGATCCTGGCCGGTCAGCGGGTGCTGCACGAGAGCCGTGTCGAGCTGGGCAACCGCAGCCTCGACATCGCAGGCGCCATTCTGGTCACCGCCGGGCTGACGCTGCTGGTCTATGGGCTGGTCACGACCGATACGTACAGCTGGACGTCGAGCAGGGTGCTCGGCTCGCTGGCCGGCGCCGCCGTGCTGCTGGCCGCCTTCGTCGCCGTCGAGCTGCGCGCAAAGGCCCCGATCCTGCCGTTCTCGATCTTCCGGCTGAAGTCGCTGACCGGTGCCAACATCGTCGGATTGCTGCTGGGAGCGGCGATCTTCTCGATGTTCTTCCTGCTGTCGCTGTACATGCAGCAGGTGCTCGGCTACTCCGCCCTGAAGGCGGGCGTGGCCTACCTGCTGGTGGCCTCGGTGATCATCCTCGCCGCCGGCGCCTCGCAGGCGCTGGTGACCAGGATCGGCGTGCGGTCGGTGCTGATCACCGGCATGGTGCTGCTGGTGGCGGGCCTGGTCTGGTTCTCGCAGGTGTCGGTGCACGGCTCCTACGCGACCGACCTGGCGCCAGGCTTCGTCCTGGCCGGGATCGGGCTCGGCTTCTCGTTCGTGCCCGTCCAGATCGCCTCGCTGATCGGCGTCACCCACGACGAGGCCGGCATCGCCTCCGGCCTGATCAACACCTCGCAGCAGGTCGGCGGCGCGCTGGGCGTCGCGGTGCTGTCGACGATCACGTTCACCCGATACGACTCGTATCTGGGCGACCACGGGAACAACCTGGCGCTGATCCCCAACGCGCTCGTGGACGGCTTCCACGTGGCCTTCCTGGTTGGCGCCGGCCTGGCGCTGATCGGGTTGGTGGCGACGCTGATGTTCATCCCCAAGGACGTCAAGTCCGAGCAGCCAGTCCCCGCCGGCGAGCCGGCAATCGATCTCAGCTAGCGGGAACGGCGCTCCTGGCGCGCTGCACCGCGACCAACCAGTCGTGGTGCAGCGCGTCGGCCTGGTCGCGCGACATGCGCGGCTCGTAGACAGCGCCCGGCGAGGGCTCCGGCGGCCGGCCGGCGGCCAGCGCGGCGGCGCCCAGCGCCGTCATCTCCCGCTCCACGGCCACCTCCACGGCCACGCCCAGCAGGTCGGCCTGGAACTGCATCAGCCAGCCGTTGGCGGCCGCCCCGCCGTCGGCGCGCAGCGCGGTCACCCCGCCCGGGATCGCCTCCACCACGTCCCGCACCTGGTAGGCGATCGCCTCGAGCGCCGCCCGCGCCAGGTGGGCGGGGGTGCTGCCGCGCGTGAGGCCCGTGATCAGCCCGCGCGCATCGGCGTCCCACCAGGGCGACCCCAGCCCGGCCAGGGCGGGCACGAAGTAGACGCCGTCGTTTCCGTCCAACGACGCGGCCAGCCGACCGCTGTCGCCGGCGTCGGCCAGGATCCCGAGCCCGTCCCGCAGCCACTGGACGGCCGCGCCCGACACGAACACGGAGCCCTCGAGCGCCGTCACCCCGGGCTGCGCGGCGGCCGTACGCACCAGGCCGTGCGGCGGCGGGTCGCGCCGCTCGCCGTCGTTCACCAGCAGGAAGCTGCCGGTGCCGTAGGTGACCTTGGCCTGCCCGGGCTCGAGGCAGGCCTGGCCGAACAGCGCCGCCTGCTGGTCGCCGGCCACGCCCATCACCGGCAGCCGCGCTCCCAGCAGCCGGGCCTCGCCGAACATGCCGCTGGACGGCCGGATCTCCGGCAGCAGGCCGGCCGGCACGCCGAACAGCTCGAGCAGGCGGTCGTCCCAGCCAAGCGTCCGCAGCGAGCAGAGCATGGTGCGCGACGCGTTGGTGGGGTCGGTGGCGTGCACCTCGCCGCCGGTCAGCTTCCAGATCAGCCAGCTGTCCACGGTGCCGAACGCCAGGCCGTCGGTCGCATCGACCGCGTGCTCGAGCAGCCAGGCCAACTTGGTGGCCGAGAAGTAGGGGTCGGGGACGAGGCCGGTCAGCTCGCGGATCAGGCCGGCCGGCAGATCCGCGCAGGCAGCGGCCGTGCGGCGATCCTGCCACACGATCGCGTCGGCCACCGCGCGGCCGGTCGACCGGTCCCAAAGGACGGTCGTCTCGCGCTGGTTGGTGATGCCGATCGCGCGCATGTCGGCCGGCGATACGCAGGCGGCCGCAAGCGCATCCGCGGCCGACTCGGTAACGCTGCTCCACAGCTGCTCGGGGTCGTGCTCGACCCAGCCCGGCCGGGGATAGCGCTGCTCGATCGGACGTGACCCGCGACCACGCACCAGGCCGTCGTCATCGACGACGAGGCACGTCGTGCCGGTGGTGCCCTGGTCGATTGCGAGGATCACGCCGCTCAGGCTACAGGCGCCGCCTCAGCTCGCGCACGTCCTGCGCCTGCCAGTCGGTGTGGTCGTTGCGCCAGCCCTCGCGGTCGTGGAAGAAGGGCGAGTCGTTGGCCATCGAGTGGCCGATGACGTTCTTCTGGGCGATGCGGAAGCGGCCCTGCAGCCAGCGCACCAGCGCCAGCACGCTGCGGATCTGGGGGCGGCGGTGCAGGATCTGCTGGTCGGCCCAGTGCGACGAGATGCCCTGCTGCTGGATCATCTCGATGCCGATCGCATGGTCGTTGACGCCGATCGCATGCCGGCACATGATGTCGAGCGGCACCTGCTGGTAGATGGTGCCGTCCTGGTCGACCACGTAGTGCGCGCAGACGCCGGGCAACTCGCCGCCGTTGGGTGCGTTGGCGTTGAACAGCGCGTGCACGCCGGGGTACGAGCCCGGCCCGCTGTCGGTGAAGTGCAGCACGATCAGCTTCGGGTGCAGCCGGAAGCTGCGCACCCGGTAGTGGCGGTACGCGTAGCCGGCCATCTCGGCGCGCCGCTTTGCGCCGTAGCTGATGCGATCCTGGGTGATGGCCGGCTTCGGCGCCGACGGCCTGGGCGGTGCCGGCGGCGGCGTGGTGGTGGTGGGCACCGGGTCGGTGATCGCGGTGCTGGTCGGGGGCGGCCTGGTGCCCGCGACCGACGGCGGCGGCGATGACGACGACGTCATGCTGCTTGCCCCGCCCGCGGCGGCGCAGCCGGCCACCGTCAGGATCACCGCGCTGACCACGGCCGCCACACCCCAGCCGACTGCTCGAACCATCTAGGCAGCGTAGGCCAGCTGCCGGTCGTCCGCCTCGCACGGCGTGACGGCCGCCGCAGCTGGAGCAGTCCGGCGCAGCTCGGTGAAGGAGGCGCCCTCGGCCAGCAGGAACAGCGCTCCGATCCCGGCACCGAGCAGGACCTCAGTGGCCTGCAGACCGATCGCAAACGCGGCACCGGATGCGGCCGAGATCCCGAACGACGAGGCCAGCACTCCCGCCACCGCCAGCTGGAAGACGCCCACGTTACCGGGCATCAGCGGCACCACGCCGACCAGCGTGGAGACCATGAACACGGCCGAGGCCGAGGTGATGGTATGGGGCAGGCCGAACGCGTCGAGCGTCCAGTAGATGCCGGCGATCTGCGCCGCCCACGAGCCGACACCCAGAGCCAGCGCAACGGCCAGGCGCCGCGGATCGCGCATGATCCGCAGGCTGCGGCGCAGCTCTCGTGCCGGGCCCGCCAGGCGCGTGAGCCGAGAGGGAAGGGTCGGCTGTGTGCGCCTGGCGAGGATCCCGGCGATCACGGCGCCACCGGTCAGGGCGCCGAGAACCATCAACGTCGAGTCGGCCCACGCGGGCAGGTCGACGATCGTCAGCGCGAGGCCTGCGCCGATCAGCACCAGCGCCGCGCCGAGCACGATCTGCTCGGCGACCAGCGTGCCGGCGACCGCGGTCACAGGCAGCTGCGATCCGGTGCGGCGGATGCGGCGGGTCAGCACCGCCACCCGCACCAGCTCGCCCAGCCGGGCGACGAGCACCGTGTTGAACAGGAAGCCGATGAAGACGCTGGGCAGCAGGTCGCGCGTCGTCAGCCGAGGGGCGTCGTCGACGGCGTCCAGGGTGCGGCGCCAGACGGCGGCCTTCAGCCAGACCGACACCAGGTTGGCAGCCACCGCCAGCGCCAGCGTGCCCAGGGCCACGGCCGCCAGCGTGTCGGCGGCCTGGCCGGCGCGGCCGGCGAAGCGGTAGACCAGGAACGACGCGACCGGCGCCGCCACCAGCACAGCCGCAAGTCGCCGGCTGCGCGTGTGGGCCGCGTAGACGGCAAGCGCGGCGAGCATCGCCACGCCGGCGCCGCCGGCCGCGTCGAGGAAGAAGTGGTTGGCGGTGGCCACGATCGAGAACACGACCAGCGCCGGGTAGAACGCCCACAGCACGCGCAGCACGCGGGTGCGGACGAGCATGACGGCGGACGTGCCGACGATCAGGGCGTAGGCGGTGTGCAGGCTCGGCATCGCCGCGTACGGATTGGACAGCGAGGCGATCAGGCCGGAATGGTGGTTGACGGCCGTCTCGTTGAGCGTGTCCACGAAGCCAAGCGAGCCCAGCATCCGCGGCGGGGCCGCCGGGTAGAGCGTGTAGCAGGCCAGGCCGATCGCGTTGGCGACGATGAACACGTTCCGCACCAGCGGGAACGCGTGGTTGCGCCGCAGGTAGACCCAGAACAGGAACCCGAAGCTGATGGTGAACTGGCAGTTGAAGTACGTCCAGTTGGCGACCGACTGCACGAAGTGCGGCGACGTGGCCGCGAAGCGCTGGACGTCGAGCTCGTGGAAGATCCCCAGCGAGCGCTCGGCCGAGACGATGTCGTTAGCGTGGCGAAGCGCGACCGCGCGGTCACCGACGGCCAGGGTGCGCGTCGTCTCGTAGAGCAGGTCGAACAGCGCGAAGATGGCCAGCTGGCGGGCCAGGTCGCCCCATCCACGGGGCAGCCAGGCACCGATGCGGTTGATGATCGAGCTGATCGGGCGCTGGGTTGGTGCTGCGAGGATCATGCCTGCAGCGTGTCACCAGCGGCGTCCCCGATCGATACGGTTTGCCAGACGGATTGGTGCGGTTATCCCCCGGGGATCACGCACACGAAGGCCCGGCCGCCCCCGAAGGAGCGACCGGGCCTCTCTCCCGGCGGACGCTAGGCCGTGACCGGCTTGCCGTCGATCGGGCTGCGGGTGCCGCTGTCCGGCGCGACCGAGCCGTGCGAGGTCAGCGTCGGCAGCCACTCCAGCCAGCTGGGCAGGTACCAGTTCCAATCGCCCAGCAGCTTCATGGTGGCGGGAAGCAGCACGCCCCGGATCACGGTGGCGTCGATCAGCACCGCCGCCGCCGCGCCGACGCCCAGCTGCTTGACGTCGAGCACCGACAGCGTGGCGAACAGGCCGAACACCCCGACCATCACGATCGCCGCGCTGGTGACCGTGCCGGCCGTGTCCTTGATGCCCTCGGTGACGGCATCCTCGGTTGCCATGCCGTTGTCCACCAGCTCCTTGACCCGGCTCAGGATGAACACGTGGTAGTCCATCGAGAGCCCGAACAGGATCACGAACAGGAACAGCGGCAGCCAGTTGGCGATGGTGCCGGTCGAGTGGAACCCGAGCAGCGACTCGCCGATGCCGTGTTGGAAGACCAGCACCAGCACCCCGTACGCGGCACCCACTGACAGCAGGTTCAGCAGGATCGCCTTGATCGGGATCACGATCGACCGGAACGTCACCAGCATCAGCAGGAACGCCAGCCCCAGCACGAACGCGAACACGATCGGCGTGCGCACCTTCATCAGGCTGTTGAAGTCCATCGACGAGGCCGTATCACCGGTGACGCCGACGTCGGCGCCGGGCAGATCGCGCCCGATCGTGGCCGGGATCACCCGGTCGCGAAGCGTGCGGACGGCCTGCTGGGAGGCGGCGTTGGCGCCGTCGCCCTGGATCGGCACCGTCATCACGGCCACGGTGCCGGCCGGGTTGGTGGTGACGTCGATCGGCAGGTTGACCTGCCCGGTGGCGACGGCCGCCTTCTTGAAGTCGGCGATCGCCTGCCGCGCCTCAGGAGAGTTGACGTCGCCGGTCTTGAACGCGACGGTGGCCGGATCGCCCTTGCCGGGGAAGGCCTTCTGGACTGCGTTGTACGTCTTTACAACCTCCAGGTTGGGGGGAAGGAACTTGAACGTCGGCGTCTCGGTCTTGATGGTCAAAGCCGGGAGCGCCAGGGCGACCAGCAGGCCGCCGGCGACGATCACGGCCACGACCGGGCGACGCAGCACACGGTCGAGGATGGTCGCCCAGATCCGGCCCTGGCCGGACGCGGAGCGGGCGGAGACGCGGTTACCCGTGCCCGCGGCCTTGCGGACGGGGTAGGTGAACCAGGACACCACGCGCCCACGCTCGACGCGGTCGCCCAGCAGCGACAGCACGGCCGGCAGGCCCGTCAGCGAACCGACCATGGCCGCGGCCACGACCAGCATGGAGGCAACCCCCAGCGCCACGAACGTGGCATCGCCGGAGATCAGCATGCCCGCCATCGCGATCATGACCGTGAAGCCGGAGATCAGCACCGCCTGACCCGAGGTGGACGCGGCCATCTCGAGCGCGCTGCGGCGATTCTGCATGGACTCCTGCTTTGCCTCGCGCACTGCCTGCTTGGCCGAGACGACTGCCTCGGCGTCGCCGGAGCGCTTGGCGGCCCGCAGCGCCTGCTTGGCCGCCGCGATCGCGGCCGTGTCGGCCGGCTTGGTGGCCAGTCGCTCGCGCCGCTCCCGCTGCAGGTAGAACAGCGAGTAGTCGACGCCGACCGCCATGCCGATCATCAGGATGACCTCCTGGGCAACGTCGACCGTCGGGATCACGTGGCTGACGATCGAGTTCAGGCCGAACGTGGCCAGCACCGCCGAGAACGCCAGCAGCACCGGGATACCGGCCGCAACCAGCGCGCCGAACGCGATCAACAGGATGATCATGGTCAGCGGCAGGGAGACGTTGCGGGCGTTTGCGAAGTCGGCGTTGATCTTGTCGTTGAGGACATGCGTCGCCGATGCCTCGCCGAACTCGCGGATGGTGAGATCCGGGTTGGCGGCGCGCAGCGACGCGACACCGTCCATCACCGGCTGGATGCGATCAGGGGCGGTCTCGCTGTCGCCCGAGATCTGGAACCGCACCAGCGCCGAGTGCCCGTCCTTGGTGATCTGGCCCGGATAGGCGTTCGAGTACGGGTTCTCGACCTTGATCACCTCGTCGTAGCTGCCGACCTTGGCGATCACGCTGGTGACGCCCGAGCGAAACGCGGCGTCCTTCGCGGTCAGGTTCTGTGACTGCACGAGCACCATCTCATGCGCGTGCGATGTGAAGTTGGCGTCGTCGATGACGCGGTTGATGTGCCCCGACTCGCCGTCGCCGAGGCGGGCGTTCGAGACGTTCACCTGCCCGACTGCGATTCCGATCGCAACCGCGGCGATGACGAACACGATCCAGAGTCCCAAGGCCGTCCAACGGTGCTTGGCACTCCAGCCGCCCATCCGGGCGGCCAGGTTCTTGCGTGGAGGACTGGATGACATGACTGAGAATCCCTTCGGATTGGATTGACTGTCCGCAGCCTGACCGAGGGGCGCTCTCTGCGACATGCGGAGAGCAGGTGTCCGCAGGTGCGGTAATCCGCACCGTGACCGGGCGCTTTCGCGATCGTCTAGCGGCGGCGCAGCGCCAGCAGGTAGGCGGTGGCGGCGAGGCAGCAGGCCGTCAGGAAGCCGTAGACGGCGCTCGGGCCGGGCTGGTCGAGGCCGGCGCCGGCGACGATCGCGCCGCCGAAGCTGGCGGCGCCCCAGGCGAAGGCGGTCATGCCGTTGACGGCGCCGACGCCGATCCCGGCGTTGCGCGCGCCGCGGACGCCCAGCGGCAGCGCCACCGCGTACATGAAGCCGAGCGGGGCGGCGCGCACGATCAGCATGCCGGCCACGACCGCCGACGTGCTGGTGCCGAGCACCGGCAGCAGCACGAGCGCCGAGAGCGCGGTGCAGATGGCCCCCGCAACCAGGGTCACCGTCCACCTGCCGGTGCGCGCGGCCTGCGCGCTGCAGGCGATGAACACGGCCGAGCCGATCGAGAGGATCAGCCCGATGGTGGCGGTCGAGTGGCCGGCGTCGCTGAGCTGAGCGGGGGCGACCAGGAACACGACGCCGTCCGAGAAGCCGCCCAGCAGCATCAGGGTGACGGCGCCCGCGATCAGCGGGTTGCGGCGGGCGAGGCCGAGAGCGGCGCTGAGACGCAGCTGCTGCTCGTGGCGGCCCTCGCTGCCGTGGTCGGCGAAGACGAGCGCGGCGACCAGCCCCAGCGCGACGGCGGCCAGGATCAGGAACGGCGCACCGCGGCTGACGCGATCGGCCAGGACGCCGGCGAAGACCGGGCCGACCATCCCGCCCAGGCCCGCTACAGCGATCACGGCGCCGACGGCGCCGGGCCGATCCTCGCCAGCGGAGTCGGACAGCCACGACAGTCCGGCCGACCAGATCACGGCCGAGGCGACACCGAAGGCGAGCCGGGCCGCGACCAGCGTCCAGAGGCCGACGGCGAGCCCTTGCCCCAGGCAGGAGGCGGCCAGCAGCAGGCCGGCCGCGAGCGTGACGCGGCGGTGGCCGAGCCGGTCGCCGGCCACTCCGCCGGGGATGGCGCCGGCGACGATCGCGAGGCTCGCCGCCGAGAGGGCGACCCCCGATTCGAACCCCGACAGGGAGAAGGCGTCGCGGTAGGACGGCAGCAGCGGCACCAGCGACACCAGCACCACCTCGTCCACGAAGATCAGCGCGTAGAGCAGGATCAGGAGCCGTCGCATCGGCCGAGTCTATGGGTAGTCTCGAGCGATGACGCCGCCTCTCTTGATCCGCGAGTCCAGCCGCGTGCGCCGGGCGCGGATCGTGGTGGCGCCGCACCGGCCGGTCGAGGTGGTGGTGCCGCCGGGCACCTCGGCTGCGTGGATCGACGGCTTCGTGGCCGAGCACCGGGAGTGGATCGAGCGGCGGCGGGCGGCTGAGCCTGAGCCGTCGCTGGGCCTGCAGCGCGAGGGCGTCGCCTGGCTGGGCGGGGAGCCGCGGCCGGCTCCTGCGGTCGACCTGAGAACCTGGTACCGGCGGCAAGCGCGGGGGATGCTGACCGAGACGGTCGAGCGCGAGGCGGCCCGGCTCGAGGTCAGCGGCTGGTCGCGGATCCGGGTCGGCGACCCGCGATCGCGCTGGGGATCGTGCTCGACCCGCGGCACGCTCTCGTTCTCGTGGCGGCTGGTGATGGCACCGTCCTGGGTCGCCGACTACGTGGTCGTCCACGAGCTGTGCCACCTCCGCCAGATGAACCATTCGCGTCGCTTCTGGCAGCTGGTGGACGAGGCGTATCCGTCCCGCCGTGTCGCGCAGGCCTGGCTGAAGCGCCACGGCCCCGAGCTCCTGGCCTACCGCTTGTAGGCGCTGCGGGCGGCACGCACGGAGGCGGACCTGGTGTCAAACACCGACCTGGGCGCCGCGGCATTCCCGCACCCATTCTTGACGGATGTCACGCCGGCCGTGACAGACAAATGGCTTAGCTAAACGAAAAGCGCCGAGATTGGAGTCAAACACCGCTTCGGCCCTCGACGAAGGTCGCGGGAGTACCCGCAACACTTCGTTGCATAATCGGCACGCGCCCGCGGGCGGGTCAGGGGCCGGTCTGGGCGGTGCCGGAAGAGTCGGTCGACGAGGGCGGCGGCTCGGTCACCGTCACCGTCACCGTCTCCGGCGGCGCGGTCACCGTCTCGGGCGGCGTCGTCACCGTCACCGGTGCCGGCATGTACACGGTCGAGGCGCTGTTGGTGACGCTGGTGTCCCCGGCGGTCGCCGGCTCGAACGCGGCGTAGGCGTAGATGGTCTTGCCATGGCGGTGGATCACGACCACCTGCCGGCGCACCGATCCCGGCAGCGTGACCACGCTGGTACGGCCGTTGATGACCGTGCGCGCGACCGGCAGGCCGACCGTGACGGTGTGAACGCGGCCCTTCGTGGTCACGACCCGGACGGCTGCGCCCGTCTGCTCGATCGGGTTCTTACCCGCCTCGATTCCGACCACGAACCCGCCGAACAGCAGCACCAGCAGCGTGATGCCGATCAGGAATGCTCGGACGGGATGGTCGAAACTGCCGTGATATCTGGAGTCGCGCACGGATTGACGCTACCACGTCCCCCCGTGCGCGACCCAAGCTCACGCCCGCTCTCAGCGCGGAACTATGCGGCGAACCGCCATCGTGCCGCTCAACTTTCGCATGCCGGCGGGCGGCGCGATCGCCACGGTCGTCGACACTGTCTGGGACTTCATCATCGTTTGACCCCCTTCACACGATGAACTCCGTAGGCTCGGGGTAGCGAAGGGTGCGTGCCGCGTCAATCACCCGCGAAAAACATTTACGGTTCCCGAACCTTAGGATCGTCCTGCATATGCACGAGATCGCGGAATTCCTGCGCGACAACCCGCCCTTCGACACGCTCAGCGAAGAGGAGCTGGACGAGGTGGCCGCGGCCTGTGAGATCGAGTACGCGGAGGCCGGAACCATGGTGCTCGAGCAGGCGGTGAGCCCGCCCGGCGTGGCCTGGGTGGTGCGGCGCGGCGCGGTCGAGCTGCTGGACGGCGACCGGGTCGTGGACATGCTGTCGGAGGGTGAGATGTTCGGGCACGCCTCGCTCCTGTCGGAGTCGCCGACGGCGCTGGCGGTGCGGGCCGCCGAAGACTCGCTGCTCTACCGCCTACCGGCCGAGGCGATCCGCCCCGTGCTGGCGCGGCCGGCCGCCCTGCGGTTCGCGGCCCGCTCGCTGGCGGGCCGCTACGAGATGCTGCAGCGCGAGCTGGATCCGCTGGCGATCGCCGTGGTCGACCCGGCCCGCCGCCCCGTCCGCCGCCTGCTGCGCGGCGACCCGGTGATCGCCGCGCCCGCTGCGACGGTACAGGAGGCTGCCCGGCGCATGGTCGAGGCCAGCTCGTCGTCTGTCCTGGTCGATCTCGGCGACGGCTTCGGCATCGTCACCGACCGTGATCTGCGCGAGCGGGTGGTGGCCGCCGGAGTGCCCGCCGACACCCCCGTGTCGCAGGTGATGACCGCCCCGGCAACCACCATCGGCGACGACGTCACCGGCGCCGACGCGCTGCTGGACATGCTCGACCGCGGCGTTCGCCACCTCCCCGTAATCGACGCCTGCGGCCGCGTGATCGGCGTCATCTCCGACACCGACCTGATGGCGGTGGAGACGCGCACCCCATTCCACCTGCGCCGGGCGATCGCGGCGGCAACCACCGTCGAGGAGCTGGCGACCGCCGTGGCGCCGCTCCCGGACACCATCGTCGGCCTGTACGACGCCAAGGTCGCGGCCACCTCCATCTCCCGCGTGATCGCCACCGTCCACGACGCGCTCACCCGCCGCATGATCGAGCTGGTCGTCGACCAGCACCCTGACGTGGCTCCGTTCACCTGGCTATCCCTCGGCAGCGTCGCCCGCCGCGAGGCGTTTCCCAGCTCCGACCAGGACAGCGCCATCGCCTGGCAGGGCGAGGGCGACGACCCGGCGGTGCGCGAGCCACTGAAACGCCTCGCGGCCGATGTCGTGGCCGGCCTCGAGCGCTGCGGGATCCTGCGTTGCGCCAACGGCGCGGTCGCCTCCAACCCGCTGTTCCTGCGCTCGCAGGGAGCGTGGCTGGCGGCCATTCGTTCGTGGCTCGACAATCCCACCCAGGAGAAGGCGCTGATACTGGTGTCACTGATGACCGACGGCCGCCCGGTGTGGCACGCCGAGACCGGCTGGCGCGCGGTCGAGGACGTCTTCGCGGGCGCCCGCCGTCACCCGCAGCTGCTGCGGCGGCTGGGTCAGTTCGCGCTCAGCGCTCGGCCTCCCACTGGGTTCTTGCGTGACTTCGTCGTCGAGCACAACGGCGAGCACCGGGGCACCCTCAACATCAAGTCAGGCGGCCTGCTGCCCGTGGTCGACATCGCGCGCTGGGCAGCCATGACGGCTGGCGCCGTCGAGACATCGACGCCCGCACGGCTGGAGGCGGCCGAGCGTTCCGGCACGCTGGAAAGCCACGTCACATCGACGCTGCAGGTCGCCTTCGAGCTGTTCACCGACCTGCGTATGGAGCATCAGGTCAACGCGCTGCGACGTCGTGCTCAGCCGGACGACTCGATCGATCCGCGCACGCTGGCCCCGCTCACCCGGCGTTATTTGAAGGACGCTTTCCGTGCCGTGGCCGACGTGCAGCGCGGCATGGCCAACGAGTTCAACCTTACCGGGCTATGAGGCGCCGCTCCTGGCGGGAGGCCGCCCTGCTGTGCGTGGACGTGGAACTGACCGGCCTCGACCCCAGGACGGACGAAGTGATCGCGTACGGTGCGGTGCCGCTCGAGGATGGCCGCATCCGCGCAGGCGGAGCGATCCAGGGCCTGATTAGACCGTCCGGACGCCGCACCGGCGCCGTCGAGATCCACGGGATCCTTCCCGGTGATCTGGATTCGGCACCGCCGCTGACGGTGGCGCTGGCGCCGCTGGCCGACGCAATGCGGGGTCGCACGCCGATCGCACACGCCGCCTGGGTGGAGCGCGCGTTCCTGGGCCCGGCCTTGCGGCGAGCGGGCGGACGGTTGCCGCGAGGCATCATCGACACGGCGATGCTGTGGCGGCTGCACGGCGTCGTAATCGACGGCACGGACCCCGGCTACTGGCCGCTACAGACTTTGACCGAGCAGCTGCGCCTTCCCAGGCACCATCCCCACCAGGCGCTGGGCGACGCGCTCACCACTGCCCAGGTGTTCCTCGCTCTCGCGACCAGGCTGGAGCGGCTCGGGCACGGCACGCTCGCCGACCTGGTGCACGCCGATCGGCGGGTCGCCACACACCGCCGCTTTCCCGGCCACGCCTAACCGGGCTCGGTGATGGCGGCGCGCTCCGTGATCTCCGCCACCAGCCGCGCCAGCTCGTCCGACAGCGGCCCGGGCAGCCGCCGCGAGAACAGCTCGGACAAGGTCTGGTAGTACCAGAGCTGCTGCTCGACCGTGCTGCCGAACTTGCTCCAGGTGGCGGCGCCGTACACGTGCAGGTCGCTGAGCGTCGAGCGGGCGTTGTGCACTTTGTCTGCGCAAGCCACACGCAGCACCGCCACCGACGCGGTCTGCATGCGATCGATGTAGGCCTGCTTGCGCCCCTGCCAGGGCGGTTTCGGGCGCTGGTCGGTGTCGCTGCAGGCATCGACGATGAACGCGACCTGGTCGCCGAAGCGCCGGCGCAGCTGCTCGAGGTTGGTGCGATCGCCGCGATCCTCGATCGCGTCGTGGAGCAGCGCCGCGATCGCCTCGTCCTCGCCGCCGCCGTTCTCCAGCACCAGCGCCGCCACAGACATCAGGTGGGCCAGGTACGGGATCGACTCGCCGCCCTTGCGGGACTGGCCGTCGTGCACCTGGGCGGCATAGATCAGCGCCTGCTGGAAGCGTTCGGTCAGCATCCCCGCATGGTAACTATCCTCCCCGGTCGTGCCCGAGGAGCAGCCCCCTAACGACGAGCACGGCCACGGCCAGCATGAGGCGGAGCGACTCTCGCCCATGCCGCCGCTGCCGCAGACGGCGACGGAGCCCGACCAGCCCCGCGGCGCGGTCCGCAAGCTCGCCATCGACCTCGGCCCGCTCCGGCGCCACCGCGACTTCCGGTTGCTGACGGCCGCCCAGGCGATCACGTTCCTGGGCTCGATGGTGACCTACGTGGCTCTGCCCTACCAGGCCTACCAGCTGTCCGGCTCCTCGCTGGTGGTGGGCCTGCTGGGCCTGGCCGAGCTGTGCCCGTTGCTGGTGACCGCGTTTCTGGGCGGTGCGCTGGCCGACGCCCGCGACCGGCGGCGGATGCTGCTCCTGACCGAGCTGTCGTTCGCCGGCACCTCGACCGTGCTGCTGCTGAACGCGACGCTGGCCAGCCCGCAGCTGTGGCTGCTGTTCGTGGTCGCGGCGGTGATGGCGGGGCTGGACGGTCTCCAGCGCCCGTCGCTGGAGGCGCTCACCCAGCGCCTGGTCGACCGCGACGAGATGCCGGCCGCGGCGGCGATCGGCACGCTCCGCTTCAACATCGGGGAGATCGGCGGCCCCGCGCTGGGCGGCGTGCTGATCGCGGCGGTGGGATTACCGCTCACCTACGCCTTCGACGTCGCCACCTTCGCCGCGTCGCTGCTGCTGCTGGAGATGATGCGTGCGGCGCCGCCGCCGGTCGCGGGCGCCAAGGTCAGCCTGCATGGCATCCGCGAAGGCATGTGCTACGCGGCAGCCCGGCCGGTGCTGCTCGGCACCTACGCGGTCGACATCGTGGCCATGTTCTTCGGCATGCCGAACGCGATCTTCCCGGCCTTCGCGCGCGAGTTCGGCGGCGCCGGCGTGCTCGGCCTGATGTACGCGGCGCCGGCTGTGGGCGCCCTCGCGGCCACGCTCACCAGCGGCTGGACGGGCGGGACGCGCAGGCACGGGGCGGCCATCTGCTTTGCGGCCGCCGGTTGGGGGCTCGCGATCGCGGTGGTGGGGCTGGCGCCCGGGCTGGCGCTGGTGCTGGCCGGGCTGGCCGTGGCGGGCGCGGCCGACACCGTGTCGGGCATCTTCCGGACCACGGTGTGGAACCAGACCATCCCCACCGAGCTGCGCGGTCGCCTGGCCGGCATCGAGCAGGTCGGCTATTCGACCGGCCCGCTGGCCGGGAACGTCGAGGCGGGAGCCGCGGCCTCGCTGATCGGCGTGCGCGGATCGATCGTCTCGGGCGGCGTGCTATGCGTGATCGGAGTCGCCGTCACGGCCGCACTGCTGCCGGCCTTCTGGCGCTACGACGCGGAATCGCACGAGGCCGCGCCGGTCACGCCCGCGACCGGCTGAGCCGCAGCTCGATGCAGGCCTCCGGCGCGCCCTCGACCGGGTACCAGGCGCGAATCGCTGCCGTGCCCGGCAGCAGCGGCGGGTCGTGGCCGGCCTCATCCGGCGCCAGCGGATAGGCGCGCACGCGGCCGCCGGTCAGCTCACCCAGCCCGAACGCGCCGCTGCGCCGGGCCTCGACCAGGTAGAACGCGGCCAGGGCCAGACCCGGCAGGAACGGATTGCCCTCGCGGCGGCCGTAGCCCAGCCGTGCATGCGCGGCCTCGGCGGCGTCCGCCGCCAGCTCGGCCACGGCCGGGGACGGCGGGCCGCTGCGGTGGGTCGGTTCGCCGTCGAGCGGGCGCAGGAACACCGCGGCTGCGGGCGCCCCGGCGGGCCGGAAGTGGCCCGGCATGACCAGGTCGGCGATCGCCGGGTGCAGCTCCAGCACCAGGCTCACGGTCAGCTCCGCCAGCAGGTCTGCGAGATCGTCGGCATCGCTCATCCGAGGTAGTCTGGCAGCCGTGGACGGCATCCATGACATGGGCGGCATGCAGGGGTTCGGCGCGGTCGCGCCCGAGCCGGACGAGCCCCCCTTCCACGAACGCTGGGAGGGCCGGGTGTTCGGCATGTCGCTGACGCTGTGGGCGACCGGCGGCCCGATCGGCGTGATGCGGCCGCAGCTGGAGCGGATCGAGACCGGGCGCTACCTGGCGTCGTCGTACTACGAGCGATGGGAGCACGCGCTCGAGGTGATGCTGGCCGAACGCGGTGTCCTGGCTCCCGCCGACGTCGATCGCAGGGTCGAGGCGCTGCGGGCCGGCGGGCAGGTGCCGGAACGGTCTGATCCGGCGATGGTGGAGGCGGTGCGGGCCGACATGCAGCCGCGACCGCCCGCGCGGCCGGAGGGCGGCGGCCATCGCTTCGCGGCAGGGCAGCCCGTGCGCGTGCGCCGCATCTCGACGGCGGTGCACAACCGCTGTCCCCGCTACGTGCGCGGGGTCTCGGGCGTCGTCGAACGGCTGGTGGCGCCGGACTGGCTGCCGGAGAACGAGGACATGGGCGAGCAGCGCCGCGCACCGTGCTACACGGTCTCATTCGCGGCCGCCGACCTGTGGCCCGACGACGGCGCCGACCACACGGTGCTGGTCGACCTGTGGGAGACCTACCTGGAGGCGGGATGAGCGAGGGGCACCACCACGCACGCGAGAAATCACCGTCGGAGCTGCGCACCATGGCGCTCGAGGCGCTGCTGGTCGAGCGCGGGCTGATCTCGACCGACGCTGTGGACGCCGTCGTCGAGCAGTTCCAGAACGAGATCGGGCCGCGGCGTGGCGCGCGGATGGTGGCGCGAGCGTGGGTCGATCCGGCCTACCGCGAGCGGTTGCTGGCCGACGGCACGGCCGCCGCCGCCGAGATGGGCTACGGCGGCGCCGAGGGCGAGCGTCTGGTCTGCGTCGCGAACACGCCCGACACCCACAACGCGATCGTGTGCACCCTCTGCTCGTGCTATCCCTGGCCGGTGCTGGGCGTCCCCCCGGTCTGGTACAAGAGCCCGCCCTACCGCGCGCGCATGGTGCGCGAGCCGCGAGCGGTGCTGCGTGAGTTCGGGCTGGAGCTGCCGGACTCGACCGCGATCAGGATCTGGGACTCGAGCGCCGAGGTGCGCTACATCGTGCTGCCGATGCGGCCTGACGGCACCGAGCACCTGGACGAGGAAGGCCTGGCCGACCTGGTCACGCGCGACTGCATGGTCGGTGTGGCGGTGCCAGGGGTGACCGACGGCGTGGCGGCGTGATCACCGACCTGCCGGACGAGGCCTTCACCGAGCCCTGGCAGGCGCGGCTGTTCGCGATGGCGCAGGTCGCCTGCCGAAGCATGGACCAGCCCTGGGACGCCTTCCGCGACCGGCTCAAGGCCGCGATCGCCGAGCAGCCCGACCGGCCCTACTACGACAGCTGGATGGTCGCGCTGGAGCAGCTGACCGACTGCTCGCCCAGAACCATCTAATGCCGGAACCGACGCTGACCGAGCTCGAGCCCGGACTCGTGCAGATCACGATGCCGTTGCCGTGGGCGCTCGACCACGTGCACTGCTACGCGCTGGCAGGCCGCGACGGCTGGACGCTGGTCGACGCGGGCCTCGGCAGCGACGCGACGCTGCGGTGGTGGACGCAGGCGCTCGCCCAGCTGGGGCCGAAGCCGGTGGCGCGGCTGGTGCTGACGCATTACCACCCCGATCACGTCGGAGCCAGCGCCGGCCTGGCGGAGCTGAGCGGCGCCCCGGAGGTGGTGCAGGGCCGGCTCGACCGGGCGATGGCGGTGGCCGCCTGGGAACAGGGCTCGGACGACGACTTCGAGGGCTACCTGCGCGACCACGGCATGCCGGCCGAGCTGGCGGCCGCCTCGACTCGGGCCGAGAGCCGCACCGGCGTGCGCCTTGCGACGCCGACGCGCCTGGTGGACGAAGGAGACCGGGTGGCGCTGGGCGACGAGGCGTTCCGCGTGCTGCACCTGCCCGGCCATGCGGACGGGCACATCGCCCTGATCGGCGAGACCAGCGGCCGCCTGCTCGGCGGCGACGTGCTGCTCGACGAGATCACCCCCAACGTGGGCCGCTGGCCGGATACCGCGCGCGACCCGCTGGGTCGCTACCTGGCAACGCTGCGGCGGCTCTCGGAGCTGGCGCCGCGGCGTGTCTACCCCGGCCACGGGCCCGCGATCGACCACGCGCCGTCGCGCGCCCGCGAGATCGCGGCCCACCACGATGAGCGCCTCGATGCCGCGGCGGCCGCACTCGACGAGGGAGCCGAGACAGCCTACGACGCCGCGCAGCTGATCTGGCGAGACGAGCCGCTCGGGTTCCACGAGCAGCGGTTCGCGCTGGTCGAGGCGATCTCGCACCTGGAGCGGCTGGCCGAGACCGGGCGGGCACGGGAGCCGAGCCCGGGCCGCTGGCGCCCGGCCGCGGGGTAGCTCAGGAGTCGAAGCCGAGGCCGACCCGGTCGAGCGCTCGCAGGTAGAGGCCGCGCTTGCCGTCCCTGCGATCCGCCCGCGCCAGGGCGCGTGTGGTCAGCTTGATCCCGGCCCAGCGCAGCGGCTCGGGTGGGAACGGCAGCGGCTTGCTGCGGACCAGGCGCAGCCGGATCAGCTCGGTGTCACGACCGTCCACCAGGTCGAGCGCGACGCGGGCTCCGAAGCGGCTGGCGCCGACGCCGAGGCCGGTGTATCCAACGGCGTAGCCGACGCGGCCGTTCATCGCCCGACCGAACATCACGCTGAAACGGCTGCAGGTGTCGATCACCCCACCCCAGCGGTGCGTGAAGCGAACGCCCTCCAGCTGCGGGAAGGTCTCGAAGAAGTGGCGTGACAACAGCGAGAAGGTGGCGGGCCGCTGTTCCAGCTCGGCCGCGACGGCGTTGCCATAGTGGTATACGGCGTCGTAGCCACCCCACAGGATCCGGTTGTCGTCGGTCAGCCGGTAGTAGTGAAACTGGTTGGCGGCGTCGAACAGGCCCTGCCGGCCGCTCCAGCCGAGCGCCGACATCCGCTCCGCCGACAGCGGCTCGGTTACCAGCACGTAGTCGTACACGGGCGCGATGTAGCGTCGGATGTCGCCGATCAACGGCGGGAAGCCGTTGGTGGCCAGAACGACGCGCTCGGCCCGCAGCCGGCCATCCGGCATCGACAGCAGCACGCCGTCGGCCAGCTCGTGCAGCGCCGTCACCGGCGACGCCTCGTGCAGCCGCACGCCCAGCTCGATGCAGACACGGCGAAGACCCCATGCCAGGCGGGCCGGGTCGACCATGGCGGAGCCGCTCCGCTCCCAGATGCCGCCCAGGTAGGTGGGTGAGTCGACCTGCGCGCGCATCGCCTCGGAGCCGAGCCAGTCGCAGTCGTAGCCGTGCTCCCGCATCACTCCCACGAACTCGCTCAGTTCCGCGACCTCGTGCTGGCTGCGGGCGACCAGGATCGAGCCCGTCCGCTCCCAGCCGCAGTCGATGCCGTGGCGTTCGATCGCCTGCTCGATGGCGTCCAGGTTCTCGCGCCCCAGCCGCTCCAGCTGGTCGATCTCGTCGGGGAACCGGCTGAGGCCGTTGGGCAGGCCATGGGTGAGGGACGCGTCGGTGAACCCGCCGTTGCGGCCGCTGGCGCCTGCGGCCACCGTCGCCGCCTCCAGCACCACGACGTCGCGGGCGGGATCGTCCTGCTTGGCCTGCAGCGCCGCCCACAGTCCCGTGAAGCCGCCGCCGACCACGGCCAGCGAGCAGCTGCCCTCGCCCGCGAACGGGTCGGCCGGGGCCGGAGCGAGCGGCGAGTCCAGCCAGAAAGGGCGTGGCTCGGCCTCCACCCAGGCGGCGCCGTTCACGAGGCAGGCAACAGGATCTGGTAGGCCTTGCGCAGCGTCTCGTGCACGGTCCACGTGGAGCGGGCGCCCTCCTCGAGCACACCCATGTCGCCCGGTCCGACGTCGAACGTGTTGCCGCCGTCGATGGCGATCGTGGCGCGGCCGGCGATCACGACGAACATCTCGTGCGCCTCCGTGTCGACCACGACCCCTGGCGAGATCTGCCAGACGCCGCGGATGATGCGGCCGTCCTCGCTCTCCCAGACCACGCGGTGCCAGGTCTGGGGCGAGCCCTCGACGATGCTCCCGGGATCGAGCGGGTCGGGATCGAGGTCGAGGTCGGCGATGTGAACGGCGAAGCTGCCCGTGCTGAACATGCCGCCACGATACCGGCCGCGCGGGGGCGAGCACGTCGCCACCGCGCGGCCCGGTGTCTACGAGCGGCTGAACAGGCCGGACAGCAGACCGGAGCGCTGCTCGACCGGCTCGCTGCGCGGCGTCACGGGCGCGGGGGCCTGCAGCTTGCAGGCCACCTGGCCGTGCTTCTCGAAGTAGCGCTGGTGGTACTCCTCGGCGCGCCAGAACGTGGGCGCGTCGGTGATCTGGGTCGCGATCGGCTTGCCCAGGTGCGTCTGCATGGCGGCCAGCGACTGCTCGGCGATCCGCCGCTGCTCGGGCGAGTGCACGAAGATCTCCGACCGGTACTGGGTGCCGACGTCGGGACCCTGGCGGTTCTTCTGGGTGGGATCGTGCTCGCCCCAGAACACGGCCAGCAGCTGCTCGTAGCTGACCTGCTCGGGGTCGTACTCGACCTCGACGGCCTCGGCGTGGCCGGTGCGGCCGCTGCAAACGGTGCGGTAGTCCGGGTCGTCCACGGTTCCGCCGATGTATCCGACCTGGGTGGCGGTGACGCCGTCGATCTGCATGAACGCATGCTCGACGCCCCAGAAACAGCCGGCTGCGAAGGTGGCCTTCTCGGTCATGTGGTGATCAGCTCCCTTTACGTAGATGTCGGAATTATGGACCCGCGAGCAAGCGATTCGTTACCGGCGTGCCGATTCGGTTCCAATCCCGCTCACATCAGGAGGCGCGGTTCAGCGCCGCCGCCTCGTCCAGCAGCTCCTCGACGTCGGGCAGCTCGCTGTCGCCGTAGCGGTGAGCGGCCCGCACCACGCCCTCACCGTCGACCACGAACACCGACCGCACAGGGGTGTCGGCAAGGCCGTCCAGATCCTGCGAGACGCCGAACGCCCGCACCGCCTCGGCGTTCCAGTCCGAGAGCAGGGGGTAGCCGAGGCTGAGCCGCCGCGACCACTCGATGTGCGAGTAGGGGCTGTCGCGTGAGATGCCCACCACCGCCACGCCCAGCTCTGCGAACTCCACGCTCCTGTCACGCAGGAGCCTCAGCTCGCTCCGTCAGGTGCTGGTCCAGTCGTAGAGGTAGAAGGCGATCACCGCGGCGCCCAGATCGCGCAGGCGCACCCGCTCGGCGTCGACGCCGAAGAGGCTCAGATCGGGGATCAGATCGCCCGGGGCGAGCATGCCTTGCCGAGCCTAGCAACGTCGGGCCACACGTCGGGCTAGAGTGGACGCATGTGCAGAAACATCCGACCACTTCACAACTACGAGCCGGCCAGCACCGAGCAGGACGCGCAGGACGCGGCCCTGCAGTACGTGCGCAAGGTGAGCGGGATGAACAAGCCCGCCCGGGTCAACGAGGAGGCCTTCCAGCGCGCCGTCGAGGCGGTCACCGAGGCCACGTCGAGGCTGCTGGGCGAGCTGGTCGCGACCGCGCCGCCGCGTGATCGCGCCCGCGAGATCGAGCGCGCACGCGAACGGTCGATCGCCCGCTTCGGCGAGCGCGCCACGGCCTAGCCGTCGTCGAGCGCGGCCAGCGCGCCGGCCAGCTCGCGGATCGAGCCCTCGGTGATCGGGCTGACCACCAGGATCGCCTCGTCGGCCCCTGCCGCCGCGAGGTCGCGCAGGTGCGCGGTCAGTTCGGCGCCACCGGCCACCGGCGGGGCGTCGGGATCGGCCGACCGCTCGCCGGAGTCGTCCAGCGCAACCGCCACGCACGCGCTGCGCTCGATCTGCGCAGGATCGCGGCCGGCCTGCTCGGCGGCCTCGCTGATCCGCTGGTTGAGGGCCGCGAAACCGTCGGGCGAGTTGCCGTAGTCGTCGAACCAGGTGTTCCAGGAGTCGGCGTGGGGCAATGTGAGGCTGAGCATGCGCGGCCCGTTCGAGCCGATCATGATCGGGATCCGCCGCGCCGGGGGCGGCAGCAGTACCAGATCGTCGACGTGGGAGAAGCTGCCGTCCATGCTGACGCGCTCGCCGGCCAGCAGCCCCTGCACGATCTCGTACGACTCGGCGAAGCGCGACACGCGGCGGTCGTAGGGCAGGCCGAACGCGCTGAACTCGCGCTCGTTCCAGCCGGCGCCCAGCCCGAGCACGAGGCGGCCGCCGCTGACGTCATCGACGGTGGCCGCCATCTTCGCCAGCAGCCCTGGGCTGTGGAAGGCCGTGCAGGCCACCAAGGGGCCGAGCGTGACCCGATCGGTCGCCGCGGCAAGCGCCGCCAGCATCGTCCAGACCTCCCAGGGCCCGCGCTCGGGACGGCCGTCCTCGGGGGCGTAGAGCAGGTGGTCGCCGAGCCAGATCGAGTCGAATCCGACCTGCTCGGCGGCGGTCGCCATGGCCAGGTACTCGGGCCAGCGGACGACCCGCTCGGTCTCGGGGAGCTGCACTCCGACACGCAGTGGGCGAGGCACGGCGCCACTCTAACGCACCGTCCGTCACCGCCTTGACGTGCATGAGATAGTCACCCCATGACAGATCTGCCCGCACTTGCCGAGCGAATCCACGGGATTCTGGTGCGGGCCAAGATCGGCTTCACACCTTCGCAGGACGGGCTCGAGTTCTTCGTCCCGATCCGCGACGGCACGGCCGCCGTGATGGTGCGGCCGGGCTCCTTCGGCGACGAGCCGCTGGTGCTTTTCCAGTCGCCCGTGCTGCAAGGCGTGCGGTTCGAGGAGGCGGGCGCGAGGGCGCTGGCCGCCATCAACCTGCGCAACTGCAGCCTGCTGGTGGGCAGGCTGTCGTACTATGAAGAGGACGGCGTGATCGCCCTCGAGTACGCGATCCTAGCCAGCAACCTGCAGACCCAGGAGTTCATCAGGGCGCTGCAGATCGTGGCCGCCTACGCCGACACGCTGGACGACGACCTGCTGCTGGAGCTGGGCGTGGGAGCGCGCGCCCGCGACGTGTGGGGCCCGGCCGGCGACACCGGGGTGGCCTGACTTCAGCGGGTGGCGAGGCCGGCCTGGCCGGCCGCCGGATCGGTGCTGATCAGCTCCCGCCGGCCGGGGCGCCGGCGCGCCGTCGTGAGACCGCCGCGCATCAGCAGCCGGCGCACTCGCTCCGCGGCCAAAGCGGCCGAGTCGACCACGGCCACCTGCTCGCCGGCGGCCAGCTTCACCTGCGCGGCGACGGCGCTCGCGTGCGGGCAGCCGAGCGCGATCGCATCGACGCCGGCGGCCCGCAGCGCGGCCACGTCGGCGGCCACGGCGGGGGTCGCGTCACGGCCGGACTCGACCAGCTCGCGCAGACCGGGCACGGCCGACCACGTCACCCGGCCGCCGCCGCGCTCGCGCTTGAGCGATCTCGCCAGCTGGCCACCTCGCAGGCAGCCTGCGCCGGTCATGAGAGCGATGCGGCCCGAGGCCGAGCGGGCGGCGGCCTGCGGGACGATCCCGTCGACGCCGATCACGGGCACCGGCGCCAACCCGGCGCGGATCGGGTCGAGGGCGTCGGCGCAGCCCTGGGCCGAGGCCAGCACCACCAGCTTGGGCCCGCGCTCGGCGACGATGTCGTAGGCAAGGCGCGTGAGCCGGTCGATCACGACAGCTGACCGCCGCCGCGCATAGGGCGCGTAGGCGTGGTCGGCCAGGAGCACGGTGTCCTCCTTGGGCAACAGCCGCACGATCGCATCGCAGACGGCCACGCCGCCGAATCCGGAGGCGATCACGACGATCGGGGAGTCAGACGAGCCCATCCGGCCTGATTCTTTCACGACCCGACCCGTGCCAACTCGGCAACAGGATGCCACGGCCGTCGAGTCGGGGTCTGACCCCGGATCGGCCTGAAACCCAGGAGCTGCCACGAACGACCGTCACCCTGATGCCCGCGGATGTGGCAAATCCGTGCCGAAGGCCTCACGGGGTATGGAGCGGTGTTTGACACCCCCTCCGGGCCGGGCTTGACAGATCGCCGAAGCCTGCTAGGCCGTCCCGACCTACGACCGCGGCCGCGACTTCTCAGGGTCGTAGATCGGGAACTGGTCGACCACGGCCGGCACCAGCCGGCCGTCCGGCAGCGTCACCTCGACCTGCCTGCCCACCTCTGCCAGGTCCGCCTCGATGCAGGCCATCGCGATCAGCTTGTCCACCGTCGGCGAGCGTCCCGCGCTGGGTGATGTCAGCTTGCCCACGCCGCGGCCGTTCGAGAGCACCGGCGTGTTGTAGTCGGGCGCGTCCTCACCGGCGATCACGAGCGTCACCATGCGGTGCGTGATGCCGGCGTCGAGCTCCGCCTGCAGCGCCTGCTTGCCGAGGAAGTCGCCCTTGTCCAGCTTGATCATGCGGTCGAGGTTGACGTGGAAGGGCGACGTCACGCCCGGGAAGTAGTCGAAGCCGATGAAGATCAGCCCGGCCTCGATCCGCAGGCTCTCGACCGCCGCCAGCCCGTAGGGCCGGATGCCCATCGCGGCGCCCTGGTCGAGTAGACCCTGCCAGACCTTCTCCGCGTCGCCCGGCTCGCAGAACACCTCGTAGCCGAGCTCACCCGAGTACCCGGTGCGCGCCACGTAGCAGGGCGCACCGCAGACCGAGACCGGCTCCGTCAGGAACCGGAAGTACCGCAGCCCGGCGACGTCGGCGTCGGTCACGGCAGACAACAGCTCACGCGAGCGCGGCCCCTGCACCTGCAGGTGCGGCATCTCCATCGTGTGCTCTGTGATCTCGATGCCGAAGTCGACCGTGATCCGTCGGAAGTGGTCGGCGTCGGTGTCGAGCGCCGTCACCACCAGCACGTTCTCGGGGTCGTCGCCGCGGAAGACAACGCCGTCCCCCAGCATGCTGCCCTGGGCGTCCACGAACGGCGCGTAGCGCGCCTGCCCCGCCTCGAGGCCGGCCATGTCGGCCGTGAAGCAGTAGTCGACCGCCGCCATCGCCTTTTTGCCCCTGAAGAACCACTTGCGCAACGGCGACTCGTCCCAGATGCCGACCGCCTCGCGCACCGTGTGGTGCTCGGCGATCGGGTCACCGAAGTCCGAGATCCAGTCCCAGCCCTCCCACTCCGCGAAGTTGCCGCCCAGCCGCCGCTGGATCCCGTCGAACCCCGTGCGCAGCAGCCCATCGGGGTAGGCGCCGGACGGTGCCGGCTGATCGACCTGCAACGCCGCGGCGGCGGCGATGTCAAAAGGGGCCGCGTCGCCGTCGAGGGCCGGCATCGGCACCTCAACGGGCATGATCGTCGTCGGGGTCGCGCGTCGCGTCAGCTCCTGGTGACCGGGCGGCAGCACCTGGGTCACGCCCAGGAGCGCCCGCGCCTGCGCCGGCCCGGCCAGCGTGCGGTAGCCCTCGACCGGCTGCTTCTCCTCCCGATCGATGTTCCGCCGCAGCCGCCGCAGCTTGGCCTGGAACCCGGCGTCCAGCCCCGGCGTCGAGAAGATCGCCTGCTCAACGTAGCTCTCGACCACGCGGTTTCCGACCAGGTGCAGGTCGGAGTCGCGCGCCACGCCGGTGCGCGGCGAGTACGTCACCACCGACTTCACGTGCGACAGGTAGGCGTTCCACGTCGAGAGCACGACCTCGCCGCGGCAGCGCGCGCCCGTCTCGGGGATCGCGAGCAGGTTGACCTTGCGGTCGTTGACCGCCTCGAGCAGCGCCTCGGTGGTCGGGTTCAGGATCGTCACCCACTTGTGCAGCGGCCAGATATCCAACTGGTTGAAGTCGCCGGCCTCGCAGCCCACGCCGAACAGGTACGTGTCGCAGTAGCGGAAGAAGTTGCCGGTGCCGAGGGTGGCCCGCATGTAGTCGTAGAACAGCGTGATGGTCGCGCAGATCAGGTTGGAGCAGCCGACGGCGTCCATCGGCTGGGCGAGCACGACGCCGAGCCGGTCGCCGGGCTGGTATCCGCCCTGCCACAGCTCGGACAGGGGCTGCTGCTTGCCGTCCCGTTCGACGGCGAAATCGCTTGCGTCAAGGGCGTAAGAGGAATGCATGCGGCAGATCCTACCGGTCCGCTGCGGCCGCGCTAGCCGAGGTCGTTTGTACAGTGGATGCTCGTGACGGATTCGCGTGAACCGCCCGCGGCGCGGGCACCCGAGCCGGGAGGCGATCTGGTGGTCGAGCACGTCGACGACCCTCGCTTCGCGCTGCTGACCGCGCGTGAGACCTCCGAGCACGGGCTCCGCATCGATCCCGCAACCGGCCGCGTGCCGCCCCCGCCCCCCGCCCAGCCGCCCACCCCCGCCGTCGTTCGCGCGCCCGCCCGCGACCGCGTCGCCCGCGACCGCCGGCGGGCCGGCCGGTTGGCGATCGCTGCCCTGATGCTCCCGATCGTGGTCGCCGCCGCGATCGGCATCGTGATGTGGCAGCAGGGCGATCCCGGCGGCTCCACACCGGCCCCCGCCGTCAGCCGGCATCCGCCCGCCTTCACCGTCTCGACCACCGTCGCCGCCACCGCCCCGGCTCCGAACGGCATCGCCGTCGCGGCCGCCGGCAACGGCGGCCTCTGGTACCAGGCCGCAGGCGGCTCCGTCACCCGACTGGCCGCGACCGACGGCTCCGTCAACTACACCTTCTCCTCCGTCCGCCCGGCGCTGGGGCTGGCCGTCTCCGGCGGCTCGCTGCTGTCGCTGGTGAATGGCCCCGCGGGCGCCGAACTGGTCTTCCGCGACCGCGGCTCGGGCAAGGTGCAGTCGCGCCTGCCGCTGCCCGGCGCCCCCGTCTGCTCGACACCGGCCACGGCCTGCGCGCCGCTGGTGACCAACAGCCAGATCTGGGCGGCGCTGGCCGGCGGCGTTGCCCGCATCGACAATGAGCGGGCCACCCTCACCCCGGTGACCGGCGTGCTGGCGATCGCCGGCAGCAGCCGGCGGGTGTGGGCGCTGACCGCGACCGCGGTCGTCGGGCTCAGCGCCGGGGACGGCCACGTGCTGGGCGCCACGCGGCTGTCCGGGCTTGTACCCAGCGCGATCGCAGCAGGAGCCGGTGCCGTGTGGGTCGCGGGCACCCGCGACGGGCATCCGCAGCTGCTCCGCTTCGACGGCCCGCCCGGCCGCCCTCCGCAAACGATCGCCCTGCCGGCACCGGTTTCCGCCATGGCCGCCGCCGGAGGGGCGATCTGGATGGCGCTCGCGGGCCAGGGCGTCCGCGAGCTCGACCCTTCGCTGAACCGGCTGGCCGGCGCCACGATCACGCTGCCCGACCAGAACGCGCTGCTGTCGATCCGTCCCGACCAGCTGTGGTCGGTGCGCGAGTCCGCCGGCCGCGCCTCCTTCACCCGCATCGATCTGGCCACGTCCGGCTCGTAACAGACAGCATCAGCACGGCTCTGGGCTTTTCCGGCCGCCCCGTCTCACGTAGTATCAGCCCCCGTCTCGATTGAAGGAGCTCGCGTTGGCCACAGCAGAGAAGCCGTTCATCCGACAGGACGGCAAGGACAAGGTGACCGGCCTTGGGCGCTACACAGCCGACCTGGACATGACCGGCATGCTCCAGGCGAAGTTCCGAGTACTCCGACCACGCCCACGCCCGCATCGCGCGCATCGATACCTCCAAGGCCAGGGCGCTGCCGGGGGTGTTCGCCGTGATCACGTACGAGGACGTGCCTGACGTCCGCTATGGGCCGTTTGTCCAGGACCGGCGGCTGTTCGCCAAGCACAAGGTGCGCTACGAGGGCGAGCTGGTCGCGGCGGTGGCGGCACTCACGGACGAGATCGCCCAGCGCGCCGTCGAGCTGATCGAGGTCGACTACGAGCCGCTCGAGATCGTCAGCGACGTCGAGGCCGCCCTCCAGCCCGGGGCACCGCTGCTGCACGAGGACTGGGCGTCGTACGGAGCCTCCGAGGATGTCGTCCGCGAAGGCAACGACTGCTCGCGCTCGACGATCCTCAAGGGCGATCCTGACAAGGGCATGGCCGAGGCGGACATCGTCGTCAAGGAGCGCTACGTCGCCGACATGTCGCACGCCGTGCCGATCGAGCCCCATGCCGTGGTCGCGCAGTGGCAGGGAGACCGGGTCACGATCTGGTCGTCGACGCAGGTGCCGTTCATCGCCAGAAGCGGCGTGGCCACCACCCTCGAGCTGCCCGAGGCGCACGTCCGCATCGTGGTGCCGCACCTGGGCGGCGGGTTCGGCGGTAAGTGCGAGTTCCACTACGAGGCCCAGGTGGCGGCGCTGGCCCGCGTCGCCCAGCGCCCCGTGCGCCTGGTGTTCTCGCGCCGCGAGGAGTTCCTCGCCCCCGACCACCGCCGCGAGGGGCAGGTGCTCGAGCTGGAGACCGGCGTGCGCAGGGACGGCAGCATCGTTGCCCGCCGCGGCCGCCTGATCCTGGACAACGGCGCCTACAGCGCCGATGCGCCGTTCTTCCCGCAGCTGGCTGCGATGATGGCGGCCGGGCCCTACAAGATCGAGAACGTCTTCGTCGACGCCAGCCTCGCCTACACGAACACCACGCCCTCCGGCTCGGTGCGCGCCCCCACCGCCCCGCAGGCCTGCTGGGCGCTCGAGCAGCACATGGACTCGGTGGCCGCGCAGCTGGCCATGGACCCCGTCGAGTTCCGCCGCCGCAACATCGTCAAGAACGGCGACGAGGGGCCCACCCGGCAGGTGTTCGAGGACATCGGCGCCGCGGAGACGCTGGAGCGGGCGGTCGAGCTGATCGGCTACGGCAAGCAGCTGCCCGAGGACGAGGCGATCGGGGTCGCCGTCGGCTGGTGGCCGTCGTTCGGCATCGCCTCCGGCGCCTACGTGAAGATCAACGGCGACGGGTCGGCCACCATCATCACCGGCGCACAGGAGTGCGGCACCGGTGCCGTGATGGCGTTGCCGCTGCTGGCGGCGGAGATCCTGGGCATGGAGCCGGAGAGCTTCTCGCTGCTGTATCAGGACACCGACGCCGGCCCGTTCGACTCCGGCGCCTCCGGCTCACAGACCACCTTCAACAACGGCCGCGCCGTGATGGCCGCCGCGAACGACGTGCGCGAGCAGCTGCTCGACCTGGCCGCCGAGCAGCTGGAGGCCAACCGCGACGACCTGGAGCTGAAGGACGGCGCGGTCTCGGTGAAGGGGTCGCCGACCAAGTCGCTCACGATCCCCGAGCTGGCCGAGGCCGCACACGGCAGCACGCTGCTGCTCGGCCGCGGCGCCGATGCGGTACCGGAGATGCCCGCCTCAGACGCGGCCGGGTGCACCGGCCGGCTGGGTATGGAGTCGTTCCTTGCACCCACCTTCATCACGCACGCGGTGCGCTGCAAGGTCGATCGCGAGACGGGCGTCGTGCGGGTGCTGGAGGTGGCCGCGGTGCACGAGTCGGGGCGCGTGCTGAACCCGATCGGCGCCAACGGCCAGGTCGAGGGCGGCGTCGTCATGGGCATCGGCATGGCCACCCTTGAGGGCTCGCTGCTCGGCGAGGACGCGCGCCAGTTGAACCCGCACCTGCTCGACTACAAGCTGCAGACGGCGAGCGACTCACCGCCGATCCACATCGGCTGGGTGGACTCTCCGACCAAGCCCGGCGCCGGCGGCCCGAAGGGCTCCAAGGGCATCGGTGAGCCACCCTGCGTGCCCACTGCTGGCGCGATCGCCAACGCGATCGCACAGGTCACCGGCGCGCGGGTGCACGAGCTGCCCATGACCCCGGCACGGGTGTGGGAGGCGATGCAGCGATGAGCGCGCAGAGCTACACGGCCGCCACCTCGGTCGACGAGGTGCTGGAGTCGATGGCCGCAGGCGCGCGGCCGATCGCCGGCGGCACCGACCTGGTGGTCGGCGCGCGCGGCGGCAAGGCGCCGCTGCCGGACGCGCTGGTCGCCATCCACCGCGTGTCCGAGCTGCGCGGAATCCGGGAGCAGGACGGCGGGCTGGTGCTGGGCGCGCTCGTCACCCACGCCGACATCGTGGCCTCGAGCACCGCATGCGAGCTGTTCACCGCCCTGGCGGACGCGTCCGCGATCGTGGGCAGCCATGCCACCCGCAACGCCGGCACCATCGGCGGCAACGTCATGAACGCCTCGCCGGCGATGGAGACCGGCGGCCCGCTGATCTGCTTCGACGCGGTCGCCACGCTGCGCTCGGCCTCGGGCACCCGCCGGGTGGCGGTGGCCGACCTGTTCACCGGCCCCGGTCGCACCGTCGCCGAGCCGGGGGAACTGCTGACCGAGCTGGCCATCCCCGCCCCGAAGGACGGGACCGGCAGCTGCTACGCGCGGCTCGAGTACCGCCGCCAGATGGAGATCGCGATCGTGGGCGCGACCGCAGTGGTCACGCTCGACGGCGGCACAGTCCGCGACGCGCGCATCGCCATCACCGCTCTGGCGCCCACCATCCACCGCGTGGCCGAGGCCGAGCAGGCGCTCAACGGCAGCGACGCCTCGGACGCCGCCGTGCACGCGGCCGCGGATGCGGCAGCGGGCGCCTCGCGGCCGATCTCGGACGTGCGCGGCTCGGCCGACTACCGGCGGGCGATGGCGGCCGTTCTCACCCGGCGCGCCATCGGCACCGCGATCGCCCGCGCCCGCGGCGGGCGGTTCCCGATCCCAGCCAGCCCCGCCCTCCACGGTGCGGTCAACGGAGGAGCAGCATGAGGTACGACGCCACCCTGAACGTGAACGGCCGCGCCTACCCGGTCGAGATCGAGCCGGGCCGCACCCTGCTCTCGGTGCTGCGCGGCGAGGTCGGGCTGACCGGAGCCAAGGAGGGCTGCGACGACTCCGAGTGCGGTGCCTGCATGGTGCTGCTGGACGGCCAGCCGGTCAACTCCTGCTCGTACCTGGCGCTGCAGGCCGACGGCCGCGAGATCGTCACCGTCGAGGGCCTGGCCGGCGAGGACGGTGAGCTGCACCCGCTGCAGCAGGCCTTCCTCGACCAGGGCGGCGTCCAGTGTGGGTTCTGCACCCCCGGCATGTTGATCTCGGCGAAGGCGCTGCTCGACCGCAACCCCTCGCCCGACGAGGACGAGATCCGCCTGGCGCTGTCCGGGAACCTCTGCCGCTGCACCGGCTATTCGGGCATCGTGCGCGCGGTGCAGGCGGCGGCCGCGCAGCGCTGAGGTCGCACCTACGTTCGCCGGCCGCGCGCGGCCACCGGCCAGACCGCCTCGACCCGGCCGTCGCGCACCGCGAACAGCTGGTCGCTGAGGTTGACCGTGGTGCAGACGTGGGCGGGATGAAACCCGATCCGCTCGCCCACCGCCACCGGCCGTGTGGTGCGCCCGACGCCGTGCTCCTCGGTCAGCCCGTCCAGCACGATCGACCCGTCCACGCTGCGAGCGACCATGCGCCCGCCGTCGTCGAGCACGACGTCGCCGGAGAACGTCTTCGACCCGCCGTCCACCGTCACCCGCCCCTCGCGGTTGCTGCTGACGACCGTGGTCAGGATCGAGAGCGCCACGTCCTGCGGCTGGGCCGATCCGTTCCCCAGCTGCATCAGGTCGTTGAACACGTAGGTGCCGGCCCGCACCTCGGTCACCCCCGGTATCGCGGCAACCGCGCGGCCGGTGGGCGTGCTGCCGGCCGCAGCCTCGTCCAGGCCCAGCCGCCGCGCGGCCGCCACCACCGTCTCGCCCTCCTCGCGGCCCGACGCGGCCGCGTCGCCGTCGCCGCCGGCGTAGGCGATGCTCCGGTAGCTGGTGATGCCGCGCAGGCGCAGCCCCGGCAGCTCGCGCACCCGGTCGGCCAGCGCGTCGACCAGCGCAGGCTCCCCGGCGGGCACGCCGCAGCGTCCGAGGCCGGTGTCGAGGTCGACGAAGACCCCCAGCTCGGCGCCCTCGGCCACGGCCGCGCTCGACAGCCGCTGGGCGGCCGCGTGGTTCTCGACGTTCACCCCGACGCGCACCCGCGCAGCCAGCCGCGCCAGCCGCGCGCAGGCCTGCTCAGCCACCACCGGGTAGGCCACGACCACGTCATCGAAGCCGGCATCGACGTACACCTCGGCCTCCGAGACCTTGGCCGTGGTGATGCCGGCGGCGCCGGCCGCGAGCTGCATCCGGGCGATCTCGAGCGTCTTGTGGGTCTTGATGTGCGGCCGAAAACGGACCTCATGGGCGCTCACCGCGTCCTGCCAGTTGCGCAGATTCCGCTCGAGACGGTCCAGATCGACCACCAGACACGGTGTTTGCAGCTCGTCGGGCGCCATCCGTCAACCCTACAGGCACCGTTCCGCAGCGCCGATAGATACCCGCTCACGATGGTGTTACGGCGCTTCCTCATCATGTTGGTGATCGGCGGCCTGCTCGCGGGTGCCTCGGCGGCCGGTTACTTCATGGGCGGAAACAGCGACAGCCCAGCGGGCATCGATCCTGCGGCAGGTCGGCCGCCGTCTGCACGACAAGGACACGGCCGGGGCGCGGCTCGTGCTGGCGCAGGCGGTCGGCTCCGGCGCGATCACGGGTGCCGAGCTGCGGGCGCGCAACGGGCACCTGACGAGGGTCGGCCAGGTCTCCGGCGCGGCCGGCTCCGTGTCGCTTCCCCGGGGTAGGACGCTGCGCATGAGCACGAAGCCTCCGCTGTCCGGCCTCGCGCACCTCGAGATGGTGATCGCGGGCCTGCTGCTGGTGGTGGCCGCCGCGGCCGTCATGGCGATCGCGTTGGCGCGCCTGCTGCCGCACCTGCGCCGCCCGCAGCTGCCGGCCCGCGAGCCCAGGAAGGCGCCGCGCCTGCCGGCCACGCCCGCGCTCGACACCGAGTACCTGGCCCGCCATGACGCGCTCACCGGGCTGCCCAACCGGGTGCTGCTGCGCGAGGAGGCCCAGCGCCTGATCATGCGCCTGAACGGCGACGCGATGGCGCTGATCCTGATGGACCTGAACGAGTTCAAGGAGGTGAACGACACGCTCGGGCACTTCGCCGGAGACCAGCTGCTGCGCCAGGTCGGCGAGCGCCTGGCCGGGTTCACCACCGAGAGCACGCTCGTGACCCGGCTGGGAGGCGACGAGTTCGCGATCCTGCGCAGCCAGGCCGACGCCGTCACGGCCGAGCAGCTGGCGATGCGCGTCGGCGAGTCGCTGCGCCGCCCCTTCCTCGTCTCGGGCATGACGCTCGAGATCGACGCCAGCATGGGCATCGCGCTGGCGCCGTTGCACGCATCCGACTACGACGGGCTGCTGCAGCGGGCCGATAGCGCCATGTACGCGGCCAAGCGAAACCACACCGGCATCGCGATGCACACCCGCGAGCAGGAGGCCGACAACTCGCAGAAGCTGGCGCTCGCCTCCGACCTGCGCCGTGCCATCGAGGGTGGCCAGCTGAGCCTCTACTACCAGCCCAAGGCAGCCCTACGCACCGGAAACATCTCCGGCGTCGAGGCGCTGGTGCGCTGGAAGCACCCCGACCGCGGCATGATCAGCCCCGACCAGTTCATCCCGCTGGCCGAGCGCAGCGGGTTGATCAACCTGCTCTCGATGTGGGTGCTGAAGACCGCGCTCCGCCAGGTCGCCGACTGGAAGCGCACGGGCCTCGTGATGCCGGTGTCGGTCAACCTCTCGGCCCGCGACCTGATCGACGTGCGGCTGCCCGACGAGATCGAGGCGGCCCTGCACGAGGCCAAGGTGACATCCGAGCTGCTGGAGGTGGAGATCACCGAGAGCGTGCTGACCGCCGACCCGGCCCGGGCGCGCGCCATCGTCACGCGCATCGGCGAGCTCGGCCCGACCACCACCATCGACGACTTCGGCGCCGGCTACTCGAGCCTCGCCTACCTGAAGAACCTGCCCGTGCATGCGCTCAAGATCGACCGCTCGTTCGTGCTGGGGATGACCGACAACGATCACGACGCCACCATCGTGCACGCCGTGGTCGACCTCGCCCACAACCTCGGCCTGCGGGTCGTGGCGGAGGGCGCCGAGGACATGGCGGTGTGGGAGCGCCTGCGGCTGGCGGGCTGCGACGAAGTACAGGGGTTCGTGCTGGCGCAGCCGATGCCGTCCGCCCAGGCAACGGACTGGCTCTCGCGCCGGCGCGAGAGCTCGAACGCAGCCTGAGCCGGCGGCTATGCTGGCGGCGTGCTCTACGACCGCCTTGCCGATCTGCCGATCGACCTCGAGCACTACCGGCTTGAGCGGCGGGAGACACAGGTCTCGAGCGAGTTTGCCCGCGTGACAACGCTGGTGGTGATGGAGGGCACCGGCCGCACGGGCGTGGGCGAGGATGTCACCTACACGGCCGGCGACCACGACGGCTTCCCGGCCGACCTGCCGCTGGCCGGGCGGCGCAGCCTGGACGAGCTATCGCAGCTGATCGACCCCCACGACCTGTTCCCGGGCGCCCCCCCGGAGATGGGCGCGTCCCGGGACTACCGCCGCTGGGCGTTCGAGAGCGCGGCGCTCGACCTGGGCCTGCAGCAGGCGGGGCGATCGCTGGCCGATGCGGCCGGGCGCGAGTCGCGGCCGGTGCGCTTCGTGCTCTCGACGCGGGGGGAGATCGGCCCCTGGCTCGAGTTCGACCCGCGGCTCGAGTTCAAGCTCGACCCCGAGCCGACGTGGGAGGAGCCGCTGATCGAGACGCTGGCCGCCTCCGGCCGCGTGCGCGTGCTCGACTTCAAGGCCTACTACACGGGCACCCCGGTGGACGTGGCTCCCGATCCGGTGCTCTACCGGATGCTGGCCGAGCGCTTCCCCGAGGCCGTGATCGAGGACGCCGCGCTGGACGGCGAATGCCGCGAGGCGCTGTCGGGCGCGCTCGACCGCCTCAGCTTCGACGCGCCCATCCACTCGCTGGCCGACGTCGATGCGCTGCCGGTGAATCCGCGCTGGATGAACATCAAGCCGTCCCGCTTCGGGAGCGTGCGGCGTCTGCTGGAGTGCATCGAGGCTTGCGACCAACGCGGCATCCGCATGTACGGCGGCGGCCAGTTCGAGCTCGATCGCGGACGCTCGCAGATCCAGACGCTGGCCAGCGTGTTCTACCCGGACGCGCCCAACGACGTGGCGCCGTCCGACTACAACCTGGGCGTGCCCCGCGACGACCTGCCGCGCAGCCCGCTGCCGCCGTTCACCGCGGTCGGCTTCGGTTGAGATGGTTGGTCGGCATCTCTCGCAAGCCTGGCCGCTGCGTTCGGTCTGAGGTTAGCGACGGTTGGGGTGGCTACGGCTGCGAACCGTCCAGGACTCACGAAGATACCGATCAACCATCTCCTGACCCCACATAGATCACGTCCGCCGGGCCGCGGGCGACGTCGACCGTGACGGTGCGTACCACGGCGAACCGCTCGCGCAGCCGGCGCTCGAACTCGAGGTCGGGCGCCGAGGCCCACACCGCCAGGCGGCCACCCGGCCGCAGCAGCCCGGCCAGCGAGTCGAGGCCGTCGTCGCTATAGAGCTCCGCGTTGGCCTCGTGCACCAGCCAGCCCGGCCCGTTGTCGACATCCAGGCAGATGGCGTCGAACTCACAGCCCAGCCGGCCCAGCTGCCGGCGCAGGTCGCCCACCACCAGCCGCACGCGGTGGTCGTCCACGCCGTGGCGGTTGAGGCGGCGCAGGTGGGTGCCGGCCCACTCGACCACGGCCGGCTCGAGCTCGATCACGACCACGTCCGAGACGCGGTCCCCGCGCAGCGCTTCGTCCAGCGAGAAGCCGACGCCGAGGCCGCCCAGCAGCAGCCGGGCGTCCGCCAGTCCGGCCAGCGCCTCGCGCACCAGCGCCCGCTCCGAGCGTCCGTCGCGGGTGTCCATCATGAACGTGCCGTTCGCGATCACCTCATGGTGGGAGCCGGCGCGGCGCAGCACCAACTCGCCGCGCGGCGTGTCCCGGCGGTCGACCACCACGGGGCGGCTGTGGTCGCCGCTAGCCATCGGACACGTGAATAGGCGGCACCCGCGCCGCCCACGGCAGCGCCTGCTCCAGCTGGGAGGCGACGCGCAGCAGCGTAGCCTCCGCGCCGACCCGGCCGACCAGCTGCATCCCGATCGGCAGCCCCTGCTCGCTCATGTGCAGCGGCAGGCTGATGGCCGGCTGGCCGGAGGCGTTGAACACAGGCAGGAACGACTCCAGGTGCGCCCACGAGCCGAACAGCTGCTTCGGCTCGAGCTCCTCGTCCGGCCGGTAGGTGCCGAGCCTGGCGGGCAGCGCTCCCAGCGTAGGAGTCAGCAGCAGGTCGTAGTCCTGGAAGAAGCCGCGCACCTGTCGGCTCACGTACCCCGCCGAGTCGATCGCGTTCAGCAGCTCGCCGACCTTAACGGCGCGGCCGAACTCGACCATCCGGAACGTGGATAGCTCGAGGTTGTCGGGGCTCGGCTCGCGGCCCACCGCCTGGGCGAACCCGTCGACGGTCTGGGCAGTGGTGGACGACCAGATCACGGTCATCGCGTCCAGGAACTGCTCCCACGTGAACTGCGGCGAGGCCTCGACCAGCTCGTGCCCGAGGCCGGACAGCAGCGTCGCCGTCGCCTCGCAGGCGGCCCGGATCTCGGCCACCACCTCGGCGCCGGACCACGGCTGCCAGCAGTAGGCGATGCGCAGCGGGCCCGGCTGCAGGCCCAGCTGGTCGAGCCAGCCGCCGTCGGCCGCACCCGGCAGCGTGAACGGCTCGCCAGGATACGGCGCGGCCAGCTCGTCCAGGCAGGCGGCGGTGTCGCGCAGCGACCGGGTCAGCACGTGGTGCACGGCCCAGCCCAGCAGTGGCTCAGCGGCAGCCGGGGCCCAGGTGACACGACCCCGCGAGGTCTTCAGGCCCACCACGCCGCACGCGGATGCCGGGATCCTGATCGAGCCGCCGCCGTCCGAACCGGTCGCGATCGGCACGATTCCCGCGCCCACCGCGGCCCCCGATCCGCCGCTGGAGCCGCCGGCCATGTGGTCGCCGCTCCAGGGCGTGCTGGTGGGGCCGCAGGCGATCGTCTCGGTCGTGCCCATCACCCCGAACTCGGAGGTGGTGGCGCGGCCGACCGGCACCATGCCGCAGGCCCGCACCCGTCGCACCAGCTCCGACTGCACCTGCGCCACCCATCCCTCGGCCAGGCGGCTGCCGGCCTCGGTGGGCCGGCCGGCGTCGCCGTGGAACAGATCCTTCAGCAGCACCGGCACGCCGTGGAACGGCCCCGGCTCCGCGGCCTCGGCCGACTCCACCGCATCGTCGTACAGCCCTGCGATCGCACCCAGGCGAGGCTCGGTCCGCTCCGCCCCGCGGACGGCCAGATGGGCCAGCTCGGCCGGCGTCACCTGCCCCTCCCGCACGAGCTCGGCCAGCGCCAGACCGTCGTACGCGGCGTACTCCTCGAGTCGCATCGACGCATGCTAGTGAGCGTTTCGGTCACCGCGTCGCGGGGGTTGATCGGCCGGGTGCGCAAGTACAATGTGGGCATGAGCGCCGATGTGCCCCGCCGCGGGGAGGACGACGGGCCGCGCGCAACGGCCGTCACCTTCCGCTCGGTCGTCGAGGAGCGACCGGGCCAGAGGCTGCGCGAGCTGTTCGACCTCTGGTGGCCCGCCTACCGGCGCTGGTTCCTGCGCGACGGTGAGCAGGAGCGGTCCTCGTACGCCGGCTGCCTGCGGGCCGTGCGCACGCACGTCCCCGAGCTGGTTCCCGCCTACGAGGGCCTGGTCGAGCTGGTCGGCGGCGGCGACCTGGAGGCGCGGTTCCTGTCGCTGTGGGATCCGCCGCCGTTCCTGGCGGCCTGCTCGCTGGCGGCCTGGACGCGCGACGGCGACCCGTCGCTCCTGCGCAGCTACGACTACGCCCCGGCCCTGTGCGAGACGACGCTGCTGACCACGACCGTCTCGACCCGGCGCACGATGGCGATGAGCGACTGCCTGTGGGGCGCGCTGGACGGCGTCAACGAGGACGGCCTGGCGGTGGCGCTGGCCTTCGGCGGGCGGCGCGTGGTCGGCCGCGGCTTCGCGGTGACGCTGCTGTTGCGCTACGTGCTGGAGCAGTGTGCCGACGTGCCGCAGGCACTCGAGGCCGTGGCGGCGGTGCCGGTCAACCTGTCGTACAACATCGCCCTGGTGGACGCCTCTGCCCAGTCAGCGCTGGTGCGGGTGGCGCCGGATCGGGCGCCGGTGATCGAGGACGGCGGGGTCTGCGCCGGCAACCGGCAGGGAGCCACGGAGTGGCCCGAGCACGCGGCGCTGACCGGGACGGAGCGGCGGGAGGCGGTGCTGGCCGAGGCTCTGGCCGATCCGGCGATGACCCTCGACCGGCTGGAGCAGGTGTTCCTGGGCGAGCCGGTGCAGCGCGACCCGGCCGAGCACACGTGGGGCACCGTGTACACGGCCCGCTATGACACCCGCGAGCGCAGCGTGCGGCTGCTGTGGCCGGACGACGTCTGGACGGTGCACATGGCCACCGCCGAGAACGGCCAGCGGCTGCGCGACACGCAGGTGCTGATGCCGCCGCTGCTGCAGCGCGAGCGGGAGATCCCGCACACGCCTCAGGTGATCTTCGCCTGAGCCACCGCGCGGGCCTTGATGGCCGTGTCGCGCACCTGTAGCGTTGCCGGATGGCGTCAACAGGGGGACACCGCCGGTGACACCTGGCAAGGGGATTGTGGCGAAGCGCTCCGCGCGGCCGAAGCTGCGCGGTCTCAGCGACGTCTACCAGTTCGCCCGCTCCAGCCGCACGCCGATCTACTTCGTCTCCCCGACCGCCTACAACGTGCTCGGCATCGACCAGTGGGTGGGGGCGTTCGAGTACATCACCTACTTCGACTCGTTCGACGGCCACCACCCGCACGTGTTCGTGCCGCACAGCGAGGGGCCGCGCGACTTCGGCTCGTTCGAGGACGTGAACACCTATCTGCTGGGCCACAAGCAGGTGGCCGACCGCGTGCACGCACGGGGCGGGGGCAAGGTGCTGTTCGTCATGTTCGACGCCGACACCGAGGAGCTGGCCGGCGAGCTGGGGCTCGACATCGCGCTGCCGCCGCGGGCGCTGCGCGAGCACGTCGACTCCAAGATCACGACGACGCAGCTGGCCGGCGAGGCCGGCATCGAGTGCGCGCCCAACGTGCTGGCTCGGGCCAAGAGCTTCAAGCAGCTGATGGAGCGGGCTCGTAAGGCAAAGCTCGGCACCGACCTGGTCGTGCAGACGCCCTACGGCGACTCCGGCCGCACCACGTTCTTCATCACCAACGAGGAGCAGTGGGACGAGCACTCCGAGAAGCTCGACGGCGAGGAGCTCAAGATCATGCGCCGGATCGAGCACCTGCCGGGCACGGTGGAGGCCTGCGCCACCAGGCACGGCACGCTGGTGGGGCCGATTCAGACCGACATCACCGGCTTCGAGGAGCTGACCCCCTACCGCGGCGGCTGGTGCGGCAACGACGTGTTTCCCGGGGTGTTCGACAAGTCCACCCGTGACGCGATCCGGGCGATGGCGCGCAAGCTCGGCGACACGCTCTACGCGCACGGCTACAGCGGCGTCTTCTGCGTCGACTTCCTGGTCGAGAACGGCAGCGGCGAGGTCTACCTGGGCGAGATCAACCCGCGCATCTCCGGCGCCAGCCCGCTCACCAACCTGCTCACCTCGAAGTACGGCGGGGTGCCGTTGTTCCTGTTCCACCTGCTCGAGTTCCTGGACGTGGACTGGGAGGTCGACCTGAAGAAGCTGCAGAAGCGGTGGGAGACCTACGACGAGTGGAGCCAGCTGGTGCTGAAGCAGACCGACGACGCGGTCGAGAAGATCACCCGCGCTCCGTCCAGCGGCCTGTGGCAGATGCGCGAGGACGGCACCATCGAGTTCGTGCGGCTGGTGACCACGTGGCACACGGTCGGACACGACGACGAGGCCTTCTACCTGCGCGTCTACGGCACCGACGAGTACCGCTACAAGGGCGGCGACCTGGGCGTAATCGTGACCCGCGGGCGGATGCAGACCGACGACCGGCGGCTGACCGACCGCGCGAAGGCCTGGTCGAAGGGCATCACGTCGCTGTTTCAGGGCACGCCGGCCGACCACGCGGTGCCGGTGCCGGATCCGATCTACACCAAGTGGTTCTAGGGCGCGACGTTGCGGCTCTACAACAGCGCGGTCTCGGGTAACTGCTACAAGGTGCGGCTGATGGCGGCGCAGCTGGGCCTGCCGCTGGAGCTGGTGGAGATGGACGTGCTCGACCGCTCCGACCGCCCGGACGTGCTGGGCGGTCTGAACCCGGCGCTACGGGTGCCCACGCTGGTGCTCGACGACGGCCGCGCGCTGGGCGAGTCGGGCGCGATCCTCTGCTACCTGGCCGAGGGCACGCCGTTCCTGCCCGACGACCGTTACGAGCGCGCGCAGGTGCTGCAGTGGCTGTTCTTCGAGCAGTACGACCTGGAGCCGAACATCGCGGTGGCGCGGTTCTGGCTGGCCGTGTCGGGCACGCCCGAACGCTGGGCGGCGGAGCTGCCGGCCAAGCAGGAGGCGGGATACCGCACGCTGGCTGCGATGGAGCGGCACCTGACGGAGCACGCGTTCCTGGTGGGCGAGCGCTACACGGTGGCAGACATCGCGCTCTACGGCTACACGAACGTGGCCGAGGAGGGCGGGTTCGAGCTGAGCCGGTTCCCGGCGGTCGGAGCCTGGCTGGCGCGGGTGGCGTCGCAGCCCGGGCACATCCCGATCGATGGGTGAAGCCCTCAGGCTGTCCGGCGGCGTAGGGTGGCGGCGCCCAGCGCGAGCGAGAGCGCCGTCGCGCCGATCAGGATCACGGCGTCTCGCCACACCTCGGCGGTGACGGTGGACGAGGCCGCCACCCGTGACAGCGCGTCGTAGGCGTAGGTCATTGGCAGCAGGTAGGAGAGCAGCTCCAGCGGCCGCGCCATCTGGTCGCGCGGCACCAGCAACCCGCACAGCAGGATCTGCGGCAGCAGGAACGCCGGCATGAACTGCACCGCCTGGAACTCGGTGCGCGCAAAGGCCGAGAGGAACAGGCCAAGGGCCATGCCCAGCATCGCGTTCAGCACGGCGAAGACGACCACCAGGGGTGTCGACCCGGCCACCTCGAGGCCGAGCAGGCCGACGGCGACGAACGACACGAGCACGGCCTGCAGCGTGGCCATCGCCGCGAAGGCGAGGCCGTAGCCGGCCAGCAGGTCGAGCTTCGCGAGCGGCATGGTCATCAGCCGCTCGAGCGTGCCGGTGGTGCGCTCACGCAGCATCGCGATCGACGTGACCAGAAACATCGAGATCAGCGGGAAGATGCCGACGAGGGGCACGCCCACGCGCTGGAACACCACCGGCGTGCCCTCGAACACCCACTTGATCAGCGCCTCGAGCACGCACGGCACCAGCAGCAACAGCGCGAGGGTGCGCGGATCCCCGCGCAGCTGGAGGAGCACACGCCGGCCGGTGGCCAGCACCACCCGCGGGCTCACGAGCCCGCACCCACCAGCCGCAGGAAGGCCTGCTCGACGCCGTCGGCGCCGGTCTCGGCCAGCAGCCGCTCGCGCGACATCGCCGCCAGGATGGCGCCGTCACGCATCAGCACGATGTCGTCGCAGCGGTCGGCCTCGTCCATCACGTGGCTGCTCACGAGCAGCGTCGTACCGGCATCGGCCAGGTCGCGGAAGCCTGCCCAGAGCTCGCCGCGCAGCACCGGGTCGAGACCGACCGTGGGCTCGTCCAGCACCAGCAGCCGCGGCCGGCTGAGCAGGGCGGTGGCCAGCGACACACGCGCCCGCTGACCGCCGGAGAGGCTGCCGACCGGGCGGTCGGCGCTGGCGGCCAGGTCGACCGACACGATCGCCTCGGCCACGCGCTGGTCGGGTGCGTCGAGCACGCGCGCAAAGTAGTCGAGGTTCTGGCGGGCGGTCAGGTCGAGGTAGACCGACGGCGCCTGGGTGACGTAGCCGACGTCTGAACGCAGGTCCGGGACCCTGCCGGCAGCCCCAGCACGTCAACCTGGCCGGAGGCCACGATCTGCACGCCGACGATCGAGCGCATCAGCGTCGACTTGCCGCATCCGCTGGGTCCCAGCAGCCCGGTGATGCGGCCGGCTGCCACCTGCACCGACACATCGTCGAGCACACGGTGCCCGCCGCGGTCGACCACCAGATCGCGGATGCTGATCGCGGCCTCGTTCACGGCCACGCAGTCTCGCAGACGCGCGACGATTGCTCTAGGCTGGCGCCAACGTCAGCTCCACGAGGAGGTTTTTGACATGCCTGGAACCGCCGATCTGCACATCATGCGCGAGCGAGAGGTGATCGACGTTAACGGCGATCATGTGGGTCGCGCCGAGGACCTCTACGCCGACGAGCGGACGGGCGAGGCGGTGTTCCTGCTGGTCAGCGGCGGCCGCTTCGGCACGAAGCTGCACTTCGTGCCGGTCGAGGGCGCCGAGCTCGAGGGCGACAAGATCCGCGTTGCCTTCACGAGCGATATGGTCAACAACGCGCCGAACATCAGCGCGGACGAGAGCCTGTCACCGGGCGAGGAGGAGCAGCTGTTCCACCACTATGGCATGGACGGCCACGACGGCGAGACCACCATCCTGGTCGTGTGGGTGGCGACCGGGTAGCAGCGGCCAGGCTCGCGAGAGATACCGTCAGCCACCTGGCCGTCAGGCGGCGGGCGCAACGGCGGCGGCGGCGCCCAGCCGGCGCACGCTGGTCACCAGCAGCAGCAGGGCCGGCAGGCAGAGCAACGACGCCAGCGTGAACGCGGTGGCGGTGGAGGTGATCGAGGCCACCGCACCGAGCACCAGCGGCACGACGGCGAAGCCGGCCGCCCAGACGACGCCGAGCAGGCCCATCACGGTCACGTGTGACACGCCGGCGGCGTCCGCGCCGAGTGAGGACAGCGGGAACATTGCGGCGCCGATCACCGCGAACAGGGGCCCGGCGGCGACCAGCAGCGCAAGCTGGACGACGTCGGACGGGCCGAAGGCCAGCACGACGGGGATCACCATCACGCCGATACCGACCACCAGTCCCACGGGCGCGGGGCCGATGCGATCGACCACGCGACCGGCAACGGGACCGACGGCGGCGCCCAGCACGGCGCCGGCGGCGAAGCAGACCGCGATCACGTCGACCGATGTCCCGCTCCTGCCCAGACCAAGCGGCACCAGCAGATCGACGGCACCGAAGGCGCAAAGGTCGATCAGGCTCATGGCCATGGCCGCAATCGTGGCCGGCTGTCGGGCGCCGCGCGCGATCGACGCCCACAGTCGGGACTCGCCGGCGGCGACCGCCCGGCCAGTGGGGGCGGCCACAGCGAGCACCACGCCCACGAAGCTGACGGCGGCGACCAGCCCGAAGGCGACGCCGGAGCCGGCGGTGGCGGCAAGGGCGCCGATGCCGGGGCCGGCGATCGACCCGGCGGAGAGCAGCCCCATGACGATGCCGGACTCGCGCCCGCGGTGGCCGGCCGGGGCGTTGTCGGTGACCCACGACATGGAGGCTGTCCAGATCGATCCGCTGGCAAAGCCCTGGACGAACCGGGCCAGGATCAGGATCTCGACGTTCGGCGCCCAGGCGAAGATGACCGTGGCGATGGTCATCAGCAGCGCGGAGGCGAGTGAGATGCGGCGGGCGCCGACGCGTGGCACGAGCACGATGCAGCCCAGCGACACGAACGGCACCGAGACCGGGTAGGCGGCCAGCACCAGGCCGGCCTGGAAGGTGTTCAGGTTGAACTGGTCGGCGTAGCGGGGCAGCAGCGGCAGCACCGCCAGGTACAGCGAGGCGTCGACGAACATCGAGACGCCGACAGCGATGGTGATGCGGCGGTAGGGCTGCATGCTCACACGCTA
>CAVTSO010000017.1:0-19379 GCA_963737445.1 uncultured Actinomycetes bacterium | reverse complement strand
GCGTCTGCTGCAGCATCACCTCGGAGACGAGGATCGCGTAGGGATCGTGCGTGTGGCGCCAGGGCAGGTCTCTCCCGTTCTGGCTATACCAAGCCAAAATAGACTCCTGCATCGCCTCTGCTCGCATCGTCGGCACGGGGGCACGGTATCGCTAGTAGCGGCGCTGTGGATACGGTGCAGACACCGGTGTTGACCGGAGGCGCTTAGTGGCGGATTCTGCACGCGTGGACACACACCCCTTGATTGCGCGGCGTCATGAGCTGGCCACCATCGAGGAGTTCTTCGATGGGCGAGGCCCGCGGGCGCGTTCATGGCAAACCAGAGGATCTGGGTCATGAACAGCGACGGCTTGCACCTGCGTCCCGTGTTCACACCACCCCAAGACGGCACCGGCGTTGATGACGGCCCGTCATTCACACCCGACGGCAGGCACCTGGTATCCACCCACTGCTGCCCATCCGGCTACGGCTACTCACTCTGGAGCATCTCCATCAACGGCACGGGCTTGCGCGATATCACGAAGGAGCCCGTCGTGAAAGGCGACGGCGCCCGGCTGACACGACACCGCAGGTCTCGCCCGACAGTCGGCTGGTGGTCTTCAACCGGTGCTTCCCGGATACGCCCTGCGCGGTGGCGATTGCGAGCCTTCGGACGGGCCGCATCCACGATCTGACGGACTCCGCTCTCGACTCGCAGCAGCCGAATTGATCGCCGGATGGAAGCCGGATCGTGTTCGAGTATCACGCCGAGGGCGGTACGCCGAACATCGCAGTTACCAGCCGCTGGGGCGGGCGCGGCCCCGAGCTTCAGTGCACGAGCAGGTTTCGCACCGGGCCGAAGCAGGCTCCGGGCTCGCTCAGGAGCTGGAGCGAAGTGGATGGCAGCTGGGTGATCGTGCCGGGAGCGGTGGGCCTGCACCATCACGCCTTACGGAGGTAACCGTGGGCGCACGCTAGCCGGATCAGTTGCGGTGCCAGCGGTGCTCGTAGAGCACCCAGGTGCGTGTCGCGGGCCGGTAGCGATAGTGGCGGATCAGCTCGAACTGCGGGCAGCACAGCGGCGCGCTCCCGGTCAGCTCCCCCTGGTGGAGGTTGATCTCCAACGCCGGGTCATGGGCCGATGCAAGCTGGGCGAGCTTGATCGTCACGCTGTCGTAGCTGTACGTGTGGCCGTTGTGGCGCAGCTTCGGGTAGGGCGGGGCGTATGTCCAGAAGCGGTGCACCCGCTGACCGTTCCAGCCGCGGATGCCGGCGTAGGTCGGAGACCCGGCGGTGCCGCCGATATTGCCCACGTAGAACACCTCGTCGCGGCGGGGTCGGGCGTTCATGTCCTCGACCGTGACGTCGGACACCGTCATGAACTCGACCCGCGGGCTGATCCGCGCGAACACGCGATTGCCGCCTGCGCTGTCGACCACCCGCAGCCAGCGGTGACCGACTGGCGTTGTGCCGTTCTTCATCAGCTGGACGAGCTCCCGATGCGAGTCGCCGTCCAGGTTCGCATGCCAGGTATGAACGACCGTCGCCGCCCCCGCCGGTGCGGCCGTGGCCAGCGCAACGGCCAGCACTGCCAGGGAGCAGGTGAACGGCCACCTCATGCCGCACATCCTACTCCGCGGACGAGGGGTTGCCCCGATGCCATCCGAGAGCTGGATTCGTAGCTTTGAGTCCGTCCGCATGCACTAGATGACTGGAGGATTGAGATGAACCCACGAATGCGCATCGCCGCGGTGATCCTGCCGCTGGCCGCCGTGGCAGCCGTCACGGCGACAGCCTGGGCATCGGTGCCTGACACCCCGGTCCGGGCCGGGCGCTCCCATGAGGTGCTTCCGTCGGCCGATGGGGACGCCGGATACCTCGCCTGGACGCAGAACAGCGCCGCTAGGCCGAGGCACTACGACGCCTTCGTGTCGTTGTCGGGTGCGCCCAAGGTGATGGTGAACGCTACCGGCACCGGTGGTTACAACGGCGGCATCGACGGCACCACGCTCGTGTACCAGCAGGTCAGGCGCGGGCAGTCCGATCTGCGCCTGTTCGACCTGGTCACGCACCAGCGGTCGATCCCGGCGGGCGCGAACACCCAGCAGTGGGAATGGCGGCCGTCCATCTCGGGGCCGTGGCTGATGTTCGGCCGCGAGAACCTGCGGACACGCCCGGTCAAGACGCGGGTGCTCCTGTACAACACCGCCACGTCCCAGACGATCACGCTGGTCGACACTCCCGGGCTCTCCGAGCCGGGGCAGGTGAACGGCGACTACGCCGTCTACACCCACTGCGGAGGGGTGACGTGCAACGTCTTCCGCTACCAGATCAGCACCGGGCAGCGGGTGAAGATGCCCAACGCCCGGTCGCGGCGCGTGCAATACGCTCCGTCGGTCAACGCCGACGGCACGGTGTACTACGCCTCGAGCCTGTTCGCGTGTGGCAGGGACGTTCGCATCCGCCGCTTCGCGGCGGGTGACTCCGTCGCCTCGCTGATGACGATCCTGCCCGCGGGGCGGGACATCCACACCACGTACGCGGACGACATGACCGACGGCACGACGCGGGTGCTGCACGACCGCGCCTCCTGCAGGGGCAGCTCTGACGACATCTACCAGGTCGTCGATCCCTAGCGGCTGTCCGATCTCCGGCCGCATGCCCGCCTCGCCGACGGCGTGCGGCCGGAGCTGGTGGGCACCAACCCCGCGATAACCCATTCCTGAGACAATCCGGCCGTGGCCGACGGTCTCGACAAGCAGGACTGGGAGGCGCTGCGGGAGGCCGGTACCGAGCAGGACGCGCCGGCCGGCCAGGTGCTTGTGCGCGAGGGGGCGACCGGCGGATCGCTGTTCGTGATCCTGAGCGGCACCGTCGCTATCACCCGCGGCGGCCGCCGCGTCGGCGGGCTCGGTGAGGGCGACCTGTTCGGCGAGGTGGCGCTGCTCGAGGGAGGGGCGCGCACCGCATCGGCGATCGTCGAGCAGGATGCACGGGTGCTGGTGGTGCCCGCCAGCGCGGTGCGCGCGCTCTTCGACTCGCGTCCGGCGCTGCGCGACCGCATGCTCCGGGAGGCCCAGGCGCGCTTGCTAGCGTAGGCGCGACATGTCCGTCCGCGTCCGCTTTGCCCCCAGCCCCACCGGATCGCTGCACCTAGGCAGCGCGTTGACGGCCGTTGCGAACTGGCTGTTCGCTCGCCAGCAGGGCGGCGAGGTGGTGCTCCGCATCGACGACACCGACGAGGGGCGCGAGGTGGAGGGGGCGGAAGTGGCGATCGAGCAGGACCTGCGCTGGCTGGGCCTCGGCTGGGACGACGGCCCCGTGCGCCAGAGCGAGCGCCGCCAGCGCCACCTCGAGCAGGCCGCCGCCGCCGAGGGCGCGCACACCCGCGACGGTGCAATATGGCTGTCATCGCCGGGGCTGTCCGAGTTCGTGATCGTGCGCAGCGACGGCCGGCCCACGTACCGCTGGGCGTCGGCGGTGGACGACGCCGACATGCGCATCACGCACGTCATCCGCGGCAACGACCACCTGCCCAATGCGGCGCTGCAGATCGCCGCCGTGCGGTCGCTCGGCGCCGAGCCACCGCAGTACCTGCACCACGCGCTGGTGCGCGGCGAGGCCGGCAAGCTGTCCAAGCGCGGCGGCGCCGACTCGATCGCAGCGCTGCGCGAGGAGGGCTACCCGCCGGAGGCGATCGTGAACCTGCTGGGGCTGGTGGCCAGCTCCGGGCCGGGGGACGTGATGTCGCTGCCGGAGCTGGTCGACCGGTTCGACATCGACCGGCTGGCGCGCGGTGAGGTGGTGCTCGAGAGCAAGCGGCTGCGCGCGCTCTCGACGGCGCACATCTCACGGTTAGGGGAGGACGACCTGGTCTCGCGGGTGCTCGAGTTCGCACCTGCGGGCACCGCACCCGAGCTGGTGACGGCGATGGCGCCGGCGCTACGCGGCGCCCACACGCTGGCCGAGGCCGGCGACCTGGTGGCGTGCGTGACCGAGGCGCCGCTCCAGCATTCGTTGCCTGAACTGGCTACGATCAGGGAGCGCTATCCCGATCGGCTGTCCGAGCAGGACGCGCGGGCGCTGGTCGACGAGCTGCGCAGCGCGGGCGTGCCGCTGCGGGAAGCGCGGATGACGCTGACGGGGCGCGAGCGGGGGCCAGAGCTGTGGGCGGTGCTGGCGGCGCTGCCGCGTGACGAGGCGATCAGGCGGGCGGCATGAGGATCCGCGACTCGCTGTCGGGCGAGCTGCGCGAGCTGCAGCCGGGCGCCGACGGTGCGATCGGCATGTACGTGTGCGGGCCCACCGTCTACAACCGCATCCACGTCGGTAACGCGCGGCCGTTCGTGGTGTTCCAGCTGATGAAGCGCTACCTGGAGTGGCGGGGGCAGCCGGTGCTGCTGGTCGAGAACATCACCGACATCAACGACAAGATCTATACGGCGGCCGTGGAGTTGGGGGTGCTGTCGGACGCCCTGGCGCGTGAGATGTCCGACGCCTACATCGCCGACACCGACCTGCTGGGCCTGGGCCGGCCCGACCGTGAGCCGCTGGCGAGCGAGACGATGGCCGAGATCGTGGCGCTGATCGAGGAGCTGATCGCGGGCGGGCACGCCTACGAGGCCGGCGGCGACGTCTACTTCGCGGTGCGCAGCTTCGACCGCTACGGGATGCTCAGCAACCAGCGCATCGACCAGCTGCTGGAGGGGGCCGGATCGGCGGAGCCGGGTGAGCACAAGCGCGACCCGCTCGACTTCGCACTCTGGAAGGGCAACAAGCCCGGCGAGGACACCTGGTGGGACTCGCCCTGGGGGCGGGGGCGGCCGGGCTGGCACATCGAGTGCTCGGCGATGGCGGAGCGGTGGCTGGGTCGCGAGTTTGCGCTGCACGGAGGCGGGCGCGATCTGATCTTCCCGCACCACGAGAACGAGATCGCGCAGTCCGAGGCGAGCGGGCGGCCGTTCGCGCAGGTGTGGGCGCACAACGGCATGCTGCGGCTGAGCGGCGAGAAAATGTCGAAGTCGGTCGGGAACATCGAGCCGCTGCACTCGGCGGTTGAGAAGTGGGGCGCCGAGACGCTGATCATGTTCCTGCTGCGCGGCCACTACGCATCGCCGATCGATTACGACGACGAGGCGCTGGAGCAGGCCCGGCGGGCGGCCGAGACGTTGCGGAACCGGCTGCGCGACGGCGGCGATGGAAAGGACGAGGCGCTGCGGCTGGTGGTGTGCGAGGCGCTGGACGAGGACTTCAACACGCCGCGGGCGCTGGCGCTCTTGTTCGACGCGCCGCCCGAGGCGGCGGGCACGGTGGCGGAGGTGCTGGACGTGCTGGGGCTGGGCGGGCTGGGGCGCGAGGAGCAGGCGCCGGCCGAGCTGCTGGACAAGGCGCGCGAGCGGGACGCGGCCCGGGCGGAGCGGGACTTTGCGCGGGCGGACGCGGTGCGCGACGAGATCGAGGCGGCCGGCTGGGAGGTGCGCGACACCGCCGGCGGCACGGTGCTGTATCGCCGCCATGACGGCTGAGGTCGTCTACGGGACGCACCCGGTGCGCGAGGCGCTGCGCGGCCGGCGCGAGGCGCTGCGGGTCTACTGCAGCGACCGGGCGGCGCGCGGGGCTGACTGGTTGCCGGCCGGAGTGGCGGTGGTGTCGCCGGAGCGGCTGTCGGAGCTGGCCGGAAGCGAGGACCACCAGGGGCTGGTGGCGGAGGTGACGCCGTACCCGTACGTGGAAGCAGATCGTTTGCTGGAGCGGGATCGGGCGCTGCTGGTGGCGCTGGACGAGGTCACCGATCCGCACAACCTGGGGGCGGTGGCGCGGGTCTGCGAGGGGGCGGGAGCGGACGGCCTGCTGATCACCAGACGGCGGTCGGTGGCGGTGACGGCGGCGGTGTGCCGGGCGTCGGCGGGGGCGGTGGAGCACCTCGAGATCGCGCAGGTGGAGAACCTGTCGGACATGCTGATCCGGGCGCGGCGGCCGGGGCTGTGGAGCTACGCGGCGGTCGCGGAGGGCGACCTGCCGTATGACCGCAACGACTACCGCGACGGCACGGTGTTCGTGCTGGGGGCGGAAGGGCGGGGACTGCGGCCGCGAGTCAGGGACTCCTGCGACGCGGCGGTGACGATACCGATGCGAGGCCGGGTCGAGTCGCTGAACGTGGGTACGGCGGCGGCGGTGCTGCTGTTCGAGGCGGTCAGGCAGCGGCGCGGTGGCTGAGACACGTGCTCCGCTGTGGGTGATCGACGGCGACAACGTCGCGCACGTGCGCGGCGGAAGCGAGGAGTACGTGCGGGTGCGGGCGGAGCTAGTGGCGGCGGTGGTCGACCACGCGGCGCGGTCGGGCGCCGAGACGGTGTTGGTGTTCGACGGGCACGGGCGCGACAACAAGCTCGGCGCTACGACGGTACGCTACGCCGGCACCGAGACGGCGGACACGCTGATCGAGCGGCTGGCCCACCGCAGCCAGCGCGACCATGAGGTGACGGTGGTCTCGTCGGACACCGTGCTGCGGCACGTCGCGCAGCGGGGCGGGGTACACGCGATGAGCGCGCGGGAGTACGTCGACCGCCTGGCCGCACCCGCCGCGCCCGACGCACCGCCCGAGCGCGGGCCCCAGCGCTTCCAGCTGGCCGACACCGTCGACCCGGAGGTTCGAGCGGCACTCGAGCGGCTGCGCCGGGGCGAATAGGCCCCGTGCAACACCCACGCCTGGCACCGGTGTTGCACGAATTCCAATAGTAAAACGGTGCTCGCGCTACGAAATTCGTAGAAGGAGGCCGGTCTTTCTACGATATTCGTAGTTTGGACCGCAACGCGGGTGCCAGGCGCGGGCGTTGCGAGAACCGGTCCTTGACATGACCGGTGGACACGCTATGCTCTCAAACCTCAAGTTATACTTGACCTTCAGCTTGAGGTTGATCGAGTCTTTATCTGTCCTCGTTTTCATTCTTCGGTCGGAGGTGCTCTGGTGGCTAGGTCAAACGCAGCGATGGCGCGGACGCAGCCGCGTGTCTGGCGCGACACCGGCGAGGTGGCAGTGATCGCAGCCGCCCGCAACGGTGACGAGCGCGCCATGGACACCATCATCCGCCGCTACGAGGGCTTCGTCCGCCTCAAGGCGAGCTCCTACTTCCTGGCCGGCGGCGATTCGCACGACCTCATCCAGGAGGGCCTGGTCGGCCTGTTCAAGGCAGTCCGCGACTACCGCTCCGATCGCGACACCTCGTTCCGCTCGTTCGCCGAACTCTGCATCACGCGCCAGATCATCACCGCGATCAAGACGGCGACCCGCTACAAGCACGCGCCGCTGAACAGCTACGTCTCGTTCAGCCACACGCCGGCGGGCCAGGAGTCGGAGGCCGACTGCACGCTCGGCGACGCCCTGCCCGGCCCGGCCGTGGACGATCCCGCCAGCTGCGTGATCTCGACCGAGGAGCTGCAGAGCCTGCTCCAGTGCCTGGGCAGCACGCTCTCCGGGCTCGAGTCGCAGGTGCTGACCTGCTATCTCGAGGGCCGCAGCTACGAGGAGATCGGCGATCTGCTGGACTGCGACCCGAAGACGGTCGACAACGCCCTGCAGCGCGTCAAGCGCAAGGTGCTCACCCACCTGCAGGCACGGCGCATCACCGCCTGAGGTTCGAGTCGAGGTCGACCCCGGTAGAATCGGCGTGTCGCCGGGATAGCTCAGCTGGTAGAGCTTTCGCCTTGTAAGCGAAGGGTCGCGGGTTCGAGTCCCGCTCCCGGCTCTCTCTCAATGCCCTCCCGATCGAAGAGAGACACGGCAGCGACGGACGACCCGGGACCCAACGGCGTATGCTCGCGGCTACCCCAAGACAGGGAGTGAGCATGAGCGACGACGACAACATTGATCCAGGCGGCGGCACCTCGATGCCGCCGGGGCCACCGGAGCAGACCGGCGGAGATCAACCGCCCGTGAATCCGCCCCCAGCGGAGCCGGTGCCAGCCAGTGCGGCGCAGCCCTCGCTGTGGGAGCGAATCAAAAAGATGTTCGGAGGCTGAGAAGGGGCTCTACGGTAATCTTGGCGTGGCGCGGTGCCACCAGCCAACAAACGCCCCGAGGTGGCATTGCGGGATGGCGAGCTGGGCCGCCGGCGACGCGCAGAACGCCGTTTCGAGCCATCGCTCGCATGCCGCTGCCCCGGGCTGGACGAGCCAGTTGCTCCTGCTCTTGAGCGGAGCGGTGCCCCATTGCGGCGCGTCGGGATAGAGGATCAAGCTCGGTTGCTGGAAAACAGGACCCTATGGCCGTCCGGCGCCCAGTCCGGCCACGTCAGGCGCGTCAAAGCAGCAGCGTCCGAGCCATCGTCTCGAGCTCGGCGGTCAGCCGCTTCGCCGATCGCCCCGCCTCGCGTAGCTCGCGGTAGGTCTCGTAGCTGGTCAGCACCATCAGCACGTCCACTGCTCGGGCCGTGCTGATCCCGGGCCGCAGCGTGCCGGTCGTATGCAGCCGCCGTGCCAGCCGCCGCATCTCGCTTCGGCGATCGGCGCGCTGGCGGCCGACCAGGTCGCGCGCCGCCGGGTCGATCGCGACCACTCCGTAGAGCCCGCTCAGGATCGCGTCCTCCGACTCCCAGAACCGCATGGCTAGGACGATCGTCCGCGACAGCGCAGCCTGCGGATCGGGCAGCATGATCGTATGGCGCAGCTCGATCAGCGCCGGGTTGGCGTCGAACGTCTCGCAGATCGCGTCCACCAGATCGATCCGCGACCGGAAGTGCTGGTAGACGGTCGCGCGGGACACACCGGCGCGCTCCGCCACCTGCTCCACGGTCGACTCATGGAACCGCTCCTCGCGCAGCAGCTCGCGCACCGCTGTCACGATCCGCTCGCGCGTCCGCTGCGCCCCCGCGACCCGGCTGCGGCTGCGGTATGACCTGGTCGCGTTCATGACACCAAGTCTAGACGACTGGTCTGATGTTTGATAGCGTGTGTAGACGCAATGTGTATCGAATACGCGACCATTGACACGACGCCTGTCGACTACGCCACCGCCGCGACCTGGGAGGCCGCCGAGGCCCGCGCATGGGCGGACCTGTACGCCGCCGCCCCGGCCGAGTGGGCTGCCGAAGTCGGCCTCGGGACGCGCTGGTTCGGCGAGACGCTGGCGGTTCACTGGCGGTTACCGGCCGCCGCTACTTCAGCCGCGCGATCGGCCTGGGCGTGACGGCACGGGCCACCGAGGCGGGCGTCGACGACATCCTCGCCCTGTGGGAGCGGCTCGGGATCAGCATGTGCCTGGTGCAGTCGATGCCGCACTGTGCGCCGGCGGCCTTCACGGACTGGCTGCGGGAGCGCGGTCTCGAGCCGTTCGACCAGCAGGACAGAATCGTGCGACTCGAGGGCGCTGCCACGACCGACCCGGTCAGGTCGGAGCGCGAGCTCGCGGTCGAGCGCGTCCGGCCCGAGACCACGGACGAGTGGTCGCAGTTCCTGCAGCGCGTCTACCGGCTGGACACCGGCCCCTGGCTGCCCCAGCTGGTCGACCGTCCCGGCTGGCACCAGTACGTGGCCCGCGAGCGCGGCGAGATCGTGGCCGCCCGTGGCATCCACGTCGGCCGCGACGGCATCGCGTGGCTGGGCATGGACGGCCCTGTACCGGGGATCATGACCCAGGACTTCGAGCCGGATCCGGCCATCTGCGCGCGGATCGTGGCAGACGGGCCCGGGTTCGGGGCGCGCACGATCATCTCGGACATCGAGCAGCCGTCCGCCGGGCTGGACACGCCCTCCTACCGCCACTTCGCAGCCCTGGGGTTCAGCCGCCCCTACACGCGTACGCACTGGGCGCGGGTCTGATGCACGCATCGATCTGGCGATTCAGGGGCGATCCGGACGATCTGCTGCGCCGCTATGACGCGGTGGTCGCCGAGATCCCGGCGGCAAACATGCGGCTGCACCTGTGCCTGCGCGCCGACGACGGCATCATCGTCGTCGACACCTGCCCTGACCGCGAGACGTACAAGGCGTTCGTCGCCGGCGCGACCACCGGCCTGTTCCGCGCCCATGGCCTGCCCGATCCGGAGGCTGTCGAGGATCACCCTGTGCACGCCGCGTTCGTCGAAGGAGCCGCAACCGGCGGTTGACACGGCCGCCACGATCTGCCACGGTGCCGGGGTTTGCGTCAACGCTCAGGAGGCAGCCCCATGAGATCCCTTCGGCTCGCGACGCTGGTCGCCGCGCTCAGCCTGGTCGCCCTTGCGACCGGCGGGTCGCTCGCTACCGGCTCGACCAATGTCCTCGTCAACGGGGACTTCGAGACCGGATCCATGTCCGGATGGGGGCATGCCCCCGGCCATCCGCTGGTCGTGTTGCACGGCTGGTTCGCCTACCACGGAACGGTGGCACCGATCAGCGGCGCCCCCGTCCCGCCGCCTCCGCAGGGCAAGACCGCGGCGCTGGTCGACCAGGCCGGCCCCGGCGGCAACATGCTCTTCCAGACCTTCCGCGTGCCCAGGAACGGGCAGCTGTCGATGACCCTCTGGTACGTGAACTACGCGGGCGTGTTCTTCACTCCGAGGATGCTGGTGCCGGGCCCGGCGCCTGACCAGCAGTTGCGGATCGATCTCACCCTGCCCGACGCCGGCCTCTACTCGCTACGTCCGTCCGACATCGTCGCGAACGTCTTCCGCACGGTGCCCGGCGATCCGTTGGCGGTCGCGCCGCATACCATCAGCTTCAACCTCGCGCCATGGGCCGGCCGCCTGGTCAGGCTGCGCATCGCCGAGGTCGACAACCAGTTCTTCTTCAGCGCCGGCGTTGACAGCGTGCTGGTGTCGGGTGGCGGAGCTCTGGCTCAGGTGCCGCTGCGGTCAGCGCGCATCCCCGCGAGTGCCCTGCACCGCCCGGCGCACCGCTACAAGCGCATCTTCTAGACAGCATCGGCAAGCGCGGCGGCGGCCTCCCAGTCGCCGCCGCGCGTGACCGTCACATGCCCGACCTTGCGCCCCGGGCGCGGCGCCTTGCCGTACAGGTGCACGTGGGCACGCGTCACAGCGGCCAGCTCGGCGGTCGTGGGCGCGGCGCCGATCAGGTTCACCATCGTGCACGGCATCCGCAGCTCCGTCGTGCCCAAGGGCAGGCCGCATACCGCACGCAGGTGGTTCTCGAACTGGCTGGTCTCGGCGCCTTCGATCGTCCAGTGCCCTGAGTTGTGCACGCGCGGCGCCATCTCGTTGGCGAGCAGCCGGTCGCCGACCTGGAACAGCTCCACCGCCAGCACGCCGACGTACTCGAGCCGCTCCAGCACCAGGCGCGCGTAGCGCTCTGCCAGCTCCTGCAGCGCCGCGTCGGCCCCCGGCGCCGGGGCGTGTGTGATCCGCAGGATCCCCTCGCGGTGGTGGTTCTCGACCAGCGGATAGCACGCCACCTCACCGTCCGCCGCGCGCACGGCCACGATCGACAGCTCTCGGTCGAACTCGACCAGGCCCTCCAGGATCAGCGGCACCTCCCCCAGCGCCGCGAACGCACCCTCCGCCTCGCCCGCGTCGCGCAGCACCCGCTGGCCCCTTCCGTCGTAGCCGAGCCGCCGCGTCTTCAGCACTCCGGGCAGCGGCCCGCCGTCCAGCTCGGCTTGTGAGCCGATCGCGCGGAACGGCGCCGTCTCGATGCCCAGCTCGGCGAACAGTCGCTTCTCGTGCAGCCGGTCCTGCGCCACCTTGAGCGCGGCCGGCGGCGGCTGCACCGCCACGTGGCCGGCCAGCCGCTCCGCCGATGCTGCCGGCACGGACTCGAACTCGAAGGTGACCACGTCGCTTGACCGCGCCAGCCGGTCCAGCCCGTCGGGCGAGTCGTAGGCGCCCACGATCAGCTCGGCCACCGGGCCGGCGCAGGCGTCCGCGGCCGGATCCAGCACGGTGCACGCGATCCCCAGTGGATGTCCCGTCAGCGCCAACATGCGCGCCAGCTGGCCGCCGCCCAGCACTCCCACGCGCACCTCGCTACTCCGACGGATCCGGGTTGGCCAGCACGTCCGCCGTCTGCTGCGCCCGGAACTGCTCGAGCGCAGCGGCGATTTCCGCGTCCGAGGTGGACAGGATCGCCGCCGCCAGCAGCGCCGCGTTGATGGCGCCGGCGCGGCCGATCGCCAGCGTTCCGACCGGGATTCCGGCCGGCATCTGCGCGATCGAGAGCAGCGAGTCGATCCCGGAGAGCGCCTTTGACTGCACCGGCACTCCCAGCACCGGCAGGCTGGTCTTGGAGGCCGCCATGCCCGGCAGGTGCGCCGCTCCGCCCGCTCCGGCGATCAGCACCTTGAGCCCGCGCTTGCGGGCCGTGGCCGCGTACTCGAACAGGAGATCCGGCGTGCGATGGGCCGACACCAAACGGTGCTCGTGGGGCACCTCCAGCTGCTCGAGCGTCTCCACCGCGTGGCGCATCGTTTCCCAGTCGGACCGTGATCCCATGATCACTCCGACCAGCGGGGCGGTGCCGTCGCTCATGGCGAGCACACTACACTGACCTCCGTGATTGAGGAGTCGCAGGAGCCGGAGGCCGCCGCCGCCGGTCTCAGCGAGCAGGAGGCGGCGCGGCGCCTCGCGCAGCGTGGGGATGTCCCGCCGCCGCCCTCCAGCCGCTCGGTCAAGAGCATCGTGCGGTCGAACACGCTGACGCTGTTCAACCTGATCCTGGCCGTCTTCCTGGTGCTGATCCTGGTCAGCGGCCAGTATGCGGACGGCCTGTTCGCGGGCATCCTGATCGCGAACGCGTCGATCGGGATCATCCAGGAGCTGCGCGCCAAGCGCGTGCTCGACCAGGCCGCGCTGCTGGTGGCGCCGCAGGCGCGGGTGGTGCGGGACGGCGCCGAGCGCATGCTGCACCTGAACGACGTCGTCGACGGCGACCTGGTCACGCTGCGCTCCGGCGACCAGGTGGTGGCCGACGGCGATGTGTCGCGCTCGGTGGGCCTGATGCTGGACGAGTCGCCGCTGACCGGCGAGTCGCTGCCGGTGGCGCGGGCCGAGGGCGAACGCGTGCTGTCCGGCTCGTTCTGCGTCGAGGGCAGCGGCGGCTACGTCGTCACCGGCACCGGCCCGGAGAGCTACGCATGGCAGCTCCTGGGCACGGCCCGGGAGGACACGGCGCAGCGCTCGCCCCTGGAGCAGCAGGTGAACCAGCTGCTGCGGCTGCTGGTCGCGGTGATGGTGCCGCTCGGCGCCGCGCTGGTGTGGACCTTGGCTGCGCGCGACACCCCCTTCCGCGAGGCCGTGGCGACGGCCACGGCCGGCATCGTCACGATGATCCCCGAGGGGCTGGTGCTGTTGATGAGCCTGACCTTCGCGGTCGGCGCCGTGCGGCTGTCGCGCAAGGGCATGCTCGTCCAGTACATGAACGCGATCGAGTCGCTGGCCAACGTCGACACCGTCTGCCTGGACAAGACCGGCACGCTCACCGACGGCAACCTGGTGCTGTTCGGCGTTGACCCGCTGGGCGGCGCCGCGGAGGAGGACGCCCGGTCGCTCGTGTCCGGCTACGCGGCCAGCGCCGAGGCCCGCAACACGACCCTGGACGCCGTCGCGGCCGGTCTGCCCGGCGCGGCCACGGCCTCGCTGGAGGAGGTGCCGTTCTCGTCCCGCTGGAAGTGGAGCGCCGTCCGCCGCGAGGAGGGCTGGCTGGTGCTGGGCGCGCCGGACGTGCTGCTGGCCGGCCGGCTGCCGGCCGAGGTGTCGGGACACGAGCAGGAGGGCCGAAGGGTGCTTGCCTTCGGGCGGGCCGAGCACGTTGTGTCCCCGGCCGATGGCGGTGGTGGCCCACCCAGGATCGAGCCGCTGGCGCTGGTGGTGCTGGAGGAGCGGCTGCGCGAGGACGCCGCCGACACGATCGCCTTCCTCTACCGCCAGGACGTCGACGTGAAGGTGATGTCGGGCGACTCGCCGGCGACGGTCGCGGCCGTCGCCGCGCGGGCCGGCGTTCGCGTGGCCGGCACGCCCAGGCAGGGGTCCGACCTGCCCGAGGATCCCGCGCAGCTGGCGGACGTCGCGCGCGAGGCGACGGTGTTCGCACGGCTCACCCCCGACAACAAGCGTGCCCTGATCGGGGCGCTGACCGGCCACGGCGCCTACGTGGCCATGATCGGCGACGGAGTCAACGACGTGCCGGCGATGAAGCGGGCGCGGCTGGCGGTGGCCCTGGGCAGCGGCACGCAGCTGGCCAAGAGCGTCGCCGACAGCGTGCTGGTGGCCGATCGCTTCGGCGCCATCCCCGACGCCGTCGGCGAGGGACGCAAGATCATCAACAACGTCCAGCGCGTGGCCAAGCTGTTCGTCACCAAGTCGGTGTTCGCCGCCTTCGTGATCGCCACGTTCGGCCTGTGGACGGCCGAGTTCCCGCTGCTGCCGCGCCACCTGTCGCTGGCCGCCACGTTCACGGTGGGCGTGCCCGGCTTCCTGCTGGCGCTGGGGCCGGGCGGCCGCACGACGGAGGAGGGCAGCTTCCTGCGCCGTGTGCTGCGGTTCGCTCTGCCGGCCGGGGCGGTGCTGGGAGCCGCCACGTTGACGGCCTACCTGGCGGTGGCCGACGTGAACGGGCACGACCAGCTCGAGGGCCGCACCGCCGCCGTCACGGTGTTCGTGTTCGTCGGCCTCTACCTGCTGCTGGTGCTCGAGGCCGAGCGCATGCAGGCCAGCAGGCGCTACGCGGCCGAGGTGGTGGCGCTGGCTGCCTGCCTGGGGGGCGGCTTCCTGGCGATGCTCGGCTCGGAGAGCCTGCGCGAGTTCTTCGCCCTGGCCGTGCCGGGCCTGTGGTCGGTGGTCGTGATCGTGATCGTGTCTGTCGCGGCCGCCTGGTTGCTGGGCAAGCTGGGGCTGTCTCCCTACAGGTTCAGCACGGTGCCCGACCCGGCGGCCAAGGCCGAGCGGAGCACGTAGTCGGCGACCACGAGGTCGGCGGCGCCGTTGCCCAGGTTCTGGCACACCACCAACCCGTTCGGGCGCGGCTGCCGGATCGCCGTTCCGCAGTAGCCGTCCGGGTCGCGGTAGCCGGGGAAGGCACCGGCGTCGCGGTATCGCAGCAGCTGCTCGACGTCGTCGGCGTAGAGCGCGCCCTGCGCGGCCAGGTCGGCCCCGACCGATGTGCCGTAGTCGAGCGGGAGCAGCAGGGCGTCGACCCGGATCCAGGCGGGATCGAGCAGCAGCCCGGGAACCCCGATCGGCAGGGCGGTGACCACCACCGCCGCCTCGAGCACCGCCTCTCGCGCCGATCCCACCAACGTCAGCCGCACGCTCGGCGTGTGGTCGGCGGCCCACTCCCGCAGCTCGGCGGCCGCCTCGTCACGGCGTGCGAACACGGTCACCCGGTCACGGCCGATCGCGGCCAGCATGGTCAGGTGCGTCCGCGCCTGCAGGCCGGCACCGGTGATGGCGACGTGCCCGGGCGCGGAAGGCACGAGCGCATCGATGCACGCTCCGGAGACGGCGGCCGTGCGGGCACCGGTCAGCGTGGCCGCTCCCATCACCGCCGCCGGCATGCCCGTCTCCGGGTTGGACAACACCACCAGGCCGTTTACGGTGGGCAGGCCGTGCGCGGCGTTGCCCGGGTATGAGGCAACCCACTGAGGCCGAGCAGGTCGCCGTCGCGGAGGTATGCCGGCATGGCATTGGCGAAACCGTCGCTGCGCGGATGCACCGCGGCTTGGGCGGCAGCTCGGCCGATCCGTCGGCCAGCGCCGCCATCGCGTCGCGCACCAGTGCGATCGCCTCGCGTGGCGGAGGCAGGTGGTCCTGCACCTCCGCTCCGACAGGTGCAGCAGCGTAGCGCTGGAGCTCTTGGGCACCGGGGTCAGCCTACACTGCGCAGGTCATGCGCAAGCCGCCGGAACGGGCCCTCCACTGCGAGCAGGTCGGACTCCGAGCCGCGCTGGATCACGTTGCCGTGATCGACCACCAGGATCTCGTCGGCGCGGCGCACCGTCGCCAGGCGGTGGGCGATGATCACCGACGTGCGGCCGCGGAGCAGCCGGTCGAGCGCCCGCTCGATCTGGATCTCCGTGGGCCGGTCGATGTTCGAGGTGGCCTCGTCCAGGATCAGGATGCGAGGGTCGGCCAGCAGCGCCCGCGCGATCGAGATCAGCTGGCGCTCCCCCGCCGACAGGCCGGCGCCGCCCTCGCGCACCACGTGGTCGAGGCCGCCGTGCAGCCGTGCCGCGATCCGGTCGACGCCGACCGCCGCCGCGGTGTCGCGCACCTGCTCGTCGGTGGCGTCCGGCCGCGCGAAGCGGATGTTGTCGGCGATCGTGCCCGAGAACAGGAACGGATCCTGCAGCACCACGCCTAGCTGCCGGCGGTAGCTGCGCAGCTGCACGTCGCGTAGGTCGATGCCGTCCACCCGCACGGCTCCTTCGGCCGGGTCATAGAAGCGCGCGATCAGCTTGGCCACGGTCGACTTGCCGCCCCTGACTGGCCCACCAGGGCGAGGCACCCGCCTGCCGCGACCTCGGCACCGACGCCGTGCAGCACCTCGTTGTCGCCGTAGGCAAAGCGGATCCGGTCGAGCTGGAGGCGGCCGTCGATCTGCGGCATGGGACCGGCTCCGGGCCGGTCGCCGATGTCGCTCTCGGCGTCCAGCACCGAGCTGATCTTGACCATCGCGGCGGCAGCCGACTGCATCTGGCTGTAGACATCGGACAGCTCCTGCAGCGGCTGGAACACCAGCTGCAGCAGGTACATGGCGGTGATCAGCGTCCCGATGCTGATGTCCCCGTCCACGTAGAGGTGCGCGCCCAGCACCAGCACGGCGGTGGTGGAGATCAGCCCCGAGAGCTCGATCGACGGGAAGAAGAACGAGAGCAGCGTCTGCGTGCGGACGTTGGCCCGGCGGTTCTCCTCGTTCAGCGAGTCGAACTCGTCCTGGAAGGCGCGCTCGCGATTGAACGCCTGCACGATCGCCATCCCCGCCACCGACTCGGCCATGTGCGCGGTGACCGCGGCGATCCGGTTGCGGACCTCCAGCTGGGCCACCGAGGACGTGCGCTGGAACCAGCGCGTCAGCACCAGCGCCGGCGGCAGCACGATGAACGAGATCATGCCCAGCCGCCAGTCGACGATGAAGACCACCACGATCGCGGTCGGCAGCAGCACGACGTTGGCCGCCAGCGTGGGCAGGCCCTGCGACAGCGCGTCCGACAGCGCGTCCACGTCGCTGGTCAGGCGGGCGATGATCCAGCCCGCGCGTTGCTCCGAGAAGTACCGCAGCGACAGCGAGGTGAGGTGCTCGAACAGGTCGCGGCGCAGCCCCAGAACAATGCCCTGGCCGACCCCCGCCAGGCCGCGGATGAGGATGGCGCTCAGCACCCAGCCGATCGCGCCGACCAGGATGTAGATCACGACCACCACCGTCAGGTACTCGCTGTTCGAGTCGCCGATGCCGTTGTCGATCGCGGCGCGCACGAGCAGCCATCCGCCGGTCTGGCAGACCGCCTGCCCGGTCGCGACCAGCACCAGCACGAACACGGCCAGCCGGCGGCCCTGCAGGTAGGTGGTCAGGCGGCTGAGCCCGCTGCGATGGCTATGCCGCACGCGTCTCGTCTCCAAACAGCGCCGTGAAGTCCCCACCCAGCGCGGCCAGCTCCTCCGGCGTGCCCTGCTCCACGAGCTTGCCGTCCCGCAGCACCACCGCCCGGTCGGCAAGCACCACCGTCGACAGCCGCTGGGTCGCGACCAGCACCGTGCGCCCGCGCAGCGCCGGCCCGACGGTGCGAAGCAGCGTGCGCTCGGTCTCGGTGTCCACCGCCGACAGCGGGTCGTCCATCAGGATGGCGCCCGACTCGGCCAGGAGCGCCCGCGCCAGGGCCACTCGCTGCCTCTGGCCGCCGGACAGGTTGACCCCGCGCTCGCCGATCATGGTGTCGTAGCCGTCCGGCAGGTCGTCGACGAACGCGGCCACCCCGGCCGCCTCGCTGGCCGCCACCACCTCATCCCAGCTCGCGTCCGAGCGACCGATCATGAGGTTGTCGCGCAGGGGATCGAGAACAGATCGGCCGCTGCGTCACGATCGACATGGCCGACCGCACGTCTTCGAGCCGCAGGTCGCGCAGGTCGGTGCCGCCCAGCGGCACCGTCCTGGTCGGGTCGTAGAGTCGCGCGGCCAGGTTCAGGAGCGAGGTCTTGCCCGATCCGGTGGCGCCGCACACGGCCACGATCTCACCGGCCCCGACCTCCAGGTCGACGCCGGTCAGCACCTCATCCTCGTCGGCGTAGGCGAAGTGCGCGTCCGGAAGCTGATCGGCTGCGGGCCGGCCGGAGCCGGCAGCGGTTCGGCCGGCTCGGGCAGGCGATCGATGCCCTCGATCCAGGCGAAGCTGCGGCCGGCCGAGGCCAGCGCCCGCTGCGCCAGGTTCCTATCCAGCCCAGCGACTCCAGCGGCCACGCCAGCTGCAGCAGGATGGTGTTGAACAGGACGAACTGGCCGATCGTGAGATCGCCGTTGATGACGTCGCGGCCGCCGAAGAAGACCACCGCCGCGATCGAGAGCGTGGGCAGGAAGAACAGCCCGGGCAGGTGCTGAGCCTCGACGCCGGCCTGCTCGAGCACCACGTCGCGGACGCTCTCGGCCTTCTCGCCGAAGCGGCCCCGCACATCGTCCTCGCGGCCGAACGCCTGCACCATCTCGATGCCAACGACGGCTTCGTCGGCGGCCTCGGTCACGTCGCCCTTGCGCTGCTGCACGCGGCGCGAGATCGGCATCACGCGGTGGGCGAACAGCCAGGCAAGCAGTCCGATCAGCGGCAGCGAGAGGCCGGTGTAGATGGTCAGCCGCAGGTTCACGAACCCGAGCAGGATGGCCGCGCCGACGATCATCATCGCGCTCTGTGCGCCCTGCACCATGCCCCAGCCGATGAAGTAGCGGATCGATCAGGTCGTTGGTCGCGCGCGACACCACCTGACCGGTGGCGTGGCGGTCGAAGAACGCGCGCGGGAAGTCGAGGTAGGCCGAGGACAGCAGCTCTCGCACGCGCGCCTCGATGTGGACGCCGATCCGCGCGTCGCGTAGCGGCGGATGAAGTTACGCAGAAGCGCAGCAGGCCCAGCACGAAGCCGCCGCCACGTAGGGCGTCAGCTTGGACAGGTCTTGGCACGATCGCGTTGTCGATGGCCCGCTGCAACAGGGTCGGGATCGCCAACGACAACGCCGTGTATGGGAAGGCGAGAAAGAGACCGAGCGCGACGACCGCCACTCCCCACGCCACAGCGTGAGCAGTCGGCGGAGCGTCGGCCACATCGGAAGATCGGGAGGATCCACGTGGACACGCCAGCGACAGGCTAGCCGAGCATGACCATTATCGCCGTCGGATCCCGGCCAGTTGCCCACAGCTAACACTCTACCCGCTACCGTTGCGAGGGCGATGGAGCGGTGACCGCTCCATCGCCCTCGCGAGTCGTTACTGGTTAG
>CAVTSO010000016.1:0-42583 GCA_963737445.1 uncultured Actinomycetes bacterium | reverse complement strand
GAGTCTGCTGCAGCATGACTTCAGACACCAATATGGCGTACGGATCATGCGTGTGCCGCCAGGGCAGAGTCGCGCTTGCTTCGGCCATGCCGAGCCGAGGCCGCGTCCTGCATCTGCTCTGACGTGCTCTCGGTCACGGGGCGACGCTACCGCTCAGACCGGCTCCTGCAGAGCACCGGGACGCCGAACACGCTCCTGCGGACCTGCACCCTCCCCGGCGGACTCGGCGGCCGCGAGACGGCGTCTCAGGCCTCCGGTCAGGCGCGGGTCCCGGCGGCCGAGGGGCCGGAACTCCCAAACGGGTCAACCACGGCCCGGAGGGCCTGTTCTCGGTCGCGGGGCCGCCGATAGGTCTGGTCGTATGAGCGCTCAGCCCAAACCCACCAGCCGGCTCGTCGCGACGGCCGCCGCCGCCGGCACCAACTGGCCGGCCGCTGCTGATCTCCAGGGCCGACGCCGCGGCGATGCTTTCCGTCAGCCCGGGGACGATCGACCGGCTCTCGAGACGACGGTGAGATCGCGGCGATCCCCAGTCCGCGGCACGGTGGAGGCGCTCGTCTCCTCGCTCGACGACTACCTCGAGCGCCAGCTCGAGCAGGCCGAGGCGCAGCGGATCGCCCGCCAGGCACGTACATCGGACAACACACTCGACATGAGCGGGCTGAACTGTACAGGGATGTGGTCCATCTTGTCCAGAGTCGGTGTAATGTGTGTATACTCTCTGAGCGATGGCGACGCTGCCCCTTCCCGAGCCGGCTCCTCGTGTTCGCATCGGCGAGCTCAGCGATCCGCGTCGGAGCGTCGCCGCACGCTGCTGCGAGCATGGGAACGCCGCTATGGGCTACTCCGTCCGCTCCGCAGCGCCGGAGGCTTTCGCCTGTACGGCCCGGAGGACGAGCGCCGGGTGCGGGCGATGCAGGAGCTGCTGGCGGCCGGCGTGTCAGCTCGGCAGGCGGCCGAGGCGGTGCTCTCGGCACCGGCCGGAGGCGTGCCCGAGCGCCGCCGGCCACAGCTTCCAGACGCCGCAGGGGACGGGATCGAGGACCAGCGCTCGCGGCTCGCGCAGGCGCTGGCGCGGTTCGATGATGTCGGGCGCGAACGCCGTGCTCGCATCGGCTGCTCGCCGACGCTGGGCGCCACGACCGTGATCTCTGAGGTGGTCGTCCCCTATCTTGTCGACCTCGGCGAGCGTTGGGAGGCCGGGACCGCGACCATCGCCGAGGAGCATTTCGCGACCAGCCTGATCCGCGGCCGGCTGCTGGGACTCGCCCGCGGCTGGGACGGCGGCAGCGGCCCGCGCGCCCTCTTGGCATGCCCGAGCGGCGAGCTTCACGACCTCGGCCTGATCTGCTTTGGGATCGCCCTTCGCGGCCACGGCTGGCGCATCACCTACCTGGGCGCCGACACCCCGCAATCGACCCTGATCGAAACCGCAGCCCGGCTCGCACCGAACCTGATCGTGCTGGCGGCGACCAAGTCGTCGCGGCTGCGAGCGCTTGCCCGCGAGGCTCGAACCGCAACGCGTGCCGATCGCCATCGCAGGCAGGGGCGCGACGCGACGGCTCGCCGACGAGCTTCGGCGCCACACTCCTCGACACCGATCCCGTCACCGCCGCCAACCGGGTCGCGGCGGACATACGGTGAACCTCTCACGCGAAGCCGCCGCCTGGCACGTGGCTCGCTGGGGCCCGCTGGGCTGGATCGAGACCGGCATCAAGTCCCTCGCGCCCCTGTGCGCGTACGTCGCTCTGGCATCGTCGATCACGACCGGATGGTCGGCCCCCGACCGGGTACAGGATCGTCGAACTGGTGCTGGTCGGCATCGCGACTCTCGGGCTCTTGGCGGCGATTGGAGATCGCCTGGTGGAACGCGAGGCCGTCGCGATGGTGTTCGTCTGTTTCAACAACCTCGCCCATCTGGCGCTGCTCGTGAGCCTGCTCACGACGGACGGCCCCGGCCGCCTGCTGACCGCGTTCGCGCTGTTCATGATCTGCGGCGAGCTCGTGAAGATCTGGTTCCTGCACTCCGCCGGAGCTCACCGGTTCTGAACACGCCGGACGTCGATCGTTATCTGGACTCACCGTCGCCTATGCCATCGTGTACGCCCTTGCCGCGCTCGTGTGGGTGTGGCGATGATCCGGCCACGCCGATACGAGGCCGGCGAATGGTCGTCGTCGCACCGACGGCGTGGCGATGGTGCAGATCGGAGTTCGACACAGCGAATGATCGCCCCCCGACCAGGTCGTCGAGCACACCGTCGAAGGCGCGATGATCCTGGGAGCCGCGTACTGGCCCGAGGTCGAACGCCTGACCCGCGGGCTCGTCCGAACGAGAAGCCGCAGCAGCGGTCTGGAACTTCGCGTCGCACGGCGCCGGCCGAGACGCTAACTCGCCTGCTTCGGTATGCCGCAACTCTCCGTGACTGCGGACTCTGTGTCGACGAGCTATCCGATCACCGGCGGCCTGCTCGCGCGCCGCGCCGCTGGATCGATCACGCTCTCGATGCATGGTGGCGCCGGTGGTGTCGAGCTGCGGTCGGCTATCGCCGGCTACCACCCCACCCTCGCGGCGCGGCCCGGAGCGCCGGAGTGGACCGGCGAGCTGTACGACCAGATCCAGGCGCGCATCCACGCACGGGTCAGTCGACGCTACTTCCACCGCCTCATCGAACGGGGAGCATCATGAGGATCGCCGTCTTCGGTGCGTCGGGCACGGTCGGATCGGCAGTCCTTCCGATTCTCGCAGGCGAGCACGAGGTGATTGCGGTCTCGCGCCGGGCGCGCACCGACAAGAAGCCCAGCATCCGCTGGGTGACCGCGGACGTGACCGAACCAAAGAGCGTGGAGCGCGTCCTCGAGGGCGTCGAGGTCGCGGTCTACCTCGTCCACTCGCTCGGCCATGCCGACTTCGCCGCCCGAGACCGCCGCGCAGCGTCGACCGTCGCACGAGCAGCAGAAACTCAGCGCGTTCGCCAGATCGTGTACCTCGGTGGGCTGGGGGAGGAATCCGACGACCTCTCCGAACATCTCCAGAGCCGCCGCGACACGGAGCGCCATCTTGCCTCGGGCAGCGTGCCGGTCACGACGATTCGCGCCGGCATGGTGGTTGGGCCCGGAAGTGCGGCATTCGACACCATCCTCGCCCTGGTCGACAGGCTTCCGGCGATGATATGCCCGCGCTGGGTGTCAACCCCCACCCAACCGATCGCCATCAACGACATCGCCCGCTACGTCGCCGGAGTCTGCGGCAACCCGGAGGCGATCGGCCAAACCTACGACGCGGGCGGGTCCGAGGTGATGACCTACCGGGAGATGATCGAACGCATCGCCCGCATACGTCACCGCCACCCGATCATCATCGAGGTGCCCTTCCTGACCCCCCGGCTCTCATCTCTCTGGCTGCGGCTCGTCACCCCGGTCCAAGCCGGCGTCGCCCGGCCACTGATCGACGGCCTGCGCAACCCGACGATCGCACACGACAACCGCCTGCAGACGCTCGTGCCGTTTCAGCTCACGAGCTTCGACACAGCCGCCCAGGCCGCCATCACCGCCGCACGACCCCGCGATCGAGGCAATCGGCTGACGTGACATCGCTTCTGTCTGCAATCTCGGTTGGCCGGCGCCGCCGCTGGCTCGTAGTCGGGGTGGCGCTCGTCCTGATCGCTGTCGCCGCGCCGCTTGGCACGAAGTTCCAAAACGCCCAGCAGAACGATCCATCGGCCTTCCTCCCCGGTGGTGCGGAATCGGTACGGTCACTCGACCAGCAACGCCAGTTCCCATCAGGCGCCGAAACACCTGCGGTGACGGTATTTCACCGCGACGGTGGCCTGACAACGGCTGACCGCCAGGCGATCACGGCATTCGCAGACAAGCTGAACTCCGACCCGGTCGCGCACTCCCGGCAGACATCACCGCCCCTGCCATCCGAGGATGGCACATCCGCGCTGGTGGTCACACCGCTCGCCGTGTCCGGCAACGCCGACGCATTGACCTCGGCGGTGGACGAGATCCGAAGCCGCGCGCATGCCGAGCGACACGCGGGGCTGCAGGCCGAGGTGTCGGGACCGGCCGGCTACTCAACCGACGCTATCAAGGTGTTCAACGGGATCAACACGACGTTGTTCGCGGTCGCGCTGACGCTCGTGCTTGGTGCTGCTCGTCGCTGATCTACCGCAGCCCGATCTTCTGGATCATCCCGATCCTCTCGGTGGTGGCTCGCCAGAGCAGCTGCTGCGAGCGGCTCGGCTATGCGCTGACCGAGGCTGGTGTGACCGTGAACGGGCAGACCGCGGGCATCGCCTTGATCCTGGTCTTCGGCGCGGGCACCGACTACGCCCTGCTCCTGGTCGCCCGCTACCGCGAGGAGCTGCGCCGCACACGAGAGCACGTACAAGGCGATGCGACTCGCGCTCGCCGGCGCGGCGCCCGGCGATCATCGCCTCAGGCCGGCACCGTCATCGCTGGCGCTGCTGGCCGTGCACGCTCGCGGAGGTCAACTCCACGCGCTGGGCTCGGCCCGCTCTCGGCGGTGGGCGTAGCGACTGGCGATGGTCTCGATCGCTGACGCTGCTGCCGGCGCTGCTCCTGATCGGCGGGCGGCGCGCCTTCTGGCCGTTCGTGCCGCACCCCGGTGATGCTGGGACGGACGCGACGCACGGCCGGTGGCGCCGGCTCGGCGATCGCATCGCCCAGACGGCCGCGCGCGACCTGGATCGGCAGCCTCGCCGTCCTCCTCGATACTTGCGGCCGGGCTGGCTGACGTTCTCCACCGACCTCACCACGGCGGACTCGTTCCGCGGAAAGCCCGAGGCCGTCGCGCGGACAGCAGCTGATCTCACAGTCATTCCCCGCAGGATCCAACGCGCCAACCGTCGTCATCGTCCCCGACCATGCGCGCGTCGCCGCCGTGACAAGCAGCCGCGGCGAGCGTGCCCGGGGTCGCGCAGGTCGTCGCCACGCACCGAGCAGGGACCGCCCGGCACGAAGCTGTCGGTGACGCTCGAAGCCGACCCTTACTCGACCGCGAGGCGTTCGACCGTGATGCCGACCCGCATCCGCACCGCGGTGAAGCCGCGCCGGAGGCAGCGACGTCGCCAGGTCGGCGGGCCGCACCGCCGCAGAACTGCGACCTGCGCGACGCGAGCCTCCGCCCGCGACAACCAGCTGTCATCGTCCCGCTGATCCTGGCCGTCGTGCTCGCTGATCCTCGATCATCCTGCTGCGCGCCCTGCATCGCGCCGCTGCTGCTCATCGCAACCGTGATCATGTCCTACCTACGCCGCAGCCTGGGCGCAAGCTCCGTGATCTTCACCAAGCTCTTCGGCATTCGCCGGCACCGACCCGTCGCTTCCCGCTGCTCGCGTTCCTCTTCCTGGTCGCGCTCGGCGTCGACTACAACATCTTCCTGATGGCCCGCGTCCGCGAGGAAACCACCGCGCCACGGCACCCGCAGAAGGCATGCTGCGCGGCCTCGCCGTCACCGGCGGCGTCATCACCTCAGCAGGCATCGTGCTCGCCGGCACCTTCCTCGTGCTCGGCGTCCTCCCGCTCGTCGCGCTCACCGAGATCGGCTTCGTCGTCGCCCTCGGCGTGCTGCTCGACACCACCCTCGTCCGCAGCGTGCTCGTGCCCGCACTCGTGCTCGACCTCGGCCCGCGAATCTGGTGGCCGTCACGCCTCTCCCCCGAATCACACGCGTCGCCCCGCTAGCAGCAGCGCACGTAGTGTGCGCTGACCTAGACTGGCCAATGGGCGACCCCTCGATGGGCCCTGAATACCGCATGGTCAATGGGTGTTCCGGCGTCACCGTGGACGCGGAATCCGTCCCGTTGCCGGCGCCGCCAACTTGCCCACAAGCGGGGCCGTGACCTCTTTACCCGCTATCCACTGGCAGGCCGTCACGCTGCCATTCCAGGAGGGCGCGTATCGCCGCGGTGGGGATGCGCCATTGGCCGTCGGCCATGTAGGTTGGGAGCTGGCCGTGCAGAATCGCGCGCTGCGAGATTCCGGTGTGGGCAACGGCCTCGCCAATGGTCATGTATTCGCGATTCGGCAGGTTGTCTGTGAGAGTCAGCATCGCACGTGGAAGGCACTTAGGTTTGCAAAAGCGCGCAATCGTCTCGTGGTCGCGAGGCGTGCGGCCCCGCCGGGCGGACGGGACACGGCGTGGAGGCGTGGTCGCGAGAGCTTGGGCGCCGTTTCGGGCGCTATCGATGCGCCGCCTCCAGGCCGTGCCCGCGTCCGCAGTGGCGGCCTAGGTGGTCTTGGTGATCTGCCTTCGTTCGCGGCTGATCGAGATTCGCTTCGGCTTGGTCTCCTCGGGCTTGGGAACATGCACGCTGAGCACGCCGTCGTGGTAGTCGGCCCGAACATCATCGCCGCGCACATTGGGCTGGAGCGTGAAGCTGCGCACGAACCTGCCAGTCCACCGCTCCGATCGGTAGCGACGCGTGGCCTCTTCCTTGGGCTGGCGCTCACCCGTGATCACCAACTGGCCGTCGATCGCCTCCACGGACAGGTTCTCGGAATGGCATCCCGGAACGTCCAACTCGATCACGACGTCATCCGCGGTCTCATAGATGTCTGCCGGCGGAAGCCAGCCGCGCGAGCTCTGACCCTGATTCGCCAGCAATCGGCCAAACGCGCGATCCATGTCCTCACCCATCGCCTGCAACTCGGCCAGCAACGGGTCGCCTCGAAACACGGTCATGATGTACCTCCTCTCCGGGTGTCTTCGGTCTCTACCGGGAGGGGTAAGCACCATGCGGCGGGTGTCAACCCCTAGGGAAGAACCGCACTGCGCAGCTTGACCAGGGCGCGCTGCTCGATCTGGCGGACACGCTCCGCGGACATGCCCAGGCGGCGACCGATCTGGCGCAACGAGAGCGCATCTGATTCCGCACCGAGCCGCCACTGCAGCACCTGCCGCTCCCGCTCGGTCAGCGTCGAGAGAAGCGTCCGCACGCTGTCGCCGGCCGCCCGAGTGAGCACGTCGTCAAACGCCTGCTCAGACAACGGGTCGCCGATCAGATCCCCCAACCGGTCAATGGCGTCCTCGTCGCCCTGGTACGGCGCGTCCAGCGACACGGCTGGACGCTCCGCTCGCCGCACGTCATCCAGCCGGCGCGGTGTCCAGCCCAGCTCTCGCTCAAGCTCCGACGCGGAGGCCTCCCGTCCCCGGCTGGCGAGCAGCTCGCCTCGCGCCTCACGCAGCTGGTGGATATCCCATAGGACGTGAGTCGGAAGCCGCACCGATCGAGACTGCTCGGCGATCGCCTGCTGCATCGCCTGGCGCAGCCACCATCCGGCATATGCAGCGAACGGCACGCCCCGATCCGGGTCAAACCGCTCCAACGCCCGAAGTAGCCCCAGCACCCCCTCCTGCACCAGGTCTGCCAGCTCGACGTCTCGGCCGGAGTACCCCCGCGCCACCCGCATCACCATCGGCAGGCACCGCGCCAACAGACGGTCCCGAGCGCCGCCGTCACCGGCATCCGCACGCGCCGCCAGGTCGGACAGCTCATCCGTCGACAGCTCGACCGACTCCAGCCGCCTGATCCGCCGCTCGACCTCGGCGCCGCTCGCCGCCGTCGCCGCAGCCGGACTATCCCCACCCAGGGCACGGCCCCACTCAACAGCATCATCAAACGACTCCGCAAACCCCATCTCAGACACCATGTCGCCCGCCTCATCCATGCAGGCAATCTACCCTGGCGAGAAGCCGCGAGACAGGCGGCGCGCTGCCTTGACCTGCTGGCTCGTGGGGTGACGTTGCACCTGCGGCGTGTTGGCTGCCCATTGATCCCGAGCCGGTGCGAACACCGCGCGAACACCAGTCTGGAATTCCGCCCGTCAACGGGCTATGGTCGACCCATGACGACCGCTCAATACCGCATGGACACTGGGATCTCAACCCCGCTCCCCACACCGATAGGAGACTGCTGCAGCATCACCTCCGAGACGAGGATCGCGTAGGGGTCGCGTGTGTGCCGCCACGGCAGATCGCGGCCGTTCTCCGCATACCACGCGAGGACGGCTTTCGTGATCGTGCCTGCAGCGGTCATCATCGGCGCACGCTACGGCCCGTACCGGATCAGTTGTGTTGCCAGCGGTGCTCGCAGTCAGCACCCAGGTGCGTGTGGCGGGCCGGTAGCGGTAGTGGCGGATCAGCTCGAACTGCGGGCAGCAGAGCGGCGCGCTCCCGGTCAGCTCCCCCTGGTGGAGGTTGATCTCGAGCGCCGGGTCATGCGCGGATGGAAGCTGGGTGAGCTTGATCGTCACGCTGTCGTAGCTGTACGTGTGGCCGTTGTGGCGCAGCTTCGGGTAGGGCGGGGCGTATGTCCAGAACCGGTGCACCCGCTGACCGTTCCAGCCACGGATCCCGGCGTAGGTCGGAGACCCGGCGGTGCCGCCGATGTTCCCCACGTAGAACACCTCGGCGCGGCTTGGCTGGGCGTTCATGTCCTCGACCTTGACGTCTGACGCTGTCAGGAACTCGACACGCGGGCTGATCCGGGCGAACACTCGACTGCCGCCTGCGCGGTCGACCACCCGCAGCCAGCGGTGACCGTTTGGTATGGAGCCGTTCTTCACCAGCTGGACGAGCTCCGGATGCGCGTCGCCGTCCAGGTTCGCATGCCAGGTGTGCACGACCGTTGCCGCTCCGGCCGGTGCAGCCGTGACGAGTGCAACTACCAGCACTGCCAGCGAGCACGTGAACGGCCACCACCTCATGCCGCACATCCTACCCGCGGACCAGGGGTTGTCCCGATGCCATTCGGCGGCGCCGTTCGTAGCGTTGAGTCGTTCGCACGTACTGGACGACTGGAAGATGAGATGAGCTCACGAATGCGCATCGCCGCGGTGATGCTGCCGCTGCTACCGCCTGGGCATCGGTGCCTGACACCCCCGTCCCGGCCGGCCGGTCCCACGAGGTGCTTCCCTCGGCCGACGGGGACGCCGGGTACCTCGCCTGGACGCAGAACAGCGCCGCCAGGCCGAAGCACTACGACGCCTTCGTTTCGCTGTCGGGCGTGCCCAAGGTGATGGTGAACGCCGCCGGCACCAGCGGGTACAACGGCGGCATCGACGGCACCGCGCTCGTGTACCAGCAGGTCCGCCGCGGGCAGTCGGATCTGCGCCTGTTCGACCTGGTCACGCACCAGCGGTCGATCCCGGCGGGCGTGAACACCCAGCAGTGGGAGTGGCGACCGTCGATCTCGGGGCCGTGGCTGCTGTTCGGCCGCGAGAACCTGCGGTCACGCCCGGTCAAGACCCGGGTGCTCCTGTACAACACCGCCACGTCCCAGACGGTCACGCTGGTCGACACGGCCGGGCTCTCCGAGCCCGGGCAGGTGAACGGCGACTACGCCGTCTACACCCACTGCGGAAGGGTGACGTGCAACGTCTTCCGCTACCAGATCAGCACCGGGCAGCGGGTGAAGATGCCCAACGCCTTGGCGCGGCGTGTGCAATACGCTCCGTCGGTCAGCGCCGACGGCACGGTGTACTACGCCTCGAGCCTGTTCGCGTGTGGCAAGGACGTCCGCATCCGCCGCTTCGTGGTGGGTGACGCCAGCGCCTCGCTGATGACGATCCTGCCCGCAGGGCGGGACATCCACACCACCTATGCGGACGACATGACCGACGGTACGACGCGGGTGCTGCACGACCGGGCCTCGTGTAAGGGCAGCAGCGACGACGTCTACCAGGTCGTCGACCCGTAGGGCTGTCAGATCTCCGCCGCATGCCCGTCTCGCCGGCGGCTGCGGCCGGAGGTCATGCGACGGCCACCGGCTCGCCGACCTCGCTCGGCGCCTCCTCGGCCAGGCTCTGGGTCAGCCGTCTGCTACCGCCGTCATCCCAAGCCGAGTCTAATCATCGAGCCCCGGAAGAGCCCATTCCTGACACAATCCGGCCGTGGCCGACGGTCTCGACAAGCAGGACTGGGAGGCGTTGCGCGAGGCCGGCACCGAGCAGGACGCGCCGGCCGGCCAGGTGCTCGTGCGCGAAGGGGCGACCGGCGGCTCGCTGTTCGTGATCCTGAGCGGCACCGTTGCGATCACCCGCGGTGGGCGCCGCGTGGGCGGCCTCGGCGAGGGCGACCTGTTCGGCGAGGTGGCGCTGCTCGAGGGAGGCGCCCGCACTGCCTCGGCGATCGTCGAGCAGGATGCGCGCGTGCTGGTGGTGCCCGGCAGCGCGGTGCGCGCGCTCTTCGACTCGCGTCCGGCGCTGCGCGACCGCATGCTGCGGGAGGCCCAGGCGCGCTTGCTAGCGTAGGCGCGACATGTCCGTCCGCGTCCGCTTCGCTCCCAGCCCCACCGGATCGCTGCACCTCGGCAGCGCGTTGACGGCCGCTGCGAACTGGTTGTTCGCGCGCCAGCAGGGCGGCGATGTCGTGCTCCGCATCGACGATACCGACGAGCAGCGCGAGGTGGAGGGGGCGGAACGTGCGATCGAGCAGGACCTGCGCTGGCTGGGCCTCGGCTGGGACGAGGGACCCGTACGCCAGAGCGAGCGCCGCCAGCGCCACCTCGAGCAGGCCGCCGCGGCCAGGGGAGCGCACACCCGCGACGGGGCCGTCTGGCTGTCGTCTCCGGGGCTGTCCGCGTTCGTGATCGTGCGCAGCGACGGCCGGCCCACGTACCGCTGGGCGTCGGCCGTGGACGACGCCGACATGGGCATCACGCACGTCATCCGCGGCAACGACCACCTGCCCAACGCGGCGCTGCAGATCGCGGCCGTGCGTTCGCTCGGCGCCGAGCCGCCGCAGTACCTGCACCACGCGCTGGTGCGCGGTGAGGGCGGCAAGCTGTCGAAGCGCGACGGCGCCGACTCGATCGCGGCGCTGCGCGAGGAGGGCTATCCGCCGGAGGCGATCGTGAATCTGCTGGCGCTGGTGGCCAGCTCCGGGCCGGGCGACGTGATGACGCTGCCGGAGCTGGTCGAGCGGTTCGACATCGACCGGCTGGCGCGCGGTGAGGTGGTGCTCGAGAGCAAGCGGCTGCGGGCGCTCTCGACCGCGCACATCTCGCGGTTGGAGGAGGACGACCTGGTGACGCGGGTGCTCGAGTTCGCACCTGCGGGCACCGATCCGCAGCTTGTGGCCGCGATGGCGCCGGCGCTTCGCGGCGCCCACACGCTGGCCGAGGCCGGCGACCTGGTGGCATGCGTGACCGAGGCGCCGCTGCGACATTCGTTGCCTGAACTGGCGACGATCCGGGAGCGCTATCCGGAACGGCTGTCCGAGCAGGACGCTCGGGCGCTGGTCGACGAGCTGCGCAGCGCCGGCGTGCCGCTACGGGAAGCGCGGATCGCGCTGACCGGGCGCGAGCGGGGGCCTGAGCTGTGGGCGGTGCTGGCGGCGCTGCCGCGCGGCGAGGCGATCGAGGCGGGCGGCATGAGGATCCGCGACTCGCTGACCCGCGAGCTCAAGGATGTGGTGCCGGGCTCCGACGGCGTAATCGGCATGTACTTCTGCGGACCCACGGTCTACAACTACGTGCACGTGGGCAACGCCCGCCCGTTCGTGGTGTTCCAGCTGGTGGCCAAGAGGTATTTCGAGTGCGCGGGCTACCGGGTGACGCTTGTGGAGAACATCACCGACATCGACGACCGGATCTATCCAGAAAGCGATCGCCGTGGCCGCACCGCCCGCGAGGTGGCCCGACGAGTTCACCGCCGCCTACCGAGAAGACACCGACAAACTGGGCCTGGGCCGCCCAGACAGTGGAGCCCCTGGCTACCGAGCCATATCCAGAGATCGTCGATCTGATCGTGAAGCTCGTGGACGGGGGTCACGCCTATCAGTCCGGCTCCGACGTCGACTTCGACTGGGGATAGCTTCGTCCGATACGGCAAAGCTGTCGAAGCAGCAGGTAGGCCAGATGCGCCAGTCCGGCGGGCCCGGCACGACCTGGGGGAGGACAAGGTCGATCCCCTGGACTTCGCGCTGTGGAAGGCCGCCAAGCCGGGCGAGCCCCCGGGCTGGGAGTCGCCCTGGGGGAGAGGGCCGGCCGGGCTGGCACATCGAGTGCTCGGCGATGGCAGCGGTATCTGGGGGGAGTTTCGACATCCATGGGGAGGACGCGACCTGATCTTTCCTCACCATGAGAACGAGCTCGCCCAGTCGGAAGGGGCGCTGGGCGAGACCTTCGTACGCAGGTTCTGGATGCACAACGGCATGCTCAACCTGCGCGATGAGAAGATGTCGAAGTCGCTCGGGGCAACATCGAGCGGCTGCACGACGCGCTCGACCGGATGCCCGCCGAGACCTTCATCATGTTCCTCTTGCGGGGTCACTACGCGAGTCCGATCGACTACACCGACGATGCTCTGGAGCAGGCCGGCCGGCGTGTGCGCGACGCTGCGCGAGAACCAGCTGCGCGCCGGCGCGGGCGCCGATCCCACCCTGATCACGCGGCTGCCGTGCAGGAGGCGCTGGACGACGACTTCAATACGCCGCGGGCGCTCGCGCTCCTGTTCGAAGCACCTGCTGCGGCGCACGACTCGATCGTCGAGGTGCTGGAGGTGCTCGGTCTGGGCGGGCTGGCCCGCGAGCCGCGAGGCTCCGGCCGAGGTCGTCGAGCTGGCCGAGCAGCGGGTGGCGGCGCGAGCGGCGCGGGACTACGCCCGAATCAGACCGGCTGCGCGACCTGATCGCCGCCGCCGGTTGGGATGTCCGAGATACCGCCGACGAAATCACTTTCCTCTACCGTTGCCGTGACTTCTGAGATCATCTACGGTCCGCCAGGCAGTGCGAGAGGCGCTGCGAGGACGGCGCGAAGTCGTCGAGGTGTGGTGCTCGCAGCGGTCGAAGGAGACGCTCGAGTTTTCTGGCTTCCGGTCGCGGCCCCGCGTCGCCTCCCCGGCGCCGAACCTGGAAGAGCGCGCCGGCTCCGCTCCGACTATCAGGGAGTGGTGGCGGCGGTCGCGCCCTATCCGTACGCCGACCCCAACGCGCTTCTGGCCCGCGAGGGCGTGCTGCTGGCCGCGCTCGACGAGGTCACCGACCCGCACAATCTTGGTGCGGTCGCGCGCGTCGCCGAGTGCGCCGGAGCCGATGGACTGCTGGTCACCCGGCGCCGGTCTGCCGCCGTCACTGCAGCCGTGTGCCGTGCGTCGGCAGGCGCGGTCGAGCATCTGGCCGTTGCCCGCGTCGAGAACCTTGCCCAGACGCTCCTCTGCGCGCCAAGCGGCCGGGCTCTGGAGCTATGCCGCTCCCGCAGGCGGCGGCGATCTCTCGTACGAGCGCGGGACGTGCCACCCCGACGGCGCCGTGTTCGTGCTCGGCGCCGAGGGAGCGGGGTCTGCGTCCGCGCGTGCGCGGCCGCCTGCGATGCGGTGGTGTCGATCCCGATGCTCGGCAGGGTCGAGTCGCTGAACGTGTCGACCGCCGCCGCCGTCCTTCTGTTCGAGGCCGCCCGCCAGCGCCGTTTGGCTGATTGGGTCCGCTCTGGATCGTCGACGGCGACAACGTCACGCATGCGCGCGCGGGGGGTGGGGGAGAGTACGCCACGCTGCGCGCGCGAGCTGGTGGCCGATGTGACTGACTGGGCTGCCCGGCTCGGCATGCTTTGGTGGTGTTCGTGCTGGACGGCGAAGGGCGCCGACGCCACCATCGGGCCGCTGCGCTGGTGGTCTACTCCCGCTGCGAGACGGCCGATTCGGTGATCGAACGCCTCGCCCACCGCTCCCGGAGGCTCGCCGCAGCAGGAGGTGACGGTCGTGTCGTCGGACACCGTCGTGCGTCACGTGGCCGCCCCGCGAACACGTACATGCAATGAGTGCTCGAAGAGTTTCTCGACCGCATCTCGACCGCCGTCGAGGCGCCTCGATCACCCCTCGCAGCGGCCGCGTTCGATTCCAGCTCTCCGACTCGCTCGACCCGGAGGTTCGAGCCGCTCTCGAGCGGCTTCGGCGGGGCGAATAGGCCTTGTGCGACGCCCGCGCCTGGCACCAGTGTTGCACGAATTCCGATAGCAAAACGGCCCTCGCGCTACGAAATTCGTAGAAACAGGCAGGTTCTCCTACGAATTTTGAAGTTTGGACCGCGACGCGGGTGCCAGGAGCGGCCGTTCAAAGACCGGTTCTTTACATCGCCGCTGGAGCCGCTATGGTTTCAGACCTCAAGCTGAACTTGACGGTCAGCTTGAAGTGATCGAGAGTTTATTTATCCTCGTTCACATGCTTCGGTCGGAGGTTCTCAGGTGGCTCGATCGCAGGCAGCCCTGGCCCGGACGCAACCGCGTGCGGGAGCGATACCGGCGAGCTGGCGCTGATCGCGGCCGCCCGAAACGGCGACGACCGGGCGATGGACACCATCCTCCGCCGCTATCAGGGCTTCGTCCGGCTCAAGGCGAGCTCCTATTTCCTGGCCGGCGGCGACTCGCAACGACCTGATCCAGGAGGGCCTGGTCGGGCTGTACAAGGCCGTCCGCGACTTCCGCCTCCGATCGGGACACGTCGTTCCGTTCGTTCGCCGAGCTCTGCATCACCCGGCAGATCATCACCGCGATCAAGACCGCTACCCGGTTCAAGCACGCGCCGCTGAACACCTATGTCTCGTTCAGCCACACGCCGGCCGGCCAGGAGTCGGAGGCCGACTGCACGCTCGGCGACGCCCTGCCGGGCCCGCCGTCGACGATCCCGCCACGCTGCGTGATCTCGACCGAGGAGCTGCAGTCCCTGCTCGATTGCCTGGGCAGCGACCCCTGCTCCCCGCTCGAGTCGCAGGTGCTGACCCTTCTACCTGGAGGGCCACAGCTACGAGGCGATCGGCGATCGGCTGGGGCTGCGACCCAAAGACGGTCGACAACGCCCTGCAGCGCGTCAAGCGCAAGGTGCTCACGCACCTGCAGGCGCGCCGCATCACCGCCTGACCGTCGAGTCGAGGTCGACCCCGGTAGAATCGGCGTGTCGCCGGGATAGCTCAGCTGGTAGAGCTTTCGCCTTGTAAGCGAAGGGTCGCGGGTTCGAGCCCCGCCACCACCACCAGCACCAGGCGCCTCGAACAGCCTTTTCCGCCACGGCGACTTCGCGCGCCACCAGCGGCGGAGGACGCCACACGGCCAATCGCGAGCGCCCAGTCGCCCGGAGGCAGTGGATCAGGAGCCCGGCGGACGGTAGTCGACGAACATCTCCGCGGCCGGGTCCATGTCCCCCGCGCCAGCAACACCACCACCTCCAGGCTGCACCGCCCGCGGTGTTTACGGCGATGGAGGCCGCCGCCGCAGTGCGGTTGTCGGGGAGGTCGAGCACCACGTAAGCGTCAGTGTCGCCGAATGCGAAGTAGAACGACTCGAGGCTGCCGCCGAGGCCCTCGGCCATTCTCGCGACGGCATCGCGCCGGCTGGTACCGCCGCCGCTCTGCACGCCCTTCGCGCCCTCCGTCGTGTACGAGGCCTTCACAAGGTACTTCGGCATTGAGCACGCTCCACGTTGGTCTGGACCGTTCGACCGTTTCACACAGCGGGGAATAACGCAACAGCTGCCACGAAGCAACGGCGACTCACGGCGCTTCCACGTCGCGTGCCAGCTGGTCGAGATCGGCGGCCGCCCGACGCTCCGCCCAGGGATCTTGTACTGACTGCGCGAGGTCGAGCGCGGCGGTGAGGCGGGCGCGGGCGCCGTTGATGTCGCCGGCCTCCGCGTCGAGGCGGCCAAGCAGCCGCAGCGCCTCGGATAGGTAGGACCCCGGCACCGACGACTCGGCGCCGAGGCGCTCCGCCTCCTCGAGCAGGAGTCGCGCCTGGTCGACCTCACCCTCGTCCAGGTGCACGGAGCCGCGTACCTCGAGCGTACATAGCAGCAGCAGCGGCACTTCCAGGGTTCGTGCCAGCTCGAGTGCCTCGTCGGACAGGACACGGGCTCGGTCGAGGGCGCCGCGGTCCTGCTCGGGTCTCGGCCAGCACCCACAGGAAGTACGAGATGAAGAACGTGTCGACCAGGCGGCGGCTGACGTCGAGCCCTTCCTCGCCGGCGCGGATCGCCGCGTCGGCATCGTCCGCGCGCCGCGCCGTCAGCGCGATCCCAAACAGCGACATGCGCACACCCTGGAGGTCGGCGCGGCGGCGGGCAAGCCTCAAGCCTTCGATACCCGCGGCGCGACCCTGCTCGAGGCGGCCGACGAGCGGATAGACCGAGCCGATAGTGCCCAGAGCGTCGGCCAGGCACCAGTCGTCCTGCGCGATGCGCGCCTGCGCGACGCTCTCCTCCAGTCGTGCCTGCGCGCCGGGGCAGGTCGTTCCCGAAGAAGGCGAGAAGCCCGATCACGTTGTAGCGACCCCGCTATCATCCCGTGATCACCGATGCGACGTGCCATGTCCAGGGCCTGCTGTAGGAAGTCGTCGGCGCGCTGATCGGTGATCACGGTTAGGAAGAAGCCGGCGCCCCAGAGTGCGGCTGCTCGCGCCGGAGAGTCGGTGGAATGCGAGCGGTCGAGTAGCGGCTCCAACCATCTCCAGCCCTCCCGGTGACGGCTGCGCAGATACCAGAACAGCACGAGGTCGGCGCCCACGCGCAGCCCGAGCTCGTGGGACTTGGGATCCTGCAGGCACCAGGCGAGCGCTGCGCGCAGGTTGTCGTCCTCGGTGGCCAGCAGGCCGAGCCATGCGTCCTGCCGCGGGCCGGTCAGCTCGGGGGCGGCCCGCTCAGGCAGTGCGGCATAGTGCTGCGCATGACGGCGGCGAATCTCCGCCGCCTCGTCGGAGCCTGCGAGCTTCTCCGCCGCGTAGTCGCGAAGGGTTTCCAGCATGGTGAACCGTCCGTCGCGGCGCGAACGAGGCTCTCCGTGACGAGCGATTCGAGCCCACCCATGCTCGCCCCGGCGACCTCCTCGGCCGCCTCAAGCGTCCACCCTCCGGCGAACACCGACAGCCGCCGGAACAGCAGCTGCTCGTCGGCATCGAGCAGGTCGTGACTCCAGTCGATGGTCGCTTCGAAGTTGCCGCCTGGCGCGCCGGCAGGTCGCGGGCGCCGCCGGTGAGCAGCGAGAAGCGCTGATCGAGCCGCGCTAGTAGCTGGGCCGGTGTCAGCAGCCGCGCCCGCGCGGCGGCCAGTTCGACGGCCAGCGGGATCCCATCCAGCCGGCGGCAGAGGTGCCGCACCTCGTCGTCCGAGGTTGTGCTGCCCGGTGTGACGGCACGCGCCCTGCGCATGAACAGCGGTCTGCGGTCCAGCCATCCAGCGGCGCCAGGGGATACTCCGCTCAGAAGTAAGGTGCAGGCGCTCGCGGCTGGTCGCGAGCACCACTAGGCGTGGGGCCGCGTCCAGCCAGGTTGCGACTGCATCCGCCGCGTCAAGCACGCGCTCGAAGTTGTCCAGCACTAACAACGCGGCGGACGCCCGCAGGTGGTCGGCGACCCGGCCGTGGCTGCCCAACAACGGCCGCGACCTGCGGCTCGACGAGACCGGCTTCAGTCACGGGCGAGAGATCGACGAACCAGACGCCGTCGGGGAAGCGTTCGCCGAGACCGGCAGCGACCGCGCGGGCAAGCGTGGTCTTGCCGATGCCACCGAAGCCTGTGAGCGTGATCAGGCGGAACTGCCCTCGTCTACCACTATCGCTCGCAGCTCGGCCAGTTCGCGCTCGCGGCCGAGCGGCGCCTCACGTGGCGCCGTAAGATTGGTGCGGCCGATCGACTGCACCGGCGGGAACTCGTCATCACCGAGCTGGAACAGCTGCACCTCGCCCACGTCCTTCAAACGGTGGACGCCGAGATCGCGGAGCGGCTCGGCTGCGATGAGCTCGCGCCCCGTCGCGAGACCAGGATCTGCCCACCGCTGCCGCTCGCGGCGATACGCGCAGCAACGTGGACGTCCATGCCGACGTAGCCCTGGTCCGAGCGGGCCGGCTCCCCCGTGTGGACGCCAACGCGGATGCGGACAAGCGGGTCCGCACCCGGCTCGCTCACCGCCTCGCGCGCAGCTGCCAGCGCATCAGACGCGCGATGGAACACGAGAAAGTACGCATCGCCCTGCGTGTCCACCTCGATGCCGTGATGGCACTCGACGATCGCCCGCAGCCGTGCGCGGTGTTCGGCCAGGACAAGGGCGTAGCCGTCACCGAGCTCGCGGAGCAGCGCGGTCGAGCCGGCGATGTCGGTGAAGACCATCGTCACGGTGCCCTCGGGCAGATCGCGCGACACCCCCGTCATGGGGCGACGCTACCGCCTGGGACGGCGGTCGTGCAATCGAGCGATTAGCTGAAGCCGTGGATGATCTCCTTCACGTGGCTGCGAGCCTCCGTAGGAATCCGCAGTGCCTGTAGGTGCGGCCCCCGATGCGGGGGTCTTGGCGCGGTGGAATCATCGCTTTCGCCAAGCCGCAATGCGGAGGTGGTTGAGATGCAGCGCGTCGTCGTCGATCACTACGGTGGTCCCGAGGTGGTGCAGGTGGTGCAGGGCGAGGTTCCGCGACCGGGACCGAATGAGGTGCTGGTGAGGGTGATGGCTGCGGGTGTGTCGTTCACGGATTCGCAGTTGCGCGCCGGGACGTACATCCCGGGCGGGCCGAAGCCGCCGTTCACGCCTGGGTACGAGCTGATCGGCGTCGTCGAGGAGCTTGGCGCGGGGTGCGCGCGGTTGCAGGTCGGCGATCGCATTGGCGCACTGACGGTGTGGGGCGCTGACGCGGAGCAGGTGTGTGTGCCCGAGGCGGGTGCGGTGAAGGTGCCGGAGGATCTCGACCCGGCCGAGGTGCTGAGCCTCGTGTTCACCTACATGACCGCGTACCAGGTGCTTCACCGCACGGCCAAGGTGAAGAGTGGCGAGTCGCTGCTGGTTCATGGCGCAGCGGGCCGCGTGGGGACGGCGACGCTCGAACTGGGGAAGGTGGCCGGGCTCCGCATGTTCGGGACCGCCTCCGTCCGCCATCCGCGAGAAGTTGGAGCAGTTAGGGGCGGTGGCGATCGACTATCGGAGCGAGGACTTCGTAGCTCGCGTGCGGGAGATGACGGGCGACGGCGTGGACGTCGTCTCCGAACTCGCTCGGCGGCCCGATCTCGCTTCGATCATTCCGGGTGCTGCGACGGGGTGGCAGGCTCGTGGTGTTCGGGCGCTATGACACGCTCAAAGAGGGACACAAGGATTGGCCCGCAGTCTTCAAGTGGTATGGGTCGGTGGCTGCCGTCTTTGCCCTGGGCGCACTGTCGCCGCGTCGGAAGGTGCTCAAGTATCAGATCCAGAGGTTCCGCGACGCCGCCCAGCAGCGAGCCGGCGCCGTCGGTGGAGAGCCCCGCTATCCGGCGTGGTTCGAGGAGGACTTCCTGGAACATTGGTCGACCTGCTTCGCCGCGGCGACATCCATCCGGTGGTCGCCGAGCGGTTGCCGCTTGCCGAGGCGCGCCACGCCCACGAGATCCTCGCCAGCCCCGGCTGCAAAGGGTAAGCTCGTGCTGGTTCCTCGGGCCGGCAGAGACAGCTTCGACCCGAGAAACGATGTCCCACGTCAACCTCCTCTGAGGTGCCGATCCCACTAGGACACTGACCAGCTGTCCCGGGTCAAGGACAAGCTGTGGCCGGTGAGGCTGGAGCATCAGAGGGCCCGACGTACCGGATAGGCACGTGATGGCCGCCGCCGGCCCAGGTGGATCCGTAGTCGAGGAGCGGAGCGGAGTCGTCGTAGATTGGGTCGCTCGCGCAGCTCGGCTTTGCCTCGCCGTGTGAGGTGAGGACGGCGCCGCCCCAGTCACCGGCGCAGCTCTTGGCCGGCGGCGGCTTCAGGCCGCTTCGGATGTCGCACCTCAGGGTCGTGCCACGGAGCTCGCACCCGATGTTCCCCGAGGGCATCTTGAAGGTCGCCGTGGTGAGGGCCGGGTAGCCGAGCGCCTTGCACGCTACGAGCGTCTGATCGTCGAGTGGAATCGACGTGCACCCGATGTCGGTTCCGACGTTGAGGATCTTCCACCGCGACCCGTCCCACGCCATGAGCACCTGGGCCGGGTCGTAGCAGTTGGCGACGCCCTCCTGGCAGATCTGAACGGTCCGGCACCGCAATGACGAACGCGAAGCCGATTCCGACAACGGAGTCACCCTCACCTTGACGATCGTGTACTTGTCGGCCGTCCCGTCCATCTTCGCCTTCAGGACTGGCAGGATGTCGCTCGCGGCGCAGGAGGCCGCGGACCCGGTGCCCGCCCCGGTCGAGCCCCCCGGTGCCGGTCGTGGTCTGGGTGCCCGGTCGTGGTGACCGTCGTGCCGCTCGAGCCCGAGCCGCCGCCCCGCCCACGCGGCCGTTGCCGCCGCGAGGATGACCGCGGTCAACAGCACGCCGAGAGCGCGGCCCGCCACGACCGACGGACGCCACCTCACCCCGATCTGACCAGCGAAAGGTCGCGGACGCCCCGAGCTCGAGGAGGAGCCGGGCGGCCCCGCCCGGACGAACTGAATATAGTTGCCGCGATCCCGGTGCAGCAGCCCGGCCGGGATGTCCGGGTGGCGGAACCCGCTCCAGTTCTTGGGCGCCGTCGACCTCAGAGTCCTGACGTACTGCCAGTTGACCCACAGCTCCACCTCGCCCGTCTGCAGGTCGTACCCGCGGTAGCGCAGCCGGTAGCTGCCGGTCACGCCGGGCGTGCGTGCGAATACCTCGTGGGTGTGTGTCCGATCGCCACCGGGGATGCGTCCATCGCCGCGGCGCCGGCAACCCCAACGGAAGCGGCGGGCGCTGCACCGGGTTGGACGGCACCGATGCGAACTCGTCCGACTCTGCGCCCGTGGTCGTGGTCGCCGTACAGGCTGGCTCCGAGCACGCCCCGCTCGCGCTCGGCGTGCACGAACGCCGTCACCTGTTCAACGCTGGCGGTGTCGGCGATGCCGCCGATCACATGGATCGGCAGCGCAGCGTCGCCGGTGCGCCGGCGCAGCAGGCTGATGTTTGCGGCGGTGTAGTCGTGAGCTTCGCCGGCGGTGGCGTAGTGGTAGGTGAAGTAGTCCATCGGCAGGAACACGTCGTACAGACGCCGCAGCTCGCTGAACGGGAAGCCCGGCCAGTAGTCCGGCCGCCGGCGCATGGCCACCGGCGCCGGCACGATCGCGCCCAGCGAGGCCGCTCCGCCGGCGGCCGAGCGGATCGACTTGGACAGGTCGAGCAGCCGGGCCGTTCGCAGTGCCGGGTCAGCGACAGCGGTGGATTCGATATCGAGCGCGAAGGCATCGAAACGTTGACCGTCCGGCGTCCGGAACCTGATGGCGGCGAGCGACCTGGAGCGGTCGTGTGCCGGCCGCCCGAAGGACGGCAGGCACCAGGCCACCACCCGCATTTCGACGGCGTGGGCGCGCGATCAACCGCGAAAATCATCGGGTCGACGATCGCCGTGGCGGCGCGGTCGTTCGACTCTCGAGATAGAGGTGCGCACACCATCGGAGCGCATCGCGGCCACCGCCGCCTCGGGATCGGCACGCAGCGAGCCCTCGTAGAGGTCTATCCAGGTTCCCAGCCCCCGGAAGCTGCCCACGTGGGATCGGCCTGGCTGAGCCGGCAGCCCCAGCGCGAACAAGGCGATCAACGCTGCCGCAAACAACACGAGAGAGCGCCTCCGCGCGTGACGAATGGTAAGCGGCGTCAGCTGCATTACCGAAGCAGACCACCCGAGCGGCCGCAGGCGTCGGGGCGGTGCTGACCAGCCTGCGGTTGAGCCGAACCGTTCAGTCTTTCCGCTCAGCGATCCGCCGCAGCCCGGCGTCGGATATCCCCGATGTGTCGCAGTCAGCGGGCTGGACACTGGTGCGTGCTGTCCCGTTCATCCATGCTGAGTTGGGGATCCGGTTATGCGCCGCGGCCTGAACGATGCCCGCGTGTTCCGCGACAGGAAGGACGCAGGCTGCCAGCTCGCAGACAGGCTGCCGGGAGTGGGATTCGCTCCGGCGTCGTCATCGGCCTGGCACGCGGAGGCATCGAGGTCGCCGCCGAGGTTGCGGCACGCCTGGGGCTGGACTCGACGCCCTGGCGGTCGCAAGGTCGGCCATCCGTTCCAGCCCGAGTACGCGATGGCGCGGTCACCCCCGGCGCTCGCACGTACCTGCGGGCCGATCCCGACGCCCTTCCAGACGGCGTGGGAACGGTCGTCGCTGAGGCGCGAGCGGACGCGGAGGCGATCGACCTGCGCCTGCACGGCGCCCGGCCGCATGCGAACATCCTGGTCGCCGTTGCATCCTGGTGGACGACGGGCTTGCAACGGGGGCGACGATGATTGCCGCGCTGACTGGGCGCGCCGTTGTGGTGCCGCTCGGTCGTGGTTGTGGTCCCGTGGGGCTCCACAGTCCTTCGACATGTCAGCCGGTCCGTGGAGCAGGTCGTGTGCGTCGAGACGCCGTCAACCTGGGCGCTGGGTGTTCCTGGTACGGTCGCTTCGACCAGGTCTCGGACGACCGTGTTTGCTCGCTGCTCGATGCGGCGGCGACTCCGGCCGGCGGAACGGTGGTCGTCGAGGCCGGGCCGGTGCTGCTGCCCGGTGAGCTACGCCTTCCCGATGTCTTGACCGTCGCGGGTGATCTTCGCCAGGCAAGCGGCAGCAGCCGTCAGCCCTCGCAATCGGCTCGTGGCCGACCTGCTACATGATGCCGGCCTGGCCACGCTGCTGTTCGACTTGCTTTCGCAGGCTGAGGCCGCAGACCGCGATCGGGTGTTCGACATTCCACTGTTGGGGGCGCGGCTGGACGCTGCCCGCGGGTGGTTCGAACCCGTTCGCCGGTCGGCGACGTCCCCCTTGGCTACTTTGGTGCGAGCACGGGCGCTGCTGCTGCGCTGTCGGCCGCCGGATCGGGCGATGTCGCGGCAATCGTCTCGCGCGGCGGACGCCCCGACCTGCAGGTACGCGGCTTGCCGAGGTAGCGGCGCCAACTCTCCTGATCGTCGGCGGCGACGACGCCCAGGTGTTGGAGCTGAACCGGCAGGCGCGGGAGCAGATTCGGTGCACGAGCGAGCGGGCCACGATCCCCGGGGCCCCCCATCTCTTCGAGGAGCCGGGCGCTCTCGAGCAGGTTGCCGGCTTGGCGACGGACTGGTTCTTGCGGTTTCTCGATCGGAGCCGGCCGGGGCGGTGAGCCGCCTGAGGCCGCGTCGCTGCAAATGCCGCAGCCGCCGCGACCTCACCCGGCGCACGTCAAGCGGCCATAGCAGTAGCGCCTGAGCCATCGTCTGAGCTCCGCGATCAGCCCCTTCGCCGGGCGCCCCGCTTCGCGCAGCTCGCGATAGGTCCATCGCTGGTCAGCACCATCAGAGCGTCCAGCGCTCGGGCCGTGCTGATCCCGGGCCGCAGACGCCGCTCGCGTGCAGGCGCCGTGCCAGCCGCTGCATCTCACCGCGGCGATCCGCGCGCTGGCGGCCGACCAGGTCGCGCGCCGCCGGGTCGATCGCGACACCCGTACAGCCCGCTCAGGATCGCGTCCTCAGAGTCCCAGAAGCGCATGGAGAGGGCGATCACCTGGGAGAGATCGGCGCGATCGGCAGCAGGACTGCACCGCGCAGCTCGATCAGCGCCGGGTTGAGGTCGAACGTCTCGCAGATCGCGTCCACCAGGTCGATCCGCGACCGGAAGTGCTGGTAGACGGTCGCGCGCGACACCCCGGCGCGCTCGGCCACCTGCTCCACGGTCGACTCGTGGAAGCGGCCTTCCCGAAGCAGGGCCCGCACGCGGTCACGATCCGCTCCCGCGTCTGTTGCCTGCCGACGGCTCGGCTGCGGCTGCGATAGGCACGGGTCGCGGTCATGACGAGGAGTGACGCCGGATCCGTGGTTTGATAGGTTTCTATACACGATGTCGATCGATCATGACCATGGACACGACTCCTGTCAATGCCGCCACCGCAGCCGCGATCGAGGCCGCCGAGGCCAGCGCGTCGAGGACGGTTACGCTGCTGCGCCACGCGACTGGGCGGCGGATGTCGGACCGGCACCGACTGGGTGGGCAGACGCTGGCGCTGCACTGGGCCGCCACCGGCCGGCGGTACTTCAGCCTGCTATGTCCGGGGGTGACCGCGTGCGCGTTCGAGGCCGACATCGACGGATCCTGGCGCTCTGGGAGCGACTCGGGATCGGCATGTTCCTGGTGAGTCGATGCCTCCGTGCGCGCCGGCCGCCTACACGAGCTGGCTGCAAGAGCGTGCATGGAGCCGTTCGACCAGCAGACCGGATTGTGTGCCGGGTGCAGAGCGCCGTCGCGGCGCCGCCGAATGAGCGTGGGCTGTTCGTGGAGCGCGTCGAGCCGGCCGCCGCCGAGGAGTGGTCGCACTTGCAGCGCGTCTACCGGCTCGACACCGGACCGTGGTTGCCGCTGCTGATCGACCGTCCCGGATGGCACCAGTATCTGGCCCGCGAGCACGGCCGGATCGTGGCGGCGCGTGGCGTGTACATCGGGTCCGACGGCATCGCCTGGCTGGGCATGGAAGGGCCGGTGCCGGGCTCATGACGAGCGACTACGTGCCCGACGCAGTCATCTGCGCGACGATCGTGGCCGACGGCCCGAAGCTGGGCGCGCGCATGTTCATTGCCGACATCGAGCTGCCCTCCGAGGCGATGGATACTCCCGCTATGCCGACTTTGCCGCCCTCGGTTTCACCCGCCCGTACACTCGAGCGCACTGGGCACGGGTCTGATGCACGCCTCGATCTGGACGTTCAGAGGCGATCCGGACGACCTGTGCGCCGCTACGACGCGATGGTGGCCCAGATCCCGGCCGCCAACATGCGGCTGCACCTGTGCCTGCGCGCCGACGACGGCATCATCGTCGTTGACACGTGCCCTGACCGCGAGACGTACGAGACGTTCGTGACCGGGCCGATCACCGGCCTGCTCCAGGCATATGGCCTGCCCGATCCGGAGGTCGAGGACCACGCCGTGCACGCCGCCTTCATCGACGGCCGCCGCCGCTAGCCGGCGGCGTTGGCCAACACCGCGATCGCCCGCCAGTCGCCTCGCCGGTGACTGTGACATGACCGACCTTGCGGCCCGGGCGCGGCGCCTTGCCGTACAGGTGCACGTGCGCGCCCGGCACGCGCCAGCACGGCTGTCGGCGGGCGCGCGCCAATCAGTTGACCATCGCGCACGGCATCGCGCAGTGCCGTGGACCCGAGCGGCAGGCCGAGGATCGCGCGCAGGTGGTTCTCGAACTGGCTGGTCCCGGCGCCCTCGATGTCCAGTGGCCGGAGTTGTGCACCCGCGGCGCCATCTCGTTGGCGACCAGCCGTCGCCGTCCTGGAACAGCTCGAGCGCGAGCACGCCGACGTAGCCGAGTGTGAGGACGGCCGGGCGTAGTGCTCGGCGGCGCCTGCAGCGCCGCGTGACGTCCGGCGCGGGGGCGAGTGTGAGGCGCAGGATGCCCCGTGGTGGTGGTTTTCGACCAGCGGATAGAAGGACGCATCCCGCTCGGCTGCGGACGGCGACGATCGACAGCTCGCGCTCGAACGGGACGAAGGCCTCGAGGATGAGCGGCACCCGCCGAGCTGCGCGCACGCGCGCTCGGCGTCGGCGTCGCGCAGCACGGCCTGGCCCTTGCCGTCGTAGCCGAAGCGCCGCGTCTTGAGCACTCGCCGGCAAGCCGAGCTTGGCGACCGCTGCTCGAGCTCGGCCGGTGCGTCGATCGCGCGCGAACGGCGGCGTCGCGATGCCGAGGTCGCCGAACAGCTCTTCTCGTGCAGGCGGTCCTGGGCCACCGCCAGCGCCCGCGGCGGCGGGTAGAACCGGCACGGCCGGCGAGCGCTCGCGGCCGCTGCCGCCGGCACGTTCTCGAACTCGTAGGTGACGACGTCGCTCGTGGCGCAGCCGGTCGAGCGCCGCCGGCGTCGTCGTAGGCGGCCGACGATCAGCTCGCCCACGCGCCGGCGCCGGCGTCCGCGGCGGGATCGAGAACGCGGAAAGCGAGGCCGAGCGAGCGCCCGCCAGGCCAGCATGCGGCCGAGCTGGCCGCCGCCGAGCACGCCGACCCGCACCTCGCTACTCCGTCGGTCCGGGCTCGCCGAGCACGTCCTGCGTCTGCGCTCCCGCGGTACGTCTCGAGCGCGGCCGCGACGCTCGCGGCCGACTGCGGCCGACGATCGCCGCCGCGAGCAGCGCCGCGTTGATCGCCCCGGCGCGGCCGATCGCCAGCGTTCCCGACCGGCACGCCCGCCGGCATCTGCACGATCGAGAGCAGCGAGTCGATCCCGCGCAGCGCCTTGACTCGCACCGGCACGCCGAGCACCGGCAGCCTGGTCTTCGCCGCGGCCATGCCCGGCAGGTGGGCCGCGCCGCCCGCGCCGGCGATGATCACCTCGAGCCCGCGCTCGCGCGCCGTGCCCGCGTACTCGAACAGCAGATCCGGCGTGCGGTGCGCCGAGACCACCCGGACCTCGTGCGGCACGCCGAGCTCGTCCAGCGTCTCGGCGGCGTGGCGCATGGTCTCCCAGTCGCACTTCGAGCCCATGATCACGCCGACCAACGGGGGGTGCCGTCGCTCATGGCGAGGACACTACACTGACCTCCGTGATTGAGGAGTCGCAGGAGCCGGAGGCCGCAGCCACCGGCCTCAGCGAGCAGGAGGCCGCCCGGCGCCTCGCGCAGCGCCCCGAGGTCCCCCCGCCGCCCTCCAGCCGCTCGGTCAGAGCATCGTGCTGGCCAACACGCTGACGCTGTTCAACCTGATCCTGGCTGTCTTTCTGGTGCTGATCTGGTCAGCGGCCAGATGCGGACGGTCTGTTCGTGGCATCCTGATCGCGAACTCCGCGATCGGCATCATCCAGGAGATGCGGGCCAACGGGCGCTCGAGCGGGCCGCGCTGCTGGTGGCGCCGCAGGCGCGGGTGTGCGGGACGGCGCCGAGCGCACGTCGCACCCGAGGAGTCGTCGACGGCGACCTGGTCAATCTGCGCCCCGGCGACCAGGTGTGGCCGACGGCGAGTGGCGCGTCGGTGGGCCTGATGCTGGACGAGTCGCCGCTGACGGGCGAGTCGCTGCCGTGGCGCGGGCGTGGGCGATCGCCTGCTGTCCGGTTCGTTCTGGTCGAGGGCAGCGGCGGCTACTTCGTCACCGGCACCGGCCCCGAGAGCTACGCATGGCAGCTGCTGGGGACGGCCCGCGAGAACACGGCGCAGCGCTCGCCGCTCGAGCAGCAGGTGAACCAGCTGCTGCGGCTGCTGGTTGCGGTGATGGTGCCGCTGGGCCGCCTTGGTGTGCGTCCTGGCGGCCACGACACCCCTTTCCGCGAGGCCGTCGCGACCGCCACGGCCGGCATCGTCACCATGATCCCCGAGGGGCTGGTGCTGCTGATGAGCCTCACCTTCGCGGTCGGCGCTGTGCGGCTGTCGCGCAAGGGCATGCTCGTGCAGTACATGAACGCGATCGAGTCGCTGGCCAACGTCGACACCGTCTGTCTGGACAAGACCGGCACGCTCACCGACGGGAACCTGGCGCTGCACAGCGTTGTCCCGCGGGCGGCGCCGGGAGCACGACGTCCGCACCCTCGTCTCCGGCTACGCGGCCAGCGCCGAGTCCCGCAACTCCACCCTGGACGCCGTCGCCGCCGGCCTGCCGGGCGCGCCGCGAGCCCGCTGGAGGAGGTGCCGTTCTCGTCGCGATGGAAGTGGAGCGGCATCCGGCGCGAGGTCGGCTGGCTGGTGCTGGGCGCCCCGGACGTGCTGCGGGCCGGCCGGCTGCCGGCCGAGGTTTCGGGACACGAGCAGGAGGGCCGCCGGGTGCTGGCATTCGGGCGGGCAGACCAGGTCGTGTCCCCGGCCGATGGCGGTGGCGGTACTGCTCGGATCGAGCCGCTGGCGATGGTGGTGCTGGAGGAGCGGCTGCGTGACGACGCCGCCGACACGATCGCCTTCCTGTACCGCCAGGACGTCGACGTGAAGGTGATGTCGGGCGACTCACCGGTGACGGTGGCCGCCGTCGCCGCCCGCGCCGGCATCCGCGTGTCCGGCGCGCCCAGGCAGGGACCGATCTGCCCGAGGATCCGCCGCAGCTGGCGGTGGTTGCGCGCGAGGCGACGGTGTTCGCGCGGCTCACCCCTGACCACAAGCGTGCCCTGATCGAGGCGCTGACCGGTCACGGCGCCTACGTGGCGATGATCGGCGACGGCGTCAACGACGTGCCGGCGATGAAGGGCGCGCGGCTGGCGGTGGCTCTGGGCAGCGGCACGCAGCTGGCCAAGAGCGTCGCCGACAGCGTGCTGGTGTCCGACGCTTCGGTGCCATCCCCGACGCCGTCGGCGAGGGCCGCAAGATCATCAAAACGTGCAGCGCGTGGCCAAGCTGTTCGTCACCAAGTCGGTGTTCGCCGCCTTCGTGATCGCCACGTTCGGGCTGTGGACGGCCGAGTTCCCGCTGCTGCCGCGCCACCTGTCGCTGGCCGCCACGTTCACGGTGGGCGTGCCCGGCTTCCCGCTGGCGCTGGGGCCGGGCGGCAGCACGACCGAGCAGGGGAGCTTCCTGCGGCGAGTGCGCGATTCGCTTTGCCGGCTGGGGCGGTGCTGGGGCCGCCACGCTGACCGCCTACCTGGCGGTGGCCACGTGCACGGGCACGACCAGCTCGAGGGCCGCACCGCCGCCGTCACGGTGTTCGTCTTCGTCGGCCTCTACCTGTTGCTGGTGCTCGAGGCCGAGCGCATGCAGGCCAGCCGGCGCTACGCGGCCTAGGTGGTGGCGCTGGCCGCCGCCTGGGCGGCGGCTTCCGGGCGATGCTCGGTCGGAGGACCTGCGCGAGTTCTTCGCCCTGGCCGTGCCGGGTCTGTGGTCGGCGGTTGTGATCGTGGTCGTGTCCGTGGCGGCCGCCTGGCTGCTGGGCAAGCTGGGGCTGTCTCCCTACAGGTTCAGCTCGGTGCCCGACCCGGCGGCCGAGGCCGAGCGCAGCACGTAGTCGGCGACCACGAGGTCGGCGGCGCCGTTGCCCAGGTTCTGGCACACCACCAGTCCGCTCGGCCGCGGCTGCCGGATGGCCGTTCCGCAGTAGCCGTCCGGGTCGCGGTAGCCGGCGAAGGCGCCGGCGTCGCGGTATCGCAGCAGCTGCTCGACGTCGTGGCTGAGCGGGCCCTGCGCGGCCAGATCGGCCCCGACCGAGGTGCCGTAGTCGAGCGGCAGCAGCAGCGCGTCGACCCGGACCCAGGCGGGATCGAGCAGCAGCCCGGAACGCCGATCGGCAGCGCGGTGACCACCACCGCTCCCTCCAGCACCGCCTCTCGCGCCGATCCCACGCACGTCAGCCGCACGCTCGGCGCGTGCTCGGCGGCCCACTCCCGCAGCTCGGCGGCCGCCTCGTCACGCCGCGCGAACACGGTCACCTGGTCACGGCCGACCGCGGCCAGCATCGTCAGGTGCGTCCGCGCCTGCAGGCCGGCACCCGTGATGGCGACGTGGCCGGGCGCGGCCGGCGCGAGCGCTTCGATGCAGGCACCGGAGACGGCTGCCGTGCGGGCGCCGGTCAGCGCGGCCGCTCCCATCACCGCCTTCGGCATGCCCGTCTCCGGGCTGGACAACACGACCAGGCCGTTCACGGTGGGCAGGCCCTGCGCGACGTTGCCGGGGTACGAGGCCACCCACTTCATGCCCAGCAGGTCGCCGTCGCGGAGGTATGCGGGCATGGCATTCGCGAACCCGTCGCTGCGCGGATGCACCTCCGGCTTGGGCGGCAACTCGGCCGATCCGTCGGCCAGCGCCGCCATCGCGTCGCGCACCAGCGCGATCGCTTCCCGTGGCGGAGGCAGGTGGTCCTGCACTTCCCGCTCCGACAGGTGCAGCAGGGTAGCGCTGGAGCTCTTGGACACCGGAGTCAGCCTACACTGCGCAGGTCGTGCGCAAGCCGCCGGAATGGGCCGTCCACCGCAAGCAGGTCGGACTCCGAGCCGCGCTGGATCACGTTGCCGTGATCGACCACCAGGATCTCGTCGGCGCGCCGCACCGTCGCCAGGCGATGAGCGATGATCACCGACGTGCGGCCGCGGAGCAGCCGGTCGAGCGCCCGCTCGATCTGGATCTCGGTGGGCCGGTCGATGTTCGAGGTGGCCTCGTCCAGGATCAGGATGCGCGGGTCGGCCAGCAGCGCCCGCGCGATCGAGATCAGCTGGCGCTCGCCCGCCGAGGTCGCCGGCTCCGCCCTCGCGCACCACGTGGTCGAGGCCGCCGTTCAGCCGCGCCGCGATCCGGTCGACACCGACCGCCGCCGCGGTGTCGCGCACCTGCTCGTCGGTCGCGTCCGGCCGCGCGAAGCGGATGTTGTCGGCGATCGTGCCCGAGAACAGGAACGGATCCTGCAGCACCACGCCCAGCTGCCGGCGGTAGCTGCGCAGCTGCACGTCGCGCACGTCGATGCCGTCGACCCGCACGGCTCCCTCGCCCGGGTCGTAGAAGCGCGCGATCAGCTTGGCCACGGTCGACTTGCCGCCGCCTGACTTGCCCACCAGGGCGAGGCAGCCGCCCGCCGCGACCTCGGCACCGACGCCGTGCAGCACCTCGTTGTCGCCGTAGGCAAAGCGGATCCGGTCGAGCTGCGAGGCGGCCGTCGATCTGCGGCATCGGACCGGCGCCCGGCCGGTCGCCGATGTCGCTCTCGGCGTCCAGCACCGAGCTGATCTTGACCATTGCGGCCGCAGCCGACTGCATCTGGCTGTACACGTCGGACAGCTCCTGCAGCGGCTGGAATACCAGCTGCAGCAGGTACATGGCGGTGATCAGCGTGCCGATGCTGATGTCCCCGTCCACGTAGAGGTGCGCGCCCAGCAGCAAGACGGCGGTGGTGGAGATCAGGCCCAGCAGCTCGATCGAGGGGAAGAAGAACGACTAGCAGCGTCTGCGTGCGGACGTTGGCCCGGCGGTTCTCCTCGTTCAGCGCGTCGAACTCGTCCTGGAAGGCGCGCTCACGGTTGAACGCCTGCACGATCGCCATGCCCGCCACCGACTCGGCCATGTGCGCGGTGACCGCGGCGATCCGGTCGCGGACCTCCAGCTGTGCCACTGAGGACGTGCGCTGGAACCAGCGCGTCAGCACCAGCGCCGGCGGCAGCACGATGAACGAGATTCGACGCCCAGCCGCCAGTCGACGATGAAGACCACCACGATCGCGGTCGGCAGCAGCACGACGTTCGCCGCCAGCGTAGGGCAGGCCCTGCGACAGAGCGTCCGACAGCGCATCCACGTCGCTGGTCAGGCGGGCGATGATCCAGCCCGCGCGCTGCTCGGAGAAGTACCGCAGCGACAGCGAGGTGAGGTGCTCGAACAGGTCGCGGCGCAGCCCCAGCACGATCCCCGGCCGACCCCGGCCAGGCCGCGGATGAGGATGGCGCTGAGCACCCAGCCGACCGCGCCGACCAGGATGTAGATCACGACCACCACCGTCAGGTACTCGCTGTTCGAGTCTCCGATGCCGTTGTCGATCGCGGCGCGCACGAGCAGCCATCCGCCCGTCTGGCAGATCGCCTGGCCGGTCGCGACCAGCACCGGCCCGAAAACGGCCAGTCGCCGGCCCTGCAGGTAGGTGGTCAGGCGACTGAGCCCGCTGCGATGGTTATGCCGCACGCGTCCCGTCCCCGAACAGCGCAGTGAAGTCCCCGCCCAGCGCGGCCAGCTCCTCCCGGCGTGCCCTGCTCGACGAGCTTGCCGTCCCGCAGCACCACCGCCCGGTCGGCGAGCACGACCGTCGACAGCCGCTGGGTTGCGACCAGCACCGTGCGCCCGCGCAGCGCCGGCCCGACGGTGCGCAGGAGCGTGCGCTCGGTCTCGGTGTCCACCGCCGACAGCGGGTCGTCCATCAGGATCGCGCCCGACCCGGCCAGCAGTGCCCGCGCCAGCGCGACCCGCTGCCTCTGGCCGCCGGACAGGTTGACCCCGCGCTCGCCGATCATGGTGTCGTAGCCGTCCGGCAGGTCGTCGACGAACGCGGCCACCCCGGCCGCCTCGCTGGCCGCCAGCACCTCATCCCAGCTCGGCGTCCGAGCGACCGATCATGAGGTTGTCGCGCAGCGGGATCGAGAACAGGATCGGCCGCTGCGTCACGATCGACATGGCCGACCGCACGTCCTCGAGCCGCAGGTCGCGCAGGTCGGTGCCGCCCACCAGCACCCGTCCTTCGCGTCGGGTCGTAGAGCCGCGCGGCCAGGTTCAGGAGCGAGGTCTTGCCCGATCCGGTGGCGCCGCACACGGCCACGATCTCACCGGCCTCGACCTCCAGGTCGACGCCGGTCAGCACCTCATCCTCGTCGGCGTAGGCGAAGTGCGCGCTCCGGAAGCTGATCGGCTGCGGGCCGGCCGGAGCCGGCAGCGGTTCGGCCGGCTCGGGCAGGCGATCGATGCCCTCGATCCAGGCGAAGCTGCGGCCGGCCGAGGCCAGCGCCCGCTGCGCCAGGTTCGTGATCCAGCCCAGCGACTCCAGCGGCCACGCCAGCTGCAGCAGGATGGTGTTGAACAGGACGAACTGGCCGATCGTGAGATCGCCGTTGATGACGTCGCGGCCGCCGAAGAAGACCACCGCCGCGATCGAGAGCGTGGGCAGGAAGAACAGCCCGGGCAGGTGCTGGGCCTCGACGCCGGCCTGCTCGAGCACCACGTCGCGGACGCTCTCGGCCTTCTCGCCGAAGCGGCCCCGCACATCGTCCTCGCGGCCGAACGCCTGCACCATCTCGATGCCAACGACGGCTTCGTCGGCGGCCTCGGTCACGTCGCCCTTGCGCTGCTGCACGCGGCGCGAGATCGGCATCACGCGGTGGGCGAACAGCCAGGCAAGCAGTCCGATCAGCGGCAGCGAGAGGCCGGTGTAGATGGTCAGCCGCAGGTTCACGAACCCGAGCAGGATGGCCGCGCCCACGATCATCATCGCGCTCTGTGCGCCCTGCACCATGCCCCAGCCGATGAAGTAGCGGATCGGGTACAGGTCGTTGGTCGCGCGCGACACCACCTGACCGGTGGCGTGGCGGTCGAAGAACGCGCGCGGGAAGTCGAGGTAGGCCGAGTACAGCAGCTCTCGCACGCGCGCCTCGATGTGGACGCCGATCCGCGACGTCGCGTAGCGGCGGATGAAGTTGACGCAGAAGCGCAGCAGGCCCAGCACGAACGCCGCCGCCACGTAGGGCGTCAGCTTGGACAGGTCCTTGGGCACGATCGCGTTGTCGATGGCGCGCTGCAACAGGGTCGGGATCGCCAACGACAACGCCGTGTATGCGAAGGCGCAAACGAGACCGAGCGCGACCGACCGCCACTCCCCACGCCACAGCGTGAGCAGTCGGCGGAGCGTCGGCCACATCGGAAGATCGGGAGGATCCACGTGTGACACGCCAGCCGACAGGCTAGCCGAGCATGACTCTTACCGGCTTCGGCTCCCGGTTGGGTTGCCTAAACAGAAAACGATACTCAGGTGTCCCCACGCTCCTGGATACCGGCTGCGACGTGTCGTCGCTGGACTCGGACGCGGCGCGCCGGTTCGACGCCGTGTCGTCGGAGGTGGTGGTGCCGGCGGCGGGCGCGCCGGCACCGGGAGCCGGACCCGTCAGCGATGCGAACTGGGTGCCGGCGCCGGCCGACGTCTCGGCCTCATTGTCGCCGCCGCTGCCGCTGCCGTTGCCGTCGCCCGGTTCCGCGCCGGCGCCGGCATCTGCCTGCTCGGACGTGTCGGTGGCCTCGCCCCGAGCCTGCTCGTGGCTGCCCTCGCTGTGGCCGGTGGAGCCGGGAACGCCCGCTGCCGCGATCTGGGGCGGTGGTACGGGGTGAGCGTGCGACTGGTCCCAGACGGCAACGCCTCCGGCGCTGACACCGACCGTGGCCACCGCCAGCATCCCGGCCACCGCGGCCTTGACTCCGGTGATGCCGCCGCCGACAACGCCTCCTCCGCCGGCCATGCCGAGGGCATGCGGCGCCGCGAACAGCGGCACCAGGGCCACGATCGCAACGCGCTGGCTGCCGATCGCGCCCGTGAAGCTACGGCAGCCGTTGCAGTGCAGCGCATGCAGACGGGCGCTGGCGCGATCTGACCCGGCCGACCTCACGATCGGCGGCCGCCGAGAGCGACGACACGGACGGAGCCACATTCGAGCTCCCGGCCGCGTCGGTGACCTCGTGCAGCGACGCCCGGGCCCGGAAGATCAGCACCTTGACGTTCCCCTCGGTCGATGTCGAGCACCCGGCCGATCTCCTCGTACGGCAGCCCGGCGATCTCACGCAGCAGCAGCGCACTGCGGCGCCTTCTCGGGCATCTCGGCCAGCGCCGACTGATCAGCTCGAGCTGCTCGCCCACGTGAACCGCAGCAGCGTGGGGCTCACTCGGGTGGTCGTGTCGGCCGACCGACCTCGGCCACCGCCTCGATCGCGGACCGTAGGGGGGCGCCGGCGGCGCAGCAGGTCGATCGAGGCGTTGCGGGTGCACGCGAAAGAGCCAGGGCCTCGAGTTCCTCCGCCGGAATCACTGCGGCACCGCGGCGACGAACGCATCGTGCACCGCGTCCTCGGCGTCCGACCGGCTGCCCACGATGCCCTGCGAAAACCGCACCAGCGACGGGTAGAGCTCGCGGTAGAGGCCGTCGAGGCCGTCGTTGTCCGCTGCTGGTCTTTCCGGCGTCTCATGTCACCTCGGGATATCGGGTCGCGGGCGTGGGAACGAGAGGGTGAGGGTAGTCGACGCGCCCCGATAAGGTACTGCGGAGTGCTCATGCTGCGGGACCTCGCCGGCTGCGAACGCTCGGGGCGGTCGAGCCAGCGCCACCATGCGGCGGCGACGACGATCGATCCGGACGCGGCGTAGGCTGCTATCGCCGGATCAGGAGCGAGAGTCGGTGCCGGAAGCGATCCCGTGCATGAGCGCCAGCACCCACACCGCGTATCCGAAGTAGTGCAGCGCCTCCATGAGCGATTGCTCATGAACCCAGCGCGCTTCAGCCGGAACGAGAGCGGCAGCGCCACCGTCAGCCACAGCGCGGCCGCGCCCAGCATTACGGCCGGGCGCACGCCCACTCCCACGAGGCCAGGTCAGCGGAACCCGGGCGTAGTCGGTCGAGCAGCACCGCCGACACGTGCAGCACCACCGCGATCAGCCCCAGCGACGACAGGAACCGGTGAAACGCCAGCTGTGGCGCCGCCGGGCGCCAGGCACGGCCGGCCAGCAGCACGCCCCACGCAACCACCAGCGTGTAGCAGCCGAATGCGACGAAAGCACTGGCACGAGCGGTCTCCCATGCGATCACGGCAGCACCCGCCGATCCCACGCCCGCGTGGTGTGGGTGAGGGCGCCGGCCGTGATCATCGCCGTTCTCGGCGGCAACGCCGATCAGCCTCGGCCGCAGCGCCAGTGTCTTGGCCAGCACGTCTGCGGTGACGACGTCGCCGGCGATCACGGTGGCCTGGGTGCGAGGTCCGGGGCGACCGGCGGCGGGGTCGATCAGGTGGTGCGCGATCTGGCCGTCGCCGTTCACCCATCGCCGGCGCCCGCAACCCGAGGTGGCGACGCCCTCGCCCTCGCCGACGGCGATGCGCACTGCAGCCTCGCCGGTCGGCAGGCCCGGGCGGTTGGGCAGCGAGACGCCGGGGCGCTCGACGGCGACGATGTGGTCCCCGCGTGCCGACGCGAGGTCGCCGCCGGCATCGACCAGGATGATGTCGTCGTCGCAGCGGTCCGCGAGCATGTCCGCCAGGCGCCGCGCCATCCAGCCCTTTGCGATGCCACCCAGGTCGAGCTGCGCGTGGGCCGAGTACAGCGGGCCGTGCCGGCCATGATGTCGAGCTGGATCTCCCCGGTGACCGGGTGGTCACCGGGGCTGGATTCGGTGCCGGCCGGTTGTTCCAGCAGGCTTTCCCGGTACCCCCAGGCCTGCAGCACCGCCCCCACCAACGGCTGGAACACGCCGCCGGTGCGCTGCGTCCAGTACCCGCACGCGACCAGCAGCTCGAGCGTCTCACGGCTCACCGGCACGGCCCGTCCGGCACTGCGGTTGATCTGCGAGACGTCGCTGGAAGGCCGGAAGCGCGACCAGCGCGCCTCGTCCCGCTCGACCAGCTCGGCCGCCGCCTGTGCGGCAGCGGCGTCGACGCCGCCGGAGTGGTGTACGTGCCACGTGCTGCCGGTGGCGGGCCAGCGCCAGGCCGGATGGATGGCGGCGTCGGTCATGGTCCCCATCAGCTCGTCCTCGTGGTCGCGGGTGCGCTGACCGGTGCCGGTGCCGCTACCGGCGAGCTGCTCGAGGCAGGCGCGTACACGGTGCCGCCGGAGACGGTGCGGTAGACGGTTGCCTGCGAGCTGGCTGTGGTAGCGGCCGACTGCGCGGCTTTGACCGCGCGCAGCAGCTTGTTCTGCGCGGTCGCGGTGCGATGCACGAGGCGGTTGTAGCGAGTGACGAGCAGGTGGTTCGCATGGGTGGTCGCCCGGTCGTGCGCGACGGTTGCCCTCGCAAGCTGCTGCCAGTTGCGGGCGTCGGCGGCGCTGGTCGCGGCGACATGCTGCTGATCGATGCTCCAGGCCAGCGTGGCGCCGCAGATGAGGGCGATCACCACCGTGTAGGTCTTGATGGCGACGCTAGTCATCGCCGGACTCCGATCCGTCGTCCTGCCCGTAGCCGCCCGAGCTTCCGCTGCTCGTGGGTGGGGCCGTTACGGTGGGTGCCGCTGACTGCGGCGCGGGTATCACGGTCGGCGCGGCGGTCACGGTCACGACGCGCGGCGCGGCCGCGCGGTGCCTGTGCACCTTGGGGACGCGTGGCGCGTGCCACGATGCCAGCTGCTTGACCAGCCTGTGAGCCGGTCGATTCAGCATCCGCAGGCTGCCGGCGGTGGCAGGCTTGGCCGCGGCGCTGGAGGCCACCGGCGCGAGCCCGCGCATGGCCACCGCCAGGGCACCGATCAGAAGCGCCGAGCCGATTGCGACTCCGGCGATGGTGAGACCGCGCGTGATCATACGGGTATGCACAGCTTGCCTCCTCATTGCTAGACCCGGATGACGCCCACGTCATCCATTCAATGTCCACCACGCGCCAGGCCGCCAGGAGTTACAGAACGGCACTCGACAGGGGTGGTGCGTCGTTGGATGTGATCAGTTCGAGACGGGCAGCCCCGAGCTGCTCGGGCCGGTCGAGCAGGGCGACGGCCAGGAGCCGACCGGCCGCGTCCCGGTAGCGGGCGACGAATCCTTCCTCGGCCCCGTCCATGGCCGGGTCGAGCCGCGGGTCTATGTGGCCGGCGACCTGAAGCCTGCGTCCGAACTGATCTGTCCAGAAGTAGGCGGGGACAGGTGCGGGCGGGGTCGTGCCCACGATCGCGCTTGCCACCGCACGCGCGCTCCAGGCGGCCGCGCTCCAGTGCTCGATGCGGTTCACCGACCCGTTCGCGCGTTGAGCGGCTGCCACGTCACCACAGGCGTACACACCGTCCGCAGACGTGCGCCCGCTCACGTCGGTGATGATTCCCCGATCGGCCGCGAGCGCCAGCGAGCCTTCGGCGATCTGGCTGTTGGGCAGGGATCCGATGCCAACCAACACGGCGTCGCAGTCGATATGCGAGCCGTCCTGCAGCTCCAGCGCAACCACGCGGCCGCTCTCACTCACAACGCGCGCGATCGATGTGGCGAGCCGGAGGTCGACCCCGGCGTCTCTCGCATTCTGTCCCATCACGTGTCCGACCGCCGGGCCGAGGGTGGTCAGGAACGGCACCGGCGCCGGGTCGACCACGCTCACGTCGACTCCCAGCCTGAGCGCGGCCGATGCCGCTTCGAAGCCGACGAAGCCGGCACCTATCACCGCCAGCCGTCCAGCGCCGAGCAGCGCGTCACGCAGGTTCGCGGCATCGTCGGCTGTGCGCAGGTAATGGACGTTCGTGAGTCCCTCCAGCTCGGGGATGCGGCGGGCGCGGACGCCCGTCGCCAGCACGAGACGCCCCCATCGCAGCTGACGGCCGCCGGCGGTGGCCGTGCGGGCGCCGACGTCGATCGAATCGATGGTCTCGCCGGTGCGCAGCTCGATGGCGTGCTCGCGCCAGTACGCGTCCGGCCGCAGCCCGATGGCAGAGACCGGGCACTCGCCGAGCAGCACCCGCTTCGACAGGGCGGGGCGTTCGTACGGCCCATGCTGCTCAGCGCCGGCGACCACGATGCGGCCGTCGAAACCGGCCGCCCGCAGCCCCTCGGCCACTCTGGCGCCGCCGAGCCCGGCGCCCGCGATCAGAACGTCTGTCTGCTCGATGCTCATCGCAGCACGTTCCCGCCGTCGTCGAGCACCGTGATCGCTCCCATCGGGCAGCCCTGGGCGGCCTCGAGCGCCGCGCCGCGGTCGTCGGTCTCCGCGGCTGCGGTGGCGACACCGTCGTCGCCCATCGTGAACAGCTGGGGTGCGCTCTCTATGCAGGTGCCGAAGCCTGAACAGGCGCTTCGGTCGATGATGATCTTGTAGCTCATGGTTCCTCCGTTGAATTCACGTTTGGGTGGTCAGTTGGTTACGTGTGACCGGCGCGGGCCGGGGTGTCCGCGGCTCCAGGATGCGCAGGAACCCCAGCCAGAGCACGGGCGCGAGGGCAACCGCCGCCACGATCGTGCCCTCCGACTCCCGCGAAGTCGGTGCCGGCGGCGAGCGCGTGCAGGAGCGCGAGCCCGAAAGCCGCGAAGCTCGCGTAGTGCAAGAGCCGCCAGCCGCGGTGGCCGATCCAGCGCCGGGCCCGGAACGAGAGCGCGAGCATCAGCGAGAGCCAGCCGGCGATCACGCCCATCGCGACTGCCGCCTGGCCGCCAGGAGGCAGCGAAGGGCACGAGCACGGAGGGGAGACCGAAGTGGAGAACCGGATCGAAGAGCAGCGCGCCCGCGTGGAGGACGAGCATCGAGAGGCCTGTCCAGACGAGCGTCTGGTGCCAGCCGAGCAGGGCCTTCTGGCGGCGGGGCCCCAGGATCCTGGTGCTCATCGCGAGGCCGAGCCAGGTCGAGAACGTCAGCAGCGCCAGCGCGACCATGCCGGCCGCGCGCGCGATGATCCAGGCGAGCGGAAGGTGCGCGACGACCATCAGGCCGCGACCTCGAACCGGATCTGCAGCGCGACCGGCAACGCGCCGAGCCGCACTGGCGATCCCTGGGGGGCACGTACAGCGCCGAGACGCCGGAGTGGGCCTCGATGTGCGCTCGCGCTTCGTCGAGCGTGCTGATCGCGAGTGTCGTGCCGTGAACCTCTGCCTCAGTCGCGTCGGGCGCGACCACGGTCACCGCGAGGGGACCGGCGACCGCGGGCGCGCCCGTGACGGGGTCGATCAGGTGATGGAGCGACCGCTCCGGCCCGAACCGGCGGCGGTCGCGGCCCGAGCTCGCGACGCCGGCGTCGCGGAGGGCGAGCGTCGTCAGGGTCTCGCCAGGCCGCCGCGGGTCGGCGACCGCGACCCGCCACGCGGCGGCGCCGGGCGGCGCGCCGAAGAAGGCGATGTCTCCGCCGAGGTCGACCAGCCCGCCCTGGAGCTCCGGCCACGCGCGCCGCATGGCCTCGAGCGCGCGCTGTGCCGAGAAGCCCTTGCCGATCCCGCCGAGATCCACGGCGGCGCCGGCATCGATGCGTGCACGGCTGCCGTCCTCGTCGATGAAGAGGCCCGCGCCGGCGCGCCAGCCCTCGGCCCGCCGCGCCGGGCGAGGCTCGAGCTCGGTGAACGTGCGGTCGTAGCCGGCGGCGACGAGCGCGGGCAGGATCGTCGGATCGAAGCGGCCGCCCGTGATCTCTCGAGCCTCAACCGCGGCCTTCACGGCATGGAACAGGCGCTCGTCGACCTCGACCCACGATCCGCTTGCCGCGTTCAGGTGGGACAGGCCGCTGCTCGCATCGAACCGTGATAGCGCCCGTTCCAGCGCGCTCAGCTCTGTCAGCGCTGCGCCGATTGCGCGGCGCGCCATGGCCGTGTCGGATTGGGCGGCGGTCACGACCAGTCCGCAGTCCGTCCCCATCGCACTGAACGTGTGTCGTTGCAGCGACATCATGAGCTCCTCGTCACGGCTGCGACAGGGGCCGGTGTGGCGGGGGAGCTGCCGACCGGCACGAAGTTGCCCTTGGCATTCTTGACGTACACGACGGCGGTGCCCGTGCCGCCAGTGGTGGTGGCGGCTGACTGGGTCGCAACGCCGGAACTGGAAGTCGTGGCGTGCACCGTGGAGGGGGCTGTTGTGACGGGAACCAGCGCGCCGCTGGCGGTTCGCGCCATCACGACCGGGGTGCCTGTGGCGGTGGGGGCGACGGTGCGCTGTTGGAACGCGAGCACCCCGAACACGGCGACGACGGCCACGGCCGCGCAAAGGGCGGCATAGATGCGGCGAATCATGACTCCTCACCTGCTTCCTGCTCGTACGCGACTGGGGCGGCGGCGGCGTGCGTCGCTGCGACCACGTAGGCGGGCGCCGGCGCCGAGTGCACGCTTGGCGTGCGCGCGGCGAGCTCGACGGCGGTCACGCCGCCGGCGATCGTCACTGCGCTGAGCGCCGCCGACACTATGAGTATGTGGGACTTCTTGCTGACCATTGTGGGTCTCCTTGGATTCGAAACCTTCGAGACCCACCGTAGGACACGCACTCAAGGCCGCAGACAGCGCCGATCGAGCGCTTGTCGAGGGTTTGGTAAGGGTTCGGGAAGGATGCCGGGCGGGGACTATGGTTGGCTCGTGAACGCCCATTCCCAGCAGGTGTTGGTGGTCGAGGACGATGCCGCGATCGCGCGCCTGATCGAGGTCGAGCTGATCGAGGCCGGCTATCGGGTGACGCTCGCCGGCACCGGCGCGGACGGCCTCGCGGCGCTGGAGCGCGAGCACCCCGACCTGGTGATCCTCGACGTGCGCCTGCCCGACGTCGACGGGTTGACCGTGTGCCGGTCGGCCAGGCGCTCGGGCTTTCGCACGCCGATCCTGATGCTGACCGCGCTCGACCGGATCGGTGATCGCGTGATCGGGCTGGACGCCGGCGCGGATGACTACCTGGCCAAGCCGTTCGCGGTGGAGGAGCTGCTGGCCCGGCTGCGCGCGCTCACCCGCCGCGTCACGGAGCCGGGTCCGGCGCTCGAGGTCGGGCCCATCCGTCTCGACACCGAGCGGCGCGAGGTCGTCATGGACGGGCGGGCGATCGAGCTGACCGCGCGCGAGTTCGAGCTGCTCGCCTTCCTCATGCATGCCCCCGGCCGCGTGTTCACCCGCGAGCAGATCTACGAGGGCGTGTGGGGCTACTCGTATCTGGGTGACTCGAAGGTGATCGACTTCTTCGTCTCATCGCTCCGCAAGAAGCTCGGCGGTGGCGCCAACGGCTCGCTGATCCGCACGGTCAGAGGCGTCGGGTACACCATCAAGCCATGAGCTTCAGGACCCGGCTGACGCTGCTGTTCGTGGTCGCGATGACCGCGCTCGTGGCCGCCACCTCCGTTGCCACCTATCTGGTCGTGCGATCGAGCCTGGAGTCGAGCGCTCGCAAGAGCGCCCTATCGCTGGCCAAGAGCGCTGCGTCGATCGAGGATCCGGGCGAGATGTCGCTCGACCGCCTCGCCGGCCCCGGTGCACGGATATGGCTGACCGACTCCTCCGGAAGGGTGGTCGCCCAGAGCTACTCCACCAGCGGGCGCGACACATCCGGCGCCGAGATCGACAACGCGATTGCCGGGAGCGCCCGGCGGGTCGACCTCGGCGCGATGGCCACGGTCGCAGGGCGGAGATGCGGTGGTGCTGCTGGCCAACAGTGCCATCGACTCGAGCCTCTCCACGCTGCTCTCGACGCTGCTGGCCGTGGGGGCGGCGGTGATAGCCGCATCTGCCGTGGTAGGCGCGCTTCTGGCCGGCGGTGCGCTGCGACCGATAGAGCGAATGCGGCGGCAGGCAGATGCAATCCCCGGCGATGAGCTCGACCGCCGGCTGAGCGAGGATTCGGGCGACGAGCTCGGCAGGCTGGCCGCAGCCTTCAACCGGCTGCTCGCGCGCGCCGAGCGAGCGACCGAGGAGCAACAGCGATTCGTGGCTGACGCGTCACATGAGCTGCGAACTCCAGTCACCGCGCTGCAGGGCCACGCACGCATCGTCGCGCGGGCCGCGGAGCGTGGCGATCTCGAGCAGGTGCACGAGTCCGCTGGAATCGTCTCGGATGAGAGCGAGCGCCTGGCCCGAACTCTGACCGAGTTGCTTTCACTGGCTGAGGCTGAGCGCTCCGAACGGTTGAGGGAGCGTGTGCGGCTCGACGAGGTGGTGCAGGAAGCTTGCGATGAGCTGCGCGCTGTGTACGGCGGACGACTGATCGAGGCTGACCTTGCCGTGGCGCCGGTGACGGGGGATTCCGGACGCCTCGGTGAGCTGGTGCGGATCCTTGTCGACAACGCGCTCAAGTACGGCCCGGACGCCGGGGCGGTGTCGGTAACCGTGTCCGCCGGCCCGCATCCCGTCTTGCGTGTCCGCGATCACGGTCCCGGTCTTTCACAGTCAGACGCCGAACACGCCTTCGACCGCTTCTACCGAGGCGCCGCGTCGCGGGGCGTCCCCGGAAGCGGCATCGGACTTGCGATTGCCCACGCCATCGCAGAGCGACACGGTGCGATCCTTCGCCTCGAGAACGCACCTGGTGGAGGTGCGATTGCCACCGTCTCCTTCGAAGAGAACGCCGGCTGAGCGAACCAGCGGTGTGATGAGGCGCGGTCGCGCCGCCCCGTCGCACCAGTCGCGGTTCTCAG